>CAVWZO010000005.1:0-123906 GCA_963759525.1 uncultured Actinomycetota bacterium | reverse complement strand
CTCACGGAGCGGTCGGCCGAGCTCGCTGCCCATGAAAGAGAGCAAGCAGAGCTGCGGTCAGCCTTCGAGAAGAAGGCAGGCGACCTGCAGTCCGAGCTCGCGGCGGCGCAGTCGGAACGGGTCACGAACACAACCGACGTACCGGACGACCTGTTGGTTCTCTACGAAAAGCTGCGCGTGCAGAAGGCCGGGGTGGGTGCTGCGGCGCTCCACCGGCGGGAGTGCAGTGGCTGCCGGCTCACGCTGAACGCCTCCGACCTCGCCGTGATCGGCAGGGCACCCTCAGGACGAGGTGATCCGCTGCGAGGACTGCAGCCGGATCCTGGTGCGTACCGGGGAGTCTGGTCTTTGACCGCCGCACGAGAACGCCGGTCCGTGATCGTCGAAGCTGACGGTGCCTCCAGGGGCAATCCGGGCCCGGCTGCCTACGGCGCGCTGGTCAGGGACGCCGAGACCGGTGAGCTGATCGCCGAGCGCGGGGAGGCGATCGGTGTCGCGACCAACAACGTCGCCGAGTACCGCGGCCTGATCGCTGGACTCGAGCTCGCCGCCGAGCACGCGCCCGGGGCCGAGATCGAGGTGCGGATGGACTCCAAGCTGGTCGTCGAGCAGATGACCGGCAACTGGAAGGTCAAGCATCCCTCGATGAAGCCACTCGCGGCCGAGGGCCAGCGACTGGCGCCGCCCGGTACGAAGTACACCTGGGTCCCCCGAGCGGAAAACGCCGAAGCGGACCGGTTGGCTAACGCAGCACTCGACGCGGAGCGTGGAGGAGGAGCCGAGACGGCGCTTGTGTCCTCCTCCGGTGCGACTCGAACGGACACAAGCGACGTCTCGGCGACCCCACGGGCGGAGACCGAGCCGGCTGCGGAGGGTGACCCGAAGGGGTCTGAAACCGAAACCAAACGCGGTTGGGGCCCGCCGGGTAAGCCCACGACGTTGGTGCTCATCCGCCACGGCGTCACCGAGCACACCATCGGCAAACTCTTCTCGGGTGGTCTGGCGAGCAGCAACCCGCCGCTGAACGACGAGGGACGCGAACAGGCGCGGGCCACGGGGGAGTGGCTGGCCCCGCTGGCCGGGACATTCGACGCGCTGGTCAGTTCGCCCGTCCGGCGTACCCGCGAGACCGCGGAGATCCTGGCGGGGTTCTTCGACCTCGAGATCGAGGAGGAGCCCGGTATCGCCGAGATGGAGTTCGGGACCTGGGACGGGATGAGCTTCACCGAGGTGCACGACCAGTTCCCCGACGAGATCGGGTCCTGGTTTGGCGACCTCGAGTCGGCGCCACACGGCGGTGAGTCCTTCCGTGCTGTGGAGAAGCGGGTCCTCGAGGGTCGCGACCGGATCGTCTCGTCGTACGACGGGCAGACGGTGGTCGTGGTCAGCCATGTGACCCCGATCAAGACCATGGTCGCCGATGCCCTGGGGGCGCCGCTGGAGGCGGTCTACCGGATGGAGCTCGCGCCGGCGTCGGTCTCGGTGATCTCCTACTTCAAGGTCGGCCCGGAGGGTGACATCCCGATGGCCAACCTGCGGCTCTACAACGGCCGGCCCACCGACATCTTCGGCTAGTGGCCATTCCCTTGAGTTCGTCGGGGTCCCCGCGGCCCAGGCACGCACATCGCTGCGTTGGAGTCGGTCGAAGGAGGTCAACTACGACTTCCCTCCTCCGCCTTGCGCTGCACGCACCCGGACCACGGCTACCCTCGACGAACTTGCGGTCATGACCACTAGCCGGTCCCAAAGCTGCGCTCAGAGTGGCCTGCTGCGGTGATTTCGGACAGCGGATTTGATGAGTTTCTCTACGCTGCCGTCGCCGGCTGGACGTAACCGTAATGGTCTTCGTCTGGTCGCCTGTAGCCAAGTGCAGAATGGCGTCGTCTGGAGTTGTAGAACCCCTCGATGTAGGCGATGACGTCGCGTCGGGCCTGGGCCTTGGTGGCGTAGACGGTGCGGTAGACGCGCTCGTTCTTCAGCGCTGAGAAGAACGATTCGGCCATCGCGTTGTCCCAACACACCCCGGTCCGACCCGCCGAGGAACGCATCCCCAGATCCTTGACCAGGCCCCGGTAGGCGCCCGAGGTGTAGACGCTGCCGCGGTCTGAGTGGAAGACCGCCAACGGCTCGATCACGCTCGTGGCGGCGGCATTCTTCAGCGCCGTCTCGACGAGCTCGGTGCGCATGTGGTCCGCGATCGACCAGCCCACGACCTTCTTGGAGTAGCAGTCGATGACCGTGGCGAGGTAGATGAATCCGGCCCAGGTGTGGATGTACGTGATGTCGCCGACGAACTTGACCCCGGGACGGTCCGCGGTGAAGTCACGCTCCACCAGGTCAGGCATCGTCGCTGCTGCCTCGGCGTCCGCCTCGGTGGTGACGCCGAACGGGCGGGGCTGGCAGGCGATGAGCCCCTGGGTGCGCATGATCTGACGTACCAGCTCCGGTGAGCACTCGGTGCCCTCCTCGGCCAGGTCGGCGTGGATCCGGCGGTACCCGTAGGTCCCGTCCGAGGCGGCGAAGAACGCCTCCACGCGGGCCGTCAGCGCCTCACGACGGGCCGCGGTGGCTGACTGCGGCCGGGAGAGCCAGTGGTAGAACCCCGACGTCGAGACCGCCAACCAGGTGCACATCTTGGTCACCGGATTCAGCTCACTCGGATCGGTACGGCAGGAGTCGATGTACTCGTATCTGCTCACGGTCGCTGCTCCCGCGCGAAGTAAGCACTGGCTTTTTTCAAGAACGCCGTCTCCGCCCGTAGGTCGGCCACGACCCGCTCGAGCTCCTTGAGCCTGGCCCGCTCGGTGAGCGTCAGCTCGGCCTCGGTGCCGCCGTTGGCCTCGCGGTACTTGTTCAGCCAGTTCCGCAGGGTCTCAGGACCAACGCCGTAGGCGGTCGCGACGTCCTTGATGGTCTTGGAGGTCGCGATCACCTCCTGGCACAGCTCGTCCTTGAACTCCTGGCTGAACCGTCTACGTGATGCAGTCACTGCGGATCTCGTTTCCAGTAGAACCCTCACCTTAGGAGGGCCCACCGTCCGAGATCACCGCGGCAGCCCAGAGCTCCTCGACGACCACGTCCAGCTGCTGACCGGTCCTGCCCGGCTCGTGGAGCTCGACCTTCCAGCCGAGTGCCGTGATCTCGTCGGCGAGGCGCGCAGGGCTCGAGGCCGCCGTGCCGTGCTGGAGCAGCGTGCGCACGAGGCGGCCCTTGGTCGCCTTGTTGAAGTGGCTGACCACCTTGCGTTGCGACCCCACCTGGTGCAGCACGCGCACGGTGGCGACCTTGCGTGCCAGGTCACGCGGTGGCTGCCAGAAGGCGGCGTACGTCGTGGACCGGAGGTCGACGACAAGGCCGTTCCCGGCGGCCTCGCGCAGCACCGGGTCGAGCACCCGGCGCCAGTGAGCCGAGACCACGCCGATGCCGGGAAGGTTGACCCCTCCGGAGAGCCGGTACGGCGGGAGCCGGTCGCCTGGCCGGACCAGGCCGAACAGCGACGAGATGATCGCGAGCGAGCGGGAGGCGCGCCGACGAGGGACGCTGTCGAGCGAGGCGAGGTCGAGGGCGTCGTACAGGACACCGGTGTAGAGGGCGTCGGCACGGGTGGTCGGGCTGGTGTGCAGGTGGGCGTTCCGGCGTACCTCATCGGCCTGGGTGGGTCCGAGGCCCAGCGTGCGGGCGGCCAGGCCGGGGTCGCCGCTGCACAGGTCCAGCAGGGCCGAGCTCACCTGCTCACGCGCTTCTGTGAGGGCCGGGAAGCTCAGCTGGTCAAGGGCGAGCGGCTTGCCCCGTCGTGGCGTCGACTTCGCCTCCGACGGCGGCAGCAGGATGAGCACCGCGCCAGCCTAGGACCCGCCAACAGCGGTATGTGCCTAGGGTTGAGAGGTCACGGGCCGACGGCCACAACTCGTCAGATGGGGAGCGGCAGTGGGAACGCGGGTGCTGCATGTCAAGGGTCCGGCCGTCGATGAGCTCCGCCAGGGCATCGCGGTCATTCAGAGGGAGCTGGGCGTCTCGCCCGAGTTCCCGGCCGCTGTGCAGGAGGCAGCCGAGCGAGCAGCTGGTTCCCCGCGTCTCCCGGAGCGCGACCTGACTGGCCTGGAGTTCCTGACGATCGACCCAGTCGGCGCCATGGACCTCGACCAGGCGATGCACCTCGAGGCCGACGGCGACGGGTACGTCGTGCAGTACGCCATCGCCGACGTGATGGCCTTCCTCGAACCGCAGGATCCGGTCGACGAGGAAGCGCACCGACGCGGCGAGTCGCTCTACGGCGCGGACAGCAAGGTCCCGCTGCACCCGACGGTGCTCAGCGAGGGAGCGGCGTCGCTGCTCCCCGACCAGGAGCGCCCCGCGTTCGTATGGACCATCCGCCTCGACGCCACCGGCGAGACCCAGGAGGCGAGCGTGGAGAGGGCACGCGTGCGCTCGCGGCAGCGTCTCGACTACGAGAGCGTGCAGCACGAGATCAACCGTGCTCCGGCCGGATCCACGCTCGCCCTGCTCAAGGACGTCGGGGAGCTGCGGATGGCCAGGGAGGCCGAGCGTGGCGGGGTATCGCTGCCGATGCCGGCCCAGGAGATCGACGTCCGTGAGGACATATGGCGGCTGGAGTACCGGGAGATGCTGCCGGTCGAGTCCTGGAACGCGCAGATCTCGCTGCTCACCGGGTTTGCGGCCGCGTCGATCATGGTGCGCGGCAAGGTGGGCGTCCTGCGCACGCTCCCGCCCCCGCCCGACTACGCGGTCACCCGGTTGCGTCGTACCGCTCGAGCGTTGGGGATCGACTGGCCGAGCAGCCAGAGCCATCCCGACTTCATCCGTTCGCTCGACCCGTCGCGTCCGGAGGAGGCCGCGCTCGTCGTGGCGTGCACGAGCCTGCTTCGCGGTGCCGGGTACGCCGCGTTCGACGCTCACCTTCCGGACCAGCGCGAGCACGCTGCGCTGGCGTCGTCGTACGCCCATGTCACGGCGCCCCTTCGCCGGCTGGTGGACCGCTACGGGCTCGAGGTCTGCGTGGCGCTGTGCGCAGGGGACGAGGTGCCGCAGTGGGTGCTCGACCGTCTCGGCGACCTGCCGGACATCATGCGTGACTCCGGCCGCAAGTCACACGCCTACGAGAACGCCGTACTGAACCTCGTCGAGGCGGCGACCCTGCAGCCCCGGATCGGCGAGCGGTTCGAGGCGGTCGTCACCGAGGTCGAGCACGATGACGAGCGCAGCGGCACCGTGATGGTGCGAGATCCGGCCGTCGAGGCATCCGTCTCCTCGCAGTCACCTCTGCCGGTGGGCGAGGACGTCGCCGTCACTCTCGCGGAGGCCGACCCGGCCACGCGGAAGGTGCACTTCACCCTGTAGTGCGTCGGGCCGCAGGCAGGGTGACGGTGAAGGTGCTGCCTTGTCCCAGCACCGACTCGACCTCGACTGTTCCTCCGTGGCGCTCGACGATGCGCTTCACGATGGCGAGGCCGAGGCCGGTGCCGGGTTGCGTGAAGGCTGCGGGGTTCGTCGACCGGAAGAACTCGGTGAAGAGCTTGGCCCGGTCTGCCGCCGAGATGCCAAGCCCTCGGTCGACCACCCGGAGGACCACCGAGTCCTCGTGTTGGTCGAGGGTGATGCGGACACTGCGTCCCTCGGGGGTGTACTTGACCGCGTTGCTGACCACGTTCATCACGACCTTGTCGAGCTCCGCGCGCTCACCGAGGGTCAGCACGGGCCGAGGAGGCACGGCGACGGTGACCGCAAGGTGCTTCCTCTGCGCCGCGAGGGTGGTCAGGGCAACGGCGTCCCTCACGAGTACGACGAGGTCGACGCTCTCCTGGCGAAGCGGGTTCGCCGGGTCTCCGACCTTCCGCAGCAGAAGCAGGTCATCGATCACCCGGGACATGCGCTTGCACGCCCGCCCGATGGCAGCCAGGGACGGCCCTGCGTGCTCCCCGGTGCTGAACATGCCCGACTCGAGCATCTCGAGGTGACCGGCCACGGTCGTGAGCGGACTCTTCAGCTCGTGCGACACGGTGGCGATGAGCTGGCTCTTGTACGCGTCGAGCCCCTGCAGCTCGGTGACAAGCGCGTGCTCCCGCTCAAAGGTCCGCGCGTTGAGGGTTGCGCGCCCCAGGTCGTGACCGATGTCGAGCAGGGCCGAGCACTCGATCGCGGTCCACTCTCGCTCGGCATCACGACGGGTGAGCACCATGCTCCCCATGTGTTCCGTCCCTGCGCCAAGCGGGACGACCACCATGGAAGACATCGAGATGTCGTGCAGCAGCGCAACGAGCTCGTCGGACTCCTGTGGATCCAAGATCGGCGGAAGGGGATGCCCGTTACCAACGGTCACCACCCGCTGATGGTGCCAGCAGTAGTTCGCAGACCTCTCGGCGAACTCGATGACCGCCGCCGGCAGGTGGAGGCCCATCTGCTCCGGCGTGTACATCCGACCCCCGCGGTCGTCCTCGACGATGGTCTGGATCCAAAGCCCATTGGCACGGAAGCCCTCGACGAGGGGGGCCTCGCTCGCGGCGAGCAAACCGTCGAAGCTGAGCTGGGCGCTGCTGGTGCGCACGATCTCCTTCACCGTGTTCGCCATGGCGACCTGCTCGCCGAAGGAGACCCGCTCCACCTCCGAGAGCACGGCGCGACTGGCCAGTGCAGCGAACCGTTCGAGCACACGTCGATGCTCCGGTCCTGGCCGCAACCCGTCTAGTGGCTCGTCGATCGCGAGGACTCCGCGCAGCTCGCCCTGCTCGTCGTACAGCGGAGCAACGAGCATGTCCATCGGGTGCCACGCGTTCGGAGCGTCTCTGACGGCCATGGGAGGCACGATCCAGCCGCGGTCGCCGGAACGGATCGTGCCACGCTCTTGCGGCACGAACTGCAAGACTCCCCAGTCCTCCGCGCACTCGAGCTCGTCGAGCATCATCCCCACGGTGATGCACGTGCCGATCCCCGCAGGGCGAGCAGTGTCCACGACGAGCACCAGCTCGTCGCCCTGCCGCATCCGGATGGCGGCCACGGCAAAGCCGGCCACCGCCACGATTCCGTCGGCGATCAGCTGGAGGTTCTCCACGAGCGTGTCCGCCACCAGCCAGTGGGCTGTCCGCGCCGCGGGCGCGCTCGGAGCAGCGTCCTCGTCCGTGGCTGTCATAGAGCCCCCTCGGAACATTTTAGGACGGGGCGGCCTCTTGACGCGCAGAACCGGAAAAACCGCGCATTTTGGGTGCATTTTCCGGTGGATCTGCGTTGACCCGCTCCGGGCCCGGCGTGGCCTATCCTTGGCACGCGGATGGGCTGGCCGGGCGGCCGCGTCACCGAGGGGGTCACCTCGAGGTGTCGAGGAAGGTCCGGGCTCCACAGGACAAGGTGGTGGGTAACACCCACCCGGGGTGACCCGCGGGATCAGTGCCACAGAAAACAAACCGCCGTCGCTCCTCGGAGCTGCGGTAAGGGTGAAACGGTGGTGCAAGAGACCACCAGCGCGGCGGGAGACCGTCGTGGCTAGGCAAACCCCACCTGGAGCAAGACCAGACAGCGAGCGTTCGAGGGCGGTCCGCCCGAGCTCGCGGGTAGGTCGCTGGAGGTTGTCGGCAACGGCAGCCGGAGATGGATGGCCGCCAACCGTGCCGTCGTGAGGCGGTACGGCGAACAGAACCCGGCCTATGAGCCAGCCCATCCGCACCAAGCCTCTGACCTGCGGGTTTGCGCCTAGGTGCGGCTTACTGTGGTCGTACTGTGGTCAGAATTTCCGAGCGCGTCCTCGATCACTGACCTGCTGCGGTCGTCCTCGTCGCCCATGATGTGTCCGTAGGCGTCCCAGGTCTCCACTGCGGACCTGTGGCCCAGCAGCGCCTGGAGCACCTTGATGGACTGCCCGGCCCGGATCTGGACCGAGGCGAAGTCCTGCAAGGGATTCCTCACCGAGGTCGGCATAACGACGAGGTCGGCATAATCGTGTGGGGTGGCCTGCACGATCATCCGGGCTGCGGTCTGCCATGCGGCGTGGACCGTGCTCGTGGTGAGTGGGGAGCCGCTGTCGGTCGTGAAGATCAAACCGGATTCGGGGTGGCCGTACGTCGCGACGTGCACACGGATCGCGTCCAGGACGACCTTGGCAACCGCGATCGTACGGGACGCTCGGGATCGCGGATCGGCATCCGGCAAGACCTCACCAGGCGTCGCTGGCGTTCCACCAGTAGTTGCGCCACGAGCGGGCGTTCCATGCGTCTTGGGACCAGCTGCGCGACGCCGTGTCGAGGCTCGCCCAGCCCGCGGAGGTCCACGTGTCGCCGCGCCAGCTGCGAGCCTGCCAGTCACCCCCAGCCCATGACGCGGCAGTCCACGTGGCGCTGCGCCATGACCGCGCGGTCCAGGAGCTGCCGGACCAGTCTGACCCAGTCCAGGTGCGACCGTTCCAGGTGCCGCCCGTCCAGGCCTTTTCGGCTTCGGCTGCGCTGCGCCAGGAGCGTGCGTCCCAAGGGTTGCCCATCGCGTCGACCTCACCGGACAATCTGGTTCCGCTGGCGGGGTCCACGACGTGACTGCCTCCGCGCGCGGCCTCCAACGTGCCGGTGCCGGTGGCCGCGGGCCAGGTCTGCGTCGCCCTGACGGCCGAGGGCGTTGCCGCCTCGAACGCTTCCTTGATGTCCAGCACGCCCGAACCCTGGGCCGGGTTCGTGCCGCTCACTCGGTCGGCGGTCGTCTTGAGGAGGTACTTGACCTGGTCGGGGGTCAAGGTCGGCCGCTGGTGGAGCAGCAGCGCGACAGCACCACTGACTACCGCGGTGGCCTGCGAGGTGCCACTGCCACGGAAGAAGCGCTGCGCCGCGTCACCGGTCACCAGCCCCTCCGGGTGGCCCCTGTCCGAGTAGGAGCCGGGGGTGCGCAGTGACACTACAGACTTGCCCGGCGCCAGCAGATCCGCTCGGCGGTCTGCCGTGCCCGAGTTGGTGAACGAAGTGGTGGCGTCGTCCTTGAGGTTGTTAGTGCCCAAGTGGTCAACGGCGCCGACAGCGATCGCATACGGGTTGGCGGCGGGCATGGTCAGAGCGGTGCCGGCGCCGTCGTTTCCAGCGGCGGCCACCACCACGATGCCCTTGCGCCAGGCGTTCTCCACCGCGTAGGCCAGTGGGTCGACGGTGTAGGGCTGGGTGGAGTGCGTCCCGTAGGAGAGGTTGATGACGCGGATGTTCATGCCGCTGTCCTTGCGGTGCTGCACCACCCAGTCGATGGCCGCGATGACCTGGCTGACGTCGGCGCCGCCATCGGCGGTGGCCACCTTGACGTTGACGATCCGCGCGTCCGGCGCCACGCCCACGAAGTTCTTCTTGTCATTCTCGTTGCCGGCCTTCACGGTCTTGTCGCGACCGGCGATGATGCCGGCCATGTGGGTGCCGTGGCCGTACCCGTCGAGGTGACGGGTGCTCGCGTCCTGGCTCTCGAAGGACAGGTCCGGTCCGTTGACCACCTTCCCCGAGCCGTTCAGACCCGGGACGGGCGCCACGCCGGTGTCGATCACGGCAACATCGACACCGCGACCGGTGAGCTTCACCCCGCCCGAGACCGACTTGCCCCAGACGTCCTGCGCGCCGTACCACTTGGTCGCGTTGTACAGCGAGCCCAAGTCCTTGTCAGGCTCCCACTTGCCGGTCGGCTTCGACGCCTTCTCGTCCTCGCGGGTGTCGTCGTCTCCCCAGTCCTCGTCGAGGAACGCCGAAAAGGTCGCAGTGGGTGCTGTCGCCGGTGGGGCTGTCTGCGCACCGTCCTTCGGCGCCTTCGCGAGCGTCGGCCCCACTGCCATCGTGGACAACAGGGCCGCCCCCAGTACGACGGCCGGTGCGCTTCTCTTCCACGTGATGCTCATCGAGTTATCCCCCCGGATACATCTTTTCAGGCACTAATGCCTCGTAGCGGAAATAGTGCCCTCAATCGGACTAACAAGACGATCAGTTGGCTGAAACTACCCAATGCGGACTAGTCCGGAAAAACAGTCTTCTTGACAGGCACGGAACATGCACACTCAATTTCGTGCCGCGCCCCTCCTTCGAGACCGATGGTCACCTGGCCGCGGGCGGCTACTGGCGTCGTGCGCAATGGGGTGAGAGTCGGCAAATAGCAGGGTTAGGCGGACAATCCCCTCATCTTGGCCTAGCGTTCGGGTAGGACACCAAGGCTGGGTCGACCGCAAGCGTTGCGGCGTACCCACCCCAGGGGAGTGCGCATGTACGTCAAGGGCGAGCGGGCAGCGTCGCGGTCCGCCAACCTGAGGGCACCGGCCTGGTCCCAAGAAATGTGGAGCGCCAAGTGGCGGGGTGACTACGGATGGACGTCGAGCGACGTCCGGTAGGCCAGCCCGGCCTAGTTCCACCCGAGCCCATGGGGACTCGGGTCTTCGGCGCACTTCCGGAGCGCCGACAGTTGTTCATCGGACTGCTCGCGGCAGCCATGGCGAGCCTGGCCGTCGTGCTCACCGCACCGGGGTTGCTGGCTGAACCAGGCGCAGCTGTACCGGACCTCAGTTGGCTCGCCCTGCTACCGCTGTTCGCGCTCGCCGAGGTCGTGGTCATTCACCTGCCCACCCAGCGCAACGCCCACGGGCACACTCTTCGTGAGATCCCGGCGGTGCTCGGCCTGACCTTCCTCGCGCCGCAGCAGTACGTCACTGCCTACGTCGTTGGCGCGGTCCTCGCGCTCGTCGTCGCAGCACGCATGCGGGGCTTGAAGCTGTCGTTCAACGCAGCCATGTTCGCTCTGGAGGCGGCCATCGGGGCGCTCACCTACCACGCGATCCTGCAGGGTGGTGACCCCCTCTCGCTGACCGGATGGCTGGCCGTCCTGGCGGCGGTGCTCGTCACCGACCTCATGTCCGCCGGCGCTGTGACCGCTGCTATCAGCCTGACCGAGGGTGCCTTCGACGGGGAGGTGCTGCACGAGGCGCTCAGGTCGGGTTCCGTCGCTGCGTTCATCAACACCTGCGTCGCCCTCCTCGTTGCAACCCTTGTGCTGGTTCAACCCTCGGCCCTGCCTCTATTGGGCGTCGTCGTCGTCCTCCTGGTGCTCGGCTACCGCGAGTACATCTCCCTCGCCCGAGGACACGCGCAAACCCAGCTGCTGTACCGGTTCGTCGACCGCACCTCCTCAGCGCGCTCCCCGGAGGAGGTCACCGAGACCGTACTCAGGGAGGCAGCCGACCTGATGCACGCCGAGCACGCCTACCTCGTGGAGGTCCTCGACGACCAGAACGTGCGCTACTACGCTTACGGAGACGGCTCACTGCACGCCGAGTCGCTCGAGCTGGTGGAGCCTAAGGCATGGTGGTGGACCGCGCTCGACACCGGCGTCGTGCACTACGAGCGGCCACGTCATGCGCGCAGCGAGGAGCCGGCAACCGCAGTCGTGCCAGCGCTGATGACCACGCCACGTGACGGACTCGCCGCCCGCCTGCGAGGAGAGGGTCCCACCCGATACGTGCTCGTGGTGTGCGACCGATCGTTCGAGAAGGAGACCTTCGGGAAAGAAGATGTGCAGGTCTTCGAAGCGCTCGCCGCACACGCCGGCGTCGCAGTGGAGCGGGCACGCAGCGTCAGCGACCTCGAGGCTCAGGCAGAGGAACTGGAGGACGCGCGCGATGCAGCACTGGCGGCCTCGGAAGCGAAGTCACTGTTCCTGGCCAACATGAGCCACGAAATCCGAACGCCGCTGACCACAGTGCTCGCCACCGCGGAGATCCTCGAGGACACCACCCTGGACAACCACCAGCTCAACCTCCTGGAGAAGATGCACCGCCAGGGAGAGCTGCTGAAGACGCTGGTGGAAGGAATCCTCGACTTCTCCCGAATCGAGGCCGGACAGCTCGAACCGGCCTCGACGCCATTCGACCTCCACGCCATGGTGGCCGACGCCGCCGACGTCTACGAGCTACGAGCTACCCGAACAGACACCCGCTTCGAGTGGCACCTGGACCCATGCGTGCCTCGAATGGTGATCGGCGACCCCGGCCGGTTGTTCCAGGTCCTCACCAACCTCCTCGACAACGCCCTGAAGTTCACCCACCAGGGACAGGTGGGCCTCGTCGTCCGCCGCGCGAAAGCCACTGACGACCGCGCGGACGAGGGCGAGGGCGTGGAGTTCGTAGTAGACGACACCGGCATCGGCATCCCCCAGAAGGACCAAGCATCGATCTTCGAAATCTTCAGCCAGGTCGACGCCTCAGCCACTCGGCGCTATGAGGGCACCGGCCTGGGTCTGGCGATCTGCAAGCAGCTGACAGAGCTGATGGGGGGGACCATCACGGTCGATGGCCAGCTAGGTGTCGGCAGCACCTTCACGGTTCGGCTGCCGCTGGTAGCAGCCCAATCGGCTCCGCCCTTTGGCCATGACGAGCTGCCAGCCGTTAACCACTTGAGCGCAGACGTGGAGGCGCTTGCGCGCACGTCTGGGACGCCGGAGGCCGAAACCCTGAGCGCGTGCTACAGGCCCGATTCGGCGGCGGGAAAAGCACCTTCGAGTACATCTCGGCCCCGGTGAACCCCTGACGCACACACCCGTGCGTAGCGCCGCTGATGAAGACGTCGCGACGTCATTCCAGCTGAATCGAAGTTTGGCCGACCTTCAGCTTGAGGCTGCCGGCTTGGCCGATGATGCGTAGCTCGCAAAACTACCCGTCCGCATCCTTGACCAGCACCTCGACTTGCGACCGTCCAAGACCGCGCTACTGCGGTCGTACTGCGGTCAAGATTTCCAACCTGGACCACGCTCGGCCAACGACCCGAAACTCGTTTGCGCAGGTCAGCCTACATGTCCAGTCACTCCCATCGATGCTCGACTACACGGGGACCCTTCCCGGCCTATGAGCCAGCCCATCCGCACCCGGGCCCTGACCTGAGTCGTGCCACAGGTGGGTCGCGGGCCGTACGCCATGGGTGGTCGAGCAGCGAGCGCGGGGGCACGCGGCGGATGTAGGTGGTCGCGAGCGCGGGGGCACGCGACAGCGGATGTAGGTGGTCGAGCAGCGAGCGCGGGGGCACGCGACAGCGGATGTAGGTGGTCGAGCAGCGAGCGCCAGCGAGCGGCCAGTCGAGACCACCGCCAAGCAGGATCAGCGGAGTCTGCCCTGCACGTGGTGCAGGCCAGACTCCTCTGATCGGGTTGCCTGGCTCGACCGTCGTGGTTGCATTCCAGCCCTCAGATTAGTTATCCACATTCTCGAACACACCCTCGATACTGTCGGTGGTCGATGGTTGAATTCACATATGACGACGACCCGGCCCGACCTCGATTCCGCCTCGGCGGTGCTCGGGTTCGCGCGTGACCGTCGTGCCGTTGCTGATCGGGCCGAGGCAGATGTGCTGTACGCGGCGGTCACCTGGGCCGAGCAGCACCCGCCGGAGTCGATCGACGAAGCAGCCACCTGGGTCTGTGGTGGTGGGGACACCGGTCTCCCGCTCGCCGGACTCGGCGCACCACTGGTCGCGGAGTTCTGCATCGCCGAGTTCGCCGCCGCCCTCGGGCGCTCCACCGACTCCGGGCAGGCGCTGATCGCGGACGCGGTGGAGCTGAAGTACCGCCTGCCCCGGCTGCAGGCCCGGGTCGGGTCCGGTGAGCTGCCGGTGTGGCGGGCCCGCCGGATCGCCCAAGCCACTCTCGGGCTTGTCGATGGAGGCCGCAGGGTTCGTGGACGCCCAGGTCGCCGGGTTCGCCCACAAGATCGGCCTCGCCGCACTCGACCGGTTGGTCGCCGAGGCCATCGCCCGGTACATGCCCGACCTCGCCGTGCAGAACGCCGAGCAGGCTGCCGAGGGCAGGCGCTTCACCATTCACCACCAGCAGGTCTCGTTTGACGGCACCAGCCGGATCGAGGGCGAGCTCGACCTCGCCGATGCCCTGGACCTCGACGCCGCCCTGACCCGCGGAGCCGAAACCCTCAAAGCCGGCGGGTCCACCGAGTCGCTGGACGTACGCCGCTCGATCGCCGCCGGCGAGCTCGCCCGACACCAGCTCGCCCTCGACCTCAACACCGACCCCGCCGACAGCGGCAGCGACCCGGCAACCGCAACCGCAACCGGCGCCAGAAAGAGAGCGAAGCCTCGCCAGGTCGTGCTCTACGTGCACCTCTCCGAAGCAGCCGTCAAAGGCACCGGTGTCGGTGTGGACCTGGCCCGGGTGGAGAACCACCGCCAAGGCGTCACCGCCGACCAGGTCCGGGCCTGGTGCGCCAACCCCGACACAGAGGTGGTCGTGAAACCGGTCATCGACCTCAACGAGCACCACCGTGTCGAGGGCTACGAGATCCCCGACCGGCTCCGCGAGCAGACCATCCTGCGCACCGGGGCCTGTGTGTTCCCCTGGTGCACCCGCCCCGCACGGACCGCCGACTGCGACCACGTCATTCCCTACGACCAGGGCGGATCCACCTGCTCGTGCAACCTCGCCGCCCTGTGCCGACGGCACCATCGACTCAAAACCCACAGCACCTGGAGCTACACGGTCCTGGAACCCGGGACGTTCCTGTGGTCCAGCCCGTATGGCTACCAGTTCCTCACCGACCATCAAGGCACCTGCAACGTCACCGCCGATCCACGCCGTCGCGGACCCAATCACACCTGCTGCCTCGCCGACCCACCCGACCAGTAGCCACCCCGCCCCGGACCCCGCCGAAACCCATTCCGGCGGGGCCACCGGCATGTCCACAACCGGATGCGGCGCCGCGACGCGCCCCCGCAGGTGCAGGCAGGACTCCCCTGATCGGCCGCACGGTGACCCGAGACGCTCGCCGGCCCCTCCGCCCACGACCGACCACGACCGGAACCACGACGGTCGAGCCAGGCAACCGTGCGCGACAGGCAGCGGCCAGGGGACACCAGCCCGATCGGCACCAGGACTGTTGCTGCGCGTCCGCCTGGCGGGGCTAGGGTCGCTCCATGGCGGTCGACTCGCGGGTGTCCTGGTGACCCTGACCGCGACGACCACGGCCGTGGAGTCGGAGCGGTCGAGGCGTTCGGGCCCGATCGTGCTGGTGCTCGCGTTGTGTGGCACGGCGGTCTCGCTGATGCAGACGCTCGTCGTACCGCTGCTACCGGACTTCCCGAGGCTGCTGGACACCAGCGTCGATGATGCGTCGTGGCTGGTGACGGTCACCCTGCTTACCAGCGCGGTCGCGACGCCGATCCTCTCCCGGCTGGCCGACATGCACGGTAAGCGCCGGATGATCGTGGTCTCGTTGCTGGTGCTCCTCGCCGGCTCGCTGCTCGGCGCGGCGAGCGACTCGCTGGTGCTCCTGATCATCGCCCGGGCACTGCAGGGCTTCGCGCCCGCATTGATTCCGATCGGCATCTCCACGATGCGCGACGAGCTGCCGCCGGAGAAGATCGGTGGTGCGGTCGCGTTGATGAGCGCCACGCTCGGTATCGGTGGCGCGGTGGGGCTCCCGCTCTCGGGCGTGATCTACGAGGCGTTCGGCTGGCAGGCAGTTTTCTGGGGCAGCGTGGCCATGTCCGTGGTGATGCTCGTGCTCGTCCTGGCTGTGGTGCCCGAGTCGGGGGTGCAGACCCCCGGTCGTTTCGACTGGCTGGGCGCAGTGCTGATGTCGATCGCGTTGACGGCCCTGTTGCTCGGCATCTCCAAGGGCGGTGTCTGGGGCTGGACGTCGCAGTGGACTCTGCTGTCCTTCGTGGTCGCCGCTCTCGTCTTCGCTCTCTGGGCACCGTGGGAGCTGCGCACCGGGGAGCCGTTGGTCGACTTGCGCACCTCCGCGCGGCGGCCCGTGCTGCTCACGAACATCGCCTCGTTGCTGGCCGGGTTCGCGTTGTTCGCCAACCTGCTGGTCTCCACCGTGCAGCTCCAGCTCCCCGTTGCGAGCGGCGTCGGGTTCGGCCTGGGGGTCACTGAGGCGGGGCTGGCGATGCTGCCCGGTGGTGTCCTGATGGTCTTGATGGCGCCGGTCTCCGCGTCGATCACGCGCCGTTTCGGGGCCCGCACCACCTTGATCGCCGGACTGTCGATCACGGGCTTCGGGTACGTACTCCGCGTGCTGCTCGACGGCTCCCTCGTCCAGCTCATGTTCGGTGTCTGTGTCGTCTCGATCGGCATCGCGGTGAGCTTCGCGGCGATGCCTGTGCTGATCATGCAGTCGGTTCCGATCAGCGAGACGGCGGCGGCCAATGGTCTCAACACCGTGGTCCGCTCCATCGGTACGTCGACGTGCTCGGCGACCGTCGCCGCTGTTCTGGCCGCCGGGACCGTCGTCGGGGGAGCCTTCCCCTCCGAGGCGGCGGTGCACTCCATGAGCTGGCTGGCCGCAGGAGCCGCCTTCCTCGCGGCCGCGGTGGGTCTGTTCATCCCGGCGCGCGTCTCGGCTGCGCTCGCTCCACCGTCCGCGACACGGTTTGGCGAGCGTCCGATGGCGGTGCGTGCCGACGCAGTACGGCGAGTAGATGCGGCCGCCGAGGTCGTGGTCCGGGGCCGGGTGCAGCAGGCCGACGGCACTCCGGCCCGGCTGGCAGTGGTGTCGGTGCTCGATCGAACCGGTCGGCAGGCGGACTGGGCGCGCGCCGACAACGACGGACGCTGGACTGTTGTGCTGCCGGGGACGGGGGAGTACCTCGTGGTCTATGCCGCCGAAGGATGGGCCCCGCGATCCGAGTTGCGCGACCTGTCGCCGGAGAACCCGCCTGTGCTCGAGATTGACGAGCGGCTCACCGTCGCGGGCGTGGTTTCGCGCGGCGGCTGGCCGATCGACGACGCGCTCGTGGTGCTGACCGAAGCAACGTCGGGGGAGTCCGTGGGAGCGACCAGGACCGACGACGGGGGCCACTACGAGCTCGGCTTGCCGCCGCTGGGGCGATACGTCCTTACCGCCCTGGACCCGAGCAGCGGGATGGCTGAGTCCGAGGACGTGGTGATCAGTTCCCAGCGGCGTCGCTTCAACGTCGTCATGCGCGAGCTGCCCCCGCCCGACGAGGCCGAGACCGCGACGCCGACGGGCTGACGCCTCTTGTCCATAACCGCGGTTACGGCTTCGGGACACCGAGGAGGTTGTGGACGGCGTTCACGATCTCGCTCTCGCCGAGGAGCACGGTCTCGGCCGCCGGTCCGAGCGGGATGAAGCTGTCGGCACTGGTGACCCGAGCCAGTCGCCCGTCGTAGCCGCCGTCGACCAGAGCCGCGACGATCCCCTCGGAGACGCCGCCGCTGCGTCGGGTCTCGTCGACGACGAGGACAGCGGCGTACTCACGGGCGAGGGCCGTCACCGCCTCGGCCGGGAGCGGCGCGAGCCAGCGCAGGTCGAGCACCGTGCTGCCCACACCGCGAGCAGCCAGAGTGGCTGCGGCCCGCCGACTCAGGTGTACCCCGTTGCCGAACGTGACGAGCAAGACGTCGCGACCCTCGCCGTGCAGAGCGACCGCGCCCAGAGGTGTGCCTGCGTGTGGCGCATCAGGAGGCACGTAGGCGGCGGTCCACTCGTCATCGCCGTCCTCGAGGAGATCGCGGGTGTGGTAACGCGCAATCGGCTCGAGGTAGACGCACACCCGCCCGTGCCGTTGGGCCAGCGAGAAGCAGGTGCGCAGCAGGCCCGGTGCCTCAGCTGGATGGCTCGGTACGGCGAGCACGAGGCCGGGGATGTCCCGCAGCACCGCGACCGAGTTGTCGTTGTGGAAGTGACCGCCGAAGCCCCGCTGGTAGGCGAGTCCGGCCACCCGGACGACCATTCCGTTGCGGTACTGGCCGTTGGAGAAGAAGCTCAGGGTGGCGGCCTCGCCGCGCAGCTGATCCTCCGCGTTGTGGAGGTACGCGAGGTACTGGATCTCGGGCACGGGCACGTACCCGGCCAGCGCCGCCCCCAGAGCGACTCCGAGGATCGTCTGCTCGTCGAGCAAGGTGTCGAACACCCTCCGGCCGCCGAAGCGCTTCCGGAGGGAGCGGGTGACGCCGTACACCCCGCCCTTGACGGCGACGTCCTCGCCGAAGACGAGGGCCTCGGGGTGGCTGGCCATCAGATCTGCCAGTGTGGTGTTGACGGCCTGTGCCAGGTTCATCCGGGGCCCGGACTCCGGCAGGCGGCCGCTCCACGCCTCGCTGCGGGCTGCGGCGGACAAGGCGGGCGGTGCGAGTGGCGCCTGGCTGGGGAGGGCGAGCGGCGCCATGACGGCGTCCCTGCTGTCAAGGCGATCCTCGTCGAGCATTCGCTTTGCCTCGCCCATGACCTCGCGACGAACTGCCTCGTAGTGGTCCAGGATCTCCACCGGCGACATAACGCCCCGGTCGACCAGCGAAGAGGCGGTCGCGAGCACGGGATCCCGTGCGTAGTCGGCCAGGATCTCGCTCTGTGGCCGGTACGCGATCTCAGTGTCGGAACCGGCGTGGCCCATGAACCGGACGGTGCGCAGGTGGAGGACGCCGGGCCGGCGGCTGGATCGTACGGCGGCCAACGACTCCGAAACGACGGTGAGCAGGGACTCCGGATCGGCGCCGTCCACCTGCCAGTACCGAAGCCCCGGAAGGCCCTGGAGCGCCGCGGCCGGCCAGCCGCTCGGGGACCTGGTGCTGATGCCGATGCCGTTGTCCTCGCACACCAACAGGACTGGGCAGGCGAGGTCGCGGTGGGCCAGGTACGCGGCCGAGTTGAGTGCTCCCGCAGCCGTCGAGTGGTTCGCGGACGCGTCGCCGAAGCTGCAGAGGACAACCGCGTCCTCGGGCCACGGGGACTCGACACCGGTGTCGTGCCCCAGGTCGAGGGCGTAGGCGAGGCCGACTGCCCGCGGCAGGTGCGAGCCGATGGTGGAGGTCTGAGGAATGATGTTCAGCCCTCGGTGGCCGAAGACCTTGTGCCTCCCGCCTGACATCGGGTCGCTCTTGGCAGAGGTAAGGCTGAGCAGGACGTCACGGATCGCGGTGCCGCTGCCCGCGACGCCGGCGCGCGCCGCGTAGAAGCCACCGGACCGGTAGTGCAGCAACGCCGGGTCGCCAACCCGGGACAGGAGACCCAGCGCGGCATTGCTCTCGTGACCAGCCGAGCCGATGGTGTAGTAACCCTTGCCCTGCGACTGGAGCCAGCGCGCCGCGAAGTCGAGGTGCCGGCTCTGCACCTGGGCGTCGAACAGAAGCCGGAGCGAAGCGGTGTCCTGGGCCGTGACGTGCGTGACCTGTCCCGGACGCGCAGCGCGTTGGCTTCGCGTACGGAGTTGACGAACGAAGTGTTCGTCGATCGACTCCAAGTCGCCGCTCCCTTCGAGCATCGCGGTGTGCGGGAGGGCCGGACTGCGCAGTTGGCCCCCCTTCCTCACACTCTTCCTCGTCGTCTCGCTCCAGCACAGAGGAACACCGCGGGCGCTCCTTGAGGGCTGCAACAGAGTAAGTCAGGACGTGGACGCCCGCTTGGCCGGGAACGGCAGGACGCGGCCGGACCGCGGGTCGGAGGTCACCTTCACAGGGATGTCACGGGGATCCAGGACATCGAAGAGTCGCTGCGCGAACTCCCGGTGCAGCGAGGTCAGTCGGTGGA
Source organism: uncultured Actinomycetota bacterium (assembly GCA_963759525.1). Taxonomy (GTDB): domain Bacteria; phylum Actinomycetota; class Actinomycetes; order Propionibacteriales; family Nocardioidaceae; genus Marmoricola. The sequence goes on along the minus strand of CAVWZO010000005.1, from coordinate 104,414 downwards.
GCACCTCATACGCCTCGTCAACGATCTGTGCGGGATCGTCCAGCATCAGGGTGACGAACTCGAGCTGGAGCCGGCCCACGCGGTTCAACAGCGGCACAGTCCTGCGATTATGGCCCCCCGCCGCTCGGTCCAGGGCCCCGATGACGACTGCTTGACTGCTTCGCGCGGCAGCGACGAGGGCATCACCGGCCATGCTCTGCAGCGTTCCAATCCGGCTCATGAGCCCTCTATTCGCCGATGAGGAGCCTCATTCAACCACAGGAATCGATCACTAGTATCGATCATTTGACCCGATAGACGCTCGCGACCTACCCTTCAGGTCCTGCCAATCGAGGAGCCCGCATGACTGCTGTCTACGACCCGAGCGAGGTTGCGGCCGACGCTGTCGCCGCAGGTGAGCCCACAAGCCTTCCATCGGCCGCGGGTATCGCAGACGGTGTCGTCGCCACCCTGCTTCAAGGGAGCGCGGTGGCGAAGGCAGGTGTCGGGCTCACGGCTGAGCTGGCCCGCATCGCGGTGGGTCGCTCCGAGGTTTCACCGCATCGGTCCGACTGGCGGTTCAAGGACCCGACGTGGTCGCAGAACCCTGCCTACAAGCGGCTGGCACAGGTCTACCTCGCTGCGTGCGAGGCGGTCGACAACGTCGTGGCAGACCTGGAGCTCACCGTGCCAGGACCGCGGGCCGACAGGGCACGCTTTGCGATGGGAATCGTGACCAGCGCGCTGGCGCCGACGAACACGATCCTCGGCAACCCAGCTGCCCTCAAGAAGACGTTCGAGACCGGGGGCGCCAACCTCGTCGCCGGCGCGGAGCACTGGCTGCACGACCTACGCAGGAACGGTGGCATGCCGTCGATGGCGAAGCCCGGCTCGCTGAAGGTCGGTGAGGATCTGGCACTGAGCCCGGGTGCCGTGATCGACAAGGACGATCGTGCGGAGGTCCTCCAGTACACGCCCACGACCGAGACGGTGCGGGAGCGCCCGATGCTCGTGGTGCCGCCGCCGATCGGGCGTTACTACTTCCTTGACCTGCGTCCTGGCCGCAGCTTCGTGGAGTACTCGGTCAGCCGCGGGCTCCAGACTTTCATGATGAGCTGGCGCAACCCTGGCCCGGATCAAGCGGACTGGGACATCGACACCTACGCCGAGCGCATCCTGACTGCGATCGATGCTGTTCGGGAGGCCACCGGCAGCGACGACGTCAACGTGATCGGCTTCTGCGCCGGAGGGATCCTGAACTCTGTGGTGCTCAATCACCTGGCGGCGAAGGGCGACGACCGGGTGCACACGGCCTCGTTCGCCGTCACCCTTCTCGACTTCGGGCAGTCCGCCCCGATCAGAGCCTTCTCCGACGCGAAGCTGCTCTCGCTGGCCCGGTGGAACTCCAAGCGCTCAGGCGTGATCACCGCGAGGGCGATGGGCAACGCCTTCACCTGGATGCGCCCCAACGACCTGGTGTGGAACTACTGGGTCAACAACTACCTGATGGGCGAGGACCCGCCTGTCTTCGACATCTTGTCCTGGAACGCGGACGGAACAAATCTCCCAGCTGCCCTGCACCGCCAGTTCCTCGACATCTTCGAGCACAACACATTGCCTGAGGAGGGGGCCAGGGAAGCACTCGGTACGCCCATCGACCTGCGGCAGATCAAGGTCCCGACGTACGTCACCGGTGCCATCAACGACCACCTCACGCCGTGGAAGGGCTGCTACCGCACCACGCAGCTGCTGTCGGGAGAGAGCACGTTCGCGTTGAGCAATGCCGGTCACATCGCCAGCCTGGTCAACCCTCCGGGCAACCCGAAGGCCAACTACTACACCGCTCCTCTGGACCCCGAGGCATCACCGGAGGCGTGGCTGGAGACCGCCGAGAACCACACCGGCTCCTGGTGGGAGCACTGGGCCGACTGGGCCGTCGAGCGTTCGGGCGACCAGGTTCCGGCGCCAGAGACCCTCGGCTCCGCGCGTTTCCCGGCGCAGGCTCCCGCCCCGGGATCCTATGTACGACAGGCGAACTGACCTGCTGGGACACTAGGAGGCGCGTGCTCGGCGAGCCTTCCTGGGCGGAGCGGGAGCGTCCAGTGCGCCGTCCAGGCCCGCAGTCAGGAAGTCGATCAGAAGCTCGAAGTCCAAGCTGCTCGGCTTGCGGCCGTTGAGTTTTGCGTGGGCAAGCTGGGTGACAAGCAGCGTGTAGCACATCCGCATGGCTCGCCGAACCGTCTCCGGCGCTGCCGCTGGGTAGACCCTGGCCGCAGCATTCCAGCCCAGGCGAGCCGCAGACCGGTCGATGATCCGCTCAGGGTCGCTCTGCAGCAGGCTGCTGATGACCCGCACCCACGCCGCGCCCTCCCGTCCCCGATCGGCCATGAGGTCCAGGTATGGCTCGGCCAGCATCGTCACCAGATCCCGGGCGGTAGCCGGCCCTTCGGCCGCCATGATCTCCTGCGCCCGAGCCTTCGTCGCCTGGATCACCGAGTCGCCGTAAGCGCGGATCACCGCGTCCAGAAGCGCTTCCTTGGTCCCGAAGTGATAGTGCACCGATGCCGGTCCCAGGCCCGCTTCACGGTTCACGGCGCGAATCGAGACGCCCTCGATGCCATGCTCAGAGAACAGCTTGAGGGCCGCGGCAAGAAGCAGCTCGCGACCGTCGATCCCCGGCCGACGTCCCATGAAGACTCCCTGTACCACTTGATTGAATCACTGGATCCTAGTGCATTACGCACGTGAAGTCGGTCCCGCCGGCGGACGAGGTACAGTACTCATTCTGAATCGATCAATTGATTCATTCATTGGTTCCATTCGAGGAGTGAAATGACCGAATCAGCGCCAGTCGCCTACGACGTTGCCAACGGCGTCGCGCATGTTGAGCTGAACCGCCCGGACGCATTCAACGCGTTGGACCTGCCACTGGCCAGCGCGCTCCACGATGTGGTCGCGAAGGCCGGTGAGGACGACGAGGTGAAGGTCGTCCTGCTGAGCGGCCGAGGCAGGACCTTCTGCGCAGGCGGGGACGTCAGAATGATGGCGAGCTCCGAGAGCGTGGGGGAGGCCGTCCATGCGCTCGCCACCGCGGTACACCAAGGCATTCTTGCCTTGGCTCAGCTGCCGAAGCCTGTGGTCGCAATAGTTCACGGTTCCGTGGCCGGCGGTGGTATCGGCCTGATGTGTGCCGCGGACCTCGTCCTCGCGGGTGAGTCGACCAAGTTCGTAGCGGCCTACCCCGGGATCGCCCTCACACCGGACTGCAGTGCCTCCTGGGTCTTGCCACGCATCATCGGCGAACGGCGAGCTCTCGAGTTCCTTCTTCTGAACAAGCCGCTCTCCGCTGCCACGGCAAAGGACTGGGGCCTGGTGACTGAGGTGCACGCTGACGACGACGTGCACTCCGCCGGCGCCGCGCTGGCGGGCACGCTCGCCGGCAGTCCAGCCGCGGCAGCGTTGGGCATGACCCGGAGGCTGGTGCGCGACTCAGCAGGCGGCGCGCTCGCAGCTCACTTGGACCTCGAGGCCGCCAGCATCTCCAGGTTCGCGGCGACAGAGGAGTCCCAGAACCTCGTTCGCGCATTCGTCACGCGCTGAGCCGATTGGGCGAAAGCGGGGCTCGGAGGGTATTGCGCGGGGACCGTGAGCGAGGCTAATGTGACACGCCTAAACTAAACCGAATTCAGGTCCACTCGTAGGTCGGGGCTTACGTGTCGACGGTGTGACAACCGAGGAAACGAGGACGCGATGACCATGACCGATCCGGCAGCGGGCGACCAGATGGACGTCTCCGCACGGGTGCCAAGTGGATGCCCCGTCATCCACCTCGACGCCTCACCTCCACTGGAGGTGGGCAGCCACTGGCTGAAGGCCAACGAGCTGCGGGAGACCAGCCCCGCGTTCTTCAACACCCACGCACAGGGGTACTGGGTCTTCACGCGGCACGAGCAGGTCCGCGAGATGTACCAGCACCCGGAGATCTTCTCCAGCGAGTCCATCACCCCGTGGGACCCGGACCCGGCCTACCGATTCGTACCGACCCAGATCGACCCGCCCGAGCACGCCAAGTACCGGCAGCTGATCAGCCGCTGGTTCGCCCCGAATGCGGTCAAGCGGATCGCCCCGGAGGCGCACGAGATCGGCCGGCGCCTCGTCGCCGAGCTCGAGCCCTTGGGTGCGTGCGACTTCGTCACGGACTTCGCGATGCGGCTGCCCACGGAGATCTTCCTGACCATCATCGGAGTACCGAACTCCGACGCAGACTTGTTCGTCCCTTGGGTGGAGGACTTCTTCGCCGGGTTTGGTGGAGACCTCGAGCAGCAGCAGGCAATGGGGGCCGCGCTGGGCGGCATCGGGCAGTACTGGGCGGAGGTGCTCGAAGCCCGTCGCGACGAGGAGCAGCCCCGCGAGAACGACTTCGTGTCGCTCCTCCTGCACTCCACAGTGGACGACGCGCCTCTGGGGGACGCGCTGATCCTGGACATCCTGACGGTGCTCGTCCTCGCCGGTCTTGACACCACCCGGGGCCAGCTCGGCTACCTGTTCCGCCACCTCGCCGAGCACCCCGAAGACCGGCGCCGGCTGGTCGCCGAGCCGGAGCTGATCCCATCGGCGGTCGAGGAGTCGCTGCGCCTGTACACGATCGTCTTCGGCGACGGGCGCAAGGTGGCTCAGGACACCGAGTTCCACGGCTGCCCGCTGAGCAAGGGCGACATGGTCTACGGGCTGGTCTCCGGCGCCAATCGGGACCCGCGCGTCTTCGACCGCCCGGACGAGTTCGTCGTGGACCGCAAGGCCAACAACCACCTTGGCTTCGCCGGCGGACCGCACCGCTGCCTCGGCGCGCACCTGGCGCGCATGGTCATGCAGGTCGCCGTCGAGGAGTGGCTGAAAGTCATCCCCGACTTCCAGGTGGTGACCGAGGCTCCGCTCATGGAGCGCGGCGGCGGCGCCATGATGACGCTGCTCAGCCTCCCGCTGACCTGGGAGGTGCGGCCATGAAGCTGACTGTCCGCGGCGACCTCTGCAGGGGGCACGGGCGCTGTTACTCCCTCGCCGAGGATCTGCTCGATGACGACGACGAGGGTTACGTGACCGCCCGCGGCCGGGTGATCGAGGTGCCGGCCGACCAGGTCGACGACGCACGTAACGCGGCGGCCTCCTGCCCGGAGGGTGCGATCGCTCTCCTCGAGGGCTGAGCGGACCGAGAGCCCAGGGAGTAGCGGACCGGCCGACAGGTCGGGGCCGTGTGTACCCGCGCGAGCTCAGCGAACAACCGACGAACCTGTAGGAGAGACATGGACATCCCCGCCAGAACAGCCCTGGCAACGGGTGGCGATGCGGTCAGTGCCAACGCCGCTCGGCCCAATGGGAACCGGGGCGGTCACGGGCGCGCCGACCAAGGAGGTCAAGCAGCTCGACCGCGTGATCATCCGCTTCGCCGGCGACTCCGGAGACGGCATGCAGCTGACCGGTGACAGGTTCACGCAGGAGACAGCCGCGTTCGGCAACGACCTGGTGACCCTGCCCAACTTCCCGGCCGAGATCCGGGCACCTCAGGGCACCATCCCCGGTGTCTCGTCGTTCCAGGTGCATTTCGCCGACCACGACATCCTGACTGCCGGCGACTCGCCTGACGTGCTGGTCGCGATGAACCCCGCCGCCCTCAGGGCCAACCTCGGCGACCTGAACAAGGGCGCCGCGATCATCGTCGACACGCATGACTTCAGCCCACGCAACCTGGCCAAGGCTGGTTACCTCGAGAACCCGCTGGACGGCGACGCGCTGTCGGAGTACGCCGTCCACCCAGTGGATCTGACCGGGATGACTGTCGAAGCGGTCAAGGAGTTCGGCCTCTCACGCAAGGACGCAGCCCGCGCGAAGAACATGTTCGCCCTGGGTTTGTTGTCGTGGATGTACGGCCGCCCGACGGAGACCACGGTGGACTTCCTCACCGAACGGTTCGCCAGGGTCCCGAAGATCCGCGACGCGAACGTCCGCGCGTTCAAGTCGGGCTGGAACTTCGGTGAGACCACCGAGGCCTTCATGGTTCAGTACGAAGTGAAGCCGGCCGTGATGCCCGAAGGCACCTACCGCAACATCACCGGAAACCTGGCGCTCTCCTACGGCCTGGTCGCCGCGAGCGTCCAGTCCGGTCTCCCGATCTTCCTCGGCTCCTACCCGATCACCCCGGCCTCCGACATCCTGCACGAGCTTTCCAGGCACAAGGACTTCGGGATCACCACGTTCCAGGCCGAGGACGAGATCGCCGGCGTCGCCGCCGCGATCGGCGCGTCCTTCGCCGGACACCTCGGTGTCACCACCACCTCGGGCCCGGGCATCGCGCTCAAGGGCGAGGCGATCGGCCTCGCGGTGATCACCGAGCTCCCGCTGCTGGTGGTCAACGTCCAGCGCGGAGGCCCCTCCACCGGTCTGCCCACCAAGACCGAGCAGTCCGACCTCCTCCAGCGATGTTCGGCGAAACGGCGAAGCCCCAGTGCCGATCGTGGCGCCCCAGTCGCCCGGTGACTGCTTCTCCGCAGCCGTCGAGGCCGCCCGCATCGCGGTAACCCACCGCACGCCAGTGATGCTGTTCTCCGACGGCTACCTCGCCAACGGCTCGGAACCGTAGAAGTCCCCAACGTCAGGAACCTTCCCCGGATCGCGCCGAAGTTCGCGACCGGGCCCAACCATGTGCTCGAGTCCGGGGACAAGGAGTTCCATCCCTACCTGCGTGACGAGGAGACCCTCGCGCGGCCGTGGGCGATCCCTCGCACGGCCAGTCTCGAGCACCGCATCGGCGGCCTTGAGAAGGGCGACGGGCACAGCAACATCTCCTACGACCCGGGCAACCACGAGCTTCATCGTCCGGATCCGTCAGGCCAAGGTCGACCGGATCGCCGACTCGCTGCCGCCTTTGGAGGTCGACGACCCCAGCGGCCCTGCTGGTCAAGGGCGGGCCAGGGTGCTGGTCCTGGGCTGGGGGTCGACGTACAGCCGATCGGAGCCGCGTGCCGCCGGGTGCGCAAGACCGGCTTCCACGTCGCCCAGGTCACCTGCGCCACCTCAACCCGTTCCCGAAGGACCTCGGCGACATCCTCCAGCGCTACGACAAGGTGCTGGTGCCCGAGATGAACCTCGGGCAGCTCTCCATGCTGCTGCGCGCGAGGTACCTGGTCGACGTCGTCGGCTACAACGAGGTACGCGGTCTCCCGCTCAAGGCCGCCGAGCTCGCCGCTGCCATTCAAACGCTCGAATGCGAAACGCGACGGCGATCCGGAGGAAGTGACCGAGTTGCTCCGAGGAACTGGTGACTTCGGATGAGATCTGACTCGAGCGTGCCGGCGGCCAAGACCAAGGAAGGCTCGGTGAGTATCCGTTCAGTCCCGTCGAACTGCCATTCCCCGGCCTGGCCGGCGTGCCCAGGGCCAACCAGCCGCAAACCAGCAAGGAGTACACGTCGGAACAGGAGGTGCGCTCGTGCCCCGGTTGCGGTGACTACGCCGTGCTCAAGGCCGTGCAGTCGTTCCTGCCTGACCTCGAGCTACTCCGCGAAACATCGTGTTCGTCTCCGGCATCGGGTGCTCCTCGCAGTTCCCCTACTACCTCGAGACCTACAGCATGCACTCGATCCACGGACGCGCCCCGGCAATCGCCACCGGTATCGCCACGGCCCGTGAGGACCTCTCGGTCTGGGTCGTCACCGGAGACGGCGACGCACTGTCGATCGGCGGCAACCACCTGATCCATGCGCTGCGCCCAACGTCAACATGACGATCCTGTTCTTCAACAACCGGATCTACGGCCTGACCAAGGGCCAGTACTCGCCCACCTCCGAGGCCGGGAAGATCACGAAGTCGACACCCATGGGCTCCCTTGACCACCCGTTCAACCCGGTCTCGCTCGCGCTCGATGCCGAGGCGACCTTCGTCGCGCGCACGATCGACTCCGACCGCAAGCACCTGACCGCGGTGCTCTCCGCGGCCGCCGCTCACCGGGGCACCTCGCTGGTGGAGATCTACCAGAACTACCCGATCTTCAACGACGGCGCCTTCGACGCGATCAAGAAACCCGATACCAAGGCCGACGCGATCATCCCGTTGTCCACGGCCAGCCCATCCGGTTCGGCGTGGAGGGCAGCAAGGGCTTGGTGCGGGACAGTGTCGGCGGTGGCGTCAGGATCGTCGAGGTCGGCAACGATCCCCACGAGGTCAGCGAGCATGCCCTGATCGTTCACGACGCCCACAACCCGGACCCCACAACGGCGTTCGCGATCTCCCGGCTGACCGACTCAGGCTTCCTGAACCAGTCCCCGATCCAGATCTTCCGCCAAGTCGACCGCCCTTCGTACGACGACCAGGCACGCGCGCAGATCGCCACCGCGTCGGAGTCGTCTTCAGGAAGTCCCAGGGAGAGGCTCGCCCGGCTCATCGGTGGCGGTAACACCTGGCGCCACTGACAAGGAGGGCGCGCGGCCTACCTCGGTGCCAACCCCGCGAGCCGGTTCTCACCCCAGCCCCCACCCTGAGCCAGGTTGCGTAACTCCTGCAGCGCGACGGACAACATGGCAACGTCCGGGTCCGCGACCTGCTTCAGGCTGGTGAAGGTCTGACGGTACGACCGAACCCGGGTGGCGTTGCGTGCCAGCCAGGTCTGCGCCACGGAGGCGGCGCTGTCCCCGGCTGTGGAGCCGCGCAGAGCGGCGACCGTGAGCCTCCTGTTCTGGGTGAGAAGGTCGTCGAGCAGGCTCGCCTTGGCGAGTTGCGTCCAGTGGGACTCGCCTCGGCCCTCGGCCATCCGCATCACCAGCCAGTCCAGGTCGAGATGTACTCCGAGCGCGAAGTGCAGCGCTGCGGTCCAGAGCACGTCCCGCCCAGAGGCCGGGCGACCTCGATGATGTCGAGACCCGAGGGGAGCAGGTCCAGGGTCATGATGCGTTCGGCGAGCGGCTCCGGGGCGCCGCTCGCGACGAGGCTGGCGATGCCTCGCTCCACCCAGCTCTGCAGGCGTTCGGGGACCAAGCGGCGGACTCCAGCGGCAGCTCACGCATCGCCGCCTGGTGGCCAGCTCTTCGGCCAAGTCGATCTGCTGACGGTTGCGCAGCAGCGACATTGCCATCTGCTCCGCGACCCGCCGGCGTCCATGTGCAGACGCGCCTGCGCGTGAGCCTGTCGGACCATGTCCAACGCGTCGATGTCTGACCAGATGGTGCGCAGGTCGAGCAGGTCTCGCGCAGCAATCCAGGCCCGGATGAGGTCATCTGGCAGGCCCGACAGCTGGTCCAGACGCAGTAGCATCCCGGCTCCGGTCCGGTTGTGAATCTCGTTGGTCATGACCGCGGCCACCAACGACCGACGCAGCGGATGGCGTCTGATCACGTCAGTGAACTCCGCCCTCAACGCAGTCGGCAGTAGTCCTCGATCTCGACCGCCAGGTACGGCTCGTCCAGCAGGCTGCTCTCGATCAGTCGCTCCCGCAGCATGTTCTTGCCATGCGCAAGGAGTACGGCGATCTCCGGCCGGGTGAGCCCGATGCCGGACTTCTGTTGCAGCAGGACGGCTTCGCTGTCGGAGAGACATTCCAGTTCGCGGTCGAGCATCCCGTTGCCTTCGGCGTTCTGCATGACCTGCTCCTGCGGTCCAAGCGGCCGGGCCGAGGGCTTCGGTCACGCTGATCGCCTGGACCTGGAGGTAGCTGTCGCGCAAGACCAGGGCAGTGATGTCGTCGGCCATCTCAGCCAGCAGCTGGTCCCGGCGTTGCGGGCCAGTCGGCCTGAGGCGAGTGCGGCGTCGAGCAGGATCTTGAGGTTTACCTCACGATCCGACGTGTCCACCCCGGCGGCGTTGTCGACAAAGTCTGCGTTGATCCTGCCACCCGCCGAGGCGTACTCGATCCGGGCCGTTCTGGTGAGGCCGAGGTTTCCACCCTCACCACGACTCACGCAGCGCAGCTCGGTTCGCGTCGACGCGGACGACTCATTCGCCTTGTCCTCCACGTCAGCATCATCTCTTCGGTCGGCCTTCACGTAGGTCCCGATGCCGCCGTTCCACAGCAGGTCGACAGGGTGCGCAGCAGGATCGCTCGCACCAGCTCGTCGGCAGTCATCCCACTCGGCCTCTTCGATGCCGAGAGCGTCCCCAGACTCGGGCGACAGCGGGATCACGCTTCGACGCTGCGCGAGTACACACCCCCACCCGGGCGAGATCACTGGCGGTCGTAGTCCGTCCCAGGACGATCTCGGCGATGCGACACCGGCAGCCGCTCGTCGATGACGACTCCGGGTCCGGATCGGGATCGAGGAAGATGTGCCGGTGGTCGAACACCGCGACCAGTCGGATCCTGCTCGGAGCGCAGCATGCCGTTGCCGAAGACGTCGCCGGAGATGTCCCCGATCCCGACTACCGTGAGCTCCTCACGGTCAGCGTCGAAGCCCATCTCGCCCAAGTGCGCCTCCATCGACACCCAGACTCCCCGTGCGGTGATACCCATGGCGCTTGTGGTCGTACCCGCTCGAGCCCCCGGAGGCGAAGGCGTCCCCCAACCAGAAGTCGTACTCCGCAGCGATTCCGTTCGCCAGGTCGGAGAACGACGACGTCCCCTTGTCCGCGGCGACAACCAGGTAGGCATCGGTGCCGTCATGACAGAGCACATCTTCGAGACAGACCACCTGCCCGTCGACCAAGTTGTCGGTGACATCCAGGAGTCCGCGCACGAAGGTCGCGTAGCGTCCCGCACCTCTTGGCGTCAGGGTAACTGGTCGTTTCACCGCACGCGGCCCTTGAGCACGAAGGCACCCTTCGCTCCGTCCGGCACGATCACCGCGTTCTTCACCGATCTGGGCCTTCATCAGTCCGAGCACCTCGGTGCGGAAGTCCGCCAATCGCTCCGACCAGCGGATGCCGCCGCGGGCGACCCGCGCGGAACGCAGGTGCAGGCCCTCCATCTGATGTGAGAACACGAACGTCTCGACCGCGGCCGGGTGCCGGCAGAAACGGGAGCCGGGAGGATCCAGCTTGCACACCAGGTAGGCTTCGGTGATGTGTCGACTCGAAGGAAGTAGTTGGTACGCACAGTCGCGTCGACGAACGCGAGTGCAGCACGCAGGACGTGGTCCTGGTTGAGGTTGTCCACTGAATGCAGCTCGGCCACGAGCTGCTCACGGATATCGTACTCAAGTCCGTCGTCTGGGCGTGCCGGGTCGAAACGAGCGGTGAACAGCGACACGATCAGCCGAGCAGCCTCCCGGTGGTGACGAGTGTGCGCTCCACGTACCCCTGGCTGAATCGGTGACCGGCCTACGCAGATAGGCGTAGATGCAACGAAGGACGGCCACCTCGCGCCAGTTCAAACGCGCCGGCAGGAGCAGCCGGTTCAATCCGTCATCCCCGGCTTCTCCATGCCAGATCGCGGTGAACGCCTTCTCCAGCAGTTCCTGGAGCCCCCCGTCGGCCAGCGACACCGAGTCCCTGTGGATCAGCTGGAACTCCTCAATCCTGACCGGATCGGATCCCGCTGGCCTGATGTCGAAGGGCCGGTGGTCGGCGATCCGAAGACCCATGTTCTCCAACACCGGGAACACGTCCGCGAGCAGTGCCGGACGCTGCGCTGACCAGAACAAGACGAGCCGAGTGCTGTCCGGAACCCGCACTGCCAGGTGAGGAAATCTGGTCGGTAGCGGCCCGTCGCCTGACCGAGCGCCCTCAAGCACCGAGACGTCGGCGGTTGCTTGATCGGTCGAGACGGTGTCGCGGTAGGTCTGCGGGAATGCCTCGGCGTACCGCCTGAACACCTGATCACCGTGCGCGGAGCCGTACTGCGCGGTGAGCCTGGTGTGTAGGTCGTCCAGCCAAACGCCGGTCGTGGACACGCCCATGGCAGCCTTCCCCTCGCAGGACGGAGGGACGCACCCGGACGGGGCCCGGACGGCCGACAACCGGATTCGTCCGCGTCGAGTCTAGTGACGCCCGATGATGCCGAGACGAGCTCAACCGCGCAGTCACCGCGTGTGGACGGTCCTCGCCTGATTGCTCGACCACCCACGGCTCAGGGCTGCCGGCGCTGACCAGAACCGCCGAGACGGCGCTTGTGTCCCACCCAGACTCGCCGAGACGGCTGGGATGCACGGGGCGGATGAACATTGCAGCCGTCTGGGCGGTTGTTTCCGGGACACACGCGCCGTCTCGGCAGTGCTCCCGGGTGGCGTGCCGCACGCGACCCAAAGCTCGATGTGGGGGCGGTCATGGTCTGTGGTCTCGACTCGCTCGCTTAGCTCGTTTCGAGACGCTCGCTGGCGCTCGCTCCTCAACGCAAGGCTTCTCGACCACCTAGCCGGCACAAGTGATGCTTGACACGAGTTCAATTCAGTTTTACCTTTTCCCCTCTACGGCTCGGGCTTTCGTCAAGGAGACAACGTGGCACCGACAACACAGCAGGCCTCGGTCGATGCGCCGGCGAGCACGCCGGAGGCAGGGACACCACAGCGTCGCCTCGTGAAGCCGGGATGGCTGCTCACGAGGATCGCCCCGAGGCGCATCAGTGCGATCTACCTGCTCGGGCTGTTCATCGTGCTGTTCGGGCTGCTCCGGCCGGACACGTTCCTCACCGAGGTCACGTTCACGCTGATCTTCCGCTCGGGTGTGGTGACCTGCATCCTCGCCCTTGCGTTTCTGGTGCCCCTGACGGCGGGCGTCTACGACCTCTCCATCGGCGCGGTGATGGCGGTGTCCCTCGGGCTGGTCGTCTATCTCTCCCTGCACACCGGCCTGCCCACGCCAGTGACCGCCCTCATCGCTGTGGCCGCCTGCGGGCTCTGCGGGGCGGTGTCCGGCTTCATCGTGGTCAAGCTGCACGTCGACTCGTTCATCGCGACGCTCGGGGTCAGCCAGGTGCTCGCCGGTGCCGTGCTTCTGATGTCGAACAACACCCAGCTCATCGGCCAGTTTCCCGACTACTGGTCCAACCTCGGCACCGGTGACCTGCTGGGAATCCCGCGGGTGGTGTTACATGCTCCTCCTGCTCGCGCTCGTGATGTGGTACCTCCTCGAGTTCACCGCGATCGGACGTTACCTCCTGGCCACCGGCGGCAACCGTGAAGCCGCGCGGCTTGCGGGTGTTCCGACCGAGCGGGTCCTCTGGAGCGTCTTCATCGTCAGCGGTGTGATCGCCGGTATCGCCGGCGTCATCTTCTCCATGCAGAGTTCTGTGTTCTCCTCCAGCATCGGCCCGGGCTACCTGTTCCCGGCGGTCGCTGCGGTGTTCCTCGGTGCTTCCCAGCTCTCGCAACGACCGAACGTGTGGGGCACCCTCATCGCCTACTTCGCGCTGGCGTTCGGCATCCAGGGGCTCGCCGCTGTCGACGGCTTCGGCGTCGGTCTGGAGCCAGCCGGTCTTCCAGGGGGTCTCGCTGATCATCGCCGTCGCCGTGGCCAGCCGACCGGTGTTGCGCAAGCTGCGGGCGATCGAAGGCCGCCGCGGAGTCGGTGGCCTGACGTGCCGACCGCGCACGCGACCACCGGATGGCGTCGAGACGCCAAGCCGCCGTCCTGAGCGTGCGAGGGCTGTCCAAGACGTTCGTCTCCACCAAGGCCCTGAGTGAGGTCGACTTCGACCTCCGTGCGGGCGAGATCCACGCGCTCATCGGGCAGAACGGCTGCGGCAAGTCGACGCTGATCAAGGTGCTCGCCGGGTTCCACCAGCCCGACCCAGGTGCGGAGATCGGGCTCGCGGGGGAGGAGGTCGACCTGGCGCGTACGGCGGACTCCGCACGACGCCGGCTTCCGCTTCGTCCATCAGGACCTCGGACTCGTCGGAACCCTCAACGCCGTCGAGAACCTGATGCTCGGCCGTGCGCTGACCGACCGCGCCGGGCGGCCGGATCCGCTGGGACGCGCAGCGCAGGGACGTCGAGCGGCGGATGGACGACCCTCGGCTACCAGTTCGACGTACTCCGTCCGGTCGCGCGAGCTCGGCGCCGCCGAGCGCACTGGTGTCGCTATTGCCCGGGCTCTCGTGGGACTGGGAGACCGCCACGCGTGCTCGTGGTCGACGAGCCGACGGCCGTCGCTGCCGCGCGAGGAGGTGGCGATGCTCTTCGCCGCCCTCGAACGGGTCCGGCGCGCCGGCCTCGGCGTCATCTACGTCTCGCACCGGCTCGACGAGATCTTCGCGATCGGCGACCGGGTCACCGTGCTGCAGGACGGCGTGCGTGTGGGCACCTGGAACGTCGCCGACATCGACCAGGACGAGCTGGTGCGATCCATGATCGGAGGGGAACAGCTGCGGCCACCGCACGACCGAGCCGCGCGAGCCGGCCACCGACGTCACCCTTCGACGTCTCGCGGGCTCGGCGGGACCGTCGTCGACAACGTCGACCTCGAGGCTCGCCGCGGCGAGGTTGTCGGCATCGCGGGCCTGACCGGCTCCGGTCGCGAGGAGATCCTGCCGCTTCTCTTCGGTGCTCGCTGTCGCGAGCCGGCGATGTCCGAGCTGGACGGTCGCCCGGTCCCGGCGCATCCGCGTGGCGCCGTGCGGGCCGGTCTCGCGCTGGTTCCCGCGGACCGCCGCGGCCACGGCGCAGTGCTCGGGTATGACGGTCCGCGAGAACTGCAGCCTCACGAACCTGCGGCCGTTCTCGACGCGGCTCGGCTACCTGAGCCGCACGCGGGAGAGCCGACGAGGCCGAAGCGTGGATCGACCGGCTCGACGTGCGTCCCGCGCGCTCCGACGCGATCTTCGGCCTGCTCTCCGGCGGCAACCAGCAGAAGGTCGTGCTGGCGAAGTGGCTCCGCCGACGGCCGGCGGTGCTCCTGCTCGACGAGCCCAGCCAGGGGGTCGACGTCGGCGCCAAGGCCGTCATCCACTCACTTGCCCGGCAGGTTGCCCAGGATGGCGCCTGCGTCGTCATCGCGTCCTCCGACGACGCCGAGCTCTGCGACACCTGCGATCGCGTTCTCGTGATGCGCGACGGACGCATCGTGGCCGAGGTCGAGGGCGCGCGCCTCACTACCGAAGAGCTCGGTCGTCTCCAGCTCGGCCTGGTGGCGCGGGCCTGGCAACTAACTGCTCGTGACGCTCACCGAACGACACGTCGAAGGAGAACGCACGTGGGAACACACGAAGGAAAAGTCGCCTTCATCACGACGTGCGGTGGATCGAACCCTCAGCTGTATCGGAGGCAGTCGCATGGCTCTGCTCCGACGCTGCCCGGTATGTGACCGGGACTGCCCTGCCCATCGACGCCGGCAACACCGGCAAGTTGGGCTGAGCAAGCACCAACCCGGGTACCGACCTGCCCGGGCGCACGAGTACGACACTCGCTCACTCTCCTGATCTCGGGGTCTCCTCCGGAGACGGTTCAGCTTCGCCTCTCTATTCAAACCGAATTCAATTTATTAGGAGCTCCGATGACAAACTGGCAGCGCTGTGCGCGCATGTCACTCCCGGTGTTGCTGGCCTTCGGGCTGGCCGCGTGCGGGAGCTCCGGCAACTCGACCAGCGGCGGCGATGCCGTCGGCAGCCGCCGCCGCGTCGGCGCCCGCCCCGCTGACCACCGCCCCGGCCAAGATCACGAACACCACGCCGCTGGCGAAGGCACCCTCAGCCGGCAAGACCTTCTTCTGGCTCCAGTGCGAGCTGCCGATCTGCGACAAGATCGGCGGCGGCGTCAAGGCGGCAACGAAGACAGCCGGCTGGGACTTCAAGAGCCTGGTGTTCAAGGCGTCGGATCCCGGAGGCGGACTCGAGTCGGCTCTGCAGCAGAAGCCCGACGTCATCGGCATCACCGGCATCCCGTCCGCGGCGATCAAGTCGCAGCTCAAGGCGGCGGCGCAGGCCGGGGTCCCCGTGGTCACCTGCTCGCCCGGGCCCGAGGAGCCGTCTGCGGAGACGTACGCCGCGATCTGCAGCCAGACCACCGGGCCTGACGGCGAGAACCTCGCCATGTGGGCGATCAAGGACTCCGGCGGCGAGGCACACACGGTGATGGTGACCATCCCGAGCTTCCCCTCGTTGCAGACCACCGTGGATGGGCTGAACAGCACCATGAAGAAGTACTGCCCGGGCTGCTCGACCGGAGAGCTGGAGCTGACCGTCGACGACCTTGCCGGCGGCCAGGTCGCCTCGAAGCTGGTCGCCTACCTCCAGTCCCACCCTGAGACCAACTATGTGGTCTTCAACTTCGCGGACCTCGAGATCGGGGTCCCCGAGGCCCTGAAGGGGGCCGGGCTGGACACGAAGGTCAAGCTGATCGGCAACGGCGCAGGTCCGCAGCAGTTCCAGGCACTCATCAAGGGCAACGGCATGGATGCCGCCTGGGTCGCGTACCCGGCGGTCTACGAAGGTTGGCAGCTCGTCGACGCCGCGCTGCGGGTGGTCGACGGAGGCACGGTGCCCGACGGTTACCAGAAGGAGATCGCTGCCTTGCCGTCCTACATCGTCGACACCCCGAAGGCCGCGAAGGCGCTGGCGCCGTCCTACGACTACGCCGGTCCCGCGGACTACGAGGGCCAGTTCGAGACGCTGTGGCAGCTCGGCTGACCTCCTTCAGGGCGATGGCGCCGGGCGCTCTCATGTCCGGTGCCATCGCTCCCCTGGCGGCCCTTGTGGTCGCCGTCACGATCCCGTAAATTGAATCGAACTGGGTTCACTCCACTGGAGAACCGAGTTCACCGGGCCCCACGGCCCGTCACCGAGTGGAGGGTCATCCCATGGCAACCATTGATCACCAGGCGTTCTTCATCGACGGCGCCTGGCGCGCCGCCCAGACCGACGACCGGTTCGACATCATCTCCCCGCGCTCCGAGCAGGTGATCGGGCACGTCCCGGCCGCTTCCAGGGCGGACATCGACGCGGCCGTGGGCGCGGCCCGCAAGGCGTTCGACCAGGGGGAGTGGCCGCGACTGACCCCCGCCGAGAGGGCCGACTACCTGACCCGGATGGCCGACGCCGTCGCCAAGCGCCAGGAGGAACTCGCCGAGCTCATCACCGAAGAGCTCGGGTGCACGCTGTTCCTCTCGCAGGTCTACCAGGTCGTCTCGCCGGTGATGAGCCTCAACTACAACGCCGAGATCGGCCGCAGCCTGGAGACCGCCGAGGTGCGGCTCAGTGACCTCGGACCGCTGGCAGCGAGCTCCGAGGGCGGCAGCATCATCCCGATGGCCGGCGCGAGCCTGGTCCTCCAGGAGCCCGTCGGGGTCGTCGCTGCCTTCCCGGCGTACAACTTCGCGTTCCCGGCGGTCCCGCAGAAGGTTGCTCCCGCACTGATCGCCGGGTGCACCGCGGTGGTCAAGGTGACAGAGCCCAACCCGCTGGCAACCTTCATCTACGGGGAGATCTGCGAGGAGGTCGGCCTGCCGCCTGGCGTGATCAACATCGTGGCCGCTCGTGGGCCGGAGTCGGAGTACCTCGTGCGCCACCCCGGGGTGGACATGGTCAGCTTCACCGGGTCGGTCGGAACCGGTGCGCGGATCGCCGCTGCCTGCGGTGAGCTCATCCGTCCCTGCGTGCTGGAGCTCGGCGGCAAGTCCGCAGCGATCGTCCTGGAGGACGCGAAGATCGAGGACGTGCTTCCGGTGCTCATCGGCGCCAGCGCCGGCACCAACTCCGGCCAGAGCTGCGTCGCGCTGACGCGTCTCCTCGTGCCTGCCTCGCGCTATGCCGAGTACGCCGAGGCGCTGGTCGAGGGCTATCGCTCCCTGAAGATCGGTGACCCGATGGAGGCCGACACCGTCCTTGGCCCGTTGGTGACGGAGCGTCAGCGCGAGCGCGTGGAGCAGTACGTCGAGCTCGCCCGCAAGGAGGGCGCGACGATCGCCACCGGTGGCCGGCGGCCTGCCGGCCTTGATCGAGGTTGGTACTTCGAGCCGACGCTGGTCACCGACGCCGACAACTCCATGCAGGTCTCCCGCGAGGAGATCTTCGGCCCGATGGCCTCCCTCATCGCGCACAACGGCGAAGAGGATGCCGTTCGGATCGCGAACGACAGTGAGCTCGGCCTCTCCGGCGCGGTGTTCACCGCGGACGACGCGCACGGGTTCGAGGTCGCGCGGCGTGTGCGTGCCGGGACGTTCTCCGTCAACACGTTCGCAGCGGACCTGGGCTCGCCCTTCGGTGGCTTCAAGAAGTCCGGCATCGGTCGCGAGCACGGACCGACGGCGTACAAGGAGTTCCTGCACACGAAGACCATCTCGGTCGACCCGAGCCGGACTCTTCCCGAGTCCGTGACCGCCGGCGTGCGCCGCGGCGACGGGCCCGGAACGCACTGAGGATGCCGTGAGTCCGGGCCACCGTCTCTGTACGGCGGCCCGGACCGTGGACCGAGCTGACCCAGGTGATTCCCGGTCTTGACTTGCACGCCGTTCAGTCACAGACTGAAGTGAATCCAGTTCAAATCGATGGCCGAGACAGATCGGCGCCGAAAGACCCTCACCACGCAGGAGCACAGGATGGACGACCGGTTTCCGCACGTCTTCTCGCCGTTCCGGCTCGGTGGGTTCGACCTGAGGAACCGGCTGGTGGCCCTGCCAGCGGGCACCAGCCTGGTCGAGCGCGGGGTTCCGACGCACGGAGACATCGAGCACTTCGAGCGGCTCGCAGCCGGAGGGGTCGGGCTGATCATCGGTGGGGCGACAGTCGTCCATCCGACGTCTGCGCTGCGGTCCGGCAAGCTGGTCGAGGGATACCTCGACGAGGTCGTGCCGGCGATGGCCGAGAAGGCATCCGTCGTACACCGCCACGGCGCTCGCCTCATCGGGCAGCTGTGCCACCTCGGTCGCGAGTTCATCGGCGGCGAGTCCGACCATCCGCCGATGGCGCCGTCACCGCTCAAGACCGTCAGGGATGCCTACCCGCCGCACGAGCTGACCGTCAAGGAGATCGACGAGATCATCGAGGGCTGGCGGGTCTCCACGGAGAACCTCGTCAAGGCCGGGCTGGACGGCGTCGAGATCCACGCGGCTCACGGCTACCTGCCCGCCCAGTTCATGTCGCCGCTGACCAACCGCCGGACTGACGCGTTCGGCGGCTCCTTCGAGAACCGGATGCGCTTCCTGCGTCTCGTGATCGAGGCGATGCTCTCGGTCACTCCGGCAGGTTTCGCCTTGGGGGTCCGGCTCAGCGGCGAGGAGGAGATCCCCGGCGGCATGGGTATCGAGGACTGTGTACGCATCGCAGAGGACCTTGCCGCGCTGGGCTGTGTCGACTACTTCAGCATCACTCACGGAACCCGCGGCAAGTACGTCAAGGACTCCACCGGTCCCGACGCCGTTGCGGTCCCGTCTGCGTCGCGCGTTCGCGCCGTGACCGGCGTCCCTACCCTCGTCGGCCAGCGGATCCGGGACGTGGCGACCGCCGAGCACGCGATCAAGGCTGGCCACGCCGACCTGGTCGGCATGGCCCGCGCCCTCATCGCCGACCCCGACCTGCCGGTGAAGTCGCAGACCGGTCGTCTCGACGAGATCCGCGGCTGCCTGGGCATCAACCAGGACTGCCGCGCCTTCGATCCGCACCTGCACTGTGCGGTCAACGCGGAAGTGGGTCGCGAGCGACTCCCCGGTGTCGGCGTGCACGTGACGCGACCCAAGGACATCTACATCATCGGCGGCGGCCCGGCCGGACTCGAGGCAGCACGTGTCAGCGCCGAGCGGGGTCATCGTGTCTCCCTCTTCGAACGCGACACGGAGCTCGGCGGAACGGTGCGGATCGCCGCGGCCTCACCCCATCGTGCGACCCTGATCGACATCGTCGACTACCTCGAGCGCGAGACTCGGCGGCTCAAGGTCGACGTCAACCTCGGCGCGCCCATCTCGCCGGAGGACCTCGAGGAGATCAGGGGCATCGCCGACCACGTGGTGCTCGCCACGGGCTCCAGGGTCGCTCCGCTCCCGGTGAACCTGCAGTCGTGGCCCGTGGCCTCGGTCGAGGACGTTCTGACCGGATCACTTCCGCACCAGGTTCCCGGGGCTGCCGTGGTGTACGACGTGGACGACGGCTTCTGGCCGGCGTACAGCGCCGTCGAGGCCCTCGCCCAGCGTGGTTGGCAGGTCTCCTTCGCGACGGCGTTGACCGCCCTCGCGCCCCGTGTTCCCGCTGAGAGTGTCGGCCCGCTGCTCCAGCGCCTGGGAGACGCAGGCGTGTCACTTCACGTGGCCCATCAACTGGTCGTCCCCGATGATCCGGCCGACCCCGTTGCTTTGCGCCCAGTCTTCGGCGGACCGGCGATCGAGATCGAACCTGCGCTGCTGGTCTGGCACCAGTCACGGCTCGCAGACCACGAGCTGCACCGCGCCACGGCAGTCGACGACACGGTGACGACTATCGGCGACTGCGTGACTCCGCGCCGGATCAGCCATGCGATCGCCGAGGGCTACCGGATCGGGGCAACCGTCTGATGCAGGACTCAGAGAAGAGGCTGACATGACCAGTGTCGAGGACCGCATCCTCATCGAGGACACGCTCCACCGTTACGCGTCGAGCATCGACTCCGGCAGCCCCGATGCGCTGTGGGACGTCCTGCATCCAGACCTCTGGGCGCAGTATGGAAACGCAGTGCCCGCGCAGGGAGCCGACACGGTGATCGGCTGGATCCGTGAGGCAACAAAGACATGCGCGTGGCAGCACCACCTGCTGAACGTCAACCACGTCGCCGTCCAGGGCGACACCGCGACCGCGCTCGTTTACCACACGTCGTACCAGAAGTTCGATGGCGACGACCAGGTCTGCATCGTGGTCGGTCGCTATCACGACGAACTCACGCGTCACGATGGCCGTTGGAAGATCTCTCGGCTCGTCTTCGAGATCATGTGGGGGGACCGTCCCGCGGACACGGCCGCTTATCTGGAGTCCGTCGGGGGCCGAGCACATCAGGTCCCGTTGTGACCGTAGTCGAGGAGCAGGACGAGCGGCCGGAGACTGACGCGGGTGTGATGCCGGCCTACCAGCTGCTCGGTTGGGGCCGGAGTGTCGAGCGGGTCGAGGTCCCAGTGCCGACGCCGACTGGGAACGAGGTGCTGCTCGAGGTCCAGGCCGTCGGCCTGTGCCACTCAGATCTCTTCGTGATGACCTGCGCGGAAGGCGTGCTTCCCTACGACCTGCCGTTGACCCTCGGCCACGAGGTCGCCGGGCGCGTTGTTGCGGTGGGGGACAAGGCCGACCCCTCACTCGTGGGCGAGTCTGGGGTGCTTCACGGCGTCTGGTCATGTGGCGAGTGCCACAACTGCCGTCGGGACCAGGAGAACTACTGCCTCGAGCTCGAGGGCAGGGTCGGGTGCGGCCTGGGTCGCCACGGGGGTCTCGCGACGTACGTCCTGGTGCCCGATGGGCGCCACTTCGTCCCCGGGCGCGACGTGCCGCCGACCTTGCTAGCGCCGCTCGCGGACGCGGGCCTGACGGCCTACCACGCGATCCGTTCTCACCGCGACGCACTCGTCGGCGACTGCGCGGTCCTGGTGATCGGAGTCGGAGGCCTGGGGCACCTGGCCGTCCAGATCCTGAGAGCCACCACTACGGCTCGCGTGCTGGCCGTCGACACGCGGCTCGAGGCATGCTCGCTCGCCGAGCAGCTCGGAGCCCATCACACCGCGATGTCGGTGGAGGACGCGCTGGCCCGGCTCGCATCCAGCACCGGTCTCCCCGGAGTGGACCTGGTTCTCGACTTCGTCGGCACCGACGAGACCATGGAGCAGGCGGGCTCGGCACTCGTGCCCGGTGGGCGCGTGGTGGTTGTCGGTGGCGCACGAGGAAGCATGGTCGTCGGCAAGGGCCTGACGTTGCCCCTCGGCTGGCAGGTCAGCGCTCCGTTCTGGGGTACGCGCGAGGACCTGGTGGCCGTCGTGGCGCTCGCCGAGAAGGGCCTGCTCGACCCGGTCGTTGAGGCGGTGCCGTTCGGCCGGGTGCCCGAGGCCTACGTGCGGCTGCATGACGGAGGAGTCAAGGGACGGCTGGTCGCGGTTCCCGAAGCCGGCGACGGAGCTCGCCGATGACACGCACGGGACGGGAGGTCCGGGTGCGCCGCTATCCCGCCGGCCCCGTCAAGCGCGACGACTTCGACGTCGTCGCGGTCGACGTCGCCCATCCGGCGACCGGGCAGGTGCTCGTGCGAAACACGTGGACCTCGGTCGACCCCGGGCTGCGGCTCCGGCTGCGTCCAGACGCCCCGGCCGGTTACTTCGTCGCGTTCCCATTGGGACACGCGATGGACGGGGTCATGGCGGTCGGTGAAGTGGTGGTGTCCCGCGCGGACGGGTTCGCCCCGGGCGACATCGTCTCGCACGCCCAGGGTTGGCGGGATTACGCCGTCGTCGATCCAGCCGCCGAGCAGCTCGGTGGGGTCGGCACGCTCACCCGGCTGGACGTCAGCCGCGCGGAGGCGCAGTGGTACCTCGGTCCGCTCGGCGGCATGGGACTCACGGCGTACGCCGGTCTGCACGTCATCGACGCGCTGCGGGGCGGTGAGACCGTCTGGGTTTCTGCCGCGGCCGGGGCGGTCGGCAGCCTGGCGGTGCAGATGGCCAAGCTCAGCGGTAACCGGGTGATCGCGAGCGCCGGTACCGATGAGAAGGTCACCTGGCTTCGCGAGACCCTCGGCGTCGACGCGTTCAACTACCGTGACGGAGGCCTCGACGCGCAGCTGCGTGCGCTCGCGCCGGAGGGCATCGATGCCTACTTCGACTCGGTCGGTGGTGACCACCTGGAGGCCGCCCTTTCCCACCTCAACCGCAACGGGCGGGTCGCGATGTGCGGGTCGATCTCGGAGTACGAGTCCGAGCCGAAGGGTTCGCGAAACCTGTTCCTCGCAGTGTCGAAGGACCTCACGCTGCGCGGTTTCCGGGCCAGCAGCAACCTGCACCTGATGACCGAGATGCAGGAGCGGGTGGCCACGTGGCTGCGCAACGGGGACCTCGTGCATCGCGAGACGGTGTTCGCCGGTCTCGAGTCGGCGCCCCGGGCACTGGCGGCGATGCTCGCCGGCCACACGACCGGGAAGACACTCGTCAGCATCGGCTGACCCCGACAGCTGAACCCAGGGAAGAGGTACGACGTGACAGCGGTAGCCCAGCGGATGAAGGACAAGGTCGTCTTCCTGAGCGGAGCGACAGGCGGCCTGGGCCGGGCCACCGCCGCACGCCTCGCCGAGGAGGGTGCGCACCTGGTCCTCACCGACCTCGACGAGCAGGAGTGCAGGTCGCTCGTGGCGGATCTTGGGGGCAACGCCGGGAAGCACCTGGCCCTGAGGCTCGACGTGGCCGACGAGTCACAGTGGGTCGAGGTCGCCGAGTCCGTCAGGCGTGAGTACGGCCGTCTCGACGGCCTGGTCAACAACGCGGCGATCGGCAGTCTCGCGACCGTCGAGGACGAGACTCTCGATCGCTGGGACGCCGTGATGTCCGTGGGCTCCACCGGTGTGTGGCTTGGGATGAAGCACCTGGGCCCGGTCATGGTGGCCTCGGGTGGGGGATCGATCGTCAACGTCTCCTCGATCCTCGGAACCATCGGAGGACTCGGCAACAGCGCGGCGTACCACGCCGCCAAGGGAGCCGTCCGGACGTTGACGAAGAACGCCGCCCTGCACTGGGCCACCGCCGCTGTACGGGTCAACTCGTTGCACCCGGGCTTCATCGGGACCTCCCAGCTGCTCGAACGGTATGAGGGGACGCCGCGTCACGAGGCGATGCTGGTGAACACGCCGATCGGACGACTGGGACGTGGTGAGGAGATCGCGGCCGTAGTCGCGTTCCTGATCAGCGACGACTCGACGTTCATGACCGGTTCGGAGGTCTACGCGGACGGCGGCTACACGGCCCGCTGACCTCTCGGAGGGTCGTCAGTCCCGGGGAAACTCGACTTCTGGGGTCCGCCCGATCAACAGCCGACGGCACTTGGACGTCGCGTCGTCGATCATGGCGGAGGCGTTGAACGACGCCTCGAAGTCGCCGTCGCGTGTCGTGCGACCGAGCACCAGCTCGACGTCGCCGACGCGGGCGCCCTCGGTGACATGGTGGACAAGGACGCTCTTCTCACGCTGGTCGAGATATACCTCCAGGCCGGCGCGATCGCCGACGAACTCGGCAGCCTGTCCCTGGCCCTTCGAGAACTGCACGGACATCACGAAGTCGTCGGTGATCAGGTCGAGCACCCGCTCGGGTTCGTCGGAGTCCATGATCTCGAACCAGCGCTCGAGAAAAGGTGTCGCGGTCATGAGTCGTCTTCCACCAGGACGTGCTCGGCGTCGAAGGTGACCTGATAGCTGGCAATGAGCCCGTCCGACCCGAGTCGCGCCCCCGACAGGAAGCGCCCAGTCGTGGTCGCACCATCGGTCACCTTGCCGTAGACGAACTCGACGTCGTGCTCGCGGGACTCTCGAAGGACCACGTGGGCTCGGTCCGACACGCCGCGGCCGCCGAGGTAGGCGCCCATGTCGCTGCGTCCCTGGCCGCGCGTGGCTCCGCGTGGGAGCACCATCGCGAAGCGCACGTCCGGGTCCAGCATCGCGAGGGCGTCGTCCAACCTGTCCTCGTCGATGGCGCGGTAGTAGCGGGAGAGTGTTGTCTCAGGCATGAAACTGAAGTTAGTTCAAATAGGTTGGGTTTGTCGAGTCAGGGGGTTGCCGAAGTGGCAGCACTCCAGTAACTTGAACTCAAGTCAGTTCAGTTTGCGCGAGTGCCGCGTGAGGAGAGGGACCCATGGACCAACTGCTCGTCACCGTGTTGACCGGAGTCGCCAACGGAGCCGTCTACGGCCTCGTCGGGCTGGGGCTGGTGATCATCTTCCAGTCCACCGACGTCATGAACTTCGCGATGGCCGCGATGGCCACCGCGGCGAGCTACGTCGCGCTCAGCATGTACGACGCCGGCGTCGCGCTTGCCCTTGCCCTCGTACTCGCGGTCGGGTTCGCTTCGCTCTTCGGACTCGCTGTGCGGGAGGTGCTGATCCGGCCGCTCGGTGAGGGTCGGCTGTTCGCCGCGCTGGTCGTCACCATGGGAGTGGCCATCGGAACCGAGCACTTCGTCGGTCGACACTGGGGTGAGCAGCCCAAGGCGTTTCCGCGCCTGGTCGACGGCAACGTGGCGATCGGCGGCTCGCGGGTCGACACCCAGGACCTGTTGGTGATCGTCGTCGCCGTGTTCGCGATGGCCGCAGTCGCTCTGCTGTTCCGCCGTACGTCGCTGGGCTCGGCCATGCGGGCCGTCGCCGAGTCGTCGGAGACCGCCAGAGTGCTGGGCATCAACTCCCAGAAGGTCGCCCGAATCGCGTGGGCCCTCGGCGTCGGGCTGGCCACCCTGGGCGTGGTGCTCTACGCGCCCAACGTGGGTCTGACTCCCGTCGTGCTCGCGCCGGTCCTCTTCCGCGCGTTCGCCGGAATCCTGCTCGGCGGGCTGACCAGCATGACCGGCGCGGTCGTGGGCGGCCTCGTGATCGGCGTGCTGGACAACCTGGCCGCCACCTACTTCGCGGCCAGCTTCCGGGACACGATCGTGTTCTCCGTCGCCGTCCTCGTACTCCTCGTCCGACCACAGGGCATGTTCGGCCGCCCGGCCTTCGTGAGGGTGTGACCAACATGGCAATCGACGTCTCCGCAGCCAGCCGGCCAGACACCGCCGGATCACAGACGACAGCCCCACCACGAGCAGCCGGGCCGGGCGGGGGCGCGTCGGCGCTGTCGCCGGCCTGGCACCACGGGTGGCCGTGGTTCCGCCTCGCGTCGGGTCCGATCGCCGCTGGCATCGCCATCCTCGTGCTCATGTCCGGGGCGATCCCGCCGTACACCGAGTTCACCGTGGGCCTGGGCGCGGTGTACGCGCTGGTCATCCTCTCGCTCAGCCTGCTCGCGTCATGGACCGGCATCTGGTCGATCGGGCACCCGGCGCTGCTCGCCATCGGCGCCTATGCAGTTGCGTACGGCTCCGCGCACGGCTGGTCCCTTCAGGTCACCATCGCGCTGACCGTCATGGGATGTGCGGGGATCGGCGGCTTCCTCGGGTTCGTCGGTTCGCGCTTCTCCGTGCTCTACGTCGCGCTCCTCACGCTTGCCTTCACGCTCGTCAGCCTGGAGATCATCAACGTCTGGCAGGACGTGACCAACGGCGACCAGGGAGTTCCTGTCAACCCGGTCAAGACACCCTTCGGTGACCTCTTCCCGTCGTCGTCAGAGGCGATCTACGTGGTGATCGGCACCCTCGGCATCTGCCTGGCCGCGGGGGAGGCCGTACGACGATCCTCGGTCCGGATGCGACTCGTCGCGGCCAAGACCCACCCCGTCGTCGCCCGGACGATCGGCATCGCGCCGGAGGCACAGTCAGCGCTCGGTTTCGCAGCAAGCGGGGCGGTGGCCGGTGTCGCCGGCGTCATGCTCGGGCTGGTCTCCGGCTTCGTGAGCCCTGAGACGTTCTCGCTCGTGCTCGCGGTCAACCTCATCGCGGCCACCGTCCTCGGCGGTACGGGCAGCCTCGTCGGCGCCGTGTTCGGCGGTGCGATCCTGGCGTTCGCGCCGAGCGTCGCTTCCTCGATCTCCATCGACCAGCCGTACCTCCTCGGCGGCCTGCTGATCCTCTCCCTGATCTTCCTGCCGATCGGCGTCGTGCCCGCGATCGTCGGCCGCCTCGACCGCTGGACCGGGTGGACCGACCGTCTCGAGCGCAGCAAGGCCGGGGTCTACGCCGCCGGGAACGCCGACGCGCCGGAACGTCCGCCAGTGTTGCGGCCGGAGTCGGTGCTTGTCGACGTCGACGGCCTCGGAGCACGCTTCGGCGGCCTGAAGGCGGTCCAGGACGTCAACCTCTCGCTCGTCCCGGGCGAGGTCGTTGCCGTGATCGGCCCCAACGGCGCCGGCAAGACCACCTTCGTCAACGCCCTGTCCGGCATTGCAGGCGGCGCCGCCATCGAGGGCACCATCACCTTCGACGGCGACCCGGGGTTCCGCAAGGTGCGGCCGACCCGGCGCCGCGCACGCGGTCTCGGACGTACCTTCCAGCACGCAGAGCTGTTCCCGGAGCTGACCGCCGAGGAGAACGTGCTCGTGGTCAACCGCTGGGCTACCGGCGCTGACCGGCGGCGCGCGCACCATCTGCTCGCCTCAGTCGGACTCGAGGGGGTCGGCCATCGCCGCCCGGCCGAGCTGTCCTTCGGCCCACAGAAGCGCGTGGACCTGGCCAGGGCGATCGCGGAGTCACCGCGCCTGCTCATCCTGGACGAGCCGTTCGGCGGGCTCGACGCTGCCGAGCGTGAGTATCTCGCCTCCCACATCCGCCGGCTCCGCGCGGACGGTGTCTGCGTGGTCGTCATCGACCACGTCCTCGACGACCTCTTCGCCGTCGCCGATCGGGTCGTCGCCTTCGACTTCGGCCAGCTGATCGCGGAGGGGACGCCGGACACGATCCTGGGCGACCCGACCGTGCGCAGCTCCTACCTTGGTGAGGTGGACCTCGCGGTCCCGGCGACGCGGTTCGGGGAGGACGACAGCACCGTGCTCGAGGTCGACGGGGTCTCCCATCACTACGGCGGCGTACGCGCTCTCGAGCACCTCAGCCTCACGGTGGCCAAGGGTTCCGTCCTCGGTGTGGTGGGCACCAACGGCGCCGGCAAGAGCACGCTCGGCCGGATCCTGCACGGCTCCCTCAAGCCGAGCGACGGCGTCCGTACGTCGACTGCGCGGGTCAGCCTCGTCCCGGAGGGACGTGCGCTCTTCAAGACACTGTCGGTCCGCGAGAACCTCGAGGTTGCGGCGTACGCCAGCGGCATCGGCCGGGCCCGTGGCGCGTCGCCGCCTCGACGAGCTGACCGCGTGGCTGCCGGAGCGGGTCCGGACGCGGATGGACCTCTCGGCCGGTGCGCTGTCCGGCGGGGAGCAGCAGCTGGTCGCGATCGCCCGGGCGCTGATGGCCGAGCCAGAGGTGCTGATCCTCGACGAACCAGCCCTCGGCCTCTCGCCCGTGATGGTCAACGAGGTCTTCGCGCAGATCAACGCGTTGGCGGCGCAGGGGATCACCACGGTGATCCTCGACCAGTCGCTCAACCGGGCGCTGAAGACGTGCTCCGAGGTGGTCGTCCTGCGCCAGGGCGAGGTGGTCGCGCGCGGCAGCGCCGACATCGACGGCTTCGCTGCCGCGGCCGAAGAGGCCTACTTCGGACAGACCCAGGAGACCCTGGTGGAGGAGGACCTGTGACCGCGCAGCCGTGGCCAGTGGCCGATGCGTCCGTGCTCGCACCCGTGCCGGAGCACGAGGACCTGCGCAAGGTGATGCGCGACATCCTCGACTCCCACGCCGGTCATGAGGACGTACGCCGCGCCGCCGACAGCCCACTGGGATACGCGACCGAGCTCTGGTCGCTGCTCAACGACGAGATGAATGTTGGCTCGCTGGCCGTCCCCGAGGGCCTGGGCGGCCTCGGGTTCGGGATCGACGTGCTGGCCGTGGTCCTCGAGGAGGCCGGCCGTGCGCTCCTGCCCGAGCCACTGCTCGTCTCGGCCGTGCTGGGCGTGCGGGCCGTGCTCGCCGCGCCTGCCGTTCCCGATGCACTGCTCAGCGGCGTCGTCGAGGGACGGCTGGTTGCCACGGTCGCGACCGGGCCGCACGCCGACAGTGACCTGACGGTTTCCGGTCCTGCCGGATCCCCGACCGTCTCCGGGCGCGTCGGCCGCGTCCTGCTCGGCGCTGCTGCTGACCTCGTCGTCGCGTCGGCGACTGGGCCCGGAGGAGAGTCGTTGTACCTCGTCGACCTTCGCGACGACGGGGTGGCCGTTCGTACTCCTCTCGAGGTGCTCGACCTGACGCGCCGGCAGGCCCGGCTCGACCTCGAGGGCGCGCCGGCACACCTCATCGCCGAACCTGAGCAGGCCGAAGCGCTGCACTCGGTGCTCGCCACCCTCGGCAGGGTGGCGCTGGCCGCCGAGCACGTCGGGATGATCGAGGCGATGCTCGACATGACCCGCACCTATGCCGGGCAGCGAGAGCAGTTCGGTCGCCCACTGGCGTCGTTCCAGGTGATCAAGCACCGGATCGCCGACATGCTCGTCGATCTCGAGCGCGCGCGCTCGGCAGCCCGCTACGCCGCCGCAGTCTTCGACCAGGACCCCCTTTCGGCCGATCTTCCGTCGGCCGTCGCAGGCGCCGTGTGCACCGACGCGGTGATCAGGGTGGCGCACGAGACGGTCCAGCTGCATGGCGGGATCGGCTTCACGTGGGAGCACCCGGCGCACTACTACGTCCGCCGCGCCCTGGGCGACGAGGCTGTCTTCGGGCCGGCGCGGGAGCATCGCGCGCGGATCGCCGAGCTGCTCGGCTTCTGATGAGTCATGTCACCGACCGGCCCGAGGTCGCCCCGGTGCGTGCCGGCGAGGAGCTCGACTGGCCCTCGCTCGAGCGCCATCTGCGCCACCACCTCCCTTCTGCCGAGGGTGAGTTCTCGGTGCTGCAGTTCCCGAACGGCTCGGCGAACCTCACCTACCTGGTCCGCTTCGGCGATGCCGCGGTGGTCGTACGCCGGCCCCCGTTCGGCGTGATCGCGACCGGCGCGCACGACATGCAGCGGGAGTACACCGTGCTCTCGCGCCTGCACGCGGCGTACCCCCGGGCTCCGCTCGGGCTGCACTACTGCGCCGACGAGTCCGTCATCGGTGCGCACTTCCTCGTCTCGGAGTACCGCTCGGGCGTGGTGGTCTGGGACCGCGTGCCC
Source organism: uncultured Actinomycetota bacterium (assembly GCA_963759525.1). Classification (GTDB taxonomy): domain Bacteria; phylum Actinomycetota; class Actinomycetes; order Propionibacteriales; family Nocardioidaceae; genus Marmoricola. The sequence goes on along the minus strand of CAVWZO010000005.1, from coordinate 74,768 downwards.
GAGCAGCTCGCCGTGGGCGAGGAGCCGGCTCGCCGGATCGGGCTGGCCGTGGTCGACGCGCTCGCCGACCTGCACCTCGTCGACCCTGCCGCTTGCGGGTTGGCCGACCTGGGGCGCCCGGACGGTTACCTGGAACGCCAGGTCCGAGGCTGGCAGCGGCGATGGGAGGCCGTGGCCTCGGCAGGGGACCACGCGCTCGACCGGGTGGGAGAGCTGCTTGGCCGGCACCTTCCGGAGTCTGGCCGACCCGCTCTCGTGCACAACGACTTCAAGGTGGACAACTGCCAGTTCGCTCCCGGGACACCCGACGTGGTCGCGACCGTCTTCGACTGGGACATGGCGACCCTCGGAGACCCGCTGACAGACCTCGGCACCCTGCTCAACTACTGGCCGGACGGGCCCACCCCCGCCGACGGGGTTCCGGGCCTCGAGCATCTCGGACTCCCCACCCGCGACGAGGTCGTCGTCCGCTATGCCGAGCGGACCGGGCAGTCGCTGACCCGCGGGGATGTCGCGTGGTACGAGGCGTTCGGCTGCTGGAAGACCGCCGTGATCATGCAGCAGCTCTACGTACGGCACCTGCGCGGCGAGACCTCCGACGACCGCATGGCAGCGCGTGGCGAGCAGGTTGTACGAATCGCCGACCGTGCGCTTGCTCTCGCCGAGACGCTCGACGACTGACCCTGAAGGAAACGACTGATGAGTATCGACCTGACCCCTGACCCGCGCGTCGCCGACCTGGCTGCGCGCACCGCGGCCTTCGTTCGCACCGTCGCGGCGCCCGAGGAGGAGCGACTTGCCGGAGTTGCGGGCGCAGGCGGCGAGGAGCTGCGCCTGAGCCTGCAACAGGCAGCGCGTGAGGCGGGGGTGTTCGCTCCCCACGTCTCGACGGAGTACGGCGGGCACGGGCTCGACATGCGCGACCGCGCAGTCGTGTTCGAGGAGGCGGGCTGGTCGCTGTTCGGCCCGCTCGCCCTCAACATCGCCGCCCCCGACGAGGGCAACATGCACCTGCTCGAGGCGGTGGCGACAGCAGAGCAGAAGGCGCGCTACCTGAAGCCGCTTGCCGCAGGCACGGTCCGGTCGTGTTTCGCGATGACCGAGCCGTCACCCGGCGCGGGCTCCGACCCGGCCGCACTGGCGACGTCGGCCACGCCGACGACCGGTGGTTGGCTGGTGAAGGGTCGCAAGTGGTTCATCACCGGGGCGGACGGGGCGGCGTACACGATCTGCATGGCGCGCACGTCCGGGCGACCGGGTGACCGCGGCGGCGCGACGATGTTCCTCATCGATGCCGGGACGCCCGGCCTGCGGATCACCCGCCACATCGACACCCTCGACGAGGGATTCTTCGGCGGTCACTGCGAACTTGAGCTCGATGATGTCTTCGTCTCAGAGGACGCGGTGCTTGGGGCCGTCGACAAGGGCTTCGAGTACGCCCAGGTCCGGCTCGCGCCTGCGCGGCTCACCCATTGCATGCGTTGGCTCGGCATCGCCCGCCACGCCCAGGAGATCGCGGTGGAGCGGGCGGTGGAGCGCCGGATGTTCGGCTCCCGGCTCGGGGACCTCGGCATGGTCCAGGCGATGGTCGCGGACTCCGAGATCGACATCTCGGCGTCACGTCTGCTGATCTGGCAGGCGTGCGCCGAGCTCGACCAGGGGCGCAGCGCCGCACAGTCCAGCTCGATCGCGAAGACGTTCGTGGCCGAGGCGGTCGGCCGCGTCGTCGACAGGTCGCTGCAGATCTGCGGTGCGCTCGGCGTCTCGGGGGACACCTTGCTCTCGCGCTACCACCGGGAGGTGCGCCCGTTCCGCATCTACGACGGCCCTTCGGAGACACATCGATGGGCCATCGCCAAGCGCCGGCTGCGTCAGGCGGCGCCCCTGGGCACCGTGCCGGCCGTCACCGAGGAGAGGACCGTCCATGCCTGAGCTCATGTCTGAGGTCGTCGCACCCCCACACACGATGGGGTACGCCGAGCTGCCCGGATCGCTCGGGACGGTGCTCGGGCCCACCGCCTGGACACCGGTCACGCAACCGCAGGTCGCAGGCTTCGCCGACCTGACCCACGACCACCAGTGGATCCACGTCGACGAGGAACGCGCCAAGGACGGGCCGTATGGCACGACCATCGCGCACGGCTATCTCACCCTCTCGCTGGTTCCGTTCTTCCTCAGCCAGCTCCTCGAGGTGACCGACGTCTCGATGGCTGTGAACTACGGCCTGGAGAAGGTCAGGTTCCCCGCCCCGGTGCCCGTTGGTGCGAGCCTGCAGGCGTCGGCCGAGATCATCGGCGCCGAGCCGCGCGCCGGCTCGACCCAGCTCACGGTGCGGGTCTCGGTGCGTTGCGACGGCGCGGACCGGCCGGTGTGCGTGGCGGACATGGTCATCCTCTTCGTCGGCTGATCGCGCCCGCCGCGCAGTTCAGGCGGTCGGTCCGCCAGCGACGTACAGCACCTGGCCGGAGACGAAGCCGGCCGCATCTGCTGCGAAGAACGACACGGCGTTGGCGATGTCGTCGGGCTCGCCGACCCGACCTACGGGGATCTGCTTGGCGTTCGCGGCCTTGAACTCCTCGAACGGCATCCCGAGCCTCTCTGCGGTGGCGGCGGTCATCTCCGTGGCGATGAAGCCGGGAGCGATCGCGTTGACGGTGACGCCGTAGCGGCCGAGCTCGATCGACAACGTCTTGGTGAAGCCCTGCAGGCCGGCCTTGGCGGCGGCGTAGTTCGCCTGGCCGCGGTTGCCGAGTGCCGAGAGGCTCGAGAGGTTCACGATCCGACCCCAGCCCGCCTCGGTCATGTGCTGCTGCGCCGCGCGGCTCATCAGGAAGGCCCCGCGCAGGTGCACGTTCATGACCGAGTCCCAGTCCACCGTGGACATCTTGAACAGGAGGTTGTCGCGCGTGATGCCGGCGTTGTTGACCAGCACCGTGGGGGCGCCGAGGTCTGAGGAGATTCGGTCGACCGCGGCCTGGACTGCTGCTTCGTCGGCGACATCGGCGCCGACCGCCATCGCCGAGCTGCCGAGGTCCTCGACGGCAGCCACCGTGTCGGCGCAGGCCGCTTCGTCGAGGTCGAGTACGGCGACCTGGTAGCCGTCGGAGGCCAGTCGCCTGCTGACGGCGGCGCCGATGCCGCGCGCGCCCCCTGTCACGATGGCCGTGCGCTTCGATGTGTTCACGCGAACTCCTTCTTGTCGGTCGAGCTGACGGTCAATCCGAGTGGGTTTTGGGTGAGTCAGGCGACGGGCTCGACGCTCATGGCCGTCCGGGCGGCGGAGAGCCCGAAGACAAGCGCGCTGGCGATGCCGCCGGCGTAGGCGCGCACGTAAAGACCTCCCGTGTCGGAGCCGGCAGCCAGCAGGCCGGGGATCGGCTCGCCGGCCTCGTCGAGCACGCGCGCGCTGCTGTCGATCCGGATGCCGTAGAACGGAAAGGTGATCGCAGGGATCGCCTCGATCACGTAGTAGGGCGGTTCGTCCAACGGCTCTCGATCGAGCGCCCGGCCGGGATCGGGGTCGTGCCCGGCTCCGGTCGTCGCGTTGAACGCCGTGATCGCCGCGGCGATCACCTCACCGTCGTACCCCCATTCCTCGGGGAGGTGTGCGAGCTCGTCCAGGGTCTGCGCGACTCCGCACCTGCCACCGCGCCGACTGGCCACCGCGAACTTGTCCGTGGACTCGGCTCCGGCGACGTACGCCTGGACGATCCAGTCCCGGTGCACCCTGGCGTCGGCGATCAGCAGTCCGCGGGCCTCCGGCTGCTCGACGAGCGCCATCGTGGTCAGGTGGTCGCCCAGCGTCTCGTCGGTGAAACGCTGGTTCGCGAGGCTGAACAGCAGTGCGTGCTCGCTGTAGTAGAGCGAGAGTCCCACGAAGTCCCCGGAGTCGGCGAACGGGATGCCGTTCGGGATGAGATGCCCGTAGAAGCCAGCGCCGTCGGGGCCGCTCGCCGCGCCCACCTCCCGGGCGAGCCGGAGACCGTCACCCCGGCTGTGCGGGTTGGACCGCAGCGGGATCGAGGCAGCGTTGGGATGGACGTGTTTGGCGCGCAGCTCCGGATCGGCCTGGAACCCGCCGGTCGCGATCACCGTCGACCCAGCACCGACCTCATGGAGACTGCCGTCGGAGAGCTCCAGCCGCGCACCCACGACCCGCCCGGACTCCTGGAGCAACGCCACGGTCCGCGTGGACGTCCAGATCTGGCCGCGCTCGAGGATCCGACGCCGGCACAGGTCGACATACTGGTTGGTGTCGAAGGCATGTCCGCTGCCGAACGGAAGGATCGGCTGCTCCTCCCCGACGTGTACGCCGAGGGAGCGGATCCATTCGACGCCGTCAGCGAAGCGGTCGACCAACGCGTGCCGCAAGGCCATGTCACCCAGCGGAAGTACCTCGTCGACCACCGCACGGGACGGAGCCGTCCACGCATAGCCGGCGAAGAGGACGGAGCCACCCACGTCGTCGGCGACCTCGACCACGAGCACGCGGGCACCGTCGTGGGCCGCGCGGGCAGCGGCCGTGAGGCCGGCCATTCCACCACCGATGACCAGTACGTCGACGCTGTCGAGCGGGGGCGACATGTCTAGAGACATCTGCTGCTTCCTTCCCGGATGGCCGATCGTGGCCTAAACTAAAGTGACTTCAGTTCGTGGGCTTGACATTAGCACTCCAGGAGGACAAACTGAAGTGGATTCAGTTCAACTTCCTGAAAGGACCGGTCCATGGTTGACACCGACCACGTCGTGCTCGAGAAGGACGGCGAGATTGCCCGTGTGTGGCTCAACCGGCCACACAAGCTCAATGCCGTTACCGTCGAGCTGCTCCACCGACTCGACGAGATCATCGTCGAAGTCGACAGCGACCCCGAGCTGAAGGTCCTGGTCCTGCGCGGCCGGGGGAACACGTTCTGCTCCGGCTTCGACCTCGACGAGCTGCTCGCGAACTATGTCGGCACCACCACCGCAATGGAGGTGGCCGTGCTCTCGGCCAAGGTGTGTGACCGGCTCTACTCGATGAACACGCCGTCGGTTGCCGTGCTCGAGGGCTACGTCACTGCTGGCGGCTTCGAGCTGATGATCTCCTGCGACTTCGCGGTTTCGGACAACGACGCCAAGATCGGCGACTTCCACATCCGCCGCGCTCTCTTCGGCGGGGCGGGCCCGATCTACCGGCTGCCCCGGATGATCGGCATCCGCAAGACCAAGGAGCTGATGCTGACAGGCAAGCTGCTCTCCGGCAGCGAGGCTGTCGACTTCGACCTGATCAACGCGTCTGCCCCGGCCGAGGAGCTCGACCAGCTGGTCACCGACTTCATCGCGCCCATCATCGACAAGAGCCCCTTCGCGATGCGGCTCACCAAGATGACCATCGACCGCGGGCTCGATGCAGACATCCAGTCACTGATGGTGATGGAGCACCTTGCCGTCGGCAACGCGCTGCAGTCCGAGGACGCCCGCGAGGGTGTCAATGCGTTCCTCGAGAAGCGTGAGCCCAAATGGGTCGGTCGCTGACCGGCACCCGCTGCCTGCAGTGCGGCACGGTCGCGTTCCCGGCGGCCCGTGGCTGCCAGAGCTGTGGCAACCAGTCGATGGAGGCCGTGGAGCTGAGCAGTCGCGGGACCGTGTGGGGCTTCACCGTGCAGCGCTTCGCACCGAAGTCGCCGCCGTACGTCGTCCCGGAGGGCGGGTTCGTCCCGTTTGCAGTGGGCTACGTCGAGCTGCCGGAAGGGGTCAAGGTGGAGGCCATCCTGGACTGCGCCGAGTTCGCCGAGCTCGGCGACGCCGCGCAGGTCACGCTCGTCGAGTCCGAGCCGGTTCCACGGTTCGCCACCGACCGAGCGCTGGCCGGCGCAGACCAGGGAGAGGTGACCGCATGAGCACCGGAGTTTCGATCGTCGGAGCCGGGCTCTCCAAGTTCGGGCGACAGCCCGGGCGCACCGGCCGCGAGCTCGCGCTCGACGCGATCGCCGCTGCGCTGCGCGACGCCGGGCTCGAGTGGACCGACGTCGAGGTGGCTTTCGGCGGCAGCGACGGCTCCGGCCTGGCCGACACGCTTGTCGCCGACCTCGGCCTGACCGGCATCCCGTTCACGAACGTGAAGAACGGCTGCGCGACCGGTGGCAGCGCACTGATGTCGGCTGTGAACGCGGTCCGGGCCGGCGCAGCCGAGATCGCCCTGGCCGTGGGTTTCGACAAGCACCCGCGCGGGGCCTTCGACCCCCGCCCGGAGGACTGGGGACTGCCTGCCGCGTACGGCGAGGCCGGCCTGATGGTGACCACCCAGTTCTTCGGCATCAAGATCGCGCGCTACCTGCGCGAGCACGGCATCACCGAGCGAACCCTCGCGCTCGTCGCCGAGAAGTCCTACCGCAACGGCTCGCTGAACCCGAACGCGTGGCGGCGCGAACCCATCTCGGCCGACGAGATCGCAGCGGCCGACATGGTCAACGACCCGCTGACCCGCTTCATGTTCTGTTCGCCCGGTGAGGGCGGCGCCGCGATCGTGGTCACGAGCGACGCCGTTGCCGCGCGCCTCGGCCGCGCGGTCAGACTGCTCGGCGCCGCGACCCGCACGCGACGGTTCGGCTCCTTCGAGGTCTTCAGCCCGTCCATCCAGGGGACCGGCAGTCCGTCGAGCGTGAGCGCAGACGCTGCTGCGGCGGCCTTTGCCTCGGCAGGGGTTGCGCCCGAGGATGTCGACGTCGCGCAGCTGCAGGACACCGAGAGCGGCGCGGAGATCATGCACCTGGCCGAATGTGGCTTCTGCAAGGACGGCGAGCAGGAGGCGATGATCGCCGCCGGCGAGACCGAGATCGGCGGCCGGCTCCCGGTCAACACCGACGGCGGCTGCATCGCGAACGGCGAGCCGATCGGCGCGTCAGGCCTGCGCCAGGTCCACGAGATCGTGACCCAGCTCCGCGGCGAGGCCGGGGAGCGGCAGGTCGCCGATCCGCACATCGGCTTCACCCACGTCTACGGGGCTCCGGGCATCAGTGCGTGCACGGTGCTCGCGGTCTGAAGGGACGACGATGACCTCGAACGCAAACCCGTCACTCGACGAGTTCACCGAAGCTGCCCGCACGTGGCTCTCGACAGTGGCGAAGCCGCGCACCGCCGCCGAGTGGGGCGTCGGGCCTGACTCCGTGGCCGTCTTCGAGAATTGGACGGCCGAGGAGGAACGCGCCGAGACGGACCGGATCAGCGACTACGAGCGAGCCAAGTACGACGCGGGCTGGGGTGCGCTCACCTGGTCCGAGGAGTACGGCGGTCGCGCCCTGCCGATGTCGTACGCGCTGGCGTTCCGGCAGGAGGAGGACGCCTTCGACGTGCCGCGCCGCACCGAGATGTTCTCCGTGACCCAGCAGCTCGTCGCTCCCACCATCGCGCAGTGGGGGACTGCCGAGCAGCGGCAGCGCTACGTCGGCGCGATGTTGCGCACCGACCTGATCGCCTGCCAGCTGTTCTCCGAGACCGAGGCGGGCTCCGACCTGGCCGCCGTGCGCACCCGCGCCGTCGAGCACGACGGTCAATGGGTTCTCGACGGCCACAAGGTCTGGACCTCGGGAGCGACAGTCGCCGACCTCGGTGTCGCGGTCACGCGCACTGACCCGGACGCTCCCAAGCACGCCGGGCTCACCGTATTCCTGGTGCCGATGGACGCACCCGGCCTGACGGTGCGACCGATCAGGCAGATGACCGGAGGCAGCTCGTTCAACGAGGTGTACCTCGACGGAGTCGAGCTCTCCGACGACCTGCGCCTCGGTCCGGTCGGGCAGGGCTGGAAGGTTGCTCTCACGGTGCTCGCCGCCGAGCGCCTGGACTCGGGCAACCTCGGACTGGCCAACGCAGACCGCGCCGTCGAGCTCGCGCACCATCGCGGCCGACCTCTGACCGAGCTCGAACGTGACCGGGTCGCGGACCTGGTGAGCCGCAGCTACGTCCAGCGCCTTACCGCGATGCGGGTCGCGGCAGCGGTCGTGTCCGGCGAGGACCCGGGGCCCGAGGCCTCCCTGGGCAAGCTGTTGGCGACGGACACCATGGCGCGCACCTCCGAGGTGGCGCGGATGCTGCTCGGTCCCGAGCTCGCAGCAGACAGCGGTGCGTGGGGCACCTGGGCGTGGAACGAGCACGTGTTGGGTGCGCCCGGCTACCGGATCGCCGGTGGCACCGACGAGATCCAGCACAACATCATCGCCGAGCGCGTGCTCGGCCTTCCCCGGGAGGCCCGGTCATGAGCTACGAGAGCCACCTGACAGAGCGCGTCGCCACAGTGTTGCGACGTGAGCGGCCGGACCTCGACGTCGGGATCCTCGCCCAGCTCCCAGGAGGGCACTCCGGGCTGACCTACCGCCTCGAGACCAGCGAGGGGCCGCTCGTGGTGAAGTCGGTGCCCGAGGGGCAGAGGGCGATCGGCCGGCACGACATGTTGCGCCAGGCCCGGATGATCGCGGCGCTCGCGCCGACCGCCTTACCCACTCCTGCGATCGTCGCGACCGACGACACCGACCCCGCGTGGTTCGCCATGCAGCTGGTCGAGGGCGAGTCCCTCGAGCCGGTACTCGACGACCCCGAGGTGGCGCCTTCTCTCGCGGCCGCCCGGATGCTGCGCGCGGCGGAGACGCTCCCCGCGCTGCACGACGTACCGCTCGACAAGGTGCCGGTCGATGCCGCACCCCTGTCGCCCCGCGACGAGCTCGCCCGCTGGGCCCGCACGATGGCGGCTGTGCCCGCCCACCTGGTGCCGAACGCCGACCGGGTCCACCAGCTCCTCGCCGCCTCGGTGCCCGAACCTGTCGCCCCGACTCTCGTGCACGGCGACTATCGGCTGGGCAACCTGATCTGCAGCGGCACCGAACCGGTCGCACTCATCGACTGGGAGATCTGGAGCGTGGGCGATCCCCGCGTCGAGCTCGGCTGGTTCCTGGTATTCGCGGACGGCTCGAACTTCCCTGGCGTCGGCCGCGAGGTCCGCGGGCTGCCCACTCCCGAGGAGCTCGTCGCGGCGTACGCCGCGGACGGCCGACCGGTCGACGATCTCGCCTGGTTCGACGCCCTCGGCCGCTACAAGATGGCGGCGATCATGGGCCACAACCTGCGCCGCCACCTCGAGGGCCGCCACCACGATCCCGACCAGGAGCGCCTGCCGGACACCATCCGCCGGCTCATCGAGACCGCGTTGGCGATCACTTCGTGACCTCCACACCGACAAGAGAGGACTGCCGTGGACTTCGAGCCAACCGCTAGGACACGCGACCTGCTGGACCGGCTGCAGGTGTTCATGGACGAGCACGTGTACTCCGCCGAGGCCGTCTATGACGCCCAGATCGCAGCTTCCGCCAACCGACACGAACAGCCGCAGGTCATGCGTGACCTGCAGGCGAAGGCGCGCGAGCTCGGGCTCTGGAACCTCTTCATGACCCACGGCTCCTGGGGTGCCGGGCTGACCAACCTCGAGTACGCGCCCCTGATGGAGCTCGCCGGCCGCTCGATCATCGGGCCTGAGGCGTTGAACTGCTCGGCGCCGGACACGGGCAACATGGAGATCCTGGCCATGTACGGCACGCCCATGCAGCAGGAGCAGTGGCTGCGTCCGCTGCTCGAGTGCGAGATCAGGTCAGCCTTTGCCATGACCGAGCCAGCAGTGGCCAGCTCCGACGCACGCAACATCACCGCGACGATCGTGCGCGATGGGGACGAGTACGTCCTCAACGGCCGGAAGTGGTACACCTCCGGGATCCTTGACCCGGACTGCAAGCTGGTCATCTTCATGGGGAAGTCCGATCCGGATGGGCCGGCGTACCGCCAGCAGAGCATGATCCTCGTGCCCGCGGAGGCGCCGGGCGTCGAGGTGCTGCGTGACCTGACGATGTTCGGCTACGAGGACCGGCTCGGCCACGGAGAGGTGCAGTTCACCGACGTACGCGTCCCGGCCACGAACATGCTGGGCGCCGAGGGCGACGGCTTCGCGATCGCCCAGGGGCGACTCGGACCGGGACGGATGCACTACGCCATGCGTGCGATCGGGTTCGCCGAGCGTGCACTGTCGATGATGTGCCGCCGAGCCGTCGACCGCGAGGCGTTCGGGGGGCCCCTCGCGGACCAAGGTGTCGTGCGCGAGTGGGTCGCTCGCAGCCGGATGGAGGTCGACCAGGCGCGACTGCTCACGCTGAAGGCGTCGTGGCTGATGGACACCCAGGGCAATGCCGCCGCCCGCTCCGACGTCGCCGCGATCAAGGTCGTCGCCATGGAGGTCGCGCACAACGTCGTGAACCGCGCCGTGCAGACGTACGGCGCCGCCGGTGTCAGCGAGGACACCGTGCTGGCCCGGCTCTTCGCGATCACCCGCGCGCTGCAGATCGCCGACGGGCCCAACGAGGTCCATCTCCGCACCATCGGCAAGCTCGAGCTGGCGGGCTACCGCAAGCCGGCCGACGCCGCTACCTACCAGGCGGCCCGGTCATGAGCGGGCTCGACGGCAAGGTCGCCCTCGTCACCGGAGCGACCCGGGGACTCGGCTATGCGATCGCTCAGGGGCTCGCCGAGGCCGGAGCGACGGTCGTTGTCTCCAGCCGGAAGGCCGAGTCGTGCGCAGCGGCAGCCGAGGCGATCACCAAGGCGACTGGCGTCGCCGCAGTCCCACTCGCACTGCACGTCGGGAACTGGGAAAGCATCGAGCCGGCGATCGACCAGATCTACGCCGAGCTCGGCCGGCTGGACGTCCTGGTCAACAACGCCGGCATCGCCCCACTCTCACCCTCGCTGGAGAGCGTCTCGGAGGGACTCTTCGACAAGACCATCGAGGTGAACCTCAAGGGGCCGTTCCGACTGATGGCCGTGGCCGGCGCGCGCATGACCGCCGCTGGCGGTGGCTCGATCGTGAACATCTCCAGCATCGGCGCCGTGCGGCCCAGCCCTCCCGAGGCGATGTACGCCGCGTCGAAGAACGGTCTCAATGCGCTCACGATGGCGTTCGCCCAGGAGTACGGCCCGCACGTGCGAGTCAACTGCGTAATGCCGGGCGCTTTCGCCACCGACATGGCAGGCGACTGGGACGAGGAGTTCGTCGGCAAGATCGTCGACCGGCTACCGGCCGGTCGGCTCGGGCGCCCGGACGAGGTCGTCGGAATGGTCGTCCATCTCGCCGGCGACGCCGCGGGCTACACGACTGGAGCGGTCATCCCCGTCGACGGCGGCCGTACCGCCGTCTACTGATCGGAGTCCAGATGATCAACGAATCGAACGCGCGCGACCTCTTCGACCTGCAGGGCAAGGTCGCGATCGTCACCGGGGCCTCGTCGGGGCTTGGTGAGAGCTTCGCGCGCACCCTCGTCGGCGCAGGCGCGACGGTTGTTGCCGCCGCCCGACGGCTCGACCGGCTGGAGGTGCTGGCCAAGGAGCTCGACGGCACCACACCAGGACAGGGGAGAGTCGTCCCCGTTCGCTGCGACGTGACATCGGCGGACGACCGCGAGCTGCTCGTCGAGGTCGCCGCTCGCATCACCGGGCACATCGACGTGCTGGTCAACAACGCCGGCATGCCCGGCGTACCCCAGGCCGAGCAGGAGACCGTCGAGGGGTTCGCCGCATTGCTGAACCTCAACCTTGCGGCCGGCTTCCACCTCGCGGCGCAGGTGGCTGCGACAGCGTCTGAAGACAGGTCTCTCTCGATCATCAACATCTCGTCGGTCATCGGCCTGGTGTCCACTGCTCCGATCGGCGGCGCGAGCTATGCGGCGTCGAAGTCGGGGATCATCGGTCTCACTCGTGAGCTCGCCGGCCAGTGGGGGCCGCGGGGGATCCGGGTCAACGCGATCGTGCCCGGCTGGTTCGACACCGAGATGACCGACGGCCTCTTCAGCAACGACAAGTCGGCCGGGTGGGTGCGGCGCAACACGATGCTGGGCCGTGGCGGTGAGCCGGGAGAGGTCGACGGCGCACTCCTGTTCCTCGCGTCGGCGGCGTCGAGCTATGTGACCGGTCATGCGCTCGTCGTCGACGGCGGCTGGGTCGCCCGATGACCCCGTCCGTCGTGCCGGACCACCCAAGCGCACTGTGCGTAGTCCCGGCACATCGTCAACACTGAACCCAGGAGGACAGATGCAGCTTCTCGCACGGGAGTTCGCCGAGCGTGCCGAACGCTCACCCGATCAGCTGGCCGTCATCGACGCGCTGGGCGAGCACACCGTGGGTGAGGTCATGCATGCGGCGCGCGACCTTGCGATGGCACTCGAGGAGTCCGTCGGGGGATCTCCGACGGTCCTGGTCCAGGCCGACAACACGTGGCGGACGCTGGCGACTGCCTTGGCCGTGGGCCTGCGGGGCGGGATGGTCGCCGTGCTCAGCGGCCATGCGGTCGCGGCGGAGCTCGAGCTGGCGATGGAGGACATCGAGCCGGACGCCGTTGTGGCGTCGGACCATGTGCTCGAGCGCTGGGAGGTGTCGAACGAAACCTTCCCGGACAAGCTCGGCGCACTCAACGGGTGGACCCTCGTGACGCGCGGGCGACCTGCCAGCGACGTGGGCCGATGGGCAGGTGGCGTCGCTGTCGCGATGACGTCCGGCTCCACGGGACGTCCCAAGTGCGTGGTCCAGTCCGAGGAGTCGCTTCGGTACGCCGGCCGCTCGACCATCGAGGCGATCGGGCTGCAGCCGGGCGACGCGGTCGGGGCCTTCGTCCCGCTTTCCTCGGTGGCGGCGTACTGCTTCGGGATGTACCTGCCGGCGTTGCTCGGCGGCACGATGGTCTGCATCGAGTCGTGGAAGCCCGATGTCGCACTCGAGGCGATGGCGGCGTACGACGTGCGCTGGACCATGCTCGTGCCGACGATGGCCCTGCAGCTGTCTGTCCTGCCTTCGGGGGCAGGCAAGCTCACCGGCCTCAGGGCGATGACTGTCGGCGGCGGTCCCATGGATGCCGGCGCGCTCGGCCGTGCCGAACAAGTCCTGGGCACCAAGATCATCCGGGTCTTCGGCATGTCGGAGTGCCTTGGCCATACGACCACCGGCCCGGGCGAAGATGCCGAGACCAGGCTCGCCTGCGACGGCCGGCCCTTCCCCGGCACCGAGGTGCGGGCGGTGGACGAGGACGGAAGGCCCCTCCCGCCGGGCCGGGTCGGCGATGCCCAGGTGCGCGGCCCGAGCCTGTTCGTCGGCTACGCGCGCGGAGGCCGGCCGCAGCCGCCCGGACTCACCTCCGACGGCTTCCTCCCCACCGGAGACCTGGTGCGGCTCAACTCCGACGGGACGATCACGGTCCTTGGCCGGCAGAAGCAGATCATCATCCGGGGCGGCCGCAACATCGACATCAACGAGGTCGAGTCGGCCGTGGCGCGGATTCCAGCCGTCGCTCAGGTCTGCGTCGTCCCCGTTCCGGACGAAATGCTCGGCGAGCGGGTGGCCGCACTCGTGGTCAGCACGAGCCCGGGCTTGAGCCTCTCCGACGTCACGAGCCACCTCGAGAGTGAGGGTTTCCCCAAGGCCAAGTGGCCGGAGTTCGTGTTCGTGGTCCCTGATCTCCCGCAGAACCGCGTCGGGAAGCTCTCCCGGCCGGACGCCGTGAGCCTGGCGACACGGCTCAGCGGTGGAGTGACCTGAGTTCATCTCACCTTGCTAGGATCGGAAATGCCCGATCACAGCAGTGAACCAGGGCTCTCGGAGAACAGACTCGAACGGAGTGGTCCTGATGGTGCAGACGTTGCCGGAGACAGAAGGCCCGCGTTCCAAGCGGACGCGGATCCTCACCGCTGCAATCGAGAGCTTCGGCCAGGACGGCTACGAGCACACCAAGTGGGCGAAGATTGCCGACGAGGTCGGCATCGGGCAGACGGCGCTCTACCACTACTACGAGTCCAAGGCGCACTGCCTGCTCACGATCATGGGCCTCGAGCTGAACCGCTCGCTCGAACGCTTCCGGGAGGTCACGGCCGACGCCTCGTCGGCCGACAAGGCCCTGGAGGCGGCAATCGCCGCGGCGTACGACGTGAGCCCGCGCGAGGTCCTGCAGATGCGCATCCTGCAGAGCCACATGGACTTGCTCGCCACGCCTCGCCCCTCGGAGAGGGAGGAGGCCGAGCGGCAGCGGGCCCGCGTGCTCGTGCGCGAGATCGAGAGCGAATGGACCGCACTGCTGAAGCGGGGCATGGCCTCCGGAGACTTCCCGAAGCGGGACCCACACGCGATGGCCCTGGTGCTGCTCTCCATTGTCGTGAGCGTCTGGCGCTGGTACCGCCCGGGCGGCGCCATGTCGCTGGAGCAGGTTCGCAAGCTCATCTCGGGCGCCTGCCTGCGCGTTGTCGGCCCCTGAGTGGTCCGGCGCGCACTGGACGAGCAGCGCACGCTGGGATAAACTGAACTAAATTCAAGTCAGGGAGTCTCATGTACAACCTCATCTTGCTCGCCGCCCGGCCGAGCGACTGGACCCATGAGCAGTTCATCGACTGGTGGCGTGGCGAGCACGCCGAGGTGACCTATCCGTTGCCAGGCCTGCGTCGCTGGCTGCACACCGAGCTCGCCGACGGAACGGATGAGAGGTCGGCCGGCTGGGATGGGTTGTCGATCCTGAGCTTCGACTCGCGTGAGGCGCTGGACACCGCGCTGGCGAGTGAGGAGTGGCAGGCAGCCGTAGTGCACGTCGGTGACATGCGCGGTCGCCGGATGATCTTCACCGGCGACGAGATGACGATGGTGGCCGCCAGGCAGGACGCCTGACCACCATGCAGGACTGGGCTGATCCGGGCGCCTACGAGGTCTCGGACGGCGTCTTCCGGATTCCGCTGAGCATGCCGAACGACGGCCTCCACGCCGTCAACGTCTATGCGATGGAGACCGGCGACGGGCTGGTGCTCGTTGACGCCGGCTGGCGCACGGCGACCAGCCTCGACGAGCTCGACTCTGCGCTGAGCAGCGTCGGCCACGACGTCGCCTCCGTCCGCGAGGTCTACGTGACCCACGTCCACCGCGACCACTACACGCTCGCCGTGGAGCTTCGTCGCCGGTTCGGAACCCGCATCGGGCTCGGCCGGGACGAAGCGCCCAGCTTGCACGAGCTGCTCGAGATCGCCAGCAACGTGCCGGTCACCTCGCTCCAGCAGCTGCGGAGGTCGGGCGACCCCGGGCTCGCGGCGACGATCGAGGCCATTGCGACTGCAGAGGACTTCGACGAAGCCTCCTGGGAGAAGCCGGACACCTGGCTCGAGGCCGGCGAGTACGCAGTCGGAAGCCGGGTGATCGAAGCCGTGCCGACGCCGGGGCACACCAAGGGCCACCTCGTGTTCCACGACCTTGCCGGCGGGCTGCTCTTCGCCGGCGACCACCTGCTACCGACGATCACACCTTCGATCGGGTTCGAGCTGGGGGAGTGGGAGCTCCCGCTGGGCAGCTACCTCTCCTCCCTGGAGAAGATGCTGTCGAGACCGGACGCGGCACTGCTGCCCGCCCATGGAGCTCCGGGTCCGAGTGCACATGCGCGCGCCACCGAGCTGCTCGAGCACCACGAGGTGCGCCTGGAGGAGACCGTTCGCGCGGTCGACCGATGTGGGAAGGCCACGGCCTCACAGGTGGCACAGCTGCTTGGCTGGACGAGGCGACGCCGTGCGTACGCCGAGCTCGACGACTTCAACCGGATGATCGCGACCTGCGAGACCATCGCGCACCTCGACGTCCTCGTCGCCCGCGGCGTCGCTGCCGTCGTGGACGACCCCGCCGGAGCCGTCTTCTCGCTCCTCTGAATTTGCTTCCCTCGTGCTGTTGCCAACACGCCCTGAACATGATTCACTTCAAACTGAAGTGAACTCAACTCAGATTGGGAGGTTGCGATGCGAAGCATTCGGCTCGGCATTGCAGTAGCCGTGTCGTCGCTGGTCCTGGCGGGCTGCGGTGGCTCGGACAGTGGCGACGACGGCGCCGTGAAGATCGGCGCCTGGTACCCCCTCTCGGGCCCGGTCGCCGCGAGCGGCGTGCCGTCGGAGGCAGGCGCCCGCGCCTACTTCGACATGCTCAACGACAAGGGCGGGATCAACGGTCGCAAGGTGGACTTCATCACCGAGGACAACGCCTTCGACCCTCAGCAGACCCTGCAGATCGCGCGCAAGATGGTCTCCGACGGCGTCCAGGGGATCGTGACTGCCAACGGAACCGCGCCGACCGAGGCTACGTTCCCCTTCGTGCTCCAGCAGTCGAAGCTGCCGATCTTCGGCACCTACGGCGGCTCGTCCGCGTGGTACGAGCCAGCCCGCCCGGGCCTGTTCGGTGCGCAGGCGCTGTACGAGGACCAGGCAGCAGTCGCTGCCAAGTGGGCGATGGAGTCCGGTGCGAAGAAGATCGTCATTGTCAGGGACGACCCTGATGCATTCGCCACGGTCGACGATGCCGCGACGAAGGTGATCGAGAAAGGCGGCGCCACCGCAGACCGGGTCGTGGCCAAGTTCGGCAGCACTGACTACGGCCCCTATGTGGCGTCGGTCAAGAAGAAGCAGCCCGACGCGGTGTTGCTCATCCTTCCCGTGCCTGAAGCGGCCGCCTATCTCAACGAGGCAGCGCTCCAGGGAGTCAAGGCTCCGGTCTACGCCTATGCACCGGCGGCCACCGGCGGGCTGATCACCCTCGCAGGCAAGAACGCCGACGGCCTCCGGGCGGTGTCCCTGACGGTGCCGCCGACGTCCGACGACCCGGCCGTGGTGGAGTACCGCGAGGCGATGAAGAAGTACGCACCCAAGCAGGCGCCGGACTTCTACTCGATCGCCAACTTCGCCTGGGCCAAGGCGTTCGCCGAGATCCTCAAGTCGATCGACGGCGAGATCAACAGCGAGAGCATCACCAAGGCCATCGAGTCGACCTCCGATGTCGAGACCGGCATCGCTCCGCCGTTCTCCTTCAGCAAGGAAGGGCACCTCGGTACGCATTCCGTCATGCGCGTTGAGGTCAAGAACGGCGAGTTCGTCGGCGTCGGCGACTTCGTCGCCCCGTGACAGCTCGAGTGCTGTAGGAGAGTCACACATGACCCGGCCTTCGTTCCTGCGGTCCGCCTCCAGGGGCGGACTCCGGAGCGGGGGCCGGGTCGTTCCACGCGAACGGGTCCATGCTGGCTCTTCGCCGCTGTTGGCGCTGCGGTTCGCCCGGTTCCGCGTGCTGGTGATCATCCAACTCGCGAACGCGATCGCTGTCTGGATGCATGTGGTTGCGGCGCAGTGGATCATGACCGACGCCGGGCGCTCGGCCACGGTGGTGGCCGCCGTGCCAGCCGCGATGAGCGTGCCGTTCTTCGTGCTCTGCCTGCCCGTCGGGGCCATGGTCGGCCGGGTGTCCCCGGTCCGGATGATGGCCTCGGCGACGGTTCTGTCCGCGGCAGCGAGCTGTGCGGCCGCGGTGCTGGCGGCGGCGGATCCCGACTCGATCGTGCTGATGTTGCTGACAGTGGTCGCCGTGGGCAGTGGCCTCGTCGCGCTCGCCATCGCCTGGCAGACCCAGATCCCGCTACTTGTCGACCGGGGCGCGGTTGCGTCTGCTGCCCTGGTGGATGGGGTGACGTTCAACATTGCGCGCGCAGTCGGTCCGGTCGCGGGAGGCCTGGGGCTGTCGTTCGTGGGTGCGCCCAGGACCTTCGTCGCTACGACCGTCCTCTTCGCGCTCTGCTCGCTGGGCATGATGGCCACGGCACCGCGCACACTTGCCGTGGAGCCGTCCCGCGAGAGCCTGATGCAGTCGATCAGGGGAGGGCTCCGGTTCACCAGGAACTCTCCGTGGACGCGGCGCTTGCTGCTCCGGCTGTGCCTCTTCGGGGTTCCGTCCGCGGCCCTGTGGGCACTGTTGCCGCTCGTCGTACACCAGCGCCTCGGTCTGGAGTCGAACGGGTTCGGGCTGCTCTTCGGCATGGTCGGCCTCGGCGCCATCGGCGGCACGGCGGTGCTCGCCCCGGTGAGGGCGAGGCTCGCGGTGAACCAGTTCGGCTTCGCCGGCTCACTTCTGTTCGGTGTGATGCTGGCCGGTCTCGCCCTGAGCTCCGACGCGCGGGTGGTCGGCATACTGCTGGTGCTCGGAGGGGCGGCGTGGGTTGGCGTACAGACGACCTGGATGACCGCCGCCCACCAGGCACTGCCCGACTGGGTCAGGCCACGCATCGTCGCGTTGATCCTCCTCGCCTTCCAGGGATGCCAGGCGCTGGGCGGTCTCGCCTGGGGCGTGGTGGCAGATCTCGTCGGCCTGACCGGCGCACTGGGGGGAGCGGCCGTCCTGATGGGATTGGCGGCAACTGGATTCCTGCGGCATGGGCTTTACCCGAGTGACGGCATCGCGCCGGAGCCGGCGCCCGTGGCGGAGCCCTCCTTGACCGGGGGCGTGGACCCCGGCAGGCCCATCCGCGTCGAAGTCACCTACGTGCCCTCGACGGCCACAGTGCCCGCGTTCCTCGAAGCCCTTGATGCGTTGCGCTTGTCGCGGCTCCGCCTCGGCGCGGGCGGCTGGGAGATCCTCGTCGACCCCGACCGGCCGGACACCTACGTGGAGACCTTCCCCGTCGGCTCGTGGGCCGACTACGTTGCGTCCGAGACCGTGCGCCTCACCGTGCCGGAACACCGTCTCCGCGAGCGGGTGCGGCTGCTGCTCGAGGACGAGCCCCGTACCCGAGTACTCGTCCATGTCCGTCCCCATGACAGGAGAAGCTGACCGATGAATACAGATGTTCGTTTCGCGGGAATGGTGGCGCTGGTGACCGGTGGTGCCTCCGGCATCGGCGCGGCCGTCACCCGTCGGCTGGCCGCCGAAGGATGCGAGGCAGTCATCATTGCCGACCTCGACAAGGATGGGGCGAGCGCGATCGCTGCTGACTGGCCCACGGTGCGACCGGCGCTCGTCGATGTCTCCCAC
This sequence comes from uncultured Actinomycetota bacterium, assembly GCA_963759525.1. Taxonomy (GTDB): domain Bacteria; phylum Actinomycetota; class Actinomycetes; order Propionibacteriales; family Nocardioidaceae; genus Marmoricola. The sequence goes on along the minus strand of CAVWZO010000005.1, from coordinate 55,907 downwards.
GCGGTCGACGTCGACGCCGTCATCGACGAGACGGTGGCGGAGTACGGAAGGCTGGACTTGGTCGTCCACGCTGCAGGCGTGGACGACCCCGCGTCCAAGGCGGCGCTCAACGAGGCGCGAGCAAGCGGTGAGCCCCTCGATGCGCTGCGGTTCGTCCGCGACGACACCTGGCGCAGGCTGATGTCGGTCAACCTCGACGGCACCTTCCACGTACTGCGAGCCGCTGCTCGGGTGATGGTTCCGCGTCGCTCCGGGGCGATCGTCACCGTCAGCTCCTCGGCCGCCTTCGACACACTGACCGGTTACGGGCCGTACGCCGCATCCAAGGCCGGCGCGCAGGCCCTGACCCAGGCGGCGGCCAAGGAGCTCGTCGCGTTCGGTGTCCGCGTCAACGCGATCGCGCCGGGCCCGGTCGACACACCCATGGCCACGCGCACACCGGACGGGATCCGACAGGAGATGACCTCGCCCGGCGTACTCGGGTATGCCGCGCCCGAGGAGATCGCCGACAGCATCTGCTACCTCGCTTCGCCGGGAGCCTCCAACGTCGTAGGCGCCGTGCTGCTCAGCAACGGCGGCCGGTTCACGGTCTCGTGAGAGCCATGGAGGACGCCGACAACCAGATGACAGGCCGGATGACAGGAAGGTGCGCGCTCATCACCGGCGCCACCGGAGGACTCGGTCGTGCGGTCAGCGAACTCCTCCACGACGAGGGTGCGACCGTCTACGTCACGGACATCGATCGCCCCCGTGGGGTGTCGCTGGCCGGACACCTCGGCCCGCGTGCCCGGTTCGTCGAGCTCGACGTCACCGACGAGGAGTCGTGGTCGCGTGCCGTGGCACAGGTGGAGGAGGCCGGCGAGCGCCTGACCACTCTGGTGAACTGCGCCGGCGCCGCGCTCCGGCGGCCACTTGTCGCAACATCTCTGGCCGACTTCCGCTGGATCGTCGAGCTGAACCTCACCGGGACCTTCCTGGGCGTCCGGACGGCCGGCCGGCACCTGGCCGACGGCGGCTCGGTGGTGAACATCTCCTCGCTCAACGGCGTACTGGCCACAGCGGAGCTCGGCGCCTACGTAGCCTCGAAGTTCGCGGTCTCGGCGCTGACCCGGGTGGCGGCCCTCGAGCTGGCGGACCGTGGGATCCGGGTCAACGCGGTGTGTCCGGGAAGCATCGAGACAGCGATCACGGACAGCCAGGACTTCGCGGACACAGACTGGGACGCCTACGTGCGCACGATTCCGCTGGGTCGCCGGGGCATCGCGACCGAGGTGGCACAGGCAGTGCTCTACCTCGCCGGCGACGAGAGCCGGTACGTGACGGGGACAGATCTGGTGATCGACGGCGGTGTTGCCGCGGGCCGGCGTACGCCTAGGCTCAGTGACGGCGGCACGCCCCTCGCTTGATCTGCTCAGCAGACGGCAGCCGTTCCGGGCACGGTTCTAGACTGTTGCGACAGGCGGGGTGGCGCCGAACCTGCTCGATGGTGCGGGGACCACGACGGGCTGCGACGGCGTGGCGGTGGAGGCGATCACGCATGACGAGCACGAAGCCCACGACATCGGGCCGGGGAAGTCTGCCTGTCGAGCTCACGAGCTTCGTCGGCCGGCGACGCGAGCTTGCCGAGACACGAAGGCTGCTGGGGAGCAGCCGATTGCTGACGCTCACCGGCCCAGGAGGAGTCGGCAAGACCCGGCTCGCCCTGCGGGTCGGTGCGGAGGTGCGACGTACGTTCCCTGACGGTGTGTGGTTCGTTGAGCTCGCGACGCTGCGGGATCCACAGCTGCTCGGCATCACCGTGGCCAATGCGCTCGAGCTCCGCCAGGTCTCGGCTACCCCCTCGGCCGACCTGGCCGCCTTCCTGGAGGAGAAGCAGCTCCTGGTCGTACTCGACAACTGCGAACACCTTGTCGATGCCTGCGCTGTCCTGGTCAGCAAGCTGCTGGCCTCTGCCCCGGGGCTGCGCGTCCTGGTGACGAGCCGGCACGTGCTGGGCGTCGAGGGAGAGCAGATCCTTGTGGTGCCTCCACTGACCACACCGTCGCCGGGTGTCCAGATAGAAGCCGGGGAGGCCACGCACTACGAGTCCGTATCGCTATTCCTGGACCGGGCCGGGGCCGTGGCCCCGGGCTTCGAGATAGTGGATGCCAACCGCGCTGCGGTCGTTGAGCTGTGTTGGCGACTGGACGGCATCCCGCTCGCGATCGAGCTCGCGGCGGTGTGGTTGCGAACCCTTTCTCCTGCGCAGATCCTCGACCGGCTCGAGGATCGTTTTCGGCTGCTCACGAGTGACCGGCACGTGTCGCCGGACCGCCAGCGGACGCTGGACACCGCCATCGGCTGGAGCTTCGACCTGTGCTCGCCCGCGGAGCAGCTGATGTGGATCCGGCTCTCGGTGTTCTCGGGCGGGTTCGACCTCGATGCCGCCGAGGAGGTCTGCCGCGGCGACGGGATCGCCCGTGACGACGTCCTGACCCTGATCGCCGGCCTGGTCAACAAGTCGATCATCACCCGAAAGCAGGGGACCGGGCACAGCACGGCCTGGTACACCATGCTCGAGACGATCCGGCGGTACGGTGCGGCCCGGTTGACCGACCCCGGCCCGCTTCGAGGGCTGCGGGCGCGGCACCGTGACCACTACTGGTCGCTTGCCCGACGCTACGCCGAGGAGGGCTTCGGGCCTGAGCAGGCGGACTGGTTCGCCCGCCTGCGGCGCGAGCACGACAATGTGCGTGCAGCCCTGGAGTTCTGTCTCGAGGAACCGGAGGAAGCGCCGGCGGCCCTGGACATCGCCTCGTCGATGTGGAACTTCTGGTTCGCGGGTTACCTGCGGGAGGGCTACAGCTACCTCAACCGGGCGCTGGAGCTGGTCACCGAACCCACTTCGAGCCGGGCCTATGGGCTCTGGGCTGCCGGTTACCTGGCCATGTTCGCGACTGAGTTCGACCGGACCGACTTGCTGCTCTCCGAGTGCAGCGAGCTCGCGGAGCAGCTCGGCGACGACCTGCTCCGCGCACGGATCAAGGAATGCCGTGGGCACGCGGCGCTGTACAAAGGTGACCTGCCCAGTGCCGTCACGCTGCTCGAGGACGCCCGTGCCGGCTTTCGGGCTGTCGGGAACGCGCTCGGCGAGTTCGACTCGTTGATCCTGCTAAGTGCCGCCGCCTTCTTCCTCGACGATTCCCGGGTCGAGGAGTTCAGCCGCCAGGCACTGGAGCTCGCCGAGCAGCACGGCGCCACGTCCTCGCGAGCGTACGGACTCTGGAGCGTCGGGATCGTGAACTGGCGTGCCGGACGTATCGACGAGGCGACCGCTGCACTTCGGGAGTCGATCAGGCTGTTCCAGCCGATGCATGACCTGACCGGGATCAGCTTCGGGGTCCAGGCGTTGTCCTGGTGCGCCGCATCCTCTGCGCTGCCCGATCGCGCCGCCCGTCTGCTCGGGGCAGCCCAGGCCGTCTGGCGAACGAGCGGAGCGAAGGTCGACGAGACCAACGCGTACAGCCAGTTCGACCAGCGGGCGACGGAGGGGGTCCGGGAGGTGATGGGAGAGGCCAGGTTTCAGGCGGTGTTCAGCGAGGCCGCCGGGTATTCCTACGAGCAGGCCGTGGCGCTCGCCCTGGGCGCGGATGGCGAGCCTGACCGAAAGACCCCGCGAGGCGCCACCTCCGGACCTGTGGGCCAGCCGGACGCACCAGGAGGGCTGACACGCCGCGAGCTGGAGATCGCCGACCTCCTGGCCGAGGGGCTGAGCAACAAGGAGATCGCCGCCCGGCTCGTCATCGCCCAGCGCACCGCGGAGACCCACGTCGATCACATCCTGGGCAAGCTGGGGCTCAGCTCGCGTGCCCAGGTCGCCAGCTGGATCGCCGAACACCGCGCACGCTGACCGCGAGGCCGAGCGACGTACCCAGAACGGCGATCTACGTAGCGTTCTGCGTAACTCTTCGGATGTGGGGACAGGCACGAGCGGGGAGTGTGGGCAGCCCAGTCAACCCGCCCTCGCGAGGTCCACATGTCCCCCGCTCCGCGCTCCGCCAGCCACGGTGGCGGGAGGCTCCTCGCCCGGCCGCGATGGCGCGCGGCCGGCGAGGAGTTCGGGAGAGTGGACCAAAGCTGGTGGGAGGCGACTCCGTGACCAACCCGAGGCCGATCCTGCTCGGCTACATCCGCGCCGACATGCTCTCCACAGGGGACAGCCTTGCCGCTGTGGAGACCAGGCTCGAGGAGTTCGCCGAGACCGAGAGATACACGCTCGGGACCGTGTACGTCGAGCACGGGCGCACGTGGGGTGCCTTGGACGCGCTGACGGACGAGATCGCGTGGAACGAGGACACACAGGGCCTCGTCGTACCCGACGGTCGTCACCTTGCCGACGCCGAGCACTGGGCAGTGGACGGCAAGACCGTCCTCGTGGCCAGTTCCTCCCCCTAGACGGGCGGACCTGGCGCCTGCCCCCGACGGCGCCAGGTCTGCCATTCCACCGGACCATTCAAGGACCGGAGTCGCGGCCCCTTGAGCCAGCCCATCCGCGCGCTGTGGAAACAGAGATGGTGTGGACCTTGGGTCACCCGGTGACCCAAGATCCACACCATCTTTACCTGGAACTGTTTGCGGTGAGGTCCACCCGCGGCCCCATCGGGGGGGAAGGGCGCGCGGGTGGCCTGCTCTCCGAAGAGAGCGCGCTCAAGTTAGCGGTTCGATCACGGCCAGCGCAGCGATGTTGGAGATCTGATCTGCAACAGGTCTAGACACGACGCTGCATCAGCTGCCCCGGCCCCGGTCGTCAGCCTTCGTCCCTGCTGGCGTCCTCGGCCTCAGAGCCCACCACGTCGAAGTTCTCGTCGAGCTGTACGTCGACCTGGCCCCCGTCCTCGAGAGTCACCTCCACCTCGTACTTGCTCTCCTCGTCGTCGACCTCGGTGCCCGTGACCTTGCCGCCACCGGTCTCCGCGAGTGCCGCGTCACTCGCCGTCTCCAGGGCTGCTCCCGTGATCGACTGCTCGCCTGCGTCGTCGTCACCGGTGGCGATCGCGGTCCCCGCTCCGGCCAGTGTCAGCGCGGCTGCAGCTCCGACGATCACGACTGTCTTCTTCTTGCTCGTTCGCAGGTCCATGACCGCACCTTTCGTAGTGCTGCGAACGCTAGGCGCTCTCGATGAGAGGCCGATGAGTCGTCGTACCTAGTGCCGCACGTTCTCACGTGCGGCGAGCTCGGAGAGTGTCCGGAACTGCTTGCGCATCATCAGGAGATCGCCCCAGAGGAAGGTCCACATCGTGGCTGAGAAGAACGCCAGGCCCTGGTAGGGGACGTGCATGACGCACACCAGACGGGACCCGGTGGATGTCGGTCGCACGCGGTAGGTCAGGACCAGCGGTCCGTAGAAGCGCTGGGTCCGTCCGGGCCTGATGCGCAGCGAGAGGCAGCTGCCCTCCTCGAAGTCGACCAGCTCGAAGATCTTCATGAATAGCTGGCCCACCTCGAGCGGTTGGTCACCCAGAGTGCGGTTCCTCGGGCTACTTCGCCCGAAGTTGTCGAGGAGGTCGTAGCTGTACGACGCGACGCGCAGCTGCTTCAACCACTCAAACAGCACAGGCGTTGTGGCAGGGGAGTCCCCGGCGCGCAGCACGCGACGAGCACGTGGGGCTGCCAGCGCGTCGCAGGGGTAGCGGTCCGCGACCTCGGCGTCGGTCGCTCCCCACCGGTACGGCAAGCCGCCACCGGAGTGCTCTGATCGAGGGTGCACGTTCCCTGCTCCTGCGGCTTGGGGGCCTACTTGCCCTTCTTGTTCTTGCCACCAGATTTACGAAGGTCCAGAGAAGCCGCTGCTGAGGCAGCGCGGTCGGCGGCCTTGAGCGCTGCCTTGCGGGCGCGCTTGGTCTCTTTCTCGAGCAGCGCCAGGCTCCGGGTCAGCTGTGCGGTCACCTCGCGGGTGACACGCTCGGCGGTCGCCCGGACGATCTGCTCGATGGTCTGGTCCGACAGCTGCTCTCGTGCTGGGGTTGTCGGGGTGCTCGTCGCCGCAGCCGCAGTCGCAGCCGCAGCCTTCTTCGCAGGCGCTTTCTTGGCGGGCGCCTTCTTCGCCGCGGTCTTCTTGGCGGGCGCCTTCTTCGCCGCGGTCTTCTTGGCGGGTGCCTTCGCGGCGGCCGTCTTCTTGGCCGCAGTCTCCTTGGCCGGTGCCTTCTTGGCTGGTGACGTTGCCGCCGCCTTCTTCGGAGTCGGCGTGGTCGTGCCGACCGGCGTTTCGTTGGTTTCCACTGTGCATGCCTCCCGGTGGATGACAGCGTTCACGTCGGTTCGCCGTGCCGCTCTGCCCCAAGCCTGCCCGACATCGGCGGTTACTGCACGCGGGTCACCTGGACGTCCACGAACATCCGGGAGGTACCCGAGCCGGAGAAGATTCCCGAGAGTGGCTTGACGTCGTTGTAGTCACGACCCATCGCCACGGTCACGTGCCGGTCACCCGGCTCGGTGTCGTTGGTCGGGTCGAAGCCGCGCCAGCCCTCGTCCCACCACTCGACCCACGCGTGCGACTCACCGCTGACAGGCACACCGACAACCGGGTCGGCCTTCGGGTGCAGGTAACCCGAGACGTAGCGGGTCGGGATGCCGATCGAGCGCAGGGCCCCGATGACGATGTGCGCCATGTCCTGGCAGACCCCCGAGCGCTCGGCCCAGGCATGCGCGCCGAACGCGTCCACCGTGGTCGAGCCGGAGACGTACTTGACCTCGCGGTTGACCAGTGCGCACACCTCACGTGCGGCTTCGGTCGGACTCGCACTCGCCTCGGCGATGTCGCGCGCGAGCGCCACGAGGTCCTCGTTCGGCACCACCCGCTCGGGCAGCGCCAGGAACTCGGTGTGGACGTCGGCGACCGAGTCGCTGCGCATGTCCTCCCAGGACATCAGCGGCTCCCCGGAGGGGAAGCGGTTGGTGTGCACGGTTGCCGTCGCGGTGACCGTGAGCGACTGGTGGGGGTCGAGCACCTCGAACGCGGTGACCTGCGAGCCCCAGTAGTCCTTGTAGGTGTAGGCCCAGGGAGTGGGAGACACCTCGACACGGGAGTGCACGACGATCTGGCCCGGCAGGGTCAGTGGTGTCAGGCGCGCCTCGTTGAACGACGTGTTCGCCTTGCCGTCGTACTCGAATCCCGTGGTGTGTGCGATCCGTAGCTGCATGCTCATGCCCGCACCCCGTGCCACTCTGTTGCCTCCGCGCCAGCGAAGTAGCGCTTGGAGATCGCGTCGGTCGCCAGCGCGCAGGTGCGCTGGAGTCGTTCCATCTCGCTGGGCAGGTCTGCCACGAAGTCGCTGAGCGAGCGGTACTCGAGCTCGGCCCGCGTGCGTCCGAGCAGGCGCTGTGCCTCGTTCTGTACGCCGGCGCGGCTGCCCGAGGACTGCAGCCGCTCCAGGCAGCGCTCGGCCTCACTCAGCCCGAAGACCACCGAGCGCGGGAAGAGCCGGTCGAGCAGCAGGAACTCGGCGGCTCCACGCTCTGTCTCCAGACCTTTGTAGGTGCGCAGGAACGCCTCGTACGCGCCGCACGCCCGGAGCGACGTACCCCAGGCGGAGCCGGAGGTGAGCGCCGCGGTCGCGACGAGTCGCGACGTCATGTCGGCTCGTTCGATCGAGCGCCCGAGCACCAGGAACTGGTAGCCCTCGTCACGGGTCATCGTCGCCTCGGCGATGCCGTTGATCTGGGCCGCGCGGTCGCGTACCCAGCGGAAGGCAACCGGCGGACGCATCGAGCGGAAGTGGCCCGACGGGATGGCGCGGTAGGTGGTGTTCATCGCCTCCCACATCGACGTGGACAGCGTCTCGCGGGCGCGGCGAGCGCTCTCTCGCGCGGCACCCATGGTGGCTGCGATCGAAGCGTTCGAGGCGGGGTCGTAGGCCAGCACCCGCATCACCTCGGCGGTGTCGATCGCTGCGTCCTCGTCGAAGTCCACCCCCATGATCGAGAGCAGGCTGCGGCAGGTCGTCTGCTCGTCGACACCGGGATCCTCGAGGATGAGCTGGGTCTGTACGTCGAGGATGCGGGCGGTGTCCTCGGCCCGCTCCACGTAGCGGCCGATCCAGAACAGTGACTCGGCGATCCGGCTCAGCATGCTCGACCAGCTGGCTGCTGTTGCTGTTGTTGTTGCTGGTCCTGCTGGCTGGAGTAGGAGTCCAGCGCCGGGCCCACGTCCTGCGGGGCGGCGTGGACCTCCACGCGTTCGGGTTCGGCGGGCGCCTGGTGTCGGCCGTGTCCGGCCAGCACCCAGGTGTCCTTGGACCCGCCACCACGTGAGGAGTTCACGATCAGCTCACCCTCGCCGAGCGCCACCCGGGTCAGTCCGCCCGGAAGCACCCACACGCGGTTGCCGTCGTTGACCGCGAACGGGCGCAGGTCCACGTGGCGGGGGCGCATCATGCCGTCCACGTACGTCGGGACGGTGCTCAGCTGGATCACCGGCTGGGCGATCCAGGAGCGGGGATCGGCCAGCACCTTGGTACGCAGCTCGTCGAGCTCGGCCATGGTTGCGTGCGGCCCGATCACGATGCCCTTGCCCCCAGAACCGTCGACCGGCTTGAGCACGAGCTCGTCGAGGCGGTCCATCACCTCCTCGCGGTGGTCGGCGTCCCCGAGCCGCCAGGTGTCGACGTTCTTCAGGATCGGCTCCTCGTCGAGGTAGTACCGGACGAGGTCGGGGAGGAAGGTGTAGATCAGCTTGTCATCGGCGACGCCGTTGCCCACCGCGTTGGCGATCGTCACGTTGCCGGCGCGTGCCGCGTTGAGGAGGCCGGAGCAGCCGAGGAGCGAGTTGCTGCGGAAGTGCACCGGGTCGAGGAACTCGTCGTCGACCCGTCTGTAGATCACGTGCACCGGCTCGAGGCCCTGCGTCGTACGCATCATCACGCGGCCGCGGCGGCACTCGAGGTCGCGGCCCTCGACAAGCTCGACGCCCATCGTGCGCGCCAGCAGGGCGTGTTCGAAGTACGCGCCGTTGAAGACGCCCGGGGTCAGCACCACGACGTTGGGCTCGGTGACACCCGCGGGCGCAGCGGCGCGAAGAGCGGTCAGCAGCTTCTGCGGGTAGCCCGCCACTGGACGGATGCGGTGCTCTGCGAAGGTCTCCGGCAGGGCCGCCGCGATCGCCCGCCGGTTGGTCATCACGTAGGAGACTCCGGATGGCACCCGCACGTTGTCCTCGAGCACCCGGAACTCCCCGGTGTCGTCGCGGATCAGGTCGATGCCGCTGACGTGCACCCGTACGCCGTTCGGTGGCTCGATCCCCGCGGCTGCCCGATGGAAGTGCGAGGACGTGGTGACCACCCGGCGCGGGACGATGCCGTCGTCGAGGACCCGGCCGGCGTCGTACACGTCGGCGAGGAACCGCTCCAGCGTGTGCACTCGCTGCTGCACGCCCGCCTCGACCTTGGTCCACTGGTCCATCTCGATGACCCGGGGGAGTACGTCGAGCGGGAACGCGCGCTCCTCGCCGCCGATGTCGAAGGTGACGCCCTGGTCCAGGTAGCTCGACTGCAACGCCTCGACCCGGCTCTGCAGCTCGCTCTGCCCCATCTCGTGCAGCGACGGCTGCAGCTGGCTGTACGGCGTGCGCAGGCCGGACCCGTCGTCGTACATCTCGTCATAGGCCGAGCCCATGCCGGTTGCGTAGTCCTCGAACATGCTCGTCACGCCGCCGACCCTAGCGAGCCTGCGCTTCGGTCGGCGTCCGGCTCAGGATGCGGTTTCCACGGGACCGTGGGAACCGCCAGCTTCCCGTCCCTTGCAAGGCACGCGAAGTTGGGGAATACCACGGGACCGTGGGAAACCTGGGGCTGGAGTGACTACGGGAGGGTGAGGATCTCGGCGCCGTCCTGGGTGACCAGGAGGGTGTGCTCGAACTGGGCACTGACCTGCCGGTCCTTGGTCACCACTGTCCAGTTGTCCTCCCACAGGTCCCACTGGTGGGTGCCCAGGTTGAGCATCGGCTCGATGGTGAAGGTCATCCCCGGCTCGATCTGGTCGTTGTAGTGCGGGTCGTCGAAGTGCGGGATCACCAGGCCGGAGTGGAAGGAGGAGCCGATGCCGTGCCCGGTGAACTCACGTACGACGCCGTAGCCGAACCGCTTGGCATAGGACTCGATCACCCGGCCGATGACGTTGATGCGGCGACCGGGCTTCACGGCGTTGATGGCGCGACGCAGGGCTTCGCGGGTGCGGTCGACGAGGTCATGCACCTCCTGGGAGACCCCAGGGGTGAGGAAGGTGGCGTTCGTGTCCCCGTGCACACCGTTGAGGAACGCAGTGATGTCGATGTTCACGATGTCCCCGTCCTTGACCTCGGTGCTGTCCGGGATGCCGTGACAGATCACCTCGTTGACTGAGGAACACAAGGACTTGGGGAAGCCCTTGTAGCCGAGCGTGGACGGGTAGGCGCCGTGGTCGCACAGGAACTCGTGGCCGATCCGGTCCAGCTCGTCGGTGGTGACGCCGGGGGCGACGTGGGACCCGACCAGGTCGCGTGCCTCGGCAGCCAGCTTGCCGGCGATTCGCATGCGCTCGATCGTGTCGGAGTCCTTGACCTCAGGTCCGGTGAACGGTTCCGGAGCAGGCTTGTCGACGTACTCCGGGCGCGGGATGTGCGAGGGCACGGGACGGCGCGGGGAGATCCGTCCTGGGGCTATGGCAGTCACGGGGCCGAGTGTAGTTTCAACGACATGAGCGTCGGCCCGAGCCGACGCTCCTCAACCTTCCGCGCCGATCGCGCCCTCGCAAGCTCGGCCGCGAGCGCGTAAGTTTCGAGACGCGTCGCTCCGTCAGCCGCTCCGCGTCTGCCCGAGCCGACGCTCCTCAACCTTCCGCGCCGATCGCGCCCTCGCAAGCTCGGCCGCGAGCGCGTAAGTTTCGAGACGCGTCGCTCCGTCAGCCGCTCCGCGTCTGCCCGAGCCGACGCTCCTCAACCTTCCGCGCCCATCGCGCCCTCGCAAGCTCGGCCGCGAGCGCGTAAGTTTCAGCGACATGAGCGACTACTGGTACTGCGTCAAGCACCACGCTGTCGAAGGCCCCGACGGGTGCGGGCCAGTGGACCGGCTCGGTCCCTACCCCACCGAGGCGGAGGCGGCGCGGGCGCTGGAGACGGCCAAGGAGCGCAACGAGGAGTGGGACAACGACCCGAAGTGGAACGACGACCTGGCCGAGGACTGACTGCGTCGGGTTCCCGTAGGGCTTGCGCGTGGCGCTGTCGAAGGTCTCCCCATGGGGGTTCGTGGGCTTCGGCGGCATGGCTTGTGTGCTGTTCCTGGTCCTCGGTACGGCCAATGTCGCCCCCTGGTGGGTGACCGCACTCTTCCTGATCCTGTGGGTGGTCCTGTTCGTGATCGCGGTCCGCTGGTTCGAGCCGCACCCGGGGTGGGTGCCGTGGCTGCCGGTGCTGGCCTTCGCCGTCTGGCTGCCGACGATCGCCCTCGGCACGCGCAACCTCGGCTGGGGTGGCTGAACCAAGAAGGGGTCGAGGGCAACGGCATGGTCACGTGTGTGGTCTCGACTGATCACTCGCTTCGCTCGCTGCTCGACCACCTACCGGTTGCTCGCTGCTCGACCACCTGAGGTTCGAGGTAGCAACAGCCGGTCAGCAGGCCGTCAGCCGCGCGGGCGGACGCGCAGCACGTAGTCCCGGGAACCGCCGTTGGACGTGGTGATCAGCAGGTCCCCGTTGCCCGCGGACGTGACCGAGCGCAGCCGGCCGTACCGCCGCAGCGCGGGGGGCACCTTCACGTAGCTGAAGTTTCCGGCTGCGTCGAACCGGATGAACAGCACCCGGGATCCCTTCAAGGCAGCTACGGCCAGGGTCCCGTTGTAGAGGCCCCACTGCGTGCCGCGGACGAAGGTCGCTCCCGAGGTCGCGATGGTGGGGAAGCCGGAGCGCCACTTGGCGCTCTGCTGGGTCCCGGGCAGGTTGTGGTCGGTCATCGGCACGGTCTGGTTGTAGCCAGGCACCGGGTTCCAGCCGTAGTCACCCCCGGTGATCAGCCGGTTCACCTCGTCGTCGCGGTCGGGCCCGTGCTCCGATGACCACACCGAACCATCGAGCCGTTGGGCCAGCCCCTGGACGTTGCGGTGCCCGAAGGTCAGCACGTACCGGGCGTTGCGCGAGGCAGATCCGATCCAGGGGTTCTGCGGCCACGGCGCCCCCGTGAACCTGTTCAGGCGCAGGGTCTTGCCGCCGAGCGAGTTGCGGTTGCGCGGGTTGCTACCGACTGTGGCATCGCCGGTGCCGACGAAGAGCGCGCCGTTGGTGGCGATCAGGAGACGGCAGCCACCGTGCGTACCCGTGGTCGCTGGCAGACCAGCGAGCAGCGTCCGAACGTGGAAGGCACGGCGCGACTTGCCGCCGAGCCGCCAGGCCATGACGCGTACGTCGTGCCCGCCGCCGCTGACGTTGCCGCCCTGGCAGGTGTAGAAGCGGCGGTTCTGGCGGAACGCGGGGTCGACGGCCAGCCCCAGCAGCCCGGTCTCGCCACTGGCCCACACCGTCGACGAGGCGTACGCGACCCGGCGGAGCTTGCCCCTGTGCAGGGTGAGCAGGCGCTTCGTGGAACGTTCCGTGATCAGCAGTCGGCCGCCGCCCACCGGCTTCACGTCCCACGGGATGTTGAGTCCTCGGGCGATCGCTCGCACCTGGAGGACCGGCGCGGCTGCAGCATTGGCACGCTCGGGTCGAGGCTTGGCCGGCGCGACGGCCTGTCCCGGTGTGGAGAAGCTTGTCGCGAGGAGTACGAGTCCGAGCAGCACTGTCAGAAGACGTCGCATATGGCAGGCTAGCCCGCCACCTCGCCGCTCTGCCAGAGACCGGCCCTACCTTGGGGGAGCGGTCAGGTCATCACGCCGACCGGCGCGATCGCCAGGTCGGGGAAGAGCGCAGGCACCGAACGATCCGGGAACCGCTTGCTGACGATCTCACCCAGGACGTTGCGGTAGTCGGTCGTCACCTTGAGGTCACCGTCGATCAACGAGCCGCTGCCGAGACCGGGCCAGCTGCCGTGGTACTGGCCGCCCTTCACTCCGGCGCCGGCCACCAGCATCATGTTGCCCCAGCCGTGGTCGAAACCCTGGCTGCCGTTCTCCGCCACACGGCGGCCGAACTCGGAGATCGTGACTACCGTGACGCGTGAGCGCAGCGCGCCGAGGTCGGTCATGAACGCAGCAAGAGCCTGGGCGAGGCCGGAGATGTTGCTCTGCATCGAGCCCCACGCGATCGTCCCGTAGTTCGTGTGCAGATCCCAGTTGCCGGCGTCGATGGCGATGACGTCGGTGCCGATGTTGGCCCGGATCAGCTTCGCTGCGTTCCGGAGCGGCTCGGCGAACGGGGTCGCGTTCCAGACCGTGGGGTAGGGGGTCGTCGAGTCGGCCATGGCCTTGAGCTGCTGCCCCGGGCCCTTGGAAATGGCGACCGCTTCCCGGGCACCCGATGCCAGGGGACCGCTGGCCGTGGCCCAGGCCGTCTGGAGCGAGCCGTAGCGCTGGGTGGCCCGGCCGTCGAGGCCGGGGACCAAGAGCCCGCCAAGGTCCTGGGTCGCCAATGTCGGGTGCGGGCCCACGAGGGCCGTGGTCGGGAAGTTCATCCCGAGCTGTACGGCGTCCAGGGTGCCGTTCGCGGGGCCCAGACCGATCATCCGGTTGATCCATCCCGTTCGTGCGTCAGAGCCCGGTGCGGCGTCCTCGACCTCCTCGATCGCCGAGAAGTGGGAGCGGTTGGCCACCCGGAGACCGGTCGCCTGGACGGCCGCGAGCTCGCCGGACTGCCACAGCGGCACGAGTGGTGCCATCGCTGGGTGCAGCCCGAACATCGCGTCCTTGCACAGCAATGAGCCCACCGGTACGGCGGTCGAAGGACGCGCGCTGTAGTACCCGGGGTCGGCGTGGGGTACGACGACCCCGAGTCCGTCGATCCCCCCGCGCAGACTGATGACCACCATCGTGTTGCCCCCGGGAGTGCCCGCGAAGGTGGCCTGCATCAGCGCGTCGCCGAACATCTGTGTGACTGCCATGCCGCCGCCGACAGCGGCCGCTCCCTGCAGCAGCGAGCGGCGCGACAGGCGAGACCTGGTGAACTCGCGGCAGCAGGCTGCTTCCACGGGATGCGTGTGCTCGGTCATCGTCTGCCTTACGTCGTCATGTGGTCGGGAGTGTCGAGCAGGGCGCTGACCAACCGCGGGAACAGCCAGGTGGCCAGGCCGTGCTTGCTGGTCACCGTGGTCGACGCGGTGACGACCGCCCAGGTCTCCGGGCCGGTGGTGGCCTGGGTTGCGGCCTGGAGCAGGCGCGCATCTGAGGCGCGGCCGAGGAACGTCCGGCACAGATGGTCGACGAACGCGTCGAACCGAAGCGAGGGCGCCGGCAGGAACGAGGCGCCGGTCCGGTACGTCGCACCCTTGGGCCACCACCCGCCTGCGTGGGCCTGGTGCATCTCGTAGGAGCCGAAGATGCGTGATGGGGAAGACCACATGCGGCCGGTGATCGGGGGACCGTCCGGGCGCGGCCACGAGAACAGCGGCGGGCCGCCGTGGGTCCAGTTCGCGTGCCGGGTGTAGGAGTCGTCTCCGGCCGGTGCCAGCACCTTGACGTCGAGCACCCGGCTTGTGGCCACCAGGTCGGCGATCGGGTCGCGCACCTTGAGCCCCTCCGAGGTGAGGAACTCCGGGTGCATCGACAGGGCCCGCAGCACGGCCTTGATGTCGGTGCCCGAGCTGAGGTAGACGCCGGCCAGAGTGTCGACCAGGCCCGAGGACGGGGTGTCCGACACGAAGAACGTAGCCAGCTTGCGGGCCAGGTTCTGCGCGGTGGCCGGGTGGCGGGCCAGGTACTTCAGGTAGGCCAGGGTCGCGGCCTGGCCGTCGGAGGATGAGTTGGCGTGGCTGAAGTCGAGCACCTGGACAGGCCCTGTGGTGTGCGCGTTGGTGTCGTACTTCGCGGCGAAGGTGTTGCCCCAGTCCACGGAGTAGCCGGAGAGCAGCACAGCCGAGGCCTTGACCATCGCCTCGGTGTAGCTCGCGGCCCGCCCGACGGTGTGCAGCTCGAGCAGCTCACGTCCCTGGTTCTCGTTGGGCTTGTTCTTCACAGACTTCCAGTTGTCGAGGTAGACGCGCATCGCGGGGTGCAGGGAGCAGGCGACGAGCATGTCCTCGAAGCTGCCGAGTGCGTTGTCGCGGATCGTGGCGTCGTAGTCGAACCGGTACACCCAGGCACGGTCATGGCCCACCGGGATGTGCATGACGGTGGACCAGAAGTCGGTCATCGTCTCCAGCACTGCCCGGTCGGAGTACACGCGGCGCAGGATCGACCAGTTGCCGTGGTCGTGGCCGTACTGCCATGCGGCCTTGGTCTTGGCCTTGTCGGTCGCATACTTCTCGGACGGTGTACGCCACATGAAGTCGAACCAGCCGTTGACCTCTCCGGCCTTGGCCGACTCGGGCACGGACGTGGGGGAGAGCTGGGTCTCCAGCCATGCCTCCGGCGTACCAGCCGCCCGCAGCTGGGTCAGCGCCCGCTGGGTGAAGCCCGTTCCGAAGCGGTTCAGGTGGAGCCGCTCACGTGACGTCGCCGCCAGCGCCTTGGCGACAGGGGCCGGCGTCGGGCTCGGGGACGGTGTGGGAGTCGGTGTGGGAGTCGGGGTGGGAGCCGGGGTCGGCTTGGGTGCCGGCTTGGGAGCGGGCTTCGGCGTGGGTGTCGTGGCCTTCTTGCGCTTGACATGATGGCGACGACGACGCCTCTTGCGTCGCTTCTTCTTCTTGGTGCTGAAGATCGCCATGTGGGGTCCCTGCCGAGCCGTGCGAGCGTGTCAGTAGGGAGCAATCCTGACGGGTGAAACGTCCGAATGCTGGCGAATGGCGAAAATCGGCTTAAAACGGACAGAAGTGGACGTTAGAAGGTGTGCTCCGGTCCTGGGAAGTCGCCCGAGCGGACGTCGTCGGCGTACGCCTTCGCCCCGTCGAGGAGTACGCCGTGCAGGTCGGCGTACTGCTTGACGAACCGGGCCATCTTGCCGGTCCGCATCCCGAAGGCGTCTTGCCACACCAGCACCTGGCCGTCGCAGTCGGCGCCGGCGCCGATCCCGATCGTGGGGATGACCAGCTCCTTGGTGACCCGGCCGGCGACGTCCCCAGGGACCATCTCCATCACGACGGCGAACGCGCCGGCAGCCTCGACCGCTCGCGCGTCCTCGAGGATCCGCTCCCCGGTGTCGCCGCGGCCCTGGACCCGGTAGCCGCCGAGTGCGTGCTCGCTCTGCGGGGTGAAACCGATGTGCGCCATGACAGGTACACCGCCGCGGCTGAGCAGCTCGATCTGGGGCACCATCTCGCGCCCGCCCTCGAGCTTGATGGCGTGGGCGCCACCCTCCTTCATGAAGCGGACTGCGGTGTCATAGGCCTGCTCGGGCGAGCGCTGATAGGACCCGAACGGCAGGTCGCCGACCACGAGCGATCGCTTGACCGACCGGGACACCGCGCGGGTCAGCGGGATCAGCTCGTCCACGGTCACCGGCAGCGAGGTCTCGTTGCCGTACACGTTGTTGGAGGCGCTGTCACCGACGAGGAGGACCTCGATCCCGGCCTCGTCGAAGACCTGGGCGGTGTACATGTCGTAGGCCGTCAGCATCGCGAACCGCTCTCCGCGTTGCTTCATCTCGCGCAGGTGCTGCGTCCGGACGCGCTTGGCCGGTGCGGCACCTGCCGGCTGGCCGGTTGTCTGGCCGGTTGTCTGGGCCTTTGAGGCGCCACTGCCGTACGGCGCGGTCTCTTCACCTGGTGCGTTGCTCATCGCCGAGCTCCTTGCCTGCCGCGGAGGGCTGTGCTGACTCGAGGCTTCCCGTACGAAGTCCCCGGACTGGCTTCAACGCTAGACCCGGTGATGTGCTCGCGGGGGTGTCGCGGGGTGTCTCGTGGGTCACAACGGCGCGTCACCGGTGGTCGGCCCGGTAGTCGCGCTCGACGGTCGCGACGCGGACGGTGAAGTCGGCGTACCACGTGCTCCGGCCACGCTGCTGGGCGACGAGGTGCTCGGCGACCTGCTTCCACGCCGCGGCGGCCGCATGGTCCACCCAGTACGACACGGTGATGCTGCGGGCGTCCTCACGGACGGACTCATGTCCGAGGTAGCCGGGCTGCTGACGCGCGAGCTCGTCCATGCGCGCGGACATCGGTCCGTAGCCGTGCTCGTCAGGCGTGCGGACGCTGGTGAAGATCACCGCTGTGTACGGCGGCTCCGGGGTCCGGGCGATCGGAGTGTCCACCACCCCAGTTTGGTCCATCCGTTCTGTAACACTGGCGTCGTGGACTTCAAGTCGGCCTACGCCCATGGCTTCGCGCGGATCGCCGCCTGCACGGTGCCGATCACGATCGCTGACCCTGCGACCAACGCGCGCACTGTTCTCGAGCAGGCACGCGCGTGCCACGACGACGGTGTGGCTGTCGCGATCTTTTCCGAGCTGTGCCTCTCCGGGTACTCGATCGACGACCTGTTCCTCCAGGACACGCTGCTCGAAGCGGTACAGGTCGCCATCGCGGACCTGGTCCGGGCGAGCCAGGACCTCCGACCAGTCCTGGTGGTGGGTGCGCCGCTGCGCAAGGGCAACCGCGTCTACAACTGCGCCGTGGTCATGCACCGCGGCGCAGTCCTCGGGGTGGCCCCGAAGTCGTTCCTGCCCACCTACCGCGAGTTCTACGAGGCCCGCTGGTTCGCGGCCGGCGAGGACCAGCGAGGGGAGTGGATCAGCGTGGGCGGCGTCGAGGTCCCGTTCGGTCCGGACCTGATCTTCTGCGCCAGCGACGTGCCTGACCTCGCCCTGTTCGTCGAGGTGTGCGAGGACATGTGGGTGCCGATCCCGCCCAGTGCCAACGCCGCCCTGGCCGGGGCCACGGTGCTGGCGAACATCTCCGGATCCCCGATCACCATCGCCCGGGCCGAGGACCGCCGCCAGCTGGTCCGCTCGGCCAGCTCGCGCTGCTCGGCGGTCTATGCCTATGCGGCGGGAGGGCAGGGCGAGTCGACGACTGACCTGTCGTGGGACGGGCAGACGATGGTCTATGAGTGCGGAGAGCTGCTGGCCGAGGGAGACCGCTTCCCCGAAGGTCCGCGCCGTACGGTGGCCGACGTCGACCTTGGCCGGATCCGGCAGGAGCGGATGCGACAGGGCACTTTCGACGACAACCGGCACGCCGAGTCCATCGAACGCGACAGCTTCGTCGAGATCGGCTTCACCCTCGACCCGCCCTCAGGTGACATCGGCCTGCGCCGCAAGGTCGACCGGTTCCCGTTCGTGCCGGACGACGTCGAGCGGCTTGCCCTCGACTGCTACGAGGCTTACAACATCCAGGTCTCCGGGCTGGAGCAGCGGCTGCACGCGATCGGGCATCCGAAAGTGGTCATCGGGGTCTCCGGTGGGCTCGACTCCACCCACGCGCTGATCGTCGCCGCCAAGGCGATGGACCGGCTCGGTCGGCCTCGCAGCGACATCCTTGCGTTCACCCTGCCCGGGTTCGCCACGGGCGAGACCACAAAGTCCTACGCCACGCGGCTGTCCAAGGCGCTCGGTGTGACGTTCGAGGAGCTCGACATCCGCCCAGCAGCCAGGCAGATGTTCTCGGACCTCGGTCACCCCTTCGCGTCCGGCGAGGAGGTTTACGACATCACCTTCGAGAACGTGCAGGCCGGGCTGAGGACCGACTACCTGTTCCGGATCGCCAACCAGCGTGGGGGAATCGTCCTCGGCACCGGCGACCTCTCCGAGCTTGCGCTCGGGTGGTGCACGTACGGCGTCGGCGACCACATGTCGCACTACACGGTCAACTCCGGCGTGCCGAAGACGCTGGTCCAGCACCTGATCCGCTGGGTCGCGGAGACCGAGCAGCTCGGCGAGAGGGACGGGGAGGTCAACCAGCTGCTGACCGACATCGTCGGGCAGGAGATCACGCCCGAGCTGATCCCGACGCGCGAGGGAGAGAAGCCCCAGGCGACAGAGGGATCCATCGGTCCCTATGCGCTGCACGACTTCACGCTCTTCCACGTACTCCGATACGGCTTCCGGCCCAGCAAGATCGCCTTCCTCGCGGAGCACGCCTGGTCGGACGCAGGTCGGGGGGAGTGGCCGCCCAACTACCCCGAGGACAACCGTCCGGAGTACGCCCTGGCCGACATTCGCTCCTGGCTGGAGGTGTTCATCAAGCGCTTCTTCGCCAGCCAGTTCAAGCGATCAGCGCTCCCAAACGGCCCCAAGGTGAGCGCCGGCGGCACGATGTCGCCCCGCGGTGACTGGCGGATGCCGAGCGACGCCAACCCCGCGGCCTGGCTGGCTGAGCTCGAGAACGTGCCGACCGACTGATGGGCCCGCGGGTCCTCGTCGTACAGCACGAGGATGACTGTCCACCTGCCTGGGTCGGCGACTGGCTGGTCGAGGCAGACTGCGCTCTCGACGTACGCCGTCCGTACGCCGGCGAGGACCTGCCGTCCACGCTGGACGATCACGATGCCCTCCTCGTACTCGGCGGTGCGATGGGGGCGTACGACGACGCCACGCACACGTGGCTGGGACCCACAAAGGAGCTTGTCCGCGCTGCGGCAGCGCAGGCCATCCCGACGCTCGGCATCTGTCTGGGACACCAGGTCGTGGCGGTGGCACTCGGGGGTGAGGCGGGCCGGAACCCGCGCGGCCAGCAGTTGGGGCTGCTGCCCGTCGGCTGGACCGACGCCGCCGGCCAGGACGAACTGACGCGCGGCCTCGTCGGCACCGGCTTCGGTGTGCACTGGAACGACGACGTCGTGCTGCGGTCGCCGGAGGGCACGGTGACCCTCGCGCGGACTCCCGAGGGGGAGCAGCAGGTCGCGCGGTTTGCCCCGACGGCCTGGGGGGTGCAGCTGCATCCGGAGGTCGACGAGGTCATCCTCGCGACCTGGGCCAAGGACGACCCGGATCGCTACGCCGAAGGCGTCCTCGAAGAGGTGCTGCACCAGGTGGCAGCAGCCAAGGCCGACCTGGCTGCAGGCTGGCGCCCGTTGGCGCAGTCGTTCGCCGCTCTGCCCTCACGCGCACCTGCTCGCGACAACGCCTAGGCTTCCCAACATGGGCAAGCAGGAAGACTTCGTTCTCCGCGCACTCGAAGAGCGCGACGTCCGGTTCGTTCGACTCTGGTTCACCGACGTGCTCGGCTACCTCAAGTCCGTGTCGGTCGCCCCGGCTGAGCTGGAGAACGCGTTCTCCGAGGGCATCGGGTTCGACGGTTCGGCGATCGAGGGATTCGCCCGGGTCACTGAGGCGGACATGCTGGCCCACCCTGACCCGGCGACGTTCCAGCTGCTCCCGTGGCGTGGTGAGGGTCCCTCAACGGCGCGGATGTTCTGCGACATCATGATGCCCGACGGGTCCCCGTCGTACGCCGATCCGCGGTTCGTGCTCAAGCGCACCCTGCAAACGGCCGCCGACAAGGGCTTCACCTTCTACACCCACCCCGAGATCGAGTTCTACCTCTTCCAAGGGCGCCCGGCTGCCGGCGAGGAGCCGCTCCCGGTGGACCGCAGCGGCTACTTCGACCACACCGCTCAGTCGCGCGGGTCGGACTTCCGACGCGAGGCGATCAACATGCTGGAGTCGATGGGCATCTCGGTCGAGTTCAGCCACCACGAGAACGGTCCCGGCCAGCAGGAGATCGACCTCCGCTACGCCGACGCGCTGTCCACGGCCGACAACATCATGACGTTCCGCACGGTGGTCCGTGAGGTGGCGCTGAGCCAGGGCATCTGGGCCAGCTTCATGCCCAAGCCCTTCACCACGCATCCTGGCTCGGGCATGCACACCCACGTCTCGTTGTTCGAGGGCGACACCAACGCGTTCTTCGAGGCGGGCGCTGAGTACCAGCTCTCGAAGACCGCGCGGCACTTCATCGCGGGCATCCTGCACCACGCCAGCGAGATCACCTGTGTCACCAACCAGTGGGTGAACTCCTACAAGCGTCTGATCGGCGGAGGCGAGGCCCCCTCGTACAAGTCATGGGGGCACAACAACCGCTCGGCGATGGTGCGCGTGCCGATGTACAAGCCAAACAAGGGCCAGTCGACCCGCATCGAGCTGCGCACCATCGACGCCGCCTGCAACCCCTATCTCGCCTATGCGGTCGTGCTTGCTGCCGGCATGCGGGGCCTCGAAGGGGAGTACGAGCTGCCGCGCGAGGCGGAGGACGACGTCTGGTCGCTCAACGACCGCGAACGCAAGGCGCTCGGCCTCGAGCAGCTGCCCAAGACGCTCCACGACGCAATCAGTGTCGCGGAGGACTCCGAGCTGCTGGCCGACACGCTCGGTGAGCACGTCTATGAGTTCTTCCTCCGCAACAAGCGGGCGGAGTGGGAGGAGTACCGCGGCCAGGTCTCCTCCTTCGAGCGTGACCGGATGCTCCCCGTCATCTGATCCTCGGAGCACGGCGCGTGGCGATAGATTCGCCCGGTGGCAACTGACCGCGACACGTCTCGGGGCACATCGCCCGACAGTCATGGGGCCACTCCTGGCGACACGGCTGGGGACACCAGCTGGGGCAGCCTGGTGCGGTTGGGCTTCGCCGACGCCGAGACCGCGCAGAGGCATTTCGGGGAGCTAGGCGATGTCACCAAGCCGCTGCCGCCGCTGCTCGGGCGCAGCGCCGATCCTGACCTCGCGCTGGCCTCGCTGGTGGCGCTCGCCAACGCGGCCGAGGACCGCGACGTGCTCCTGCAGGCGGTGGCCGACGACGAGGGCACCTCGATGAGGTTGCTCTCCGTGCTCGGTGCCAGCCAGGCACTGGGGGACCACCTGCGTCGTCACCCAGAGCAGTGGCAGGAGCTCACCGACCCGACGATCGGGTCGACCCGGCCTCCGGCGTACGCCATCCGCGCGGGGTTGCTGCGCGCTGTGGGCGCCGACCCGTCGGATCCCGAGCCAGTGGCGACGGTGGCGTACGCCGACGCCCTGGATGCCCTGCGAGTCGAGTACCGCAGGGCGCTCCTGCGGCTTGCCGCGCGAGACCTCACCCACGACCTCGGCGTCGACGACGTGGCCGCGGAGCTCGCGGACCTCGCTGCCGGAACCCTCGACGGGGCGCTGGCAGTCGCGCGCGCGAAGGTCGGTGCCGCAGCGACGACCTGCCGCCTCGCAGTGATCGCGATGGGCAAGTGCGGCGGGCACGAGCTGAACTACGTCAGCGACGTGGACGTGATCTTCGTGGCGGAGCCGGTCGAGGGGCACGAGGAGGGGCCGGCATTGCGGGCTGCCACCCAGCTCGCCTCGACCATGATGCAGGTCTGCTCGGAGAACACCCGTGAGGGCACCATCTGGCCGGTCGACGCCAACCTGCGCCCGGAGGGCAAGTCCGGTCCGCTGGTCCGCACGATCGCCAGCCACCGCGGGTACTACGAGCGGTGGGCCAAGACGTGGGAGTTCCAGGCCCTGCTCAAGGCGCGGCCGGTCGCGGGTGACATGGAGCTCGGCCGCGAGTACGCCGAGGTGATCCGGCCCATGGTCTGGTCGGCGGCACAGCGCGAGGGCTTCGTCGAGGAGGTCCAGGCAATGCGACGCCGGGTCCTCGACCACATCCCGGCCGACCGAGCCGAGCGTCAGCTCAAGCTCGGGTCCGGCGGGCTGCGCGACGTGGAGTTCGCCGTGCAGCTGCTGCAGATGGTGCACGGCCGGACGGACGAGGAGGTACGACCCTCGCCAACCCTGAGCGCCCTGGCACGACTGACCGAACGCGGCTATGTGGGTCGCGAGGACGGGCGCTCGCTCCACGACGCGTACTCCTTCCTGCGCACGCTGGAGCACCGGATCCAGCTCTACCAGCTGAGGCGTACGCACGTGATGCCCGAGGACGAGGCGTCGCTGCGACGGCTCGGGCGCTCGCTCGGCTACACCAGGGAACCGGTGCGCGAGCTCGACAAGCAGTGGCACTACCACCAGCGTGAGGTCCGCCGCCTGCACGAGAAGCTCTTCTACCGCCCGCTCCTCTCCGCAGTGGCCAAGGTCCGCGGCGGGTCCCGGCTCAGCCCCGAGGCCGCCCAGGAGCGGCTGGCCGCTCTCGGCTACCTCGACCCCAAGGCCGCGCTGCGTCACCTCGAGTCGCTCACCGCAGGGGTCACCCGCACGGCCCAGATCCAGCGCACCTTGCTGCCTGTGATGCTCGAGTGGTTCGCCGACGCGCCCGACCCGGACGCCGGCCTCTTCGGGTTCCGCAGGATCTCTGAGGCCCTTGGCTCGACCCCGTGGTACCTGCGCCTGCTGCGCGACGAGGGGCAGGCCGCCCAGTGGATGGCGCAGATCCTTGCGACCAGCCGCTTTGCCACCGACCTGCTCGAGCGGGAGCCGAAGGGGGTCGCGATCCTCGGCGAGCAGGAGCGACTCGAACCGTTCGGCCGGGACGCGGTGCAGACCGAGATGAGGTCCGCGGCGGAACGGCGGGACAACGCCAAGGACGCGGTGCTCGCGATCCGGGCGATCAGGCGCCGCGAGCTCCTGCGGATCAGCGTCGCGGACCTGTGCGTGCCCTTCGGGGTCGCCGAGGTGGGGTACGCCCTCACCGACGTCACGAGTGCCACGCTCGAGGCGACGCTGGAGGCCGCGATCCGGGGGGTCGAGACCGTCAAGGAGACGCAGATGCCGACCCGGATGGCGATCGTCGCGATGGGTCGGTACGGCGGGTACGAGCTGGGCTATGGCAGCGACGCGGACGTGATGTTCGTCCACGAGCCGCTGCCCGGTGCCGATGCCCAGCAGGCCAGCTCGATGGCCCAGGCGGTGGCCAACGACGTACGCCAGTTGCTGACCGAGCAGTCGCGCGACCCGTCGCTCGAGGTGGACACCACGTTGCGGCCCGAGGGACGACAGGGGCCCCTCGTACGCACCCTCGACTCCTACGCGGCCTACTACGGGAAGTGGTCGGCGGTGTGGGAGGCGCAGGCGTTGCTCCGGGCTGCGCCGATCGTCGGCGACCCGGACCTGTGTGCGCGGTTCAAGGAGCTGATCGACCCGCTGCGCTTCCCCGAGAACGGGCTCACCCAGGACGACGTGATCGAGGTACGACGGATCAAGGCGCGCGTCGACTCCGAGCGGCTGCCCCGTGGCGCTGACCCGGCCACGAACTTCAAGCTTGGACGCGGAGGGCTCTCCGACGTGGAGTGGACGGTGCAGCTGCTCCAGATGGAGCATGCAGGACGGATCCCGGAGATGCGCACCACCAAGACCCTCGAGGCACTCCAGGTCGCGGTGGAGAACGACCTCATCGCACTCGCGGACGCGCAAGGCCTGGCCGAGGCATGGAAGTTCGCCAGCCGGGCACGCAACGCGACCGTGCAGGTCCGGGGCAAGCCGGCCGACCAGCTGCCCCGTGACGCGCGCGAGCGGGCTGCGGTGGCCGCGATCCTCCAGTACGCCCCCGGTGGGAGCGACGTCATGCTCAACGACTACCTGCGCTCCGCGCGTCGGGCTCGCGCGATCGTGGACCGGATCTTTTGGGGATAAACCACATCACTTAATCCGGCCAGAAATAAGCTATCATCTTCATATGTCGGCAATGAAGCCATCTTCTGTGGCCACGCTCATCGGTGACGTCGTGCAGTCGCGCACCTCGCCGAACCGTCCGGCGCTGCACACCGCCCTGGTCGCCCTGCTCGACGAGGCCAACGTAGTCCTTGCACCCGCCGTGCCGCTGCGGATCACGGTCGGCGACGAGTACCAGGGCTGTTTCGCCGGCGTCGGTGAAGCAGTCCACGCCACCTTGTGGCTGCGGCTGCACCTCATGCCCCACGCCGAGCTGCGCCACGGGGTCGGCTGGGGGAGCGTCGCCGTGCTCGCCGAGAGCCCGCGCGTCGAGGATGGGCCGGGGTGGTGGGCAGCGAGGGATGCGATCGAGTGGGTGAAGCGCGAGGCCGACCGGGCAGGGACCCGGCGGGTGCGCACGGCGTACCGCCGAGCCGACGAGGGGGACGCGATGCAGGGACCCGACCCAAACACGGTCAACGCTGCCCTGATGTGTCGGGACCAGATGGTTGGCTCTGTCTCGGAACGGTCGTTGCGGCTGCTGCGGGGCACGCTCTCGGGCCAGACCCAGGTGGAGCTCGCCGAGGACGAGGGAATCTCCGCATCAGCGGTGTCGCAGCGGATGCGCAATGACGGGCTGGCCGTGATCGTCGCGGCCGACGAGCTGTTGAGGGGTGTGCGATGACCTGGATCGCCGTACTGCTGGTGGGGGTGGCCGTGACCGACCTCGCCCACTCGGTCAGGCCGGTCCGCATCCTCAACGAGTGCATCGGCGCCGCGGTGGCGGTCTGGGTGGGCCTGGTCGCCGGGCTGACGGAGCTCGAGGACGTCGTCGCCCTCGCGGTGATCGCTGCGCTGGTGGTGCTCTGGGGTCAGACGGTCACCCGGGCATTCGGACGTGGGCGCGCGTGGGTGCCGCTGCTCGTCCTCGGTGCGTCCCTGACTCTGGGCTTCCTGACCTCAGGCTTGGCCGGCCCCGCTGGCGGGTTGCTGGGGGAGTGGCTGGAGTCCACGCAGGTGCCGGCCCTTGAGGGCATGTCTCCCGACCGCGCGCTGCTGCTGGCGGCCGCGTTCCTCGTGCAGCTGAGCAGCGGCAACGTCATCGTGCGGCTCGTGCTCGCCGCCACCGGCACGACCAACCCCGCCTACGGTTCCGAGCCGGATCCAGACCCCGAGCTCCGGCTCAAGGGCGGGCGGCTCCTGGGGCCGATGGAACGCGTCTTCATCGTCGGTCTCGGCCTCAGCGGTCACCTCACGGCCGCCAGCATCGTGATCGCGGCCAAGGGGCTGCTGCGTTTCCCCGAGCTGCAGTCCAGACGTGAGCAGGTCTGGATCCACCGGCTCACCGAGTACTTCCTGGTGGGCAGCTTCGTCAGCTGGCTGGTGGCCTTGTCGTCGCTCGCCCTGCTGGCACACTGACGCACCCACCCTCGCTGCTCGGTTTCGATGGGGACGGACAACCGGATCCAGCGGAGTCCTGCAAGCACCGGGCCGCCAGTCGAGACAGCTCGTACGACGTAGGTGGTCGAGCAGCGAGCGAAGCGAGCGATCAGTCGAGACCATCTCTGTTCCACCGGACGCCGGCTGACGTGGCCCCGAGGACGCAGACATAGAGGAAGAACTCGTCCGACAGGATGAGTGTCGTGACTCGTCGTCCATGGCCAGCATCGGTCCCTGTGCTCATCCTGCTCCTCACCGTTGCCCAGCTGGCGGTGGCGGAGTGGTGGCCCGGGATCGAGAGGTTCGCGGACAAGGCGTTCGGCGCGAGGCTGGTGGCCTACCCGGTGTTGATGCTGGTCGCACCGGCGATCTGGTGGCTGGTCCAGCGGCGACGAAGCGCGGCACTGGCGGCGCCGACTGCGCTTGCGCCGCCGTACGCCGCGTTCGCGCTGATCATGCTGCCGTTCCTTGTCGACGTCACCGGCAACAGCCTCGACCTCTACGACTCGGTGGTGTGGTGGGACGACTTCAACCACTACGTCAACTGGCTCCTCCTGCTGTGGGGGATCGGGCTGCTCATCACCGACGACGTGCGCCCGGACTGGGCGGTGGTCGGCCTTGTCGCGGGGCTCGGCGCCGTCCTCGCCATCGGGTGGGAGCTGGGGGAGTGGTACACGTTCATCCGGCACGGCACCGAGATCAACACCGCCTACCAGGACACCCTCGGCGATGTCAGCCTTGGCACGCTCGGCGCTCTGTGTGCAGGTCTCATCCTGCTGTGGCGCCGCCGCCGGATCGCTGCCGTGGCGTGAGCGGCCACCACCGACGTCATCCGTGCAGGTCAGGCGTACGCCGCAGCCACCACTCGCCGAGGGCGACGTGCATGGCGAAGGCCAACCAGAACGCCAGCCCGAAGGTGGCCTCGTCTGGCAGCGTCAGCCCCTCGGGACCGCCGTTGCGGCTGATGGCGACGGCGGTGAACACGCCGGTCCAGATCCGGATCGTGCCGATGCCGATGCCTACGGAGAACGCACGGATCATCCACCGCCGGTGCTGGGGTACGTCGTCGCGGCGGATCGCGCGCAACGCGCGCACCAGGCAGGTCACGAACCAGGCACCGAAGACCAGGGAAGCGCTCGCCTCGAGCGGGCCACCCCAGGAGTGGAGCAGCCCGAAGACCAGCGCGAGGCTGCCGCTCAGCAACGCACACGACAGCAGCACCCGGCCGAGTCGCCGGTGCACGGTGTAGTGCCTCGTGCGAAAGCGGCGTGAGAGCTGCAGCGGGGCGCCGAGCAGGTAGACCACGCCAGGTGCGATGTGCACGTAGCCCAGCCACGGATGTGCGACGTACCGCTTGGCGAAGTCGTCGTCGGGGACCGTGCCGTCCAGGATGTGCGGCCAGTCGGTGGTGACCCGGACGAACGCGAAGCTCAGGACGATCGCGATGAGCGCGGCGACCGCGACGGTGAGCACTGGTAGACCACGTGGCCGCGTCACTTCAGATGCAGGGGCGTTGCTCACCGTCCCAGTGTCGCGTCCAGACTGTCCTTGCATCAACGTGGGACACGCCGAAGCGAGCGTCAGCTCTCGACCTCGTAGCTGCCGGGTTCCCAGCAGCGGGTGGTGACGCCGATCCGGTTCCAGGCATTGATGATGACCAGCAGGCCGACGAGCTGGGCAAGCTGCTCGGGGTCAAAGTGGCGGGCGGCCTCATCCATGACTGTCCGAGGCACCTTGTCGACATGGACCAGGGTTACGGCCTCTGTGAGGGCAAGCGCCGCGCGCTCGGCAGGAGTGAACCACGCCGTTTCGCGCCAGGCTCCCAACGAGTCGAGGCGGTGCTGGGACTCGCCCTTGGCGCGTGCGTCCTTGCTGTGCATGTCGACGCAGTAGGCGCAGCCGTTGATGGTGGAGGCGTGGAGGCGCACCAGCTCGCGCAGTAGCGGATCAAGGCCGACGCCGGCGACGGCGTCCAGCCTGTTCATCGCAGCGGAGAACCGCGGCGCGAGCGCGTCGAAGTCGAGGCGGACCTCGGTGGGGTCTTCGTTCTTCATCTATTTCTCCTGTTCGGGTTGGCCAAGCTAGGGCAGTTCGGGGGCCATCGATCGGTCGACTGGTGTGTACGGCGACGCGTCGGCCAGGCGGGCGGGTGCGGCCAGGATCGACATGCCCAGGCCGGCCACGAGGAACATCAGGGCGAGGACGGCGAAGCCCAACAACCCGCCGGAGACGAGCAGCCAGGAGAGCAGGGCCGGGCCCACGCACCGGGATGCCGGTACGGCGGCCGCGAAGGTCCCCTGCCAGGTGCCGGCCGCGGCCGGGGGAGCCAGTCGGTATCCCAGGTCCCAGGCGCCGGAGGCGAAGGTGACCTCCGCGACGACCTGCACGCCGACAGCCAACACCATCCCGGCAAGTAGCCATGGCCAGTCCACCGCCGAGAGCGACGCCCAGAACAGCAGGCAGCACGACGCCATCAGTGCCGCGCCGCGCCGCGCGTATCGGCGGGCGTGGTCCAGCGACGTCACCCGCCGCGCGACCCGGCGCTGGAGGGCCAGCACACCGAGGGTGTTGAGGCCGAACAGCGCGGCGATCACCCAGTCAGGTACGTCGTCACGGGTGCCGATTACCAGCGGCAGGCCAACACTGAGCAGCGGCATGTAGAGGTACATCAGGCCAGCGCACGCGGTCAGGGCGAGATACCGGATGCCAGGTCGCCCTGCCGCCGCACTCAGCGCCCGGTCGGCGTGCGGCAGTGTGGGCAGGGCGCGCAGTACTGCCACAGAGGCCAGGAACAGCCCGGCGTCGAGCACCAACGCCCCACGCAACGCGACCAGAGAACCGGTCGCCAACGCTGCCCCGCCCAGTACGGCGCCGACCGCGATCCCCGCATTCCCGATCGCCTGCAGCGTTGCTCGCTCGGTGGTCGCGGATCGACCCGTTCCGAGTGCGAGGGGGATCACAAGGGCCTGTCGGACTCCACCGAGGGCGGCCTGCCCGACCGCGTAGACCAACAGTCCCGCGGAGGTCCAGGCTGCGTTCGCCCCGGCTGCGACGACGCACAGGCCCACGGCCACCAGGACCGGCAGGCCGAGCACCCCGGCGCGTAGCCCGACCCGGTCGGCCAGCCGGCCGACCATCGGGGTGGCGACCATCGCCACCCCCCAAACCAGGCTCAGGACCACCCCGACGCGACCCGCGGAGAATCCCAACCGCAGCAGCAGTGCCGCTGAGACGACGTAGAACATCCCGTCGCCGACACTCGTCAACCACTGAGTCCAACGAAGCTTCGACCACCATTTACTTTCCATAGAAAGTAAGTATTTGACATGGAAAGTATCCTGTCAAGGGTGAAACGAACTTCTTCCTCGACCAACGACGCGGTGGCCGGCTTCGTTGCCCAGTGGGCCGCCGAACGTCCCGACCTGGACGGGTCTCCGCTGCTCGTCATCGGCCGGATCAATCGCCTCGGTGCCCTCTTGGAGGACCTGCTCCGACCACCGTTCGCCGGAGCCGGCCTCGCCTCAGGTGACTTCGACCTCCTGGCCGCGCTGCGACGATCGGGTGAGCCCTACACCCTCGGCGTGACCACCTTGGCCAAGCACATGCTGGTGACCAACGGGGCAGCGACCAAGCGAATCGACCGACTCGAGTCGCAAGGTATGGTCACCCGTACGGTCTCGGCCACCGACGGGAGAGGCCGTGACATCCGGCTCACCGACGACGGAGTGCGCCTGGTGGACAGGCTGATCGCGGAGCACCTGGCCAACGAGAGAGGCATCCTCGAGGGGCTGCCGGCGAGCGACCAGGTCCTGTTGGCCGACCTGCTCGGCAAGCTCCTGCAGGTCGTTGAGGAGCGCCACGAGACGCGGACGCGTTGACCAGGAGGCTGGTCAGCTTATGTAGGCATCCACGTCGATGCGGGACCGTCCGGTCGTCGCCAGGTTGACCACCTTGATGGTGTGGTTCGCCGTCCCGTGCAGGCCCTTGTCCCACATCACGACGCGGTTGGTGTTGACGGGCGCGTAGGTGTCCACGGTGGTCACGTAGGCGCCGTCGTAGTAGATAGCCGCCTTACCTCGCGCGGGGCCCTTGGCCATGATGAGCGCGACGTGTTTGTTGGTGCCGGCCCCGTTCACAACGGTGCTCAGCGAGGCATTCTTGGTCGAGGTGCGCAGCATGCTGTCGCCGATGGCGCAGGTGCACGATGTGCGTGCCCAGCCGCTCGGGATGGTGGGGCCGTAGTCGCGCTCCACATGCACGTAGGCACCCGGGCGGATCACACTGGTGACGTTGCCGGCGCAGTCGTAGGCGTTGATCCGGATCGCGCTGAGGTCGTCGGAGTTCTCGTACTCGTCGGCGAAGAAGGTGTACTGGCCAGTGGTGGAGTGCGTGGAGGTGTCGATCACCTCGTACGCCCAGCCCTCGACGTTGTGCTCCTCGTCGATCGTGTAGCGACAGATCCCCGACGCGTCGTTGGAGGTCCACTTGTACGTGCGGTCGGCACCGTCAGACGCGAACCACGGGGCCCCGCCGTCGTCGATGATGGTGTCTCCGGTCTGCTGGCCGAGGACGAAGCTGGAGAACGCGTTCACGCTCAACGTCGGCCCGGTCGTGTCGACGGCTCCGTGAGCCGAGGGGGAGGCGGTGAGTCCGCCCAATAGTGCGGCCACCATCCCGATGGGAGCTAGGACGCGTCCGAGAAGGGGTTTTGTCATGTAGCAGATCATCGCCCCGATATCCGCCAGAACAGGGCTGATGCACCGAACGGGTGGTTTGTCCGTTATCTGGGCTAGACAACGACAGCCCATTGGGTTTCGGATCCGCGAAAGGTGTTTGGGCCCCGCAGCACAGGGTCACGCTGACCCGGGTGAGCGGCTCCTCCTTGGTCTGCACCACGAAGACCCAGAGTCGGCGGGCGCATCGGTTCCACCGAGGCCGAGCCCACCCAGCGCGGAACGGTGGTGGCCCGGGCGGTCTGCACCCACGCCGTCTGGTCCCGCTGACGTTACGACGTGGCCGACGCCTCGACGTTCTCGAGGACGACGGCCAGCCCCTGACCGACGCCGATGCAGATGGCGGCCACGCCCCAACGCTCGCGGTTTTCGACCAGCCGCTTGGCGAGCGTGCCGATGATCCGGCCACCAGAGGCACCGAGCGGATGCCCGATCGCGATGGCGCCTCCCTTGGCGTTGACGATGCCAGGGTCGCGCAGACCGTTTGATGTCCATGCGTCGATGCAGGCGAGTGACTGTACGGCGAACGCCTCGTTGAGCTCGACGGCTCCGACGTCCGACCACCTGATGCCGGCTCGGGCGACTGCCCGGTCAGCGGCCTCGATCGGAGCTATGCCGAACGAGGGGGGTTCGTTGGCCGCGGCGCCACGTCCGGCGACACGGGCGATCGGCTCGAGGCCTAGCGCGGGGGCCGCTGCTGCCGAACCCAGGAGCAGTGCAGAAGCGCCGTCGTTCAATGGCGAGGCGTTGCCTGCGGTGATGGTGCCGTCGTTGCGGAAGGAGGGCTTCAGGCCGGCCAGCTTCTCGATGCTCGTGCCGGCGCGGATGCTCTCGTCCCGAGCCAGCTCCGTTGCAGGTACCGGCACGACGAGGTCGTCGTAGAAACCGTCGTTCCAGGCACGCTCGGCCAGCTGGTGCGAGCGGGCGGCGAACTCGTCCTGCCGTTCCCGCGAGATGCCGGTCTTCTCGGCGAGCTGCTCGTTCGCCTCGCCCAGCGAGACAGTCCACTCCGACGGCATCTCGGGGTTGACCAGGCGCCACCCGAGGGTGGTCGAGACCGCTGTCAGGTCGCCGGGTGGGAACGCGCGTGACGGCTTGGGCAGCACCCAGGGTGCCCGCGTCATCGACTCCACCCCGCCCGCGACCACAACTGAGGCATCGCCGGTCTCGACCAGCCGCGAGGCCTGCATGGCGGCGTCCAGGGAGGAACCGCAGAGACGGTTGACCGTGGTGGCCGGCACGCTGACGGGCAGCCCCGCGAGCAGAACTGCCATCCGGCCGACGTTGCGGTTGTCCTCGCCTGCCTGGTTGGCACACCCCCACACGACCTCGTCGACCTCCGAGCGGTCGAGGCCGGGTGCCTTGGCCAGGACACCCTGGAGGGCGACGGTCGCGAGGTCGTCGGGGCGGGTGTTCGCCAGCGCGCCGCCGAAGCGTCCGAAGGGAGTGCGGGCCGCTGCGTACACGAAGGCGTCGGTCATGCTCTGCCTCACATCAGGCGGCCACCGGTGACCTCAGCCACCGTGCCGGTCATGTAGGAGGACAGGTCGGAGGCGTAGAACAGCGCCACCGAGGCCACCTCTTCGGGCTCGCCAGCGCGTTGCATGGGGATCTCGGTTATCTTCTGGTCCCAGGCCTTCTGCGGCATCGCCTCGGTCATCGCGGTGCGGATGAGTCCGGGCTGGATCACGTTGACTCGTACGCCGAGATGGGCGACTTCCTTCGCGGCCGCCTTGGACAGCCCGACGATCCCGGCCTTGGCCGCGGAGTAGTTCGTCTGACCGACGAAGCCGACCTTGCCCGAGATGGAGGACAGGTTGACGATCGAGCCTCCGCCCGTATCGCGCATGATGCCGGCGGCCTGGCGGGTCCCGTTCCAGCAACCGCGCAGGTGGACCGAGATGACGTCGTCGAAGTCCTGCTCGGTCATCTTGCGCATCGTGGCGTCGCGGGTGATCCCGGCGTTGTTGACCATGATGTCGAGCGAGCCGAACGTCGTGGTGGCGGCATCGAGGAGCCGTGCCACGTCCTCGGAGGAGACCACGTTGCACCGCACTCCGATCGCCTCGACCTCGAGCGACGCGGCGGCATCCTTGGCCCGGGTCTCGTCCAGGTCACCGATCACGATGCGTGCCCCGTGCTCGGCGAAGGTGCGAGCGATCGCCAGCCCGATGCCCTGGGCTCCTCCGGTGATGACTGCGGTACGTCCGGTCAGCATGATGATCCCCTCACGAAGGGTGTCGGTGTCGGTGGTGTCAGCCGAGCGCTACGCGTGAGTCCCGGCCGCGAAAGTGGCGGTAGAGGTGGAGCCCACCTTGATGGACGAGCACGCCGACCGCAGCGTTGACCGCGGCCACGACGGCGGCCTCCAGCAGAACTGAGTCGAATCCAATCCCATCATCGACGACAAGCAGTACTGGCCATCCCACCGCGGCAATGGCGATTGCGATCCGCGGCCATCGCCCGAGGACAAGGCCGAGCAGAATCATCGTCGGGATCATCTCGCCACCTCTCGTTCACCAATTCTACGCGGAGCGAGTGGCTGGAGCCGTGAAGCGCGGCTCGGCTGGGGATGACGCAACGAACCGCCCTCAACAGTGGTAGTGCCGAGGGCGGTTCATGTTGCGGGATGGAGCTAAGGCCGCACGCGCGTTCCCCCAAACTGCTGCTGGCCCGAAGTCGAGAGTAGATGATGTGCCCGGCAGCACATCTAGTCCACCCAAGTGCAGAACCGACGTCTGCGGGCACACTGTCCCGAAGCAGCCATCTCGTGCGTCGTCCACCCCCGTTCATCACGCGGGGTGGCTGCCCCACAAGCCAGCTTCCCGCAACCGGGCATACGCCGCGTATCGGTACGATACGGTATGAGCTATGGCATACCCGCAATGGATTGACAACAACGTCGCGATGTTCTTCGCGGCCATAGCGTTTTGCGTAGTGCCGACTGTGCTCGGCTATGCGGTGTACCAAGTCTTGCTCTTCTGGTAGCAACGAGTGCCGTGCGCTGAAACGAGCCCCGGCCATCCCCCGTACGGAACGGCCGGGGCTCTGACCACACCAACGACCGCCGCACCCAAACGACACGCGCTGCCTGCCCGTCAGTCCTCTCTCAGGCAGCCAGTGGGGGATCGATGTCTCGAGCCCCGTTGTCCGGGTAGATGGTCTTGACACAACCATCATCGCGGTGAGTCTGGACGATTGCACGGATCTGGTCGCGACCCCCGAGACCCGCGCGGCGATGGCTCGGTCGCGACTTCTAGGGTGGACCAATGACGTCGGTCAAGCAGTTCCAAGTCACCTTCGACTGCGCAGAACCTGAGCGCGTCGCTCGTTTCTGGTGCGAGGTGTTGGGCTACGTCGTACCGCCGCCACCGGAGGGGTTTGCTACCTGGGACGACTTCGATCGCTCGATGCCGCTCGAGCAGCAGGGTTCAGCGTTCGCAATCGTTGATCCCTCAGGTGTGGGTTCCCGGCTGTTCTTCCAGCGCGTTCCCGAAGGCAAGGTCGTCAAGAATCGAGTGCATCTTGACGTGCGGGTCGGCACCGGGCTCGTGGGTGACGAGCGCCTCGCCGCACTTGAGGCCGAATGCGCACGACTGGTCCCGCTCGGCGCGGTACGCGGGCAGCTGCTGCTTGCCGATGAGGAGAACGAGTCGTGCCTCAATATGCAGGACATCGAGGGCAACGAGTTCTGTCTCGACTGAGTGGCCGCGAAATGTGACGAAGCGCGAGCCCCGATCCGCGCTGGAGCAGACGCGTCACAGCCCCGCTAGTCCGGTGGGCCGATCCGTTGACCGCAGGCGTCTCCGTCATTAGCGTGGCCCAACTGGCGATGCCCGGTCGGGAGGGTGCACGTTCCCGATTGGGGTGGGGTCGATGGGGCACTGGGCCGCGAGAGGGCGTTCTGCTCGAGACCGTCACTGGGTGGCTCGGAGGCGGCACCACGTGTCCGTCATCTCCGCCCTGCTCGTGGCCGTGGGCCTGGTCTTGGCGGTGCCAACGGCTGCAGCCGCGCTGGGAACGCTGTCGGTGAACCCGGTACGTGCGATCGCGGGAGAGACGGTGTCGTTCTCGGGAGACATGACTCCTGACCGCCGGCCCGTGGTTCTGCAGCGCCAGAACGGGAACAACTGGGTTGACGTGACCCGCCTCCAGCAGGGTGCGATCGTGGATGACTTCCGGTTCAGCATCGCAGCGCCCGCAAGCACGACGACGTACCGAGTGTTCGCTCCCCGAACGACCATCAGCGGCAGGACCTACGCTGCTGCCAGCACCCCGATTCGTACTCTCACCGTGGTGGCCCAGGCCGCCACCCTCACCTTGCCGACCACTGTCGCCGTCGGAGCTCCGAACGTGCGCGCGAGGGCCCAGTTCCGGCCAGCGCGTGTCGGGCGACCGGTACAGCTCCAAAGGCAGGTCGGCGCGTCCTGGGTGGCTGCTGGCAGCGCGACCCAATCGAGCGATGGAGTCGCCACGGTCATTGTCGACACGACCGTCGCCGGGACCTTCAACTACAGGGCCGTTGCCATGCCCTGGCAGGGGGCAGCCCGCCACATCTCGCCCACGCGGACGATGATCGTGGCGGCCGTTCCCAACCCGCCACCCCCGGTGCCGACGGGGGTGCAGACCTCCGGTGGTCACCAGGTCATCCACGTGACCTGGAGCGCCGTCGTGGCGGCGGACCTGGCCGGTTATCGGGTGTGGCAGGCGAACTCGCCCACGGGCGTACCGACACCGCTCACTGCTGGCCCGGTCGCCCTGACCTCGAGAGATGTCTCAGCCCCCAACGGCGTGGTGCGGTACTTCTCGGTCTCGGCCGTAGACACGTCCGGCAACGAATCCCAGCGGAGTGCCCAAGTACCAGGGATGGCCATTGCTGAAACGACCCCACCACCGGTGCCGACGGGTCTTACTGGCATCGGCGGCAACACACAGGTCACACTCACCTGGTCGCCAGTGACCGCCCCGGATCTGGATGGCTACGTCCTCTACCTCGGCGCGAGCAGCGCGAACCTCGGCACGAAACTGACCCCCACGCCGGTGACGGGCACCACGTACACCGCCAGCGGCCTGGTCAACGGAACCCAGTACTGGTTCGCGGTCGCCTCGGTTGACGATCTCGGAAACGAGTCCGCCAAGTCGACGCCGGTCCCGGTTACGCCGACCGATTCCCCACCTCCCGCCCCCACCGGAGTCGCTGTCGCGCCGGGTAACACGCAGGTGACGGTGTCGTGGTCGCCGGTCAACGCCACTGACCTCGCCGGCTACGAGGTGTCCCGAGGGCCGAGCAACACTGGCCCCTGGACGGTGCTTACCGCCGAGCCGGTGCCTGAGGCGTCGTACGTCGCGACGGGGCTGACCAACGCAACCACCTACTGGTTCGTGGTCCGGGCCGTCGACGTCAATGGCAATTATTCCGACTACTCGGCACCGGTCGCGGGTACACCCACGGCCCCCGCGGAGCCGGGTGAGTGGCGGCAGTTGAGCGCCGGCGCCCACACCTGCGGCGTCAAGAACGTCGGGAGCCTGTGGTGCTGGGGCAACAACGGCAGCGGCCAGCTCGGGGTGGGCGGTGATCCCGAGCAGCCGCTCCTGCGACCAGTGCAGGTCGGAACGGAGACCTACTGGGCCTCGGTTGCCGCGGGTGCCGCCTCGACCTGCGCCATCCGGAATGGCGGGAGCCTGTGGTGCTGGGGCAACAACGGGCAAGGTCAGCTCGGCACCGGCGACACCGTGTCCCACGACACCCCGGTTGAAGTCGCGCCCGGCACGACGTGGCGGGCGGTCGACGTAGGCGTGAGTCATGCCTGCGGTGTGCGGGCCGATGGCGGCCTGTGGTGCTGGGGCGCGAACTTCTTTGGCCAGCTCGGCAACAACGGCACAACCGAACAGCCTGCACCGGTGCGGGTCGGCCTGGCCACCAGCTGGACGTCGGTGTCCACCGGGCCGGAGCACACGTGCGCGGTCATGGTCGTGATGGCCACCTCCACGCTCTGGTGCTGGGGCTCCAACGGTCTGGGGCAGCTCGGCGGCACCCCAGGAGACAAACTCACTCCCTCCCAGGTCACGGGCTCGCCTGCCTTCGGCACCGCTGTCGACACCGGGGACCAGTTCACCTGTGGCCTCAAGGCCGACGCGAGTCTCTGGTGCTTCGGCATCCCCTACTCGTCCCAGCTGGGCGGGCCCGGTGGCGGGGGAGTCACCAAGATCCACGTCTCGAACCCCTCCACTTGGCGTTCGGTGACCACCGGCACCGAACACGCCTGCGGGGTCCGCACGGACAGCTCGGCCTGGTGCTGGGGACGCAACGACGAGGGGCGGACCGCCGCCCCGGCTCCCACCACCACGGAGCTTCCCACGCAGGTCCTGCCCGGTTCGTCCTGGCGTTCTCTGACAGCGGGTGCGCAACACACCTGCGGCATCCGCGGTGACGGATCCGCATGGTGCTGGGGGAAGAACGGGTCCGGCGAGCTGGGCGACGGCACCAACCTGTCGCGCCACTCCCCGGAAGTCGTTGATCCGTGACCTGTGGGATCGCGCCCTCCAGGCACAACGAAACCAGCCCCTGATCCGCATTTTTCGCATCAGGCGCCGGTTCGTTGTTCGATCAACTCGCCGGCTCGACGAAGGTGATCGCCTTGGCCACATCGGTGACTCGCTCGACGGACTCGCTTCGGGCGCCTGCCGGAGTCATCGCGGTGACGACGACGCGCCGGCCCTCGATGTCGAGGATCCAGTACCGGTCGGTCGCCGGGAACTCGAACAGGCGGCCGAGCTCTGGGCCGATCTCCCAGAGGGCCATGCCGCCATCTGGACCACATGCCTCGAAGTCCAGTCCCTCTTGAGAGGTCAGCTCGACGTACAGCCCGCGGTGGCCGTCGAGGGTGACCGGGACGGGGCGTGTGGTGGTGGTCCGCTTCTGCGCGGCCAGCGCTTCGGCCAGGTCCTCGACGGTCGGGCCAACCCGTGGGGAGGGCCTGGCGACGTTGCACGGGTCGGCGAAGACGCCCGTGGGCGCCGAGTACAGGAGCTGACTGGGGTGCTCGTCGTCGTCCTCGTGGATCCAGACCAAGTCATCGCTTCCCTGGTAGCCCTCCGGCACGTCGAACACGGCCAGTGGCGCCTCGGGGTCACCGTCGGCGGGCATGGCCCAGCGGCCGGGTCCGTACAGGGGCGTCCCGGCGACGATGGTGTAGTCGGGCTTCGGCGTCGCGCTCGTGGTCGACCCGCCACCGGTGGCGGATGATTCGCTCCGGGTAGGTGAGTCGTCCTTCGAGCAGGAGGCGAGAACCCCGAGTGCCGCGAGCGCCGCGAGTGCCGCAGCCTGGTTCCTGATCTGTCGCATGGTCTTTCTCCTTCTGGTTCGGAACCGTTCTTCGGAACCGTTCGGGTCAGGAGGCACCCCGCCGGTATCGGCCCACCTCCCGAGCGGTATCAGACGGGTATCGGCCCCATTGACGCCCCCCAGCGAGAGGTCGACAGTCGAGGCATGGGCATCGCCGTGCTCGGCCCGCTCGAGGTGGACGGCCGGACGAACGGGCTCAGCCCGCGGGACCGCGTGGTCCTGTCGGCGCTGGCCGTGGGTCGCGGCGACCCGGTAAGCGCGGACGCGCTGGCCGACGCGCTGTGGGGCAACGACCTGCCCGCCTCGTCGGTCAAGATCGTCCAGGGCTGCGTCGTACGCCTGCGCAAGCTGCTGGGCGCCGCGGCGATCGATTCCGGCTCTTCGGGCTATCGCCTCACGCTGACCGACGAAGAGGTCGACTACCGGCGGTTCGAGCGGCTTCTCAAGGGGGCGCGCGACGCGCTTGATGGGGACGACCCGGCGCGCGCGTCGTACCTTGTGGGCGAGGCGCTGGACTTGTGGCGCGGCAGAGCTCTGGCCGACCTCGAGGAGTGGGAGCCCGGGCGCTTGGCAGCCGCCCGTCTCGAGGCACTTCGCATGGATGCCGAGGAGCTGCTCGTGTCGGCCGAGCTCGGCGCCGGGCACGCCCAGGCGGTGCTGGAGCAGGCGCGGACGCTGGTCGCCCAGGCGCCGTTCCGCGAGCGGCGCTGGGTGCTGCTCGCGACCGCGCTCCACCAGTGCGGACGGCAGGCAGATGCCCTTGGAGCGGTGAACCGTGCCCGGACGATGCTCGCCGACGAGCTCGGTCTGGACCCAGGCCGTGAGCTGGCTGAACTGGAGGAGCTGTTGCTGAGGCAGGACCCGTCGCTACGCCCGCTCGAGGAACGCACGGTCAGTGCGTTCTGCCCGTACCGGGGCCTGCTGCCGTACGGCGCCGACGACGCGGACTTCTTCTTCGGCCGCGAGGACGACGCGACGGCTTGTCTCAGGCGGCTCCGGGACACCCACGTCCTCGCGGTCGTAGGGCCTTCGGGCATCGGGAAGTCCTCGCTTGTCCTGGCCGGAGTGGTCGCTGCGCTGACCCGGGCAGGGACACCGGTGCTCGTGACCACACCAGGAGCCCTCCCCTTTGACTCTCTGGCCGACCTGAAGCCCCGGGGCCGTCAGACCCTCGTTGTGGACCAGGCCGAGGAGGCAGTCACCGTGTGCTCCGATGTCGTTCAGCGGGAGAGGTACTTCGCCGCGCTCGCTGCCCACGTCGGCGCGGGTGGAGCGCTGGTCCTGTCCTTGCGCGCGGACCACCTCGGCGACCTCGCTCCCTACCCGGACATCGCCCGGGTGCTGGAGGACGGCCTCTACCTGCTCGGCCCGATGGGCGAGGCCGACCTGCGCAGCGCCGTCGAGGGACCTGCGCGCCGGGCCGGCCTCCGGCTCGAGCCGGGACTGGTCGATCTCCTCGTGCGCGAGGTGGAAGGTGAGCCCGCCGCGCTGCCCCTGCTCTCTCACGTGCTGCGCGAGACGTGGGAGGGCCGCGAGGGTCCGACGCTGACCGTGGCGAGCTACCTCGCCACTGGCGGAATCAAGCACGCCGTCGCAAAGTCTGCAGAGTCGTTGTACGACGCGATGGACGACACCCAGCGCAGCCGGCTCCGCAGCCTGCTCATGCGCCTGGTGATGCCCAGCGAGGGCGGCGACCCGGTCCGGGCCCGGGTGCCGCGGGCCAAGGTGGTTTTGGACGAGGCCCATGTCCGGCTGGTCGAGCAGCTGGTCGACGCCCGGCTGGTGAGCATCGACGGGGACACCGTCCAGATCGCCCATGAAGCCCTGTTCCTGGTCTGGCCTCGCCTGCGCGGCTGGCTGGACGACGACGTCGACGGACAGCGCCTGTTCCGGCACCTGGCAGGCGCCGCCGACGCGTGGGACGCCATGGACCGGCCAGAGAGCGAGCTCTATCGGGGGACTCGGCTAACCCGCACGTTGGAGTGGCGGGACCGGGCGCGGCCAGACCTCAGCGACACCGAGTCCGCGTTCCTGGAGGCTTCGGCAGCCTTGTCGGAGTCGGAGCAGCGAGCCGCGCAGGACCGCGTCCGGCGCGAGCGCCGGGTCAACCACCGCCTGCGAGGTGCCCTGGCCGGTGTCGCCGTACTCGCTGTCCTCGCCGTCGTTGCAGGCGTGCTTGCCGTGCGCAGTTCCGACCGCGCGGAGGGCGACCGCGACCGGGCCCGCATCGCGGCTGACCTCGCGGACGCCCGGCGGGCCGGAGCCGTGGCGCTCGAGCACGCGGACCCGTCCACCTCCCTGCTGCTCGCGCTGTCGACGCTCCAGGTCGACAGTTCCGCGCGAGCCTGGGACAACCTCGCAGCGGTACTCATGCGGTCGCCTTCGCTGCTGTCCCTCCGCGGTCCCAGCGCGTTCTTCCTCGACCTGACGGCCAGCCCCGACGGCGCGTTGCTCGCGGTGAGCCGGCCTGGTGAGGGCGAGGGTCTGCTCCTGATGGACGCGTCCACCTTCGAACCTCTGCCGTTCGAGGACGACATCCACGCCAGCGGCATCGCCTTCTCCCCGGACAGCAGCCTCTTGGCGATGGCGGTGAACCACGTGGACGGGGAACGACGGCAGCCCGCCCCGCATCGACGACCAGCCGGTCCGGTTGTACGACATGCCGGACGGCACCCTCGCCGACCGACAGCTCGGCGGGTTCCCCGACGGCGCGTCGGTCGAGTACGCCCTCGACTTCAGCGCCGATGGACGCCGCCTGGTCGCCGCCGTGAACCAGTTGGACCCGGTCACAGGGGACAGTGAGAAGACCTTCGCGATGGTGTGGAACCTCGCAGATCCTTCGCGGCCCGTGTTCCGGGTCGAGCTTCCGGAGCACCTGATCCTGAAGCTCAGCCCCGACGGCAAGAGGCTGTACGTCGCGGTGACGGACCTCTACCCGGACCGGCCGGTCCGGGTGTACGACGTGGACTCGGGCCGGCTGATCGGCTCGCGTGAGTCGGCCTCGTTCGGAGCGGTCGGTGACCTCGCCGGCGACCTCAGCCCGGACGGGTCGACCCTCGCAGTCGCCACCGGTAGCAAGGTGCTGCGCGTGGACACTCGAGACGATGCGGTTCCGCCCGGCCCTGCAAGGTGGCGCCGGAGACTCCGTGGACCTGCTGGAGTACTCCCACGACGGCTCACGTCTCGCGGCAGCCACCGGCAACGGCGACCTCCTCGTGTGGGACACGGGGACGGGTGCCCTCCTGCACCGTTTCGTGGGCGGCGCTTCCTGGGGGCTCGACTTCTCGGCCGACGACCGGACGCTCCTCACCGACGGGGACTACGTCACGTCGTGGGACCTGACCGGTGAACGCGAGCTGTTCTCGGTCGGGAGGGCCACCGAGCTCGCAGACTACGTCGTGTCGAAGCCTGCTCCCGACGGGCGCACGCTCGTACGGGAGGGGCTCGGCACGATGTGGTTCGTCGACAACCAGACCGGTCGAGAGACGGCCAAGAGGGCCAAACGGACGCCCGACTCGTATCACGTGTGGTCTCCCGACTCGCGCTGGCTGCTGAGCTGGCGTGACGGGGGCACCCTCCGGCTGTGGGAGACGGCCACCGCACGGTTGGTCGCCCAGCGACGGCTCACCGGGAGTGTCGTCCTGGCCTTCAGCCCGTCGAGCGACCAGGTGTACGTCAACGTCATCGACGAGAGCAGCCTGCTCGTCCTGGATGCAGCGAACCTGAAGCCCGCTCGTGTGCCGATCGAGCTGAGAAGCCCCGTCCTCGGGGTCGTGCCGCATCCCGACGACGGGTCGGTGTTCGCCTTCGCGCACGACGGCGCAGTGCTGCGGGTCGTACCCGGCACCGGCGCCGTGGCCACGGTGGCGCCCCCCGGCACGTTCCCTGTCGCCAGGACATTGGAGGCCGATGTCTCGCAGGACGCCACCCGATTCCTGGGGCCCAACCTCAGCGACCCGGAGGTGCAGCTCATCGACGCCAGCACCTGGGAGTGGTTCGGCGCTTCAGCGCCCCGGGACGAGAGGTCCGGCACCTTCGACCTGTCCCCGGACGGCACCCAGTTCGCCACACTGGACGCTGACGGGATCGTGCTCTTCGACGGAACCACCGGCGCTCGCCAGGCCACCATCCCGCTTCCGCTGCGCACGCCGGAGGCGCGGCTCACCTACCTGCCGGACAGCAGCGGCGTGCTGGTGGCGGGCATCGACGGCAGGACCTGGACCGTGGACACTAACCCCGACTCTTGGTCTGACCGGGCCTGCACAATCGCGGGCCGCAATCTGAGCC
This sequence comes from uncultured Actinomycetota bacterium, assembly GCA_963759525.1. GTDB lineage: Bacteria > Actinomycetota > Actinomycetes > Propionibacteriales > Nocardioidaceae > Marmoricola. The sequence continues at coordinate 13,567 of CAVWZO010000005.1, read as the reverse complement.
GAAAGGAGTGGAAGGAGCACTTCCCCGGCCGGGCGTACAAGGTCACCTGTCCCCAGTGGCCGGCCGGCAGCTGAGGCGTCGCCTGCTGTCCCGGGGTTAGCCGCTAGAGCCTTGTCGGCCGTGGGGAGAGCCAACCCATTCAGCGTCCAGGCGAGGTTGATTAACGGAGGATCCCTGGGTCACAGCAACGCGGTCGACGTCCCATCAGTGGCCGGGTCGAACGATCTGTTTCGCCAGGTCGACGAGCGTCCGAGCGCGTCGTACATACGGCTCGGCCTTCGCGAGCGTGATGAGTGGTGCCGTACTCGACGTCGCCCTTGATGGTGATCAGTTCGCGGAGCGTTCTTCTCGGCATGTGCAGCCTCGGATCGAGTCCCGAGTGCAGCTCGCCGGAGGACTTGGCGTGGTCCTTGGTCTTGCTGGTAGCACCGGTCAGCATCGTGACGATCGCGTCCTTGGCGCTGATGCCGGCGTGGATCGCGTCGCCCGCTGCAGGGGTAGCGCACTCGAGGTCAAGGTTGTCCTGGGCGGAAGCCAGGTACTCCTCGGCCTTCTGGAGATACCGCTTGGCGTAGTTCAGGCTCTCGGCGGTGGTCATGATGCCTTCCGCCGGCTCGGTCGCGGCATGGTGCCGACCAGTGCGAGGCCGTCACGGAGAATCTCGGCGACGATCGGCTCTCGGTCCTCCGGGGGGCGAGCGAAATCCTCGCGCGACAGCTGGAGCACGTCGCAGTCGTTGCCGAGTCGTTCGTGGACCTGCAGCTGGAGGTCTGCTCGCCCGTCCCATGCGTCGGGCGCAATCACGACGAGGTCGATGTCGCTGACGGCGTGCGCCTCGCCGCGGGCGACGGAGCCGAACACGATCACGGCTTCGACATCAGAGGTGGATTGGCGCACGACGCGGGTCAGCATCTCGATCGGGCTGGCGAGCGAGCGCAGGGGAGCGACGGCTTCGTGGTCCTCGTTGATGCGGTGTACGCCCGCGCGCCCGATGGTCTCGGTTGTGATCACGCCGATCCGTTCGAGATCCCGAAGGGCTTGCTGCACGGCACCCAGGCTGTGTCCCTCAATCAGCGAGTGGATCCGTCGCCCCGTGAGCGGCGCGCCTGTGCGCAGCAGCACCGCGAGGACCGCGCCGCGGGCCCCGGGCATCAACCCGCCGAAGGGTACGCTGAAATCCATATGAGCAGAATACTGCTCATATGACTACTTGGATAGTCATCAAGTGCAAACGTGCCCCGCAAGGCTAGGCCAGGGGCGTTCGTGTCCAGGTGGAGTCTGGATCGGCACGAAGCGCCTCCTCGTCGAGCGGGAGGTTGCTGATCTCTCGGAGGCTGGGCGGCGAGCGGACCGGCGGCGTCTACGCGAACAAGCCACGGCCTGCCTTGATCGTCCAGGACGACCGGTTCGATGCGACTGACTCGTTGACGGTCTGCCCATTCACGAACACCGAAGTAGACGCGCCTCTACTGCGGGTGCCCGTCAGTGCGGACGAGGAGAACGGCCTTGACCAAGACAGCTTCCTGATGATCGACAAGATCACCACCGTCCGGCGGAGCAACGCACACACGGTGGTCGGAAGGCTCGAGGCACGGACATTGGTTGAGTTCGAGAGGCGACTCCTCGTCTTCCTCGGCTTCGGCGCCTGAATCGCCCGAGTCGCGGCCGTTGCGGGCGGGTCGTCTGGGGGACCTCAGCTCCAGCGCCCCCGTCACGAGGAGAGGTCGTCGAAGAGATCGGTCAGCATCGGCGCTCCGGGCTCCTGGGCCGGCCAGGCGATCACGTGGCACTCGTACTTGATGCGCTTGTCCCACTGCTCGGGGTTGTCCGGGACGTCGGACATCACATGGTGCTGGCTCCGGTGCTCACGCAAGCCGGCGCCGATGCGACCGGCGACGGTGCGGCAGTCGACCGTGACCCCGATCCGTTCGTCGGGAACCCCCCGTAGGTGGTAGACCTCGGTCGGGTCGAACGCGAAGAGCCCGAGTTCGGCACGCCGGCGGTTCTACCGGTCGACAAACGACTGCGGGACCGCACTGTGCGCCAGCCGCTGGAACCCGGACCCTCCGCGACCGCGCGCCCGGGCAAAGGCCGCGTCGGTCGCCGCGCCGATCGTCACATGGTCCGGATGACCGGAGATGCCGTCCGGGCCGAACGTCGCAACGACGGCAGGTTGCTCTTCGACAAGGATCCGCTCGACCATCGCGACAACGTCGTTGAACGGCAGGGAAGAAACTCCACCGTCTGGCAGACACAACCACTCGTGCCGGTCCGGGACCCGCCCGAGAGCAGCCCAGGCCGCCTCGTCCTCGGCTTGGCGCACCGCCGCCAGCGTCTCGCGCGTAGCTGGGAAGCCTTCCCGGATGTCGCCCAGCTCGCCGTGGGTCGCGTGCACCAGGACGAACCGGAAGTCGGGCTCCTCCGCATGCAGAGCGACGGTTCCGGCGACGGCGTGGGCGTCGTCGTCGGGGTGCGCGACTACGCACACAAGGCTTCGGTTGCGCGTCACCTGCGACAGTATGGATGAAGGCCGCAGAGCCTGTCCGCGAGATACGGCACGCGACGGAGTGCCCCGAGATTCGGCGAGATTCTCACTCCGTGAGTGCCGACAGGCGGCGCAGCGGCGCGGGCCTGCGGCCGTCTGGGCGGATTGACATAGGGGCGGGCTCGGTGGCGATCTCGCGCCTCCAAATGACGATGGCCCCGAGGGGAGTCCTCGGGGCCATCGGTCTGATCGAATATGAGTAATTCGATCTGTTTACGACCTAAATGTCGTAGTACAGCTCAAACTCGTGCGGGTGTGGCCGCAGCTGCACGGGCAGGATCTCCTGGGTGCGCTTGAAGTCGATCCACGTCTCGATCAGGTCGGGCGTGAACACGTTGCCGACCGTCAGGAAGTCGTGGTCGCGCTCGAGGTTGTCGAGCACCGCGTTCAGCGAGGTCGGCACCTGGTCGATGTCGGCCATCTCGTCCGGCGGCAGCTCGTAGATGTCCTTGTCGATCGGCTCGGCGGGCTCCACCTTGTTCTGGATTCCGTCGAGACCGGCCAGCAGCAGCGCCGAGAAGGCGAGGTACGGGTTGGCCGAGGGGTCGGGGCAACGGAACTCGATCCGCTTGGCCTTCGGGTTGGCGCCGGTGATCGGGATCCGGACACAGGCAGACCGGTTGCGCTGGCTGTAGACCAGGCTGATCGGTGCCTCGAAACCTGGCACCAGACGGTGGTAGGAGTTCACCGTCGGGTTCGTGAACGCCAACAGCGACGGGGCGTGCTTGAGGATTCCGCCGATGTAGTGGCGGGCCGTGTCGGACAGGCCGGCGTACCCGGTCTCGTCGTAGAAGAGCGGCTCGCCCTCGTTCCAGATGGACTGGTGGCAGTGCATGCCGGACCCGTTGTCGCCGAAGATCGGCTTCGGCATGAACGTCGCGGTCTTGCCGTTGCGCCAGGCGACGTTCTTGACGAGGTACTTGAACTTCATCACGTCGTCTGCGGCCTTGAGCAGCTCGGAGAAGCGGTAGTTGATCTCGGCCTGGCCAGCCGTGCCGACCTCGTGGTGGGCGCGCTCGACGTGCAGGCCGGCGCGCTCCATCTCGATGACCATCTCGTCGCGGAGCTCACCGAAGTGGTCGTACGGCGCCACCGGGAAGTAGCCGCCCTTGTACTTGACCTTGTAGCCGCGGTTGTTGTCCTCGGAGCCGCTGTTCCACGCGCCCGCCTCGGAGTCGATGTGGTAGTACCCGGCGTTGGCCTTGGTCTCGAACCGCACGTTGTCGAAGACGTAGAACTCGGCCTCGGGCGCGAAGTACGCCGTGTCACCGATGCCAGTGCTGGAGAGGTAGGCCATCGCCTTGCGGGCAATGTTGCGCGGGTCGCGCGAGTAGGCCTCGCCGGTGATCGGGTCGTGGATGAAGAAGTTCACGACCAGGGTCTTGGCGACGCGGAACGGGTCGATGTACGCCGTGGTCGGGTCCGGGAACAGCGCCATGTCCGACTCGTGGATGGCCTGGAAGCCGCGGATGGAGGAACCGTCGAAGGCGAGGCCGTCGTCGAAGACGGTCTGGTCGAACGAGGAGATCGGCACCGTGAAGTGCTGCATCACACCCGGCAGGTCACAGAAGCGGACGTCGACCATCTCGACGGCCTCGTCCTTGATGTACTTCAGCAGCTCTTCGCTGTTCTGGAACATTCGTCCTCCTTGGCCGCCATGGGTGGGCGACCGCGTCAAGTGGTGAGCGTCGCATCTCGCTTCGCTGCGAGCGCGACCACGCGAAACTACGTACACGCCGTTGCACGACCGTATCGAGATTGTTTCGCACATGTAACAGCGGTCCATCAGGCGCGCGCAGGGGCGCTGCGAGCGGCGGATAGGGTCGGTGCGTGCCCGAGTACGCGTCCTGGTTTCGACGGATCGTCGCGCTCATCCTCGACTGGGCGGCCAGCACCTTGGTGACCGTGGGGATCATCGGTCCGGGGGACTACCTCAACGACCGCAGCTCCGGATGGGTCGTCCTCGGCATCTTCGCAATCGAGGTGTCCCTACTGACAGCCCTGGCCGGCGGCTCATTCGGCCAGCTGCTGGCCGGAGTGCGAGTGCTCACCACCGAGGGTCGGCCGCTGAACCTGCTGATGGCGCTCGCCAGGACCCTGCTGATCTGCGTAGTCGTGCCGCCGCTGGTCTTCAAGCCGGACAGCGGGCGAGGTCTGCACGACCTGTGGACCGGGGCCGCGGCGTACCGGAGGTAGGCGGCTCCGTTGGTTTTGCTGCCGGTTTTCGGGCCGACCTTTGATTGCGGTTTCAGGCCAACCCCTTGGGGTTCAGGTCGGCTGCCCGTTGCGGTTCACGGGTGGGGTCGCCGAGACGTCGCAGATGTCCCTCCCCCGCTTCGCTCCTCCGAGACATTTGCGACGTCTCGGCTCCTCATCAGCTTTGGCCGTGACCGGCCTCGCTGATTGCCTCCGAGACATTTGCGACGGCTGGGCTCCTCATCAGCTTCGGCCGTGACCGGCCTCGCTGATTGCCTCCGAGACATTTGCGACGTCTCGGCTCCTCATCAGCTTCGGCCGTGACCGGCCTCGCTGGTTAGCGCCCTCGCTGATTGCCCCTCATGCCCTTCATCGAGGTTGGCAGGGGGCCCTTGGGCATGGGGATGTTGGAGCGGTTCGCGTCGAGTGCCTTGATGCGAGCGAGTACGTCGGTCATCTGGGCCGGCTTGAGCTGGCGGCCAAGCTTGGTGACCCGCTTGGTGAGCTTGGCGAGGGGCACCTGACCCTCGTCGTGGCCGACGACGATCTCGTGGATCGGGGTCTCGCTCGCGACCCGCTCGTGCTTGCGGCGCTCAGAGGTGAGCAGGGGGCGCAGCCGGTTGATGTTGCCCTCGCCGATCAGCACGATGCCGGGCGGACCGACGACGCGGGTGACCACGTCCTGCTGCTTGGTGACCGCGATCGCGGGCTCGACCTTCCAGCCACGGCGCAGCATGCCGAGGGCTGCAGCGGCGGCGCCGGGCTTCCCCTCGATCTGGGCGATCGCCGAGCTCTGAGCGCGCCGCCCGAACACGATCAACGTGGCAAGCAGCCCCACCATCACGCCGAAGGGGATCGAGAAGTAAAGGGTCCGGAAGACCAGGAGCATCACCGCGAACCCGGCCAGGCCGGCCAGCAGGAACACGCCCGCGAGGATCAGACCGATCCGAGGATCGGTGGTCTTCGTCATCGTGTAGCTCTGCCGGATCTGCTTGATCCGACCCTTCTTGTTCGGGTCCTTCGGGGGCTTCGCCTTGGGGGGCTTCTTGGCCATGCGTGATGCCTTTGCCTGTCTACGACTGGTGGTGAGAGGGGAAGCCCCACTCTAGGTGGTCGAGCGGCTTCCGCAGTTAGCGGTGAGTCGCGGCCGTCAGACGCCGGCCCCCGACGGCACCTGGGCGCTGCGCGCCTCCATTGCCTGGCGGTACAGCCGCCCAGCACGGTACGACGAGCGCACGAGCGGACCGCTCAGCACACCGGCGAAGCCGATCTCCTCGGCCTCGGCGGCCATCTCCACGAACTCCTCCGGCTTGACCCACCGTTCGACCGGGTGGTGACGCGGCGACGGACGCAGGTACTGGGTGATCGTGATCAGCTCGCACCCGGCCGCGTGCAGGTCGACCAGGGCCTGGTGGATCTCCTCACGGGTCTCGCCCATCCCGAGGATCAGGTTGGACTTGGTCACGAGCCCGAACTCACGGGCCTGGGTGATCACGTCGAGCGAGCGGTCGTAGCGGAAGGCCGGGCGGATCCGCTTGAAGATCCGAGGGACCGTCTCCACGTTGTGTGCGAGCACCTCGGGACGGCTCTCGAAGACCTCTTGCAGCAGGTGCGGCTCGCCGTTGAAGTCGGGGATCAGGTTCTCCACGCCGGTTCCCGGGGTTGAGCTCGTGGATCGCACGCACCGTCTCGGCGTACAGCCAGGCCCCTCCGTCGGGCAGGTCGTCCCGGGCGACCCCGGTGATCGTCGCGTACCGCAGGCCCATCGTCTGCACCGACTCCGCGACTCGTCGCGGCTCGTCGCGGTCGAGCGGATCCGGCTTGCCGGTGTCGATCTGGCAGAAGTCGCAGCGGCGGGTGCACTGGTCGCCGCCGATGAGGAACGTCGCCTCACGGTCCTCCCAGCACTCGTAGATGTTGGGGCAACCGGCCGCCTGGCACACCGTGTGCAGTCCCTCGGACTTCACGAGCTGCTGCAGCTCGGTGTACTGCGGGCCCATCTTGGCCCGGGTCTTGATCCACTCCGGCTTGCGCTCGATCGGGGTCTCGGCGTTGCGGACTTCGAGGCGCAGCAGCCTGCGGCCTTCGGGGGCTGGGGCTTGAGTCACGGGCCCTACTGTACGTGGACAGACCATGCGTTCTGCACGGTGTGGTTGCATTTAGGTAACCGAATGGTTACCATTTTGGGATGGACCCCTTCGCCGCGATTGCCGACCCCGTCCGCCGGTCGCTGCTGCGGTCGATCAGGTCCGGACCCGCCCGGGTCGTGGACCTCGCCGCGGGCCACCCGATCTCGCGGCCCGCGATCAGCAAGCACCTTCGGTTGCTCACCGAGGCAGGCCTGGTCAGCGCGACGGTGCAGGGGCGTGAGCGCCACTACGCCCTGGTGCCTGACGGGCTCTCGCCGGTCGCTGACCTGCTCGCCGAGCTGTCCGCACCTGCCAGCGACTGGCGCATCGAGCCGGCCGGCCTCGACGCCCTCGACACCGAAGTACGCCGGACCTCGCGCGAGCGCCGCACCGTCGAGCGCGCGACCACTACCCACCAAGAGCACGAGGAGACCGCATGAGCGTGCAGCCCACCGGACAGATCAGCCGTCAGGGAGACCGTCTGGTCCTGACCATCACCCGAGAGTTCAAGGCGCCGATCGAGGACGTCTGGGCTTCGGTCACCGAATCCGAGCGGCTGGCCCGCTGGATCGGCACCTTCACCGGGGACCCGGCGTCCGGGCGGGTGGCGTTCCTGATGACGGCCGAGGGTGCGACAGAGCCCGAGGACATGGTGATCCGCGAGTGCGACCCGCCCCGGGCGCTCCGGGTGACCTCCAACGTTGGCGAGGAGCACTGGTATCTCGACCTGCTGCTGGAGGAGCGCGCCGGGGTCACCACGCTGACCTTCTCCCAGCCCGACATCGACCCGGTGGCAGCCGAGAGTGTCGGCCCGGGGTGGGAGTACTACCTGGACCGGCTCGTCGCCGCTGAGACAGGCGGTGACGTCGGGGCGATCAACTTCGACCGGGACTACTACCCGGCGATGCAGGAGCACTACCGGTCGCAGGTGGGCTGACCGCTCCGGACCTCAGATGTCGCGACGCTGGAACCACACAAGCGAGACCGCCACGGCGACCAGCAGCAAGATGCCGAGGAAGGTTCCCGCCTCGAGGTGGCTCATCACCTGCATCGAGCTGCAGCGCTCGCCCGGCGTACAGCTGATCGTGGAGTCGAAGTATCGGTGGTGGGTGGCCAGCCAACCCAGAGCGTTGTTGCCGACCGACCAGCGCCCGGCTCCATCGAAGGGCAGCAGGTTGACCGCGATCTCGCCGCCCACGCTGTAGACGAACAGCAGCGCCAGCGTCGCGACGGTGTGACGGAAGATCATCGTGAGCGCGAAGCCGCCGAGGCCGGCCCCCATGCTCAGCGCCACGGCCCGGATCACATGCCAGGCCACCTCGGTGACGTCTGAGGACGGCACGATGAGGTCGCGCGCCTGCGCGATGGCTCCCAGGGCCAGCCAGAATCCGCTCAGTACGACGAGCGCCACCAGGCCGCTGCCGAGCATCACCGCGGCTGCCTTGGCCAGCCAAAGCCGGGTGCGGCGAGGCTCGAAGATCAGCTGGTTGGTCAGTGCCCCCGAGGACCAGTCGGCGCCGGCGAAGGTGCACCCAGCGATCACGATCAGCCCCACGACGATCAGCGCCAGGCCGGCCCCCCGGTTCTTCAGCACGTTGTCCAGGTGCAGCGCCTTGCGGGGCAAGTAGCTCCTGGCGGAGGGCACCAGCGCCCCGTGACAGTCAGCGGCTGCCGCGTTCGGACCGAGATATCCGGCGGGGTCGGCGCGGCAGGCCCTCACCTGCTGCTGCATCTCGGGCTTCTGGCCCTCCAGCTTGGCCTGCGCGGCGGCGTCGGCGCGGTCCGCCTGAGTGAGGGGCCGGGTGTTCCACGCTGTCGCGCCGACAAGTACGACGGCCGCAAGGATCGCAGCCAGGCCTAGCAGGGCGATCGCGCGCCGCGAGCGGAACCGGCTGAGCTCCACGGCCAGCAGACGCATCATGACGCACCCCCGGGCGTCGGCTCCGGCTCGTCGCCCTCCGGCTCGGCGGGCTCTTCCCCGGTACGTCCGGTGAGCCTGAGGAAGAAGGACTCGAGCGTCGGGCGGATGGCGGTCAGCTCCTGTACGTAGACACCCTTGTCGGCCAGCAGCCGGGTGATCTGCTCCGGCCGCTCGTGCCCCTCGACCACGAGGTGGTCGCCCTTCCGCGTCACGGCGTACCCAGCGGACTCCAGGAAGTGCTTGGCGCCCTGCGGGTCTGCCACACCGACGCGGGTGCGGGAGACGTTCTCGCCGAGCAGGTCCTCGACCTTGCCGGAGGCGAGCAGCCGACCCTCGCCGATGATGGAGACCGAGTGGCAGACCTGTTGCACCTCCGCGAGGATGTGCGAGCTCAGCAGCACCGTGACCCCGGACTCCCCGAGGTCGCGGATGAGCTCGCGGATGCTCTGGATCCCGGCGGGATCGAGCCCGTTGGTCGGCTCGTCGAGAATGAGCAGGTCAGGACTCTTGAGCAGGGCGGCCGCGATGGCCAACCGCTGCTTCATGCCGAGGGAGTAGCCCTTGTAGTCGTCCCGCGCGCGATCGGTCAGGCCGACCTGCTGCAGCACGGAGTCGACCGAGGAGCGTGGCAGGCCGATGGACCGGGCGAGCAGGCTGAGGTTCTTGCGCCCGGAGAACGTGGGCACGAAGCGGGGCTCCTCGACCACCGCGCCGACGCGGTCGATCACCTCGGGCAGCCGGGCGGGAACCTGGCGGCCGAACAACCGCATCTCACCCTTGGACGCGCTGACCAGGCCGAGCAGCATCTTGATCGTGGAGGTCTTCCCGGACCCGTTGGGACCGAGGAACCCGTGGACCCCGCCGGGCGGCACGCTGAGATCGAGACCGTCGACCGCAATCGTGCGGCGGGCCCGGGAGCGGTAGACCTTGCGCAGGCCGCTCGTCTCGATCACGAGGTCGGTCATAGGTCGTCGACACACCCTTCCGCACGCCAGGTCCCAGCATGGCGCAACGCGTGGTCAGGCAAGGGGATTGAGCACAGGGACACGCAGGTCCCCGGAAGCTGTGCCGGAGACCGTCCCGGAGGACGTCGCAGCAGCAGTACGGCGTCCCGGTTCAGGCCGGGGCTCGTAGTCGGGCGTGGGGTCGTAAGGCGCCCAGGACAGCAGTTGGGAAAGGTGCTTCTCGACGAGCGGCAGCACCTCGGCGACGGGTACGTCGCGACCCAGCTCGTCGGACAGCGTGGTGACGCCGGCGTCGGCTATCCCGCAGGGCACGAACCGCTCGTACCAGGAGAGATCAACGTCGCAGTTGAGGGCGAAGCCGTGCATCGTCACGCCCCGGCTGACCCGGATGCCGATCGCGGCGATCTTGCGCTCGGGACGACCGTCGCCGGCCTGCAGCCAGACCCCGCTGCGGCCGGGCACGCGTGCCGTTCTCACGCCGAGGTCGGCGCAAACAGCGATCAACGCCTCCTCGAGGCGGCGTACGTAGTCGACGACGAGCACGTGGTCAGGCAGCCGCACGATCGGGTAGCCGACCAGCTGACCGGGACCGTGGAAGGTGATCTTTCCGCCGCGGTCGACCTCGATGACCGGCGTGCCGTCCGTCGGTCGTTCGTGCGGTTCGGTGCGCTTGCCGGCCGTATAGACGGGGGAGTGCTCCAGCAGCAGAACCGTCTCGGGGCCGCCGGCGACCACGTCTGCATGGACCTCGCGTTGGCGGTCCCATGCCACCAGGTAGTCGGCCGGACCGTCGGTGAGCTCCTCGAAGACAATGGCGTTCACCCCCCGAGGCTAACCCGCACGGGTTCGCCTGTGGACAACCGACCGCCGCTCCGAGATCGGGGGCAGGGTGGCGGCATGCGGTTCCTCGCGGCCATCCCTCTGCTGCTTCCCCTTGCGGTGGTCGGGCCCTTCGACTCTGCCCGGCAACCACCCGAGCCGCACGTGGTGTCCTCGCCACGGGCCGATCTCGTCGATGCGCTCGAGGTCCTGCACGCCTGGGACAAGCGTCGGGAGCGCGCTTGGGTCGACGTCGATGCGGACGCGCTGCGCTCCCTCTACGTGCGCGGTTCCGGGGCCGGTCGAGCAGACGTGCGGCTGCTCAATGCCTACGCCGCCCGCGGGCTCGTCGTACGCCGGATCGTGACGCAGGTGTTCGCGGTGAGTGTGCTCCGCAGCGACCGTTCGGTGATCCGGCTCAGGGTCTGCGACCGGGTCGCCGGGGGAGAGCTGGTGCAGGACGGTCACGCAGTGCCGCTGCGAAGCAGCCGACCGGTCACCCGAGAGATCGAGCTGCGCCTGCGTGTCAGGAAGTTGGCGGGTCGCCGGAGTCAACGACTCGGGTCGAGCCCCTCGCGCAGTACGGCGCTGACGTCGGCGTCGCTGTGGGCGAACCCGTGTTTGGACAGGGCGGCCGGCACGCAGTTGATCGAGCCGAGGACCTCGTCGGACATCGGGCCTGCGGCCGGCCGGAGCACGAACGCCGGTGCCCGCAGGAACGCCGGACGGTGCAGCTGGTGCGCGAGCTCTCGGGTGAACTCCTCGTTGGTGGGCGCTCTCTCGCAGCACAGGTTGAACGGCCCGCTGGCCGCCTCGGTCTCGGCGAGATGGATGACAGCGTCAACCCAGTCGCGCCCCGAGATCATGGGCACGTACTGGCTCCCGTCACCCAGACGCCCTCCCAGCCCGGCCTTGAACAACAGGCGCAGCATCCCGAGCGGCTGGCTGCGACGGTCATAGATCGGCGCGGTGCGCAGCACGCACACACGTGCACCTGCTGCCTGCGCGGGCTCGGTCGCCTCCTGCCACGCCCGCGCGACCCGGGTAAGGAAGGCGTCGCCTCGGGAGTCCGCGTCCTCGGTGAGTGGCTGGCTGCCATGGTCGCCGTAGACGCTGATGCCGTTGCCCGCAAGGAACGTGGGCCTGGTGGTGCTGGCGGCGATCGCCTCCGCGAGCACTCGTGTCGTCGTGACACGGCTGTTTCGCACCCGTCTCGGCCCACTTCTTCGAGTGCGGGTTGCCGAGCGTCGGAGAGCCGGCGAGGTTGACCACGACGTCGTGGTTGTCGACCACCTCGATCCCGAGTTCCGCGGCATACGGGTCCCATCGGACCTCGCCTGGCCCCGGTGGCCGTCGTACGAGCGCAGTCACGTCGTGGCCCCGTCTGCCCAGCTCTTCGCGAAGCCTGGTGCCGAGGAAGCCGGAGGAGCCGGAGATCAGGAAGCGCATGCCCCAACCGTGTCACGCAGGCGGATAGCGAGCACCCATTGCGGTACTCCTACGGTTGAGGAATAGGCTCGCCCTCGTGAGCGATTTCGATGTCCTGGTCCTCGGTGCCGGCCCTGGTGGGTACGTCGCCGCAATCCGCGCCTCCCAGCTTGGCCTGAAGGTGGGTGTGGTCGAGAAGAAGTACTGGGGCGGCGTCTGCCTCAATGTCGGCTGCATCCCGTCGAAGGCACTGCTGCGCAACGCCGAGCTGTCGCACATCCTGAACCACGAGAAGGACAAGTTCGGGATCACCGGCGACGCCTCGATGGACTTCAAGCCGACCCACGCCCGCAGCCGCGAGGTCTCGGACTCGATCGTCAAGGGCGTGCACTTCTTGATGAAGAAGAACAAGATCGAGGAGATCGACGGCTGGGGCACCTTCCTCGATGCCAAGACCATCGAGGTCAAGGGCGACGACGGGAAGACCCGCAAGGTGACCGGCGACAACATCATCATCGCCACCGGCGCCACCACCCGGCTCGTGCCCGGCACCGAGCTCTCGAGGAACGTGGTCACCTACGAGGAACAGATTCTCGACGACCAGCTGCCCGGCTCGATCGTGATCGCGGGCTCGGGCGCCATCGGCGTCGAGTTCGCCTATGTGATGGCCAACTTCGGTGTCGACGTGACGATCGTGGAGTTCCTGGACCGGATGGTGCCCACCGAGGACGCCGACGTCTCCAAGGAGCTGGCCAAGCACTACAAGAACCTCGGTGTGAAGGTGCTGCTGAAGACCAAGGTCGAGAAGATCGACGACTCGGGCGACAAGGTCAAGGTCACCGTCAGCAAGGACGGCAAGGAAGAGGTCATCGAGACCGACAAGGTGCTTCAGGCGATCGGGTTCGCTCCGCGCATCGAGGGCTACGGACTCGAAAAGACAGGGGTCAAGACAGATCGCGGCGCCATCACGGTCGACGAGCGCGGCCGTACCAACGTCGACGGCGTCTACGCCATCGGTGACGTCACCGGCAAGCTGATGCTCGCGCACACGGCCGAGGCCATGGGCATCGTGACCTCAGAGACCATCGCGGACCACGACACCATCGAGATCGACTTCGACATGATCCCGCGGGCGACGTACTGCCAGCCGCAGATCGCCTCCTTCGGCTACTCCGAGGCCCAGGCCAAGGAGAAGGGGTACGACGTGAAGGTCGCCAAGTTCCCCTTCTCGGCGAACGGCAAGGCCAAGGGCCTCGGTGACTCGTCCGGCTTCGTGAAGCTCGTCGCCGACAAGAAGTACAACGAGATCATCGGCGCCCACATGATCGGCCCCGACGTCACCGAGCTCCTCCCGGCCCTCACCCTGGCCCAGAAGTGGGACCTCACCGCCGACGAGGTGGCCCGCAACGTCTTCGCCCACCCGACCCTCTCCGAGGCCGTCAAGGAAGCAGTCGAAGGCCTTGCTGGTCACATGATCCACATGTGAAGGCCGCCAAGGCCTGAACATGTGAATCATGCAGAGCCGAGACGGCGCGAATGTCTCGGGGGAGCGAAGCGGGGAGGG
>CAVWZO010000004.1:0-364757 GCA_963759525.1 uncultured Actinomycetota bacterium | reverse complement strand
CGTCGCGCTCGCGGCGGGGCGGGGCTGGTGCTTGCCGGGCTGACAGCCGTCGCCGAGCCGCTCGCGGAGCCGCTCGAGGAACGCCGGTAGCCCGTAGCGGTGCCAGTCCTCCAGGGCGGCAGGGGTGACGGCGAAATTGGTGTAGTAACGGCAGCAGGCCACCACCGCGAGGTCGTGCACCAGGTGCGGGTGGGCCGGCCAGCATTCCGGGATCCCGGGGCGGGTCACGTTCCACAGGTGCTGCTCGTTGATCCACCCCGCCACCCGGTCGAGCCACTGCCACAACTCGGCGCGAGCAGCCCGTGCACGTGGCCGGGTCCCACGGGCGCGGCAGCTGCGCGAGCCGCGCAGCTCGTCCTCATCGGCCGGCGGATCGACCGTCGCTGCTGCAGCTGCTCCATGGCGGCGCGGATGTGGGGCCGGGCTCAGGGAACGGGCGCACCATCAGCCCACCCAGCGGCATCGTCCCGTTGCCTCCGGTGCGGCGGCCCCACCCGCTGCGCGGGAGGCGACATGGGAGGGGTGCACGGAGAGTGCTTCGTCGTCATCGGCTGGTCCTCGCCTACTTGGGCATCCCGAGCCGCTGCCGGGTCCGGGCCCCGGCTCGGTCGGCGTGGGGGCTGTCGGTCACCGGGTGGATGGGCTGGCGGCGGTCGTCGTGGCCGCGCGCCGCGAGCCGGGCACGCTTCTGCGCGGCCAGCAGTTCCTTGCCGCGTCTGCCGTCGATGCAGCGGTGCAGGTTCGCGATGATCGGGTCGTAGGTCTCGGCCAGCACCAGGGCCTTGCGTTGCTCGATGCGCCGCAGCTCGGCCGGTTCGAGGATCGGCACCCGCCGCTGGTCCCAGGACCGGTCCGTCACGCCGAACAAGTCGTGGCCGCGCGCCGAGTACCGGGTCTCGGTGTGGGTGGTCGACCCGATCAGGTCGGAGAGCTCCTGGTAGAAGCGGATGTCCTTGCCGCCGCCGAAGACGACCAGGTTGTTGGTCAGCCCGAAGATGGTGCGGGCCTCGTCCTCGCCGTAGCAGACGACGAGCTGCCGCCAGGTCTGGGCGGCGAGGATGAAGGAGAGCCCCAGGGCGCGTTCGTTCGCCATCCGGGTCGCCAGGGTCGGGATCGGCGCGGTGGAGGGCAGCTCGTCCAGACAGGCCAGGAACGGCGGGCACAGCCGCCCGTGCGGGGAGGTCTCCCCCAGCCGCTTGGCGGTGTCCAGGATGTGCTCGGTGACCGCGGTCATCAGCGGCGACGCACTGGCGTAGGGGTCCTCGCGGCCGAGCAGATAGATGGTGCCGCCGGCGGGGATCAGGGCCTCGAGGTCGGTGGCCGGTCGCGTCGGGGAGGGGACGCAGCGTTCCCGGATCGAGGGCTGGAAGAACAGGGCCATGGCCTGCTGGACGGTGGTGATGGTGTTGCCGGCGGTCCGCTCGTCGCCGTGCAGGGCGCCGCGCAGCAGACCGTCCCACAGCGGCTCCGCGGCCGGGTGGGTACGCAGGATCTCTTCGGCCTGCGGGTGCTGGCGCGGGCTGGAGACCCACATCAGCACGTCGTCCAGCCCGATGCCGGCGATCGCGGCGGCGTGGAAGTAGGCCTGCAGCACCTTGGCGCATTCGCCGGCGTAGAACCGGGCGGCCTGGTCGGAGGACTGGCGGTGGCGCCCTTGATGGTGCCGGCCGCGAACGCCTTGGCCCGCCGTTCGGCGAGCATCGCGTCCTCACAGCCGTCGATCGGGTCCCACACCAGCTCCGGGGTGCCGGGGGCGAGGTCGAACGGGTCGAGCACCGCGACCGGCCGGCCGTCGCGCTGCCGGGCCGCCAGGGTGAGGAACAGGTCCTCGGGCTTGGTCAGGGTCACCAGCGCGCCACCGGGCGCATCGAGCAGTGCGGGCACCAGCAGGTCCAGGGTCTTGCCGGACCCTTGGGGCCCGATCACGCACGTGGTGCGGTCGAAGGGCACCCACAGCTCGGGTCCGCTGCGCCCGGCCCGGCCCAGCCGCCAGCCCACCTCGTGGGGGTTCACGTGCTTGAGGGCTGTGGTCACGTTGGCTTCCTTTCCGCTGTGCGCTTGGGGTCGGCTACTTGCTGCCGACGGGGGTTCGGCGCCCGGAGCGGGCGTAGAGGTCTGGTCGGATCACCGCTGCGCTCTTGCGCAGTCGCGGCACCCCGAGCGCCTCCGCGGCCTGCGTCGGGGTTGCCAGGCCGTGCCGGGAGCCGGTGCCGGTCAGGTCGCGCATCCACATGCCGACGACGACGGCGGCTCCGAGCACCAGGACCTCGCCGAGGAGCGTGAGCACCCACATCACGGCATCCGACGGCAGCGCGTCGGCGACGCCGCGGGGCAGGCCCGCACCGAAGTGGCCGTGCAGCAGCCCGGCGTAGGCGTCCAGAAGGTGCCCGTTCGGCAGCGCGAAGTCCCCGGAGGTGGCCCACGCGACACCGCCCTGGACGACCAGTGGCGTGATCAGGAAGACGAAGAGCCCGGCCAGGAGGACGGCCACCGTGAACTCGCCCGCCGTCGGGGCGACGTTGGTGAACCGGGCGCGCCGGGAACGCTCCATGCTCATCGCGCCGCCGCCCATCGCACCGGCCGGTGCCTGCCAGCGGTGACACGGGAAGTCCATCGGCCCCCGCTGATCCGGGATGACCGCGACAGTGCCGATCGGCCAGTCCAGGCGCCCCTGCCCGTCCAGTACTGCGGCCTCGGCAGGGTCGGCGTGATCGGGTCGGACCAGGCCCAGGCAGTCGATTTCGTTGTCGAGCAGCGCGCGGCCGGCCAGGCTGTTGCCGCCGTGAGAGGTCAGGATCGTTCGCGCCCTTCCCAGCGGCAGGAAGGCGATGCGGCCGTCGTCGAGCAGGTCCATGTCGTCGACCACGACCAGGCAGGCTCCCGGGCGGCAGTCGCGGCCGACCGGGTGCTCCAGCTGGTCGGGGTGCTCGGGCTCGCAGCGCAGGTCCGCCCACTCGCTGGGTGCTTGGGCGTACACGTGGGCATGCCGCCGGGTGTTCGCCAGCCACCACCGGGTGAGGTAGCGCGCGGTGGTGGTCTTGCCTCGGCCGACGTCGCCGACCAGCAGCAGCGGCCGGGCGCTACTGGTGTCGAACCCGGCGGCCCGGCCGTCGACTGTGGTGCCGATGCGTACGTCCATGTTTGGAAAGGCAACCCAGAACGGCGCCGATCGGACACACCAGCGCGACCGATTTTCGACTTCCGCTGCGTTCGCCTGTTGTTCCGTCGCGGCTTACGCGGCCGCCGCCGGCATCCCGCCCAGGTCGAACGCCTGCTTGGGCAGTGCCCAGGTGACCGAGCCACCGGGTGTGTGGACGTCGGCGAACCCGACGCAGCCATAGACGCCGTTCGCGCTACAGCCGTAGTCGTTGCCGAAGATCTTGCCGCCGCCCACGTAGATCGCCACGTGGCCGACGCCGTTGCCGGTGTCGTAGGAGACCACGGCGCCCACGGGCGGCAGCGGGTCGAGTCCTGTCCCGTGGGACTGGGCCAGTCCGGCGTTGATGATGCCTTGGGCGACGTCCTGCCCGTTTCCGTAGCCCCGGCCGACCCCGGGGCCGCCGTAGAGCGCGTCGACCACCTTGGGGCACTGGTTGTCGTAGGTGCAGGGAGCACCCCTGGTCCACGACAGGCCGCAGAGGCCGTTGGAGGTGTTCATCATGGCGTCGAGGCGGGCCTTGAGTGCGGCCGAGAGCTCACCGGCGACCTGTATCGGCGAGGCGCTGCAGCCGGTGTTGGTGACGTTCGTGGTGCCTCCGCCGTGGCCGCGACCGCTTGGCGGGCGGCATCGAGGTACTGGTGGTAGTCGGTCTTCTCGAACGGGATCCAGTCGGCGAATTTGGCCTCCCCCGACCCGGGTCGCGCGGAGTAGAGCGCGAAGGCGTACCTCGCGTTGAGGAGCGGGTCGAAGATGTCGGCCTGTGTGTTCCAGCCGGGCACCTTGCCCTTGTGCTCCTGCGCGATCTGCCACAGCCCGAAGTGGCTCCCGTTGGTGGCCTTCGGATTCCAGGTCGACTCCACACGGGCGATGGCCACCGCGGTGACCAGGTCCTCGCCGCGGAACCCGGCCTGGTAGGCGGCCGAGGCCGCGACCTTGGCGGCCTCGAGGTTGCCGGTCTCAGCGACCGGCTGGAGCAGTGTGCCGAGGTTCCCTAAGGTCGGACACGGCGGACAGCCGGCCGGCCTGGTAGCGCCGTGCTGGCTGCCGGTGGGTGCGTACGTGCCGGGACCGGCACCGTTCATGGCCATGCGTGTGAACAGAGCCGGGTGATCGGAGTGGACGGCGGCCTCGCTGACCTCCCAGGTTTTCGCGACCTTCACGGGGGCGGCGTAGAAGTTGTAGATGACCCCGGAGTCCTTGGTATAGAGGTAGCTGGCCGCCGCCATTCGTGGCGCGGCCGCGTTGGGCCCGTCGTTGGGGTGGGAGTCCATGTCGCCACCCACCAGCACCGGCCCGTACGGGGCCAGGATGCCGACCAAGTCGATCAGGTAGTCCATGCCGAGGCCGTATTGCTCGGCGCGGCTCATCGGCGCGTTCCCCCACTGGCGAGGCATCTGGTAGACGTTCGTCATGTGGTGGACCGCGATGACCGAGACGATTGCGCCGTCGGAGCGCTGCAAGGTGCCCCAGGCGGCGAACCGGTCCCACAGCTTGTTCTTGCCGTTGAACACGACGTGGTCGTCGTCGACGATCTTGACGCGGCCACCGTCGAGCATCGTCCAGGTGTCCGAGCGCCACATGATCGCGCTCCCCATGGCCTGCCCAGCATCATTTCCGTCCGCCGGCTGCTCCTCGCGGTAGGCGTCGTAGCCGAGCGCGGCGGAACGCATCTGCGACAGCGGCACGTCCTCGACCTCGTTGAGCGTGATGAAGTCCGGTGCCGGCCCAGTGAGCGCGCGGACACTAGGGTTGAAGCCGCCGCGGGTCTTGATGTTTGCGTTCGCGACGAGGACATGACCTGTCACCGGCCCACCGGGCGTGGCCGTGATCCCGGTGGGCATCACACCCAGGCAGCGCTGGCTCCTGGTCGACCCGACTCTGATCCGCTCAACTGGGCAGTGGTGTGGACGAACGGGTGGTCGGTGTAGCTGTGCGCCCTGTCTTTGGTGCTCCGGTCGACCACGGCGCCGGAGAACCTGACAGCGGGGCTGCCCATGATCCAGTCGATCTGCTTGTCGCTGGGGTTGGCGGCCGACCAGTCCGGACCGCCACGGACAAGAACAACCGCTTGAACCGGGCCTTGTCGTTCATGTCGCCGACCAGGAATAGCGGCGTGCTCGGCTCGACGGCTTGCAGTCTCCCCAATGCTCCGGCCTCGGCGCGGACGGCGGCATCGCGCATCGTGTCCGTGCCGCCGACGACATTGGCGGGGTTGTGGGTGTTGAGCACCCAGATCGATCCCGAGCCGCCGAGTGGAGGTGAACCGCGCCAGCGGGACCTGGATCATCGGGCGGCCGTACCTGATCGAGACGTAGCGGACCTCCTCGACCTTCCAGGCAGAGGGCTGATAAGCGATCGCGTCTGCGGTGGATCGGTGCCCCCGGCGCTTGCCGGCCACGATCTCCCACGCCCCGTCAGTGGCCTTGAGGAAGGCGTGGGCCTGTGGTGGCTCGAACTCCTGGAACCCGATGATCGAGGCCCCGGACGTGCCGATCTTGGTCACCATGTTCGGCACCCGCACGCCGTAGGGCCGCTCACCTGGGTGGGGGTCCTTCTTGTAGTGCGAAGCGCCGCGCCAGTTCAGCGTGCCGATCCTGAACGACCCGCCCGTGCCCCCCGAGGTCGCCGTGGTGGCGCATGCGGCCCGGACGGCCTCGATGTTCGCGCTCCCCATGCCCAGCATGAGCAGCATCAGCGGAGCGATGAGCATCAGCGGCAGGCCGAGGAGGATGCCCTTTTTCACGACTACGGCCTCCTCACACGGACCCCGAGCGGGTGCAAGTTCGACGCGAAACCGTCAGAAATCCGGCGAACATTCAGGCCACGATCTCTATGCACGACGGTTCGTTGGTCCGGTTTCTGGGACCGTGAACCGCATTTGTGCAGGTGGCGTGGGTTCGGGGCTCTGGGGGTCATTCATTGACGGTTGCTCGCTCTCACTGACGGTTTGGGTGTAGCGTCGATGCATGCTCTGTCCTCATGAACTGTGGTTCCGGTGAAGCTGGTCGCGCTGCCGGGCGGATCGACCGAGCTGGCTTTGACTACGGCGCAAGATGCTGAGGACTTCGAGCAGGAGCTGGTCGACCAGTACGCGCTGGCGATGGCGGCCTCGGGGTTGAGCGACGGACACATCCGCAACAGCCGTGCGATCGTGATCGAGTTCGCGCGGTCCTTGACCGTCCCGTTGTGGGAGGCGACCTGCGAGAACGCCGACGCGTTCTTGGCCGAACAGCGTCGTCTGGGCCGCAGCGTGTCCACCCGTGCGGGCAAGGCGGGCACATTGGCGTTGTTCTACGAGTTCCTCATCGCCCGCTACGAGGGCGCGATCCGCCAGGCCACCGGCGTCGCCGTCGAGCAGCCGATCGACGAGTACAACCGACAGCCCGGCAACTCGCTGGGCAAGGTGCGGGTGCCGCCCCGCGATGAGGAGATCGAGGATCTGTTCGACGGCTGGCGTCGGTCGGTTCCGCAGGCGCGCCGATACCTGCCGGCGGCACGGGACTACTTCGCGGCATCGCTGTGGCGTCGACTCGGCCTGCGGATCAACGAGACCGTCATGCTTGACATTCGCGACTGGCGGCCAGACCTGGGTGGGTTCGGCAAGTTCCATGTCCGCTTCGGCAAGGGCGCCCATGGTCGCGGGCCCAGGCCGCGGCTGGTGCCGGGCGATCAACGGTGCGGCCGAGCTGACCGACTGGTGGCTGGCCGAGATCCGCCACCAGTTCGGGCCGGACTGGGCCGACCCGGACGCACCGCTGCTGCCCATCGGAGCGGATCGACCGCGACTTGGAGCGGTGCCGACGAGTGCGCGCCGATGTGCTGCGACGGACCTTGAGCAGCCAGGTCGACTGTTGGCTGCCAGCCTGGTCGGGACGGATGTCGCCGCACGTGCTGCGGCACTACTGCGCCTCCTCGCTCTATGAGGCCGGCATGGACATCAAGGCCATCCAGGAGTTGTTGGGCCACGCGTTCTTGTCCTCGACGTCGGGATACGTGCACGTGCGCAGCGACCACGTCGAACGCGCCTGGAACAACGCCAACCACCGAGTCGAAGCCCGACTCGGCTTGGAGACCTGAACCCGAACCGATCCAGCGAAGTGACGAGCCGACGAGGGGACCAAGATGAAGTGGCAGTTACGCCTGCGGGCCGCTGAACGTGGGATCTGGAAGTCAGCACAGCTGCGCCGGATGCTCGCCGAGGCCGGCCTTGAGATCAGCGCCGGGAAGATGTCGTCGTGGTGGGCCGGGAGCCCACCGACGATGCGGCTCGCAGAGCTCGACGTGCTCTGCGCCGTCCTTGAGTGCACGCCCAACGACCTGATGACCCCCGAGCCCGAGAAGGTCGCCGAGCGACGGCCCCAGAACACCGAAGCCGCCAACAGCAACGGCGACCCGGACGGGAACGGCGGCGGTGGGGGTGGCTCACCGAACGTGAGTCCGCGGTTCGGCAACCCCCGTTCCACCCCGCCGCTGTAGGCCCCGCCGACACCCCTCGAACGCGAGGACCAGGTGCCAGCGCCGGGCCCGAACGCGCCGCTGCGGCTGCCGCCGCCCTGCGCCCGGTGCGGGGCCAACCGAGTCGCGTGGACCAGTCCCCGGGTCGACTACTGCTACGGCTGCTTGCCCGGCGGTCCGTTCGCACCGCCACCGTGCCGACGCTGCAGCAGCCACGACGACTACTTCAGCCAGGGCCTGTGCAGCCGATGCCATCCCCGCAGCCCCGAGCACATCGACTCCTGCAAGGGATGCCTGGCCTGGGGCGTCTACCCCCGCTACAACTGGACCTGCTGGTCGTGCAAGTGGTGGCAGACCCACTACCGCAAAGGAACCTGCGCCTTCTGCGGCCGCGACAGCCATATCAGCGAGCAACGATCGTGCCGGCTGTGCCTGGAGAATGCTCGCCTCGAGCAAACACCCGGCCGAGCACCCGACATCGCCGGGGCGAACAGGCACAGCCAGCAACTGTTCTTCGCCAACATGCTCTTCAAGCGGCGCGCCACCCCGCTGCCCGAGTACGTCACCTGGACGCGAAGATGGTCCCAGAGGAACAAGAACCAGTTGCCCCACCAGCCAGGAACCCGCTTCGACGACCAGGCCCCAGAGCAGCTCACCCTGTTCGACATGGCACCCGACCCCACGGTCCTGCGCCAGCGCATCCTGGTCGAAGACAGCGACCTGACCCGCTACTGCGCCGCCATCCTCGCCGACCACGCCCGCCGCTACGGCTGGAGCGTGCGACAGCGCAATGCCGTGATGCAGACGCTTCGGATGCTGCAGACCGTGCGACCCACGCCCACCGCGAAGATCCGAGCCAGCGACATCGTGGCCCTGCGCCGCTACGACGGCACCATCTCCTCCACCATCGACGTCCTGACCGACGCCGGACTTCTCATCGACGACGTCCCCACCCGGGTGGAGAAGTACTTCACGGCCAAGTTCA
The DNA here is from genome assembly GCA_963759525.1 of uncultured Actinomycetota bacterium. Lineage (GTDB taxonomy): Bacteria > Actinomycetota > Actinomycetes > Propionibacteriales > Nocardioidaceae > Marmoricola. The sequence goes on along the minus strand of CAVWZO010000004.1, from coordinate 356,157 downwards.
CCGACTCCGATGGCAACCTCTGGAGCGCTGCCGCCCTTGATGCGCCGGCACCTCGAGCTGTGGCTGCAGATCATGCTCGGTGGCTCCCGCCAATCGCCACGCCAGCTCCCGCGCAATCCAGCGACCGTGGAAGTCCACATCCGCGCGATCGCGCCGATCGTCCAGGCCTGGGCCGAGGCCGGCTACCAGTCCTTCGCCGAGGTCACCCACGCCGACGTCGTGGCTGCACTGCCAACCAAACAGACCGACCGGCACTTCGCCGAGCTCGGACTCAAGTCGCTGTTCAAGATCCTCAAGGGCCGCAAGCTCGTCTTCACCAACCCAACTCGGGGACTCAAACCCACGCCGGTCGCGACCAACATCCCGCTGGCCGTCGACCCTGCCCTGATCCGGGCCGAGCTGAACTCGCCCAACCCCGCCACCGCGCTCGCCGTGGCGCTGGTGGCCTTCCACGCCCTGAGCCTCAACCAGCTGCGCCACCTGCTGCTCACCGACATCGTCGACGGACGCCTGCACCTCGGCAAGCGAGACATTCCGCTCGCAGCGCCTGTGCGGACCCGGCTGGCGGCCTGGCTCGACCACCGCAACCGAACCTGGCCCAACAGCGCCAACCCGCACCTGCTCATCAACCGGCGAACCGCACCCCGACTCGTCCCGGCAGGACCCAACTACCCCTGGCTCGGGTCGGCCTTGCGGGCCCAGGCCCTGCGCGAGGACCGGATCCTCCACGAGATCCATGCCACCGGCGGCGACGTCCGACGCCTCTGCGACCTCTTCGGACTCAGCATCAGCGGAGCGACGCGCTACCTTGGCACCCTCGAGCACCCCGACCTGACGATCGAAGGTCCTCGAGTCCCACGAAAATGAACCCCGATGCTGCGAGAACCCCGCAAGCAGGTGGCAATTCCCTGCGAAACCGTCAGTATTTCGACGAATAGTCATAGTGCCGGGTCGATTGCGTCGTTGGTGTACGTGAGCCGCCTTTCGAGAGGCGTGAGCAGCGTCTGCACCTTGTACCGCTGGTCGCCGACCATCCACAGGGCGCGGCCCTTCTCCTGCATCGCCCAGTTCGTGATCACGGACTGCTGCATCTCGGACAGGCCCATCAACCGACCGAGCTCGTCGGCGACCGACTCGTCCTGCCCCATCAGGATCCGGACGTCGGAGAGGTTGAGCAGGTCCTTGGCGATCTGAGCGGCCTGGCTGCCCTCGTCGCCGGCCGAGAGCGGGTCGGACGGCTTGTGGTAGGTCACCAGCTGGATGTCGCCCTCGCTGCGGGAGAGCCGCAAGTTGGCGTCCAGCGCCATCACCGCGTCCAGCGACAGCCGGGTCTGCAGCCACGCCTCATCACGGAGCACGATCCGCCGATCACCTGCGGAGGCGGTCTCCCGCATGCCCTGACCCCAAGAGTTGAGGCACATCAGCGCGATCCCGACGGCGACCTTGTTGCCGGTCTCGTGCAGCGATCGCAGCGACAGCGTCTGTATCGGTGCACGCCAGTCGGGGCGGAAGGTCGACTCGGTGTCGAACATGCCCTGCAGCGATCCCTCGCACAGAGCCCCCAGAGCGTCGCGCAACGGACGGGTGCCGTCGTAGAAATCCTGCTCGGAGGAATAGCGGCAATCCGCGACCAGCTCCTTGGTGGGCGAGTCCAATGCCGCCCACACCTGCGGGATGGTCACCGGCTCGAGACGGGAGGCGCCAACAGACCAGCCGGTCAGGTGCCGCAGCACCTTGTTGATCACCCGCTCCTCGGTCGGGGTGAACGTGACGCCCTGGGAGCCGATCAGCCCCCGGATCAAGAACAGCCAGCGGTTGAAGATCACGTTCGCGCGGCGGTGCTGCTCCTCGCTGGTCTGCTTGTCCCAGTCCACGCCGAGCGGGCCGAGGTCGAGTGGGTTGATCCGGCCCGCGAGACCGGGGCCGATGCGGAACGGGGCGACGCCGAGGAACCGGGCGAGGTCCTCGTACTCGTCCTTGACGTCGCCGAGCACCAGAGACCGGTAGCCGTAGCGGATCATCCGGAGCATGAACGCCTTGACGGTCGCGGACTTCCCTCGCCCCGGCTTGCCGAAGAGGAAGATGTTCGGGTTGGTAACCGGGATCGAGTCGTCGAGCACCCAACCCATCGGGTCGCAGTAGAACTTGCCGCCCGAGAGCACGTCGTAGCCCATTTCTGCGCCCCACGGCGGGAGCCCGTCGCCAGAGATCAGCGGCCACAGGACAGGGATCTCCTCCGAGGTCATCTGATAGCCGGCCAGCGGCGGCAGGGTGGCCGCCCACCCGTGCCCCATCCGGCGTACGCCGTTGGGCTTGACCGAACCGGGGAAGAGCTTCTCCGCGGGCGGCTCCGCCGGAGTAGCCGCCTTGCGCGGCATCGTGGTCCCGAAGTCCGACAGCAGGTCGTCGATCGTCCGCGACGCCGGCCGCGAGGTCTTCGAACCACCACCCCGAGCGCGGGTCTTGGTCGCTGCCACGCTCACCACTCCCCCGTCGTGAGGCGCGGCGAAGTCGAGAGCACGTGCTCGAACGTGAGTGGGTTGAGCACACTGTCGGCGTATGCGGAGAGCCGCTCGCCCCCGGCATTTTCGTCGAGGAGCGCGTACCGGTCCGGCTCGCTCTGGTCGAGGACGATCCCTGGCCGCCGCGTGCGTCGCATCGCGTCGACGTAGAGCCATCGCGCCAGGTGGGGACGTTGCCACCGCACCTGCGGCTCCGGGTTGGAGACAGGGCGGCGCGTGGTCACCATCTCGTGCAGGCGACCAACCAGCGGCGGTCGCGCCGCGCTCAGGTCCGAGCGGTTCCTCGATCGCGTCGACATCACAGGTGTCTCCTTCGGCAGGGCCGATTGGTGCTCCATGCCTGGAGAAGCAACAGCCCGGCCGCCAGATCGGACATCTGACGACCGGGCTCTTTCAGGTCGGGCCGGGTGTGCGCGCTTCTCGGGTTAGCGGCGCTTCTTCGGCAGGCCTGCCCCCAGCGGGATCGCGGACACGGCGAAGGCCGCGTCGTGTGCCCCGTCAAGAGGGAGCGGGGTAAAGCCGCTGATGCGGATTGAGGCGTCGAGTCGGCGGCCGAAGTCCTGCACGTTCCAGCTGGCCGGAACCGTGACCGAGACCGCCGAGGACACCTTGACCAGCGAGCGACCCATCTCGAGCTTCTCGTCACGCTCTTGCAGCTTGCCTACCGACTGGCGGTCCTTGGCCCGTTCGACCTTGCCGGCCTTCTCACGCAGCGTTCCGGCCATCACCGCAGACATCTGCGCCCGGCCTGTGGCCCGGTCGGCCGCCTGCTGCGAGACCGGCCGGTAGAACACCGTCAGCGCGCGCCGCTCGCCCGGCTGGGACGGCACCAGCACCCGCGCCAGCGCACCCATCCGGGCACCCTTGCGCGGCAGCAGGATCGTGGAGGAGATCGACTCCCACTCACCGTGCCGGTAGGAACGCAGCGCGGTCGACGCGTTCGTCGGTCCGGCGGCGCCAAGCGGGACACCGGCCGCGACCGACGGGTCTTCGCGGTGGTGGATCGCCGCGTCCGCGAGCGCGGGCGCATCACCGGGCTCGAACCCGGTGCGAATCGCAACGGCGAGCTCGGAGCTGTCGAGCCAGTTCACCCGCGTGCAGCCGATCGAGCCAGTCAGCCGGGCCTCCACCTCGGCCAGCACTGAGTACAGGATGCGCGCGCGACCGATCACGCCTCGCCCTGCGCGCCTGGCGTCCTTGTTGATGATGTCCTCGCGAACCACCACGGTCACGAACGCCTCCCGGCGCACGGCGGCCCCGGCGGTCATCGACTCCAGTTGGGCGTTGACCCGGGCTGAAACCTTAGGCTCGTCGGGGCGCGCGTTGTGACGTACCCACTCAGCGCGCTCGGTGCCGTCGTCGGGGATGGTGCGCACCTGAACCACGACCAGGTCGATCTGGTTGCCGGCGGTCGCGGCCTCCATCATCTCGATCAGCCCGGCACCCATGCGGAACCGATCTGCGTCGTCGCTCATCCCGATGCCGGGGTGGACGATCCGCGCGGTGGCCGCCCAGGTGCGGGTCGCGTGGTTCTGGATGATGACCGGCCGGGTGGTCTGCCCGGTCATCGGCGGGCCGTCGTGGATCTGGATGCTGGACAGGATGCCGGGCAGGTCCGCCTCGCCCGCGTCGCCGTCGTCCTCATCGTCCTCCGCGGCGCCGAGGTCGAGGTCGCCGGCAGCGGCCTTGGACTGGAACCGCGACCAGCCGAACGCGGCCCCGGCCAGATGGCGGCACAGGACCCCGATCCACTGGAAGGCCGAGTGGCCCCGGATCGGAAGACAGACCAGCAGCCCAATCACGCCCCATAGGGGGACCAGGGCGAGCAGCGCAACCCACTGCCCGACGGCGATCGCCATCCAGGTCGGGAACCCGGCGGCCAGCACCAAGAAGAACTGGGGGCCGGTGAGCCCGAAGAGCCAGGCCTGCCGGTCACGGGTTGCGGATGCTCCGTAGATGCTCAAGCGACAAACGCTCCGTCCTCAACGGCGGCCTGTACCTCGGGGGGAATGTCGTTGGCGACGCCGTCGCCGTTGGTGTCGTTAAACGGCCGGAGCTTCTGCCCCTGCTGTCCCTGCCGCTTCTGCTTGGGGGTGTGGTCGGTCGGGTAGTAGCCCTGGTTGCCGATGCCGGACTGGCCGAGCACGTCGACACTCATCGAGGCGCCGGCCTGGGCGACCTGCCCGGTCTTCTCCATCGTCCCGCCGACGAACCCGCCGACCTTGCCGCCGAACTTCTTGAACCCCGAGGACTGGAACCGGTTCGCGGTCTCGGCCTCAGCACCGTTCTCCGAGGTCGTGCGGCCGTCCGAGGCGGTCTCGCTGGCAGCACCAGAGCCGGACGCCTGGGCGCTGGCGCCCTTGCCCTTCAACAGCCCGGCGAAGCCGCCGTTGGCGTCCATCGTCGACCGGAACGACGCGCCCGAAGCGGTGCCGGGGTCGACGAAGGCCAGCAGCCGGAACAACACCAGCGGCATGAAGCAGGCCACCAGCATGATGATCGACCCGACCACGGACATGCCGATGTTTTCCGAAGTCGAGGAGAAATGCAGCACCTTCTCAGCGGGGCTCTGCTCCTCACCGTCGGGCATGCCGGCCCAGGCGAACTGCGTGCCCATTCCCACCACCAGCGCCAGCAGCGGCTCCATGAGCACGCAGGCAAGGAACCAACGGATCGACTTCCACATCCACGATTTGGTGCCCTCCGACAGCGCTCCCGCCGCCGCCGTGGGCATGGTGGCCACCAGGATCAGCAGCGCCGCCGAGCGCACCATCATGATCACCATGTGACCGAAGGACGCCGGGATCAGGATGAACAGAGCACAGATCCCGAGCGTGGCTGCCTGTGTCGTGCCCGAGACACGGTCAACGAACCCGTCGCCGGCCGCGTAGCCGGAGAAGCTGTCGACACCGAGCAGCGTGTCCAAGATGCCCTTGGTCAGCCCGGAGGCGGCGGCGATGAACCCAGCGCTCACGGTGACCCAGCAGGACAGGACGACGCCGTACTGGACCACCCCGGCCGCCAGGGTGCCGAACCCGCGGCCGTCCTGTCGGATGACCGCGAGGCCGATCTGGCCGAACGCCATCACCAGGGCGATCACCGCGGCGATCCACAAGGTGACCGAGTACAACTTGGCCAGGTCGGGGTCGGCGACGTTGGGGGTGAAGTTGTCGATCAGTCCGAAGGCGGTCTTGAGCAGCCACACACCGGCCGACCAGATGCCCATCATCATCGAGGTGAACCCGTCGGCCAGGCTCTCCTTGGCCTTGTCCCCAAGCCAGTGCAAGGGGTTGGGATCGATCATGGGGACGATGCCCGCAACGGTCTGCGTGCTCATGACTGCGGCACTTGCAGCCACTGGTAGCCGGCGTCGAAGGAGCCCTGGGAGCCGGGCCACAGCGACGGGCCCGGTGCCGGCTCCTCGCCCGCGCCGATCACCCAACGGCTGTCCTGCCACACCATGCGCTGGCAGTCGGCGGCCGCGACCTGCTGCGGCTGTCCTGACGCGGTGGTGGCGGTGATGATGAAGTCGATGCACGGAATGACGAAGTCGTCACCGACCGTGCCCTTGATGAACCCCATCTTTGGCTCTGCGCCGATCGTGATCGTGTTCTGAGCCTCCGAGGACATTCCGGCCGACTCCAGGAGCGCGGTCATGCCCTGCACTCCCGACCAGCTCTCGGCCGTCGGACCACCAGGGGCGGCCCACGCAGTGATGACCTCCTGGGCCACTCGAACCGAGGCGGAGGTCAACGCGGTCGTGTCGATCGCGGCCAGCTGAGCCAAGGCGCCCTCCGGCGTGTGCGGGAACCCGGTCGCAACACCGGCCTCCCCCACCTCCATCGGTGCCGGGATCTCGAGTGTGCCGGTCTCGCCCGACGACAGGCTTCCGGGCTGCGCGGCCTCTAAGGGCGCGTCGGGCAGCTGCTTGTCGGCGAGCTGGTCTTGGGCGGACTGTCTTGGGCGGCTTGCTGAAGCGGACCCGGTTCTGTCGCCGGACGGGGAGCCGGTGAGCATGCTGACCGCCGACCACACGCCGCCCGCTGCCATCGCGAGTACGACGACCGCCACGGCCCCCACCAGGATCTGGAGCCTGCGGCGGGTCCATTCGGTGTCGGGGTCAACCAGCTTTGACTGGTAGATGTGTCGGGTCCGGTCGAGCATGTCAGCAGCCGTTCCCGACGATGCCGTTGAGGATGGCGTAGACGCAGACGAACGCGATCGCACCGAGCACGGTCCAGAACAGCCCCGAGGCGCCGATCTGAGCGGCCCGGCCCATCTGGCCGAACTTGCCCACGATCAGCGCCCCTGACGAGGCGAAGCCGGCGCCAATGATGATGGCGATTACGCCGTACTTGACCCAGGCGAGGATGTCGTTGACGTACGGCTTGACTCCGGTCGGTGCCTGAGCGCACACGTTGCCGACGCCCTCGGCTTTGATGTTTCCCGCGGCCGCGACCTGGGTGGCGACCTCGGAGATGGCTTCGATGATCATTTCTTCTCCTTCCTTCCTTTCAGGTCCGGTTCGCCGTCAGCGGGCCGGTGATGGCGGTGATCCGCTCCAGCAAGCGCTGGGAGGGGCTTGTGAGCTGCTTGGGCAGCGGCTCGGGACCCAGACATGGGAGGGCCTTGGCAGGCAGCAGCGGCGCGAACAGCACGGCCTCCTGCTGCTGGGCCGTGCGCAGCAGCCGGCCGGCGGTCGCGAACTCGCGGTCGCTCCATCGGCTGGCTCCCACGACCACGACCACGACCTGGTCGGCGGCGAGCTGTTCCTTGAGGTCCGCCAGCGCAGCCTCGGTCTGGCTCAGCGCCAGCCCGTTCGGTCGGGTCACCAGGACCTCGACGTGCGCGGAAGTGGTGGCGACCCACGCCCCGGTCTGAGAGGTAGCGAGCTCACGCATCGACCAGCCGGAGTCCAGCACCGTCAGGTCGACGCCGTCGACCGACCGCGGGCTGGGAACCTCCGCGGGGACCTGTACCGACTCCTCGACGCGGTCGATCAGCACGCCTGCGCCGCGGCGTCCGCGGCGCCAGCCCTCGGCCGCGCCCAACTCGGTGACAGTGGCACCCAACAGCCCTGACCAAGCCGGCGCGGCCGCATCAAGCACCCGCGTCCGGATACCGGCGACGTCGGCGACGTCGGCGAGCGCGAGGGCGATCGTCGAGGCCCCCGCACCAGCATTGGCGGCACGCACCCGCACCAGCGGCGCCAGTCCCGTCGACCCGGCAACCAGACGCGGCGCCTCGACTGTGACGCCGGCGGTACCGTCGTCACCCCCCTTGGTGGCGCCGCCGCCGATGGGGCTTTCGATGAAATCGCGGATAGGGTGCGTGTCCTCGTCGCCGGTCACCGCCGAGGTCTCGATACGAGAGGTCCCGGTGGAGAACCGGCCGGCCGCCAGCGCGGCGGCCGCGGCCTGGAGCTCGCGGGTGGAGTACCGGGGCGCGGTGCTAGTGCTCATCGGGCTGCCTCGATCCGGGCGGCCCGCAGCCGCAGAGCCTCACGCAGAATCGCGGCGGGGATGTTGCGGAGCACCTCGCGTGCCTCCGCGGCCTCCTCGGCGCCGGCCCTCAGTCGCGCAATCGTCTGCTCCATGGCGGCGAGGGCGTGGTCGACACTGCGGGCGGCCACGACGTCCAGCAGCTGCGCGACGACCTCAGAAGTCGGCTCCGAGACAGTGAGTCCGTTGTGTGCCTGCTCGCTCATGACTAGAACAGCAACCGCTCCCTGCCCAGATCGGACAGGGAGCGGCAAGATTCTTCGAGAAGGCTGGGTCCGGGGCGGGGTGGTCAGGCGATCGCAGCCAGATACTTCGGGGCAGCATCACGCAGCCGCGCGGACGTGCGGTCCCGGCGACGCCGGATCGTCCGCATGGCCACACCGTGGCGCTCACCGACGACCCGCTGCGCCTCCTCGCGGGCCATGCCCTCGTTCTCCGCGGCCAGGAGCTCGACGAGCAGGTCGACCTCATCGGTGGCGATCACGCCGACCTCCCGCGCCCAAGTGAGCAGGTCGGCCAGATCCTCGACCGGGTCCTCAACATCAGGAACCGCGAGGAGCCGGTCGCGGTCCTGGTCGGCTCGTCGTCCCACACCTTCGGTGCAGCTGCCGATCCCCAACGAGTTGTTCGGCTCGGTCCGCGCCTCCAGCGAGGCCGTCTCGACCCGGGCGACCATCCCGGCGGCCGGCCGACTGAGCCGCTGCCGAGCCCGCTGCAGCAGGTAGCGGGCCGCGTGGCAGCCCAGCTGCGGCTCAGCGGCCTTGACCTCCTCCCAGATCGTGGCGTTGACGTCGTCGATCTCGCACACGTCGGTCAGGGTCCCCGCCACCCGATTCACGCCGTCCTCGAGCAGCACCGCCACGGCGAGGGCGGCGTCGTCGTCATCGCCCCCGCGCCGCGACCCGAGGGCGGTCAGGCCGGCCACGACCTGGTAGCACCGCTCGTCGCGGCGACGCCATCCCTCACGCGCCTTCTCGAGGCTGGCGAACCCGGCCAGACGCGGCTCGACCTCCTGCCACTCAGCCCACTTCCCGGACCGGGCGAGGCTGCCGATGACCGAGGTGGCCACGGCGCTCTGGGCCTTGCGCCGCCGATGCTGGCCGTCGCTCCAGGACAGGCCAGAGGCCGCGGTTCGGGACGCGGCGCCGATGGTGACTTCGTGGGCGGGGTGACTGGCCGACATGGCGGTCCTCCGAGAGCAGAGCCGATCAGGAGGCGCCTACTGCAGAACCGACCCCTCACCACCTCGCTCACCAAAGCGCTCACCACTCCCCCTGCACGAGTCCGGTGACCGCTCACCAAACCCGCTCACCAAACACAAACTCGCAGGTCAGAAGCGGCGTGGCCGCTCCCCAGGGAGCCGGGAAACCACAGTTCAAAAGAGATCGGCCGATCAGCTTGCGGCCACCCCCCGAGACGAGCTTCGGCCCCGCCCCACCTTGTGGTGAGACGGGGCCGAGCCCGTCGTCAGGGACCTCTCGGGACTACCCGGTTGCCCCCCACTCACGCTGCTCCACGACGGCCTCCGAGCGTGGCGGAAGGTCCTCGTCGAACCGGTCGAGAACCTGCTCGCGGACCAGCTCGCCGGCGGCGTCGCGACCGGACTCGGCCTCGGTGGCCGCAGCCTGATCCAGCCATGCGATGTCACTGTGCGGACTGGCCTTCCGAGCCGCCTCGCAGGCCAGCCGGACTAGGTCGGTGCGACCCTCCGCGACGGCTCTCGTCGCCAGCACGTGGGCCGCGTCGTGGACGGCCCCAACGAGGATCTCGTCGTGCCGCTGCTGCCCGGCCTTGAAGAGCCACTTGAACCGGTGCTCGGTGGCAGCCTCGAACGGCGCACCGGTGACCAGTGACAGCGCGGTCACCAGGTCCTCCTCGCAACCGTTGTCGCCTCGCCTCTGAGCCCGGTTCTTCAGCCGCACGAACAAGTCGGCGCTGTTGAGCACCCCACCGGTCCCCCGTACGAGCTCGTAGGTGGGGCTGGTGCCCCGGCGGGCCCCAGCGCTCATGCTCGCGTCCGGCAGCCAGTCACTGCCGTCGGGCCGGGTGCCCAACAGGAACCTGGCGTTGGTCGCGCGGTTCTGGACCGTCTTCTGGGTCTTCCACCCGCACGCTACGGCGGCACGCTCCCCGGTGACCCCTTGGTCCTGAACAGCCAGGTAGGCGATGAAGGAGACGGTTCCCCCAGCGTTGTCGATCGCCGCTGGGTCGCCGCCGTTGAGTGCGGTGACCGAGACCGGACCCAGCAGGTGCACCTTGGGCCGCGGCGAGGACTCGTCGAACCAGTCAGCGACGTCTTGGTCCAGCGTCGGGTCGAGTGCCGCGATCTCGGCGCGGACCTCCTCGGAAACACTCGGCGCGGCCGAGGCGAGGTCTTCGGTGGTCGTGGCCGCGGTGGCCAGGTAGACCTCGTCGGCATCGGGCAGCATCGAGGACGGGTCGTTGCCCTCGGTGCGCCGCGGCTCGGTGTACTCCTCACGCAGCGACCCGTCGACACGGGCGTACTTGCCCAGCGGACCATCGTCGGACTGCGTGGCCGGCACCGGCTCGTCCTCGAGGCTGCGGGTGGCCGCCAGCAGGTCCGCCATCGGCGCCACGTGCTCCGGCTTCAAGGTCAGCGCCTTGACAGTGATCCCCCACATCGGCAGGAACGCCATCCCATCGCCGGACAGCTCGACCGCCGGCGACTCCTCATCCCCGTGCACCACCACCACCCGGGAGCGGTCCCGGTCCTCGATGTCACTGACGAACTCGCCTTCGGGACGGGAGGCCACCACGACCACCACCGGGTTGGTGGTGTCCAGCAGCCAGCCCGTCGCGGCGCCGGGTCAGCACGTCGGCGTCCAGGTTCTGCTCGACCTCGCCCATCTCGCCGGTCAGCACGGCGGCCCGGGCCAGCGCGTCGCTGCGATCGACCTGCCGGAGCCGTGCCGGGTTGAGTCGGATCGCTTCGGCGGCGAACTGGTCGGCCAGCAGCACCGCGCAGCCCTCCGACCAGTCGTTGACGGCGAGCTCGGCGACCATGAAGCGAGCCATGTCGGCGACCTGCTGCGGCTCGCCTCCGATCCCGCACATGCCCAGCGTCTCCAGGTCCAGGTACCAGGTGCGGCCGCTCTCGTCCTGCCCGATGCTCACCAGCGCCGGGTACGGAGCCGGCTGGTTCTCCAGATCCTGCTCGAGGAAGGTCCAGCGCGGCAGCATCCACGCGCGGGCGTCATCAGTCGCAGTCCAGCCCTCCGGCGCCTGCTCGGGCGCGGGCTGGGTGAACAGGAGAGTCAGGTCCTGCTCGCCGAGCACGGCGGCACCCAGCTGGGGAAGCCGGTTGCCGGCCACCTTGTACGACGCCGCGACGTGCCGCAGAGCCCGGTCGAGGAACGCGACATCCTCCTGCGCCTCTGAGCCGTGCTCGAGGATCGCCTGCTCCACCTCCAGCAGCTCGTCGGGCGTCGAGGCGATCGTCCGACCGATCGGGCGGCGCCGGAACTGGCGACGCCGGTTGGCCGCCACCAGTCCCAGGGCTCCCACCGACAGACACGCGGCGGTGGCCAGCAGCGCGCTCAACGCGGTGAGCTCGCCCTCGTCTTCTTGCTGCTTGTCCGCGGCCGCGTCGGCGGTCTGCTCCGCCTGCTCGTCCTGGACCTGTTCGTCTTCGTTCTGCTGGCCCGGGCCGGCCTGGCCCCCGTCGCCGCCACCCCCAGGGTCGGCCGGAGCATGCTCCCGGTCCTCCAGCCCCGGACCGCCGGCGTTCCCCAAGTCTGCCCCGTTCTGAGCGCCGCGGGGCTGCTGATGGGGGCCGGTGCCGTTGTGCTGGCCGGGCAGCTGCACGACCCAGCCGGGCTCGATGTGGTCGGGGTCGACCAAGTGCTCGCCGCCGGGCTGGGTGATGCTGCGGCTGGCCTGGAAGATCTCGGGATAGCGGCCGGCGGCGCCGAGCCGGTCCTGGGCGATCTCGGAGAGGGTGTCGCCGGCCTCGACGACGTGCCGGCCTCCCGGGCCTGCTTGGACGGCCGGTGTGGCGTCGGCGGGGATGCGGAGCTCCCAGCCGGGGCGGATGTAGTCGGCGGAGCGGAACACCGTCCCGGCGTCGTCCATGACCCGGCCCTCGTTGAGGTCGGCGATCTCCTCCCACCGGTCCTCATCGCCCAGCACCCGGTCAGCGATCCCCATCAGGGTGTCCAGCCGCATCACGGTGACTGTGGCCTGGTCCCGGCCGGCACGCGCCTCGGGTGTTTCGACCGGCGGCTGGCCGCGGTCGCTGTGGCCAGCGGGTCGATCCTGCCGGTCCCCCACTCCCGCACGGTCCCGGTTGTCGCGGCGGCCTTGCTGGGCGTCGTCGGCGAGGTGGGCCGGGGTGCCGGCGGTGGTCTGCGGTGCGTGGTCGGTGGCCGCGGTCGCGGCACCGCCGAGCACGACCGGGGTGGAGACGGTGGCCACCACGAGCGCGGTGACCAGCCGGCGTGCGAACTGCTGCTGCACGCCCATGGTGAGCGGAGCGCGCAGCTGGATCCGGTCGGCGCTGAGAGCGGCGATGGTCTCGACGACGACGCACACCACCAGCTGGGCCCACAGCACCCACACCGCGACGGCGAGGAGCCCGATGATCGCGGCGTCGGTGAACGGCGCCGACAGGGAGATCCCCTCGGCCGGCCAGGGATTGCCTATGAAGGAGACCAGCGCCCAAGGCGGGATGACCAGCAGCGCCACCAGCACGAGCGCCGCCGCCGCGGCTCTGATCCATCTCATCTGTACGTCCCTTTCGTCAGCCAAACCCATCACCTGGGGAAAGTCCGCCGCTCGATGTGTGACACCCCGGCACCCCGGCGGGGCTGGGGTGCTAGCCGGAGTCCTCGTCGATCGAGAGCGCGGTGGCGGAGGCCTTCACCGGCAGCGAGGTGATCCCGACCGCGGAGAGGATGCTGGTGTCCTGGCTGCCGGTCACGGTCACAGTCACCTCACCGCCGGCCACCGACACCGACCCGCGGGCACCGACCCGGCTCAGGTAGCCCTGCGCGGCCGCGATCGCCCGACTGTTGTTGACCCGGGTGGTGCCCGACCGCAGCGCACCCTCGTCGAGGGCATCGGCGCCGACCCTGGCGGCCTGCTCGGCCTGGTTCATCGCCTCCCGCTTCGCCCCGAGCGCGTAACCCCCGTCGATGACCAGCCCAGCCACCGCCAGCATCGCCACGGCGAAGAGCACCACGAACAGCGTGGAGACGCCGCGCTCGTCGCGTTCACGGTCCGGCTGGCGTTGCAGCAGCCGCGGCATGTGCTGAGGGGTCGTCATCGCGTGCTCACCCGGCCCGGTAGGTCTCGATCGGTACCGTCGAAGACGCCGTGAACTCACGGGATCCTGGCAGCCCGGAGAGCGCGACGTCGCGCAGCTGGGCGGTGCAGGAGACGGTCACCTGGACCTGCCCACCGGGCTGGTAATCGGAGATGTCCACGTTGACGTCCAGGCCGGTGCAGCTGAGCCCGGCATCACCGAGGGAGCGTTGCGCCGCGGCCCGGGCCGCGCCCGCGGACAGGGCGGTGTTCCGCTCCAGAGAGGCCGCCCGGGCGGAGTCGGCCGCGACGCTCTCGATCTGCTGGCGAGCGTCGGCCATGCGGCCCAGCCCCACCACGAGCAGCAGCACGACCAGCAGCACCGGTGCCATCAGCACCAGCTCGATCGCGGCCACACCGCGCTCATCGCGGAGGGCTCGAGGGCGGTGGCTGCGGCTCACGGTGTCGCCTCCTGCGCGACCGGGGGGACGTACCGCTCGACCGGACCGGAGGCGGTCTCCTCGACCCTCAGTGCGAGGCCTGGCACCAGGGAGATCACGGTGCCGGTCACAGTCACCGACGCCGTCTCTGGTGTGCGTTGGGCGGTGACGGCCTGGTTGGTGAGCATCTGCGGCCCGAGCTCGGCCAGGAACATGCGAGCCCGATCAGCGGCGCCGGTCTGGGAGCCGTCGAACCGGCGACCAGCGGCGGCGCCTTCCTGGGCGGCGTTCTCGGCCACGTTCTGGGCGTGGAAGAGCAGCCCGAACTGCACGATCAGCATCAGCGCGAACAGCAGCGCGGGCGCCACCAGCACTGTCTGGGCGAGCGAGGCGGCCCCCCGCTCGCCACGCACCCGGGCCTCCACCGACACCGTCTCCGAAACCTCCCGCCCGGTCAGCCGGTCGGGATCGAGGTGGCCTTGCCGGTGAACTTGCCGATGATGATCGCCGCGATCGCGATCGCGGCGGCCGCGAACAGCGCGATCAGGATCACCATGGTGGCGAGCTCGGTTGCGCCCCGCTCATCCTCACGGGCCTGCTGCCGGGTGTCTCGGGCGTAGGCGGACACCCACGCGATCAGCTGCTGGATCTCACTCATTGCCTTCCCTTCTTCCTACTCGTCGGTCTCGGTGTAGTTGTGGTCAGAGGGCCAGGACGTTGACCACGGCCGGGTAGCCGAGGAACAGCACGAACCCGACGGCGAGCACCACCTGGGCCATCTGGATGGACTGGTCGGCCTTGTCCGCCTCGCCCTCGGCCTCGGCGAGCTGCCGGCGCCGCTGGGTGGAGGCCCGGGCGGTCAGCGAGGACCGCACCTTGGCCCCGTCGTCGGCGACCAGCATCAGCGCACCGCCGAGGTCGGCCAGCTCACCCATGCCGGTGCGCTCCCCCAGCTCGGCCAACGCCGCCCACGGGCTGGTGCCCACGTACTTGGCGTGCTCGAGGGTGTCCTGGAGAAGCTGGAACCCCCAGCTGTTGCCGATCCGGGCCGCCGTCGGGAGCGCCTCGGGGATGCCGCGGCCGCCGGCCAGCGACATCGCGACCAGGTCGAGGTAGCACGACAGCGCCCGGCGCAGGTCGTGGCGGCGCTGCTCGGCCTGCTGGGACACCGACAGGTCGGGCAGCCAGAAGAACCCAACGGCCAGCAGCAGACCGCCGACCGCGGGCAGCACCAGCGGCGGGGTGATCCCGGCGGCGAGCAGCACCGCGGTGACCACCGCCGGCAGCAGCAGCCCGATCAACGCATACCCGGCCTTGCGGACCAGGTGTGTCTCCAGCGTCTTGTCGGCCAGCGCCAGGTCGGTGCGCAGCTTGCCCAGGGTGAAGCCGCGCTGCGCGAGGGCGGCCACCAGCCGCCGACCCAGCTGCTCGCGCCAACCCACGCTCTCAGAGGAGATGGTGAGGGCTACCGCGCCCTGGCGGGCCCGCTGCCGCTCCCACCGGGCCACCGCGGTGGCCAGCTGGGGCCGGGGCGGCACCAGCGCGTAGACCAGCAGGCACAGTGCGGCGCCGAGGGCTGCGCCGAGCAGCACTCCGGTGGTCATCGCCCGACCCCCTCTCCGAACGTGACCACCGGCCCGGCAGTGAGCGCCTGGTCGACCTGGTCGACGCCGACCAGGAACCGCTCGGGCGCCTTGAGGTTGGCGGCCTGCCGGATCCACATCAGCCCGCCGGCGAACACAGCCAGCACGATCGCGAGCATCACCTGGCCGGCTGGGGTGGAGTAGGGGGCCACATAGGCGCGGGAGAACACCGCCAATCCGCCGGCGAACAGGGCGGTGACGACGACGATGATCAGCGCCGTACGCCGCAGCGACCGGCGGCCTTCCTCAACCCTGCGCCGCATGTCGAGCTCCTCACGCGCCGAGGTGGCCAACGCGGTCAGCGTCCCGACCAGGCCGGGGCCGCGCAGCTGGCTGTTGAGGATCAGCGCCGCGACCACCAGGTCGGAGGAGGCATCGTCGAACTCCTCAGCGAACCGGGCCAGCGCCTGGGGCAGCGGGATCCGAGCCCGCAGCTGGCCTTCGAGGCGCAGCAGCTGCGGCTGCAGGATCGCCGGGGCCGCGGCCACCGAGTGCTTGATCGCCTGCTCCAGACCGATCGTCCCGGCGATGGTGTCGCGCAACGACTCGGTCCAGGTGGCCAGCGCCTCCAGCCGTTCGATCTGCACTGCACTGGACCGGGCGCCTCCGAACATCGTGGGCCACAGCCAGATCAGCGCCGCGGTGGCGCCGGCGGCGACCGGCCACCGGGTCAGCACCGCGACCAGCAGCCCCACCCCGGCCGCGACCGCGGCCCGACGACGGGCCTGGATGCCCCACAGAACGTTCCCCGCGCCCCACCTACCAAGCCGGCCGGCCCGGCGAACTGGCTGCCAGCCACGCAGGGCGGCGATCAGCAGCACCAAGCTGCCGCCGAGGGCAACGCCCAGCACCAGGCCGGTCACCCCAGTCAGAGACACACCGGTCACCACCATCACCACCCTTCTTGGGCGGGGCTCCAGCCAGCTGCGGCCAACCGGTCGATGCGCGCGGGCATCACTCCGGTCCAGGTCGCTTCCCCACCGTCGCCGCCCTTGAAGATCTCCGAGGCCTGCACACCGTTGTCGAACCCGTTGACCTCCAACACCGTCATCAGCCGCCTCCGCCCGGTGCCGAGCTCCTGGCTGATGTACACCACGAAGTCCAGACCACCGGCAATCAGCTGGTAGGACGCCTCGTGTGGCAGCCGTTCGCTGCTCTGGATGGCGTAGGTGGCGATCCGGTTGAACACCTCACGAGCCGACCGGGCGTGGATCGTCGACAGCGACCCGTCGTTGCCCTGCCCCATGGCGTTGAGCATCGTGATCACCTCGTCACCGAGGACCTCACCGACGATCACCCGGTCAGGGTTCATCCGCAGCGTTCGGCGCACCAGGGCTGCCATGGTGACCGCACCATGGCCCTCGCTGTTGGCGGCCCGCTCCTCCAGCTCCACGCAGTTGGGGTGCCGGGCGATATCGGCGCGCAGCCCCAGCTCGAGCGCTTTCTCCACGGTCACGATCCGCTCCTCCGGACCGACCTCAGAAGCCAACGCACGCAACAGCGTCGTCTTTCCCGCGTCAGTGGCGCCGGCGATCATGATGTTGAACCGGGCCTTGACCGCCGCGGTGAGGAATTCCGCGGCGTCCTCGCTCATCGTGCCGTTGCCGACCAGGTCACCCAGCGTCACCTTGGGCAGCCGATGCCGGCGGATCGAGACCGCCGGCCGCGCCGAAAGGTTCTGCACCGCCGAGAGCCGCGACCCGTCGGGCAGCCGCAGGTCCAGCTCCGGGTTCGCTACGTCCCACGGGCGTGAGGACAGCCCGGCGTAGGAGGCAAGGGTCTGCACCAGCTCGACGAGCTCATCGTCGCTGGAGGCGACCGGCTCCGCGGCTTGCCCGCCACCACCGCCGGCGCGGGTCACCCACACCTCGTCACAGCCGTTGATGTCGATGTTCTCGATCGCGTCGTCGTTGAGCAGCACCTGCAGCCGCCCGGCGCCATACATCCGTGCATGCACGCCCTCGGCGAGCTCCTGCTCGGCGTCGGGGTCCAGCGGCGGCATGCCACGGGTGAGCTGCTGCTCGGCGTGCTCGCGGATCGTGTCCGCGATCAGCTTCCGGGCGTACTGCTGCTCCCCCAGCCCGACCAGCTGACGATCTCCCCGGTGCCGGCGGGCCACCTGCTCGCGCTGCAGCCGGTCACCAACCTCGCGGTGCAGGCTGCGCACAAGCTCCGGATCCACCCTCATGCGGAGACCACCGCCCCGCTGCGCTGCAGCAGCGTGTCCGCCATCTTGTGTGCTCCCCGGATCAACAGGGTCCGGCCCAGCCGCCCGCTGGCCGCCTCTCCGGCCTCGAGCCGGGCCAGCGCCTTCGGGTCGTACGGCAGGTGCTGACTGGGCTGCACCGGCAGGCCCGCGGTGGTCAGCAGCTCGTCGAGCTGGGCACAGTCGCGCTCGGCGTAGGCATCGACACCGACGATCATCGGCACCACGGCCGCGACCCGGCGCGCGTTGAGGACCCCGACCAGCTCGCGCAGCTGCTCGCGCAGCCGCATCACCGACTCCAACGAGGTGGCGGCCACCGGCAACACACAGTCCGCGGCCTCCGCGATCGGCAGCGCCGCCCCGGTCCGGTCGAGCCGCCCGAGGTCAGCGATCACGTCGACGTCGCTGGCCCTGCAGGCCTCGGCGATCGCCGACCACAAGCTGCCCAACCCGCGACCCTGCGCCGGCGCGGTGACCCCTTGGACCAGGTCGACACCGCAGGCCAGCCGTTGCGCGTTCTCCCCCAACACACGGCGACTGGGGACGCCGCCGCGGACCGCGGCGGCGAGAGTGACCAGGTTCGGGGACGCGAACACTGGGCCACCGGGGGCCGCCTGGCACCGGTAGGCCAGGTCGCCGCCGGCAGGGTCCGCCTCGAGCAACACCACCGGCCGCGGCCAAACCGCCGCCAACGCCAGCGCCGTCGAAGTCACCCCGGGCGCACCCTTGGCCGAACAGATCGCGACCAGCATCACGAACCACCAGCGCCGGTGGGTGACGTCTCCACCACCGCGACCCGGTTCAGGGTCGAGTACGCCGCGATCCTGGCCGCCTCCTTGGAGTCGACCAGCACGGTGAGCAGCAGCTGCCCGCCGGCCGCGGACTCCCCGCCCACGGCGTAGACCTCGGCGGCCTCGGCCAACACCTCCGGCGCCTCGGTCTCCGTAGCGTTGCCCTGGGCGCCGTCACCGGCCGGGACCGCGATCACGTCGACCTGGTCCCCCGGCTCCAGGCCGGCAGAGGGAACGCGGGTGGGGTCGAGCGCCAGTCCGACCACCGACTGGCCCGCGGCGGGCACCGGCGCGGCGGCCACCATGGCCGGGGTGAGGATCTGGCCGGTCACCAGGTCCACGGCCGCGGTCTGGCCGACCACCGTATCGATGTCCGCGACTGGGATCGCATCGCTCACACCGGCGACTGACTTCGAGACCAGGTCGCCGCGCTCGACCACCTGGCCCTTCGCCACCGGTTGGCCGATCGCGAGCACCGAGCTCTTGTCCCCGACCTGCAGCCCCCACGCAGCGACCCCGAGGCCGAGGCCGACCACCAGCAGCGCCGCCAGTGTCACCAGCCCCCAGGACCGGGTGCGAGGTCTCTGCGGCCCGGTCGCGGGCCGCCGGCCACCGGCCAACAGCGACGCCGGGGACGGGACCCTGCGGCCCGTCTTGGTGTCCCCGGTGTCCCGCGCGGGTTTGTTTGTGGTCATCGTCATTTCTCAGTTGCCTCCGATCACGACGGACTGCCGTTCGCTGACGCGGAGCGCGGCTTGCCCGGGTAGGCCGTCGACCTCGCCCAAGGTGCCGCCGTCGGTGAGGCATCCGCCCGAGCACGTCCAGTCGACCTGGTAGGTCAGCGTCGAGGAGATCGGGAACGCATCGTTGGCCTGCCCGTCGGAGGTCTTGGTGAACGTGTAGGAGCAGTCGGTCTGCTCAGAGCTGCTCATGCCCTTCTCCCACGCCCGACCGGCCGAGTTGCACGTTGTCCTGCCGGCTGTCAGGTCCCAGGTGGCGCGCACCGGCGCCGCCTTGACCGTCACCGAGGTGGGCCCGGCAGACACCGTCAGCTCCATCGGTGCCCACTGCTGCTGGTCCATCCACAGCCAGGTCTCCAGGCCCACGTAGGTCATGTCCGGCGGCTGGGGCGCAGTGTGAATGTTTGGGCTGGCCAGCTGCATCTGATCCAGTGCACGCTGCGCCAAGATCGCCGGGTCAATCAGTGGCGCGGGTGCCGCACCGGGCGGAGCCCAGAACATCAGCGGGATGCCGGCAGCCCCGGCCCGGCAGATCCACACCGAACCGTCGGTACGTCCAGCCCACACCGGCTCGCTCTTCGGCACGTTCACTTGCTGGGCGTAGCAGTCGTGAGACTCGAAATAGGGCAGGCCCGGGTCCGCCGGGCGTCCGCCCCGACCACCTCCCAGGCTGGCGCTCTCAGTCCCCGTCGTAGAACCGGTCCTGCCCGGAGACTTGACCGGAACACAGATGACGCCTCCACCAAAATCAGATGGAGTTTTGCTGCCGGAGCATCTGCCCGCAGCTGCTGGAGCAGGATGTGCAAGTAACCCTGCGAGAACCAAAGCCGCCGCCGCGCCGTATCTCAGCATGAGGCAGTCCCCCGCCCAATCTTGATGTTGGAGATGAGCCAAGACGTCTCGCGAGGCTTGGTGAAACGACTCAAGAGAAGCGTCCGCTCGCGAGTGAGGTCCTTCGCCGGTGGAACTGGTTCTCCGTTCTGAATTCCCTTGACCCCACTGAAATCAGCGCATTGGCGGATCGTGACGCTTTGTCCGTCGGCAGAAGACTTGATCCGCGTCGGTCGGGACGTCACCACTTTCGGTATGCCGTGGATCTGAGCGTTGACACGCTCATAAGAGTTCAGCCGGTCCTGTTGGACGAACCAGGTGGAGAAGTACTCCTTGAAGAACTTCTCGGTCGCTGGGGTGGCCTTCCCGGCGCGCCAGATGGGTTCGGACTTGCGCTCGTACTCCTCGAAGCGGCGCAGAGCGCCGTTGTAGGCGGCGATCTGGGTCGGGCTGTACTTCGATTCCCAAGCGGGAGCGGTGGTGGTCGCGCTTGGGCTGGGTGTCGTCGTCGGGCTGCTCGTGGTTTCTGCCGGCGGGAGGGGCTGTGGGTCGTTGTTGTTCTGGCAGCCAGCAGTGAGCAAGAGTCCGGCGCACAGGACGACCGCGGTGGCGGTGCGGTGGAGAGCACACATCAGCAGGACCTCCCGAGCGGCGGCGTCTTGCTGGAAGAGCCTAGGCGCCCACTCCTACAAAGCCCCGCGGGCGGGGACGTAACGGTCCGGTCGAGGTCGGCGCCGCCCTCGCGGCACCCGCGAGCAGCTGCACGGGTGCCGCGAGGGTGCGCCTGCTGACGCCTGCTGGTGGACAAGCCAGCAGCTCTGGATGCGTCAGCGTGGGTGGCAGGGGGACGGGGGCGCTCCCCTGCCACCACGATCGGGCTCTCGGACGGCGTGCGCCGAGAGTGCGCGGCTGCCTTTCCTAGCGCGTCGGTTGGGGTGGCGTTGGCCGCGACAAGTGTCCTGGGGCCGCGGGCTGCCCAGGTAAGTAGTGGGTGACGCGCTACCGAGTTTGCGTCCATGCCGAGATCTCCCCGTACGACCTGCCGTGTCCGAGACCCAGTGTCCGGGGTCGAGGCCGGTTATTGCATCCGCGAAACAGCCGGGCGCTGTGTGTGGCTTTCGTGGCCGAGACCATACTACTATCGTCTGTTGTCAATCTAGGATTGTCAACAAACGAGGGAGGCAGGGTGTCGATGGCCGGGACCGGTGACGGCAGAATGCAACTGTGCCCAAGCGTCTCCCGATCGCGGTCCCCACGCCGATGAGCGTCTCTGCCGCGACCCAAGCGTTCGGCAGCGAGCTGCGGGTCCATCTGATCCACTACTACGCCGAGCACCCCGGCCGCCAGGTCGACGCCGTACGCGCTCTTGGCGTCGAGCGAGCGGTCGTCTCCCTCAACGTCCGCGCCCTCCTGGAGACCGGGGTCCTGGTCCCAGGCCCCGAGCGCACCTACCAGGTCGACCGCACTCGGTTTCACGAGCTGATCCGAGCACTCGAGGAGTTCGGTCTCCAGCGCTAGCGTCTCCGCTCCTCCAGAGGGGCTGGTGGCCACGCCGGCCGCTGTCAGCTGTGGCCACGGGGACCGACCAGTGCGCGGTGGCGGCGGCGAGTGCGAAGGCCCCGTAGTAGAACGAGTTCGGGTCACGGTGCGTTCCTTCCATATCTCAGTCCGCTCTCTCTCTGATGAAAGCAACCACGAGCGGACCGGATCGGACACCCTCCGCGAGATCTTTTCGGGGGCCTCGTGATGCGGTCGGAGGGGCCGCGCGTGGCGGGATGCCATACGCCGCCAGCACCTGGGAAGTTGCATCGGCAGCACTGATCGCCCTGTAACGCAGGTCATGCAAGACCCCACCCCACCGTCTCGCCCGCGCCGCCGAGGAAGGGAAAGGGTGCTCGCACGACAGGCATGATGGGCCTCATCGGTGTGGGTCGCCCCTGGGTCGATCATCCGCAGGCCGAGCCACGGCGCCGCGCGCCCAGACCCTCCCGTGCCCTGCTCGGGGGGCGGTCAGTACCCACCACGTCGTCGCTCAGTGCAGACCGCTGCATCAGGGCCGAGCCCTGAAACTGAGCTACCTACCCCAGCCGGATCAGGGGTTCGACAGCACGGAAGAGGTTGAGTAGGTCACCCGCGAACTCGTCCTGATGCCCCTCGAGGAAGCGTGCCATGCCGCGGACCTCTGCAATCGCCTCGCGAGCAGTCCGCACCTCATCTGCGGAAGGTCCGCCATCGGTTGCGCCCTCATCCACCGCTGCCTTGATGCGCAGATAGGCGCCGGCACGGGCGCGGAGTTGCTCGGCCTGACGCTCGTGATGCGCGAGCTGAGCCATGATTCGTCGCAGGTCTCGAAGAGCCGCGCGCCGGCAGTCCTCGCTGTGAAAGTCCTTGGGTCGGCCGCGGGAGGAGGTGCGGATGAATTGCTCGTCGCAGCGAGGGTTGGCACAGGTGAACTGCTGGCCCCCCAGGCCGAGCCCCTCGCGCTCTGAGAGCTCGAACACGAGTTGGCAGCGGCACCGCAGCCCACCGACGCGGTGCGGTCGTGGCGTGCAACAACGCGGCGCGGTAGTGCGGTGCGGTAGTGGGACGCAGTAGCGCTAGGCGGTGTGGTCGTGCGGCAGCGCTGCGCAATGGTGCCGGAGGCAGAACGGGCATTCTCAGCCGTCGGCCTCGCGAGGCGTGGTCTTGCCCCCCGGGGCATGTTCGGCGCACAGAGGCCGGTTCTAGAGCGTCTGATGAGGCCTGTGGGGCCTGTGGGGCCTGTGCATCTACCACGGGTTGCAGCCGGGGCCGAATATGCCGGCGATCAGATGCCGAACGACCCCGGTGTTCGGGGGAGTGACTCCGGGCCGGAAGCGGCGTTGCGTGCTGGAGCCGCCGGGGTGTCGAGGGCACCAGCTTGGAGGGTCGCTGAACGGCGAGGGGCCCCACTCGCGCCATCACGTGGTGGCCTCGGGAGGACGTCCGCGAACAGCCCCTGCTCGTGCTCGGGGATGCCGTTGCTGGACGCGATCATGCGCCACGACGCGACGGCGGTGTCGATTTGGGCGAGCACTTCGACGCCACGGTCGGCCGTCAGCCCGAAGTACGGCGCTGCCTGAAGGAGTGCCTCGCGCTCCTCGGATGCTGACGTTGCTCCACTGATTGACGTTGCCCGTGCCTGGTTCGGATCAGGATTCGGATTGACGTCGAACGCGGGCGCGAGCATCCAGCCGCCGGGGGAGTGGAGGAACCCGTGGTTGCGGAGGTGGTCGTCGATGTTATGGATCGCGGTGAAGACCGCCATCCGCCGCCACAGATCGGCCAGGTCGGCGTCGGGCCGGGTGGAGTGATCC
This sequence comes from uncultured Actinomycetota bacterium, assembly GCA_963759525.1. Classification (GTDB taxonomy): domain Bacteria; phylum Actinomycetota; class Actinomycetes; order Propionibacteriales; family Nocardioidaceae; genus Marmoricola. The sequence continues at coordinate 332,886 of CAVWZO010000004.1, read as the reverse complement.
GCGATCGCAGCGGCAAGGTCGAGGTAGTCGGCCGAATCGCCGTCACTGAGCCCGGTCAACGTCATAGCGCTGGCATAGCCCAGCCGGGCTCCACCGGTGTCGCGGTCGAACCGACGCAGGATCAAGACGCTGCGGCCCTCGATCGTGGTCAGGTGCCGGGCGGGGACGTCGAGACCCGCGTGCTCGGCGAGGTCCAGAGCGGTCTTCTCCCACGCCATGACGTCCCACTCGTCGCCCGGGTGCGGGAACTTCGCGATCGACAGGTGACCGTCCGCGTCGATCACCGACGCCTTGGGCCGAGCGCCGCCGAGGGTGGTGCCGCCGACGTTGAGGAGCTCACGCACGGCGTGCATCTCCTCTTCGTCGTGCCGGCGGCCGCCGCGAGCGAGCTGGTCGGAGGCGTGCAGCAGCCGACCCAGGTCGACCAGGCGCGGGATCTCGTGTCCGTCGGCGACGTAGATGTCCTCGCCGGGCCGCCGGAACCGCAGGGCGCCCTGGCGAGAATGGTCCGAGACCCCGACCAGGTAGTCGACCTCGCTGATCGAGCCCGGCCCGGGCCACACCTTGTCAATCAGTCGTCGACCCCACCGGTCTGGGGCGCTGTCGGCGAACGCTCCCGGCAGTCCGGCCGTGTGCCCACGGCCGACATCCAGTGGCAGGCCCGGGTCGACGGCGTACGCATCGCGGCGGGCCAGGTACGTGGGGGAGTAGGTGAACGTGGTGGTGACCGCGCGACCGCGGCGGGTGAAGTGGGCGGTGCCAACATGGACGCCGTGCCCGCCCACGCCGAGGTCGACCTCGAGCTGGGTGTCCATCAGCGCCGCACCCGCTTCGGCAGCACCTGATCGGCGCGGGCGCGACCGAGCTCGGTGTCGTACGGGTCGAGCGCGGTGACCGCGTCATCGAGCCGCCCCAGCGCGCGCAGCACGTTCAGGTAGGTCTCCAGAGTTACGCTCGGGTCGCCGTGCTCAAGCTTGCGGAGTGTCGGGGCGGAGATGCCGGCACGCTGGGCGACCTGCTCGGCGGTCAAGCCCAGCAACCGCCGCCACGTCACGACATGCTGGCCGATCCGCTCGGCCGCCAGGTGCACCTTCGCCGGACTCGGTCGACGCACCACCATCACCCCAACCACTCGGATACCGAAACTATCCCTTCTAGAGTACGCGATAACCACAACGATGATTACTGTTATCTGCTACTTCGTGGAGGCTGGTCCAGTTCGGGCCCCGGCGGGCGGACAGTCCGGTGAGGCGGTGACGCGTGCGCCGGTGCGCGCAGCGCAGCCGCCTGCAGGGCCAGCGACGGGTCGGGCGCCCAGTCCGGCTGCGGGGGGAGGGGTTGGTTCGCCGGCGTCGCTACCCGCTCGTCGAACAGTGCCCGGTCCGTTGTGCCGCCCATCGCCATCGGCACCAGCGACCTGGTCTCCATCCGCACCGCCTGCCAAGTCGCGAGCCGGTCGGGAGGCGCTTCCTTCTGCTGCAACGACATGATCCGGTACTCCCGGCGCAGGTCCATCACCGCGAACGCGGCCGCGCGGTGACCCGACTCTGCTGCGGTCTCCCGGGCGACGCGACGTACGTGGTCGACCGCGGTCTCGGGGGCAGTGAACCGGGACTCCTGCTCGGTCATCGGGAACTCCTTCGGGGTGTCGACTACTGGTGTCGTTGTGTTGGCCCGGCCCCGCAGGTACACCTCCCCGAAAGAGCTGGAGGGGCGGGGATTGTGGGTTGCCCTTCGCGGACCGCTGACCGCGTTGACGGGGCCGGGGCAAGCTGTTGAGTTGTTAGAACGCCGGAGCTCCGGAGGTGGCGCTGCGCGCGGCGGGGAAGGGCGTCGGGGTTCTCGGCGACGAGGTGGGGGTCAGGTTCAAGGTCTGTTGGAGGGACGCCCGCTGGAGCGGGTTGCTGAACCGGGTCACTGGCTCACTGGGGGCGGGCATGTTGACCAGGTCAGTGAGCGTGGTCTCCAGTCGCGACCGGCGTCCCACCCGGACCGGGCCCTCGCGGTGGCGCGGGTGGGCGTCGATCAGGTTGCTGTTGGCCCGCAGCAGTTCGCGGCGCAGAGCCTTGCCCAGGTTGTGGGTCGCCTCGTGGGTTGCGTTGGCCAGCTCGACCATCTGCGTGGGCCTCAGCCTGATCGGCACGCCGTGGTCCTCCATCCGGGCCACAGCGGTGGTGAGCTCACTCTGCTGCCAGAAACGCCGCATGCTCGGCTCCCGCCCGGCCTGGATGTCGGCGAGGTGGCTGATCTGGGGCTGCAACGACTCCAGCACTTTGGCGCGCTCGGCGAAGAACGCCGCGAACATGCTGGTCTTGGGAGACTGGCTCGCGGCCTCCGCGAATGCCCGGCACAGATAGAGCTGGCTGGCCGTGACCTGCCGTGCTGAGTCGGCGGTGATCTCCGGCTCATCGGCGTTGAACGCGTCGCAGGCGTGCGTCGGGCGCAGGAATCGGGCCAGCCGCTGCTGGGCGGCCGCGAGGTCGTCGGGCGTGGAGACCAGCGAGACCGGCTCAACGACGGTCGATGGGGCGGGTTGCCGCAGCCGCGGTGTGGCTTCTTCGGGGCTCGCGCTGGTGGCGTGCCAGGTCGCGACCCGTGCGGTCTGGGAGAGCACCATGCGCTTCTCGTCCAGGCCCATCGCGAACTCCGGTCGCTGATGCTCAGCCAGCAGCCCGACCTCGTCGAGGCGGGCGTCCAGCACCAGGACCGCCTCCAGGGCCACCGCCACGTCGCGCATCACCCACCAGCCGGCGCCCGGATCGGTGTGCCACGGCTGTTCCTCGGCCGCCGACAGTGCGTGGGAGGCCGACAACAGCTCGATCGCTGCCGTCCGCCACGACGCGACCGTCGGGTCCTCCGAGGCGGGTGTGAGGTAGTCCGCGTGGGGGCGGCGCTCGTCGAGCGTCAGCGTGGGCAGCGCGAAGGCGATGTTGTCCACCAGGCTCGCGAGCTTCTCGTCCAGTGCCGCCAGCATCGGCGTCGGCGTAGAGGCCGGCAGATGATCCGGCGGCGGGTACCCGCTGTCCTGGCCGACGTCGTAAAGCCGCTGCCGCAGCGCGTCGACCACGGCCTCCCGGCAGTGCAGCAGCTGGTCGACCGCCTTCTCGTTGGCCGGGATCACGTCGTCACGGATCAGGGCGTTGAATGCCTGGGCGGCGTTCTCGGCGTGCTCGCCGTACGTGGAGACCGTCATCGTGGTACACCAGCCAGGCGCTGTACGGGACAAGTCGTTGCCATGCCCGGAGAAGCAACCGCTGCTGCGCCATATCGGACGCCGCGGCGAGACGTGAATTGGAGAAGTGCGCGCGCACACCGCTTGGCTTTGGGCACCAGTCGTTCTGGCCGACGTGGTAGAGCCGCGGTCGCAGAGCGTCGACCACGTCCTCGCGGCAGTGCAGCAGTTGGTCCAGTCCACCGGCGACACGTGCACCGGATCACGTCCCCGAGGTCCGAACAACCGGTCGTCCCAGAACGGGCCACGGCAACGGATCGGACAGTCCTCGCGGGGCGGCGCCCGCGCCGTCGACGAACCGATTCCGACTGGCCTCGGGAGGGGAGGGGAGGGGGAGGGCTTGTGGCGAGTCGCAGCCAGCCTCGCTCAGCGAATCGGCCCCGGGCCGAGGTCGGGCGCCCGCCCAACGGATCCCTGCGTTGGGGGCCTATGCGGTGTGCCCGCGCGGAACTCGCCAGCCTGCAGAAGTGGACTACGCCCTCGTCCATCGTCGGTGGGGCCCACGTCGACGCGAGCATCGGGGTGTGAATCGTGTCGCGGCTCAGCTCCGGTATCCCGGTGTGTGGCGTCGGGACGATCTCGCCCGTCGGACGAGCGGTGCTCCTCTCCAGTTGCGGCCTGGGTGCGCCTCGATCGGAGCTCGTTGATCTTCGCTCCAAGGTCGCCGAGTTCGTCGGCATCGCGTGCAGAGGGCGAGGAGAGGTCCGTGGTGCGGCCCGTCCGGATCCAATGTTCGGCAGCGGCAGGATCCCTGGTGAGGTCGCGGACGTAGTCGGCGAGCATGGGAATCGCCCACTCCACGACGCCGCGGGTCTCGCCGCTGATCAACGCGCGATCGATGAGGCGCTCGCGGTACTTGTTGGCGTAGTCGGGCGCTACCTCCAACCGCTGCGCCACCTCCCGGGTCGAACTCACCTCACCCTGATCTTGGGCCATCGCAGCCAGATACCGCCGATCGTTGGCACTCAACGGCTTCATTGCCTCATCGAGGACCTGTCGTCGCAGGTCGCGGCGGGCTTCGTCGAGTCCTGCGTGCACGTCGACGACCTCCAGCCTCGGAGCCCCGACGTCCGCGTGACGCCAGGTGTGGTAGCCGACCAACTGGACCATGTACGGGTATCCGTGCGACTCAACCACCGCCAGGGCCAGCGCGTCGTCCGAGATCGCCCACGTGGTGTCAATCGGGTCACGAAACGCGCACGCGGCATCAGCGTCCGACAGGATGCCCAGGTCGACACGCACCGAGCGGCGTAAAAAGGTCAACGGGGAAGGGTCCTTCTCATCCTCGACCTGGAGCAGCGCGGTCATGCTGCCCGGGAGACCGGCTGCCGCGAAAGCGACCTGGCGCCGCTCCCGCACCGCGTGCTGCAAAGTCGTCGTCACCGCCTCGAGCTCGTCGTAGGCCCCCTTGTGGATCTCGTCCAACGTGATCAGCACTCCGCCGCCAGTGCCGCGCAAGATGTCTGTCAGATCCTCCAGCTGGGACCGCAGCGTCGGCACGGGGGTGTGCTTGTCGCTGACCGCGCGGCCAACGCCGCCCGCCGAAAGTGGGAGGTCCAGGTTGGTGACGCGAGACGTGGTCGGTCGAGGGTCGTGATCACGCAGCAGACGCGGCAGCCTGTCGTTGGCGATCCGGTCGACGAGACCCTTCGTCGCGGTCTCCGAGATCACCAACCACCCCTTCGGGCCCGCGATGTCCTCCAGCGCGTTCAACGTCACGGTCTTCCCCGTGCCGCGCTGACCGACCAGCAGCAGGATCCGCCCGTAGGCGCCCGGGCCGGAGTCCAGGGCCTCACCGAACAGCTCAAGGTGGTGGTCACTCTCCACCAGCTTCGGAGGACTGCTGCCGAACCCAGGACGGAACGGATTCGGCCCGCGGTCACTCGTCATGTTTCAACACCTACTAGTCTTTTCATTGCTTCCTAAGACCGGGCTGGCGACGGCATTTCAATGCATACTAGTCGTTTCATTTCTTTCCAAGCAGACGGTCAGGCCACCGCAGCGACACCCCGTCGTAGCAGCCTGCACGCGGAATCGAGGCGCAAGGTGTGCTGGAGCACCTGCGAGTCCGCCAGGAGCGCGGTGAGGTACTGCTCGAGGTCGGCCAGCCCCGAGCGCAGGTCGCCGATCTGCACCGGAACGTAGCGCGCCGGACGCCGCTGCCCGAAGTCAGTGAGCTCGGCACGGGCCATGCCCAGGAACGGCAACACCATGGCGTGCCCCTCCTGCCCGGTCGCGTCCTCGAGCGCGGCGAGCAGCGAGACCGCATAGACGAAGTCCGGGGTCGGGTCGTACACCTCATTGGTGCGATAGGTGGCGGGGCTGGTCATCGGGCGTGGTCCTTCGAGAGAGAGGTCGGCAGCAGGTTCGACCCCGCTAACCAGTGGAGCAGAGTCGGCCAGCACGGCGCATCCGGCGCGCCCGAACCGGTGGAGAACAGCCGCGCATGGCCGCCTGTGTACAGGATTGGGACCTTGCGCCGTGCTCATCGCGACCACCCCACAGGGGCGGGCGGCCGCGGACCCTCGTCCGGCCGCGGCCGTGGGGGAGGGGGTGGAGGCGCGATCGCGGGCCGCCCCGCCTGGCCAGCCGGCTCGGGCACCGTCGTGGGTGTGTGGGGCTGGGATCCGTTAGGTGCGGAGGGCTGCTTAGCGGCTTGCTCGCATGAGGCCTTCTCGGCGGTGTCGGCGGCCAGCTCGGCCGAGAGCCGGTCCCGCTTCGCGCGCACCTCGGCCAGTTCGCCGGCACGCGGGAAGACATCGACCAGGCCAGCGTGGGCCTTCTCGGCCTCGCGGTTGATCTTGGTGGTGTCCATCTCGATGTCGTCGAGCACCCGCTCCAGGCGACGGGGGAGGTTCTCGACCCGCGTGACCAGGCCGATGTTCGGTTGACGCACGTCGCCGGCCTCGACGAGCAGGTGCAGCCGCGGTACCTCGACGAGCGAGACGATGTACCTGGGCTGGCCCATCCACGAGTCCGCGGAGGCCTGCAGATGCAGGCCGCCGACGTCGCCGAGCGGTTGCGGGTCGCGCTGGTATGGCTGCACCGCTAGCAGGGCCCGTTGCAGCGCAGGGGCGGCATCGGCACGCTTGCCGTACGCCGCGCCGTTGATCCGCATCGAGAACGCATCCCTGTCGGTGTCGCGGCGCAGCGGCATCGCCGCGATCAGCTGCTCGCGGTCGGTCGCGAGCCGCTTCAGCCGCGGGCTCGGCCTCCCGGATCGTCGCCGCGAGACTGCGTTGGGCTGCCGCCCAGGCGCGCTCCAGGCGCTCCAGCTTGGTCGCGTCCGTCTCGGCCTTGGCCAGCTCCATGATCCGCGGGTCACCCGATGCGAGGGCTTTGACCTCGGCGTAGGAGAGGGCAGAGTCGCCGATGTCCTCGATCTCGCGCACATCCAGCCGGCCGCGCATCAGCTGGTTGATGAACTTCGCCTTCCGCTCCACTGTCTGCCACAGGTAGGTGTCGAAGCTCGACTCGGTGACGTATCGGTACACCCGGACGGACTCGTTCAGGTTGCCCTGCCGCATGATGCGGCCGTCGCGCTGCGCCAGGTCGGCCGGCCGCCACGGGCAGTCGAGGTGATGTAACGCGACCGCGCGGCGCTGCACGTTGGTGCCGACGCCCATCTTCTCCGTCGACCCGATGAGCACCGACGACGTGGCCGGTGCGGGCCTGCTCGAACAGCCGTGCCTTCGCGCGGTCGTTGTTCGCCTCGTGCATGAACCGCACCTTCGGCGCCGGTACGCCACGGGCGACGAGCTGGGCCTTGAGCTCCTCATAGGCGTTCCAGCCTGCCCCGGTCGGCGTACCCAGGTCGCAGAACACCAGCTGCAGGGCGCCTGGCTCCGGGTCGTTGCCGAAGTCGACGTCGGCGTGGTCGTGGTAGATGCCGGCGACACGTTCGGCGACCGCGTCGACCTTCGAGGGCTCCCGGTCCAAGAACGCTCCCAGGCCGTCGAGCTGGTGGTCGACGAGCCGAAGGTCGAGCGCGGCCGCGCGGCCGTGGCCGCTGATCTTGAGCATGTTGTCCTCGCTCGGGTCGACCGCCCGCGACGAAACGGCGTCGGCGCGCTGCGCGAGCAGGGCCATGAAGTCGACCAGCTCCTGGCTCGGCGGCACCACCACCGTCTCTGGCTGGCCGCCCTTCAGGTCGGGTGTGGGCAGGTTGAGGTCGTCGGCGGTCTTCACGTCGGCGACCTGGTGCCACAGCCGCAGCAGTTCGGGGACGTTGTTGAACTTCGCGAACCGGGCCTTCATCCGGAACCCTGTCCCGGACGGGGAGAGCTCGAGGTCGGTGACGACCTGGCCGAAGGTGGCGGCCCAGGTGTCGAAGTCGCTGATCCCGGCCGCCTCCAGGTCAGCGGGGGCGAGGTAGCGCAGCATCGTGTACGCCTCAGCCACGCTGTTGGCGATCGGGGTCGCGGTCATGAACGTGGCCACCCGCCGGCCGTGGCGGCCGCGCAGGTAGGACATCTTCAAGTCCAGGTCGGTGGCCCGGTTCGACCCGTCCACCGCGACACCAGGGATGTTGGAGGCCAGCCGAAGATTCTTGTAGCCGTGCGCCTCATCCACGCACAGGTAGTCGATCCCGGTGGCCTCGAAGGTGATCGCCGGGTCACGCTCGACGTCGCGCAGTTTCTTCAACCGCTCCTCAGCCCGCGCCAGCGTCCCCTCCAGCCGCTTCACCGACAGGCCGCGGCCGCCCTTGGAGGCGTCCAGCCACATCCGCAACTGGATCAGCTGCTCATCGAGGTAGGTCTCTTCGGTGTCCTTGGAGACCGGGATCTTCTCGAACGCCGAGCGGGACATGATGACCGCATCCCACTCACCGGTTGCGGCGCGGGCGACGAACAGCTGCCGCTTGTCCTTGACCAGGTCCTCGGTGCCGCACGTGAGGATGCGGGCCTGCGGGTAGGCCTGCAGCCACTCCCTGCTGAACTGCTCGAGCATGTGGTTCGGCACCACCACCGCCGGCTTGCGGACCAGCGCGAGCCGCCGCAACTCCATACAGCCGCCGATCGCGGAGAAGGTCTTGCCGGCGCCGACCTCGTGGGCGAGCAGCACCGAGGGCTGGGCCACCATCCGTGCCACCGCGGCGTGCTGGTGGGGCCGCAGCCGCAGGCTCCGGGCCATGCCGGGGTAGTGCTTGTCCTCGTCGACGTCGTAGGAGCGCAGCACGATGGCGTTGAGAGCGTCGTTGTAGCGGCGCACCAGCTGCTGACAGCGCTCGGGGTCCTCCCACAGCCAGGTCGAGAACCGCTCCTGCAGTTCCTCGGCCTTCTCCTGGGCGGCGAAGGTCTCGGTCTCGTTCGGGATCCGCCGCCCGTCCGGGGTCTCGTCGGTGACGCGGATCTGCCGCTGCTCCAGGCAGGCCTGCACGATGTCGATCGCACACGCGCGAGCGGTGCCCCAGGTGTTGGTGGCTGCCACCGAGTGCCGGTTGCCACGCACCGACCACACCGATCCGCCTGGATGTTCTACCTGTGCGGTGCGGTCCTCAAGGACCTCGTGCAGGAACTGCTCCACCGTCTCCGCTGGCACCCACGGCACGCCGAGCTGGGCGACGATCTCGGTCGGCCCCAGATCCTCGGGCAGCACCTCCACGAGTGCGGCCTCGGCCGCCTGGAGGCGGCGCACCACCGGCTGTGCCGACTCGCCGCCGAAAGCGGCCGCGCCATCGACCAACTGCTCGAGGACCACCCCGACCCGGGTCAGCCGGGCGCGGACGTTCCCGGACAGGAACTCTGCTCGGGGCACCCAGTCGGCGCTCCAGCCGTCCTCGGTGCGCTTGACGGTGTCGGGGTCGACGAACGCGAACCCCTCCAGTTCGTCCGCCGCCTGCCTCTGGTCGACGCCGAGCAGGCGAGCGATCTCGCTGGTGCGCAGCTCGCCGTAGGTGTCCAGGCACAGCGACACCGCATCGGCCGGGGAGTCCGCATGCGTGCGGAGCACCCGCGGAGCGACCACCCGCTCGGTGAAGATGTCGGCCTTGCGGGCCGTGCCGGTCGCGGAGTCGTAGTGCTCCAGCGCGAACACGGGCGGGGAGTGAGGGTCGTCCCCGAAGCCGCCCTGCCGCGGCCGCACCTGCGCGAGCACCGGCTCTCCGGTCTTCGGGTCGAAACGGCCGGTGTTGCGGCTGGTGACCCGGTTGATCGGCCCGTACCGCTTGACGTAGGCGTCGTACTGCCGGTTCAGCCGCTCCCGCAGCGCCGCCATCTGCTCCTCACCGGCCATCCCCGGCGCAGTGGGCAAGGTGGTGGCAGTCGGCAGTTCCCCGGGCAGGGGAGTGGTGGCCTCGGCCTCCAGGAGCGTGACGACGGTGTCGCGAAGTTCCAGCAGCAACCGCAACTCGTTTGCCTGCGACTTGGGCACCTTCAGCGGCTCGGGGACGCCGTCGCGCAGGTGCTGCCAGCCCCCGTCCGCGTCCATGCTGATGCGCCCCTCGGCGCGCACCACCCGATCGGGCAACACCAGGGGCTCCTCCTCGCCCAGTCGCTGCGGCGACCGGCCAGGCCGTGCGATCGGCGTGCGCGCCGGTTGGGTGGCAGTGGGCCGTGTCGCTACCGGGCGAGGGGAGAACAGCGGCCGGACGCCGGCGTAGGTGGTCAGGTCGAAGGTGAGCTGGCGCTGCAGGTCGGTTGCGACCCGCTCGGCGAGGCTTTGCCCGTCGGTCGTCAGCGGTGGTGGGCTGACCGCGACCTCGGGCCCGAACCGGCCCATCCGCGACGTGAGCCGGCCCAGCGCCCGGGCCGGCTGCTGGACGAACAGCGCATTGAGGTTGACCTCCTTGTCCTCGACCCCCGGGCCGGCACGGAACGATGGCAGCGGCTCCAGACCGCGCCAACTAGGCATCAACTCCAGCGGGTTCTCGCCCTCGGCCCGGCGCCGGAACACCAGCAGGTCGGTGATCACGTCGGTGCCGGCGGCCAGGTGGTGGGCCTGGTTGGGCAGCCGCAGCGCCGAGACCAGATCCGCCATGGAGGCGAACGCCTCACGGGCCGCAGGGTTCGCCGCATCCATCGTCCACCGCGTCGTCAGCACCGCCACCACCCCTCCGGGCCGGACCAGGTGCAGGCCCTTGTAGATGAAGTAGTTATGCAGGCTCAGCCGTTCTGAGTTGTACGTCTTGTCGTGCGGGACGACGTCGGCGAACGGCACATTGCCGATCACCAGGTCCCGCTTCCCCTCAGGCAGCCGGGTCTCAGCGAACGACTCCGCGCGAATGTCCGCGGCGGGATAGAGCAGAGACGCCACCCGTGCGGTGGTCGGGTCCAGCTCGACACCGACCACGTCACGCACATGGTTGGGCGCAAACCCGATGAAGGTCCCCGAGCCACAGCCCGGCTCCAGGACCCGTCCGCCGGCGGCCTCGTCGAACCCGGCCTCCCCGAGGGCCGCCCACACGGCCTTCACCAGCGCGGCGTCGGTGTAGTGCGCATTCAGCGTGGTGCGAGCCGCGGCCGCGCGGACACGACCCGCGAGCAGTTCGCGGGCCCGCAGAGCCGGCTCTGCGTGATCAACGGTGTCGTCGAAGACCTCCGGCAGCGACCCCCAGCCCGACCAGCGCGCCAACACGCCCAGTTCCTCAGCAGACGGGAGCCGGATCTCGGCGTCCAGCTCGGCCAGCAGCTCAAGCACGGACACATTCGCCTTCAACCGCTCCCGCGTCGTCGGCGGAGCCAGGTCCTGCTGCGAGCCGGGGTGGAACCGCAGCAGCTCGTCGGCCGGAATCAGCCCGTCAGCTGCGCTGGCAGCGGCGGCGGCCTGAGGGAGGGTGGTCAGCCCTGGGACAGTCCCGGCTTCATGTACTCCCGCAGGACCTCCGACTCCGCTGTCGCCTTCGCTTCCGTCAACCGGCCCAGCCGCTCCAGGTAGCCCTCCGACGGGCTCGATTGCCCCGCGATCTGGTCCGCCAGCGTCCTGACCTCCTCCGAGATCTGCAGCCCCAGCTGCTCGAAGAAGTCCTCCGGATTCGAGATCGCCGCCAGCTCGGTAGCCCGATGCTTCGTGTAGTGATCCCGCATCCGCGCCCCGTACGAGTTCATCCCGCGTCCCTTCCTCCGTCACGGACCGACGCGGACTGCCCGGCCGGTCCTCACCTGCGGTGGCGACCCCACCAACGCTGGCCGTCTCCTCACCAGCCTGCTCACTTGGCTCCTCACCAAGATCCCACAGCGCCAGCTGATCTGAGTCGTCACCACTCGTGCGCCGTCGCCCCACGGCCGGCACCTCCAACCCGTTGCTGAGGACGCCGGCCGCAGCACCCACGCCACGGCTCACCACCGCCCTCACCACGAAAGGCACCCAGCCGGGTCGCGGATCGGACACCTCGGCGAGAAATTTGTGGAAAGCACCCCACCGGGCGTGCGCGAGGCGTCCGATCCGCGCGGTGGCTCGTTGCCTTTCCGGGCATGACCACTACACAGAACCCGGCCCCAGGCCGGGCAGACCCGACCAGCGAGCGCTCCGGTGACCGGCAGAGCTTCGTGCTCAACGGACACCGGATCACCCACACCAACAACCCCGATGTGCAGCAGCTCCTCGCGGCCGCGCACACCGACCGGGTCCGGCCCCTGTGCATGTGCCGCACCGACGGCGTCGCCATGTACGTCGCCAAGATCGGGCCCGACAAGTACGTCATCAAACGCATGCCCGACTCCGGCCTCGAGCACGCACCCCGCTGCGCCTCCTACCTGCCGCCCGAAGAGCTCTCCGGCCTCGGGCAGGTCCTCGGCAGCGCGATCACCGAGGAAGCCGACAGCGGCCTGACCGCCATCAAGCTCGGGTTCCGCATGTCTAAGGCCGAGCGCGCCGCCCCGACCGGCACCGTGGGCGGGGGAGTGGCCGACTCCGTCGCAGCCGACCCCAACCGCCTAACCCTCCGCGCTGTCCTGCACTACCTGTGGCAAGAAGCCGACCTGGCGACCTGGACGCCCGGTATGGACGGCAAGCGCAACTGGCGCATCGTGTCCTGGTACCTGCGCCAGGCAGCCCGCGGGAAGTTCACCAAGGGCAAGCCGCTCGCCACCAGGCTGTACGTCCCCGAGCCGTTCAACGTCGAGAAGAAGACCGAGCTCGCCGCGCGGCGGCTCTCCGCGTGGGCGCCGATGCAGCAGCGCAGCTCCGGCCAGCAGTTCATGATGCTCATCGGCCAACTCAAGGAGATCGCGTCGGCCCGGTTCGGGCACAAGCTGGTCATCAAGCACCTGCCCGACGCGCCGCTTATGGTCGACGACACGCTCCTGGCCCGCCTCAACAAGCGGTTCGGTGACGAGCTCGAGCTGTGGCAGAGCGACGACGACGGCCACCTGATGGTGATCGCGACCTTCTCCGTGGGCCGCGCCGGACTGGCCACCGCCGAGGAGATCTCCCTCGTCATGACCGACAGCCACTGGCTGCCATACGAATCGCTCCTCGACAAGCTGCTCCTCGACGCCGCGCTCGACTCCCGCCGCAGGTTCACCAAGTCGCTGCGCTACAACCTCGCTCCCGACACGCCCATGGCCTCCCTTGTGTTCACCGACACCGAGACCCCGACCGCGGCGTTCCTGCTCCTCAGCGACGAGGACCGCGACACCGCCGCCCAGATCGCCAGCGACACTGGCACCGAGGTCTGGACGTGGGTCGTCACCGAGGACATGCCGCCGCTCCCGCCCGTCGCTGACCATCGGCACACCACGGCCCACAGCGACCACTGAGCAGATCCATGTCGCACTCACCCACAGTGCTAGGCGGCGGGGTCCTTCGCCTGAACAGCCGGGGTCACTGGTCAGCGTCTTCGATCAGCCGCAGGTGGTCGCGGGTCGGCCAGGCGAGGTCAGGCCGCGACTCCCGCGAGGCCAGGACTGCACCTGGGCAGTTCGGGTCGTTGCAGGGCCCGAAGAACAGGTCAGCCTCGAGGTGCAGGTCATGATCCATGAGCGTTGTCCTTCCTCCGGCTCAACGGAGCGCGGTGGGGTGCGCCAGCACCAGTGCACCACGCTCATCGGAAGTCGAGGCCTCGACGTTCTCGCGCTTGGCCTTCTGCTCGGCGGCCGCCGCGCTGATGCGCTGCACTCGCTCCAACGATGCGGAGCCGTGCTGCCACTGCGCGAGCTGGACCAACGAGCCCGCGAGACCGCGCTGAGCGACGATGCGGTCAGCGTCACGCTGCACCACCGCACGCCAGGCCCGATCGGCCGCTGGTGCGACGTAGCTGATCGCCACTAGCACGCCGGTGGCGATCCCGAGCTCAGGGTTCCCGCCCGGCTGGAAGCCTTGGAAGACCACGATGACACCGACCACGATCCGCAGGTGCCAGGCGAACCCGCCGGCCGGCACCCACGAAAAGATGCGCGCGATCTGCCGCACAACGACGAACACCAACGCCCACGGGAGCGCCCACAGCCGGGCCGCCAGGTCGAACCGGGAGGGGCCGACCCGCTGGCTAGAGACCGCGTGCCCGATCGCCGTCGCGGCATCCTCGGTCGTCAGCCGCAGCTCGTACAGGCCCTGCACCAGCCACGGCTCCACGATGACCGTCCGCCGCCCGATCGGCGTAGCGGGCAGCCTTCCGTCGTCGTCCAGCCGCACCAGCACTCGCCCGGGGGCGAGGTCGAGCTTCTCGAGGAGCGCCAGCGTCGGCGCGAGCACGGCGCCCTGACCGGGACGAAGGCCTCGCGCAAACCCGAAGACCCGGGCAGCAGGAGCCTCCAACCAGCCACACGCCAAGACGAGCGAGACCAGCAGCGTGCCCAGGAACGCGAACACCAGGCCAGCGCCGGGCAGGAAGCCCAGGCCGATGACCGCGACGAAGCTCCCGGCGAGACCAGCCGGCACGACGGCGCACAGGCGGATCAACTTGGTCGACGTCCGCATGTTCCTCACGTCCCCTCGTGGCGGGACCCAGTCATGAATCCCCGCCCAGCCGCCACGACCCGATCGTGCCGACACTGCCAACTCTGAGTGTGCACCGAACCACCGACAGCGCAACCGCACCGCCGTCGGCCGGAACCTTGACAACTGCGGCAGCGCCTACTCACGCAGGCTGCGGTTCAGCCGGTCCTGGGTCTCCTCGTCGACGTAGACCAAGTCGACGTTCGTGTGCCCCGCCGTGTGCCGCACAGCGAGCGGGGGAGTGGCGGCGAGGAGCTGCGCGAGGCGCTTCTCCAGTCGCGAGCGAGTGTTCTGCACGGGTCTGTCTCCGTCCTTCTCAGCGGCCCGGGGCCGACGACTCCGGGCCGGCACCGTTGACGCCGGGGGCGTTGCGGGCGACCTGGTCGTGGGCACGGCGCTCGTGCGCGAGCGTGTCGCTCAATGCCGCCTGCTGCATCAGAGCACCGGCGGCCGCGGGCACCGCACGGTCCCACTCACGCGGGTCCACGGCCTGTTCGAGGGCAGCGGCCACCAGGTCCGCCAACGGGTCGCTCTCCGAGAGCTGGTCAAGGGCGGTCCACGCCTGCGCGCCCTTGCCCTCCAGGAACGAGCTCAGTGCCAGCATCGTCGCCGGGCTGTCACGCACCTCATTCGGTGCCCGCCGCACAAGGTCTTGCCAGAACTCCGAGAAGACGGGCGCGTCCTCGCGGCTCATGCTGAACACCGCCGCGTCCCGGGCGCCGCTGTCGTGGAGCACGGCCAGGACCCGGGCCGCGTCGCCGTCGGAGAGGTACTCCCGGTCACGGCGGAACTGGTCAAGCCGCGCGCCCAGCCACCCGACTTCGGACCGGCGGGCAGCCACATCCATGTCCAGTACGCGTGCTTCGGCGGTAGGCAGGTGCTCGGCAACCGCCGTGGGGTCGCCCTGCATCGCGGCGGCGAGGTCCTCGCGCCGGCCGACGGGCATGACCCGGCCCATCAGTGCGAACTCCGCGTCGATCCGAGCGCGGGCGCCGGGATCGACGGTTCCGCGGGTGCCTTCGAGAAGGTCGGTCCATTCCTCGCCGTTGACCCACAGCATGGGCTCTACGTCGGGGCCGCGGACCTCGCTGTTGACCAGAGCCTCACCCAAGGCAGCCAGCGCCTGGACGCAGGCGCGGCCGTCCTCGCCGTACGCCACAAGGGCAACGCGGCGAGGGTGGTGCCGGTGAAGGTAGACGTCGGTGAGCGCCTGGAGGAACTCACCCATCTCCTCGGGGGACTCGGGAATGTCCAGGCGGGCGGTGGGACCGTCGCCGAAGGCGAGGCAGACCATGCCCCGTGGAGTGAATCCCAGCGTGTGGGGGATGGACGCGATCAGCTCGTCGTGCGAGCTGATCTTGAGAACGTTGGTCATCGACGATCACCTGCTCGGGTTGGAGGGCACGTTCATCCGGAGAAGCAACCGGTCACGCGCCGGATCGGACAACCGCGCCAGAACAACCTGACCGAACGGGACCCAGCGGGGGAGCAGGTCTTCCGCCGGGCGACTGGTCGTCGACACTTGCTGGTCACGGACGACGAGCAGGCGCTGCGCGCTCTGCTTGTGGCGCGGGCTGCATTCGCATGGCGCCACTCGAAGTCCGACACCGAGGCCTACCGCCGCCTGGTCGTCGCCACCGGAAGTGGGACGACTACGTCGCCCCGCAACTCGTCGCGCCTGACGCGTCCGATGTGGCCGCCCAACTCCGGAGGGCAGCGCGTCGAGCCTTGCGGGCCATGGACGATGAGCAGGCCGAGCACGCGCGGAATGTGGCGCCGCCTGCGTCCGACTGACTCCGTGAGCCCACCGACGCCGAGGCGTACCGCCGATTCGTCGTTGCCATCAACCCAGTTGGACGACTACAACGCGCCACAACTTGAAGAGCCCCTCGAGGAGCTGCCAGACCAACAACTGGCAGATGACGCGGCTCCGCTCGCCCAAGCCCAGCGGTCGCCCATCTGAGACAACGGATGGCTCCTCCAGTCGCTGCCGAATGACGAGTCGATCGAGGAGATCGCGATCAACGGCCTCGACGAGGTCTGTGTGTCCCGGACCGAGTCGGATGCACCCGATCACCCACCAGCTAGCGCCACCTCGCCGCCGATCGGGCCGCGACTCTGGCCACGGATGACAGCGTTGCAGGCTGCCCTCCTCAACGGGCGGATCTGGAGTGCGGAGGAACTGCATCTGGGTGAGTGCGCCGAACGCAGGACTGGGCATAAGGCGGTGAAGGAACGCGCGCTCGTGATCGCACCGGCAGCGCTGCGTGACTTAGGTGGTCGAGAACGTCCGACGGCAGGTGTCCGAAGTTCCGCGTTCGCGGTTGCTTCTCCAAACAAACAACAAACTGCGAGTCGATTCACGAAAGGAGTTGGGCCGTGACAATCGCCCCGATGTGCGTCCCCGAGGAGTGGGACGACAATGGCAGTATCCGGTTCGAGGAGTTCTGCGCCCTCATCCGTACGCCGCTGCGCACCGTGCGCGAGCGGCGCCGTTGCGGTCGAGGCCCGACCTGGCACCGGTTCAACGGCAACGGCGCCGGCACCGTCGCGGAGTTGCGACGCTTCCTGAGGGGAGGCCAGTGATATGTCTTCTTTGCGACGCACCGGCCAGCCGATCCCCGGCGACAAGCACTGGATGACCCTGCAGGAGGCCGCGGTCTATATCGCGGCGTCCGTCAAGACCGTCCGCCGGCGCATCGCCAGCGGTGAGCTGCCGGCCTACGTCTGCGGCAAGCGCGGGCTGCGAGTCCTCCGCGAGGACCTGGACAACCTGATGAGGCCGGTCTGAACGAGAAGGCTCATGTGTAGTCGGCGCGATCAATACATACCAAGAGCTCCTGCTCACCGAGCCGGTCGCCAGATGCCCTTTAGACGAAGAGACACGCCACGCGCCCGACGCCTCGGCTCCGGCCACCACCATCCGCGTCGTCACCCCGGCGATGCCGAGCCATACACCGGAGAAAGGACGCCATCCACGTCCGCGACGAGCGCACGTAGGGTTCCATTCAAACCTCGCCCGTCGATCGCGCAGTCCCCTCATGGTTGCGCCGTCCGCAACGCCTATCGTAGGGATCGGTGCCGACGAGCTGCGGTTTGCGGCCAAGGGCCGGGTCGTGCGTCATAGTCGCTGAACAGCAGCGGCGGCCGCCGTCCTCTGAGCAGCACCACGAGGGCATCCCCACCCACCGCCCCGAGTAGCGGTGGTCCACTCCCAGTCGTCCAAGTCACGGAGCGTTGTGCCGTGCTCGCACCTCCGGAACGCCTGGCGGCGCTGCTCGTCCCAGTAGACCGACGCCGTGTTCACTGGCCACTGCGATGCATTGTGCACCCAGCATCCATGACCCTCGCACTCGGCCGTGTCGTGGATGCTGACATCAGCCGTCCATCGCCGAGGAAGGTCACGTCTCCGGTCGTCATGACCCACATTCTTGCGATAGCCGCTGACAACTCCTTGGCTGATCTGGCACCAGTCTGGCACCACCCGGTCGATCTGGCACCACCCGCTGGACCCGAAATGAGAAGAAACCGCAGGCTGACCTGCGGTTTCTCGTGGTGGAGCCTAGGGGACTCGAACCCCTAACCCCCTGCTTGCAAAGCAGGTGCGCTACCAATTGCGCCAAGGCCCCAGGCGACTACGCCTACGCCTTGTCGACGTTGTCGGTGGCCTGCTGCCACAGGGCCTGCTCCTGCTTGCCCTGGTCGAACTTCTTCTTGGCGAAGACTGCTCCGGCGGCCGCGACTGCGACGAGGAGGATCTTCTTCATCATGCGGGCCCCTTTGTTGGCACTGAACGACGCTGACGTGAACGTGAGTCGAAGCCCTCACTGTAATGCCGCGTCCGGCCACCCGGAGCACCCGGGTCTGCCCTGGTGTGAGTGAGGCCAGGTGCCGCGTGGGGGGGTCAGCCGACGGTGATGCCGAGCTTCCCGTGTACGCCGCCCGGCGCTTTCCGCTCGAACGCGGCCGCGAACTCGTCGAGGTGGTAGGAATCGACAACGCGGGGGGTCAGCACGCCCGCCTCCACGTACCGGGTGAGCTGCTCCAGCCGCTCGGTCGTCACCTGGGTGGGCTGGAGGGAGACGGTGACGTCGCGTTCAGCCGCGAGCTCGGGCGAGGGAACCACGATCAGGCTGGTGGCCCGACCGCCAGGCGCGGTGGCCCGGACTGGCAGTTCGGGGTCCTCCCCCACCAGGTCGACGGCGGCGGCTCATCGGCAGGTACGCCGCCATCCAGCCGCTGCGCACGGCGACATCCGCAGGGTTGATGCTGGAGGTGGTCACCTCGAGGAGGATCTCCCCTCCGCGGGTGTCGGAGGCTCCGCCTCGACCAGGACGAGGACCTCGGGTTCTCCGTAGCTGCTGATCTGGGCTGCGCGCATGGGGGACCTCCGAGGATGAGGCGGCCCGAGCCGGTGCGGACAGAGCACACGCTACGCCCGCCTCGGCTCGTGCGGAACGGGCCGAGGTCGCACCGCTGAGCGGGGTAGGCACGGGAGCGCCCTAGTGAGGTCTCAACGAGGAGCTGATCGATTGCCTAGAATCCCCGACAATGCCATGGCTATTCTCAAAACAGACCGATAGCCCCGCGTGGTTGCGCCCGCAGAATGGGGTCATCGACTACAACGACGGGGGCGACGTTGATCATGCACTGGTTGAGCACACGCGTTGGGCGCCGGTTACTGCCAGTTGTGGTGATCGCGATGGCGGCGACTCTGGTTTCCTGCGGTTCCGAGCCCAAGGTACGGCCCCAAGAGGCGACGGCCGCAAAGGACGTCGAAGCTCAGGCGGACTCGACCTACCAACAGATCTGGGGCGACGCGGCACAGAAGGACGCCGGCCAGTTCCTGGCCAACGCCGCAATCCAGGGTCCGATCAAGGAGTGCATGAGCGATCGTGACCTGACCTACCCGGCGAAGTTCACGCCCCTATGGCTGGGATATGAAAGCAACGGAACCTCGGGTGCCTGGATGGGACACCTTCAGGAAGCTCCCTCAAGAACAGAGCGGTTGCTCACCGAGGCCAGGAAGCTCGAACAGAACCCGGATCCGAACCCCGACCTGAACAAGCCCGGCTACCGGGACGCGCTCACGGAGTGCGAGAAGCTCTCCGGCGACCCCGACAAGGTGGTCAAGCCGGCTGGGACTGAAGAGCTGAGCGGTGAGTACGCGAAGCTGACGAGCCCGGTCGAAGAAGAACTCGGGTCTCTCGAGTCCTACACGAAGTGCATGGGCGAGGCGGGCGTCGACCTCGAAGGCCTCGACGCCGAGGGCTACAGCGCGCTCTCTATGCACGTGATATCGAAGATGCCGAACCCACCGCGTCCTGGAGAAGAACCCAGCGAGAAGTGGACCCGTTTCCTCGAGTACGAGGCCGAGGCTCTCGACGCCGATGAAGCCTGCCGCGCCGAGAAGTACCACGAGGGGTTGGCGCTCCTGGAACCCCGCCTACGTGAGTTCCGTAAGGAGCACGCCGATCAACTCGTGGCATCCGAGCGCGCCTGGGGCGCCCTGCTCCAGCAAGCTCGGGCCAAGGGGTACAGCGGATAGGTTGGCGCTGGACGATCCGTTCTCGTCGGGGAACGCGGGCCGGCGATGCGCAGTCAGGCAGGTAGGTCGGCCTGCGCCACGACAGGGTTGGTGAGACTCCCGATGCCCTCGATGCGGCACTCGACGATGTCGCCGGGGCTGACCCGCACGGCGCCGGGGGTTCCGGTGGAGATGATGTCGCCGGGATAGAGGGGCATGACCTGGCTGTGAAAGCTGATCAAGTGCTCCGGGCCGAACGGCATGTTCGAGACGGTGTTGCGGCGGTGCACGTCGCCGTTGAGGACTGTGGCCACCTCGATGCGTGCCAGCTCACCGAACTGGTCGAGCACCTCCCTGATCGGCGTGATCGAAGGCCCGAAGGAGAAGAAGCCGGGGAAGTTCTTCGACCGTGTCAGGTAGCGAGGGTTTCTGGCCAGGATGTCCTCGGCCGTTTGGTCGAGGATCGGCACCACACCCCAGACGTGGTCGAGTGCTTCGCGCTCGGAGACGTTGCGGCACTCTCGACCAATGATGATGCCCAGCTCGGCCTCTGCAGTGACCCGATTGCTTTGCCAGGGCAGCGGGATTGGATCGCCTGGGCCGATGACGGTGTGGTCGCCCTTGATGAAGGACGCCGGCTCCTCGGCCGGCGCGGTCTCGGCCAGGTCAGCTGCGTGCTCGCGGTAGTTGAGGCCGATCCCCCAGATCATCCGGGGCCGCCGGTACGGTGCCGTGGGCGTTAGCGCCTCAAGCGCGTGGAAGACGGAGTCCGGCGCCTCTGCGAGACGGTCAGCGAGCTCCTCGGCTGAGTGAGCGCGAAGGACCTGGAGAGCGTCGGGGTAGTCCCCGCCCAGGAGCTGGTCGACGAACGCGACCCCTCTCTCCGGGTGGACGAGGACCGCCGCGGTCCCCCGCTCCGGGTGGGTTGTCGTAGCCAGTTGCATGGAGAACGTCTCCTTCGTCGCTGCCCAAGAACCCTGCGACCTGTCAGGAGTCGCCGCCGGCGGTGCCCGTGGTGCCGCGCGTCACGTCGAGCAGCTCGTAGCGCTGCGCCGCCTCCAGCGTCGCCGCACGGTCGAACTGGCCTTCGGCTGCGAGCATCTGCAGCGCCCGGACCACGACTGAGTGGACGTCGATGTGGAACCACCGCCGGGCTGCCGGGCGGGTGTCGGAGAAGCCGTGGCCGTCGGCCCCGAGCGTGGCGAAGGGGCGGGGGAGGAACTGGCGGATCTGGTCGGGGACCTCGGAGGCGAAGTCGGTCGTGGCGATGACCGGTCCCGAGTTGTCGGCCAGTTTCGCGGTGATGTACGGGACGCGTCGCTCCGCATCGGGGTAGAGGAAGTTGTGCTCCTCCACAGCCAGGCCGTCGCGGCGGAGCTCGGTCCATGAGGTCACTGACCAGACGTCCGCGGACACTCCCCAGTCCTGCTCGAGCAGCTGGGCAGCCTCCAGCACCCAGGGCACCGAGACCCCCGAGCCAAGGAGCTGGACCCTGGGCCCCTCCCCTTCGGCCCGGGCGACCTGGTGGATCCCGCGGACGATGCCGTCGATGTCGACGTCGACGGGCTCGGCGGGCTGCAACATGGGCTCGTTGTAGACGGTCAGGTAGTACATGACGTTCGGATCGTCCGAGTCAGGCCCGTACATCTGCTGCAGACCAGCCGAGACGATGTGGGCTATCTCGTAGCCGTACGCGGGGTCATAGATCTTTATCGCCGGGTTCGTGGCGGCGATCACGGGAGAGTGGCCGTCGGCGTGTTGCAACCCCTCGCCGGTCAGCGTGGTGCGGCCGGCGGTGGCGCCGATGATGAACCCACGCGTCATCTGGTCCATGGCGGCCCACATCTGGTCGCCAGTGCGCTGGAAGCCAAACATGGAGTAGAAGACGTAGACCGGGATCATCGGTTCGCCGTGGGTGGCGTAAGAGGTGCCGACGGCGGTGAACGCAGCCATCGAGCCGGCCTCGTTGATGCCGGTGTGCAGGATCTGCCCCTGAGCGGACTCCTTGTAGGCCAGCATCAGCGACCGGTCGACGGCGGTGTACCGCTGACCGTTCGGGTTGTAGATCTTGGCGGTGGGGAAGAAGGAGTCCATCCCGAAGGTGCGGGCCTCGTCGGGGACGATGGGCACGATCCGCGGCCCTACCCCCTTGTCGCGCATCAGGTCGCGCAGGAGCCGTACGAACGCCATGGTGGTCGCCGCCATCTGCTTGCGAGACCCCTTGCGCGCAGCCTCGAAGGCCTTCGCCTCGGGCATCGGCAGGGTCCGCGGCTTGTTGCGTCGTTCAGGGACGTAGCCGCCGAGCTCGCGGCGCCGCTCCTGGAGGTAGGCGATCTCGGGTGAGTCGGGGCCGGGCGTGTAGTAGGGCACCTGATACGAGTCCGCGTCGATCTGGGCGTCGGTGACCGGGATGTGGAGCTGGTCGCGGAACAGCTTGAGGTCGTCCCCGGTGAGCTTCTTCATCTGGTGGGTGGCGTTGCGGGCCTCGAAGTTCGCCCCGAGGCCGTAGCCCTTTACTGTCTTGGCCAGGATCACGGTCGGTTTGCCATTGCCGCGGCTGGCAGCGTGGTAGGCGGCGTAGACCTTGTGGTAGTCGTGGCCGCCGCGTTTCAGACCCCAGATCTCATCGTCACTCAACCCAGCCACCAGCTTCAGGGTGGCGGCGGTCTTGCCGAAGAAGTTCTCCCGGATGTAGGCGCCCGACTCACCCTTGTAGGTCTGGTAGTCCCCATCCGGAGTGTCGTTCATGATCCGGACCAGGTCGCCGGTGGCGTCGGCGGCCAGCAGAGCGTCCCACTCCCGGCCCCACAGCACCTTGATCACGTTCCATCCGGCGCCACGGAAGAACCCTTCGAGCTCTTGGACGATCTTGCCGTTTCCGCGCACCGGCCCGTCGAGGCGCTGCAGGTTGCAGTTCACCACGAAGGTGAGGTTGTCCAGGCCGTCGTTCGCGGCTAGCTGCAGCAGGCCACGGGACTCCGGCTCATCCATTTCGCCGTCGCCGAGGAACGCCCACACTCGCTGATCGGAGGTCTCGGCGATCCCCCGACTGTGCAGGTAGCGATTGAACTGTGCCTGATAGATGGCATTCATCGGCCCGATCCCCATCGACACGGTCGGGAACTGCCAGAAGTCGGGGAGGAGCCGCGGATGTGGGTAGGAGGGCAGAGAGTGCGGAGCTCGGGACTTCTCCTGCCTGAACCCGTCGAGGTCGGCTTCGCTGAGTCGACCCTCTAGGTAGGCCCGCGCGTACATGCCCGGGGACGCGTGGCCCTGGAAGAACACCTGGTCACCGCCGCCGGGGTGATCGGGTCCGCGGAAGAAGTGGTTGAGCCCGACCTCGTACAAGGTGGCCGCGCCGGCGTAGGTGGAGATGTGGCCGCCCACTCCGACGGTTGGCTGCTGAGCCCGCTGGACCATCACCGCGGCGTTCCAGCGCAGCAGTCGGCGGTAACTGCGCTCAATGTCCTCGTCGCCCGGGAACTGCGGCTCCTGGGCCACCGCGATGGTGTTGACGTAGTCGGTGGTGACCGTCTCGTACCCATCCAGGCCGGCGTTCGCCGCCTGCTGGCCGAGTCGACGCAGGACCGCTGCCGCGCGTTCGTTCCCACCCGCGGCCAGGAGCCCTTCGAACGACTCTGACCACTCATCCAGCTCCTCTGGATCGGCCGCACTTTCGGGAGTCGGAACGGTTGCTTCGCTGGTCATCGCTGATGCTCCCTTGATCTCGCCTTGTTGTCGGGGCTGTTGCTGGCGGGCCACTGCTGCGTGCGCGTCGATCGGCACCGAGGCCGCCGTCGACCACCCGCGCAGAGCGCCGCAATAGGCACCAGTCAATCGTGCTTATGAGTCGGCGTGAAGGAGCCGGTTTGTTCAATCGCCAACTCATGCATGCTCATGCCGAATATTGATACTCGGTTCGCAGAACGAGGGCCCGAGCGCTGGCCGGCGGGCCCAGGCGGTCAGGCGGCGCCGATCTGGAGCCGGATCGTGCTGCGCACCCAGCGCCTGTACCGGTCGAGCGACCACCCTCGTTCGATGACCAGGCTCCTGTAAGTGCCAACGCTCATGAGGCCCCACAGCATGTCCGCGAACGAGCCGGCACGAATGTTCCGCGGCAGTGAGCCTTCTCGCTTGAGCCGGCGCCCGAGGTCGAGCAGCTCGCCATAGTGCTCCTGCTCGCGCGGACGCAGAGTCTCCTCGACCTCCGGGTGCTGCCGCCGGGCCATCTGAAGAGCCTCGTGGACCCGCCACACCTTGGCGGCGACCTCGACGTCGACGGCGATCATCGCGTCGAGCGCATCCAACGCGGACACGGCCTCCTTGCTCGGATGACGCTCGATGGCCGGGGCGACATCCGTGGCGAAAATGTGCAGATGGAGGGCGGTCAGAAGCTCCGCCTTGGAGGGGAAGTGAAGGTAGATCGCCTGGCGGGAGACCCCTGCACTCTTCGCGACCGCCCCGAGGCTGGCGTCGTAGTAGCCGAGCTCCTCGAACACCGCGCGCGCCGCCTCGAGGATCTGGGTCCGGGTCTCGGGGCGTCCGCCACTTGACATGCTGTAAAGCATACCCTTACTTTACAACGTGTCAAGCAATCGGACCGAGGAGCTGGTGACAATGGGGCGCTACCTGATCGTGACTTGGGACGGCGCGGGGAACCTCGCGCCGACACTGGGGATAACTCGAACGCTCGTCGAGCGCGGCCACGACGTCCGCGTGATCGGGCACGACACGATCGTCGAGCGGTGCGGTGATGTGGGCGCCCGCTTCGTACCGTTGACCCAGGCCGCAGGTTGGGACGCGATGGAAGATCCGGATGACTTCGAAGCCGAGATAACACTCATGATCGAGGAGCTCTGCTTCAGCACGACCATCGCCCGGGACCTCGCGCAGGAGCTCGACCGAGAGCCGGCAGACGCGGTGCTTGTCGATTCCACGGCCCCAGGCGTGGTCACCGTGCGTGGACGTCCGGCCCGGAGCGCCGCTGGGTGCGTGGATGGGCCCTCAGTTGGGCCCTCAGCCGTTGTGACGCGATCCGACCGGCAAGGGAGAGTCACCGGCCCGATAGCCAGCCAAGAATGCTCGTCGGTGTCCGGGGTCAAGGGTGGCCAGGGGCCATCGCGTCACAATGCCGCGTAGTTAGGGCGTTCGGGGGTGCGGGTCAGGCGGCCTGGTGGCGGCGGGGGTCGTACTCGGTGTCGGTGCGCCAGCACTGCCACATGATCCGGACCCAGCCGCGGGCCAGGATGCGGATCGCGTGGGGATGCCGGTGGCCTCGGGAGCGGGCATTGGCATAGAGGCTGGCGGCCCAGGGGTCTGCGTGGCGACTGTTGTCGGCGAAGACGGTCAGGGCTTGCCTGGCGTGGCGGTTGGCCGAGACCCGGAAGGCCACGGACCGCTTCTTGCCGGAGGCGTAGGTGACGGGCGCGACGCCGGCCTCGGCTGCGACCTGTTCGGCGTTCTGGGCACGCTCCAGGATCGGACCCACCTCGGCCACGATCTGGGCCAGGTTCAGGGTGCCGACCCGGGGCATCGCCGCGAACAGGTGCGC
The DNA here is from genome assembly GCA_963759525.1 of uncultured Actinomycetota bacterium. Taxonomy (GTDB): domain Bacteria; phylum Actinomycetota; class Actinomycetes; order Propionibacteriales; family Nocardioidaceae; genus Marmoricola. The sequence continues at coordinate 307,701 of CAVWZO010000004.1, read as the reverse complement.
GTAGGGATGTGCGATGCCCACCCGCCCGGCGATGAGGGCTCGAGTCTCGCGAGCACCTCCAGCGATGTCCGCAGCTGGGTGATGTGTGCGCAGACGAGCCCGGTCAAGAGGTCGCCGGGCAGTGTGCTGGCCGGGCGAGGGGCGCGGCGGAGCCGTGCCACGAGCTCGGCGGGCTCCTTCTTCCCCGAGTAGCCGTGCCGTTTGAGGAACCGAGACATCACCGCCGGAGTCATCCGCTGAGCGATGGCCGGGGTGGGATAGCGGTCCAGGAAGGCCAACGCGATCGGCGAGTCGACGCGGTCGAACACGTGCGCCGGACCAGGCCAGTGGTGATCGAGCAACGCCCGCAGCTGGTCGGCAGCCACCAGTCGTGCCGTGAACTGGCTGCCGCGGCTGCGGCACAGCTGACGAAGGTGCACCGTCTCGGGCAGCGTCGGGTCGAGCACCCGCAGTGTGGTCTCGTCCGCGTCGAGGTTGGTGCGCAGAAACTCGGCCAGCTTGTAGCTGTCCCCGGCGTCGCTCTTGGCACGTGCCGCCCCCCAGCGAGGGCGGAGCGCGTGGAAGGCGTTGGGATGCACTGGCACCACCGGGTGTCCTGCGGCCAGCAGCCGGTCCACGACCAGCCCACTGCGGGTCTCGATCACGACCGGGAGGTCAGCCGGCTCGGTGAACTCGACCAGCCGCTGCATCGTGGACACCAACTCGTCTTCACGGTGCCGCAATGTCCAATGCGCCACACGATGGCCACGCTCGTCGGTCACCGTCACGTCGTGGGTGTCTTGGGCCCAGTCCCATCCTGCTTGCATCGTCTACCGCCTCCGACATCAGAGATCCAGTCCCGGTGAGCCGAGGGAGTGGCCGGCAGCTCGTTGTAGGCCCTCACCGTTGGTGGGCAAGTCCCTGACGCCGATCCCGCCCTCGGGTCCCGACAGGACCGGCGACAATAACGCTGGCCATCACCTGGCACGCGCCGCAGGCCGTGCCCCTCGGGCACCGAAGACACAAACCCGGGGTGGGTCTGCCTCCCCATGGTTCACCAACGAGCGCCGCCCGCAGCGCGCCCTTCGCGCCGGAGGCGCGCTTGAGCCAGTAGAGAAAGTCCTCACGGCGTCACCCCGCTGGCTGCTGTCCTGCGCCGGGTGATGCATGACAGTCGTGTGCCACCTGATGATTGACACTCGCCGGTTCGGCCAGTCCGGGCTCTGACGTTTCTGTGGGGCGTCTGGACTCAGGGAGAGGTCGGGATTGGCACTGGTTGTCTTGTCGGTGATCGAGCAACGTCTTGACGCGGTCCGTGCGGTGTTGGATGGCGCTGATGTGGTGGAGGTAGCGACCCGAGTTGTGTTGCTACTTCAAGTGAAGAGCGGCGGCTCCGCCGCCGCCAGGCGTCGCGAGGCGCTGGGCGGAGTCGGTGGGCGGAGTCGGTCGCAACACCTCCCCCGTGGTTAGGCGTGCCGTGAGGTCACAGCAAAGTCCGGCCTGGCGCGCGTCATCGGCGTGCCGGTAGCCAGCTTCCGTCCTGGCGGTAGACGAAGCACACACCATCCAGTTCGCCGTCGAAACCTTCCGGAGGGTCCCACGCCACGGTGACGGCATGTTCGGGGTTGTCCTGGTGCCGGGGCATGCCGTAACGGCATTGGGCTGCTTCGCTGCGCCGCACCTTGGGTGAGGGGTAGGCAACGCTGTCGACTAGTGCCAGTTGTCCCGTGGCCTCGTACCGGTGCGGCTTGCCGCACGACAGGAACGGCTGGCGCCTCATGTCCGGGTTCCCGTTGAGACAAGGCAACAGTTCGTCGGCACGGGTGGTGGCCGCGCCCTTGACCGAGTAGGTGAGGGAGGTGTACTCGGTCAACGCCAAGTTCGCCGGGAAACGCACCTCGCACCGAAGAAACGAAGCGCCATCGGTCACCTGTTGCCGGCTTGGCAGGAACATGACGAACGCCCAGGGAACCCAGTTGTCAACATTGACTTCGACGTACCTCCGGGCCCGATCCCAACACGCCTCGGCAAGCACCTCGGCCGCTTCCGCGGTCGGTTCATCCAACGGGTAGACGTACGCCGTTTCGGTGTTGTGCGGTTCCGTGCACGGCACCTGCGGCGAATCGTCGAACCAATACTCCGGATCAAGCAGATCGTCATATCGGAGCCGCCAACAGGTCCCGACTTCGGGCGCGCCACGCAACGCCACCTCGTCGGTCGGTGTACTGCTCGCCGCCGGCGAGCCGGCCGAATCCTCATCGGAGTCCGTGGAACCGCCACAGGCCGACACCAGCGCACCTACAGCCACGAGGGCGGCCACCCAAGCCGCGATCGACACTCGAATGCGCACGACGGGCTCCTCGCGTGGTACGGAGCAACCGAGGCCGCCAGCGACCTGACGCAGCTCTCAGCACCCCGTCCTCTGAACAGCATCCTCCCCTCCATCGGCGTCTACAACGCAGACTTGTGCGTAGCGAATGACGACATACTCGAGGGTTGCGGTAAGCCGTGGGTCCACAGGTCAGGCCTCGGGACCGCGCCGCAAACTTTCCCGAGGTAGCGCACGACCCCCAAACCGAGGACCGTCCTCCATCGGCATGACAGGACGTTGGCGCCGGGTGTCTTGCCGAATGGCGGGCTTGCCCGCCTGGGTGCCTCGGCTGTTCGGTGGATCCACACAGACAGCGGTGCTCGATCACATCCCGCTGGCCGCGACGTCCGGATCTGAGGGACCCAGGCTCGGCGGGCGATGGCACGTTGATGGACGACGCGCATGCGGCGGCGATTTTCGTCTGCATCGGCATGCTCAGGCTGGCTCGTGCTCTGACCGTCCCTCTTGCGGTACAGCAGCCCGCCGGTTCCTCGGTGAAGTAGCCGTCGCTCACTGCGTCGGCCGCGAGCAACAGCCCCGTGTCCGCGGATGCGGGATGGGCCATCCACCCGCCGAGCGCCATCAGAAGGTCGTGGCGAATGCAGAGCGTGGCCGCGTGGACCTGCGCGCGGTACTCGTGGCTAAGCCAGTGATCGAGGACCTGCCCGCGCTGGATGGTGCCTTCGGGAGGGTCGTTGTCGAAGCCGACTGTTTTGCCGGACGGGATGCTCCAGCGCGGAATTCCGGGCTAGGCCACCGGCGCTTGGGGTCGCTCGGCGGCGTAGGTTGATCGAAGACCGACGGGGCAGGAAGGCGCCAGACATCTGGTGATCGAGCCCGGCGGTCAAGGGGGAAGCCCGTAGAAGCGAAGCTCCAACCAAGCAACGCCCAGCGGACTGTGGGGGGAACAGGATCGCTCTCGACGCACCACGGGCGTCGGGGGCGTTTCTGTCTAAGACTGGCAAGTACGCCGTCGCGTTAGAAGCGGTCACACCTCACGGTCATGGACGATGCATCGCATCTGATCGGCTCCGAGCCGACGCCGGGCCAGTAACAGCGCCGGGCGCCCCGACACCGACACTCGTGTTGCGTTGGATCCGTAACACCGGGTAGGGCGGCTGCACCATCTCGACGACGGCGGGACGCTGTTCTACGTGACAGATCCACGGACGTCTCCACTGGCGCGCCGCGAGTACCGTCAGGAGGTGGACTTCGAGATGTCCAGTCAGTCGTACGCGATCAAGGCGGTCAACCTGTTGAGGGCTGCGGGACATGAGAACGCCTGCCACGCGGCGCGGCAAGACGGAGTTCGGAAGCACATCATCAGCGTGGACGCGGACGCACCCGGCGTCGCGTTCCTAGCACTGCGCCTCGTGCGGCACGTCGACCCAGACGCCCAACCTGTGCGCTGAACCCACGGCGCTGTCAGGGGTGGCGGTCGGCCGTTGTCTTCGCGAGGCTGTCGGTACAGATCAAAGAGCCGTGAGCCCTTTGGGACGCTGGAGACTTCTCCGGCACGTCACGGTGGTGGCCGCGGAGCCACGGCGGATAGTGAGCAGCTGACCGCTCAGCTCAACCGGTGGGCGTCCGGGTCCACCGCGAGCACAAGCCGCTCTGCGGGGAAGACCCCGAGGTCGTCATTGGCGGACACGGTCACGACGACCAGGGCCTCTGCCTCGGCGTCTGGCTCACGAGTCTCCATCGAGACGTCGCTGTACCCCACCGATCTCAGCAGGGCGACTGCCTGGATCGCGTGGCCGACGCTGGACATCGCGAAGTCCACGCTTCTCTCCCAGGTGGCACCTGCGGTCGAACGCGAAGGCGCCGAGTCGTGAGCGCGGGAACCGGGCGGGGGCTGGGCCGGATTCCCTTGGCGGGCCCTCCGCGCCGTCGTCGGAGGGTGCCACCTAGTCGAAGGATGCCATGAGAACTGCGCGGCAGCCAGACGAGAACCGCTCCAGGCCCGTAACTGTGCCCGTTATGCGTCGTTGAATAAATGTTCGCACGATTCGTAATACGGGACTAGGGTACGCTCCAGAGTCTCGGATAGGGGCGCAGAGCCATGGAGCAGGATCCATCGGACAAGAGCACGGTCACACCCGGCGCGCCTCTCCAACGTGAGCGCAGTAACGACGTATTTCACCGTGCGATCGAAATCCTGAGGACCAAGCACCACGTCAGTGAGTCACTCGCGTACGAGATGCTGGTCCAAGACGCCGCGCACGCCCGTACGACCGTGCGCGCGAGCGCCGCTGCGCTCATCGCGCACTCACTCCCCTAACCACGCCGGTCAGCCGAGGGCTGCCTACCTGCCCAGGGAGCGTGCCCGGCGCTAGTTGATCAGCCAAGCGCTCGGATCTACCTGCGAGACGATCGCCAGAACGCGTTCCAGCTCGCCGTTCGCGACGCTCACCCTCACGATGTGTTCGCCACTCAGTCGAGGCGGCGGCACGTAGGCGTCGAATCCTTCAGCCCTGGTTCGGGTCGCCGCCGCCTCGGCCCGACAATAACGAGCTGAGTGATTGCTGCAGGGTCCACCGACCTCACCGACCCCCACGGGAGTACCGTCGAATATGGACTTCAAGATGTCCAGCCAGACCTACGCGATCCACGCGGTCAACCTGTTGCGAGCCGCTGGATACGAGGACGCCTGCCACGTCGAGGGGCACGAGGACATTGGCGAGCACGTCATCAGAGTCGACACGGACGCTCCCGGTGTCGCGTTTGAAGCCCTCCGCCTTGTGCGGCACGTCGACCCAGACGCCCAGACGGTTCTCTGAACCATCGGCAACCCCAACGGTGCCTCGCGAGAAACCTAGAAGTCCAGGACCTCAGCCCTGGGTACGCGGAATCGTGTGAGCAGTCTTGCGTTCTGACGACGGCCGGTCGTGCTGCCACTCGCGGATCGTGGTGGGTCGCCAAAGTGTCATGCGACCCATCCGCCGTTCCGGCGGCGGCATCTGCTGCCGCGCGAGGTAAGCGCGAATCGTGGACGTGCTGACGCCTAAGAATGTGGCGGCGTCGTTAGCCTCGGTGTTTCAGGTGGCTGCTGAGCAGCGGTGATTTGGGGTGCTGCTCGTGGTTGGGGGGTCTGGTTCGTGTCGGGCGGTTGGGTCCGGCCCGACTGTCGCGTCGGGGGGCGGTTCTCCGGGGTCCTTGGTCGTTGGGTCGGGGTCGGCTGGTCAGCCGAACGCAGTGCGTATTCGGGCGAATCCTTCGGCGATGTGGGCCGCCCAGCGCCAGGTCTTGTCGATCCTGAGGTGGACCCTGCGGGCTCCGTGGGTGAGGCGGGCGGCGACGTGCAGGACGCGGTAGCTGAACGCGGCGATCTCGCAGCGGGCGAGTGCGGGGACGTCGGCGAAGCAGATCTGTTTGGTCCAGCTGACCAGGTCGACCGCGGTCAGTACGACCTCGAGCCAGGCCTGGTTCTCGTTGAAGGCTCGGCAGGGGAAGTTGCGCAGCCCGGTTGCCTTGGCTTCTCGGATCCGGTCCTCCACGCGGGCGTGTTGGCGGTGCCGCAGCTCCAGGCCGGCGGCCTGCCCGGGCACCACACCCGGCTTGGTGTTGGTCAGGATCGCGGTGACCCGGTATCCGTCGACGTCGGTGAAGGTGAGTCGTGCGCCGGGGTGGGGGCGTTCCTTGCGCAGGATCAACCGCGACCCTTCGGGCCACGAGCTGAGGTCGATCAGGCCGGTGGCCTCGGCCACCCACGCGCCCTCGCGAATGTCGTTGCCGTCGCCGTGGTCGGTCTGGATCGCGGGGTGCCAGCACGACTCGGGGATGGCGTCGACGATCCGCTGGATCCGTGTGTCCACGGGGAATCCGAAGGAGAACCCGATCCCACGATCCACACACGCCGCCGCGAACGCGTGCGTTGCGCCGGCCGAGTCCGAGCGAGCCAGCACCCGCGTACCGGTCCAGGTGCCGGGCTCCTCACCCGGGATGGGGCGGGCGTGTGCGGGCAGCGCTGCGAGGGCCATGTCGAGCACCTCGATGTGGTCGGCGGCGGTGTTCGAGCCGGCGTTGCCCTTGCGGAGTAGCCCGGCCAGCGCCTCCCCGCCGGCGATGTCGGGACGGTCCAAGAAGCACAGCAGCGGGTGGAACCCGAACGTCTTCTTCCAGGTCGCCGCGGCGTTCTCCTTCTCACTGTGCGCGATGGTGATCGTGGCGTCGAAGTCCAGACACAACTCACCGTCCAGGTCCGGGCCGGCGCCCGACGCCCACGCTCTGCCGCGTGCTGCCGCTCGTGCCTGACGGACCGCAGGCAAATGCTGCTCGTTGATCCGGTCCAGCACCCGCCAGGTGGTCGGCATCGAGGCCACCGGCCCGAACAGGTCCTGGCGGTCGCCGAGCACACTGATCCCGCTGATCGCGTCCGCCCCGTCGGCGACCGCGACCGCGATGTCGGTGAACACCCGTCCCGGTGGATGGACCGGGACACCCTTGTAGGTGTCGATCAACGCCCCGGTAACCGCATCGACCAGGCCGGTGTACTCGGCCATCTCCCGGAGCAGACCGACCCCGGCATGCGACACCACGCCCTGCCCGTCCGCGCTGACCACAACCCGACGAACCCGCTTGCTACGCTTCACTCGACAAGTGCCCGCTCTGCTGGGGAATCTGACCTTAGACAAGCCAGAGTTTCCCTTACAGGACGGGCACTTTCGCGTTCCTGGGCCTCGTGTCAACCAGCTTCGCGTGAAACGCCGAGGTTAGTGGTCCACCAATCGTCGGGAAGCAGATCTGACGCGCTCACGTGAATAGACTCATAGCTGCTGCGTTGCGTCCTAATTCGGCGCGGAAACCGTTCGCCTGGCCGTGGATCATCGGCGAACTGGGGTGCCTGGAGCTCGCGCGCTAGTTCCTGAGCGACCATCGAAAGGCTTGGAATGGACTGGCGTCTTCCAGCGAAGGCAGCCATGCCTTGAGAGACAGCTTCGTCGAGGTCACCGGCACGCGCGGCCACAACCCCCAGAGTGATCCGTGCCTCTGCATTTCGCATAGGGCTGCGCTCTTCGCCGAACTCGCTCGTACCAAGTCTGAGTACCTCCTCGGCGTAAACCTGGGCGAGAGCGTCTTGCCGCAGGTTGCGATAGGCGTCCATCTCGTAGAAGTGCCACTTAGCCGGATCAACCACGAAGTGATCGTCCGGATTCATGGACGTCGGGGCTAGGTCTTCGAGGATCCTTCGACCGCGGTCGAGCGCAACTTCAGCTTCCCGTGCATTCTTCAAGCGTGCCCACGCCTTGGCGGCCTGCGCAGCGAGCTGCACGCTCACCCCGCGCGGTCCCGCCACTTCCATGCCGTGACGCGCGGAAGCTATGGCTTGGTGGTAGTCGCCTGAGGTGATGGCAAACCAGGCTGCCATCTCGTGTGCCCAGCCCATTAGGTCGCGGTCGTCGAGATCGGTACCCAGATCGAGTGCGAACTGTCGGGTCGTTTCCGCCTTGACGCGCTGGCCGGCGTCATACTCGGTGCAGCCGACGAGCAGGGCCAGCCTTGAGGAGGCGGGGAAGCGCGACACGGCGCTCACGGTGAAGTTCGCGGCCAAGGTTCAACCGGTGCCTCCGGGGAACCCGACGTCGTTTCCGTGGACTCCGGTGGAGTTCACTGGTCTGACGGCGATGGCCTATGTCGATGACTCGGGCAACCGGCCGCGGATCCCGTGGTCCTTCCGGGCCGAGGGCATGGTTGCCCCCGCCTCGGGCAGGAGCGTGGGCAAGGACGCGGCCTGATGAGTGTGGTCGCGGCCGCGCTGGTGCTAGGCGCACTGGTGGTGCTGTTGCTGCGCACCGCGAAGTTGGGTTTCGGCTCGGCAGTGGTGTGCATCCTGTTCGGGCTGGTGCTCGCGGTGACACCCGCCGGGCCCACGATGCAGGGGGCGCTTGATTCCTCGGGAGCGGAAAACTCCGCGACTTGAGCGCGGAGGAGGTTGGCCTGTGGCTAGCGACCCTGAGTCGCACCTTGTCCTCGAGCTCGCTCAGTCAGGTCCGGTCATGCCTGAGCCGGTCGATCCGTCGAGCGATGAAGCGGATCCTGGTCGAGCGCAACGTCGTCGAGCTGTGTGACGTGCCGCGCGGTCGCGACGGGCGGCGGTCGAAGTCGCTCACCCTCGACCAGGCCCGGGCCGTGCTCACCGTGACACGCGACGATCCGTTGCACTGCTACATCGTGGTCTCCCTCCGGACGGGCGGGCGCACCGAGGAGCTGCGTGCGCTGCGCTGGGAGCACGTGCACCTCGACGGAACCCTCCGGGGGGATGTGCGGTCGCTTCCCTATGTCGAGGTATGGCGGTCGGTCCGGGCAGGGGGCGACACCAAGACCCGCAAGTCTCGTCGCACGCTGGCCCTACCGGCCCTGGCGGTCACAGCGCTTGTGGAGCACCGAGCCCGGCAGGCACGGGCCCGGCTACGTGCCGAGTCGTGGAGCGACGACGGGATGGTGTTTGCGACCGCGGCCGGGACGAGGATGGACGCGGCCATCGTTCGACGAGACTTCCGACGAGCGCTCAAGGCGGTTCCGGGGCTCGATCCGCGCGCGTGGACGCCGCGCGAGCTGCGGCACTCGTTCGTGTCGCTGCTCTCGCAGTGGGGCCTGGGAATTGAGGACATCTCCCGCCTGGTCGGTCACAGCGGAACACATGTCACCGAACTGGTGTACCGGCATGAGCTGCGCCCTGTTATCCAGACCGGAGCGACCGCCATGGACAGTCTGTTCGGCACAAACGAGGTGTGACTCCGTGATGCCTAGGCCCTCAGTTAGGCCCTCAGAGCCCCTTTGCGCGGCGGCGGCTGTTTGCCTGCCAGCGTGCGGATTTGCATTTGTGCTGGTCAGCCGCGTGCCGCGTGGGTGGGCCTAAGAGGACTTGAACCTCTGACCTCTTCCTTATCAGGGAAGCGCTCTAACCGTCTGAGCTATAGGCCCGGGTGGGTGCACCCTCGACGCGCTGGCGGGTGGACCGAGAGGGAAGGCTACCCCATGCTCGGGAGCCCCCACAAAACGGCAGTCCGGTGCCCGTCAAAGGGCGCCAGTCGCAGTCTCAGTTGTCCTCGGCGAGGGTGACCTCGATGCCTCCGAGGAGGGCGGCGGAGAGGTTGTAGAGGAACGCTCCCAGGGTCGCGATCGCGGTGATGAAGATGACGTCGAACACGGCGACGATCATCGTGAAGCCGAGTACGCGCGAGGTGCCGGCGTACTCCTCGATGTCGAAGGGATCACTGTTCTCACCGCCGACGGCCTGCTGGACGATCGAGTTGATCGAGTCCCAGACCCCGGCCTGGCCGAGGACTGACCAGATGATCGCCACGGCGACGACGAGCACGATGCCGAGGGCGATCGAGAGCAGGAACGCGGTCTTCATCACCGACCAGGCGTCGATCTGCACCAGCCGCAGCTGGGCCCGGCGGGTGCGGGGTGCGCTCTTCTTCTTGGCGGGCGCCTTGTCCGGCGCCGGGCGCTTCGTCTCGCGGGGTGGGCGCGCGCGCCGCTCTTCCTTCTCCGATCGCGCCTGGTCGGCCTTGGCCTGCTTCGCCTCGGCCTTCTGTGTCGTCGCGATCCTCCGGGCTTCCTGCTTCTCGGACTCGGCGCGCTTGGCGTTGGCCTTGTCGGCGGCCGCCTTGCGGGCATCCGCCTCCGCCTTGCGAGCCTCAGCCTCCGCTTTGCGAGCGTCCGCGGCCAACGCCGGAGGAGGCGGCGGCAGGATAGGTCCGCCCAGCCCCCGGCGGGGCGCAATAGACCCCTCGTCGCGGCTCTCGGCCATCAGCCCTCGTCTCCGGTTTCGTCAGCGGTGTCGCCGCCGTCGGGGTCGATTGTTGCACCCGTGGGGTCATCACCCGCGTCGGCAACGACCTCCTCGGCGACGGCGCCTGGCTCTGCCTCTGACTCTGCCTCTGACTGGGCGTCCGCCCCCGGATTCACACCATCCTGGGCCTCGTCGGCCGCGATCGCCTCGTCGACGACCTCCTCGACCGTCGCGTCCTTCTCCACGCTCCGCGCCACGACCGCGACAGTGTCGTCGCCCTTGGGCGAGACGAACTTCACGCCCATGGTGGAGCGTCCGGTTGCCCGGAACTGGTCGTTGATCGGGCTCCGCACGACCTGTCCACCGGAGGTGATCGAGAGGATCTCGTCGCCCTCAACCACGATGAACGCGCCGACCAGGCCGCCGCGGTCCTCGTTGCTCAGCGACATCGCCTTGATGCCCAGACCACCGCGCGACTGCGTGCGGTAGTCGGAGATCCGGCTGCGCTTGGCGAAGCCTCCGTCGGTCATCGTGAAGACGTACTGCTCCACGACGTCGGCAGCCTCCGCCTCGGCTGCCACCTGCTCGGCGCGGATCACCGACATCGAGAGCAGCGAGTCACTGTCGCGGAACTTCATCCCCATCACGCCACTGGTGGCGCGGCCCATGGGGCGCAGCTGGGTGTCGTCTGCGGTGAACCTGATGGCCTGGCCCTTGCGGGAGACCAGCAGGATGTCGTCGTCGGCGTTCACCAGCTCGGCGCCGATCAGCTCGTCGTCGTCCTCACGGAAGTTGATCGCGATCACGCCGGCCTGGCGGGGGCTGTCGTAGTCGCCGAGGCGGGTCTTCTTGACCAGCCCGGCCCGGGTGGCCAGCACGAGGTACGGCGCCTGCTTGTAGTCGCGGATCGCCAGCACCTGCGCGATCTGCTCGTCGGGCTGGAAGGACAGCAGCCCGGCCACGTGGCCGCCCTTCGCGTCACGAGAAGCCTCAGGCAGGTTGTAGGCCTTGGTCCGGTAGACCCGGCCGGCCGTGGTGAAGAACAACAACCAGTGGTGGTTCGTGGTCGCCATGAAGTGCTCGACGACGTCGTCGCCGCGCAGGGCTGCGCCGCGGACGCCCTTTCCGCCGCGCTTCTGGGTCCGGTAGTTGCTGGCCAGCGTGCGCTTGGCGTAGCCGCCCCGGGTGATCGTCACCACGAGGTCCTCGTCGGGGATCAGGTCCTCCATAGAGAGGTCGCCGTCGGCGGCGATGATCTGGGTACGACGGTCCTCGCCGTACTTCTCCACGATGGCCGTCAGCTCGTCGGAGATGATCTGGCGCTGACGTGCCTCGTTGGCCAGGATGTCCTCGAGGTCGGCGATCTGGAGCTCGAACTCGGCCAGCTGGTCGATGATCTTCTGCCGCTCGAGCGCCGCGAGCCGGCGAAGCTGCATGTCCAGAATCGCGGTGGCCTGGATCTCGTCGATCTCGAGCAGCTCGATCAGGCCGTCACGCGCGTCCTCGACGTCCGGCGAGCGGCGGATCAGCGCGATCACCTCGTCGAGCATGTCCAGGGCCTTGACCAGGCCGCGCAGCACGTGGGCGCGGCGCTCGGCCTCGGCGAGTCGGTAGCGCGTCCGCCGCTGGATGACCTCGATCTGGTGGGCGACCCAGCCCTTGATGAACTGGTCGACCGTCAGCGTGCGGGGTACGCCGTCCACCAGGGCCAGCATGTTGGCGCTGAAGTTGGTCTGCAGCTCGGTGTGCTTGAGCAGGTTGTTGAGCACCACCCGCGCGACGGCATCACGGCGGAGCACGACCACGAGGCGCTGGCCGGTGCGGCCAGAGGAGTCGTCGCGGACGTCAGCGATGCCTTGCACCTTGCCACCGCGCACGAGGTCCGCGATCTTCTCGGCGAGGTTGTCCGGGTTGACCATGTAGGGCAGCTCGGTGATGGCCAGGCAGGTGCGGCCCTTGCTGTCCTCGTCGATCTCGATGACGGCCCGCTGGGTGATCGACCCGCGGCCGGTGCGGTAGGCGTGCTCGATGCCCTCACGGCCCACGATGAGAGCGCCGTTGGGGAAGTCCGGACCCTTGATCCGCTCGACGAGCGCGTCCTGCAGTTCCTCGCGGGTGGCCTCCGGGTGTTCCAGTGCCCACAGCGCGCCGTCGGCGACCTCACGCAGGTTGTGCGGCGGGATGTTGGTGGCCATCCCGACCGCGATCCCTGCCGAGCCGTTGACCAGCAGGTTGGGGTAGCGCGACGGCAGCACCGTCGGCTCCTGCGAGCGCCCGTCGTAGTTGGGCTGGAAGTCGACGGTGTCCTGCTCGATGTCGCGGACCATCTCCAGCGCCAGTGGAGCCATCCGGCACTCGGTGTACCGCATCGCGGCTGCGGCGTCGTTGCCCGGCGACCCGAAGTTTCCCTGCCCGTGGATCAGGGGAGCGCGCATCACCCAGGGCTGCGCGAGACGCACCAAGGTGTCGTAGATCGCGGTGTCGCCGTGGGGGTGGTACTGACCCATGACGTCGCCGACGACGCGGGAGCACTTGGAGTACCCGCGGTCGGGACGGTAGCCCCCGTCGTACATCGCGTAGAGCACCCGGCGGTGCACCGGCTTGAGGCCGTCGCGTACGTCGGGAAGCGCACGGCCGACGATGACTGCCATCGCGTAGTCGATGTAGGCGCGCTGCATGGAGGTCTGCAGCTCGATCGGCTCGATGCGGCCGCCTGGGCCGGGTCCGATCGGGTTGTCAGTGTCGGTCACGTCTTGTCTTTCTGGTCAGTTCTCGGGTCGGTTCTCTGGTCATCCGGGGCGGGGGCGCCTAGATGTCGAGGAAGCGAACGTCTTTGGCATTGCGCTGGATGAAGCCCCGGCGGAGTACGACGTCCTCGCCCATCAGCACCGAGAACACCTCGTCGGCCTGGGCCGCGTCATCCAGGGTGACCTGGAGCATCAGCCGCTGCTCGGGGTTCATCGTGGTCTCCCACAGCTCCTCGGCGTTCATCTCGCCGAGGCCCTTGTAGCGCTGGACGGGGTTCTCCTTGGGCAGCTTCTTGCCCTGCGCTAGACCGTCGCGCATCAGCAGGTCGCGCTCGGAGTCGGAGTAGACGAACTCGTGCTCGGCCGGCTTGTTCCAGCGCAGCCGGTAGAGCGGGGGCTGGGCCATGTAGACGTAGCCGCCCTCGATCAGGGGCCGCATGAACCGGAACAGCAGGGTCAGCAGCAGTGTGTTGATGTGGTGTCCGTCGACATCGGCGTCCGCCATCAGCACCACCTTGTGGTAGCGCAGCTTGTCGACGTCGAACTCCTCGTGCACACCGGTGCCGAGCGCCGAGATGATCGACTGCACCTCGGTGTTGGCCAGCACCTTGTCGAGCCGGGCCTTCTCGACGTTGAGGATCTTGCCGCGGATCGGCAGGATCGCCTGCACCCGCGGGTCGCGTCCCTGGCGTGCCGACCCACCGGCCGAGTCACCCTCGACGATGAAGACCTCGCACTCCTCGGGGTTGGTCGACTGGCAGTCCGACAGCTTCCCGGGCAGCCCACCGCCGCCGAACAGGTCCTTGCGAGAACGAGCCAGGTCGCGAGCCTTGCGAGCAGCGACCCGGGCCTGGGCCGCGGCCTGGGCCTTGCGGACGATGTCCTTGCCCTCGGCAGGGTTCTTCTCGAACCAGTCACCGAGCTGGTCGTTGACGATGCGTTGCACGAAGCCCTTGGCCTCGGTGTTGCCGAGCTTGGTCTTGGTCTGGCCCTCGAACTGCGGGTCGGCGAGCTTGATCGAGATGATCGCGGTCAGGCCCTCGCGGATGTCGTCGCCCTTGACCCGGTCCTCGACCTTCTTCATCAGCCCCCATTCCTCACCCCAGCTGTTGACCAGGGTGGTGAGCGAGGCGCGGAACCCCTCTTCGTGGGTGCCGCCCTCGTGGGTGTTGATGGTGTTGGCGAAGGTGTGCACCGACTCGTTGTAGGTGGTGTTCCACTGCATTGCGAGCTCGAGGCTCATGTGGGTCTCCTGGCCGTCCGGCCCCCTGTTGGACGCAGAACCGGTGGAGTCGGCCTCGAAGTTGATGATCGTCGGGTTGGCCACGACCTTGCGACGGTTGAGGTGGTCGACGTAGTCGACCAGGCCCCGGTCGAACCTGAAGCGTCGCTCCATCACGCCGTCGGCAGCGCGGTGTGCTGCCTGGCTGCCCTCGCCGCCGTCCTCGATCTCGTCGGAGACGGTGTCGTCGTCGATCGCGTCGGCGATCTCCAGAGCCGAGGCCCGCTCGTCGCGTACGACGATCTCGAGGCCCTTGTTCAGGAAGGCCATCTCGCGGAAGCGGTTGGCGATCGTCTCGAAGGAGTAGTTGGTGGTCTCGAAGATGTTGTCGTTGGCCCAGAAGCGGGTCGTCGTACCGGTCTCCTCGGTGGGTTCGCCCCGCTCCAACGGGCCGGTTGGGACGCCCATCTCGAACGCCTGGTACCAGTGGTACCCGTCGCGCTTGATATCGACCTCGAGCCGGGTCGAGAGGGCGTTGACCACCGAGACGCCGACGCCGTGGAGGCCACCGGAGACCTTGTAGCCCGTGCCCCCGAACTTGCCGCCTGCGTGCAGCACGGTGAGTACGACGGTGACCGCCGGCAGCTCCTGGCCGGGCGGGATGTCGACGGGAATGCCACGTCCGTTGTCAGCGACCTGGACGGCGCCGTTGGCGAGCAGGGCGACCTCGACCCGGTCACAGAAGCCGGCGAGGGCCTCGTCGATCGAGTTGTCCACGACTTCCTGCACCAGGTGGTGCAGGCCACGCTCACCGGTGGAGCCGATGTACATGCCGGGACGCTTGCGCACGGCCTCGAGGCCCTCGAGCACCTGGATCGCGCTCGCGTCGTAGTTGCCTGCCTCCACCGAGTGACCTTCGAGAATGCTGGCCGTAACCACGTCGGGTGCCTCTGGATGCTCGGCCAATGGGTCTGCCAGCGGGTCGGCCAGAGCGTCAGTCGGAACGTCTTCGGGGAGGGCTTCGGAAGGAGTTGTGGTGGTGGGCTCGTCGGCCACTAAGGCTTCCTCTTCTGCTGTACGCCCCGTGCTGGACGTGGGGCGAGGACTGATGTGCGAGGCACGCTCCGTGCAACACAATGGCCGCCTCGCGAGGGGTTTGGCGACCAAGCCTCAGTCTACCCGTCACGTGCTCACAATCACGCACCCCGTCCCGCGAATGTGGACATCCGGCCCGGATAATGGCCCTCAGAGGCCCGGAACCGGGTCCGACAGGCTGTCCCAGGGGGCCAGTGGAGCCCCCATACGGGCGCGAGGCCGTTCAGGGCGCATCCTCGAAGCATGTGGGTGCGGTCGGGAGCCGTCCAGCACCCGAATCCCACAAATGTTGGAGCGGAACGTCCTGACGGCCGATTTCGCTGTTCCGACCCAACAATTGTGGCTCTTCTGACTTATCCGTGGGGTCAATTCCGGCGGGGCGGGCCCGGTCGGCGGCCGATTCGTAGGTGGTCGAGCAGCCTTGCGTTGAGGAGCGAGCGCCAGCGAGCTGACAGTCGAGACGGTGCGCAAGCGACGCAACATTCGTTGGTTTAGAACGTCGGGATCCGCCATCTGGACGTCCCAATCCAACAATTGTGGAGTTCGCGCAGCCGAGCGACCTCACCCGTACGTGTCACCCGTACGTATCTCTGGGCCCCCGCCCTTTGACCCGGAGCCGACCACGTTTCCACGACGGCCCGCGGGGTCCCTCCACGTCGATCACCTGCACCGTCTGCTCACCGAGTACCTCGTTGAGACGGCGTACGACGTCGGGGGCCAGGAGCTTCATCTGGGTGGCCCACGCCGTGGAGTCGGTGCGTACGACGAGCCGACCGTCGGCGAAGGACTGGGGGCTCACGTGCTGACCGACGTCGTGCCCGACGATCGACTCCCAGCGCGAGAACACCCCGTGTACCCGTAGCTCGGTCTCCCAGCCCTGCTCGCTGACGAAGCGGCCCAGCGTCTCGTCCATCGTCTGTGGATCGCGGTCATCGGGATGGGCCCCGCTCGAGGCCGACTCCCGGAAGGCCCGCCACCGGCGCGCGGCGGCACCGGCACCCCCTCGGGCACCCCCCTTGCCGCCGCCACGTGCGGACTTCGACGACGTCTTGCCCGCCAGCCCACGGGCGATCGAGCGCGCGAGGTCCAGACCGGAGTCGTCGTGTTCCTCCGGAGCCGGCTTCTCCTCACCTGACAACGGGTCATCTGACAACGGTTCATCTGACAACGGGGGTCACCTCCCCATCGGCCACGTCGAAGCGCCGTCCGCGCAGTCCCTCGGGAATGTCCTCGGGCACCGCTGCAGTGACAAGCACCTGCTCGGCGCCGGAGACGAGCTCGGCGAGCTGGGCCCGTCGGCTCGTGTCGAGCTCGGCGAAGACGTCGTCGAGGATCAGCACCGGGTCGTCGCCCGTCGAGCGCAGCAGCTCGTAGGAGGAAAGCTTCATCGCCAGCGCGAAGGACCACGACTCGCCGTGGCTGGCGTACCCCTTGACCGGGAACTCCCCCAGCGAGCAGAGCAGGTCGTCGCGATGCGGGCCGACCAGGGACACGCCGCGCTCGACCTCGTCCGGTCGGCGACGGGCGATCTCGGCGAGCATCGCCGCCTCGAGGTCATCGGTCGACAGTGGTTGCACCTGATGTTCGCGTTGCGGTGGGTGGTCTCGGCTAGTCGCTCGCTGCGCTCGCTGCTCGACCACCTTGAGCTCGAAGCTGGGCCTGTAGGTCAGTGTCGCGTCCTCGCGGGCCGCGCCGCGCGCCACCGCCTCGTAGGCCTTGCCCAGCAGCGGGTTCAGCTCCTCGACGAGCCGCATGCGGGACGCCATGATCTCCGCGCCCAGCCGGGCGAGCTTGGCGTCCCAAACCTCCAGGGTGGACATCGCTCCCTCGGCGGATGATCCGCGCACCCGGGACGTCTTGAGCAAGGTGTTGCGCTGCTTGAGGACCCGGTCGTAGTCGCTGCGCGTGCCGGCATAGCGAGCACCCTGGTGCAGCACCAGCAGGTCGTCGACGAACCGCCGCCGCTCGGTCGGGTCGCCCTTGACCAGGGCGAGGTCATCGGGTGCGAAGAGTACGGCGCGCAGCATCCCGAGGAGCTCCCGCGCCCGGGGCAGCTGCGCCCGGTTCACCCTGGCCCGGTTGGACTTCCCGGGGGTGATCTCGATCTCCAGCACCGCACGTCGGTCGTCCCGGACGACCACGGCCCGGACCACCGCCTGGGCGGCACCGTGCCGCACGAGAGGCAGGTCCGCGGCCACGCGGTGTGAGCTGAGCCGGGACAGGTAGTCGATCGCCTCGACGATGTTGGTCTTGCCCTGCCCGTTGGGTCCGACGAACGACGTGACTCCAGGCTCCAGCTCCACCTCTAGGACGGGGTAGGAGCGGAAGTCGTGCAGCGACAGGTGGGCGACGTACAAGCGGTTCGACGGCTCCCGTCGGCTAGTCGTTCTTCGGTTTGTCAGCCGGTGAGTCGATGTCGGCAGTGGTCGGCGGACCACCTGCCTGGACGGCATGGCCGCCGAACTGGTTGCGCATGGCGGCGATCGCCTTCATCGCCGGGCTGTCGTCTTGCCGAGAGCTGAACCGGGCGAAAAGGGAGGCAGCGATGACGTGCATCGGTACGGCGTTGTCGATCGCGGCCTGGACAGTCCAGCGGCCTTCGCCCGAGTCCTCGGCGTACCCACGGAGCTTCTCCAGATGGGTGTCGTCCTTGATCGCCGCGACCAGCAGGTCAAGCAACCAGGACCGGATCACGGTGCCTTCACGCCACGAGTCGAAGACATCGGTGACGTTGTCGACCACGTCGACCGCCTGCAGGAGCTCCCACCCCTCCGCGTAGGCCTGCATCATGGCGTACTCGATGCCGTTGTGAACCATCTTGGAGAAGTGCCCGGCACCCGGCTGCTTGCCCGCGTGCACGAACCCGGCCTCGCCTTCGGGCCGCAGCGCGTCGAAGGCGGGCTGCACCTTCGCGACGTCCTCCACCGACCCGCCGCACATCAAGGCGTAGCCGTTCTCCAGGCCCCACACCCCGCCGGAGACGCCGCAGTCGACGAAACCGATGCCCTTCTCGCCCAGGGCCTCGGCGTTGATCACGTCATCGGTCCACTTGGAGTTGCCGCCGTCGACGACCAGGTCGCCCTCGGAGAGCAGCCCACCGAGCTCGTTGATCGTGGCGCGGGTGGGGTCGCCGGCCGGCACCATCACCCAGACGACCTTGGGACTGGGCAGCCGACCCACCATGTCCGCCAGACTCTCCGCGTCGCTGAGCTCCCGGTTCCGGTCGAAACCGACCACCGTGTGCCCGGCGTTGCGCAGACGGGCGCGCATGTTGCCACCCATCTTCCCGAGGCCGACGAGTCCGATGTCCATACCTGGTGTCCCTTTCTGCGGATCTGGCCGTCGAGGATGCAGGCGGGCTCGCCTCAGGAGAGCAGTCGGCGCGGCATCAGCAGGTAGCGGAAGGCAGCGTCAGCGTCCCCCTCGAGGGAGTCCACACCTGAGAGTACGACGGGCTTGGAGGCCTGCGTGAAGGCCAGTTCCACGAACGGCGACTCGATGGCGGTCAGGCCGTCGAGGAGGTACGCCGGGTTGAACCCCGTCGTGATGTCCTCACCGGTCACGTTGGCCTCCAGCGACTCGCTGGCCATGGCCTCCTCCCCGGATCCGGCGTCCAGGGTCAGCACGTTGTCGGAGAAGGCGAGCTGGACGGCGGTGTTGCGCTCGGCCACCAGCGAGACCCGCTTGACCGAGTCGACCAGTGCCGCCTTGTCGACGCGGGCGACGGTCAGGTGCTGGCTGGGGAACAGGGAGCGGACCTTGGGGAAGTCGCCGTCGAGCAGCCGGGTCGTCGTACGCCGGATGCCGCCGCCGGCCGTGCCCTCGAACCCGATGATTCCCTCACCGGCACCTCCGCCCGCGCCGGGAGTCGAGAGGGCGATGGAGATCTCGCTGCCGCCCACCAGCGCCTTGGCGGTGTCGGCGAGCACCTTGGCCGGCACGAGCGCGGCGGCGTCGATGTCGGGCGCAGACGGTGACCAGGTCAGCTCACGCTGGGAGAGCCGGAACCGGTCGGTGGCCAGCATCGCGATCGAGTCGCCGTCGAGCTCGAGCCGGACACCGGTCAGCACCGGCAGCATGTCGTCGCGCCCGGCCGCCGTGACCGCCTGCGCGACGGCGTGTGAGAACACCGAGCTGCTCACAGTGCCACGTGCTTCGGGCATCTGCGGCAAGGTCGGGTAGTCCTCGACCGGCATCGTCTGCAGGCTGAACCGGGCAGAGCCACAGGTCAGCGTGACCTTGGTGCCCTCGATGCTCATGTCGACAGGTTTGTTGGGCAGGCTGCGGCAGATGTCGGCCAGCAGTCGCCCGGAGACCAGCGCGCGTCCCTCGTCGGTGACGTCGGCGTTGAGGGTCGCCCGGGCCGAGGTCTCGTAGTCGAAGGTGGACAGCTGCAGTCCCTCACCTGACCCGGCGCCGTCCTCGAGGGTTCCGGCCTCGATGAGCAGACCCGCCAGGACAGGCGCGCTGGGGCGGATCGGGAGCGCGCGAGCCGTCCATGCGACGGCATCGGCGAGGACGTCACGTTCGACGCGGAACTTCACGGATGGTTCCTCTCCATCTGGTGCATCACGCTGCGGTGGCCCGTTCCAGGGAGCGATCGGGTCGGGGAGCAGTCAGGCCGGGGTGAGCATCCTGCCACGCTCGGGCCAGTGCACAGGAGAGCGCGTCCTCGGTTGTTGCGCGGCGAGGAATCAATTGGGAATTCAGTCGTAGTAGTAGGTGCGGTGGATTCTGTGGACAACCGGGCTCCGCGCAGGTCAGCGGGCAGAAGTTGTGCAACCGAGCCTGTGGACACGGCCGGTGCGAACCACAAGTTCCTGTGGTTCCGCGCGGCGCCTGTGGGCGGCGTACGCGGGCTGTCCACAGGAACTCTTGGGGAAGTCCACTGAATTCGATGCCTGGGAGCACATGTTGCACGGTTGTGGTTCACGGCCGTCCCCGGTCTGCACTCACCGAAGCTCACTGGGTTTCGAGACGCGTCGAGCAGCCCTTCGCTTCGCTCAGCCCTGCTCCGATCGCTCCTCAACCTTTCGCGCTTTCTGTGTCCTCGCGAGCTCGGCCACAGGCGCTCAACCTTGAGCGCTGTCCTGCGACCTCGCAGGCTCGGCCGCAGCGCGCTCAAGACTGCTTGGCCTGCTGCTTGATTCGGGTGGTGAGCTCGGTGACCTGGTGGAAGACGTTGCGGCGCTCGGCGAGGTCCTTGCGGATCCGGCGGTCAGCGTTCATCACGGTGGTGTGGTCGCGACCACCGAACTGCTGCCCGATCTTCGGCAGCGAGAGCTCGGTGAGCTCGCGGCACAGGTACATCGCGATCTGTCGTGCTGTCACCAGGGCGCGGGTCCGGCTCGGTCCGCACAGGTCCTCGATGCTGAACCCGAAGTAGGACGCGGTCTGGGCGATGATCAGGCCGGCGGTGACCTCGGGCTCTCCCCCCTCGGGGATCAGGTCCTTGAGCACGATCTCGGCAAGGGTCATGTCGACCTCCTGCTGGTTGATGCTCGCGAAGGCGGTCACCCGGATCAGCGCCCCCTCGAGCTCACGGATGTTGGTCTGGATCCGCGAGGCTATGAACTCGAGCACGTCTGCAGGAGCCGAGAGGCGGTCGGCCGCGGCCTTCTTGCGCAGGATGGCGATGCGCGTCTCGAGGTCGGGCGGCTGTACGTCGGTGAGCAGGCCCCACTCGAACCGGTTGCGCAGCCTGTCCTCGAGCTGGGTCAGGCGCTTGGGTGGCCGGTCGGAGCTGATCACGATCTGCTTGTTGGCGTTGTGCAGCGTGTTGAAGGTGTGGAAGAACTCCTCCTGCGTCTGCTGCTTGCCCTCGAGGAACTGGATGTCGTCGACCAGGAGCACGTCGACGTCGCGGTAGCGGCGCTGCAGGGCGGCGGTGTTGGCGTCCTTGATCGCGTTGATCACGTCGTTGGTGAACGCCTCGGAGGAGACGTAGCGGATCTTCGCGCCGGTCCAGAGGTTGCGCACGTAGTGGCCGATCGCGTGCAGCAGGTGCGTCTTGCCCAGCCCGGAGTCGCCGTACACCAGGAGCGGGTTGTAGGCCTTCCCGGGCGCCTCGGCCACCGCCACCGCCGCGGCGTGGGCGAACCGGTTCGAGGACCCGATCACGAAGGTCTCGAAGGAGTAGCGGGGGTTCAGCGGACTGTCCGGGATGCCGGTGGTCAACGAAGCACTTGATCCCCTTGTCGACAAATCGCTGTGTCGACGTGTGTGCTCCTGGGGTCGGATTTCCGGTGATGAAGCGCCCTGGGCGGCTCCGTTCGGTGCCGGAGGCGTCGAGGGTCCCCCCTGGCCGGGTATCGCCCCGGCGCCGCGGTTCGCGCCCGGCCCGCTGGTCAGACCCGGGCTCGCGCCCGCACTGGCCACCTGACCGGCGGGGGCCGGCTGGTCGGAGACGCCGGGTTGCTGGAGGGGCCAACTCGTGGGCCGGATCGTGGGCCTGCTCCAGGGCGGGGTCCACGCTGACGGCGAGGCGGACCGGTTTGCCCAGACGCTCACTGAGGGTGTCCTCGATGCGCGTGCGCAGGCGTCCCTCGAGCTGGTTGCGCGTGAACTCGTTGGGGACCGCCACGACGGCGGTGCTCTCGGCGAGCATGAGCGGTTTGCTGGAGGCGAGCCACACACGTTGGTTGGGAGGAAGACTGTCGACGATGTCCGGCCAGAGGACTTCGAGCTCGCTCGCCTGGCTGGTACCTGTGTTCTTCGGGTCCACGCGTGTCGCGCTCCTCTTCGATGGCTGTGCCGAAGTGCGAGACCCTAGGGGCTCCACACCTTTGTCCACAGGTTGTGCAACGTCGGGGGATGTCCCTATGGGGGATTCCACCGAATGCCGGTGCTGACTGTTTGCTCCCGTTTGGTCCCTATGCCCGGGGTCAGGGGGACGTCAACAAGGGGGGAGCTTCCGAGGGTTCACCCGCTGAACACCACGAGGTGTTCGGGAGTGGATCACTGCTCCCCGGATCATGGACGCTAACAACTCCCGGCCCCGCGGATCAACAGTTGTCCACAGGTATCGACGCCGATCTGGCGAAGTCAGCGGCCGATCTGTGGATAACCTTCGTCGGGCACCCGGAATGCCCGGGTTCGAGACTCCGGCCGAATTGACCCTGTCACGGCGCAACGCGTACCGTTGGCAGGTCTAAACCGGCGTCGACCGGTGCCGCATGTCCATGAATGTTCCCGGGCAGTCAGCAGATCATGGGCGAGCGGTGCCAGTTGACTCACAACTGGCGATCGACTCGTTGCACGACCCGGTGATCAGACTGCTGTCCAGCCCCCTTGAGTGGAGTGAATACGTTGAGCAAGCGCACGTTCCAGCCGAACAACCGGCGTCGGCACAAGACCCACGGCTTCCGGCTGCGCATGCGCACCCGCGCCGGCC
Organism: uncultured Actinomycetota bacterium; assembly: GCA_963759525.1. Classification (GTDB taxonomy): domain Bacteria; phylum Actinomycetota; class Actinomycetes; order Propionibacteriales; family Nocardioidaceae; genus Marmoricola. The sequence continues at coordinate 285,153 of CAVWZO010000004.1, read as the reverse complement.
GTGCCGTGCTGGCCTCCCGTCGTCGCAAGGGTCGCAACCGCCTCGCTGCCTGAGGCGTGCGCAGCCGGGCGTGCTCTCTCCCAGCAATCGCCTGACCTCACCTGTCCACTTCCGGGAGGTCGTGCGCCGAGGCCGGCGCTGTGGCGGTCCACTGATGGTGGTCCACCTGTTCGCGCCCGGGGCCGAGCGCGCTCAAACAAGTGCCACCGCGGCACCGCGGGTGGGCTTCGTGGTCTCCAAGGCGGTCGGACCTGCGGTCGTCCGCAACCGGGTCTCGCGCCGGCTGCGACACCTGGCCCGCGAGCGGACTGCCCTGCTTCCCCCACATGGCATGCTCGTCGTACGCGCGCTTCCTGCGGCGGCCGACGCGTCCTACGAGCAGTTGGCGCGTGAGCTGGACCGGTGCCTGAAGAAGTTGGCCGTGTCCGCAGATCCTGCGGTACCCGTGGAGGTGGGCCGGTGAAGTTCCTGTTGATCTGGCTTCTCCGCGGATATCGGTTCGTCATCAGCCCGTTGTACGGGCAGGTGTGCAGGTATCACCCGACGTGTTCGGCCTACGCTCTGGAAGCGATCACGGTGCACGGCAGCATCAAGGGCACCTGGCTCGCCGTACGACGGCTGGCGAGGTGCCACCCCTGGGCGCTGGGTGGCTATGACCCTGTTCCTCCCCACCCTGTTCGTGCACGTCCTGAAATGACTCGAGGAGTCTGAGTGGAATTCTTCAGCGATCTCGGCGGCTTCATCATGAAGCCGCTGTACTTCGTGATCAGTGCCATCCTCATGGGGTTCCACAACGTCTTCGGACGGCTGTTCGGGGACGAGGCCGGCGTCTCGTGGGCACTGTCGATCATCGGGCTCACCGTCGTGATCCGGGCGCTCCTGATCCCGCTGTTCGTCAAGCAGATCAAGTCCAGCCGCAACATGCAGCTGATCCAGCCGCACGTGAAGGAGCTGCAGAAGAAGTACGGCCACGACCGGGAGCGTCTCGCGCAGGAGACGATGAACCTCTACCGGGAGACGAAGACCAACCCCTTCGCCTCGTGCATGCCACTGCTTCTGCAGATGCCGATCTTCCTGGCCCTGTTCCGACTGATCGACCAAGCCGCGAAGCACCCCGAGGATGCGCGCGGTTTGATGACGGTGGAGCGGAACGAGCAGCTCGGCGACGCAGTCTTCCTCGGCGCGAAGATCTCGGACACGTTCACGTCGACCGACCTGATCGGCGTACGCATCCTCGCCGCGGTCCTGGTCGTGATCATGATCGCCACCACTTTCCTCACCCAGCGTCAGCTGATGAGCAAGAACATGCCGGCCGACGCCCTCACCGGGCCCTACGCCCAGCAGCAGAAGATATTGCTGTGGGTGCTGCCGTTCGGCATGGGCATCAGCGGCTTCTTCTTCCCGATCGGCGTCCTTCTCTACTGGACGACCTCGAACCTGTGGACCATGGGCCAGCAGTTCTGGGTGATCCGCAACAACCCGGCACCGAACACCGAGGCCTTCGCCGCCAAGCAGCGCCGCGACGAGGCGAAGCGCAAGCGCAAGGGCGAGCCGCCGGAAGACACCCCCAGCGGCGGTACGACGATCACCGACTCTCCGGAGCCGCCCAAGCCGGCCCAGCGCCAGCAGCCCAAGAAGCAGTCTCGGCAGCAGCGGAAGAAGTCGGGCGGCAAGCCCAGCGGTCCTGCTCCGAACCGGCCCCCCAAGACCGATGACAACAACCCTCCGAGTGATGATGAGGGAGAAGACAAGTGAGCGAACCCATGAGTGAGACCGTGAAGCACACCCCCGAGAACGATTCCGAAACCGAAGCCCCGACCGACCTCCAGACCGAAGCCGAGCCCGATGTCGAGACGGTCTCGGAGGCCGCTGCCGAGACCGCCCCGGACGCTGAACCGGACGCCGATCTGGATGCCGATTCGCCCGTGAACCAGGCCGCCGCCGATGCGGCGGAGGACCAGGCTGGCGAGGACCGGGACGACGAGGACGGGGACGCCGACGACCGGTCGGCCGCCCGTCCGGCCCGCCGCGAGCGCCTCGAGCAGGAGGGCGACATCGCCGCGGACTACCTCGAGGAGCTGCTCGAGATCACCGACCTCGACGGCGACCTCGACATGGACGTCGAGGGTGACCGCGCCACCGTCTCGATCGTGGGCGCCAACCTGCCCCAGCTCGTCGGCGACCAGGGTGAGGTGCTCGAAGCGCTGCAGGAGCTGACCCGACTCGCCGTCTACCGCGAGACCGGCGAGCGCTCGCGGCTGATGCTCGACGTGAGTGGGCACCGCGCCGCACGCCGTACCGCTCTCGAGCAGGAGGCCGCTGAGATCGTCGCCCAGGTCAGGGAGTCCGGCCAGCCGGCGTCGCTGGAGCCGATGTCCCCGTTCGAGCGCAAGGTCGTGCACGACGTGGTCTCTTCCGCGGGTCTCAAGTCCGAGTCCGAGGGGGCCGAGCCGCGGCGCTACGTCGTGGTGCTGCCCGCGTGATCACCCAGTGATCTCCCCGTGAACGACGATGTTTCACGTGAAACGCCCCCTGCGCCCGCGAGTGCGCAGGGGGTGTTTTCACGTTCGCTGCCGAAAGCGGAGCAGTTCGCCGACCTGCTGACCCGGGAGGCGACGGTTCGCGGGCTGATCGGGCCGCGGGAGGTGCCCCGCCTCTGGGAGCGGCACCTCCTGAACTGCGCCGTGATTACTGACCTGATGCCAGCAGACAGCACCGTCTGTGACGTCGGCAGCGGGGCCGGGCTGCCCGGGATCGTCCTCGCGATCCGGCGGCCGGACCTCCGTGTGACTTTGCTCGAGCCTTTGCTGCGTCGTACCACGTTTCTCGAGCTCGCTGTGTCCACAATGGAGCTGACCAACGTGTCCGTCCGTCGTGGACGGGCCGAGGAGCTTCACGGTCAGCCAGAGCTGGGACAGGGGTTTGATGTGGTGACGTCGCGAGCGGTGGCCCCGATGGGCCGGCTCGCACGGTGGTCGCTGCCGCTGGTGCGCAGCGGAGGACTGTGCCTCGCGATGAAGGGCACCTCAGCGGCCGATGAGCTCGAGGAGGCGGCGCCTGAGATCCGGCGCCTCGGTGGCGTCGACCCGGTGGTCCAGACCGTCGGGAGCGCGTGGCTGCCCGAACCGGTGACGGTGGTCCAGATCACCAAATCCGGCAGTATCGGGATGAACCGGCCACGCCGAGGAAGACGATGACCACGGCGGTGCAGCGCCCTTTGGGTTGGCCGCTGCGGGATCGGTGGAAGTTATCCACCGACCTGGGGTGGCCGCGTGAGCGTAGCAATCCACAGACAGGGCGGGTTTATCCACAGGACCTCCCTGTTTCACGTGAAACAGAGCATCAGGACGGCAAGGTGAATCAGGTGGAGTCAGCAGTCGGCGCAATTCGGCATGCAGTGGTCCGTACGGCGGGCGAATTGGTAGGGGAGAGTGTGAAATACGACGATTCCACGCCCCTGGCCAGAGCCATCGAGCAACAGCTCCTGGTGCGCCAGTCACGGCGCCCCGGCTCTGCGTTGCCCCGGCCCGACCACACCCGGGTCATGGTCGTGGCCAACCAGAAGGGCGGCGTCGGCAAGACCACGACGGCGGTCAACATGGCGGCCGCGCTGGCGCAGCACGGGCTCCGGGTGCTGGTCATCGACCTCGATCCCCAGGGCAACGCGTCGACGGCACTCGCGGTCGACCACCACCGCGGCACGCCCTCGACGTACGACGTGATGGTGGACGGCACCGCGCTGGCGGACGTGGTGCAGCCCCACCCCGACCTGGCGAACCTCTTCGTCGCCCCCGCCACGATCGACCTCGCGGGCGCCGAGATCGAGCTGGTCAGTGTCGTGGCGCGTGAGAGCCGGCTGCGCAAGGCGCTGGCGGCGCACCCCCTCGTCGGCGCCGGTGAGGACCGCTACGACTACGTACTGGTCGACTGCCCACCCTCGCTCGGCCTGCTCACCCTCAACGCGCTGGTCGCCGGCGCCGAGATGCTCATCCCGATCCAGGCGGAGTACTACGCGCTGGAGGGCCTCGGTCAGCTGCTCGAGACCGTGGAGATGGTGCGCACGCACCTCAACCAGGAGCTGGAGGTGAGCACGATCCTGATCACGATGTACGACTCACGCACCAATCTGGCCGCCGGGGTCGCCGCGGAGGTGCGCCAGCACTTCAGTGACCAGGTGCTCAAGACCGCGATCCCGCGCTCGGTGCGGGTCTCGGAGGCACCGAGCTACGGCCAGAGCGTGATGACCTACGATCCCGGATCCCCCGGCGCCATGAGCTATCTCGAGGCCGCCCGCGAGCTGGCGCACCGTGGCGCCGGGTCGACGATGACCACCCCGGCCAGGGGCGATGAGCAGGGAGGATCGCGATGAACAAGCCAGCAACACGGCGCGGACTCGGACGAGGGCTCGGATCCCTGATCCCCACCGGCCCCCCGGAGCAGGCACACGCCAGGGACGAGGAGATGGACCACCCGAGAGCCGGGGAGTACGTCGGCGCCCACGCCGCCCCACGGGACGCGACCCCGCGGGGCCCCTTCGCCGCGGAGGTGGACCAGGGCTCGAACGGCTCCGGCACCGCCACGATGGTCGAGGAACGCCCTGCGGAGGTCTCCGGCGCGTACTTCGCCGAGCTTCCGACCGTCGCGATCACCCCCAACGCCCGCCAGCCCCGCCAGGCCTTCGAGGAGGAGGCGATGGCTGAGCTGGTGCACTCCATCAAGGAGGTCGGGTTGCTCCAGCCGGTCGTCGTACGACGAACCGGTGCGGAGTCGTACGAGCTGATCATGGGTGAGCGTCGCTGGCGGGCCGTCCAGGAGGCGGGCCTGGAGACGATCCCGGCGATCGTCCGCCAGACCGGCGATGACGCCATGCTTCGTGACGCGTTGCTCGAGAACCTGCATCGCTCCGAGCTCAACCCGCTGGAGGAGGCGGCCGCGTATCGACAGCTGCTCGACGACTTCGGGTGCACCCACGACGAGCTCGCGGGCCGGATCGGGCGCAGCCGTCCCCAGATCAGCAACACCTTGCGGCTGCTGAACCTCTCTCCTGCTGTCCAGCGTCGCGTAGCCGCGGGCGTTCTCAGCGCAGGACACGCCCGGGCCCTGCTCGGTGTCACCGAGTCCGCGGCACAGGACCGGCTCGCGGGCCGGGTCGTCTCCGAGGGCATCTCGGTGCGCGGCCTCGAGGAGCTCGTGTCCGTCGGTGAGCTGGGTTCAGACGACGACGGGGGGCCCCGGATCCGGCCCGCCCGTCCCACGGCCCCGGGACTCACCGAGCTGGGCGACCGACTCAGTGACCGCCTCGAGACCCGCGTCAAAGTCACCCTGGGCCGGAGCAAGGGCAAGATCGCCATCGAGTTCGCCTCCCTGACGGACCTCGAGCGGATCGTCTCAGTGATCGACCCGCGCAACCGGGACGACCGGCCGATCTGACGCCAGACCGATCTGGCACACAACCGATTTACCGACGGGCCGATCTAACGACCTGACCATTCATCGACTTGTCGACAAAGCGGCTCGTCGACGAGACCAGTCGCTCTGTCGACAAAGAGACGACGCCCTTCCTCCACAAATGTGGGATCGGAACGTCGCCAGCGAGCAGTTGGACGTCCCAACCCAACAATTGTGGGATTCGGGCGCCGCGTGGCCTCAGCCCACGACAGGGCCGTGGTCGTCGCCAACGGCCTGCTTTCCCGCGGCCTTCTCCGCAGCTGCCTTCTCGGCCAGCTTCTGGGCCCTGCGTGCGGCCCGGGCGGCCTTCTCCTCGATGTCGAGCTCGGCGGCGCGCTCCGGGGTTGGCGCGGTGCCGCCGCGTGACGCGGGGAGCCACCAGCTGCCGGGGGGCTGCTCTGCGTCGGGGTAGGCGTCGATGGCCGCGTCGACGAGCACCTGCATCCGCGTGTGCAGCTCGGCAGTCTCGGCGACCGGTACGTCACCCGTGGGGAACAGCGGCTCGCCCACCCGGATCTGGATCGTCTTCCCGCGGGACAGGTCGCGCGGGTGGTCCTTCGTCATGATCCGCTGGGTGCCCCACAGCGCCACCGGGATCAGCGGTACGCCGGCCTGGGCGGCGATCCTGGTCGCGCCGGACTTCAGCTCCTTGACCTCGAAGGAGCGCGAGATGGTCGCCTCTGGGAAGATCCCGACCACCTCACCGGCCTCGAGGTAGCGCAGCGCCTCGTCCATCGAGCCGGCCCCGTCGGCTCGATCCACCGAGATGTGGTGCATCGATCGCATCACCGGTCCACCGATGGAGTGGTCGAAGACCTCGCGCTTGGCCATGAACCGGACCAGCCGTTTGGAGGGTTGCGCGGCGTACCCGCCGAGGATGAAGTCGATGTAGGAGACGTGGTTGAACGCCAGCAGGGCGCCGCCACGGGTCGGCACGTGCTCAGTGCCGGCCATCTCAAAGCGCAGGCCGAGCGCCCGGAAGAGCACCTTGGCAGTGGCGATGATGGGCGGGTAGCTGAGATCGCGCATGTAGGTCCTCATCGTGCGGCCGGGGTGGTGCGCCCGATCGTGCCATGCTCCCCAGCATCCGGGTACCGACCCTCCACGAGCTTTCGGCCTGCGACACTTGCCCCATGCGACCGATCGTCCAGAGCCGCAAGCTCCAGCACGTGCGCTACGACGTACGCGGCCCGATCCTCGTCGAGGCTCACCGCCTCGAGGCCGAGGGACACAAGATCCTCAAGCTGAACATTGGCAATCCGGCGCCGTTCGGCTTCGAGGCTCCCGAGTCGATCGTCGCCGACATCGTGCACAACCTCCCCGACTCGCAGGGCTACTCCGACTCGCAGGGCATCTACTCCGCGCGTACCGCCGTCGCGCAGTACTACCAGTCGCACGGGCTCACCGAGACCACCGTCGAGGACATCTTCATCGGCAACGGCGTCTCCGAGCTGATCTCGATGGTGCTGCAGGCCTATCTCGACGACGGCAACGAGCTCCTGGTCCCGGCCCCTGACTACCCGCTCTGGACCGGCGCGGTCTCCCTCTCGGGCGGTACGCCGGTCCACTACCGCTGCGACGAGGAGAACGGCTGGGATCCCGACCTCGCCGACATCGAGGCCAAGATCACCGAGAACACCAAGGGCCTGGTGATCATCAACCCGAACAACCCGACCGGCGCGGTCTACAGCGAGGGCACGGTCAAGGGCCTGGTCGACATCGCCCGGCGGCACGAGCTGGTGGTCTTCAGCGACGAGATCTACGAGAAGATCCTCTTCGACGACGCCGTGCACCACCACACCGCGAGCTTCGTCGGCGACGACGTGCTCTGCCTGACCTTCAGCGGGCTGTCCAAGGCCTACCGGGTGTGCGGCTACCGCGCCGGCTGGGTGATGATCTCGGGCCCCAAGCACATCGCCGAGGACTTCCTCGAGGGCCTCACCCTGCTCGCCAACATGCGGATGTGTCCCAACGTGCCCGCGCAGCACGCGATCCAGACCGCGTTGGGCGGCTACCAGTCCATCAACGAGTACATCCATCCCGGCGGCCGGTTCTACGAGCAGAGCAAGGCGGCCTGGCGGATGCTCAATGAGATCCCCGGCGTCAGCTGTGTCGAGCCGCGCGGCGCGCTGTACTGCTTCCCGAAGCTGGATTTCGACGTCTATGGCATCAAGGATGACGAGCAGTTCGTGCTCGACCTGCTGCGGGCCAAGAAGATCCTGGTCACCCACGGCACCGGTTTCAACTGGTTCGAGCCGGACCACTTCCGGCTGGTGACGCTGCCCGACATGGACACCCTCACCGAGGCGATCGGCCGCATCGCCGACTTCCTGGCCACCCAGCGCTGATCCCGACTGGCCGACGCCTCGCACAAATGTTGGATTGTGACGTCGGATTCTGGTCCCTGCCCGTCATACGCCAACATTTGTGGGGTTCGGGCGGAGAGGGGCCTGGCGGACACCCCAATCCAACAAATGTGGAGTTGTGATGGTGAAGCCGGGTCTCGGAACGCTCCACGCCAACATTTGTGGGGTTCGGGCGGAGAGGGGCCTGGCGGACACCCCAATCCAACAAATGTGGAGTTGTGACGGTGAAGCCGGGTCTCGGAACGCTCCACGCCAACATTTGTGGGGTTCGGGCGGAGAGAGCTGCATCCTCCTGAGCCCTTCGGAACGATCCGTTGGCTGCGGGCTATCCGGTTCTAGGATGGGGAACGTGGGACGCAAGATCGAGCGGCTGACGCTGGACCATCTCGACCGGCTTCCGGGCCGGTGTGGTGAGTGCGTGTTCTGGGAGCTCGATCCCGTACGCCGCGACGCGGTGCGCGGGCACGAGGCCGAGGAGAAGGCGGCGTGGATCTCGATGCTTCTCCTCGAGTGGGGCTCGTGCGGCCGGGTGGCGCTGGTCGACGACGTGGTGGTGGGCCACATGATCTGGGCGCCGCCGGTGCACGTGCCCGCCGCCGACGGGTTCGCGACTTCTCCGATCAGCACCGACGCCGTCATCTTGACCACCGCGTACGTCGACCCGGACCACCGTGGCGGGGGACTCGGCCGGATGCTCATGCAGGGAATGGCAAAGGACCTGGTCCTGCGTGGCGGAGTCAAGGCGGTCGAGGCGTTCGGTGACACCCGTGGCCGCAGCGGCCACTGCGTCGTACCCGCTGACTTCCTGCTGGCCGTGGGGTTCTCCACCCACCGCGCTCACGCGGTCAACCCCCGGATGCGGATGGACCTGCGCACCACCCTGTCCATCCGGGAGGAGCTGGAGAAGGGCCTGGAGTCGTTGCTGGGTGCGGTCGCGGGGAAGCGCGCCCGGCGCCCGGTCCCCGGCGGCACCGGCCGGTCCACGCGCGACCAGGACCCGCCTCCGAAGCCAGCGGGTCCGATCACGTCGAGCTGGTAGGCCGCCCAGCCGCCGCCCAGCCGCCGCCCAGCCGCCGCCCAGTCGTCGCACAGCCGCCGCGCCGGTGGTCGGTGGCGTGTCGAAGCAAACCCACCTCCACGGCCGACGCGATACTGACGTGCCCGGCGTACGAGCCCGGCGTACGACGGAGGTGGTCCGATGCCCGATCCAACCCCCGACCCAACCCCTGGTTCGAGCCCCGGGCTCCCCGGCTACACGATCAAGACCTACCGCTACCTGCGCCTGGCCATGGTGACCATGCTGGTGCTGCTCGGGGCCGGAGTCCTGATCGAGCGTTTCAACAACCCGGCCGGCTGCTTCCAGCCCTCGATCAGCGACTACTACTACACGCCGGCCCAGGCGGTGTTCGTGGCCGGGCTGGTCACCATCGGCATCTGCATGATCGCGCTCAAGGGCAGCACCGAGTGGGAGGACATCCTGCTCAACCTCGGCGGCATGCTGGCCCCCGTCGTGGCGTTCGTACCCACGCCTCAGGGGGCCACCTGCTCCTCGGTGCCGAACATCGCACCTGACATCGCGGCCAACGTCGCAAACAACATCCCGGCACTGTTCGTGGCCGGCGCGGTCGGCATTGCCACGGTCCTGGTGCTGGCCCGGATCGACCGGGCGCGCTCCACCAGCAACTGGAACCGCCGCCACACGATCGGGATGCTGGTCGCCCTGACGGTGCTGCTGGGTGGGTTCGGCTGGTTCCTGTGGGGACGCGAGAGCTTCATCGGCAACGCGCACTACGCGGCAGCGCTCCCGTTGTTCGGGGCGATCGTCGCCGTCGCCGTGATCAACGCCCGGGAGTTCACGCGCAAGCGCACCGGCGCGATAGCTGCCGGCAACGTGGCTCGGAACCGCTACTTCCTGCTCGCCGTACTGATGGTGGTGCTCCCGATCGTCGAGTTCCTGGTGTCGACAGTTGTCACCTGGCGCCACGTCGTGCTCTGGGAGGAGATAACAGTGCTGACCCTGTTCGCGGCCTTCTGGCTGATGCAGACCGAGGAGCTGTGGAGCGAAGGGGTGCGCAGCTAAGCCCCCTGGAAGCTGTCCCTGATCTCGCTGACCTTGAGTACGCCGGTGTGGGAGTCGACCTCGGGACTGAGGTAGAAGCGCTGCACCGATACGACGATCGACTCGGCCAGGACGTCGCGGAAGTCGGGGTCGGCCAGCCGCTGGGCGTCACCTGAGTTGGTCAGGTAGCCGGCATCGAGACGGATGGCGGGCATCCGCGTGCGCCGCAGGAGCTCCCAGGTCTTGGGGTGCCAGCGCAGGTCGACAAGGTCGCTGCGGGCGATGATCTCGCGCTGCACCAGCCCCGCGAAGCGCTCACCGACCGAGGACCAGGTGTCGTGGTTGTCGTCGCCGAAGAAGTACGCCGAGACGCCGCACGCGTCGGGGTTGGCCGAGGCGTCCAGGGCGAGGGAGAGGAACAGGTCGGCGCCGGTCCGGTTGGCGAAGGCGGCCCGATCTGTCTCCTCTCCGGGCGCAGCCCAGCGTGGCGTGGTCAGGTAGGCCTGGACGCCGATCGCGACGAGGCGCCCTTCCACGCGCTGGGCGAGGTCGTGCAGGATCGCGTCGGACTTGTCGGTGTACTCCTCTGGCAGGTTGTGCCCGCGCCCGACGTCGATCACCACGATCTTGCCGCCGAGGTTGGGACCGGCCTCACGGATCCGCTCCTGGGCGCGCAGCGCGTTGGGGGCACCGCCCCGCACCATGGGGCTGAGTCGGGTGAGGGCCTTGAGGGTGGCCGGGCCGCAGGTGCCGTCGGGCGGGATGCCGAAGTTGCGTTGGAACTCGCGCACTCCGCCTTCGGTCTCGGGCCCGAAGTACCCGTCGACGCGGCCGACGTGGAAACCGAGGTCCAGCAGCCGGCCCTGCAGCGCGTAGACGTCGTCACCGGCCATCAGGTTGCCGGCGAGGTGCGTCAGGATCCGGTCGCCGAGCCGCCATCGGGCCTCGTCGAGGCGGCGGAAGGTCTGCGGCCCGACCACGCCGTCCACCGTCAGCCCGCGTTGCTGCTGGAAGGTGCGTACGGCGAGCTCCACGCGATCGTCGTACACGAGATCGTGGGTCTCGGTCTGGGCGGCGCTCTGGGCGGTTCTTTGGGGGGCTCTCTGGTTCGGCGGTCCACCGGCATCGCCCAGAAGACCGATCCGCTCGAGCAGACCTGTGATCTGGGCGACCGCGGGACCCGAGTCCCCGAGCCTGAAGACAGCGTTCACGCAGCGACTGTAGCCCGCGACGCAGCGTTGGCCAGAATGCCCGCCCGGTAACCGGACGGGCATTGGTGCTCAGGCGATGTAGTCCGAGAGCTCCCTGAGCAGGGCAGCCTTGGGGCGGGCGCCGACGATCTGCTTGACGACCTCGCCGTTGCTGTAAAGGTTCAGGGTCGGGATGCCGTTCACGCGGTAGGTGGAGGGCGTGACGGGGTTCTCGTCGACGTTCATCTTCACGAACGTGACCTTCTCGCCGTGCTCGGCAGCGAGCTCGTCGAGGATGGGCCCGACCTGGCGGCAAGGCCCACACCACTCGGCCCAGAAGTCGACCAGCACGGGCTTGTCGGACTTCAGTACCTCGGCCTCGAAGTTGTCGTCGGTGACGGCCTGCAGGTCAGACATCTGTGCTCCTTGTGGTAATCGATCGGTGTCTCGCGTCGGTGCGTCTCATGGTCGGTGGTGCTCATTGAACACCGCTCGCCTGACATTTCTTCCCGTGGTCGTGGTTTCCCACGGTCCCGTGGGAACCCCGAGCTTCCCGCGCCTTGCAAGGCACGGGAAGCACAGGTTTCGCGCGGGAAGCTGTGACTGCTGAGTCAGGGCGCGCAGGTTCACCGGCCAGTGAAGACGCGGCGCCGTACGACGAGGTCAGGCCCGCGCGCCGACGGTGGCTGCGCCCGCGGAGGCGCTGAGGGCGAAGTCGAGGTCGGAGAGGTAGCGCTCGGCGTCCAGGGCGGCCGCGCAACCGGTGCCGGCGGCCGTGATCGCCTGGCGGTAGATGTGGTCGACCAGGTCGCCGGAGGCGAACACGCCGGGCAGGTTGGTGCGGGTGGAGGGGGCGTCGACTAGCACGTACCCCTCCTCGTCCAGGTCCACCTGGCCGGGCAGCAGCTCGGAACGCGGGTCGTGGCCGATCGCGATGAACAGGCCCGTGGCCTCGAGCTCGCGGGTCTCGCCCGTCTCGGTGTCGCGCAGGGTGAGGCCGGTCAGCCTGTCCTCGCCGTGGATCTCGGCGACCTCGGAGTTCCACGCGAACTCGATCTTCGGGTCGGCGAAGGCGCGCTCCTGCATGATCTTGGAGGCGCGCAGCTCGCCGCGGCGGTGGATCAGCGTGACCTTGGAGCCGAACCGGGACAAGAACGTGGCTTCCTCGATCGCCGAGTCGCCGCCACCGACCACGGCGATGTGCTGCTCGCGGAAGAAGAACCCGTCACAGGTGGCGCACCAGCTCACGCCGTGCCCGGAGAGCCGGTCCTCGGCGGGCAGGCCCAGCTTGCGGTAGCCCGAGCCCATGGCGAGGATCACCGAGCGAGCCTTGAAGGTGCCCTCGGCGGTGGTCACGGTCTTGATCTCGCCGGTCAGGTCGAGTGCGGTCACGTCGTCGGAGACGATCTCGGCGCCGAAGCGCTCGGCCTGGGCGCGCATCTCGTCCATCAGCACGGGTCCCTGGATGCCGTCACGGAAGCCGGGGAAGTTCTCCACCTCGGTGGTCGTCATCAGGGCACCACCAGCGGTGACGGAGCCCTCGAACAGGAGCGGCGAGAGGCTGGCCCGGGCGGCGTACACCGCAGCGGTGTAGCCGGCGGGGCCGGATCCCACGATGATCACGTTGCGGGTCTCATCCGCGGGGGAACTGGTGTTCTCGGTCACTGCTTCTCCTGCGCTCGTTCTCTTCGGGGCTTCCCCTCTGGGGAGCCGGTTTGGTGTGTGTTGCCCTCGGTGAACAGATCCTAGGCACCGCTCATTCCGGGGCCGGTAACGACGCGTTGCGTGGGTCAGGTGAGGGAGACGAGGCGGGTGAGGTCATCGAGCGGGAGGTCAGGTACGGCGGTCGCGGTCACGTCGAGCGAGACCAGGTCGGCGCGCCCGGACTGCACGGTCAGGAAGGCCGTGTCGGAGCCGTCTCGGCCGGTCGAGATCCGTACCAGGCTCTCGCGGGGCGCCAGCGTGGTCGCGTCGACCGCGCGCCACTCCCCGTCGATGGCGGCCTCGACGACCGCGTGGAAGTCCATCGGCGACAGGCCGGGTGCGTACACCGCGACCAGCCGGGCCGGCACGTTGCGGGCGCGCAGCAACGCGATCACGAGGTGAGCGAAGTCACGGCACACGCCTTGCCGCTGGAGCAGGGTCTGGGTCGCCCCGTCGGTCGGTCGGCTGGAGCCACTGACGTAGAAGAGCTGCGTACCCACCCAGGAGCTCACCGCGTCGAGCAGCTCCTTGCCCTCGAGGTTGGGGAACTCGGCCCACGCGGTCGGCCCGAGCTCGTCGGACTCCGCGTATCGGCTGGGGCGGCGGTAGACGATGTCGTCGACCGGATCCACCTTGGCGGGCGTGGCCGGACCGACAACCTCGGCGGCGTACGCCAACTTGAGCCGTCCGGGAGGGGCCGTGCACACGTGCAGCCGGCCACCGTCGTCGACGCTCTGCTCGGTGACCTCGACACGGAGCCCGTCCACGGTGATCGAGAGACTCTCCGAGCCCAGCGCCGGGCCGTGCGCCACCGCGACCGACCAGACCAGCTCGGCCGGCTCGTGGACGTCGACCTCGACCTGGCAGGAGACGGTCCGGGTGCGTTGGGGGCTGCTCATGGCCCCATTGTTTCGCAGGCCGGTGTTGCGCAGGTGACGGGACGCCGGGGCTAGGGGGTGATCGTACTGCTGGCCAGCTTGTTCTTGCCGCCACATGCCCAGGCCTCGACGAGCCGACGACCGTCCTGCTCAGGGTGTACGACGACTACGGCCAGCCGCCCGTCGTACCGCACCAGGTTGGGTACGCCGCCGTCGGTGTTCTCGGGTCCGGGACAGTTCTTCGAACCCAGCAGGTTTCGCTGGAGCTGCCCGGCATCCTCATTGGCGTCCTCGGGGACCGCGAGGCTTCCCGTGCTTGGCCTGCCGTAGTCCCCCCGGAGCCCGAGTCGGAGCCGGACGTCGGGGACTCACTCGCGTCGTCCAATGGGACAGGCCGCAGCAGTGTGGTGACGTCGGACTCGAAAGAGCTGGCGCTGACCTCCGGGAGAGCCAGCGCGGTGGTGCGATCGGGGATGAGCGCGGTGTCACCCGATGTCGGGGACGAAGGGCTCGCGTTGGGGACGGACTCTCCCTCCGCGCCCTCCTGGGCCACCTTCTCCTCACTGGAGCCGCCGGCGCTGTCCGACGACACCGAGGAATCGGTGCCGCTGCCGAGGATGCCGAGGTTGGCGACCGCGACGCTGCCCGCGCCGAGGATCACTACGGCGGCCGCGGCGGCCGTCGCCCGAGGCACCCAGCGACGTCTGAAAGGTACGACGTTGCCCGCGGCGCTCACGTGCTCATCCGGGTCCCCAGCGGATTCTGGGCCGGATTCTGGGCTGCCCGCCCGCTCGGCGACGAGCCGGGCGAGGGTGTCGTCGAGCCTGGCGGCGACCTCAGGCGGCATCGGCCGGCCATCGGGGCCGGAACCGAGCTCGGCGAGCAGGGCGCGGATGTGCGCGTCGTCAGGACTGGTTTCGTCCATGGGCTCGTCGTTCATGTCCGCTCACCTCCTCGCGGGTCGTGTGTGGCGTGTGGGGCCTGTGGTTTCTGCTGGTCGACTGCGGCCCGTCGGCCCCGGGGTGGGTCTCCCGGCGGGTCTCCTGGTTGGGACGCATCTGCGCCCGGCGAGGTTCCGCCCGGGGCTAGGTCGGTCAGCAGCACCGCCAGCCGTGCCCGTCCGCGAGCGCACCTGCTCTTGATCGTCCCGGTGGGGACGTCGAGGATCTCACTGACCTCCTGGACGGGATAACCCTCCATGTCCACCAGCACCAGGGCGGCCTTCTGGTCGGGTGGCAGCTCATCGAGTGCCGCCAGGACCCGGCGACGCCGGTCACTGGCGAGTGCGTGGCTCTCGGGGTCGGCGCCCCCGTCGGGTGAGGCGAGCACGGTGCCTCGCGTGCCGTGCCCGTCGAGGTCGTCCGGCAGCGCGTCGACAGCGCGTACCTTCGCCCGGCGCAGGCGGTCCAGGCAGGCGTTGACCACGACACGGTGCAGCCAGGTGGTCACTGCGGAGTCCCCGCGAAACGACTCGGCTCGTCGGAAGGCCGAGATCAAGGCGTCCTGGAGGGCATCGGCGGCGTCCTCGGGGTTCCCGGTCGTGCGCAGGGCCACCGCCCACAGCCGGTCCCGGTGGCGGGCGAAGAGCTCCCCGAACGCATCGGGGTCACCCGCGACGTGCGCTGCGAGCAGTACGGCGTCGTCGCGGTGGCCGTCGTGCCCGCTACCCCCGGCCAGGCCCCCTGCTGGGCCTCCTTCTGGGCCTCCTTCTGGGCTCACGACCTGACCGTGATGTCCGTGATCTCACCCTTGAAGCCGCCGGAGGCCGCGGGCAGCTTGGTCAGCCAGACGAGCAGGTAGCGCGTGGTGGGACTGGGGTCCAGCTCCACCGTTGCGCGTGCGGGTGCATCGGCGCGCGACGCCACCTTGTCGAGCTGGTCGAGGCTCTCGGGTGACTCGGTGACACCGGCCGGGGCGGCGTACACCTCGAAGGAGGTGGGTTCACCCTTGAACCGAATCGTCACCGACTTCGCCTCCAGGTCCTTGCCGAGGTCGACCATCAGCCCGACGCCGGACTTCAGCCCGCCCAGGGCGGCGTTCCCGCGATAGGTGCTCGTGGTCCACGAGCTGGCCGGGTCACCGTCGATGGCGTTCGGTGCGCTCTCGGGGTTCTCCTCCGGCGGGTCGGCCAGTGGGTCGAAGTCGCGTACGCCGGCCAGCTTCACCAGCGAGCCGGTGGCCTTGGCCGCGCTGTCGGGATTCCCGTCGGAGCCCGAGGGTGTCTCGCCGTCCTGTCGGCCGACGCTGAACGCGATGGCAATCGCGACCACGAGTACCAGCAGGACGCCCACCACGATCGCCGTCCGCAGCCAGCCACGCCCTTCCTTGCCGGTGTGGACCTCGTTCTCGCTCTCCTCCGATCCCGCGTTGAACGGCCAGTACCCGGGCTCCCCGCTGCCCGTCCTCTCCTGCTCGCCCGTGTGGAAAGAGCCACCGTTGACATCTCCGGTCCTCGCGATGGCACCACTGGCATCGGTTGCCTGTGCGGCTTCGTCTGCTGCCCTCTGGGCCTGTTGCTCCGCCTGTTCCTGGGCCGCCATCAGGCTTGCGGCCCGGGCCGCTGCCGGGACCCGGCGTGCGGTCGCGGCGTACAGCGGGCGCTCGGGGAGGTCGGGGAAAGGCGGCGGCGAGCTCTTGCCGGTCGACGGACGCTCAGGCTTGGCAGGCTCGGCCCCGTCGACGTGGACTCGGACGGGCTGCGTGGCACCCGGGTCCGGCTGTCCCTCCTCGACAGGCACCACCGCACTGAGCTGCGTGGCTTCGGGGTCAGGAGCGGGATCTGGCACCGGCTCGGCGTCCGCGTCGGTGTCAGCCTCGTCACTCCCGCTCTGGTCCGCCGCGGCGTCGGCCAGCCCTTCCTCCGTGTCGGCGTCCTCGGCTTCAGCGGCCTCCTCGGGGCCGGGCGCGAGGTGAGAGAGGGACGACGGCAGGGCGTCGCGGTGCAGCGCCACAGTCGGCTCGGCGTGCATCCCGGCTGCGTCAACGGGTGCGGACAGGGAGGGATCGCCGACGTAGTCGGCCAGGGCCGCGGCGATCTCGTGTGCTGTCTCGATCGGCATCGCGTGCTGGGAGCCTTCCTTGTGCAGCACGCGCTCGCAGATCGCGTCCAGCGTGCGCGGTACGCCGGCACGGACCTGGCGCGGACGCAGCGGGCGACGCGACTCTCGCGGAGCCTTCGGTACGGCCGAGCGTGCGACCCCCGGCCAGCGGCCGGTCAGCGCCGCGTAGAGGATGCCGGCGAGGTTGATGACGTCGGCCTCGCGCTCGTCGAGCTCGCCGTACAGCGGGTCTGGCGGACGGGACATCTCCAGACTGGCATCGACGACGTACCCGATCAGCTTGACCGCGCCTGCGTGGGTGACCAGCACTGCCTCAGGGTTCAGCCGGCCATGGGCCACTCCCTGGGCGTGCCCCGCGGCGATCGCCTCGGCCACCTCACGGGTCAACCACGCGGCCCGCGAGGGCGGCAGCGTCCCCTGGTGGAGCATCCGGTCCAGCGAGATGCCCTCGCCCCACTCGTTGACCACCCAGGTGATGCCGTCGTCGTCGTCGCAGTCGAGCACCCGCAGGAGGTGGGGGTCGATGACGGTCGCCGAGACCCGCGCGGCCTCGAGCAGGCCGCGGGCACGCGGATCCTCACTTCGTACGGCGTGGATCGCGACGCTGCGCGCCAGGATCGTGTCTGTGGCACGCCAGAAGCGGGCCCCCTCACTCTCACTGAGCAGGTCGTCGAGGCGGTAGCGGCCCGCGAGGACGGTCCCGGGCCCGATGGAGCCGGTCGTCACGTCACGCACCTCCCGGGTGCTCGTCGTCGAAAAGTTGGTGGGCTGGTCGGTCACCGACGATGATCCCGCGCCCAATGGTAGATGCGCGCGAGAGCGGACCTGACGGCCGGTTTCGGGTCACTTCCTGTTCACGAGACGTCGCGTGACCACTCTGATGACGTCGGTCACCTCGGAGATCCGCAGCAGGCGGGCCAGCACGAGGTAGATCGCGAGGAAGCACAGGCCCACGACCGCGAGGTCCAGGACCGCATTCAGCTTCGCGTCCCCGGGGACCAGCGTCGCCATCCCTTCGCGCAGTCCCCAGGCGGCCGCAGCACCGATCCCGACCGCGAGGAGCAACCGCACCAGGAAGCGCACCAGCCGGCGGCCGGCGAGACCGCCGACCGTGCGCGAGAGCATCACGTAGGAGGTGAGAGCACCGACCGCGTACGAACAGGCGTACGCGATGACCAGCCGCGGAGCCGTCTCTGCCGGTGGGGCGCCCCGGGTGAGCAGCACGGCCGCGACGATGTTGGTGGCCGCGATGCCGCACTGGATCCAGAACACCCGGCGGGTCTGCTCGAGCGCATAGAACCCGCGCAGCATCAGGTAGTGGGCGGTGAACAGCACCAGCCCGATCCCGAACAGGGCCAGTGACGGCGCGAAGTTGTCGAAGTCGGCGGCGGCACTGCCGTAGCCCCAGATCACGTTGGCGATGTCCACCGACATCACCGAGAACATCACGGCGACCGGGATCACCAGCGCGTAGGCCGACCGGAGGGTCGAGGCGACTGCGGTCCCGATGTCGGCGAGCCTCCCGTCGGCGGCGTACGACGAGAGCATCGGCAGCATCGCCGTGGCAAGCGAGACGGTGATGATGGAGTGAGGGACCATCGTGAGCAGGAACGAGTTGGAGTAGATGGTGTAGCCGGTGCCCTCGGTGGACCCCGCAGGGCCGCCGGCGACGGGGTTCACGGTGCCGCTGCTCGCGAGACGTACGACGACCGTGTAGGCGATCTGGTTGACCACCACGAACAGCACCGTCCAGATGCCCAGGCGCAAGGTGTGCCCCAGGCCGCTGCCCCGGAAGTCGAACCGCGGCCGGTAGGTGACGCCGGCAGACTTGAGGTACGGCAGCAGCACCAGCAGCTGGACGACGATGCCCACGGTCGAGCCGATGCCCAGCAGCGCTTCGGCATTTGCTTCGAAGCCGCCCTGCTTCTCCGCGCCCTTGGCCGGGCCGAGCGTGACCAGGTACGCCGTGAGCACGGCGACCGCGACCACGTTGTTGGCGATCGGTGCCCACATCATCGGCCCGAACCGGCCGCGTGCGTTCAGCACCTGCCCGACCAGGACGAACATCCCGTAGAAGAACACCTGCGGCAGGCAGTAGCGGGCAAAGTCGATGACCGACTCCAGCTGCTCGGAGCGTGAGGAGTCGTAGAAGTGCGGGTCGAGGAAGAGGCGCATCAGCCACGGTGCCGCGACCACCAGGGCGATCGTCACGAGACCGAGGAAGAGCGCCGCGAGGGTGATGATCCTGTTGGTGTAGGCCTCGCCACCATCGGGGTCGTTCTTCATCGCTCGCACCAGCTGCGGGACGAGCACGGCGTTGACGACGCCACCAGCCAGCAGGATGTAGAGCATGTTCGGCACCGTGTTGGCGATGTTGAACACGTCGGCGTGCAGTCCCAGACCCAGCGCCGCGGCCAGCAGGATGCCGCGCACGAAGCCGCTCAGCCGCGACACGATCGTCCCGGCCGCCATCACCGCGCTGGAGGACAGCAGGGACCGCGACCCGGCTTCGGGGGTACCGGGTGCGCCGGTCACTCGGGTTCGCCCCGGCGCCATCGTTGGCTGCTGATGCGCAACGCGATGCGCCGTACGATCATCACGGCCAGCAGGGTCCCCCCGGCGATGATGATGTACCAGATGAGGCGCCCGACCTTGCTGGTCCGCAGGCTGAAGGTCAGCGGCGTACCGGTCTCGTCACCGTCGATCGTTACCGGGAAGATCGTCACGTCGTGCACGCCCACGCCGCTGGTCACCCGCAGCCTCCGGGTGGTGCGCTGACCGGGTTGCATGCTGACCGGCTCGGGGATCTCGATCTTGACCTGGGGACTGTCCGCCCGAGCGTTCAGACCCACGGTGATGGGCTGCTTGAGGCCGTTCACGAGCGTGACGACCAGCGTCCCGGAACCACCCGAGAGCAGCACGAAGTCGGTCCCGGTGACCTGCACCCGGTCCATCTGGCCGCGCGTGGTCGCGTCCAGGGCGAGGACCTGTTCGGCGGCGAGCTCGAGCGTCGGGCGCGCGCTGTACGCCGAGGCCTGCAGGGCAGCGCCGGTGAGCTGGTCGGTCACGCCCGTCGGGTTGGCCAGGAGGTTCTTCAGCACCGAGCTGGTGCGTTGCAGCGTTCGCGTGGCCGCGACGTTGGCGTCGCCGATCTCGGAGGCACGCTGCGGACGTCCGTAGGCGAGCTCCCCGTCGTACGTCGAGGTCGGGCCGCGTGGCACCGGAGCCAACCGCACCCAGGGGGTCTGCAGTCCGCCGAAGAAGTTCGCCTGCCGCCAGTTCACGCCCGGGTCCCAGCCGTAGGGGAGCGTCACCACGATCGGTCGCGTCGGCTCGTCGCCCTTCGCCACCTCGAGGGCGGCCTCGGAGAGGATGCGCTGGCGAAGGGCTAGCGCCGCTCGTGGTGCCTCCGGTGTCGGGCCGCCGGTCCGCGCCCGTGCGTCGGTGAGGACCAGTTCCTGACCGGACGGCAGTCGTGACAGCGTCGGGTTCTGCAGCCGGCCCCGGTCGGTGAGCACCAGCAGGGCGTCCTCGGAGACCTCCGAGAGCAGGTCGGGGTCGAAGTAACCAGTCGGCGGCGCGACGGTCGCCGTGCCAGTGAGGCCCCAGGCCTTCATCCGGCGTGCGGCCAGGTCGTTGGCGCGCTTGATCAGGCTTGCCCGCCGACGGGCGAGTGATGCGACGTCGGGGTCGGAGTACCCGAGGGTGAACAGGGTGTGCGTACGGGCGGTGGCCAGGAACGCTTCCAGCACCGTCAGCGCCCGGACGCGCTCCTCCTCGCTGGGCGAGTCGGGTCCCAGCTTGGTCGTGGCAGTAGGGGACGGCCCCTCGCTCGGCGGCTCCTCCGGGTCCTCTTCTTCCGGGTCCTCTTCCGGGTTCTCGCCCGGCGGCTCCTCGGCTTCCAGCGAGAGTGGCGGGTTGCCGCGACGGAAGTCGTCGAGGGCGTCGAGCACAGCCGGGTCGACCAGCCACGAGACCGGCGCCGTACCGGCGGAGGCGCCGAACTCGACGATGCGGGTCAGGCGTCCACTGGCCGCTGTGAGCTTCACCCACCGGGTCGGGCCGTTCAGCGTGCCGTCGGCTGCCCTCCGCGCGCGCTCCCGGAGGTTGAGTACGACGGACACCGGCACGCTGCGTTCCCTCGCCTGCTTGGCCGTCACCAGCGGAATGAACGTCCGGGCCCGGCCGTCGGCGACCAGGTCGCGACCTTCGCCGTTCGCTCCCAGGGCGTGTACGCCGACCCAGTACACGCCTGGTTCGCCGCTGATTTTCAACGACTTGACCGGCACCCGGATCGAGAACGACGCCTTGTCCCCGGCCTCGAGATCGCCGACCGACACACCCTCGTCGGCAAGTCGCTCTCCAACGGCCTCCTCGGAGGTGGTCTGCGCCGCTTCGGCGAGCTCGTCCCTGGTGGTGATGGGCTCACTGGAGGTGAACGGGGTGAGGTTCACATCGACCCAGTCCTCATCGGAGGCGTTCGTGACCACTCCGCTGAGCGTGATGCCACCTTTGCGCGGGATCTCGGAGGGCGCCATGGAGGTCAGCGCGACCGACAGGGGGGTGGGTTCCTCGTCCGCGCTCGGCGCCTGCTGTCGGCCTGTCTCGGCCGGACGCGCGGCCGCCGTACCGACAGGGAACGGGCCCGTCACCAGGGTCGCCGCGACTAGAACGGGGCCCAGCGCACGGGTCGTCCAGCGGGCGCGGCTCACAGTCGCGATGGTATCCAGCCGGGTCCCGGCTCCCCGCGAGGCCGGGCCGCACCTCCGGCACCGGTCACACCGGTCATCCCCTCTCCAGATTAGAGTGATCTCTCGTGTCCGATGAGCCCCTGCTGATCACCGATGTCCAGGCGCGCGTGGTCGCGGAGCTGGCGCGGATCGCCCCCGTGACCGACGAGCTGGGCAAGCGGTTCGCGGCTGCCGGTGAGGAGATCGCGCTGGTCGGCGGCCCGGTCCGCGACGCGATGCTCGGCCGGCTCCACAACGATCTCGACTTCACCACCTCCGCCCCTCCCGAGGTCACCGAGCGGCTGCTCAAGGGCTGGGCCGAGGCCACTTGGGACATCGGTCGCGCGTTCGGCACGATCGGCTCTCGACGCGGTGAGTGGCAGGTGGAGATCACGACGTACCGCTCTGACGCGTACGACGCCGCCAGCCGCAAGCCCGTCGTCAAGTACGGCGACTCGCTCGTCGCCGACCTGGAACGCCGCGACTTCACCGTGAACTCGATGGCCCTCACGCTGCCCGCTGAACAGCTCGAGGACCCCTTCGGGGGCGTCGTCGACCTCGCGCACAAGGTGCTGCGCACGCCGGGGCGGCCCGAGGACTCCTTCTCCGACGACCCCCTGCGGATGATGCGGGCCGCCAGGTTCGCCGCGCAGCTGGGCTTCACGGTCGCGCCCGAGGTCGTCGCAGCCATGGTGGACATGGCGGATCGGATCTCGATCGTCTCCGCCGAGCGAGTGCGCGACGAGCTGGTGAAGCTGATGCTCGCGCCCGACCCCGTCCGGGGGTTGCGCCTGCTGGTCGACACCGGCCTCGCCGCCCACGTGCTACCGGAAGTGCCGGCCCTGGCTCTCGAGCGCGACGAGCACCATCGACACAAGGACGTCTACGAGCACAGCCTCACGGTGCTCGAGCAGTCCATCGATCTCGAGCACCGGCTCACGGAGCAGACCGGGGGCGGGCCGGACTTCACCTCGAGATTCGCCGCGCTGATGCACGACGTCGGCAAGCCGAAGACCCGCCGCTTCGTGGAGAACAACCTGGTCACCTTCCACCACCACGACGTCGTCGGAGCGAAGCTCACCCGCAAGCGGATGCAGGCGCTGAAGTTCTCAAAGGACCAGACCGACGCGGTCGCAAAGCTGGTCGAGCTGCACCTCCGCTTCCACGGCTACGGCTCGGGAGAGTGGACCGACTCGGCGGTACGTCGCTACGTCCGCGACGCCGGCGACCAGCTCGAACGACTCCATGTCCTCACCCGTGCTGACTGCACGACCCGCAACAAGCGCAAGGCCGAGCTGCTTCGTCGTACCTATGACGACCTCGAGGTCCGCATCGCACGGCTCTCCGAGGCCGAGGAGATGGCCTCTATCCGGCCCGACCTCGACGGCAACCAGATCATGGAGATCCTGGGGATCGGTCCCGGCCGTGAGGTCGGCGAGGCCTACCGGCACCTCCTCGAGCTGCGGTTGGACAACGGCCCGATGGGAGAGGAGCCGGCCAAGGCCGCCCTGCTCCAGTGGGCGGCCACGCGTGTCTGAACCGCTTGTCGGCTCATCAAGGGCCCGCACGTGTCCCTGATCCACGAGCGCTTCCCGGGGCTGACGCTGCAGCACCAGCCGCTCGGCTCCGGGCCGACCTCGGTCCGCCGGCTCGGTCCGTCCCTGGTCGGCGATACCGAGGTCTGGCTGAAGGCCGAGAGCGAGTACGGCGACGGTGGCTGGGGCGGCAACAAGGTCCGCAAGATGGAGTGGATCATTCCCGAGGCGCACAGACGCGGCACTCGTACGTTGTTCACGGTCGGGGGGATCGGTACCCACTGGGGACTGGTGGCGGCGCTCTACGGTCGCGAGCACGGGTTGCGCACCCTCCTTGGACTTGTCGACCAGCCGGTCGACGACCACGTTCGCGCGCAGCTCTCCCGCCTCGAACGGTCCGGCGCGCAGCTGTTCCGCTACCGAACCCCCAATCGGCTCAGGCTTGCTGCACCGGGCCTGGTCGCCCGCGCCACCGCGCGCGACCGCAGGCTCCCTTGGTACATCCCGGCAGGCGGCTCCAACGAGTTCGGCGCCCTCGCGTACGTCGAGGCGGCATTCGAGATCGCCGGCCAGGTGCAGGCGGGACTGCTGCCGGAGCCCGCCACGGTCGTCACCGCTGTCGGTTCCGGAGGCACCGCGGCCGGCCTCGCCCTGGGCCTGCGGCTCGCCGGCCTCGACACCCGGGTCTTCGGCGTGGTCGTCAACGACGCCTTCCCGCTCGACGCCGCCGTCGTCGCCAGGCTGGCGAACAGGACCGCCGACCTGATGCGCCAGCGGGGAGCAGAGCTGGACGTCGGTCCGATCGAGCCCTCCAGCGTGACGATGCGCACGGACTGGCTGGGCGCGACGTACGGTGACCCGACTCCCGCCTCGATCGAGGCCGTCGTGGCCGCCGAACGTGACCAGCTGCACCTCGAGCCCGTCTACACGGGGAAGTCTCTGGCCGCCATCCGAGACCGGTCTCGGGTCGACCCGCTGCCGGAACCTGTCCTCTGGCTCAACACGCACGGTCCCCGCTGAGCTCGTCCCTCATCTCAGAGGATCTGCGAGCCCCACCTCCGCAGAACCCAACCGTCGGCATCGTGGTCGAGCTCGACGGTCTCGGTGTTCGCCAGCTCGTTGTCCCGCGCCCAGGCGGGGGAGAGACCGGGCACCAGGGCGGGAACGACGATCCCGAGCGCGGTCTGGTGCCCGACGGCCAGCACGGTCTCACCCCGGTGCAGATCGGCGATCTCCTCGAACTGCTCCCGATGCCGCTTGACCACCTCGGCCCCTGACTCGCCGCCCTCGCCCTCGAAGCGGGCGTCGAGCGACCCGGCGTACCACTGGTCGGTGACGGCGTCGATCTCGCCAAGGTCGAACGCCTTACCGATGAGGGCGCCGATGCACACCTCTCGCAACGACTTGCACGCGGTCACTGCTACGCCCAGCTGCGCAGCCGCGATCTCCGCGGTCTGAACGGCCCGCGAGACATCGCTGGAGTAGACGGCTGCCACGCGACGTGACGCGAGCGACTCCGCCAACGTGTGGGCCTGACCCCGACCCTCCGGCGTCAGCGAGCCGCCCTCGTCTGAGAACCAGTCCTCGACGAACGCTGCCTCCGCGTGGCGGGCGACGACGATCGTGGCGGGACAGTGCAGGTCACTCACATGTCACATCAGACACCCATGGCAGAGCGGCATTGACGTCAACCTCGCCTGACGTACCCCCGCTGGGTGGGGAAAGCGGTCCGAGGGTCGCCGCCGGACGTCATACGTTGTGGCGGCGGTAACGACCTGCTCGTATGACGTTCCGCCGGAGGTCATACGCTGTGGTGGCAGTAACGACCAGCTCGTATGACGTCCGGGTGGGCTTCCCATCGGACACCAGTGGTCAATCCACCGGCGGTGTCAGCCCTCCTTGATCACCTGGGTGCCGGCGAACTTGTCGGTCCAGGGCTTGCGCTCGGGGTCACTGTTGATCTGCACAGCGATCATGATCACCGCGACAAGCTGCAGGACACTGCCGACGAGGCTGCCGAGCACCGGGATGATCCCGAGGATGGGCAGACCCATCCAGATGTTGCGCTTGACCGCCTCCTCCAGCGTCGGGTTGCCGCCGCCAGCCCCCACGACGTGCAGCTTCATCAGCATCTTGCCGACTGTCTGCCCGCGGGTGGACTCCATCAAGCCGAAGTAGCCGAGGTTGATCACCGTGCTGAGCAGTGCGGTCACCAGCCCAGACGCGAAGCTGCCGCCCATGCCGAAACCCGCGGCGTCCAGGCCGAAAAGGCCGATCACGAGCGGCACCAGGATCACGAGGGCGACGACGAACAGCAGGACGCTGTCGATGAGCCGCGCGAGGAAGCGGTCGAGCAGCTCGCCCGGCCGCCGGCCAGCCGGCGGTGGGGGCGGGGGCGGAGGAGCAGCTTGGTACCCGCCGGGCTGAGCGGGAGGTGGCTGGTTGGAGGGAGGTGGCGGTGGCGGAGGCGCCCCGCCGGTGCCGTAGGGGTTGTCCGACGGAGGGGGAGGTGGCGTGCCTTCGCTCATGGGCGAACCTTTTCAAAGTGCTGAGACGGATGTCGATGGCCCGATCAGGTAAACATTCCTAGGGTACGAGCGTCGGAGCGGCCGATCGAGCGCGACGCGCGCGTGATCCACGCCGCGTTTCAGCCGAGCGCGCGGCCTAGGTTGAGCGCATGCCGGAGCAGTCGTTGATCGTGTACGCCGTGGCGTCGCGCTATGCCTGGGACGTCGTGGAGAGCGTGCAACGCACCGGCCGTACGGCGATCTGCGTCGACAACACCGGGGACGCCGATCCGCGGCTTCCCGGACTCACGAGCGAAACCGGGCCCGGCAGCTTCGTGCTCGGACTGGCCTCCGCGAAGCACCGCCCGCCGGCCGCCGCGGCAGCCAAAGCGGCCGGCCTGGTGGACCCCGCCGTACTCGTGGACCCCACGTCGGCGGTTGCCTCGACTGCGAACCTCGGCCACGGCTGCTACGTCAACGCGGGGACGGTCGTCGCCTCCCACGTCATCGTGGGCTGCCACGCCAACCTCAACCGGTCAGTGTCCATCGGCCATGACAGCTCGATCGGTTTCGCGGTCTCGTTCGGGCCGGGCGCCGTCCTTGCGGGCCACGTGCAGGTCGGCTCGGCCGCGTCCATCGGCGCGGGCGCGACCATCCTGCAGGAGGTCCGGATCGGTCCGGGCGCCATCGTCGGCGCCGGCGCCGTGGTGACCCGGGACGTCGGTCCCGGCGAGGTGGTGGTCGGGAACCCGGCACGGGTGGTCCGCTACGTCCGACACACGCAGACCTCATGTCCGCACTGCTGAAGCCCTCCCAGCGTCGGATCAGCGCTCGCGTCGCCTGGTTTCGACCCGCCGTCGCGCCTTCGTCCCTCAGCCGCGGGCTCGCTCAACCTGCGGGCGGTACGCGGCGCGCTTCGTACCTCAGCGCTCCACGTCGCCCTTGATGAATGCCTCGACTGAGGCGCGACCCTCGTCGTCTGGCCGCTGCACGGGCGGGGACTTCATGAGGTACGACGAAGCCGAGATCAGCGGGCCGCCGATGCCACGGTCCTTGGCGATCTTCGCCGCACGGATCGCGTCGATGATGATGCCGGCCGAGTTGGGGGAGTCCCACACCTCGAGCTTGTACTCGAGGTTCAGCGGCACGTCACCGAACGCACGACCCTCGAGGCGTACGTAGGCCCACTTGCGGTCGTCGAGCCACTGCACGTAGTCCGACGGTCCGATGTGAACGTTGCGTGCGCCCATGTCGTGGCTCATGTTCGAGGTCACGGCCTGGGTCTTGGAGATCTTCTTCGACTCCAGCCGGTCGCGCTCGAGCATGTTCTTGAAGTCCATGTTGCCGCCGACGTTGAGCTGGTAGGTCCGGTCCAGCACCACGCCGCGGTCCTCGAACAGCTTGGCCATCACGCGGTGCGTGATGGTGGCGCCGACCTGCGACTTGATGTCGTCGCCGATGATCGGGACGCCGGCGTCCTCGAACTTCTTGGCCCAAACCGGGTCGGAGGCGATGAACACCGGCAGGGCGTTGACGAAGGCCACGCCCGCGTCGATCGCGCACTGCGCGTAGAACTTGTCGGCAGCCTCCGAGCCCACCGGCAGGTAGGACACCAGTACGTCGGTCCGAGCGTCCTTGAGCGCCTGTACGACGTCGACCGGGTCGGCGTCGGACTGGTCGATGGTCTCGAGGTAGTACTTCCCGAGACCGTCGAGGGTGTGACCGCGCTGGACGGTCACACCGGTGGGCGGGACGTCGGCGATGCGGATGGTGTTGTTCTCGGAGTTGTTGATGGCGTCCGAGAGGTCGAAGCCGACCTTCTTGGCGTCGACGTCGAACGCGGCGACGAACTCCACGTCGGAGACGTGGTAGTCACCGAAAGTGACGTGCATCAGACCAGGCACCGCTGCCGAGCCGTCCGCGTCCTTGTAGTACTCGACGCCCTGGACGAGGGAGCTGGCGCAGTTGCCGACTCCGACGATGGCTACTCGTACCGATCCCATGGGGTTCTCCTCTTCGCTCACGACTGGTGCTCTGGCTGGGTGGTTGCTGGTGCAGGGGGAGCCGCCCTCTTAGACGGCTTCTTCGGCGGTTCGGCCGGGGGCCGCTTCGACGGCCTGGCCCGTGGATCCGGCCCGCGTTCGGCGGCGATCAGGTCGGTCAGCCAACGCACTTCGCGCTCGACCGACTCGATGGCGTGCCGCTGCAGCTCGCTGACGTAGCGGTCCGCACCGGCGTGGCCCCGGCTCTTGCGGGCCCGGTCAAGTCGCTCCTGCAGGCGCGAGCGGCGACCCTCGAGGATCCGCAGCCGTACGTCGGAATCGGTCCGCGAGAAGAACGCGAACCTCATGTTGAAGTCCTCGTCCTCCCATGCAGAAGGACCGACGTCGGTGATCTTGGCGCCGAAGTACTCGGCCCCTTCGGGAGTGAGCTGGTAGACGATCCGCTGGCGACGGGAGACGCCCGGGGAGGCAGTGGCCACCTCGGTGACCAGCCCGGCCCGCAGCATCCGCTTCAGTGCCGGGTACAGCGACCCGTAGGAGAGCAACCGGGTCCAGCCGAGCAGCAGGTTGAGCCGCTTGCGCAGCTCGTAGCCGTGCAGCGGGGAGTCGTGCAGCAGCCCGAGAACCGCCAGCTCGAGCGTTGCGCCCTTGCTCACCATCTGCTGCCCTCCCCGCTTGGCAATCCGTTTGGAAACCCGTTTGGCAATCCGTTGGCAAACCCGCCTGCCGAACCCGTTTGGTGGAGCCCGATCGACCGGTCGGATGTACTGAACCGTTCTATCGATGCAATCTATCGCATCGATATATCGAGTCCCAATCACATTTGGGTGTCGCGGCCTCGTGTTGCGGGCATCGTGAACCGGGCGTGGCCTGACGCCGTACCCTTCAGCAGACCGGTTTTGCGCGACCCGAAAGAGTGAGTAGTGAGCGGCAGCCGCAGCAACCCCCCGCCGAAGAAGAAGGCGACCGCCGGGTCTGGCGCTACCCGCAAGGATGCCCAGAAGGGTGCTGGGAACGCCGGACGGGGAGCGGGCAAGGACGGCGGGGACAGCGGCGCCAAGGCGTCCGGTGGGGGCTCAGGGCGGCCCAGGACGGTCGGCGCCCGGATCCGGTCGGTGCTGAAGTGGATGCTGATCGTCGGCCTGGTCTGCACGCTGATCCTGGTCGGCATCGGCTACTTCGCCTATCGCAACACCACGATCCCGAACGCCAACAAGGCCTTCGAGGCCCAGGCGACCTACGTGTACTACGCGGGCGGCAAGGCCAGGATCGGCCGCTTCGCCGACCAGAACCGCGAGTCGATCCCGCTCGCCGACATTCCGGTGTCGATGCAGGACGCCGCGATCGCCGCCGAGGACCGCACCTTCTACAGCAACAGCGGCATCGACCCCAAGGGGATCCTGCGGGCCGCGTTCTCCAACGCGAAGGGCAACGCGACCCAGGGCGCTTCCACGATCACCCAGCAGTACGTCAAGATCCTCTACCTCAGCCAGGAGCGCACCCTGAGCCGCAAGGTGAAGGAGGCGTTCCTCTCGCTGAAGGTGCAGCAGGAGAGGAGGAAGGCGGACATCCTCGAGGGCTACCTGAACACCATCTACTTCGGCCGCGGCGCCTACGGCGTCCAGGCCGCCGCCAACGCCTACTTCAACAAGCCCGCCAAGCAGCTGACCGTGCCCGAGTCCGCCATGTTGGCGGCGGTCCTCAACTCACCGAACTACCTGAGCCCCGACCCCGACGCCGAGGGACGCGATGACCTGGTGCAGCGCTACGACTACGTGCTCGACGGCATGGTCTCGATGAAGAAGCTCGGCTCCACCGAGGCTGAGAAGTACCAAGGGGAGCTGCCCAAGGTCGGCAAGCCCAGGACCAGCAACATGTACGGCGGCCAGCGCGGCTTCATGCTCACCATGGTCAAGGACGAGCTGGTCCGACTCGGTTTCGACGAGACCGAGATCGACGCGGGTGGACTTCGGGTGGAGACGACCTTCACCCGCAAGGCGATGCAGGCTGCCGAGAAGGGGGTACTCGAGGAACGTCCGCAGGGACTGAAGAAGCTGCACGTGGCGACGGCGTCGATCGACGTGCGTACCGGTGGCCTGATGGGTTTCTACGCCGGGCAGGACTACCTGCAGAGCCAGCTGAACTGGGCCAAGCTGGGCGGCTCACCGGGCTCCTCCTTCAAGCCGTTCGCGCTCGCCGCCGGCCTCAAGGACGGGTTCGCGCTCAAGGACACCTTCGACGGCAACGCGCCCTTCGAGCTGCCCGACGGCGGCGGCGAGGTCGGCAACCAGGGCGAGGGTCAGGGCCGCAGCTACGGCTCGAAGATCAGCCTGATCGCCGCGACCGAGAACTCGGTGAACACCGCGTACGTCGACCTGACCACTGCGATGGAGGACGGCCCGCAGAAGGTGATCCGGATGGCCAACGCGCTCGGCGTACCCAGGAACGCTCCGGGCCTCAAGCCGTTCCCGGCGGTCGCGCTGGGGTCGGCCACTGTCAGCCCGATCGACATGGCGAACTCCTACGCGACCATCGCCAACGGTGGCGTGCACCACGACTGGTTCACCGTGAAGAGGGTGACCCGCGCGTCGGACAAGAAGGTGCTCTACAAGGCCCCCCGCAAGACCAAGCGAGCCCTCTCGGGCGACATTGCCTCCGACGTCAGCTACGCGCTGCAGCAGACGGTCCTCAACGGTACGGCCCGCACCGCCCTCAACCTGGGGCGAGCAGCCGCGGCCAAGACCGGCACGGCGACGAACGACGACGAGGACGTCTCGTCCTCGTGGTTCGTGGGCTTCACCCCGCAGGTGGCCACGGCCGTGATGTACGTGCGCGGAAAGGGCAACGAGGCGCTCAACGGCTACCTGGAACCCTTCTACGGCGGCGCCTATCCGGCAGACACCTGGACCGCCGTGATGGACCTGCTGATGGAGGGCGTCGAGGAGGAGCAGTTCCCCGAGCCTGCGTTCGTGGACGGCGAAGCGCCCGCCGACGGGCACGCGCCGTACACGCCGCCCCCGCCGCCGGAGAAGAAGAAGCAGAAGCCCAAGGCGCCACCGACCAAGACGGCCACTGCGCCGCCCGCCCCGCCGACGCTGCCGGTGCCCCCGCCCGACGAGGGCGGCGGGGGTGGAGGCGGCCAGGGTGGTGAGGGCGGACCACGCGACTGCGAACCGACTGACCTCGACTGCCCGTGACCGCTGCGCCCACCCGCGAGGACCCGTTCGCGCGCAGGATGAGCGAGGTGGTCGGCGGACCGGTGGGTCGGCACTCCCGGCCGCACCGGTGGTGGGTGCCGGTGCGCGTGCTGCTGGCCCTGTTCGCGGTGGCCTTCGCTCTCGTGGTGGTGCAGCACCAGCCGTGCATGAAGACCAACTGGGCCGACGACAAGGCCCGCTACGCCAAGGCGTGTTACTCCGACGTGCCCTACCTCTACACGGGGAGGGGGTACGCCGAAGGGCTGTGGCCCTACACCGACTCCGGCGGACGCTATGAGGTGACCGAGTATCCCGTCGGCATCTCCTACCTCGCGTGGACGGCGGCGAAGCTGACCCAGCTCGATCCCAGTGGGCCACCTGTCGAGCAGCGGCGGTACGGCGACCCCGGGCAGCTCTGGACGCTGCCGGGGATGACCGGTGAGGTCAACAACTACTTCCTGGTCACGGCTCTGCTGCTGTGCGCCTTCGGGCTGGCCGCGACCTGGTTCCTCGCCAGGACCCATCGCGGCCGACCCTGGGACGCGCTGTACTTCGTGCTCTCGCCATGCCTGCTGGCGACCGGGCTGATCAACTGGGACCTGATGGCGGTCGCGCTCGTCGCCGGTGCCCTGTGGGCCTGGTCGCGCGACAGACCCCTGCTCACCGGCGTACTGATCGGCCTGGGAGCCGCGACCAAGCTCTACCCGCTGTTCCTGCTTGGACCCATCCTGGTGGTGGCCCTGCGTCGCAGGCAGTGGAGGGACTTCGCCCAGGCCTCGGCCGGTGCAGCGGTGGCGTGGGGGCTGGCCAACCTGCCGGCGTGGCTCACCGGCTACGAGCGGTGGAAGGTGTTCTGGAGCTTCAACTCCGGTCGGGGGGCCGACCTCGGCTCGGTCTGGCTGGTCCTCCAGCACGCCGGCCACACGGTCTCCGCGCAGACGATCAACACCTGGTCCTGGGTGCTGTTCGGAGCGGTCTGCGCCGCGGTCGCGGTGCTCGGTCTGCGCGCGCGGGAGACGCCGCGCGTGGCCCAGCTCGCGTTCCTGGTGGTGGCCGGGTTCCTGCTGGTCAACAAGGTGTACTCGCCGCAGTACGTCTTGTGGCTGCTGCCCCTCGCCGCACTCGCGCGGCCGCGGTGGCGTGACCTTCTCGTCTGGCAGGCCGGCGAGCTGGTCTACCTGGCCGCGGTCTGGACGTTCCTCGGAGGGTGGCTCGAGTCGGCCGCGGGCGGGGACGCTCCGGCGTACGACTGGGCCATCGGGGTCCGGGTGGCCGCACAGCTCTACCTGATGGCCGTCGTTGTGCGCGACGTCGTACGGCCCGAGCACGATCCAGTGCGTGAGGCACGCATGATCCAGAGCGATCGGACCCTCGCGGACGAACCTGTTGGGTCGGTTCGCTCCGGATCATCCGGCTAGCTGGTCTCGCTCAGCTGATTTCGCTCAGCTGATTTCAACCTGGTCGAAGGCGGTGGCGGTGAACCGCACCCGGCACTCGATCTCCTCACCGACCCGGGGGACGACGGTCCCGTTCGGGATGAACAGCATCGAGGCCTGCATGTGCGGCGGCTCGGCGAACAGGCGCTGCTTCCCGGCCACGGTGTACGGCGAGCGCACCAGCCCGGCTGCGTCGAGCCCGCCACGGGCGATCGAGGCGGCCCGGGACCTCATCGTCACGTCGCCGGTGGGCGCCTCGAGGCCGATGCCGTGCGACGTGCCACCGGAGACGACGAGGATCGTGCCGTGGCGCGGGGCCGTCCGGCCGCGGTAGCCGTAGGTGTCGCCGCGCTCCACCGCGTGCGCGTCAAGGACGGTCGCGCGTACGGAGAGGGCGCCGCGGTCGCCCAGCCACAGGCTGGTACCGATGCGGGGCCGGAAGGTGAACTCGGGGTACCTCTGCGCGAGGAGCTCGAGCTCCATCTCGGTGAGGTGGGAGATCCAGATCGTACGGCTGCCCTGGTGCTCGAGCTTGTCGAGACCTGAGGCGACGACGTCGTTCATCAGCCGCTCGACCTCGTTCATGTGCGCGGTCCCTCGAGAGGTCTGCCGAGATGTCTGGGCGAGCGGCAGATGAAGCGCGACGCCTTCAACCTGGACACCACCGTCACGGGTCACGAGCCGGGCCGCCTCGCGCAGCCCGGGGGCGGTGAAGCCGTGCCGGAGCATGGAGGTCATCCGTTCGAGGGCGACCCGCGGCCGCGCGCCGCCGGAGGAGCCCTGCTCGGCGAAGGCCTTGAGGTCCTCGATCCGGCCCACGGTGTGGATCAGTCGTGGGTTGTCCGGCGCCGGACTCCCGGGCCGCCACGGCGTCAGCACCAGCAACGAGCCGTCGAACCGCTGGTCCACGTGGGAGAGCTCCTCGTAGGTCCCCACAGCCAGCGTGTCGACGCCCAGCCACTGCGCCTTGCGCGCGAGACGACCGAGCCCGAAGCCGTAGCCGTTGCCCTTGGCCACCGGTACCAGGCCGGGGTGGCGCTCGAGGACGTCGCGGAGGTGGGCCCGCCAGCGGTCGCCGTCGACTCGGAGGATCAGGGCCACAACCTCAGCCCCGACGCTTCATGTAGAGGGCGAATGCCTGGTAGAGCGCCCGGTTGGACAGTCCGTCGAGAGGGAGGTCCCACTCCCCGGCGTACTCCACCGCCTCGCCGCCCGTGCCGACCTTGAACTGGATCAGCCCCACGTGGTCATCGTCCGCGTCGAGCGTTGCGGTGATGCCGCGGAGGTCGTAGATGTGCGCCCCGGCCGCCAGCGAGTCCCGGATCATCTGCCACTGGATGGCGTTGGAACCACGGACGTCGCGTTTCTCGGTCGACGAGGCCCCGTAGGAGTACCACGTGTGGGTCCCGACCCGGATCCAGATCGTGCTCGCGACCAGGTCACCCTCGTGTCGCGCGAGATAGACGCGGATCCGGTCCGGCTCCTCGGCACCGAGTGCCCCGAACATGGTCTCGAAGTAGCTCAGCGGTCGCGGAGTGAAGTGGTCGCGGCCGGCCGTGTGCACGTAGAGCTCGTGGAAGGCCTTGAGGTCGGAGGCTTCACCGCGCTCCACCTCGACACCCTGCTTGATGGCCTTCTTGATGTTGCGGCGCCACTGCTGGTTCATCCCCTTGAGTACGTCGTCCTCGCTGCGCGGGTTGCCCTCGGCGTCGACGAGCGGGATCCAGAAGTTGTACTGCGGCTGCCCGGCCGCGAAGCCGCCGTCGGCGGACTGGTGCTTCCAGCCGAGCTCCTGGAGCTGGGAGACCACCCGGGCTCCGACCTGGCTGCGCTCGGTGGGCGGCAGGGACGTCAGGTTCGAGATGGCGTCGTCGGCGATGCCCTCCTTGATCTGGGCGGCAGTCCACCGGCGGGTGACCACCGGCGGGCCGATCCGGACCCCGAAGGCTCCCTGCTTGCGCAGGTGCGCCCCCATCGGGTCCAGCCAGATGCCGAGGTCCTCGCTCTCCCAGTCCACGAGGGGCCCTTCGGGCAGGTAGGCGAGGTACCGCTTGACCTTGGGGACCTGGCGGTAGAGCACAAGAGCAGCACCAACGATCTCCTCGTTGCCGGTGGGGCTGCGGGTGAACCAGCCGATGGACTCGGCTCGCCACTCCGGCTTCACGGCGGCCCACGCCGGGGTCTGCAGGAAGCTCGCCGACCCCGCAGGCGTCCCGGCCGCGGGGCGTGACAGGGAGCGGATCAGAGCGAGGTGTTCCTGGGCGGTGATCGTGCGCACGGTCAGGGCTTCGGAGGTCACGTCAGGAGCCTAATGGTCTCCGTGAACTCTCCGAGGTCCGCTCAGGACGAGGCCGCGAGGATCAGGCGGTGGATGGTCGCGAAGCTGGGGGCGTCGGGGTCGATGACCTCGACGTGGTCGCCCGGGACGACGACGCGTTGGGCCGTCCCGCCGGCTGCTTTGGCGAGGGCGACATACGACTTGCTCTGTTCGGCCGGGACCACGTCGTCTCTCTCAGCGTGCACGGCCCAGACGGGGCATGCAGCCGGGACCAGGCGAGCGGGATCGGCCAGGGCGTAGTCCTCCGGCACCTCGGTCGGGGAACCGCCCATGAACGCACTGACGGGAACCGACGAGCCTGGCGCGCTGCCGGATCGAATCAGGTCGAGGATGCCCGCGAGCGAGATCGCCCCTCGGGGAAGGACCTTCGGCTCACCTCCGGGTGTCCGGTCGTTGCGGGAGGCGGCCCAGACGGCGAGGTGCCCGCCGGCCGAGTGCCCGACGAGCACCACGTTGTCCGCCAGCCCGGCCGGAAGGCCGTCGCCACCGAGCCGGTCGACGGCTGCGGCGACGTCGTTGAGGGTGTTCGGGAAGCCGCCACCGCCACCGGTGCCGCGGTACTCCACGTTCCAGGTCGCGAACCCGAGGTGGGTGAGCTCCGTGGCCATCGAGTGGGTCTGCTCCAGGCCGTACTGCGCGTACCAGTACCCACCGTGCAGGATCACGACCGTGGCCCGCGGGTCCTGGGCCGGCATCCGCAGGTCGGCGAACTGCGAGCCGTGGTCCTTCCCGTAGCGGATCCGGGTCGACCCCTCCGGTGCCGAACGTTCAGGGAGTGGAGGCGGCGTGCTTGTGGTCGGGCCGCCGCAGCCGACGAGGAGCCCGGAGACGCCGGAGGCAACGAGCAGTCCCCGGCGGGTGAGGGTCACACGCCGTGCTCGCGCAGCCACGC
This sequence comes from uncultured Actinomycetota bacterium, assembly GCA_963759525.1. GTDB lineage: Bacteria > Actinomycetota > Actinomycetes > Propionibacteriales > Nocardioidaceae > Marmoricola. Next base: position 249,811 of record CAVWZO010000004.1, on the reverse strand, counting down.
GAAGTCGGCCTGGTGCTCGGTCGCGCCACCCGGCGTCTCGCAGATGACCGGTGCCCCGGCGTCGCGGACCACGCCTGCGAAGTCGTGCTCGTCGAGCTGGCCGTTGCCGAAGTTCGCGTGCCGGTCGGCGCCGGAGTCGAAGGCGTCGCGGCTGTCGTTGGCGTGCAGCAGGTCGATCCGGCCGGTGATCGCCCGGACCTTCTCGACCGCGGTGGGCAGCTCGATGCCACCCGCCCAGGCGTGGCAGGTGTCCAGACAGAACCCGACCAGGTCTGCGTGCTCCGCGGCGGAGATGGCGTCCCACACCCCGGCAATCCGGTCGAGCTGCCGGGCCATCGCGTTGTCGCCGCCGGCGGTGTTCTCGATCAGCAGCGGGATCTTGATGTCGGTGGCCTCGACGGCCTTGCGCCAGTTGTCGAACCCCTTGGCCGGGTCGTCGTCCTTGTTGACATGGCCTCCGTGCACGATCAGGCCCTTGGCGCCGATCTCGGCGGCTGCGTCCATGTGCTGCTGAAGCAGCTTGCGGCTGGGGATCCGGATGCGGTTGTTAGTGGTCGCGACGTTGACGATGTACGGCGCGTGCACGTAGAGGTCGATGCCGGCCGCCTCGGCGTCCTGTCGCAGGCCGGCCGCGCCGCCGGCGTACCGGATCTCGGGGCCCTTGTAGCCCTGCGGGTCGCCGAGGAAGAACTGCACCAGGGTGGTCTGGCGCGCCTGAGCCTCGGCGATCGGGTCGGTCTGCTCGACGTGTGCTCCGATGGCGATCTGGCTGCTGGAACTCATGACCCCAGCCTAGGCTTCGCCAATGACAGTGGAGGCAGTGGAGGAGGGCCGTCCGGCCAGCGAGAACACTCCAGACTTCCTCGGGTACCTGCTGGCCGTCCTCTTGAGCTGGGTGCTGGCCATGCTCGGCATGTCTGTCGGACTGTGGATGCTCCCTGACGGCACCGGTGACTGGTTCGGCACCTGGGAGTACCTGCTGTTGGGGGCTGTGCTCTCCCTCATGTTCGTCACCCCGGCTGCGGTCGTGGCCGGACCCATCGGCGTCATTCTCGTGCACCTTGCGTGTAAGCGCGTCCGCCAGCAGTGGGTGCACGTCCTCGCGGCTGCAGTCGTCGCCGCCGCCGGGGCATCCCTCGCCGCCTGGCTATTCTTCGATGTGCCCTGGGGTGCGCCGATCACCACCGTCGGTGTCGCACTCTGCGCCGCTGTCGGACGCGCAGCCGTGATTCCGCTGGTGCCCGCCGTGCGCGATCGGAAACTCGCCCGACGGTTCGGCTGACCTGTGGACGACGATTTCCGTACCGGCCGTACTGCTTGTTAACCTTGCGCGTCGCTCACCCCCGATGGGAGAGCGACACCGCACAGCCCTCCTGCCACGGAAATGCCGTGGCCGCCGAGTCCGAAGGAGGTGGAGAACGCTATGCGTGCCTATGAACTCATGGTCATCCTCGATCCCAACCTCGAGGAGCGCACCGTCCAGCCGTCACTAGACACTTACCTCAACGTCGTTCGCAACGACGGAGGCAGCGTCGACAACGTCGACGTCTGGGGTCGCCGTCGTCTCGCCTACGAGATCGACAAGAACGCCGAAGGCATCTACGCCGTCGTGTCGCTCCAGGCCGAGCCCGCGACGGTCAAGGAGCTCGACCGCCAGCTCACGCTGAACGAGTCCGTGCTCCGCACGAAGGTCATCCGTCCCGACGCTCGCTGAGCGCAGCGACCGCACCCGTTGAACGCTCCACCTACTGACCGCTCAACCCTTTGAACGCTCCACCCGTTGACAGCTAGGGAGACCCACATGGCAGGCGAGACAGTCATCACCGTCGTCGGCAACCTCGTCGACGACCCGGAGCTCCGCTTCACCCCCTCGGGTGCTGCGGTGGCCAACTTCCGGATCGCGTCGACGCCGCGGACCTTCGACAAGCAGACCAACGAGTGGAAGGACGGCGACTCGCTGTTCCTGTCCTGCTCGGTGTGGCGCCAGGCGGCGGAGAACGTCGCCGAGTCGCTGCTGAAGGGCATGCGCGTGGTGGTCCAGGGGCGCCTGAAGCAGCGTTCCTACGAAACCCGCGAGGGCGAGAAGCGCACCGTCGTCGAGCTCGAGGTCGACGAGGTCGGGCCCAGCCTGAAGTACGCCACGGCCAAGGTCGCACGCGTCTCGCGCAGCGGCGGAGGCGGCGGCTACAGCGGCGGCAACACCGGTGGCGGCGACGACCCGTGGGCTTCCAGCCCGGCCCAGGGCGGCCAGCAGGGTGGGCAGCAAGGCGGGCAGCAGCCCGCCGCCCAGCCCGCTCAGGGTGGCGGCAACCAGTGGGGAGGCCAGCAGGGCGGGCAGCAGGGCGGGCAGGCCCCCGGCGGCCAGGCCCCGAAGAACGACCCGTGGGCGACCGGCGGCTCGGACGAGCCTCCGTTCTGACCTCACCCCGGTGGTTGAGGAGGGCGCTCTGCGCCCGTCTCGAAACCCACAACTGAACAACCCATCCGAAACCATTCCGGCCTCAGTAACCACTCTGGGCCGGGCTACTCAGCAAACTTGAGGCCTCCGGCCTCGGGAGGAGCACCACAATGGCCAAGGCAGTGATTCGCAAGCCCAAGAAGAAGGTTTGCCAGTTCTGCAAGGAGAAGGTGACCTATGTCGACTACAAGGACACCAACCTCCTGCGCAAGTTCATCTCCGACCGCGGCAAGATCCGCGCCCGTCGGGTGACCGGCAACTGCGTGCAGCACCAGCGCGACGTGGCCACGGCCGTCAAGAACGCCCGTGAGGTCGCACTGCTTCCCTACACGTCCACGGCTCGCTGAGAGGAGAGGGAGAGATGAAGCTCATCCTGACCCAGGAAGTGACCGGTCTCGGTTCCGCGGGCGACGTGGTCGAGGTCAAGGACGGCTACGGCCGCAACTACCTGATCCCGCGTGGCTTCGGCATCCGCTGGACGCGCGGCGGCGAGAAGACCATCGAGTCGATCAAGAAGGCGCGCAACGCCCGGTCGGTGCGCGACTCCGACCACGCCGCAGAGGTGAAGTCCAAGCTGGAGGACACGACGTTCAGCGTCAAGGTCCGCGCCGGCGAAGGCGGCCGGCTCTTCGGCGCCGTCACCGCCGCGGAGATCGCGAACGCGATCAACGAGGCCGGCGGCGAGGTCGACAAGCGCACGATCGTGGTCACGAACCCGATCAAGTCGCTCGGTGCCCACACCGTCAAGGTTCGGGTGCACGACGACGTCGAGGCGCAGGTCAACCTCAACGTGGTCTCTGCCTGACGCCTCAGGTTTCCCACGGTCCCGTGGGAAGCCCGAGCTTCCCTAGCCTTGCAAGGCACGGGAAGCCCAAGTTTCGTACGGGAAGTCGTCCCCCTCACCTCGAGGGCGGGCGGCCTTCTCGCTTCTCCGTCTGCTAGCGCGGGCGCACCTCGAGGGGTCCGGGTCCGCCGAGCCACTCCCGCCGGTGCACCCGGAACAGGAGGTAGACGAAGGCGACGCTGGCCAGCGAGGAGACCACGAGGGTCGGCACCTCGAGCCGGGTGACGTTGCCGCCGAGGGCGAACACGGGGAGTACGCCGGCCAGGGCGAAGGCCCATACCAGCAGGCCGAATCCCTTCGCGACGTACGCGTCCGACGGGGTGCGCGTCGCACCTGCGATCCCGATCTCGCGGGCCAGGAACAGGCAGAAGACGAGCTGTGGCAGCGAGGCGAACCACTCTCCTGACGCGTCGAGCCGGTGGGCCACCTGCGGGAACCACATGGGCACGCTCACGGCCGCGGCGACCAGTGCCAGCCAGCGGCTCGAGGAGAACCTCTCATCGGCCCTGGCCAGGGCAAAGACGCCGAGCAGGACGAGCACCCAGCCGAGGGGGTTGGGGAGTGCGTCGTACTTCTCCCACGAGGGGGACGGGTTCGCGGGAAACATCGCCGTGCCGATCACGATCACCATGCCCATGGCGATCCTCTGGAGCGGCGACCCAAACAACATGGGCGCCAGCGTAGGCTCCCCGCCATGGCGAAAGTGGCGGCTGTCCCATTGGCGGAAAACGTCTGGCGGATCCCGCTGATCGGCGACTACGTCAACGGCTTCATGCTGCGTGACGATGACGGCCAGGTGACCCTGATCGACATGGGGGTGGGCAAGTCGGGCGCCAAGGTGATGGCCGCGCTGGGGTCAATCGGGTCGGGACCGAGCGACGTCACCCGGTTGATGCTCACCCACTGCCACCCCGACCACGTAGGTGGGGCGGCGTACGTCTCCAAGGAGACCGGGCGACCCCTCGACGTCCATGCCGACGACGCGCAGTACGTCCGCACCGGCACCCTGCCCGACGTCGACCAGACCTCGCGCATCGGCAAGCTCTTCCGCAAGCTGCCCGACCCGAAGCTGGAGAGCCTCACCGTGGGCGAGGAGCTGACCGACGGGCAGGTCGTGCCGTTCGCGGGCGGGATCAGGGTGGTGCACACGCCGGGGCACTCACCGGGCCACGCGTCGTACCTGCTCGAGGAGTCGGGGGTGCTGATCACCGGGGACGCGATCTTCAATGTCCTGGGGATGCGCTGGTCGCCGAAGTTCCTCTGCTCGAACTACGCGATGACCAAGAAGACCGCGCACCGGCTCGGTGAGCTCGAGTACACGACCGCAGCGTTCACGCACGGCCCCCAGATCCAGGAACGTCCGCGCGAGGCCATCCGGAAGTTCCTGTCCAAGCAGTGAGTCGAGTCAGGCGCCCAGCCGCATCCAGCGGTCGCCGCGGGCCCGCAGCAGCAGGGTGACGGCGCGCCCACCCATGAAGCAGACCGCGAAGGCGGCCCAGAGCCAGGTCAGGCCGCTGTCCCCGACCAGCCACGCAACTGGGGCGAACAGGACCAGCGTCACCAGCTGTGCCCAGGCGAGATAGGCCCCGTCGCCGGCGCCGATGAGCACCCCGTCGAGCACGAACACGATGCCGGCCAGAGGCTGGGCGGCTGCGGCGACGAGCAGCACCGGCACGAGCAGTTCGAGGACGACCTGGTCGCTGGTGAACAGCCGGCCCAGCACAGGCGACAGGGCCGCCAACGCGAGGCCGGTGACCACGCCGCTCAGCCAGCCCCAGCGTTCCATCCGGGTGGTCACGGCTCGGGTGCCCTCGACGTCGGCGGCCCCGAGGTAGCGCCCGGTGATGGCCTGGGCGGCGATCGCCACCGCGTCGAGCGTGAACGCGAGGAAGGTCCAGATGGCGAGCGCCAGTTGCATCGTGGCCAGGTCGTCCTCGCCGAGCCTCGCTGCGGCGTACGTCATCACGAGCAGGGAGGCACGCAGCATCAGCGTGCGCATGATGAGCGGTACGCCGGCCCGCCCGGCCTGCCGGATCCCGGGCAGGTCCGGTCGCAGCGACGCTGACTCGCGCCGGGCGCCGCGGACCACGACCCACACCAGCGCACCGGCCGACCCGAGCTGGGCGAGCAGCGTGCCGAGCGCGGAGCCGGCGATGCCCAAGCCGTCTAACGGCCCGACGCCGTATACGAGGACGACGTTGAACACGATGTTGGCGAGGTTGCCCAGGACGGCCACGACGAGGGGCGTGCGCGTGTCCTGAAGTCCCCTCAGCACACCGGTGGCCGCGAGCATCAGCAGGAGGGGAACGGTGCCCAGCAGGGCGATCCGCAGATACGTCACCGCAAGGTCCGCGACCTGGGTCCCGGTGCCGAACAGGTCGACGATCGAACCCGTCAAAGGCACCGCGACCGCCGTAAGAAGGGCACCGATCAGCGCAGCCAGCCACAGCCCGTCGATGCCCTGGACCAGCGCTCCCCGCGTGTTGCCCGCACCGACCTGGCGGGCGACCGAGGCGGTCGTGCCGTACGCCAGGAAGATGCACAGGCTGACCAGGGTTCCCAGGACCGCCGTGGCGATCCCGAGCGCGGCCAGCTCCGGGGTGCCGAGGTGTCCGACCACCGCCGAGTCGGCGAGCAGGAACAGCGGCTCGGCGACGAGGGCGAGAAAGGCTGGTACGGCGAGACGGAGGATCTCCCGGTCCTGGGCGCGGTTCCGCTCCTTGCGCTGCACCCGCTCAGCCGCACGGATGCGCCGCCTGTCCTCCCGAGCCGTGGCCACTGGGCGAGGCTAGTGGTCATGACCGCAAGTTCGTCGAGGGTAGCCGTGGTCCGGGTGCGTGCAGCGCAAGGCGGAGGAGGGAAGTCGTAGTTGACCTCCTTAGACCGACTCCAAGGCAGCGATGTGCGTGCCTGGGCCGCGGGGACCCCGACGAACTCAAGGCAATGGCCACTAGACCGCTGGCCCCCCGGCGTACACGGCCACCCATGACTGCCGCGGCACCGGCGCCCCAGAGCCTGTGTAAAACCCCGAGTTTCTGTGGGTATCCCAGATTGAGGAGGGCTTTGTCGACAAACTAACTGCGCCGTCCCAGATGGCGAACTGGTGAACACCAGTGAACAAGAAATCTTCCCTCCACAGGCTGTGACTGCGTGTTTACGCAGGTCAGAGCCGGTATTGCCAGATGAACTTTTTCGTCGTCCACAGCGGGGCCAACAGGCTGTGCACCACAGCGGCGGCGTGTTCCACACGATCAACAGGGTTATCCACAGGGGCCTGTGGATGACGCGCTGGTGAACACCGCTCAGGGGGCCTACTGTGCGGCGTCCGGGTCTGTTAAAGCGCATCGGTACGGCGACCCGGACACACCACTCGGGCTGTTACCGGCGCGCCCAGATGTTGTCGGTGCTCACCCCTAGTTTCGGTGGTACGGAAGTGAAGGGAGGGGCACGCGATGAGTATGACCGATTCGAGCGAGGGCTCCACCCAGGGTCCGGGATCGACCGGGGTCGCGCTGAACGAGTCCTGGGCCGATGAGGCGTTCTCGAGCGGTTACCCGGGCAGCTTCGCGGACGACCCGGCCGGCAACCAGGAGCACTGGTCGGGCCGGATGCCACCGCAGGACTCCGACGCCGAGCAGAGCGTGCTCGGCTCGATGCTCATCTCCAAGGACGCCATCGCCGACGTCAACGAGCAGATCGGCGGCGGCGACTTCTACCGTCCGGCGCACGAGACCATCTACGACGCGATCGTCGACCTCTACGGACGTGGCGAACCGGCCGACCCGGTCACGGTGTCGGCTGAGCTGCACCGTCGCGGGGAGCTGCAGAAGGTCGGCGGCGCGCCGCTACCTCCACACGCTCTCGGCCAGCGTCCCGATCGCGGCCAACGCCGGCTACTACGCCCACATCGTGCGCGAGAAGGCGATCCTGCGCCGGCTGGTCGACGCCGGCACCAAGATCGCGCAGATGGGGTACGCCGGCGAGGGCGACGTCGACCAGACCGTCGACGTGGCCCAGCAGGAGATCTACGCGATCGGCGAGAAGCGGCAGCAGGAGGACTACGCGCCACTGTCCTCGATCATGGAGGCCACGCTCGATGAGATCGAGGCGATCTCCAGCAACGACGGCACGACCGGTGGTGTGCCGACCGGTTTCGCCGACCTCGACGAGCTGGTCAACGGCTTCTCGGGCGGTCAGATGATCATCGTCGCCGCGCGCCCGGCGGTCGGGAAGTCGACGCTGGCCCTGGACTTCTGTCGTTCGGCATCGATCCACAACAACCTGACCAGCGTGATCTTCAGCCTGGAGATGTCCAAGAGCGAGATCACCATGAGGCTGCTGTCGGCGGAGGCGAAGATCCCGCTGAACAACATCCGCAAGGGCCCCATGACCGACGAGGACTGGAACAAGCTCGGTCCCAAGATGGGCCAGGTCTCCGGGGCGCCGATGTTCATCGACGACAGCCCGAACATGACGATGATGGAGATCCGCGCCAAGGCCCGCCGGCTCAAGCAGCGCCACGACCTGAAGCTGATCGTGATCGACTACCTGCAGCTGATGACGAGCGGCAAGAAGGTCGAGTCGCGGCAGGTCGAGGTCTCGGAGTTCTCCCGGCAGATCAAGCTGCTGGCCAAGGAGCTCGACGTCCCCATCGTCGCGATCTCCCAGCTCAACCGTGGCCCTGAGCAGCGCTCGGACAAGCGGCCGATGATGAGCGACCTACGCGAATCGGGCAGCATCGAACAGGATGCCGACATCGTGATGCTCCTGCACCGCGAGGACATCTACGAGAAGGAGTCACCCCGCGCAGGCGAGGCCGACATCATCGTCGCCAAGCACCGCAACGGCCCGACCCGCGACGTCACCGTCAGCTTCCAGGGGCACTACTCGCGCTTCGTGGACATGGCCCACTGACAGGCCTCCCGTCCGGTTGGCCTGTTGCAATCACCGTCTTCCATTGATTCAATGACGTAACTGATTGATTCAATGGAGGTGTGGGGATGAGCTGGCTCATCGGAGGCCCGGCACTCGTGCTGGTGGGTGGAATGGGCGCAATCTGGTACTCAGCACCACCAGAGTGCCCAGCGGCGACCTCGAAGAAGAGATCGCACGTGCCCGCAGGCACTCGTTGCTGCTGGGCATCACCTCGGGCGTTGCGTTTGTCGTCGTCGCGGTCTTCGTCTGGTTGCGCGTCGTCCTCACCGCAGACATCGATGGCTCGCGAGCGCTCGCGATCTCCCCCCTCCTGGCCGCCGCCGTGGCTGTGTGCGTCCTGACGGTCGGCGAGAAGACCTGGCCCCGACCGCGTGGTTCGATGCGGACGGCTGCTATTCGTGAGCGGTCACTGATCCGCCTCATCAGTGGCCCTTGGTTGGTCGTGACCGCGCTGCTGACTGTCTGCCTCGTCGGCCTGCTGCTGTGGGCTGGTGTTGCCGCGGAAGCCAATGGGCGGCAGATCGTTCCTCCCGGCAGCGGTTCCGACGTCAGTGCCTTCCCCGGCTGGTACTACGGAGTCCCGCAGCTTCTCATGACCGCTGTGCTGTGGACGGGTCTCCTCATCGTCGGCCAGCTGGCGGTTTTGCGCCCGGCTTCCTCTGACGTCCGACACGAGGGCCGACGACGCGCTCCGCCGAGCATCGATCTCCCGTGGCCTCCGCTTCGCAGCGAGCGCAATTGCGGCGACCCTGGGGGGCAACCTCCTCATCATCGCCGAGGCCTTCGGGCTGACGCCCTGGGGCATGCCTCTGCGCGTGTGCGCGGTGTTGTTGATGCTCACGGCCGTGGGTTGCTACGTGAGTCCCATCCCACGGGTCCAGGCGCATCGGACGTCAACCGGGTCGGGGAGGGGCGCGACCATCGATGTTGGCCATCACCGTTGACCTCCAGCGGGGAGTTCCCCCCTACGAGCAGGTGCGCGATCAAATCGCAGGACACATCCGCGCAGGCTCACTCAAGGCCGGCGACAGGCTCCCGGTAGTCAGAGTCCTGGCCGCAGACCTCGGAATCGCGCCCAACACCATCGCTCGCGCATACCGAGAGCTGGCCTCAGAGGGCCTGGTGCTGCCTCGGCGCAGAGTCGGAACCATCGTCCAGGAGCCGAACAACAAGATCGGCGAAGCTGTTCGAGCCCGACTCGCAGGAATCATCGACGAGGTGCGATCAGCTGGCGCCAGCGACCAGGACATCCTCGATGTCGTCCGCGGCTGCCTGTCTTTCACCCAAGACGACCCCGGCCCTTCTTCACGCGCTCGAGACTGAAGCGAATCAGCGGCGGCTCCACGGAGGCTCGACTTGGGTTGAGGTCAGTCCCGGGTGGCCTGAGCGTCTGTTCCGCGTCGCCTTGACCAGTGCTTAGGTGTGGACTCTTGAGTCACCAGGCGACCCAAAGTCCACATCATCGCGTAGCCAGAGCGCGGTGCCGGTCACTGCCTGTTGCCGGCTAGGTGCCCTGGTTGGCGTGGTCTCAACAACCCGATCAGCGGAGTCCAGCACACACCTGGTGCACGACAGACTCCTCAAATCGGCTTGTGGGGACGCGCACGGTGCGCCGCAGTTGCTCGGGCAGCCTTGCGTTGAGGAGCGAGCGCCACAAGCGCTCGTCCTGAGGAGCGAGCGCAGCGAGCGTCCGCGGGGAGCGTCTCGAAACGAACAGCCAGCGAGCGATCAGCCGAGACCACGGTGCGCAAGCCGAAGACCAGCAGAGACCATCAGCCGGTCGATCGGGAACGGACATCCGGAGCAAAGGAGTCCACCACGCGCCAGGCGACCCGAGGTCCACATCATCATCGCGGCGTCGGCGTACTCGCGGCGTCGAGGCGTTCGAGGTCGTCCCTGGACAGGGCGAGATCGGCGGCGGCGATGTTGGCGTTCAGGTGGCTGACACTCGTGGTTCCCGGCAACGGCAGTACGGCCAGGTCCCAGCGCTGGGACTGGTGGTGCACCCAGGCGAGTGCGACCTGACCCGGCGTGACCCCGTGGGAGTCGGCGACGTCGGCGAGGGTCGTCTGCAGGGCGGCCCCTTCACTGCGGGAGGCGCTTGGCTCCGGAGAGTGCAGCAGTCCATGGCCGGTCGGCGAATGCGCGACGGCCGTCACCCCCAGCTCACGAACGGTTGGCAGCATCTCCTCGAACTCCCGGTGCACCAGTGACCACTCCTCCTGCACGGCGGTGATCGGGTGCACCGCGTTGGCCCGACGCAGGTCCTCCGCGGTGACGTTGGACAGCCCCAGTGCGCGGACCTTGCCCTCCTCGATGAGCTCGGCCATCGCCGCCACCGTCTCCTCGATGGGCGTCTCGTCGCTGCGGTGGTGGAGGTAGTAGAGGTCGATCACGTCCACATCGAGGCGACGCAGGCTCGCCTCACAAGCCTGGTGGACGTACGACGGGTCCGCGCGAACGCTCCAGTCGTCGCCCTCACCCCAGACCACGCCGAACTTGCTGCACAGAACAACCTCCTCGCGGCGGCTCGAGATCGCTCGCCCCACGAGGGCCTCGTTCCGGTACAGGTCAGCCGTGTCCACCAGCGTGACGCCGGCGTCCAGGGCCCGGTTGATCACCGCGAACGGGTCCCGGTCGGGGTCCTCCACGGGCTTGTCGCGCAGCCGCATGGATCCGAAGCCCTGTCGGGGAAGCCTGTCCGCACCCAGCATCGCGTTCTCCACACTCGACTCATCACGCTCTAACGGTAGGAGCTCAACCAAGGTTGAGGTCAATCGCGGCCTGCGCCTTGCTGTTGAGGTAACGCTGCTCGGGGATGCTCGTGGCCAGTCGGGCCGCCGTTGTGTAGTCGCTTTGTGCCTCGCTCGGACGGCCGTCCATGTCGAGCAGATGGGCGCGTACGGCGTACAGCCGGTGCTGGCGCTTCAGCTGCGCGTCCTGCGCCAACGGGCCCAACAGGTCCAGCCCGGCCTTCGGGCCCTCGACCATCGCAACGGCCACGGCGTGGTTGAGGACGACCACCGGCCCGGGATCGAGGTCGCGGAGCATTCGGTACAGCGCCTCGATCTGGGCCCAGTCGGTGTCCTCCGGCATGGGTGGACTCGCCGTGGACGGCGGCAATCGCAGCCTGCAGCTGGAACGGTCCGACTGGTCCCGTGGGCAGCGCCTGCTCGACCAGCCTGACGCCCTCGCGGATCATCTCCTGGTCCCAGAGCGTCCGGTCCTGGTCGGCCAGCGGCACGAGCATGCCCTCCGCGTCGATGCGCGCAGATCGTCGGGCGTCGGTCAACAGCATCAGCGCCAGCAGGCCCGCCACCTCGCCCTCGGCCGGAAGCCGAACGTGCAGCTGTCGGGTGATCCGGATCGCCTCGCTCGCGAGCGACACGTCGTACAAGCCGCTCCCGGTCGTGCTCGTGTGGCCCTCGGTGAACACCAGGTAGAGCGTCTGAGCCGCAGCGGCCACCCGGTGGGGCAGCTCGCCTGCGGCCGGTACGGCGAACGGTGCGTCGACCTCCCGAAGCCGGCTCTTCGCGCGGCTGATCCGCTGGGCCATGGTGGCCTCGGGCACCAGGAACGCCCGGGCGATCTGTGCCGTGCTGAGTACACCGACGGCACGCAGCGTCAACGCGACCTGCGAAGGGCGGGGGAGCACGGGGTGGCAGCACAGCAGCAGCAACGTCAGTGAGTCATCGCGGTCGGTCGAGTCCCCGTCGTCTGCGGCAGGCGCGAGCGGCTCCCGGTCAAGGGCGATGCGCTGTTCCCGGTCGGCTCGGGCCCGCTCGCTGCGCCAGTGGTCCACGAGCCGCCGCTTGGCCACTGTGGTCAGCCAGCCCGCGGGGTTGTCCGGCAGCCCGTCGGTGGGCCACTGCTGCGACGCAGCCAGCACCGCCTCCTGGACCGCGTCCTCGGCAGCGTCGAAGTCGCCGTGACGACGGACCAGGGCGGCCAGCACGTCTGGCGCGCACGCGCGCCAGACCTGCTCGAGGCCGCTGGTCGTCACTGATCGTCGCCGCCCGGCCACATCACCGGACGAAGCTCGACGACGCCGCCGGGTTGCGCGAACTTGTCGGCGATCTCCTCAGCCCGTTGCCGAGACGCGACGTCGATGATGAAGAACCCGGCCAGGTGCTCCTTCGCCTCGGCGTACGGTCCCTCCGTCACGAGGTGGCCCTCGGGGCTCCACCCGAAGAGCGTGGCCGAGCCCGGGTCGCCGAGCGCCTCTGCGGTGACGAACTCGCCCGAGGCCGAGATCTCGGTCATCAGGGCCTCGAACTGCCGGTCCATCTCGGCGTGCTGCTCCTTGGGGAGGGCGCGCCCTTCTTCGGTGAGGATCTGGGTCGGGTGACCCCACGGGTCGGGGTTGCTGTGGATCAGGATCACGTACTTCATGTTCAACCTCCTGGTGCTCGGAGCCGACGCACTGCCGGCCCCGTCACTGGTACGTCGGACCCGACCGCGCGTTCTCGACACCCGGACGGGTCAAGGCAACGGCCGGCACCAGGAGCAGAGCGAGGAAGCCGGAGACAAGGGAGAGAACCGCGAAGCTCGAGCCGGCCACGATCACGCCCGACAGCGCGCCACCGGATGCCCCGGAGAGCGCGATCAAGACGTCGACCGAGCCCTGGGTCCTGGCTCGGGTGCTGACCGGAGTCGCGTCAACGATCAGCGCCGTACCGCTGATCAGCCCGAAGTTCCAGCCGAGCCCCAGGAGCGCGAGCGCAACGGTGAGCCACCAGAGGGAGTCCCCTGGCGCGAGGGCCGCGACCACACCAGCAGCAAGCAGGGTCGCCCCGGAGATGATCGTCATCGTGGCGCGACCGAGCGTGTCGACGAGGCGGCCGGTGATCAGGGACGGGAGGAACATCGCTCCGATGTGGATGCCGATCACGAAGCCGACCTCGCCAAGGGAGTGACCATGGTGTCGCATGTGCACGGGGGTCATGGTCATGACGGCGACCATCGCGATCATGGTGACGACCATGACGGCAGCACCGAGCATGACCCCTTGGTTGATGGTCTTCTCGCTCTTCGGGCCGTCGTCGGTGCTGGACTGGGGCGCGGGATCAGTCGGGGTACGACGGGCAAGGGAAACGGCCACCAGAAGGGGATCTGGCCGCAGGAACACGAACAGGATGGCGCCGGCGAGTCCGTAAGCGACGCTGGCGAGAAGGAACGGTCCGGCCAGCGGTGGGATGCCGAGCGACGTGGCCACCCTTCCCATCAGCTCGACCAGGTTCGGCCCGGCAACGGCTCCGAAGGTTGTCGACACCAGCGCGACGCTGATCGCCCTACCTCGCTCGTGGACCGGCGCGAGGTCGGTGCCGGCGTACCTCGCCTGCAGGTTGGTCGCGGTCCCCGCGCCGTACACCAGGAACGAGACGAACAGCAGGGGGATACTGCCCGTGACCGCTGCGACGACGACGCCAGCGGCGCCGAATGCTCCACCGAGGAACCCTGCGGTGAGCCCACGCCGTCGTCCGGCTCGCTGTGAGTATCGACCGACAAGGTAGGCGGTCACAGCCGATCCCAGCGTGAACAGGGCGATCGGAAGCCCGGCCACACCGTCTCTGCCCAACATCTCCTGCGCGAGAAGGGCGCCGACGGTGATGCCCGCAGCAAGTCCCGCGCCACCGAAGATCTGTGAGATCACGACGACGGTCATGGACCGGCGGTGCAGCGCCGTTCGAGCCTCGGGCGAGTCGACGAACCCCTCGACGCTGCTCTCGGTCTGCTCCGGACGAGCCATCGGGTCGGGCCGCATGCCGCCACGTCCTCCATCTGCGTGAGTGATCTGACCGCGTCATTGACGCTCTTGGACAATAGGGCCTAGCGTCCGCCCACCTCGCGGCGCGGGGGTTGGGACGGATGTCCAAGATCGAGCGCCGCGTGCTGACGTCCTCCTTGTCACGGCGTCGGTCGTGGCTGTGGTCCTCTGCGGCCTCGTGGCCGGCAGCGAGGATGGCGAGGACCCGGGACGAGACAAGGCTGCCTCTGATGCCCCTGCACCATCGCAGTCCGCGGGTCAGGGAGCCATCACGTTCAGGTCTGCCGGTGCGGAGATCCCGTCGATGCTCGCGCGGTCATTGCGTTGCCAGATCCACCAGTCGCGGGTAGGTGGGGCGCTGCCGATCCGGCGTACCCACTGACGACGCTCGAGGACGGTCGCGATCCGGTAGCGGGACTCGAACTCGGGGTAGGCGTACACCACGATCCTCTGGCCGGTACGGCGCTCCACGACCTCGATGAAGGCACGGACCTCGCGGAGGAGGTCGTCGCGAGGTGGTGGGTCGGAGCAGTTGCCGAGGATCTCCAGGTCGACGGCGGGAGGCAGGGAGCGTGCCCCAGCTGCCCCGACCACGCGGACGAAGTGCTCGGCCTGGGGAACGCCCGGGGAGCAGAGGGTGAAGTAGTGGTAGCCACCGACTCGCAGGCCCGCTCGGGCGGCCGCCCTGGCGTACGAGCTGAACCGCGGATCGGTGAAGGTGCTTCCCTCGGTGGCCTTCAGGTAGGCGAACTCGATCCGGTCCCGACGTACCCGCTCCCAGTCGATCTCTCCCTGGTGGTGCGAGACATCAACACCACGGACCAGACGTGCCCGGGGGGTGGGTGTCGACGTCGCAGCCGGGCTCGGCGAGGACGCCGGCGGGACAGGGGCAATGCTCACGGAGGTCTGCGTGGACGGCGGCTCGTCGGTGGCCGGGTCCGCGTCGCAAGCCGTCGTCAGAAGCGCAACGAGCAGGAACGGCGCGAGCGGGCTGCGACGTACGTGGTGCCGGAGTCCACCAGACATGCCTGTGAGACTAAATGGTCTTGAGTGCTCGCCTGCGAATGAACGCAGGACCGTGGTCAGCCCGCCAGCCGCATCTCGGCGCGCAAGGCGACGTCGACGAGCTCCATCTCGATCGTGAGCCGGCGGAACACCCCGGGACCCGAGTCGAGACCACCGGCGGTGCTCAGCTCCTCGAGCTCTGCGCACAACGCCACCACGCCGCGCGCACCCAGGTTCGCGCCTGCCCCGCGCAGTTCATGGGCGGCCCGTTCTGCGGCGGGACTGTCTCCGCTGCCAACGGCTTCACCCAGTGCGGCAAGCAGGGCCGGCGCCCGGTTGACGAACGACTCCATCAGCACCGTCAGCATCCGGCCCCCCATGCCCAGCTGACGAAGCTCCTCGAGACGGTTGGGGTCGAGCACCTCGTCGGCTGACCCGCTCACCGCCGTGGCCGGTGACTCCACGGGGGCGGGCTCGTGCTCATCCGGTTCATTGGTCCGCTGGGTCGAGCGGGTGAACGCCGGTCGGCGAGCTGAGGTCACCCTTGGAGTTGAGCACGTAATGCGCCGGACCGCAGTCCAACACCGACCTCGGGCCGCACTGTCGGCAGGCGCGGCTCAGCGGGTGCTGAGCCCCCAGCCGTAGCGGTAGAGCGGGTCGTAGCCGGGGTCGCCGACGTTGAGCGGCTCCTGGGCAAGGCTCCGCGGCCAGGAGAACGAGACCTTGCCGGTGAACGAGCCTTGCCGAACAGCGTGTCGGCCACGCCGCCACCCTCGCTGCCCCGGCCGCCTTGTCGGCGCCCGAGAGCTGCTGGCCCTCGCCCTCGCGGGGTCGCGAGCGCCGACTGACGTCAATCGTGTCGGTGGCCCTCACTATTCTCTCGCCATGACCGAGACACCCACTCCTGTTCTGTTCGTCAGCGGTGCCGGCCTGCCGCCCTGGATCTGGGACGGGGTGCGTGCCCGGCTGGCCGACCGTCCGACGTACGTCGCACCCCGACCGGCGGGGAAGGACGCGTCCCTCGCGGACCATGCCGCGGCGGCGCTGGATGAGGTGGCGGAGGAGCGCTTCGTGGTCGTGGCGCACTCGGCCGGTGGCATGGTCGCCGCGAAGCTCCTCGAGCATCAGCCCGCGCGAGCCGTTGGTCTGTTGGGGGTCGCGACCTGGGTCCCGGCACCGGGGGACTCGTTCCTCGGCTCGCTGCCGTTCCCGAACCGCCTCGTGCTCAGCCTCATGATGAGGGTGCTCGGCACCCGTCCGCCTGACAAGGCTCTGCGCTCGCAGGCTGCCGGCCTGTCGGTGTCCGTTGCCGACGACCTCGTCAGGGACTTCACCCCCGAGTCCCAGCGCTACTACCGCGATCCCGCGGGAGAAGCGGCGCGCCCGCGACATGTTGGCTACGTCTGCACGACCGAGGACGAGATGCCGACCACACTCCAGCGGGCGTTCGCCAACCGGCTCGGAGTCGAGCACCCCACCGAGCTTGGGACCGGTCATCTCCCGATGCTGCAGGACGCGTCTGCACTCACGGAGGTCATCGAGTCGTTCGCACGCAGCACGTCGAGCACCAGTCCCGGCTGACCGGTGGTCTGCCGCGAGTGACAGCGCCCGTCAGCTGTGCGCCTGCAACCAGGCGACTACGTCGGCCGTGATCTCGTCCCGGTTGGTCTCGTTGAAGATCTCGTGGCGCGCCTCGGGGTAGATGCGCGTGGTCACGTCGACCAGACCGGCATCGCGGTACCGCTGGCCGGACAGCTCGACCAGCTGCCCACCCCCGGACAGGGGGTCGGCCTCGCCGGAGACCATGAGGATAGGTAGGTCCGAGCGGATGGCTCGCAGCGCCTCGATGTCGGCGAGGCGCTGCGCGTCCGCGAACAGCTGCGGGATCGCGTCCTCCGGGAGGTCGAAGCCACACAGCGGGTCCGCGACATAGGCATCGACCTCCGACACGTCGCGGGAGAGCCACTCATAGCCGGTCCGGTGCTCGAACCCGGCGTTGAACGCCTCGAGGCCCCCCGGCCCCTCGGACTCGGCGAGGCTCTGGGCCAAGACGTCGAGTGCCGTCGAGCCGGACATCACCACGCCGGCGTACTGCTCCGAATGGTCGAGCAGCAGAGACTGTGCCGCGAAGGAACCCATTGAGTGCGCGACCAGGAACAGCGGCAGGTCCTCGTGGTGGGCGGCGATGCGCGCGCCGTACGCCGCGACGTCCGCGATGAGTCCGGCGAAGCCGGAGAACCCGAAGTTGCCCAGGTCGTCCTCGGAGACCACCGACCGGCCATGACCCCGGTGGTCGTTGGCGTGGACCAGGTAGCCGGCCGCGTTCAGCGCCCGTGCGAGCCGGTCATAGCGGACGCCGTGCTCGGCCAGCCCGTGCGCGATCTGCACCACCCCGCGAGGGTCGGTCACGGAGTCAGTCCATGCGTACGTCGTGATCCGCGTGGAGTCGGATGGCGACCGGAACGACGACCTGGTGAAGGGCAAGGTGGAGGACATGGCGCGATCGTGACACCCGCGGGCCCGTCGCCGACGCGCGGCGCGCTGCTGTGCGACTCTCAGACGGTGGGGAGCGCGTCGACCGAGGTGGATCGACTGGTTGGTCTCGGTGCCGTCCTGGTGCGTGAGGTGGACGATCCTGAGGACACCTACGTCGTGTTGCTCGACCCCGAGGGCAACGAGTTCTGCGTGTGCTCAGTTGATGACCCCGACCGCTGATCTGGCAACCGGTCGGGTCGTTCACTGGCAAGGCGATCGGCGAGGAGAATCACCGCGCAACCTCATGCCACCGGCGTCCCGGCACGAAGGCTGGTTCTCTCGACCTACGCCAGGACATCTCGTTCCCCCTCCGGGGCGGCCAGGTCGGCCGTCCAGGGGTGAGGAGTGATCAGAGGGCCCGCAGATACGCGCAGGGGGCCGATCCGGCGTACTCCCTCAGGTCACACAGGTACGACGGCCACCGGGCAGCTAGCGTGCTCGACCACGGCGACCGAGACCGAACCACCGAACAGCATCCGGGACACCGTGCCGGACTGGTGGGCACCGACCACGAGCAGGTTCATCCGCTCGCCGAGGCTGACCAGGACATCCTGCGGCAGGCCCGTCGCCATCGCCGTGCGGACGTTGACCTCGGGGAACTTCTCCGCCATGCCGGCCATCGACTCGGCTAGCAGGAGCCGCTCGGACTCCCGGTCGAGGTCCGGCTCGCGCACGGTGTACGCCGCCGAGGTAGCCGCGTCGACGTCCCAGAAGCAGTGCACGACCGTCAGTGGGAGGTTGCGCAGGGACGCCTCGCGATGGGCGAACTCGAGCACGGCCAGCGACTCCTCGGACCCGTCGGCGCCGACGAGGATCCCGTTGCGGACGTTGCCAGGGTGGCTCGGCCGGTGCACCACGACCGGACAGTGCGCATGCCGCACGAGCGCCACGCCGACCGAACCCAGCAGCAGGGTGGCCACCCTGCCCCGACCCCGCGAGCCGAGCACCACCATGGCGGCGTCGTGGGACATCTCCAGCAGGACGTTGCGGGGGTCCTCGAGCCGGAACACGGCGTTCACTTCGAGCGTGGGAGCTGTCCTCTGGACCTCGGCCACAGCTGCGGCCAGGATCTGGTGACCGTCCTCGCGCAGAGCGGTCCGGGCCTCTTCGGGGAAGACGGCGGAGGCGGGCGTGTACGCCGGCAGCACCCCGTTGACCGCGTGCACGAGCGTCAATGGCCGGCGCTCGATCTGTGCCTGCTCGATTGCCCACGCAAGGGCTCGCATCGATGACTCCGAAGCGTCGACTCCGACGACGATGGTTCCTGCCTTGGTGCCCATGGTCCCTCCCAGGGTCCTGAGACAAGCGCTGTGCCGCCTCGCCACCCAGCGTCTCCCAGACGTCGGCGTCAGGGTCAGGGCGCAATGGTCCAACCTCAGGGGACCAAAGCCCCTGACCCATGCGCGTGTGACAAGGGACGATTGAGGAACAACCAAGACCTTCCGGAGGTGGACAACATGGCCGAGACACGAGAGCTGAATGCCGGTGAATGCCAGGCGTTGCTGCGTTCCGGCGTTGCCGGCCGCGTCGCGGTCTCCACTCCTACTGGACCGCACATCGTGCCGGTCAACTACACCGTGGTGGAAAACTCGATCGTGTTCCGCACAGCGCCGTACAGCCTGCTCGGGACCTATGGGCGAGAAAGCACGCTCGCCTTCGAGATCGACGGTTTCGACGAGGTGAACGAGCGCGGCTGGAGCGTGCAGGCCAGAGGGCGTGTCGAGGCAGTCACCGACCGCGCTGAGCTCAGCCGGATCCGGGAGATCGCCGAGCCGCAGCCCTGGGCCGGCGGCGCCCGCTCCCTCTACCTGCGCCTGCGCTGGAGCGAGCTGAGCGGCCGCAAGCTGAACGCCCGCCGGGATCCGGTGCACGAGCAAGTTGTCGGCACCGGCGCCTGAGCGCGACGGCAGCCGCGGTCTCCGGTGTCCCGGCGCGGCCCGCACCGTAGGTGGTCGAGCAGCGAGCGAAGCGAGCGATCAGTCGAGACCACGCTCCGCAAGCCGAGCAGCAGCCCAGACCATCAGCTGGGCGATCGTGAACAGAAACCCGATCAACGGAGTCCTACACGCACCAGCAGGTGCACGACAGACTCCGCTGATCGATGAGTTGTGGCCCGAACCGCAGGCCTGAGCGCGACAAGCAGCGCTTGCCGCACACTGGTCACGTGAGCTCACAGGAGAACGGGCCCCTCGGCGGCGCTGCAGAGGCGCTGCTCGAGGCCGTCACCGCGATCTCCTCCGACCTCGACCTGCGCAGCGTGTTGACCAGGCTGGTCGAGGCAGCTACCCGCCTGACCGAGGCGAAGTACGCCGCCCTCGGCGTGATCGGGTCCGACGGCTCGCTCATCGAGTTCGTGACGACGGGGATGTCCGAGGAGCAACACCGTCTGATCGGTGAGCTGCCCCGTGGACGCGGCATCCTCGGGCTGCTCATCCGCGAGCCGGAGGGCATCCGGATGACCGAGCTCGCGGCTCATCCGGCTTCAGCCGGCTTCCCGCCCAACCACCCCCCGATGGACACCTTCCTCGGCGTACCCGTCCGGATCCGGGGCACCGTGTTCGGCAACCTCTACCTGACCGAGAAACGTGGTGGGGCGCAGTTCACCGAGCAGGACGAGCAGCTCGTCGAGGCACTGGCGCGCGCCGCGGGCTTCGTCATCGAGAACGCCCGTACCTATGGAGTCAGTGAGCGCCGACGTCAGTGGCTCGAAGCGTGGGCCGAGCTGACGGAGACGCTGCAGCCACCGATCGAGCTCGCCGAGGCGCGTCAGGCGATCACCGACGTGGTCCGATCCGTGTCGCGCATGCGGGCGACAGCCCTGCTCGGCCAGCAGGATGCGACTCACAAGGGGCCCGTGCTCGCGATGTCATGCGAACCCGTGGACGCGAAGATGGTGAGTGCAGTGCTGGCCCGGATCTCGCAGGACTACGACGCCTCCGGCCTCCATCCCGTGGAGCTGACCGCGGAGGGTCTCGGTTCCGACCTGGGGGCCGTCGTGATCCCCCTGCGTGCCCGCCTGGCCCGGGCGGGTGTCCTGGTGGCCCTGTTCGACCCCGCCCATGCACCGGGCGTGGAAGTGCACGAGCTGCTCGCCTCTTTCGCCGACCAGGCCGGGCTCGCGCTCGACCGGGCCGAGGCGGTGGTGGACCGGGAGGAGCTCGCCGTCATCTCCGATCGTGAGCGGATCGCCCGGGATCTGCACGACGTGGTTATCCAGCGGCTGTTCGCCACCGGGCTGCAGCTGCAGGGCGTGGCATCTCTCGTCGGTGACCCGGCGATCGGCGCCCGTCTGGAGCGTGCCGTCGACGAGCTCGACCTGATCATCAAGGCAATTCGCGGCACCATCTTCGAGCTGCAGCCGCGGCAGGCGGGCTCCCTGCGAGCCGAGATCCGCAGCCTGGTCCGTGAGTACGTGCCGGTGCTGGGCTTCACGCCTGGCGTGCTCACGAGCGGACCCATCGACACGGCAGTGCCGACACAGGTACGCGAGCAGCTGCTACCGGTGCTGCGGGAGGCGGTGTCGAACGTGGCCAGACACGCGCTGGCCGACCACGCGCAGATCGAGGTCCATGTAAGCAGTGACGATCTTCGGCTCGCGGTCCTCGATGACGGCATCGGTGTCGCCGGGGACGCGGCGGAGAGCGGTCTTCGCAACGTCCGCCGCCGGGCGGCCGGCCTCGGTGGGTTCGTGGAGCTGACCCCCAACGAACCGCGCGGAACCGCGCTTGTCTGGCAGGTGCCGCTGCTGACCCCAACAACTTCCGGGGCAACTTCTGGGGGACCCTCCGGACAGACGCAAGGGCCGGTCACCACCCACCTGGGGTGACCGGCCGTCGCGGTGCGACGTACTGCGTCAGCGGCGTCTTTCCTTTCGGACTGCCGGGCTAACGGAGCACGGGAAACTTAGCGACCGCCTCGGTCCTGGACCACCAGTGGCCCAGACCCCAGGTGTCGCCGGCGTGGAGCAGACCGAGCGCGACGATGGTGATGGCTGCGATGAGGTGGTCGTCGAGGAACGGGTGGTTCTCCGGGGGGAGTGCGACCGTCCACATCAGTACGTACATCAGGGCTCCGGCGGCTACGGCGATCCGCATGCCCGCGCCCAGGGTGAGGGCGATGCCGATGCCGAGCAGACCGAGCATGAAGCCCCAGTCAGCAATGGCGGTGCCGCCGATGGAGTTGTAGAACTCCTTGAACGGCCCGTCAGCACCGAACTTCAGGAACCCTTCCGTCGGGCTGCCACCGTTGATCCAGGCAGCATCGCCGAAACGGTCGAGCGTGCCGTGCTGGTCATAGCCGGTGTGGAACCCCAGCGCGAGGAGCTTGTCGAAGAACGCCCAGAGGAACGTGAGACCGAACGCGATCCTCAGCGCCGCGAGGACCCGGCGGGTCGGCGTGTTGAGGTGGTTGGCGTGGTCGTTCGTGGCGGGCGCAGCGGCGCGGCGGCCCGGTGTAGCGCTCGTGGAGCTGTGGGTGACAGTCATGACGGTCCTCTCTGGATCGTGTTGTTGCTTGTGATCCAAGGTTCGCGCCGGAGCAGGTGGGGCGGCAGGGCAGTAGGTCACCGCGCCAAAAGGTCCAAGGTCCTCAATCGGTGGGCACCGTGCGAGCGGCCCGTTGACGGCTGGTCAGCGGCTGGTCAGTGGTGGGGCGGCGGGGCAAGCAGTTTGGAGGCAAGAACGGCGGCCTGCGTACGTCGTTCCAGGCCCAGCTTGGCCAAGATGTTGGAGACGTAGTTCTTCACAGTCTTCTCAGCCAGGAACATCTGCTCGCCGATCTGCCGGTTGGTCATGCCCTCGGCGATCAGGCCCAGCAGCTTGAGCTCCTGCTCGGTGAGCTCGGCGAGCTCGGGCGCGGTCGCAGGTCCGTTGCGCAACCGGTCGAGCACCCGCGCCGTCAGCGCCGGGTCGATCAGGGACTGTCCCGCCGCCACCGTGCGGATCGCGCTCACCAGGTCGCTGCTGCGGATCTCCTTGAGCACGTAGCCGGAGGCACCGGCCATGATCGCGGCGAACAGGGCCTCGTCGTCGTCGTACGACGTCAGGATGAGGGCCTTGATCGACGCGTCGACGGCGCGCACAGACCGGCACACCTCGATGCCGGAGCCGTCCGGCAGCCGCGCGTCGAGAACCGCAACATGCGGTCGCAGCGCAGGGATGCGCGCCGTCGCCTCGGCCGCGGTGGCGGACTCGCCGACGACCTCGATGTCCTCGGTGCGCTCGAGCAGGAACCGGAGACCTTCGCGCACGACGTCATGGTCGTCGAGCAGGTACACGCGGATCGGGTCGGCCATGCAGTCTTTCTACACGCTCAGGCGTTGAGCTGCTTGTTGCTCTTTCCGCCCGTCACGGCCTCGGCGGTGCCGACCAGCAGCACGGATGCGACCACGGCGAGCACGAAGCCCAGGACGTTGAGCTCCCAGATGGTGCTGTCGCTGATCAACCCGGCGATCAGCCCACCGATGACTGAACCGACCAGGCCGAGCCCCAGCGTTGCCAGGATGCCGAGGTTCTGCTTGCCCGGCTTGATCAGGCGCGCGAGCGCTCCGATGATGAGTCCGGCGATGATGAAACCAATCATGACGAGTCCTCCATTGCGTCGGTGATGCAAACGCTATCCGCTGGGTGGTTGCGAATGGCGTACCCAGGACGTGCATCGCTTGGAGTCGTTCCGGAGACTGGCCCGATGGAGACTGGCCCGCTGGTGGGTGGCGCGGAACCGAGCACAGGCCCACGGCTGGTCTGGGGCCTGGCAGCGCTCGTGGCGCTCGCCGTCCTGGTTGCGTCCCTCATGATCGTCCTCGGGGTTCCTCGATGGTTCCCTGGTGTGGGCGAGTGCACGGTCACCGAGGGGGACCGAACGGTCGAGCTCAGCACCGATGAGGCGGAGAATGCCGCGTCGGTCGCAGCGGCGTCGGTGCGCCAGCGCAGGCCAGCCGGGACGGCTTCGGCCGCTGTGGCCGAGCTGCTGGACTCATCGGAATCTGACGCACGCATCGTCGCCGCCGCGCTGACCGGCCGGTCGGCGCATGCTCTCACCTGCCGGCACGGCGGCGCGGACGATGAGGAGAAGGACCGGCTCAACGGCGTCGGGCTGACCGGTCGCGCTGCCATCGTCCGCAGTGACCTCGACCGCGCCTTCGGGCGGCAGAGGGTGGGCGGCTTCGCCCCCGGCGGGGTCACGAGTGGGCACATGCCCGGGTCGGCGCACTACGAGGGCCGGGCCGTGGACGTGTTCGTGCGACCCGTGACCAAGAAGAACCAGGCAAGGGGATGGGCACTGGCGCAGTACCTGGTCGCCCACGCGGACCGGCTGCAGATCACCACGGTCATCTTCGACGGCCGTATCTGGACCGAACGGCGCGCCGTTCAGGGCTGGCGGAGCTACCAGCCCGACACAGCGGGCAGGTCGGCACGGGTCGCTGCGATCCTCGAGCATCGCGACCACGTCCACGTCGACGTGGCCGACTGAGTCTCGACTGATTCGCTCGCTGCTCGACCACCTACGCCGCGGCCCCGGCGCTTCCGCCACAGTGAGAACAGGTGGCCCTCAGACGGCAACCGGCGCCGGTTTGCCGCTGCCCTCAGCCCGAGCCATCGGGATCCGGGCTGTGAACATGCCGGTGGCCCCGCCGGGGAAGGTTTCGGCGGGGTGTGGGGCGGTGTGGCTACTGGTCGGGCGGGTCGGCGATGCAGGAGGTGCCGTCCCTGCGTGGCGGCGGGCGCTCGGCGGTGACGTCGCGGGTGCCTTCGTGGTCGGTGAGGAACTGGTAGCCGTAGGGGCTGGACCACAGGAACGACCCGGGTTCGAGGACCGTGTAGCTCCAGGTGGTGTGGGTTTTGAGTCGATGATGGCG
The DNA here is from genome assembly GCA_963759525.1 of uncultured Actinomycetota bacterium. GTDB lineage: Bacteria > Actinomycetota > Actinomycetes > Propionibacteriales > Nocardioidaceae > Marmoricola. Next base: position 225,411 of record CAVWZO010000004.1, on the reverse strand, counting down.
TCGGCACAGGGCCGCGAGGTTGCACGAGCAGGTGGATCCGCCCTGGTCGTAGGGAATGACGTGGTCGCAGTCGGCGGTCCGTGCGGGGCGGGTGCACCAGGGGAACACACAGGTCCCGGTGCGCAGGATGGTTTGTTCGCGGAGCCGGTCGGGGATCTCGTATCCCTCGACCCGGTGGTGCTCGTTGAGGTCGATGACTGGTTTCACGATCACTTCGGTGTCGGGGTTGGCGCACCAGGCCCGGACCTGGTCGGCGGTGACGCCTTGGCGGTGGTTCTCCACCCGGGCCAGGTCCACACCGACACCGGTGCCTTTGACGGCTGCTTCGGAGAGGTGCACGTAGAGCACGACCTGGCGAGGCTTCGCTCTCTTCCTGGCGCCGGTTGCGGTTGCGGTTGCGGTTGCCGGGTCGCTGCCGCTGTCGGCGGGGTCGGTGTTGAGGTCGAGGGCGAGCTGGTGTCGGGCGAGCTCGCCGGCGGCGATGGAGCGGCGTACGTCCAGCGACTCGGTGGACCCGCCGGCTTTGAGGGTTTCGGCTCCGCGGGTCAGGGCGGCGTCGAGGTCCAGGGCATCGGCGAGGTCGAGCTCGCCCTCGATGCGGCTGGTGCCGTCGAAGGAGACCTGCTGGTGGTGGATGGTGAAGTGCCGGCCCTCGGCCGCGTTGCGTGCATCTTCCCGGGCCTGTTCGGGCATGTACCGGGCGATGGCCTCGGCGACCAACCGGTCGAGTGCGGCGAGGCCGATCTTGTGGGCGAACCCGGCGACCTGGGCGTCCACGAACCCGTGCGGCCTCCATGGTGAGCCCGAGGGTGGCTTGGGCGATCCGGCGGGCCCGCCACACCGGCAGGTCACCGGTCTGGGTGCGGTCCCAGAGCCGGGTGAGCCGGTACTTCAGCTCCACCGCGTCCGCGACCAGCGCCCGCCCGGAGTCGGTGGAGCGCCCGAGGGCGGCGGCGAACTCGGCGATACAGAACTCCGCCACCAGCGGTGCGCCCGGTCCGGCGAGCGGGAGACCGGTGTCCCCACCACCACAGACCCAGGTCGCCGCTTCGTCGATCGACTCCGGCGGGTGCTGTTCGGCCCAGGTGACCGCGGCGTACAGCACATCGGCCTCGGCCCGATCAGCAACGGCACGGCGGTCGCGGGCGAACCCGAGCACCGCCGAGGCGGTGTCGAGGTCGGGCCGGGTCGTCGTCATATGTGAACTCAACCATCGACCACCGACAGTATCGAGGGCGTGTTCGAGAATGTGGATAACTAAACCTGGCGGCTGGAGGGCGCACTCAACCGGTTGTTGCAACGAACCTCGTGTTGAGGCTCTGGGCTGGAGTCTTCCACTCCAATGACTGGTAGATCGTCTCGTGGCTCACACGCATCACCGCGTCGTTGGGGAACAGCAGCCACAGCGTCTCGGAGATCTGCTGCGGTGACCAGTCTGCGCGCAACAGTGCCCAGACCTTGTTCCGCAACCGCGCTTGGTCCAATCGCCGCGGCTTGGGCCGCTTCGCCGCCAGCTCGGCCCGACGCTGCGCCCGCTCGGCGTCATAGACCCGCCGATAACCCGAGCCACCACCACGAGCCGTGGCCGCCTTCGGCGACCTCGAACCCGGAGCCGAGAAGCTCCGCTTCAGCTCACGACTCACCGTCGCCTTGTGCTTCGCGATGATCGAAGCGATCTGCTCCTGGCAGAACCCGATCCGATACGACCTCTCAATCGTGCGACGCTGCTCGATCGTCAACCGTGCACCTGGCATCAGTGTTACCTCCACGCGAATCATTCATGGAGTTGCAACAGCCGATTGAAATCGCCAAGACCGCAACCACGACGGTCGAGCCAGGCAACCGTGAGCGACAGGCAGCGGCCAGGGAACACCAGCGCAACCAGGCGGACCGCAACCAGACCTCTCGATAAACCCACAGTTAGAACGGATGGCCGTCAGACGGCAACCGGCGGTGGGTCTCGACTGGCCGCTCGCTGGCGCTCGCTGCTCGACCACCTTGCTCGGTTGCTCGCTTCGCTGTTCGACCACCTAGCTACGCGACGGCGGCTAGCCGGTGCCGGACAACCGCTCGAGGCGGGCCTCGAGGGCTGCCCGGCGATGGGTGTTGCCGCGGAGGTCGACGTACGCGGACCCGTAGGCGGCGAGCAACGCGTCATCGAGCCGGCGAACGGCACCAGGCGGGTAGCGGTAGTCCATCCGCGTCCGGATGACCTCCTCGTCGCCGGCGCGCAGTACGTCGCCGAGCTCGTCGAGTGACGTGATGCCGAGCTCGAGCAGCAGGCCGGAGATCCAGGCGTAGTGGTCGGTGCGTGACCAACCCGACTCGGCGTACTGCCCGGCCAGGAAGGCAGCGAGCTCGCGGGGGTCGATCCGTGGGTCGTCGTCGAGGGTGACGCCGCTCTGGCCCTCGCCGTCGGGGGCGCTCGCTGCGGAAGATCGCAACGTGTCGCGGATCGTCGAGAACTCGCGGTCCGCGAGCTCCAGCAGACCGGCGGCCAGGGTGAAGCGGCGGTCGAAGTCGCGAGCGTGCTCGTCGGGCATCGTGCCCTTGTAGCGGATGTCGTGCTCGAACTCCGCCCATGCGTGCTGCAGCACCGTCCGGATCTGGATCTGTGCCGTGTGCCCACGCATCAGCTCGTACGACGGGTGGCCCTCGCGCGCGGCATCCAGCCCGATCAGCAGGTGCCGGCTGGCGTAGCCGAACCGTCCTTCCTGGGCGGTCTCGCGGCCCATGTCGCGGTCGTCCTTGACCACGACCTGGTCATGCAGCAGGTCGGCCACGGCGGACACGTCGCTGTGCACGTAGGTGATGACCCGGATGCCGATCGTGTCGGTGATCTCGCTGATCGGGTCGGTGTAGAGCGGTACGCCGTCGCGGGTACGTCGGGCCTTCTCGGCGAATGACGCGATGGTCTTGGTTCGCCCGGTGACGCTGAGGTAGTTGATGCCCGCGTCGTCGAGGATCGAGGTCACCATCGCGAGGAACTGGTCGCCGGCGGCGACTCGCGCGGGGTGGCTCAGGGTGTACTTCCGCACCGGGTCGGACACGACGGCCGGTGGCCCTGTTGGCGCTGGCGTCCGGGGGCTGGCCGAGAGGTCGGCGGGCAGGGCCGGGGTGACGATGTAGCCGGACTCGAAGTCGCCGTACGTCGTGGTGTCGGCGGGCCGGCGGGCCGCGAACAGAGCGACGTACGCGCACACGACGGCGTCGACCTGGTCCTCGACGACGCGGAGCTGGCTCTTCCTGGTCGCGGTCTGGGCCTTCCGCTTCAAGGCCGCCCAGCCGAGGTCGGCCATGTCGGTGTCCGAAGAGCCACCAGCAAGGGAGTCCGCGGTCACGTGCATGGCCGGTTCGGCGATGGCCAGCGCTTCGAGCAACCCCATCAGGGTGAGCAGCGCCATCCGCAGGCCCTCCATGTCGCGGCCCAGCTTGTTCTTGTACTTCAGCGTGCGCTCGAGCCGGAACAACGACACTGTCGCCGGATGCGGGTAGACCTCGATGGCTCGACGCCGTCGGCCCGAGCGGGGGTTCATGTCCAGGCCGAGGGCCTGGCACAAGCCGGCGCCACGCGGGGTGCCACGGAACTCCGGCTTGCCGGTGTTGGCTGGGTGAGCGCCGGCGTCGAAGCGCGCGAAGTCCTTGTTCAGCGCTACCTCGGCCGGCCGGAAGCCGGTCGGGTTCGTCACGATCAGTGGAGCGTCGATCGCCACCAGGCACTCGCCTTCGACGTACGGCGCCAGCGCGGCGAGGATCTCCTCGTCCGTCTTGGCGGCCGATACGTGCACCAGCCGGCCGTCGTCGTCGACCACGGCGAGGCCGGTGGGTCGCCTCATCCCCCAGGCAAGGTCGACGCCGATGTGGAACACGTCGCCCAGCCTGCCGCATGGGGTGCCGTAGCGCGCGCTCCGGTGGCTGGTGTGCCGTTCCCGCTCTCGCGGTCGCGCGTTCCCTACTGGCCCACCCGGCCGTCGATGCGCTCGCGCAGGAGGTCGGCGTGGCCGCAGTGCCGGGCGTACTCCTCGATCATGTGCACCAGGACCTCACGGAGGACGTCGCCGTTGCCACCCACGGTGCCGAGGTCCTCGGTGCGGTCGACATAGCTCTCCGCGAAGGCGATCTCCTCGCGCCAGCGCGCGTAGGCCTCCTCGACGACAGCAGGGTCGCCGACCGCGCCGTCGAACTCGTCCTCGCCCTCGCCGCGGTAGAGCCGGGGGACGTCCTCGCCCGCCATCGCGACCCGGAACCACGCCTGCTCGACGGTGGCCAGATGACGGACCAACCCGAGCAGGGACAGGTTCGAAGGTGGGACCGACCGCCGTGCGAGCTGTTCGGCGTCCAGCCCGGAGCACTTCATCTCCAGGGTGAGCCGGTAGTTGCGCAGGTAGCCCAGCAACAGCTCTCGCTCACCGTCGAAGCCGCCCTCCTGCCGTGGGTCGTCCTCGGGAGAGGCCCACATGTCCCACCAGCCGAACTGGCGAGCGGGGAGGGCTTCCTCGGCCATCTCGGACTGGGGGATGGGTACCTGGGACGCAGACATGACAGCACTCTTGAGGGCCGGGCCGCTCGGGGCAACACCTTTTCGCGGTGACGGTCTGTGGTCTCGACTGATCACTCGCTTCGCTCGCTCCTCGACCAACTACCGTGGGCGAGCTTGGCCTGCAGCCGGCGCATCGTGGGCGCGCCGCGGGAGGTCACCCGCACGCCGAGGAGAGCCTCGAGAACCCACGTCGCGCCCTTGGTGTCCTCGACGTCGTCGACCGACACGGCGTACCGGCTGTCCGCACGGAGGACGGTCAGGCCCCCGAGCGGGGCCACCCAGGGGAGCGACTCGGGGAAGGGGTCGGGAGCGTCGAAGAAGGAGACCTCAGCGTTGGTGGGCACCTCCTCGAGGTCGAGCCCGCGCACCCATTCGACCGGCCGGGCCGGGGCGATGTCGCCGTATCCGCACACGGGCGTGAGCAGGCGAACCACGTCGTCGGCGAGGGCCTGCGGGTCCGTGTCGCACTCGAAGATCACCGTGCCGTTCGTCTGGAACGAGACTGCATCGGTGGCACCGGCGCGCTCGAACGCCTCGAGCAGCTCCGGCCGGGTGGGGCTGTGACTGCGGCGTTGCCCGAGGTTGAGGTTGCGGAAGAATGCGACCGAGAACGCCACGCGCTACAGGTTCTCCGTGAGCCAGGCGTCGATCTCCTTTGAGAGGGACGCGGCCCAGGCGGCCTCGCGGTGCACCTTGTTCACGATGACTCCGTCGTCGTTGTCGAGGATCTCCTCGAGGGCCGCGGCGACCTTGAAGGCGGGGTCGTCGGACTTGACGAACCACGTCGCGGTCAGCGCCTGCACGAAGCTCGGATAGGACTGCAGCTTCGCGACCAGTGCGTCGTACTTCTTCCCAGGTCCGATCGGGTCGAAGCTGACGATGTAGGTGTTCATCGCGTCTCCTCTGGGTGAGGGTTGGATCGACCCTAGTGCTCGTCTCCGCCACTCCGCCTACTTGACCTCGGCCCTGATCACGAGGCCGAGCCCGACAGCGAGGGGTACGACGAGCCAGATCACGCCGGTGACCCCGAGGTGGGTCCACTGCTGGGCGGTCAGGGCACCCTCGAACAAGGCGCTCTGCGCGTAGTCGAAGTCGACCCAGGGCTGCAGTTCGCGGAACCATTCCTGTGACATGGCGAGCAGGAGGGCCAGCGACGGGAGCAGGAACGAGTAGAGGAAGTAGGCAACGAGCGCCCCGGGGTACTGCGGATGACCACGCCGAGCATGAATCCGACCGCCATGCCGAGCACGTTGGCCAGGACGATGTTGAGCAGGTTCGTGACCGTCACGTCCCAGACGGTTTCGACCCCTGCGATCGCCGTACCGACGATGTTGCCGACCGCGCCGACCCCGAAGGCGAGGGGAATGGAGACGACGGCGATGGCGACGCAGGCAGTCGCCTTGGCCGCGATCACCCGGCCACGGTGCGGCACCAGGGTGAAGGTGGTGAGGCCGCTGCGCTGGGTCCACTCACTGGTCACAGACAGGATCGCGATGATGGGGAGGACGACCGTCATGGGGATGCCGATCGCGGCGGCGAACGAGTCGTAGGTCATCTCGCCGTCGCGCGCGAACAGGATCACGGCAGCGGTGGCGAGCAGCGCCAGGATGGCGATGCCTGCCATCAGCCAGAACCCGGATCGGGTGTCGAACATCTTGCGAAGCTCGGTGGCGATGATCCGGCTCAGCGGGATTCGGCGGTGCTTGATGGCCCCGGTCCTTGTGCTGGTCCCGACCGTGGTTGGGGCCGAGATGGCGGGGAGGGTGTCGACGGTTGTCATGCCACTGCTCCTTCGAGCTGGTTGTTGGTGGTGGTCTCGCGCTGGGTTTCGGCGGTGAGCTCGAGGAAAATCTCCTCCAGGCCGGCGCCGTCGGCGGGCCGCAGCTCCGTGACGGGTACGCCGGCGGCGAAGGCGATCTTCCCGACCTGCTCGGCTTCGGCGTGTGCGAGCAGCCCGTCAGCCCCCACGGGCGTGTAGGTGAGGCCCGAGTCGGTGAGAGCCCGGGCGATCACGTCACGGCCGTCCGACTTGACGATGGATCCGGCGGACCGAAGCAGGTCGCTCTTGGCGCCCTGCGCGACGATGCGGCCGTTCCCGATCACCACGAGGTCGTCGGCGATCACCTCGATCTCGTGAAGCAGGTGGGAGGAGAGCAGCACCGTGCCGCCACGGTCGGCGTAGTCGCGCAGCAGGCCGCGCATCCAGCGGATGCCCGCCGGATCGAGGCCGTTGGCCGGCTCGTCGAGGATCAGCACCTCGGGGTCGCCGATCAGCGCGGTCGCGATGCCGAGCCGTTGCCGCATGCCCAGCGAGTAGTCGCGCACCCGCCGAGACGCCTCCTCGGGGGTCAGACTGACCAGGTCGAGCATCTCCTCGACCCGCTGTCGGCGGAGTCCCATGAAGCGTTGGGCGATGGTCAGGATCTCGCGGCCCGTGCGACCGGCGTGCTGGGCAGAGGCATCGAGCAGCACCCCCACCTCCAGACCGGGGTTGGGCATGTCGACGTAGCTGCGACCGGAGACCAAGGCGGTTCCCGACGTGGCCCGGGTGAGGCCGACGATGATCCGCATGGTGGTCGACTTGCCGGCCCCATTGGGGCCAAGGAACCCGGTCACCCGACCCGGCTGGGCGGTGAAGCTCACGTCGTCCACGGCGGTGAAGTCGCCGTACGTCCTGGTGACCGACTCGATGGTGATCATGGGCTGAGTTCCTTCGCGGGTGGGGTGCGGGTTGCGTGTGCGGGGAGGCGGCCGGGCCCCTGGTGGGCCCGGCCGCCCGGTGGTCAGGCGTCGACGTGGGCGGGGGCGCCCATGCCGGCGGTGACCGGTGAGGGCTTGAAGCCCTTCACGATGAGGTACACACCGAAGCCGAGCTCCCAGAAGAACTCCGGGATGGTCGCGACCAGCTGCCACGCGGAGCCGGCGTCGATGACTCCGAACATGACGGCCGCTCCGGACACGCAGATCAGCGGGCCGCCTACCAGTCCCAGGACTGCCAAGCCACGCGGCACCAGGCCGGACCGGTACATCATGTAGCCGAGCAGCAGGCCGTTGCCGACGCCGACGACGAAGCCCGGGCCGAGCTGGAACGTCCACCCGTGGAGGGCGCCGAGCGCGTTGCCAACCATCATCAGCGAGCCGCTCTCTGCATCGCTGGCTCCCGAGAAGTCCTGCCGCAGGGTCACGAGCGTGAGGACGCTGAGGATCCCCACGGCGATGAATACGGATTCCATGACCCGGGCGGTCACGAAGGAGAGCGCGAGACCTTCGTACTTCCGCTTGAGCACCGGGAACAGTGCGACGGCCGAGCCGATGTTGGCGGCGATGAGGATCACCTCGAAGAAGACTCCCCACAGCACCCTTGTGTCGTCCCCGCTGCCGACGATGTATTCGGGGTTTCCGGTGAAGGGCGTGTAGAACCACACCTTGGCTGTGATGGACGTGATGTAGGTGATCACGAAGAGCACGCCCACTATGAGCGCGGTCCTTCTCAGGGAGTCCATCGGAACTCGTGTCGAGCCTCTGCTTGCTGGGTGGAGCGGTGGTTGTCATGTCGGTCTCCTCTGTTGGTGGCGAGCTATCGGGGGTCGGTGGGGGTGGTGACAGCCGGCGGGCCCGGTTCGACGTTCCTGACCGAGACCAATGGCAGGCCCACGTCGCGCACCTTCTGGAGCAGGCCGTGGAGGGCCGCCTGGTCGACGACCGGGCCGTGGATGAGGGTGGTGCCATCGCGTTCCCGGGTGAGGGTCAGCCCGTCGAACCAGGCGGCCCATCGGGCGTCGAGGTGTCCCTGGAGGCGGATCTCGTACTGTCCGGCCTCGGAACGCCTTCCCCGAGATGCGTGCGTTTCGCTCATGGCCTGAAGGTAGGAACCAATGTGGTGAGCGCGGATCACCAGATGTGGTGAACCTGGTGATGATTCGGCTGGATCAGCGGCGGCGCGTGCGCGACGTCAGGTCGAGCTCCCCGGCCCGGCGTACGGCCTCCCGACGGCTGTTGACGCCGAGCTTCGCGTAGATGTTCTTGGTGTGGGTGCGCACGGTGTTCAGCGAGACGACGAGCTCACGGGCGATGTCCGGCCCGCCCAGATCGGTTGCGAGAAGTCGGAGTACGTCGAGCTCGCGCTCGCTCAATGGCTCGATCAACGCCTGCTTCCCCGGCGTCCTGTCCCCAGGCGTCCTGTCGTCGGACTTGCCGAACGCGGTCAGCAGCCGACGGGCATAGTCCGGGACAACCCCGCGCTTCGCAGCCGCTTCCAGCAGAGCTGCCATCGGCGGGCCTTCGTCGACGAACGTCCGGACATAGCCCTCCGGCTCGGCCAGCGTCAGGGCGCGTCCCAGGGCCACCAAGGCAGCCGGGATCTCCCCGCGCGTCCGGAGGGCAAGCGCCTGCAGCACCAGGATCTCGATGACGCTCCCCGTCCGACGTCCCTCTTCTGCGGCCCGGAGAAGACGATCCAGCAACTCGGTTGCCTCGTCGAGGGTGCGCTCTGTCGCATCCCTGGCCAGCAGTGCCCTGGCCAGGGTCAGGTGCTCGTACTCGCGCAGGTAGCTGAGGTCGTCCTCGATCGACAGCCCAAGGTCTGCCGCCCAGGCGAGGGCTTCGTCCACCCTCCCTTGCGCGATCCACGCCCGTGCCCGCACCGCCGGAACCGGTCGCACGTTGGGCAGGAAGTCCCCCACGTAGCGACGCTCGGCCTCGTCGAGCAGGTCCACCGCCTCGGCCAGGTCCCCCTCGGCTGCGCGGATACCGGCCATCGCGACCCGGGAGCGATATTGGTTCTGCGGCAACCAGGTGTGCTCGCCCAGCTCCTCGCCCGGCGCCAGCAGCTGCCGGGCGAGTTCGAGATCGTTGCGTTCGCGGTGAAGCGCGCTCATGCCGACGTACATGTCAGCTGTTCCGCGCAGCACCGGCCCGCCTTGTTGGGGATTGAGCTGCAACGCCTGCTCGTAGGTGCGCATCGCATCGCGGAGTCGACCCTGGGTGACCCGGAGGTCCGCCAGTGCGATCGAGCAACCGAGGACGTCGGAGAGATGTCCCGCTCGCTGCAACCTCACCGCGCACTCGACGTACGCGTCGTGGGCCGCCTCGAGATCGCCGCTCGCCCAGGACGCGAGCCCGATCAGGGCCTTGCCGCGCCGCGCCCGACGTCATCGTCCTCCTCGAGCAGGTCAAGGGCCCGCTGGGCATGAGCCACCGTGGCAGCAGATCTCCCAGTACCAGTGAGAGCCCGGCACGGTGGACGGCAACGCCGGCCGGAAGCCGGTCGAGCTCTCCGGCGTCGGCGACCACCATCTGGGCTCCCTCGCCGTGTGCGACCGGACGCGTCGAGCCAACGCTCCGCGTACCGGAGGTGCCGCTCGACACCGTCGATGGTTCCGGTGGCCAGCAGCGCCCCGACATATCCGTTGCTGAGCACGGGCCGGACCCGCAGGACCTCCTCGGGCAGCAGCTCGAGCCAGCCGCGCAGGATGGCCTCCTGCCTGTCCCTGAGCAGCCCGGGAATCGCCAGCTCCACCAGCTCCGCGGCCCTCGCGAAGTGATGCCCGTCGACCGCGTGCCGGATCGCCTCAGACCGTGCATCGTTCTGGGCGAACCAGTCGCTCGCCCGTCGGTGAAGCACATCGACGAGTGCGGGTGACTCCTCGGCCAGCCGGGCTCTCAGCACGTCTGCGAACAGGTGGTGGTAGCGATACCACTGACGTCGGTCGTCCAGCGCAACCAGGAACAGGTTGCCTCGGTCGAGGGCCTCGAGCATGGCCCTGCCGCCACCTTGCCCCGTGACGGCATCGCACAGTGGGCCGTTGAGCCGGCCGAGGAGGGAAGTGTGGAGCAGGAAGTCGCGGACCTGACCGGGCTGCCGTTGCAACACCTCCTCGGCCAGGTAGTCGACGATGTAGCGGTCGTCCCCGGTAAAGCCGGCGATGAAGCCGGCGACGTCGTCGCGTCCCTGCATCGAGAGTGCGGCCAGCTGGAGCGCGGCGATCCACCCCTCTGTGCGTTCCTCCAGCGCGGTCACGTCGGGTGCCGTGAGCTGGAGGCCCATCATCCCGTTGAGGTAAGCCGCAGCCTCCTCGGGCGTGAAGCGCAGGTCGGCCGCACGCGTCTCGACGAGCTCGCCGCGTGCTCGCAGCCGGGCGAGCGGCAGCGCGGGGTCGGCGCGGCTGGCGATCACCAGGTGCAGGTGCGGAGGCAGGTGATCGAGGAGGAACGCCATCGCGTCCTGGACGTCTCTCGCGTCGACTACGTGGTAGTCGTCGAGCACCAGGACGAGGTCGCTCCCGATGGTCCCGAGGTCGTTGAGCAGGGTGGTCAGCACCGTCTGGATCGGTGGCGGTTGGCTCTCCTGCAGGAGCGTGAGCGCGCCGGCGCCGATTCCGGGAGCAACAGTCCGGAGCGCGGCGATGAAGTAGGTCCAGAAGGTTCCGGTGTTGTTGTCGCCCTCGTCGAGTGACAACCATGCGACGGCTCGTTCGTCAGTCGGCGCGGCAGGCCCTGTGGCCAGCCACTCGGCGAGCAGCGTCGTCTTGCCGAAGCCGGCCGGTGCGGAGACGAGCATCAGCTTCGAGGCGGCCCCGCGGTCCAGGCGCTGGCTCAGCCTCGGACGCGCCACCAGACCTCCCCGCGGCCTGGGGAGATAGAGCTTCGTCTCGAGCAGCGGGGTTGGCACCACCGTCTCCTGTGGCGAGCGCATCGTGGCGAGGATTCTTGCCTCCCTCGTCCCGCTCGTTGCTTCTTCACCTTGCCACAGGTGTTCCACTTGAGGCGGCCACGTCACGCGGCCGCTGTGAGGAGCGCGCCATGCCCGACGTTCCCCTACCGGGGGAAGGAAAGCCCGCCGTACACCCGCAACTGCCTCCCACCACCGGGCTTGCGGGATCGGGGTACCGAACCACGGCTGCCGCTGCGCTGGACCCTGACCCGCCCGCGGCACACCGCGTGGGATGGGGGTTCATCACGCTGTACGCCCTGGCGTACATGGGCACCATCCTGCTGTTTCTCGCGCCCTTGCTGGTGAGCCTGTCCTTGAAGGTCAACTCGCTGGTGGGGATCGAAAAGGCACCCAACAGCCTGGCCCTCGTCGCGGCGACCGGCGCCCTGTTGGCCATGTTCGCCAACCCGTTCTTCGGCAGGATGAGCGACCGTACGTCGTCGCGCCTGGGTATGCGCCGCCCGTGGATGGTCATCGGCCTGGTGGGCGGGTCGCTCGGAGTCATGCTCGTCGCGGTGGCACCCAGCATCCCGGTCGTGCTCGTCGGATGGTGCATCGCCCAGCTGTTCTTCAACGCTCTACTGGCCGCACTCGTGGCGGTGCTGCCGGACCAGGTCCCGGCCGATCAACGAGGCCTCGTCTCTGGCTTCCTGGGCGTGTGTCTTCCCATCGCCTCGGTGAGCGGCACGTTCGTGGTCCAACTGTTCACCGGCAACATGCTCGCCATGTTCGCGGGGCCGTGCGCGATCGGCGGGTTCTTCATCCTGCTGTTCGTCATCACGCTGCCAGATCGCAAGCTCTCCAAGGCGGACAAGCCGACCTGGTCACTGCGGGAGTTCGCCGGCACGTTCTACCTCAACCCGCGGAAGAACCCGGACTTCGCCTGGGCCTTCGCGAGCCGGTTCATGTTCGTCCTGGCGTACGCCTTCCTGACCACCTACCAGGCCTACTACCTGCTGGAGAAGGTCGGCAGCGACGAGGACGACGTACCACGGCAGATCTTCCTCGGCACCCTCGCCATGTCGGTCGCCATCGTCACCGCTTCCCTGCTCGGCGGCTGGCTCTCTGACCGTACGGGCCGTCGGAAGGCGTTCGTGTGCACCGCGTCGTTCGTGTTCGGCCTGGCGATGTTCGCGATCGCCGTCGCCAGCAGCTTCAACGGCTTCCTGGTCGGCATGGCCATCGCCGGTCTCGGGTTCGGCCTCTACATGGCTGTCGACCTCGCGCTCGTTGCCGACGTGCTGCCGGACCGGGACAACGTCGCCAAGGATCTTGGCGTGCTCAACATCGCCGGCGCCCTGCCATCGTCGATCGCACCGGCTATCGCTCCGGCCATCCTGGCGGTGGGCAGCGGCAGCTATGGCGTGCTGTACGCCGTGGCCGGGGTGTGCGCCGTCATCGGCGCCGTCGCCATCCTGCCCGTCAAGAGGGTCCGATGAGAGCCCGAGTGTCTGTGGCAACCCCTACGGTGGCCCGCAAGGACTGAGAGGGGACCGCTCATGGACGAGGGCTACCCGGCTGCCTATCCGGCTGACCAGCCGGTGGACCCGACCACTGGGGCCGTTCGTCTCAGGGTCAGCGAGGTGGGGACCTCCGACGAGAGCCTCCGACTCTCCGACGTGGGCAAGCTCGCTCGACGTACCCGGCGGCGCATCGTCGGTGCCGCCCGTGCCGACGACCGTCCGACCTTCGTGAAGCTCCTGACGGAGCACCTCCGAGTCCCCCTCGAGGGGCTCGAGGTGGTCGAGGAGTCGTGGCCGTCGTACGAGCTCGTCAACGTCCAGGTCGGGCTGAACGCCTGGCTGGCGGCTGAGCAGCGCACCCACCAGCTCGTCGGGCTGGCCAACTATCGCCACCGGGAGTACGGGCTCACCGATCTGCTCCAGTCCGACACGTACGGCCACGGCCCCACGCCGGGCAACGTGTCGTGGTCCAACCTGGCCAGCGGACCTGGCGGGGAGGTGCAGCCTGCGGTGCGCGCGGGCCTGTACCTGGTCACGGACGGCGACATGCGGGCAGCGATTCTGGTCCAGGCCGCCGACCCCGAGAGTGGACGCGGCGAGGCGCAGGTGCACGTGATGGCAGATCGGGAGGGTGCCGCAGAAGCGCTCGCCGCGGAGGTACGCCGGCTCGCCCTCGTACACAACGTGTTCCGCGGTCAGGTCATCTCCTTCAACCAGGACATGTTCGGTGAACGCACCGCGGCGATGCACTTTCACGAACGGCCGGCCCTGACGGCTGCCGACGTGATCCTGCCGCGGGAGACCCTGGCGATGATCGAGCGACAGGTCGTCGGGGTCGCTGTTCACCGGGAGCGCCTGCTTGCTGCCCACCAACACCTCAAGCGGGGGCTCCTGTTGTACGGACCTCCGGGGGTGGGCAAGACGCACTCGGTGCGCTACCTGGTCAGCCAGCTGGCCGGCGTCACGATCGTGGAGCTGACCGGCGCCTCACTTTTCCTGATCAGCTCGGCCTGCTCGGTCGCAAGGACACTGCAACCGGCCATGATCGTCGTGGAGGACGTCGACCTGATCGCCGAGGACCGCGGGATGCACCCCGGGGAGCACCCTCTGCTGTTCCAGCTGCTCAACGAGATGGATGGTCTGGCCGAGGACGCAGACGTGGTCTTCCTGCTGACCACGAACCGCGTCGACGTTCTCGAGCCCGCCCTGGCGGCTCGGCCCGGGCGGGTCGACCAGGCGGTCTCCCTCGAGCTCCCGAGCGCCGACGCGAGACGCCAGCTCTTCCAGCTCTACCGCGGAGAGCTCTCGGTCGACGAAGCCAGACTGGACGACGTGATTACGCGAACCGAGGGCGTCACTGCCTCGTTCCTCAAGGAGCTGCTGCGCCGCTCCGCGCTGATCGCTGCCGACGAGTCGCATCAGGGAGACCTCGCCGTCACCGCGGACCAGCTCGACGCTGCACTCGATGAGCTCCTCGACACGCGAAACGCGATGACGCGTGTCCTCCTGGGCGGGGGCGGGACCGAACGGGCGACCTGAGATCCCGGCGATCTCAGGCGATCAGCCCCGACCGTTGAGACGCGGCGACGAGCGCGTCGCGGACGTCACCCGCGTTCTCCTCCTCGTTGCACAGCACCACGAGGTTCACGCTCGTCCTCGGGCCAGCGGTTGGCGAACACCTCGACACCCGGGTCACCCCCGGCGTGGCCGTAGCGGCCGTCGGGGTAGTGGATGACCCCGTAGCCCGAGAAGAACCCGTCGCCGGCGTCGGCATGCCTCGCCAGGACCCGGTCCTGGTTCTCGCCGAGCAGCGTGCCGTCGGCGTACGCATGAAGGAAGCGGTCGATGTCGCGGGCGGTGCTGTGCGCCCCGCCGTCCGCGCCGCCGATGACGGGGACGCGGTAGACGTTCGACCGCCAGGGTGCGTCCGGGCCGGTCCTCGGCAGGTACCCGACGGCCACGTCCGGGACGGGTTCGTCGAGCCGGAAGAAGCCGCTGGCCGACATCGCGGCCCGGGCGAAGACGCGCTCCTGTACGACGTCGGTGTACGCCCGCCCGGTCACCTGCTTCGATCACCAGTCCGAGCACGACGTAACCGGCGTTGCTGTACTGGTACGGCCCGCCCGGTGGGCGGTAGGGAGGCAGGTCTCCGAAGAGCGGCAGGAAGTCGGCTGGCCGCTCCATCGAGTACGACGGCCGCTCGTCCCACAGGGATCCGTAGTCCTCGAGGTAGAACTCCGAGTCCTCCTCCTCCTCGCAGTAGTCGGCGATTCCCGAGGTGTGGCAGAGCAGATGGTGGACGGTCACGTCCGGTCGCAGGGTCGAAGGACGGCGGTCGGAGGGAAGTACGTCGGTCACCCGCGCGTCGAAGTCCAGCAGGCCCGTGGCCACCAGGTCGGCCACGGCCACCGCCGTGAACATCTTGGTGAGCGAGGCCAGCGCGAATCGCGTCGCCGGGGTGACCGGTGTGCCGCTGGCCCGGTCGGCGTACCCGCTGGAGTGCTCGAACACCGTCTCTCCCCGACAGGTCACCAGGAAGGCAGCCGGACAGGTCGCGCTCGTGCTCCCACTCTTCGAGCAGGTCAGCGACGCCGGCAAAGGTGGACATCCACCCACGGTGACACCCGGGTGTGGGCCTGACAACGGGTTATCGGCGCTACCGGGCCACCGTCGAGAACTGCCCCTGACCCACCCAGCGCGAGAAGGATCGACGGACATGCACCGGCCCGTCCACGACGACCGAGCCGTCACCCATCGCCTGCTCCCAGGACCGGTCGCCGCGCCATACCCCGATGAACGCCCGGAGACTGGTGCGCACCGAAGCGGTCGTCTCGAAGCCCGGGTCGAAGTCACAGACGTCCACCTCGCCCGCCGAGCTGACCAGCCACCACCCCGCAACGCGTGCGGGCACGTCGTCGAACCGGATCGACAAGACGGTGCGCGAATCCGGCCATTCCTGGACGGGCACCGTCCGCTTCATGTCCCACATCAGCAGGTGCGGGTCGAGGTCCTGGTCACCCAGCTCGCCGATCCAGCGGATCCCCCACGCGCCGAGCGCCATCACGATGTCGTTCAGCTCCTTGCCGCTCTCGGTCAGGGTGTACGACGCGTGCGAGCCCACCATCTCTCGTCGTAGGACACCAACGCGCTCGAGCGTGCGCAACCTCTTCGACAGCAGCGCCGGTGACATCCGCGGGTTTCCCCGGCGCAGCTCGTTGAACCGGGTGCTGCCCGCGAGCAGCTCGCGTACGACGAGCAGGGTCCAGCGCTCGTCGAGCACCTCCATCGCCTTCGCCACCGGGCAGAACTGGCCATAGCTGGACATCCGGCACCCCCTCTCCCTCGATTGCGACCAGTACACATGAGCACTGCCGACCAGTACAGATCCGGAACTGGATCGCACGACCACACCGGCGGACGCTGTGTCTGTCCAGCCAGACAGCAACAGGGAGCAAGCATGAGCACGAACACGAACACTGAACGCATCACCGACACCACGGCTGACCGCGAGCTGAAGGCCAAGCACCGCGGCATGTGGGGGCTCGGGGACTACGCGTCCGTCGCGAGCGAGGTGGTCCCCGGGGTCGGTCCAGTCCTCGCCGAGGCCGTGAACCCAGGGCCTGGCGACAGGGTGCTGGACATCGCCGCGGGAAGCGGCAACGCCTCGATCCCGGCCGCCGAGACCGGTGCCGAGGTCGTGGCGACCGACCTGACCCCCGCCCTGCTCGATGCCGGCCGGACCGCCGTGGGTGACCGGCTGCCGATCACCTGGCAGGAGGCGGACGCCGAGGCGCTGCCCTTCGAGGACGGCTCGTTCGACGTGGTGATGTCGTGCATCGGCGTCATGTTCGCCCCGCACCACCAGGTGGCGGCAGACGAGCTGCTCCGGGTGTGCCGGACCGACGGGCGCATCGGCCTGCTGAGCTGGACGCCGGAGGGCTTCATCGGCCAGATGTTCGCCACCATGAAGCCCTACGCCCCACCGCCCCCTCCCGGTGCGCAGCCGCCTCCGCTGTGGGGGTCTGAAGACCACGTGCGAGAGCTGCTCGGTGACCGGGTCCGCGATCTCGTGGCGACACGTCGCAAGCTGCCTGTGGAGCGCTTCGCCACCCCCGCGGACTTCCGTGAGTTCTTCAAGGCCCGCTACGGACCCACGATCGCGGTCTACCGCGCGAACGCGGAGGACCCGGAGAAGTGCGCCGCTCTGGACCGTGAGCTGGAGGAGCTCGGCGAGCGCTTCGGCGGCGCCTCCGGGAAGATGGAGTGGGAGTACCTGCTGGTCACAGCCACGCGTCGGTGATGCGCGTCGTTACACCTCGAGAAGCAGCAGGCGGCTCAGCGGTCCAGGCGCTCCTCGAGGTGAACGACGACCGTGTCGCCGGCCTCCTTGCCGATCCGTTGCCGGACCGAGCCCTTGACCGGGAGCTTGTGGGTGCCGTCGCCCAGAGCCATGAACGAGCTCGCGAACGGCTCACCGTCCACGCTGCCGCGGACCTTGACCAGACCGCCGGTGCCGAAGAACCCTGCCGAGCCCGGCATCACCACGTAGGTCCATCCGCCCTTGGCGGGACTCTTCTGCGGCACTGCCTCGAACTCGTGGTCGAGTGGGCCCGGTGTGTGCGCCTGTTTCGTCATCGTGCAGCCTCCTGCTACCGGCGGCGAAATGCCGTCACCGTTCAGACCGGGTCACGGTCACGGACTCATCGGTCAGGGACTCATCGGTCGGGAGACCAGCCACACGAGGACCGCCGCCGCCAGGACGAGTCCCGCCAGCCGCCACGCGAACAGCCACACCCACCGGCCGGTCTCGGGCGTTGCCTCGGTGACTGCGCGGGCTGCGGTTCCCTGAGCCGCCTCCATGGTCGGGTGCGGTGCCGGCATGGTGAGCTGCCTGGGCCGGCCCGGTCGCTCGGCGGCGACGATCGATGCGAGGTAGCGCCGGCCAAGGGTGGCCCGGCGGTGCGGCAGCGCGATGCCGGCATCCGCTGCCACCCAGCGGGGTCGTGAGTGTGCTTCGGGGCCGGTGTCGAGCCAGGCCTCGTGCACAACCAGCCCGCCCTGGGTCGAGAGCAGGGCGTCCCGCCGGGCATCGCACCGGTAGACCGCCTCTGCCGGCGGCAGCAACCCGTCGACTGGGGTCGGCTCGTCGCTCCAGACGGCCAGCAGCGGTCGGGTCACCCGGGGGTTCGGGTCGCGAAGCAGGAGCACGTGGGCGCGCCGGGGCTCGGTCACCGCTCGCTCGAAGTCGCGCAGGGCCAGCCACAGACCGATAAGCCGGCGCGAGACCCAGGCCAGAGCGACGAGCCCGAGCAGTGCGACGCCCAGCAGGACTCGGCCGGGGGTGCCCGCGGCCAGGCCGCCCACCGCGACCACGATCGTCGCCGCAGCCCAGGCGAGCGACCGGTCCCGGGTCTCGGTGAACGTCTCCCGCAACACGGCACCCACCTGCGGAACACGTGCGGCTCGGACCGGCCTGTCTGTGGTGTCCGAGGCAATACCCGAGCGCTCCTGCGTCAGCCGGGTCTCGTCCTCGTACACCAGACCGCGGCTGACCCGCGCGAACCTGATGGTCGAGGAGGTGGTCACGGAGACACCGGCGAGGAATCCGAACAACGCGGCGGCGCCCATCGCTGCCCCGCCGGCGAACGCCAGGAAGGCGAGCAGCGCGACCGGCACCTGCATCAGCCAGGTCCGGGCCGGGACCGGCCGGCCCTGTAGCCACGGGCGCAGCTGGTCGACGTACACCGCTCCCTCGACACACGCCAGCACGACGAAGACGCCGACCAGCTCGGCGGCACGTCTCACCGAGGCGGCGGAGGCCACCAGCGCAGCAGACGCCACGAGTGAGCCGAGACAAACCGCCAGCGAGACCGCGAATACCCCTCGGGGCAGGACGCGGTCGTATCGAGGGAACGTGGCGACGTCGCTCACGGCCCAATTCTGCCACGCCAACGCCTGGCCGGCGTGCCCATAGGTGGTCAAGGACCCGACCACCTTTGGGTGATCGCAGTTTCAGCCGCCGGCGCGACGAGGCCAGGTGGTCGAGCAGCGAGCGAAGCGAGTGATCAGTCGAGACCACGCTCCGCAACGGACGCGACATACCGCAAGCTCTCGGGTGTCAGCAATGTCTCGTCACGTCCCTGTCTGGCGATCAGTGGAGTCTGCCCTGCACCAGAGGTGCGTGCTGGACTCCTCTAATCCTGTTCACCGGGCACGTGGCCGAGCGGCCTCCCGGCTGGCCACCCCATCCACGACGGTGAGTCGGCGCAGTCACGGTCGATGGTCTCGACTGGTCGCTCGCTGGCGCTCGCTGCTCGACCATCTATGGGTTGCTCGTCGTTTCAGCGGTCGGTGTAGTCACGGTCGATGGTCTCGACTGGTCGCTCGCTGGCGCTCGCTGCTCGACCATCTATGGGTTGCTCGTCGTTTCAGCGGTCGGTGTAGTCACGGTCGATGGTCTCGACTGGTCGCTCGCTGGCGCTCGCTGCTCGACCATCTATGGGTTGCTCGTCGTTTCAGCGGTCGGTGTGCTCACGGTCGATGGTCTCGACTGGTCGCTCGCTGGCGCTCGCTGCTCGACGATCTATGGGTTGCTCGTCGTTTCAGCGGTCGGTGCAGTCACGGTCCATGGTCTCGACTGGTCGCTCGCTGGTGCTCGCTGCTCGACCACCAACGCGGTTCAGGCCCGCGAGCTCAGATCGCTGAGCCGACCAGGATCTGACCGAGGGCTATGCCTCCGTCGTTGGGGGGCAGCAGCTGCGGGCGCAGCACGGTGAAGCCGGCCGCCTCCAGCCGTCCCACGGCTGCCCTGAGCAGCCAGGAGTTCGCGAAGACACCGCCGGCCAGTACGACGCGGGCCAGGCCGGAGCGCTCGCGCACGTGTTCCGCGAACTGCACGATCAGCGCAGCGACCCCGGCGTGGAACCGGGCAGCGATCTCGCCGACAGACATGTGCCGCCGCAGGTCCTCCACCACCGAGAAGACCACGCTGGCGGCGTCGGCCTGCAGCCGTCCTTGCCGCCGCTCGAGGTAGAAGGAGTACGGCGCAGCGTCCTCGAACCCACGGGCACAGGACTCGAGCTCGATGGCGGCCTCGGCCTCGTGGTCGACCTGGTGGTGGATCCCGAGGAGCGAGGCAATGGCGTCGAAGAGCCGGCCCATGCTCGACGTGGGAACACAGCCGAGCCCGGCGGCGAGCTGGTGGGCCAGCAGGTCACGCTCGGTTGTCGGGCAGGCCGCCACCGCGGGGATGTCGTCGGACCAGGCGATCCCGGCCGAGCGCAGGTGCGAGAGGGCCATTCGGTAGTGGCTCTGCACCTGCAGGTCACCACCGGCCATCGGGACGTACGCCAGTTGGGCCACCCGCCGGAACGACCTGTACCCCGCCACAAGGACCTCGCCACCCCACACCGCGCCGTCGAGTCCGTAACCGGTGCCGTCGAAGGCCACTCCGATCACGGTGTCGTCGAGACCGAGGCCGTGCTCGCCCATGACCGAGGCCACGTGAGCGTGGTGGTGCTGGACAGTCCGAACCGGCCTGCTGCCGGCACGCGCCCGGGCCCACGCAGTCGAGCGGTAGCCGGGATGGTAGTCAGCCACCACCAGCCCGGGGTGCACGCCCGTGAGCTCCTCGAGGTGTCGGGCGGTCGTGGTCAGGGCTCCCCGCGTGGACACGTCGTCAAGGTCACCGATGTGCTGGCTGAGCCAGGCGTAGCGGCCGGTGGCGACCCCGCAGGCGTTCCTCAGGTCTGCCCCGGAGGCAAGCACCGGTTCGACCTCGAAGGGCAGGGCGAGCGGAACCGGCGCGTGCCCGCGCGACCGCCGGATCGGGAGCTCGACCCCGTCGACGATGCGCACCACCGAGTCGTCGCACGGGACCCGGATGGGCCGGTCATGTCGCAGCCAGACGTCCGCGAGACCTGTGAGGCGGTGGAGTGCCTCGTCGTCGTCAGTGACGATCGGCTCGCCGGAGTGGTTGCTCGAGGTCATCACGAGCGCGTCCGGACCGTCCTCGCCGAGGAGCAGTGCGTGCAACGGTGTGTACGGAAGCATCACGCCCAGGTCGGGATTGCCGGGTGCGACCGAGCCAGCGATTCTGGCGGCCGGCTGGCGCGGCAGCAGCACGACCGGCCTGCGGAAGTCACTGAGCAGTGACCGCCCTGTGTCGTCGAGCGAGACCAGGCCAGCCGCGACTTCCAGGTCGGCGACCATGACCGCAAACGGGATCGCGCAGGGACTGCCGCCCCTCTGCTTGCGGCTGCGCAGCCTGGCGATGGCCCACTCGTTGCGCGCATCGCAGGCGAGGTGGTAGCCACCGAGCCCCTTGACGGCGACGACCGCTCCGTCTGCGAGCAGCCCGCGGGCCACCTTCAGCGCACCGTCTCCTGACTCCTGGAGACCGGCCCCGACCAGCTCCAGCTTGGGACCGCACTCGTGACATGCGATCGACTGGGCATGGAAGCGCCGGCTGCGTGGGTCGTCGTACTCGGCGCGGCAGGCCAGGCACATCGTGAACCCGGCCATCGTCGTCGCCGACCTGTCATAAGGCAGCGCGGTCATGATCGTGAACCGCGGACCGCAGTTCGCGCATGAGATGAACGGATGCCGGTAGCGCCGGTCCCGGGGATCGGCCAGCTCGGCCAGGCAGTCGTCGCAGACCGCGATGTCGGGAGAGACCAGGGTGCGTCCCGGGTCCCCCACCGCTGGCGCGATGGTGAACCCGGTGCCGTCCTGCGGCGGGAGGTCGGTCGTCTCGACCCTCCTCACCTCGGCCAGCGGTGGGGTTTTCTCGAGGAGCAACCGCCCGAACCTGGCGACCGCCTCCGGGTCACCCTCCACCTCTGCGACCGCTCCGGTCCCGGAGCTCGCGACCATCCCCGTCAGACCCAGCCGGGACGCGGTCACATAGACGAACGGACGGAAGCCGCCGACCTGTACGAGGCCGATGACATGGAACCGCCGACGGACACGACTCACGGCGTGTCCCGTCTGTTCCACGCTGGACGCATCTTCGGTCCCGGATGTCGACAGCATGGGGACCACCATTCCGGGGCGGGGTCCGGGCCCATGTTCGAGCGCCGAGACCAACTGTTTCGGTCCGCGTGCGCCACGTCTTTTCATTTAGCGCGCCGGGTCATCGGTGTGTCAAGGCTCCGCTCCCGGCCATCCGGATGTGGTTGAAGAGGAGTTGGGAACCGGTTGCCGGGCGCCGGGCATGACGTCTGTCATGTCACATCGCTGACAGCGGGCATGGGTGCACGAGTCCGCAGCGCGACACAGTCGTGGACGTGGATACGACAACACCAGCCATCGAGCTGACCGGCCTGACCAAGACCTTCCGGGCGTCCGGTGGAAAACGGGTACGGGCGGTCGACGGCATCGACCTGACCGTTCGTACGGGAGAGGTGGTCGCCTTCCTCGGCCCCAACGGCGCCGGCAAGACCACCACCCTGGACATGGTGCTGGGACTCACCGTGCCGACCGAGGGCAAGGTCGAGGTCTTCGGCCAGCCCCCGCGGCGAGCCGTGGACGTCGGCCGGGTCTCCGCAGTGCTCCAGACCGGTGGCCTGCTGCACGACCTCAGTGTCCGCGAGACGGTCCAGATGATCGCGTCCACCTTCCGCGACCCGGCTCCGGTGGACGACGTGATCACGCGGGCCGGCCTGGACAAACTGCGCGACCGTAAGGTCGGCAAGTGCTCAGGCGGCGAGCAACAGCGGCTGCGGTTCGCCATCGCGCTCCTTCCCGACCCAGACCTGCTCATCCTCGATGAGCCGACGGCCGGCATGGACGTGACTGCGCGCCGGGAGTTCTGGCGCACCATGCACGTCGAGGCAACCGCCGGGCGCACCATCGTCTTCGCGACGCACTACCTCGAGGAGGCTGACGCCTTCGCCAACCGGATCGTGCTCGTCGCAAACGGTCGAGTGGTCGCCGACGGACCGACCGCGGAGATCCGATCCAAGGCCTCCGGCCGCACGGTCGCTGCGGACGTCGACGACGACAGCATCCTGCCGGGCCTTCGGGAGCTCCCGGGTGTCACCGCTGCCGAGATGGCCGGCAACCGACTGACGGTGGACGTCGCCGCCGACCACTCCGACGAGGTCGCACGCCACCTGCTGAACGGATCGGGTGCGTCCAACCTCGAGATCACCACCGGGTCACTCGAGACCGCGTTCGTGGCCCTGACCAGCAAGACACCTGAAACGAGCCCTGAAACGAGCCCTGAAACAAGCCCTGAAACAAGCAAGGAGATCGTCCGATGAACGCCACCTTCCTGGGACTGGAGATCAGGCGGGTCCTGCGCGACTACGCCTCGATGTTCTTCATCGTGGTCCTGCCCGCGTTCTTCTACGTGATCTTCGGCGCGGCGCAGGACTACTCGAGCGAGGATGCCGGCAACGGCAACGTCGGCATGCTGATCATGATCTCGATGGCGGGGTACGGCGCAGCCACCGCCACCACCGGGATCGGCGGCCGCGCGGCCGTCGAGCGGATGCAGGGATGGGGTCGCCAGCTCGGGCTCACCCCGCTCCGCGACTCCGCGTACGTGTCGATGAAGACGTTGCTCGCGGTCGTCATCGGCGCGGTGCCGATCGTGATCACCTACGTCTTCGGGGTAGCGAGCGGGGCCGAGGGGACGGTGCGGGCGTGGATCCTGAGCGCCCTGGCTCTGCTGGTCGGCGCCATCGTGTGGGCGCTGTACGGACTGTGCGCTGGCCTGATGTTCAGGTCGGAAGCCGCGGTCGGGGCGGCCTCGGGTCTCCTGGTGATCCTCGCCTTCCTCGGCAACATCTTCATCCCGCTCTCCGGCACGATGCTGGCGATCGCGAAGTTCACCCCGCTCTACGGGTACATCGCACTTGGCCGCTACCCGCTCACCGGCGGCGACGTGCTCGACGGCGAGACCGTCGTACACGACGCGCTGTGGATCCCGCTGGCTAACGTTGGTGCGTGGACCGCGATCTTCGCCGTACTGGCGACCTGGCTGGTGCGCAGGGGACGCAGCCGGCAATGACCTCGGCAGGGAGCCCAGCTCTGAGCGGAGCGTCGTCGCCGGTCGAGGACCAGCGGGACCCTTGGGACCGCTACGGCTGGGTGATGGGCAGCGTTTGGCTGGTCTTCCTCGGCTTCCCCATGGCCGGGATCCTGCTGGGCGACCGGCCGACCGTGACCAAGGTGGCTGGTCTGTCTTGCGTAGTTGCCTTCGGGGTCGTCTACGTCGTCGGACTCGTCAAGATGCAACAAGGGGACGCGTGGGGCGGCCTGACCGGCACGGGGGTGCGCTTCGTCGTTGCCCTCGTGGCACTGAACGTGGCCACGGTGGTGCTGGTGGGCGAGAGCGCGCTGGGGATAGCGGCGTTCGTGGTGGCCTTCTCGATGTTCGCCCTGCCCCTGAGGGTCGGGGTCGCCCTGGCAGTCGCGGCGCTGGGCGTCACCATCGTGCTGCCGTTGACGCTGGAGTCCTTCGGCAACGGTTGGTACGGCGCACCGGTCGTCCTCACCGTGCTCCTGTCCACCGGGGCGGTGCGGATCCTGGAGGCTCGCGGCGCGACCCATCGCATCATGCAGGACGAGATCAACATGGCCGCCGAGCGGGACCGGGTCGCCCGCGACGTGCACGACGTTCTCGGACACTCCCTCACCGTGATCACGGTGAAGGCCGAGCTTGCCGAGCGACTCGTGGATGTCGACTCGGTGCGGGTCAAGGCAGAGCTCGCGGAGATCCAGTCGTTGACCCGGCAGGCACTGGCGGAGATCCGAGCCACGGTGGACGGGCTGCGGGTCGCGCGACTGCCCGACGAGATCGAGGCGGCCGCCACGGCGCTCGACGGAGCCGGCATCGAGGCCGACCTTCCCGACGAGCCAGCCGTGGTCGACCCGCGTCACCGGATCGTGCTGGCGTGGTCGCTGCGCGAGGCGGTCACCAACGTCGTACGCCACAGCGATGCGCGGCGCTGCACAGTCACGCTCGGCGAGAACTGGCTGGAGGTCGCAGACGATGGCCGCGGGATGGATTCGCACAGGGAGGGCAACGGGCTGCGCGGTCTGCGCGAACGGGTCCGTCGAGCAGGTGGCACCGTCGAGGTCGGTGCCCCGGCATCCGGAGCGGGCACCGCAGTGAGGGTGCAGCTGTGACGATCAAGGTGCTTTTGGCCGATGACCAGGCGCTGGTACGCGGGGCCCTGGCGGCGCTGCTCGCCCTGGAGCCGGACATCGAGGTGGTGGCACAGGTGGGCCGCGGTGACGAGGTGCTCGAGGCCGCCCGCGCTGGCGGCGCTGAAGTCTGTCTCCTCGACATCGAGATGCCGGGCGCCGACGGCATCGAGGTGGCCGCCCTGCTGACTGAGAAGCTCCCCGGCTGCCGGTCGCTCATGGTCACCACGTTCGGCAGGCCCGGCTTCCTCCGCCGCGCGCTCGAGGCGGGTGCGAGCGGGTTCGTGGTCAAGGACACCCCGGCCCGCGAGCTGGCCGAGGCGGTACGACGGGTGCACGCCGGTCTCCGGGTGGTCGACCCCTCGCTGGCGACGGAGTCGCTTCTCGGCGGACCCAACCCGCTCACCGAGCGGGAGCGCGCCGTACTCCGCGCGGCACTCGACGGCGCCACGGTCGCGGTCCTCTCCTCCCGGCTGCACCTGTCCCAGGGGACGGTGCGCAACTACCTCTCCTCGGCGATCGGCAAGACGGGGACGACCACCCGGGCCGAGGCGGCGCGCAGCGCCGAGGAGCGCGGCTGGCTCTGAACCCCGCGGGCCGTTGGCGATCGCTGGCTACCGTGACAGCCATGACCCGATTGCCCGAGATGCTGGCCCGTGGCGTGGACACCTTCATGGACCGGACGGTGGCACCCGGGTACACCAGGATCGGTCCCGCCGTACGGCGCCACCTGCCCGGCTGGCCACCGGACCCACCGCCGGATGCCCTTGCCGGGCGGACCGTTGCGGTCACCGGCGCCACCTCGGGTCTGGGGTTGGCAACCGCTGTCGGCTTCGCTCGCCTCGGCGCCGGCCTGCGCCTCGTCGTACGCGATGTCGAGAAGGGTGCCCGGCTCAAGGCGCGGCTGGAGGCCGAGGTCCCGGGGACGATGGTCGCCGTCGACCGCTGCGACGTCTCCGACCTCGATGACGTACGCCGCTTCGCAGATGAGCTCGTCGGGGAGCTCTCCGAAAAGCGCGGCCGCCTCGACGTACTCGTCCACAACGCCGGCGTGATGCCGCCGACCCGCACCGAGTCCGCCCAGGGTCACGAGCTGTCCATGGCGGTGCACGTCCTGGGGCCGCTGCTGATGACCGAGCTGCTCCGGCCGGCACTGGCCAGCCACGCGCCGGACGCCGACGCTCGGGTGCTCCTCGTGACGTCGGGCGGGATGTATGGGCAACGGCTGCGCGCCGACGACCCGGAGTTCACCCGGGGTGAGTACTCGCCCACAGCGGCCTATGCCCGCAGCAAGAGGGCCCAGGTCGAGCTGCTGCCGGTGCTTGCCGAGCGGTGGTCGGCCGACCGCATCGGAGTCCACGCCACCCACCCCGGCTGGGCCGACACCCCTGGCGTGGTCGACTCCCTGCCCAGGTTCCACAAGATCACCGGACCACTTCTCCGCGACGCCGAGGGCGGGGCGGAGACGACTGTGTGGCTGGGCGCCGTCCAGCCACAGCCACGCTCGGGCGACCTGTGGCACGACCGGCGCCGACGCCCCACCCATTTGCTGCCCCGAACCCGCACGGGCGCGGCAGAGCGGACCGAGCTGTGGGAGTGGGCGCGGGACCAGGCCGGAGTCGATGAGGAGTCCCGCTGATATACGGACGTGCCAGGTCTGCACCGGTAGTCGCATTGCCGGGTTAACGTGAACAGATGGAGAGCAGTCGCGACGAGACCGCCGCGGAACGCTACGACCGCAACTGGCAGGACCTCGTCCAGGAGCTGCGAGTCGCTCAGACCGGTGTCCAGGTGCTCGCGGGCTTCCTGCTCACCCTCCCGTTCAGCTCACGGTTCGGCGACATCGGGGAGGGACACCAAACCATCTACCTCGTGGCCTTCAGCCTTGCTGTGATCACCGTCGGCCTGATGACCGCACCCGCGTCGTTGCACCGGGTGCTCTTCGGCCGCCAGAAGAAGGACGTCGTCGTCCATGTCGGCGACCTGTTCGCCAAGGCCGGCCTGGCGGCCATGGGACTGACCCTGACGACCGTGGTGCTCCTGATCTTCGCGGTCGTGCTCGGCAAGACGGCAGGCATCGTCGCCAGCGCCGCCGTACTCCTTTTCTACGTCGGGGTCTGGGTGCTTCTGCCGATGAGCCTGCTGCGTCGGGGTACGGAGCCCACATGAGTCCTCATTCCCAGTCCGGTCGGGGAGACCGGAAGCTCTTTGACCAGGAGTTGGCCCTCGCGGAGAACCGCGGCGCCGAGCGCGTCCGCGCCCAGGTACGTGACGTGATCGCGGATCGCCGGCGCGTGGTGCGGCTCGGCGACCAGCAGATCGAGGTCATCGAGGTCTCCGCCATCACAGAAGTGATCGCGAGCGAGTAGGGCTGCACGATCCGCAACGGGCGCGAAACCAGGTGGTCGAGCAGCGAGCGCCAGCGAGCGGCTAGTCGAGACCACGCTCCGCAACGTAGGCAGCGGGTCGAGGCCGAGGGCGTGGTCAAGGTGCGTGGTCTCGACTGATCACTCGCTTCGCTCGCTGCTCGACCACCTACGCTTCCCCCGTGTCAGTCGACCAGGGGTTGGCCCTCGCGGAGAACCGCGGCGCCGAGCGCGTCCGCGCCCAGGTACGTGACGTGACCGCGGATCGCCGGCGCGTGGTGCGGCTCGGCGACCAGCAGATCGAGGTCATCGAGGTCTCCGCCATCACAGAAGTGATCGCGAGCGAGTAGGGCTGCACGATCCGCAACGGGCGCGAAACCAGGTGGTCGAGCAGCGAGCGCCAGCGAGCGGCTAGTCGAGACCACGCTCCGCAACGTAGGCAGCGGGTCGAGGCCGAGGGCGTGGTCAAGGTGCGTGGTCTCGACTGATCACTCGCTTCGCTGTCTCGACCACCTACGCTTCCCCGCTGTCAGTCGACCAGTACGTCGTCGGGTCGGCCGGGGTCGTCGTGCACAGGTTCGGGGTGGCCGCTGCGGATGGCCTCGAGCTGTGCGCACAGCGCCGCGCCGTAGAACAACGCGATCGCGGAGAGCAGGGTCCACACGAGCAACGCGAACACACCGGCAAGCGGACCGTAGATGTCGCCGAACGACGGACTCAGCTGGACGTACGCCGCCAGCAGCCCTGTCGAGGCGAGGTTCAGCACCACGGCGACCCCAGCCCCCAGGGCGAGCCAGGACAGCTCTGGCTGCCGTCGTCTTGGTGCGTGGTTGAGCGCGACCGCGATCGTGAACACCAGCAGGGCGATCCCCACTGGCCACCTGGTCAGGTTCCAGACCTCGACGAAGCCCTCGCTCCACCCGTAGTCCTCTGCCATCGCGTCGGCGAACGCCCCGCCTGCGACCAGGAGCAGGAAGCCGGCTCCCACTGGCACGGCCAGGACGGCGGTCAACACCGCCGCTCGGCCGTACTTCGCCAGCGCCTTGCGGTCGCGGCGGATGCCGTAGATCCGGTTGGTCCCGCGCTCGACCTGGCCCATCGCCGTGGTCATCGACAGGAGCGCGAAGACCAGGCCGAACACGAGTGCGATCTCGCCCGCGCCCTCGCTGGCCTGGGGTCCGGAGACCGCACTCGCGAGGGCGTCCCGCGAACCCGAGCCCGGCGAGACCGCCTCGATGGTGCGCGCCAGGACGCGGGCGGGCCGCTCCTCGTCGATGTCGGCGGCCAGACCGGTCAGGGCGAGCATGAACGGGACCACGGCCAGCGCGGACTGCAGCGCGAGGGCGCGCGAGCTGCTGAATCCGTCGCCGAAGCGGAACCGCAGGAAGGCGTCGGTGAACAGCCTGCGCGGGCCGGTCCGGCGTACGACGTGCCAGGCGTCCTCGGCGTCGAGCTCGTCGCCGTCCATCTCGGTCGTGACCGGGACCGTCCGGGCGGTGGTCATGTGGCGAACCATAATCTGGCATGTTGGCCCGAGGACGCGCACGTGCCGCGACCCGGCGGGTCCGGGGAGGTCCGGAGGGAGGGAGAGCATGCAGCACACCGACTGGCTCCTGACCGCATCCGAGCGAGCCAACGCCAGGACGCGCCTGGACGAGCGGCACCCCGGCGACGTCGCGTGGTCCGAGGGCAACCTGGTCCGGCCGCTGATCCATGGCGTCACGTACTTCGCCGAGCTCCACGAGCGGCTTGAGGAAACCAAGCGGGGCGACCTGGTGTTCTTCGCCGACTGGCAGGGCGACGCCGACGAGCAGCTCACCGGCGAGCCCGGCAGCGAGGTCGCCGAGGTGCTCGGTCGTGCCGACGAGCGCGGCGTCGACGTACGCGGCCTGATCTGGCGCTCCCACTGGGAGAAGCTCAGCTTCAGCGCGAGCGAGAACCGGTTGCTGGGCAGGCAGCTGCAGGACCGTGGCGCCGAGGCACTGCTCGACATGCGCGTGCGCACCGGCGGGTCACACCACCAGAAGATGGTGGTCATCCGCCATCGCGACCACCCCGAGCGCGACGTCGCGTACGTCGGCGGCATCGACCTGTGCCACTCGCGACGCGACGACGCCCAGCACCTCGGTGACCCGCAGGCCTTCGAGATGGCCTCTGAGTACGGCGACACCCCACCGTGGCACGACGTGATGGCAGCGATCAGCGGGCCGGCCGTGCACGACGTCGAGACGGTCTTCCGGGAGCGCTGGGAGGACCCGACCCGGCTCACCCGACACCCGGTCTACTGGACCCAGGACACGGTGCTGCGGTTGGACATGGAGCCCGACCCGCTGCCGGAGCAGGCGCCACCACCGCCCACGGTCGACGGGGGCACGCACGTCGTACAGCTGCTCCGCACGTACCCGAACCTGCGCCGCGGCCGGGACTACCCTTTCGCCCGGGGAGGGGAACGCAGTGTCGCGCGTGGCTACAGCAAGGCCATCCTTCGAGCCCGTCACCTGGTCTACATCGAGGACCAGTACCTCTGGGGCCGGCATGTGGGCGAGCTCTTCGCCGATGCGCTGCACCGCCACCCCGACCTGCACGTGATCGCGGTGGTCCCCCTGTTCACCGACCAGGCGGGGTTCACGGCGCGCACGCCGCAGCTGCTGGGGAGAGCGCGCGCCATGGAGCCGATGATCGCCTCCGCGCCCGACCGAGTGGCGATCTACGGGATCGAGAACCACGAGGGCACGCCGGTTTACGTGCACGCCAAGGTCTGCGTCATGGACGACATCTGGGCGACGATCGGCTCGGACAACTTCAACCGTCGCTCGTGGACCCACGACTCGGAGCTCTCCGCCGTGGTCGTCGACCCGAGCGCCGAGGACCACAGCCCCTACGGCCGCGCGCTCCGCCTCACCCTGGCCGCCGAGCACCTTGACCGGGACATCGACTCACAGAAGCCAGAGTCGCTGCTCGAGGTGATGAAGGACTGCGTCGACGCGGCGGGCATGTTCGCGGCGTACGCCGAGTCCGCGCGACGCCTCGACGAGTGGCATCGCGGCGGCCGCGTAGGACAGCGGCCACCCGGACGCCTGCGCCGG
This sequence comes from uncultured Actinomycetota bacterium, assembly GCA_963759525.1. Taxonomy (GTDB): domain Bacteria; phylum Actinomycetota; class Actinomycetes; order Propionibacteriales; family Nocardioidaceae; genus Marmoricola. The sequence goes on along the minus strand of CAVWZO010000004.1, from coordinate 195,088 downwards.
CTGGACCCGCCCGTCCTCAACCGGCTGACCCGAGCCGCGACGTTGGTGCCCTACCTGCTGCTGCACGATCCGGACGGACGGCCGAAACCGCTGCGTCGCAGGGACGCGTACTAGGCAATGTCGTCAACCAGGTCGGACGCGCTTCGCAAGTCGGCTGTGCTCGCGTTGCCCACAGCGGCGCTGGGAGTCACCTTCGGCCTGCTGGCCGCACCGGTCCTCGGTGTCCTTCCTGCGCTGGCGATGTCCGTGCTCGTGTGGTCGGGGACCGCGCAGTTCGGCGCGGTCAGCGTCCTGACGGCGGGTGGCGGGATTCCCCTCGCCGCGGGGACCGGGTTGCTCGCGAACGCGCGCTACCTGCCGATGGGGTTCGCGCTCGCGCCGTCGCTGCACGGCTCTGCGCTGCGTCGCGCGTCGACCGGGCTGCTGGTGGTCGACGCGTCGTTCGCCCTCGCGCACCGGGGTGGGGGCCGCTTCGACCCTGAGGCCGTGGTGTGGGCGGCGCCCCTGCAGTACGTCGGCTGGATCGCCGGGACCGGGGCAGGGCTGGCCGGTGCCTCGGTGCTCGCCGACCCGGGACAGCTGGGCTTCGACGTGCTGTTCCCGGTCTTCTACCTCGCGCTGTTGCTCCCGGAGCTGCGCGGCTCGGCCCGAGCTCTCGTCGTGGCAGCCCTGTCGGGTGCCATCGCGCTGGCACTGGTACCCGTCGCACCCGAAGGCGTACCCGTCCTTGCGGGCGCGGCCACGGCTCTGCTCGGTCTCAAGGAGCCCTAGTGTCCCTCGCGCGAAGTTCGCAAGATAAGTCGTGCTCCCAGTGCGTGCATCGCAAGGCGGCGGCGCGAAGGCAGACTGGACGTCTCTCGAGCGTTGCCAACGCAGCGAGGTGCGTGCTGAGGGCGCGACTTATGCCGCGAACTTCGCGTGTGGGGCACTAGTGACCTGGGTACTCGTCGGCATCCTGGCCGCAGGGACTGTGGTGCTCAAGGTGCTCGGCCCGCTGGTCGCCGGCGGGGTGGAGCCGCCCCGGGCGTTCGTCCGGGTGATCGACCTCCTGACGCCTGCGCTGCTCACCGCACTCGTGGTGACCAGCACCTTCACTTCGGGTCGCGAGCTGGTCCTCGACGTTCGAGTCCTCGGGGTGGCGGTCGGGCTCGTGCTGTTGCTGCTCCGGGTGCCCTTGGTGCTGGTCCTGGCCGTAGCCGCCGGCGTCGTGGCCGTGATCCGGCTGCTCGGCTGACCGTGACGCTGGGCGTGGCTCTCGGTTGGGCGTTTGGGAGACGATGGGGCCATGGCAGCTGTGGATACCAGGAACAACAAGTCCGAGAACCGTTACGAGGCGCTGGTCGAAGGTGAGGTCGCCGGGTTCTCGGCGTACCAGCTGACCGACCTGCTGGTCATCTTCACCCACACCGAGGTGGACGACGCCTACGAAGGCCAGGGCGTGGGTTCGGCGCTCGCGCGGGGCGCTCTGGACGACGTACGCAAGGAAGGAGCGCGCAAGGTGCTGCCGGTGTGCCCGTTCATCAAGTCCTGGATCGAGAAGCACCCGGACTACCAGGACCTCGTCTACGGCGCGCCCCGGAGCACCGCCAGGGACTGACCGACCTGACCTCGGATTAACCCGGCCTGGGGCGGTGGCTCAGGTGAGCTCGGCGACGAGCTGCTCGACCCGGCGGCGGATCTCGTCACGGATCGGGCGGACGGCACCGATGCCCTGCCCGGCCGGGTCGTCGAGGACCCAGTCCTCGTAGCGCTTCCCCGGGAAGAACGGGCACTCGTCTCCGCACCCCATGGTCACCACGACGTCGGAGGCCTGTACGGAGTCCGCGGTGAGCACCTTGGGCTGGGCAGTCGCGATGTCGATGCCTTCCTCGGCCATCGCCTCGACCGCGACCGGGTTGATCCGGTCGGCCGGCTGCGAGCCCGCGGAGAGTACGTCGATCCTCTCTCCCGCAAGGTGCTGCAGATAGCCGGCCGCCATCTGCGAGCGACCGGCATTGTGCACGCACACGAACAGCACGCTGGGACGTTCGGGGGTGGTTTGGTCAGGCACGGGCGACCTCCTCGGTCGGGACGGGGAAGAGCAGGTGGAGGAGGCCGAGGGCGGCGGCGCCGCCGACGAGCTGCATCAGGACGAACATGGGTGCAGAAGCAGGCGCGATCCCGGCGAAGGTGTCGGAGAGCATCCGGGCAACGGTGACCGCAGGGTTCGCGAAGCTGGTTGAGCTGGTGAACCAGTACGCCGCGGCGATGTAGCCCCCCACCGCGAACGCGATCGTCTCTCCGCGGCCGGTGCGCAGGGTCCCGAACACCACCAGCACCAGGCCGATGGTCGCCACGACCTCACCCAGCCAGAGCCCGGCGCCGGAGCGTTCCTGGGTGGAGAGCGCGACGGCATCGAGATCGAACATCAGGTTGGCCAGCACCGCCCCGAGCACGCCACCGACGACCTGTGCACCGGCGAGTGCCATTGCCGTCTGGGTGCTGATCTGGCCGAGAGCCCGCTCCACCAGGGTCACCACGGGGTTGAACGATGCAGAGACCGGCCGCAGCGCCAGGATCAACGCGACCAGCACCGCCCCGGTGGCCAAGCTGTTCTCGAGCAGCTGCAGCCCGACATCGCCTGGGGAGAGGCGGGTGGCCGCGATGCCGGAACCGACCACGGCCGCCACCAGAAACGCCGTACCGACCATCTCAGCGAGCGCCTTGCGGGCCAGCCGTTCTGCGGCAACCGCTCCACTCACGCCGCGACGCCACCGAGCAGGGCGCTGAGGGCGGCCAACGCCTCGGCACGCACTCGGTAGTACACCCAGACGCCCCGCTTGCTCCGATCGAGCAGCCCAGCTTCGTGCAGCACCTTGAGGTGGTGGCTGATCGTGGGCTGGGAGAGGTCGAAGGCGTCGTTCAGGTCGCACACGCACGCTTCCTGGTCGGCGTACGACGCCACCAGCGAGAGCAGCCTCAGCCGGACGGGATCGGCGAGCGCCTTGAGCAGGGGTGCGATGCGGGTGGCCTCGTCCTCTGTCAACGGCTGCTTGAGCAGGGGAGTGCAGCACTCGACCGTCTGCGTGGGAGTCAGCAAGGGCAGAGACTTCGACATGCATCGATATTGACAGACGTCTATGTCTGTGGCAACTTCAACACATCGACATCCATCAATATCTAGCCCGGAGGTTCACATGTCCCGCGTACAGCTCGCCCTCAACGTCGACGACCTGCAGGAGTCGGTCGCCTTCTACAGCCGGCTCTTCGACACCGAGCCGGCAAAGATCCGGCCCGGCTACGCGAACTTCGCTGTTGCCGAGCCCCCGTTGAAGCTCGTACTCATCGAGAACCCCGGCCACGGCGGTTCGGTCAACCACCTCGGCGTCGAGGTCGTCGACACCGACACGGTCGATGCCGAGCAGCGCCGGCTGACCGAGGTCGGCCTGGCCTCCGTCGACGAGCGCGACACCACGTGTTGCTACGCGCGGCAGGACAAGTTCTGGGTCGAGGGCGCGCCCAACGGTGAGCGGTGGGAGATCTACACGGTCCTCCAGGACAGCCAGGAGTTCGGCAGCCATGCGGGGGAGAACGAGATGACCGTGCAGCAGTCCGGCTCGGTGTGCTGCGGCGCCTGAGTCAGTGCGGGCGATCCGTCGCGGCAATGACGCGATAGCGCACGAAAGCCGGCAAGGCGACGGCCGCCAGTACGGTCGCGACCACGACCAGGAGGCCGCCGCCTGCCGCCGTCGCCGCAGCACCGATCGAGACCGCAACGGCACCGTGGGCCACGTCGGCGATCCGGGGACCACCGACGACCACCACCGTGAAGACACCCTGCAGCCGACCGCGCACGGCGTCGGAGGCGGCGCTCTGCAGCATGCTCATCCGGAAGGCCGCCGAGGCCATGTCAGCGGCGCCGCCGACGACCAGCATGAGTACGGCGGCCAGCAACATCGGCCAGTGCCAGCTGTCGGCCAGGCTCACCGCGAGTCCGAAGCCGAACATCGCCAGTCCCCAGACGAGGACCGAGACGATGACGGCCAGACCGTGCCTCTCGACCCGGGAGACCCATCCGGAGAAGACGCCGCCCAGCACCGCCCCGATCGGGATGCCCGCGAAGAGCAGTGCGAACGCCAGCCCGCCGCTCTCAGGGCCACCGAAGTCGAGATGCGCAATCTCCGGGAACAAGGCCCGCGGCATCCCGAACACCATGGCGATGATGTCGACGAGGAACGACATCAGCAGCACGGGCTGCCCGCGCAGGTAGCCGAGCCCGTCGAGCACCGCCCGGATCCCCAGGCTTCCGGTGACGCCCTCGATCGGCAGGGGCGGCAGCCTCAGCACGGCACCGAGCGTGGGGACCAGGGTGAGGGTGTCGATCAGGTAGAGCCACGAGAGTCCGAACACCGGGATCAGCACGCCCGCGATCAGCGGGCCGCCGATGGCGCCGGCCTGCATCACCGTCATGTTGAGCGAGTTGGCAGCGGGTAGCAGGGACATCGGCAGCAGGCGAGGCAGTACGGCGCTCCGGGTCGGCTGGTTGACCGCGAAGAACGCCTGCTGCACCGAGAACAGCCCAAGCAGCAACCACACGTTGGTGTTTCCCGCCCACGCCTGCAGCCACAGCAGTGTGCTGGTCCCGATCAGGCCGAAGCTGGTCCAGATCAACAGGGTGCGACGGTCGACGACGTCGGCCAGCACTCCGCCCCAGAGGCCGAAGACGATGAGTGGAACCAGGCCGAAGACACCCGTTAGACCGACGTACGCCGAAGAGCCGGTCTGCGTGTAGATCTGGGCCGGCACTGCCACGACGGTCAGCTGTGCCCCGACGACCGTGACGATGTTGGCGGTCCAGAGCCGTCGGAAGTGCGGGTTGCGGAGTGGCCGTGTATCGGCCATCCAGGACTTCAAGGGGCCTCAGGACTCGTCGACGAGCGCGCGTACCTGCTCCTGGCTTCCGCAGCCCTGCTCGAGCATGCGGTTGCGCTCCGCCAGCCACGCGGCACCGAGCTGGACGCGGTCCTGCTCGCTCACGTCCTCGCGAGCCGGGTTCAGGATGTCGCGCTCCTCTTCGTCGAGGTGGTGCATCAGCGTCTCGCTGAACTCGTGTAGAAGATTGCTGAACTCCTCGTCGTACAGCTCGGTCGCCTCCAGCAGCGGCAGCAAGGTCTCGTAGCCCTCCTGGTGCTCCTTCTCGCCGTGCTCCGCCTCCTCCTCGTCGATCGCGTTCCTGCGCTCGAGCTGGGGGTAGACGCGGCTCTCCTCGGCCTCGCCGTGCGCCACCAGCAGCTCCGAGAGCTGCTGGCGCAGGGCGTCCCGGTCGTTCTGCTCGTTGCGCAGCTCCCGCAGCAGGTGCTCGAAGAGGCGGTGGTCCTCCAGGATCAGCTCCACGACGTCGCCGGAGTCAGGTCGGGGGATCGAGATGCTGGTCTCGGCAGGCATGCGGCCAACTGTAGGCACTCCGGCGAAGCCGGAGGCGGAGCCTCGGCGGCCCCACCCAGCGGCGGGACCAAGTCCACGACGGCACAACGCACAAGGCGCGCCATTGCCCGGAGCAGCCCGAGGCGCTCAGCTGCTGCGACCGTGAATGGAACCGCGATCAGAGGAGTCCAGCGCGCACCAGCAGGTGCAGGACAGACTCCGCACATCGAGTTGCGGGTGGGTGCGGCTCGCCACCGGGGAGGACCGCCGAGACGGCGCGTGTGTCCCGGGAACAACCGCCCAGACGGCTCCAATGTTCATTCGCCGCGTGCATCCCAGCCGTCTCGGCGGGTCTGGGTGGGACACAAGCGCCGTCTCGGCGGGTCTGGTCAGCGCCGGGAGCCGGACCGTCGTACGCCGGCCCGTAGGTGGTCGAGCAGCGAGCGAAGCGAGCGATCAGTCGAGACCACTCTCCGCAGGCCGAATACCCAGCCCAGACCATCAGGTCGTCGATCGTGCACGAACAAGACGATCAGCGGAGTCCTGCACGCACCTGGAGGCTGTTGCGAAATGGCGCGTGGCGGCCTCCAGGTGCACGGCAGACTCCTCTGATCGGGCTGTGGGGTCGCGTTCGGTAGGTGGTCGAGCAGCCTTGCGTTGAGGAGCGAGCGCCCATGGGGTCGCCCGGAGTGCGCCGGAGTGCGCCGGAGTCCGCCGTAGCCTCCTCCCATGACCCCGGAGCAGATGCTGGCCCACTGCCTGGCCAAGCCCGGCGCATGGCCGGACAACCCGTGGGGCCACGAGCACCCGGTGGTCAAGGTGCACGACAAGATCTTCGCGTTCGTCGGAGCCGACGGGGTCGGGGTCAAGAGTGGGGTCAACCGCGAGATCGCAGACGAGTGGCTGAAGCGCTTCCCCGACGACGCGAGCGTGATGGCCTACATCGGCCGCTCCGGCTGGAACGACCTGCGGTTCAACGGCGCGATCGAAGACGACGAGCTGTGCGAGGCGGTCGACGAGTCCTACGCGCTGGTCGTCGGCAAGCTGGCCAGGAAGAACCGCCCGGCCGGTTGGAACGACTCGACGTGACCTTCTGAGCGACGGTTTCGGTACGGCGTGGCAAGATGTCGACAGCAGTCGGACTCAAGAATCCGGGAACGACCCTCTCCCCGCTCAATGAGGATGTCTCTAGATGCCCACCCCGTTTCCACCGGAACTGCTGACCACCTTCCGCGCCATGGCCGAGATCGTCTACTCGAGCGAGTCCTACGAAGCCGTCTATGACGCGATGTGCACCAGCACCGTCGAGTTCGTCGACGGCTGTGACCACGCTTCCCTGATGCTCCGCCGCAGCGGGCGCAACCGCACCGTCGCCGCCTCCGACGACGTGGCCCGCGAGATCGACGCCATCGAGAACGCCCTGGGCGAGGGACCATGCCTGGACGCCATCGACGAGTCCGAGCCCGACCAGCACATCTGCTCCGACCTCACTACTGGCAGCCAGTGGCCCAGGCTGGCCACCGCGATCCTCGAGCGGACCGAGGTCCGGGGGATGGCCGGGTTCCGGATCCGGCAGGACGGCCAGAAGGTCGGCGCACTCAACGTGTTCAGCGACACCCCCGGTGCGCTCACCGACCACTCGCTGGAACAGGCGATCATGCTCACCGCATTCGCGTCCGTCGCGATGGCGGCTCTGGATCGCGGCGAGGAGGCCACCACCTTGCGCCGGGGTCTGGAGAGCAACCGTGAGATCGGCAAGGCCATCGGCCTGCTGATGGCGATGAACGACATCGACGACGACCAGGCCTTCCAGATGCTTTCCAAGGTGTCGCAGGAGATGAACGTCAAGCTCGCCCAGGTCGCCAGCCAGGTCATCGAGCACCACCGCAAGAAGGGCGCCTGAACTTCGAGCGTGCTCTGTTACTTCGCGAATGATGCGGGTACACAGAGGGTCGGACCGTCCAGAACCGGGCGCCCGCGACTGTGCGGCGTACGCCCCGGTGGCTCGGACACGCTCCGCATTGCACCTGCGTCCGTCGCACGACCGGTTGTCATCAGAATCGACCGAGGAGTGCACCTGATGGGTATAGACGACAAGGCCAGCAACCAGGCCGAGGACCTCAAGGGCAAGGTCAAGGAGTCCACGGGCAAGCTGACCGACGACGAGAGGCTCGAGGCGGAGGGCAAGGCTGACCAGAGCAAGTCCTCGCTCAAGCAGGCCGGCGAGAACATCAAGGACGCCTTCAAGAAGTAGGCGCGCCGCCACTCAAACCTGTGTCGCGCCGGCAGCCCCTTTCCGCCGTCGGCTGTCCGGCGCGGCACAGACCACCGCAAACCGATTTGTCTGCCTCCGCCGGGCATGGTCGGATCGACCGCATGCGTCACACCGCCGTACGTAGGTCGACCTCCTCCTTGGCAGCCGGAGGCTGTCTGCTGCTCATCCTCAGCGCGTGCAGCGTTCCCGGGTTCGGTCCCGACCCCGACGACGCTGTTGACCGGCTGGCCAAGTCGCTCTCGGCCGGCAGCGTCGAGGGCGTTGACTTCCTCAAGGACGACGCCGCCGCCGCCAAGGAGTACGCCGCGGTCACCGACGGGCTCGGTGAGGCCAAGGTCTCCGTAGGCAGCGTGTCCACGGACGGGGACGCCACCACCGCCCGCCTCGACTGGCGCTGGCAGGTCGGCTCGAAGACATGGACCTATGACACGGAGGTAAAGCTCTCCAAGGGCGATACCGGCGACGGCACCGGCTGGCTGGTGCGCTGGAGCCCGACCATCGTCGAAGCCTCGCTAAAGGTTGGGGAGAGGCTCGTCCAGAGCACCATCAAGCCGGAGCGCGGCAACATCCTCGGTGCCGGCGACCAGCCGATCGTCGCGCCACGACCGGTGCTGCGTGTCGGGCTGGACAAGACTCAGCTGAGCGCCCCCCAGGTGACCGCGTCGGCGACTGCGCTTGCCCGGTTGATCGACATCGACGTCCGCGCTTTCGTCAAGCAGGTCAACGCCACCGGTCCGAAGGCGTTCGTTGCGGGGATCGTCTACCGACGCAACGAGGTGCCGGCCGGCGTACTGACCGGACTGACCGGCATTCGCGGGGGCCGCGCGATCTCCGACCAGTTGCCGCTGGCACCGACCAAGGACTTCGCCTCCGCGATCCTGGGCAGCGTCGGCCCGGCGACCGCCGAGCTGGTCAAGGACAGCGACGGGCGCATCAAGGCCGGGGACGACGTCGGAGTCTCCGGTCTCCAGAAGAGGTACGACGAGCAGCTGTTCGGCACCCGGGGCGCCAAGGTGGTGGCGGTCGACGACAAGGGGGAGAGGCGCACCCTGCTCACGCTCGACGCCGAACCCGGTAGCCCCCTGCGCACCACGATCGACGTCGCGACCCAGCAGGTCGCCCAACGGGTCCTGGCCGACGTCGGGCCGGCGAGTGCCCTGGTGGCGATCCGGCCCACGACCGGCGACCTGCTGGCGGTCGCGAGCGGGCCGGGTTCGAAGGGGTACAGCACCGCCACGATCGGCCAATACCCACCTGGTTCGACCTTCAAGGTGGTCAGCGCCCTGGCGTTGCTGCGAGCGGGAGTGACCCCGCGGACCGAGGTGCCCTGCCCGGCGACCACGGTGGTCGACGGCAAGAGGTTCAAGAACTACGACGACTACCCGTCGTCCGGCCTGGGTCGCATCAGCTTCGAGGACGCGCTCGCCAACAGCTGCAACACCGCCTTCATCTCCCAGCGCGACAAGCTCGGACCGGGGTCGCTGGCGAAGGCGGCTGCGGCGCTCGGCCTTGGAGTCGACCACGGCACGGGCTTCTCGTCGTACTTCGGGGAGGTTGGTCAGGCCGGGAGCGAGACGCAGGCCGCAGCCAGCATGATCGGGCAGGGCACCGTGCTCGCCTCGCCGCTGGCGATGGCGACGGTGGTTGCCTCGGTGGTCAAGGGCTCCGCCGTACTTCCCCGGCTGCTGCCTGGGCACGAGGTTGAGCAGAAGGCGCCGGCCGAGCCGCTGACCGCCACCGAGGGGTCGCAGCTCCGGATGATGATGCAGGCCGTGGTCGAGCGGGGCAGCGGCAAGGTGTTGAGCGACCTGCCCGGCGAGCCCGTGATCGCCAAGACCGGAACTGCGGAGTTCGGCGACAAGCCGCCGCTGCCCACGCACGCATGGATGGTGGCCGCCAAGGGGGACCTGGCGGTGGCCGTCTTCGTCGAGCGCGGCGACTCCGGCTCGGGCACGGCCGGACCCGTGCTGCGCGAGTTCCTGCAGGATGTCCGGGTCCGATGAAGCAGTCTGCTGAGTCCGCGGGCCACCAGGGCTCGACGCGCGACCTGCTCGCGGTCGCCGCACTCTTCGTGACCAACGGGCTCGCCGTCGGGGTGTTCGGGGGGTCGCTGCCAGGACTGCGGGCTCATCTTTCCCTCGAGCCGGGTCACATCGTCGGCGTACTCGTGGCAGCCGGGATCTTCGCCGTGGCGTCCATGAACCTCAGCGGAGTGCTCGCGGACCGCTTCGGCGCCCGTGGCCCCTCGCTGGTCGGCGGCGCCGGGATGGCCGTGGGCACGGTCGTGATGGGAGCCGCTGCTGACTACCCGGTCCTCGTGATCGGGGCGGCGATCTTCGGTCTGGGCAACGGCGCAATGGATGTCTCCATGAACGCCCTCGGGGTCAGCGTCGAGCTGGCGCGCGGCCGGTCCGTGATGAGCCGGCTGCACGCTTCCTTTTCGGTCGGCAACCTGGCCGGCGCGCTGGTCGTCGTCGTACTCGGGCAGCTGCTCGTCGCCGACGTGACCACGCGGTGGGCGCTGTGGGGCGCCGCGCTGATCGTCGTCCTGCTGCTGGCCTCCCTGGTCACGACGACTCCTCAGTCACCACCGCGTGCCGGCACCGGGGAAGGTGGCCGCCGGGGCAAGGTGCCGGCCGTCGCCTGGCTGCTGGCCGCCATGGCAGTGTGCTTCGGACTCACCGAGGGCACCGCGGTCGACTGGTCCTCGCTGCACGTCACCGACGTGGGCGAGGTGAGCCCGAGCTCCGGGGCGTGGGGCCTGGCCTGCGTTGCTGGCTTCATGGTGGTGATCCGGCTCGCCGGCGACGCGGTGGTCGAGTGGCTGGGCCGGGCGACTGTGGTGCGCGGCGGTTCGGCCTGTGCGTTGGTCGGCTACCTGCTCACCGCCTTCACCAGCGGGCTGCCGCTGATTCTGCTGGGTTGGTGCCTGGTCGGCTTCGGGGTGGGGCTGATCGCTCCGCAGATCTACGGGCTGGCCGGACACATCGGCGGTGCTCGCGGGCTGGCCCTAGTGGTCAGCTTCGGGTACACCTCCTTCCTCGTCGGCCCCGCGCTGATCGGCTTCGTGGCTGCCCACTCCGATCTCCAGCGGGCGATGCTCGTCCCCGTCATCACGGCTGTGGGCCTGATCGTGATGTCGGCCCGCCTGCCCGCCGACCCGACGGACACCTACGCGTAGCCGGCCCTAGCCGGCCCTGGCCGCGCGCGGACGTCATACGAGCTGGTCGCCACCGTCGCCACTCCGTATGACCTCCCGCCCAATGTCATGCGAGCTGGTCGCCTGGGCAGCCACTTCGTATGACCTCCCGCCCAACGTCATGCGAGCTGGTCGCTACTGCCGCCACAACGTATGACGTCCCAAGGCCACCACCGGCGAGGGCGTCCCGGGGTGGGTCTCTAGGCTGGCCGTCATGCCGAGCATCCAGCACGCGATCGCGAGCCGGGTGATCCCGATCTTGCGGCGCAACATGTCGCCGGATGACATCCCCGCCATCCGGACGTCCATGGCTCGGGACAACCGGATGGCCCAGGAGGGTCCGCCGCGAGACGTACGCCGGACTCACGAGGAGTCGATCAGCAACGTCCACGGGTTCCCCGTGTTCACCCTGTGGCCGGCGGAGACCGAGCCGTCCGGGCGCGCAGTGGTGTACCTGCACGGCGGCGCCTATGTGCGGCCGTCGGACCCACGCCACTGGAGGTTCGCCACGCGGCTGGCCGACTCCCTCGGTGCCCGCGCGGTCATTGCGGCGTACCCACTTGCTCCCGAGTTCACCGTGCACGACTCCTTCGATGAGATGGTCGCGCTCCTCGAGGAGGTCTGCGCCCAGTCGCCGCAGGGCGTCGTACTCGCGGGTGACTCGGCCGGCGGTGGCTACGCGCTGGCCGTGGCCGAGGCACTGCGGGACCGCGGCGGCGCCCAGCCGGACCACCTGGTCCTGATCGCGCCGTGGGTTGATCTCACCGGCACCACGCCGGGCACCCTGGAGGCGGCCGAGCGCGACCCGTGGCTGTCCTTCACGCACCTCTCGATCTATGCGACCTTCTGGGCCGGGACCGAGGACCCGGAGCTGCTTGCCGACCCGCGAGTCAGCCCCGGGCTCGGCGATCTCGCTGGCCTCCCGCCCACCCTCATGCTGTGTGGGACGCGCGACCTGCTGCAGCCTGCATGCGACGCGCTGTTCGAGAGGGCAGACGAGGCCGACTGGCCGATGGAGTACGTCGTCGCTCCCGACCTCATCCACGTCTACCCGCTGTTGCCCATCCCCGAGGCCCGGGGTGCGATGGAGCAGATCGTGCGGTTCTGCACTATCGGATAAGGCGTCGCGGGGGCGACCAGCACCCGGTCGCCTGCCAGAGTGGTCCAGACCAACGGATTGTCCGCTCAGTACGGAATGCGCCTTAGGGTGATACTCACCGCAATGGACGCCACCGACGTGGCCGTGATCGGCGCCGGAGTCGCCGGACTCACCTGCGCGCGGGCGTTGGAGGAGTCCGGTATACCGGTGCGCGTCCTCGAGCGCTCGGCCCGAGTAGGTGGTCGGGTCGGCACGGACGTCATCGACGGCTTCCGGTGTGACCGCGGCTTCCAGTGGCTGAACTCTGAGGATCCGGACGTACGTCGGTCCGTGGACGTCGCTGCGCTGAACCCGAGGCCGATCGAGCGCGGCATGGTGCTCGCCCACCCCCACGGCTACCGGGTGCTGGGCGGTTCGCAGACCGCCCTGATCGCCGCGATCCGCGCGGGCATCGGTCAGCCCCAGGACATCGCTCGGCTGATCCGCTGGACGGACCCCTTGCGCAAGAGCACCGAGCGGCTTCTCGGCGGTGCCGACATGACCCTGGAGGAGTCGCTGGACCGCGAAGGGATCTCGGGCCGCATCCGCGAGGAGGTGCTGCGGCCGTTCTTCCGGCTGGTCTTCGCCGACGAGGACCTGCGCACCTCCTACCAGTTCGCGATGCTCAGCATGCAGTCGCTGCTACAAGGCATCCCGGCTCTGCCCGCGTTGGGCATGCAGGCGCTGCCGAACCAGCTCTCCATCGGTCTCGAGCAGCCCGTCGAGCACGGGGTGGATGTGCTGGGAATCGTGCGGAGCACCGGCGAGGGAGTGCGGATCCTGACTGACGGAGGAGAGATCCAGGCCCGTGCCTCGGTGGTTGCGACCGACCCGGTGACCGCCTCGTCCCTGCTGGGCCTCGGCACTCCCACGATGCATGGGCTGGCGACGTGGTGGTTCTCGACTTCGGTCCCGCCCACGACGATGAAGATGCCGTTCGTCAACCCGGTCGGCCCGTCGGCCGGACCGCTCTCGCACGCGATCGTGGTCTCGAACATCGCTCCGCGCTACGCCCCGCCGGCCAGCCACCTGGTGGCGGCGTGCTCGGTCACCGTGCCCGGTGCGGACGCCGGCACGGAGACCGAGGCCGAGGTGCGCGCGCAGCTGGGTCAGGTGTTCCGCACCAACACCGCGACCTGGGGCCTGGTCACCCGGCACGTCAAGACGGCGGCCATGCCCGCGGCGAGGCCGCCGCTCATGCTGGGCCGGGAGGTCTCCCTCGGCGACGGGCTCTTCGTCGCCGGGGACCACCGGGAGGCGGCAGGCATCCCCGGTGCGTTGCGTTCGGGTCGCCGCGCGGCGGCGGCAGTGCTCGAGGAGCTGGGCCTGCCCGCAGAGCCCTGAACCGGCGATCTCACGGGATCAGCCCTCCGGTGTCACAAGTGCGAGCGCGCGCTCGGCGGCCGGCCGGGCCAGCTCGCGGTCCTCGGGCACCAGCCCGATGCGCGTACGGCGGTCCAGCAGGTCCTCCACCGTGGCTGCTCCTTCGTGGGTGACCCCGAAGACCAGCTCGGCCAGCGTGGCGTGCAGGCCCGGAGCGATCGGCGCCAGCAGCTCCTCTTCGGGGAGACCGGTCACCGCCACCGCCCCGGCAAGCACCCCGGCGGCCTCGGTGCCGAAGCGACGCACCAGGCGTTCCGGTGCGTCGAGGGCCGCGAGCTGCTGGCGTGGCGCGGCACCGAGCAGGGGCAGCGCCCGGGTGCGGCAGGGGCCTGCCTCGAGACCCGCCGCCTCGACCGCCCGGTCGACCGCGTCCTGCGCCATCCTGCGGTAGGTCGTCAGCTTCCCGCCCACGACGGTCAACACGCCGCTGCTCGAGAGGAGGACGGCGTGCTTGCGGGAGATGTCGGCCGTCGTGGTCCCCGTGTCGAGCAGGGGCCGCAGCCCGGCGTACGCGCCGACGACCTCGTCGCGACGTACCTCGACCTGCAGCATCGTGTTGATCACGCGGAGCAGGAACTCGATGTCCTCCTCCGGCGGCACTGGTACGTCGGGAATCTCACCGTCGACCTCCTCGTCGGTCAGGCCGACGTAGAAGGTCTGGTCCGGCTGCGGCAGCGCGAAGACGTAGCGGTTGCTGGCCTCCGGCACCGGCGCCATCACCGCGCACCGAACTCCCGGCAGCGTCTCCTTGCGCAGCACGATGTGGGTGCCCCGGCTGGGACGCAGCCGGATCTCCGGGACGAGATCTCCCGCCCACACGCCTGTGGCGCTGATGACCGCGCGGGCGCGGATGGGACGGGACTCGCCGGTGCGGGCATCGGTGAGCACTGCCCCCTCGCCACTGGGCTCGCTGACCCGGACCCGGGTGTGCACGTGCGCTCCTTGGGCCGCGGCCGTGCGAGCAACCGCGAGGACCAGGCGTACGTCGTCCTCCAGCTGGCCGTCCCAGGACAGGAGCGCGCCCCGCAGCCCCTCACGTCGTACGACGGGGGCCAGCGTCAGCGCCTCGGTGACCCCGATCAGCCGAGGCTTGGGGAGGATCTCGCGACGGGTGCGGGCGGCCAGCCGCAGCACGTCGCCCGCGCGGATGCCGGCACGGGCGAGCACAGCCTGCTTGCGGCCGATCGTCGGCGTCAGCGGCATCAGCATCGGCAGCGCATGGACCAGGTGCGGGGCCGTCACCTGCATCAGGATCCCGCGCTCGACGGCGCTCTCGTGCGCGATGTCGAGCTTGCCCTGAGCCAGGTAGCGCAGCCCGCCGTGCACGAGCTTGGAGCTCCATCGGCTCGTCCCGAAGGCAACGTCCTCGGCATCGACCGCCACCACGTCGAGGCCGCGGCTGGCGGCGTCGAGGGCGACTCCGGCCCCGGTTATGCCCAGGCCGATGACCAGGACGTCGGTCGACTCGGGGATGCCGGACAGGCCGACGTTGATCTTGCCGGTCATGGCTGCAGGTACCTCTCGACGAGACGGGCGAGCTCGCGGTCGAACGCAGTGACGTCTGTGTCCAGGGAAGGCGCGCCGCTCTCCTTGGTCGGGTCGACCCCGGGGTCGAGCATCGTGTGGGCCGACAGGGCGAAGCCGTGGCAGGCGAGCAGCAGCGAGCGCGCGATGGTGTCGGCGTCACCGTCCCGGATCGAGCCATGGCGCTGGCCCTTGCGAATCAGTCCGGCGAGGGCGGCGGCGAGAGCGTCCTGGCTCCGGCCGCGGCGGTCGAGCAGGTAGGGGAGCAGGACCTCAGGGTCGACGTCGATGATCCGCCGCAGAAGCGCGTCGGCGCGGAGGGCCTGGACCGTCGCGACGACGCCGTCGGCGATCCGGCGGAGCGGGTCCGCGCTCGAGTCCAGTGAGTCTGCCGCCTTGTCTACGACGCGCCCCCACTCCCGGGTCATCAGGTCTGCGAGCATCGCCTGCGTGTCCGGCCAGCGGCGGTACAGGGTCATCCGGCTCACCCCGGCCCGGCGGGCGATGTCGGTGAGCGTCGTACGGCTCCAGCCGACCGCGAGGATTGCGCTGCGGGCGGCGTCGAGGTAGGCGTCGTCAGCAGGCGCGAGGGTGGTCGAGGGCTTGTGACGAGTTGACGTCATGTGTCACACTGTAACACGTGAGCCCACCCACTCCGGAGATGCCCCCCGAAATGCACTGGTCCCGCTGGGGCGACCCGGCCCAGGCCGCACCGCTGCCGCAGAGCGCGTTCGACCTCGTCGATGCGTTCATCGGTACGACGGACATGCCAGCGGTCGACCCCGCCGACGTTCGGCTCTCCGTCCCCCTTGCCGAGGACCTGCTCAGCGAGCTGGCCGGCATCGTGGGTGCCGAGCACGTCCTCACCGACCACCACACCCGGCTGCACCGCACCCGCGGCAAGTCCACGCCGGACCTGCTCAAGCTCCGCAGCGGCGACGGAACGGACTCCCCCGACGCCGTCGTCCGGCCGGGCACCCACGAGGAGGTGGCCGAGGTCATCGCGTGGTGCGTCGGGCACCACGTCGCCCTGGTCCCGTTCGGTGGTGGCACCTCGGTTGTCGGCGGACTTGTGGCCCGGCGCGAGGGGTACGCCGGCGTCATCTCACTGGACCTGATCCGCTTCGACAAGCTGCTCGCGGTCGACGCCGACTCGATGACCGCGACCCTCGAGCCCGGCTTGCGTGGGCCGCAGGCCGAGGCGTTGCTGGCCGAGCACGGGCTGACCCTCGGCCACTTCCCGCAGTCCTTCGAGTACGCCTCGATCGGCGGGTTCGCCGTCACGCGTTCGTCGGGCCAGTCCTCGGCGGGCTACGGGCGGTTCGACGCGCTCGTGGTCGGCCTTCGCGTCGCCACCCCGCAGGGCGAGCTGCTGCTCGGCAGCTCACCGGCCAACGCGGCCGGCCCTGACCTGCGGGAGGTGGTGATGGGCTCCGAGGGCGCGTTCGGCGTGGTCACTGCCGTCACGGTGCGCGTACGCCGGGTGCCGGACCTGAAGGTCTACGAGACCTGGCGCTGGGACTCCTTCGCCGACGGTGCGGCTGCGATGCGCACCCTCGCCCAGTCATTCACCGGGTCCGGCGTACTCCCGACCGTGCTGCGGCTCTCCGACGAGGCCGAGACATCGATCAACCTGGCCAAGCCTGACGAGGTGGGCGGGGAGTCGGTGGCTGCCCAGAAGGGCGGGTGTCTCATGGTGACGGGCTACGAAGGCACCGCGGAGGCTGTCGACGCGAGGCGAACCGCCTGCACTGCCCTGCTCTCCGGGCTTGGCGGCACCTCGCTCGGCGAGGACACAGGCTGGTCCTCGGGCCGCTTCCACGGCCCCTATCTGCGCGACTCGATGCTCGATGTCGGCGTACTGGTCGAGACCGTGGAGACGGTCACGTTCTGGTCGCGCCTGCACCGGGTCTACGACGAGGTCAAGGCCGCCCTCACCGCCTCGCTCGGCGACGGGGCGCTCGTGCTCTGCCACATCTCGCATGTCTACGAGACTGGCGCCTCGCTCTACTTCACCGTCGCCGCGAAGCAGTCCGAGGACCCGATCGGCCAGTGGATGCAGGCGAAGGCGGCCGCCTCGGACGCGATGATCGAGCACGGCGCCTCGATCACCCACCATCACGCCGTCGGCCAGGACCACAAGCCCTGGCTGGCCCGCGAGATCGGACCGGTCGGCGTACGCATGCTGCGCGCGCTCAAGTCCGACCTCGACCCGACCGGCGTACTCAACCCCGGCGTGCTGGTTCCCTGAACGCCCAGGCGAGGAGCTCGGTGTCCTCCTCCGCGCTGACGTGACGACCGCCCTCCTCGACCAGTCGAGCGGCGTCACCGGGCTCGAGCAGGCGCTCGCCGAGCAGGGCTCGCCCGCGCGCCAGGAACACGTGCACCCTGGGAGCGTCGGGCAGGGCGAGGCGCTCGCCGGCTCCGAGGTCTGCGGCGTGGAGCGAGGTGCCCTGTGCTGCGATGGGTACGACGCCCCGGCCGTCCCCGTCCGCCACGCAGGTCCACCCGTCGTCTTTCGCGACCGCCGAGGACATGTAGTCGGGCGCAAGACCGGGCTCGTCGGGTCGAACCCATGCCTGCAGGAACCGGGTCTCCTCCGCACCGTCGGCGACCTCGGAGTGCACGACGCCGCTGCCCGCGCTGAGCCGCTGCACCTGGCCGGGACCGACCACTCCCGAGCCGACCGAGGACGTGTGCCGCAGCGCCCCGCTCAGTACCCAGGTGACGATCTCGAGGTCGGCGTGCGGATGGTCGGCGTACCCCGTGCCCGGCGGCAGCAGCTCGTCGTTGTGCGCGACCAGGCTGCCGAACCCCACATTTGTTGGGTTGTAGTGCGCCCCGAAGGAGAACGAGTGCCACGTCGTAGGGCCCCCGTCGCGCGTACGGAACCGGTCCCCCGCCAGCCGGTGCTCGATCACCCCGCCCATGCTGTCATCACCCAAGCCCGGATAGTCCCGAACGAACGGCATGCTTTTGAGGCCGCATGAGATGCCGATCGTTCGGGACTATCCGGAACTACGCGTCGCCTTGTTTACTCACCAACCATGGGAGACAACTTTCCGCACCTGCCGGCCGGGTTCGTGTTCGGGGCGAGTACGGCGTCCTACCAGATCGAGGGCGCGTGGGACGAGGACGGCAAGGGACCGAGCATCTGGGACACGTTCACCACCGAGCCGGGCCGGATCAAGGACGGCAGCAGTGGCCAGGTCGCGTGCGACCACTACCACCGCTACGTCGAGGACGTGGGGCTGATGCAGCGGCTTGGCATCGGCGCCTACCGGTTCTCGATCGGCTGGCCCCGGATCCAGCCCGACGGCCAGGGGCCGGCCAACCCGGCGGGTCTCGACTTCTACGACCGGCTCGTCGACGAGCTCGTCGGCGCGGGCATCGAGCCGATGGCGACGCTCTACCACTGGGACCTGCCGCAGGCTCTCCAGGATGCTGGCGGCTGGGAGTCGCGCGCGACGGCCGAGCGCTTCGCGGAGTACGCCGCACTCTGTGCCCAGCGGCTCGGTGACCGGGTCGGCAAGTGGGCGCCGGTCAACGAGCCCAACGTGGTCACCATGCTCGGCTACGGAGTCGGCGAGCACGCACCGGGCCGCGACCTGGGTTTCGAGGCCCTTCCGGTTGCCCACCACCTCGTGCTCGGACACGGCCTCGCCGTACAGGCGCTGCGGACGAACGGTGCGCGCGAGGTCGGCGCGGCCACCAACCACCAGCCGGTGTGGGCCGCCTCGGACAAGCCCGAGGACGTTGCCGCAGCGCACCTCTTCGACGCGATCTGGAACCGGATCTTCGCCGACCCGATGCTGCTCGGCAGCTACCCCGAGGGGTTCAGCGAGGTGATGCCGATCCAGGACGGCGACCTCGAGGCGATCCACCAGCCGCTCGACTTCTACGGGTTCAACTACTACAACCCGATGCGTGTCGCCGGCGCCCCTGAGGGCTCCGAGCTGCCATTCCAGTACGTCGAGATCCCGGGCTACCCGAAGACCGACTTCGGCTGGCCCATCATTCCCGAGGGGCTGCGCCAGGTGATCGGCCAGCTCGTCGAGCGCTACCCCGACATCCCGCCGATCTACGTCACCGAGAACGGCTGCTCCTACGGCATGGGCCCCGACGGACAGGGCGTGGTCGACGACCAGCCGCGGATCGACTACCTCGAGAGCCACCTCCGGGCCGTCGCGCACGCGATCGCGGACGGTGCCGACGTACGCGGCTACTACTGCTGGTCGCTGATGGACAACTTCGAGTGGGCAGAGGGCTACGCCCAGCGCTTCGGGCTGGTGCACGTCGACTACGAGACGTTGGTACGTACGCCGAAGCGCTCCTTCGACTGGTACGCCGGGATGATCGCGGCCAATCGCGGATGAGCCAACTGCAGGACCCGGCCCTCTCCGAGCCGACCCGCCCGGTCAGCAAGGTCTGGGTGCTGTGGCTGGCCATGATCAGCATCGGGGTGTGGTCGGGTTTCTTCGGGCCGATCCAGGTGCTGCTCGCCCAGCAGGCAGAGGCGCTCAACCCCGCCCACAAGGAGGCCACGCTCTCCCTGGTCACCGGCGTCGGTGCCGCGGTCTCCACCGTGCTCAACCCGCTCTGGGGTGCAAACAGCGACCGCACCGTGCTGCGGATGGGTCGCCGCCTGCCGTGGGTCCTGGGCGGGCTGGTCGGCGGTGTCGTCGCGATGGTGGTTCTCTCCAGCGCCGGGTCGGTGCTGGTAATGGTGCTCGCGTGGGCGCTGGCCCAGGCCTCGCTGAACGCGATGCTCGCCGCGCTCACCGCGACCGTTCCCGACCAGGTGCCGAGCCGTTCACGCGGGACCGTCGGCGGCTGGCTCGCGATCGCCCAGACCGTTGGCATCGTTGCCGGATCCGGGATCGCCGATGCCACGGGCAGCATCGCGGCGGGCTACCTCGCGACAGCCGGCGTGCTCGTCGTACTCGCCCTGCCGTACTGCCTCGACAGCCGGGACATCGCACTCGGCCCGGCCGACCGCGAGCCGTTCGACCTCGGTCGGTTCGTGCGCTCCTTCTGGATCTCGCCGCGGCAGCACCCGGACTTCGCGTGGGCCTGGATCACCCGGTTCCTGATGAACATCGGCAACGCGCTGCTCATCCTCTACCTCCTCTACTACCTCAAGGACGCGGTGCAGCTCACTGACGACGAGGCCGAGAACGGCGTGTTCCTGCTGACGGGCGTCTACGGGGTGTCCACCGTGCTGACCGCGGTGGTTGGCGGCTACTGGTCCGACCGACTCGGACGGCGCAAGGTGTTCGTGATCGCCTCGGGCCTGGTCGCGGCGTCGGCCCTGTTGCTGCTGGCGTTCGTGACGACCTGGGCTGCCGCCTTCGTGGGCGCGGTGATCCTCGGCATCGGGTTCGGCATCTATACGGCGGTGGACTTCGCGATGATCACCGAGGTGCTTCCGTCGGCGGACGACCGCGCGAAGGACCTGGGCGTCATCAACATCGCCAACGCCCTGCCGCAGGTGCTCGCCCCGGTGGTGGCGGCCGGCGTCCTCGGCCTCGGCCTCGGCTACTCCACGCTCTACGTGCTTGCCGCGTGCTTCAGCGTGCTCGGCTCGGTGCTGGTGGTGAACATCAAGTCGCTCGCCTGAGCGCGCCACCCCCCAGCTGTAACGCGGAGTTATGGTCGCTGAACAAGCGGTACGCGCCTTGTTCAGCGTCAATAACTCCGCGTTACAAGCAATCTCACGCCGCCGACGTACCGAACCGGAAGGTTGCGAGAGCCGCGTCGTCCGGCCCGAGCAGCACGGCCTCCCGGGCGTGGACCTCCAGCGGTGTCCGTACGACGGCGGTCGCGGCGTCGCTCAGGGCCAGGTGCGGGATCGAACCGTGCAGCGAGGTGGGGTGCCCCACGACCTCGGGGAAGGTACGCCGCAGGGTCTGGCTGATCCTGCGGAAGATCCCCACGGGTTGGGGCGGGAGGTACGCCGCACCGCTGGGAAACCGCGCCGGCTCCCCGAGCACGAACGCGAACGGCACCAGCTCGGAGAAGATGTCGCGGAGCTCGCCGATGACGCCCTCGTCCACCGCCGACACAGGGAGGAACGGGTCCAGCAGCGAAATGTGTGCGCCGGCCACCGCGTCCGAGACCTCGGGCACGGGGAGCACCAGCCGGGTGAGGTTGGCGGCGGCGGCTGGGTCGTCGGCGGCGTCGTCGGCTGGGTCGTCGGCTGGGTCGTCGGCGGTCACGAAGTCACGCTAGGGCACTCCGCTAGTCCTTGCCCTGCGACGGAGGGGTCCTGACAACCAGGAGCAGCACACCCAGGGCAACGGCCACGGCCGCCGGCACGAAGCTGTCCACCACGTAGGACGCCACGAGGAACAGGATCAGTACGCCGGTGAGCACCACCTGCGATCGATTGCTCAGCGTCGGCCTCCTCATGGACCGATCCTATGGATCCACCACACACCCACAGGGGGTGGCTCGCGATCCCATGTCCTGCTCGGCGCCGCCCCACGGTCGCCTCGCGGCGTTGTCGTCGGTCGTCGATGCTGGCGCATCGCCTCCCTCCTCCGCCTTGCGACGCACTCCGTGGGACGACGCTCGCGACGGACGAGGATCGCGAGACACCCCCTACCCTTTCCGCATGGGTTCTGGCCACGATCACGGGCACGAGGCAGGCCGGGCGGAGGACCGTTCCCGCCTGCGCCTGGTGCTGCTGGTCACCCTGACCGTTGCCCTGGTCGAGCTGGTCGGCGCCTTCCTGTCCAGCTCGCTGGCCCTCTTCGCCGACGCCGGCCACATGTTCACCGACACCGCGGCGATCGTGGTTGCCCTCTCCGCGTCGTACGTCGCAACCCTGCCCCCCTCCCCACGGCGGACGTTCGGCTACCACCGCGCCGAGATCCTCGCGGCCCTGATCAACGCGGTGGTGCTGCTGGGTGTCTGCGGCTACCTCGCGTACGCCGGAGTCAGTCGCCTCCTCGACCCGGTCGACGTCCATGCCCCACAAATGTTGGTCTTCGCAGGCGTCGGGCTCGTCGCCAACCTCGTCTCCATGGCTCTGCTCGCCGCACGGCGCGCGCAGTCGCTGAACATGCGCGGGGCGTTCCTGGAGGTCCTCGGTGACGCGTTCGGGTCGGTCGCCGCGATCCTCGCCGGCGTCGTCATCATCACCACAGGCTTTGACCGGGCCGACTCGATCGCCTCGCTGGTGATCGCTGCGCTGATCCTGCCGCGGGCGTGGTCGTTGCTTCGCGCCTGCGTGGGGGTGCTGCTCGAGGCGGCGCCGCCGGATGTGGACATGGAGGTCGTGCGCCAGCACCTGGCCGGAGCGGACGGTGTCACCGACGTACACGACCTGCACGCGTGGTCGATCACCAGCGGTATGCATGCCCTGTCCGCGCACGTCACCGTCACCGACGACGCGCTCCGGGACAGGGGCGTCGGCCAGATCCTCGACGAGCTCGGCGAGTGTGTCGCGAGCCATTTCGGCATCGACCACGCCACCTTCCAGGTGGAGCCGGAGAGCCACCGCGAGCACGAGCCGGGCGAGGCACACCGCTGACGACTCGTTGGGAATGAGTACGAGCGCTCATGCGCTGGGGCGTCCGAGTGAGTCACGATCGACTCATGAACACACCCACAGCAGACCGCGTGGTCGACGCGCTCATCGCGGCGCGGCTTGTCGACCCCGGTGCGCGCCAGGACTCCATCGCGGTGGTTGGCGGCGTGCTCGGCGCATCGGGCGATGCACCGGCTGAGGCCGAGCCCGCACGCCGCCTGCCCCAGCTCGTCGAGGTGGTTGCCTACCTCGGCGGTGCCCTGGTGCTCGCTGCAGGCGGGCTCTTCGTGCTCCAGGAGTGGGACGACCTCGGATTCGGTGCCCAGGTCACCCTGCTCGCCGTCGTGGCTGTTGTCCTGGCGGTCGCCGGGGGTGTCTCCTCTCGGGTGCCCGCTGGTGCTCCACCGTTGCGCGAGGAAGTCAACGACTCCCGCCGGCGACTGTCCGGCACGCTGCTCTCCGGGGCGGCGTTGACCGTTGCGGTTCTCGTCGGTTGGGTCATCGACGAGATGACGAGCTACGACTACCCCGGCATCTACTGGCCCGTCGTGCTGGGTGCCGGTGCCGGCGTTCTCCTCGCCGCGGTGAGCTACCGGGTTTCCCCCACAGCGGTGGGGGTGGTCGCCATGATGGCCGGCCTCGTCACCGTCGCGGTGAACCTGGTCACTGGGGTGACCGACTACGAGGGTGGCGCCATCGGGGGTGCCATGTTCCTGGTCGGTGCCGGGTGGCTCGGGCTCACCGAGATGGGGTGGTTCCGCGAGACCACGGTGGCTCGCACGCTGGGTGTTGCGACTGCCCTGGTCGGCGCCCAGGTGGCGGTGACGGACGGCACCCACGCCTGGATCGGCTATGTGCTGACTGTGCTCGTCGCCGTTGTGGGCATTGCGGTCTACCTCCGCAACGTTGCCTGGCCCTATCTGGCCGGCGCGGTCATCGCAGTGACCCTCGTCGTACCCGAGGCGATCACGGACTGGACCGACGGCTCCATCGGCGCGATCGGCGGCGTGCTGATCGCCGGCGTCACGCTCCTGGTCGCCTCGTTCGCCGGCTACCGGGTGCGCGCCGAGGCGATCGACTGAAGGCCCCGAACGACGCTGAGACGGCCATCTGAAATTTCAGCTGCGCCGTCTCGGGAGCTTTTTCTCTTTCAGTTGCGCCGTCTCGGCCAACTACGAGCCGATCGACACCCGGCCGGTCTTGTCCTTGACGGTGACCTTGACCGCCTTCTCCTGAGCACCGAGGGTCATCGTGCATGGCAGCGACTCGCCGACGTCCGCGACGACGAAGGCTCCGCCGCAGTCGACCTTCGCGGCTGCCGAGGCCTTCGGGAGCGAGCTGCGCAGGAAGTTGTTCAGCCTCGTTCCCGACACCAGTACGCCGTCCGGCGCAGCCGAGACGGACACCTTCTCCCCATGCACGTTCGTCAGCCGCACCTTGTACGCGAGCTTCGCGCCCGAGACGTCGAGCTTGCAGACGAAGGTCATCCCTTCCCGGAGCAACAGGTCGCCGGGGCAGGTCGCCTTGCCGACCTCACCTGCTTTGCCGAACGTGTTGGCCTGGCTGGTGGACAGGTAGGACTCCACGGCGGCATCGTCGTACCCGGGCCGGTCGCCGCCGCAGCCCGCGAGCAGGAGGAGGCCGACGACGCTGAGCGCGGCTCTCGAGATGTACGCCCGGCTCATGACAGGTCCTCCTCGACGGGCCGCGCCTGGGACGGCACCGATGGAGGCTCGCCGGTACCTCCGCTGGCGGGAACCCTGACCTGCCCCGCGTCAGGCGTGCCGGCCGCCGAGACCTCAGGGCCGATGGGCTCCGCGGCCCCCTCGGCGGCCGGCACTTCCTGGTCGGGACTCGCCGGCGTCGGCCGGAGCCGGAACCACAGCCAGAACAGTCCGGAGGCGAGGCCGAAGGCCAGGAAGAGCGCGATCGTGACGCGCACGGAGACGACGGTCGACCGGCCGAGGTAGCCGGCCTCGGGGAGCAGCAGCACGTGTACGAACGCGAAGAGCACGACTGCGGTCAGGACACCCCAGGCGATCCAGTTCCAGCCCCTGATGCGGTAGCCGGGAAGGAACCGCAGCGGGACGAGCCCGAACATCAAACCCTCGATGCCACCGATGAACAGGCTGCCCAGGAAGGCGTCGGTGCCCAGCAGCCAGAACGCCGGGTCGGCGCCATCAGCCATCCGGGCGACCGGGGCGAAGGCAACCCACGCCAGCACGGCCGCGACGAGCATGGTCACCGTGACGGCGACCTCGGCCCGTCCCTCCGAGCGGCGGTCCAGTGCCGCGGCGAAGACTGCGCCACCGAGCACGCCGTACAGGTAGCCGGGCTCGAAGTTCGTCAGCCGGGACACCACGACGCAGACGACGGCAATCAGCAGGGCGGACGGGATCGCCCGGAGATACCAGCCGGAGCCGTTGTGCGTGACCGATCGGAATGCCCTTCCGGCGAACGCGCCCACGAGCACGGCGACCAGCATGGAGAGGAAGAGCCCGATGACCAGCGCGTACGACGGGGTGTTGAGGCCGAAGTTCGGGTCCAGGAGCCCGCCCAGCAGGGTGCCGGCGATGGCGCACGCCAGGAAGATCGCGATCCGCTTCCCGCGTGGGGGAGCCCCGGAGGTGGCGACGTCCGCCGGAGGCGGCACGTCCGGCGGCATGGGCTGCGCCGGGATGGCCGGAGCCGCTCGTCTCCGCAACCGCAGCCGGACCAGCTGCTTGTCGATCCGCTCGTGGTTCTCCTCGTAGGTGCTGTTGAAGATCTGGGCGGGAAAGATCATCAGCAACCCGAGGAGCGCCACCAGCAGGAGACCCTCAGGGAGGCGGTCGCCGATGTTGCGGAACGCCTCTGCAGGGGTGACCAGGGCACCCGGGACCGAGGAGCGGCGCCCGTCAGCGACGGCGGCGGCGCTCGCCTGCTGGCGGTCGGTCTGGGGCAGCTCGAAGGCCGGCATGGTGCCGGTTGCTGCTTCTTTGCTCGGAGTCACGCCGAGCGGGGGCGTCAGTGGTGCTGCCGGTGGAGCGGCCAGAGGCACCACCGTTCCAGTGAGCACTGCGTGCTGTCGCTCGATGTAGGTGTCGTTCGGGGGGATCGTGCAGTCGGTGGCTCGACCCGCGGCGGTGATCTTGTCGACCACGTCCATCGTGCCGCGCAGGGCAGTGACGTAGGTGACCCCGTCACGCACGGCCGTCGCGCTGGGCATCAGCCTTGCCGTCACTACGACGTCGGCGCCGTGCTGGACGCTGACCTCTCCCGTGGAGGTGTTGATGCAGGACAGCTTCGTCGTGGTTTCCCAGGAGAAGCCGTTGCCGGACGGCTTCAGCGGCGTCGGCAGTGTCTCGCCCTCCGTGGTGGTTCGGGAGACCTGGCACGACGAGCCCACAGTGCAGCCCGCGCCGAAGAAGTAGGTGCGATTTCCCGGCGGGATCTTGAAGTTCTCCGGCATCGAGCTGGGCTCCGGGTTGACCTTCACGGTGAAGGTGCCTGCGATCACGGGCTTCGAGTCGGCGCTGGTGGCGGGGGAGACCCCGATGGCGACGAGGAGCAGCCCGATCCCGACCCCCCAAATCAGGTATCCGGCAATTCTTCTAGCCATCAGTGTCCCCCCGCCCAAGGACGAAGGTACGCGCGACAGATCGGATCTGGCCCTGCCTCGACTGGGTCATTGACACAGGCGCGGACGGGCCATGTCGGGGTAGCCCCAAGGGACTATCGATCTCCCCGAATGGTCAGGCGTTGGCGGCCAGCCGCATCCCCTGTTCGATGGCCCGCTTCGCGTCGAGCTCGGCGGCCACGTCCGCACCGCCGATGATGTGGACCCGCCGGTCGGCGGCCACGAGGTCGTTGTACAACCCCCGGACCGACTCCTGACCCGCGCACACGACAACGTCGTCGACCCCGAGCAGCCGCGACTCGCCGTCGGCGGTGAGGTGCAGGCCGCGCTCGTCGATCAGTTCGTACGACGCGCCGCTGATCTGCTCGACACCGGACTGCTTGAGCACGGCCCGGTGTGCCCAGCCCGACGTCTTGCCGAGGTCCTTGCCGATCACCGAGGACTTGCGCTGGACGAGGTACACCTCGCGCGCCGGAGTGCGTGGCTTGCGCTCGGTGAGACCACCGACGAACAGTGAGGGATCTCCGACGCCCCAGTGGGCCAGCCACTCGTCGAGGTTCTCTGCGGTATGGGTCAGCCAGTGGGCGACGTCCACGCCGATGCCGCCGGCTCCGATCACGGCGACCCTGCGCCCCGGTGTTGCGGATCCGCCCAGCACGTCGGCGTAGGAGAGCGCGCGTTCGATGCCCGGGATCGGAGGGATCCGTGGCTCGACACCGGTGGCGATCACGACCTCGTCGAAGCCCTCGAGCGTTTCCACCGTTGCGGCGACGCCGAGCTCCACCGTCACACCGAGCACCTCGAGGCGCCTGGTGTAGTAGCGCATCGTCTCGGCGAACTCCTCCTTGCCGGGGATCTGCATCGCGAGGCGGAACTGCCCGCCGAGAGTCGGGTCCTTCTCGAACAGCGTCACCGCGAAGCCGCGTTCGGCGTACGCCGTCGCCGCGCTGAGCCCGGCCGGACCTGCCCCCACCACCGCGACCGTTGGCTGTTGCCTCGCCGGCGCAGTGGTCGGGAGCGGTAGCAGCACGAGCTGGGTCTCCCGGCACGCGCGCGGGTTGACCAGACAGCTCGCTGTCTGGTTGACGAAGGCGTGGTCGAGACAGGCCTGGTTGCAGGCGATGCAGGTGTTGATCTCGTCAGCGCGTCCGGTCGCGGCCTTGTTCACGAAGTCCGGGTCGGCCAGGAACGGGCGGGCCATCGAGACCAGGTCGGCGGTGCCGTCGGCGATCAGCTGTTCGGCGAGCCCGGGTGTGTTGATCCGGTTGGAGGCGCAGACCGGGATGCTGACCTCTTCTCGCAGTCGCTTCGTGGTCCAGGTCCAGGCGCCGCGGGGGACCTGGGTGATGATCGTCGGGATGCGAGCCTCGTGCCAGCCGATGCCGGTGTTGAACAGCGTCGCGCCGGCCTGCTCGGCGAGGAGTGCCAGCTCCACCACCTCCTCCCAGGTCTGGCCGCCCTCGACGAGGTCCAGCAGGGAGATGCGGTAGATGATCGGGAAGCCCTCACCCACTGCCTCGCGGGTACGGCGCACGACCTCGACCGGGAAGCGCATCCGCCGGCTCGGCGTACCTCCCCACGCGTCGTCGCGGTCGTTCGTGCGCGCAGCCAGGAACTGGTTGAGCAGGTACCCCTCGGAGCCCATGATCTCGACCGCGTCGTAGCCCGCCTTCTGCGCCAGGCCCGCCGTCTCGGCGAAGGCCGTCACCGTCCGGTCGACCTGCTTGCTCGA
Organism: uncultured Actinomycetota bacterium; assembly: GCA_963759525.1. GTDB lineage: Bacteria > Actinomycetota > Actinomycetes > Propionibacteriales > Nocardioidaceae > Marmoricola. Next base: position 167,281 of record CAVWZO010000004.1, on the reverse strand, counting down.
CATCGCGCTCGGCTTGAACGGCGTGATCGGCGACTTCAGCTCACTGGCTGCCTGCGAGAACGGCGTGTAGCCGTAGCGGCCGGCGTGCAGCACCTGCAGCGCGATCGCACCGCCGGCCTCGTGCACGGCGCCGGTGACCTGCTTGTGCCGCTCTGCCTGCAGCCGCGAGGTCAGGTCGCTGGCGAAGGGCTTGAGCCAGCCGCGCCTGGTAGGGGCGTAGCCGCCGGTGATGACCAGGCCGGCACCGCCACGGGCACGTTCGGCGAAGTACGCCGCCAGCTTGGGCATGTCCCGGACGCGGTCCTCCAGACCGGTGTGCATCGAGCCCATCACCGCACGGTTGCGCAGGGTCAGGTTGCCGATCGTGATCGGGTCCAGCAGATGGGGGTAGTCGTTCATGTCGTCCCTCCGGTGGGCCCTTCAGTGGGTGTGGTCTGTTCGGCACGGGTCCAGGCGTCGACGTACTCGCATAGCCACTCGACCAAGAACTGCTCCTGCTTGATCCCGCCGCGCAGGACCAGCCAGGTGTCGAGCTGCTGGCCGGTGAGGGTTCCGGGGTCGGGGAACTGGGTGCGCTCGAGCTGCTCGAAGTGCGCCTGGCGGGTCCGGTGCTCGGCGACCAGGTCTTCGAGGTGGGCGACCAGCCGAGCGCGGTCGCCGTACGTCGCACCGCGCATCTTCAGGGCAACCTCGGAGCGCAGCGGCGCGGCCGGGGTCGGGGTCGCGATCCAGTCGGCGAGCGCGGTCCGGCCCTGCTCCGTCACGGCGTACCGACGTTCGGTGCTGCGTGTGTCTCCGGCGCCCGCGCTCAGCCAGCCATCGGCCTCCATCCGCCGCAGCACCTTGTAGATCTGTTGGTGCGTGGCCTGCCAGAAGAAGCCGATGGAGCGGTCGAAGCGCCGGGTCAGCTCGATGCCGGTGCCCGGTCGCTCGCTGAGCGAGACCAGCAGGGCGTGCTCGAGGGCCATGCATGGAGTCTGTGCCAGTCAAGCGGTCTGTGCAACTAGTTGCACAAGTGATCTGGGCCACTTTGGAATACCCCTAGGGGGTATATGGTTGGCGCACCATGAGCTCGAACGGAACCTCCTGGTCCACGGCAGTCAGCGCCACCGTGCACTGCCTCACCGGCTGTGCGATCGGCGAGGTGCTCGGGATGGTCCTCGGGACGTGGTGGGGCTGGGGCGACGTCCCCACCATCGCCCTCGCGGTGGCGCTGGCGTTCTTCTTCGGCTACCTGCTGACCTATGTCTCCGTACGCCGCCACGGTGTCTCCCACCGCGAGGGCATCCGGCTCGCGCTGGCCTCGGACACGGTCTCGATCACCTCGATGGAGATCATCGACAACCTGCTGATGATCGCCATCCCGGGAGCGATGATGGCCGGCGTCACCTCGGGTCTGTTCTGGCTGAGCCTGGCCATCGCGCTCATGGTCGCGTTCGTGCTCACGGTGCCGGTCAACTACTGGCTGATCTCCCGCGGCCGCGGCCACGCCGCCGTACACCAGCTGCACGGGCACTGACTGACAAAATCCCGCTGTAACGCGGAGTTATTGACGCTGAACATGCGGTGTACGACGCACTCAGCGTCCATAACACCGCGTTACAGCCGGCCGGACGTTGGCTGCCACACTCGGACGCATGACGTACGCACTCGGGCAGGGCTCCGGCCCCCTCCGTGGCATCAAGGTCGTCGAGATCGCCGGCATCGGTCCCAGCCCGCACGCCTGCATGATCCTGGCCGACCTCGGCGCCGATGTGATCCGGGTGGAGCGTCCCGGCGGGCAGCCGTTCACCGGTGGCCCGAACGACCTGCTCAACCGGGGCCGCCCGAGCGTCGCCCTGGATCTCAAGGACCCGGCCGCGATCGCGACCGTGCTCGACCTGGTCGCCGAGGCGGACGTCCTGGTCGAGGGGATGCGGCCCGGCATCGCGGAACGGCTCGGCTTCGGTCCCGAGGAGTGTTCGGCCCGCAACCCGCGGCTGGTCTACGGCCGGATGACGGGGTGGGGACAGAGCGGACCGCTCGCGACGTCGGCAGGGCACGACCTGACCTACATCGCGATCGCCGGCGCCCTGTTCGGGATGGGTCAGGACAAGTCCCGGCCGCACTTCCCGGCCAACCTGGTCGGTGACTTCGGTGGTGGGTCGACGTACCTCGTCATCGGCGTTCTCGCCGCCCTGCTCGAGGCCCGGCTCAGCGGCAAGGGACAGGTGGTCGACGCTGCCATCGTCGACGGCACCGCACACCTCAATGCCATGGGCTCGGGGATGCTCGCCGGCGGCAACCTGCGCGAAGAGCGGGGGACCAACCTGCTGGACGGTGGCATGCCTTTCTACGACGTCTACGAGACCGCTGACGGCCGGCACATGGCGGTGGGGGCGCTGGAGCCCAAGTTCTACGACGAGTTCGTGAAGCTGCTCGGCATCGAGGACGCTCCCGATCGCTTCGACCTCGACCGGATCGGCGACGTGCGTGACCAGATCGCAGACGCCTTCGCCGGCCGCACCCAGGCCGAGTGGTCGGAGGTGTTCGAGGGCACGGACGGATGCGTGGCGCCGGTCCTACCCCTCACCGAGGCCATGGACCACCCCCACATGGCGGCGCGCCAGGTGTTCGTGGAGAACGCGGGCGTCCGCCAGCCCGCACCCGCGCCGCGCTTCTCCCGTACGACGGCCAGCCTGACCACTCCGCCGCCACCCGAGCCGGGGATCGACACCCGCGAAGCCCTCACCGCCTGGGGCATCGAGAACGTGGACGACCTGATCGAGCGGGGTGTCGCGGTCCAGGCCTGAGGTGGGTCGGCCGGCCGAACTCCACAAATGTTGGGTCGGGACGTTTCCGGGTCGGTTCTGGACGTCACAACCCAACATTTGTGCAGCCTGGCCGGGCGCTCGGGAACCCTGCCGACCCACGGCGCGTTGAAAGTACGCGCCCCAACCCCACCGGCAGGAGTCGCTATCTCCACCTTTCCCCAGCCCTCGTTCCAGCAGCAGGTCGACCAGCTCGTCGTCCTCGGCTACCCCGATCTCGCCGGCCGTTCCGAGCAGGAGTTCCGCAAGCTCGTCGAACCGCTCCGGGACGCCGCCGCGGCACTCACCGAATTCGGCACCGAGACAGAGGCCTCTTCGGCGCACGCACCCTTCGTCCTCGTGGTCACGCGCGACCTGGTGCCGCCGGAGAGAACCGTCCGGCTCCTGCGCCTGTGGGGCCCGCGCGGACCGGGCAGCAAGCCCGGGCGGGTCGACCGGAACCACGGCGAGGGTGAGCTCGCCGGGTACCACCCGATCGAGGGCTGCGAGCCGCCCGGACCGGCGTACCTCCTCGTGGACGTGGAGCGCGGCGAGGAGTTCTGCAACGTGCGCCCCGAGGATGCCTCGAAGGTCGTGCGCAGCCGGGGACGGTCACAGCTGACGATCGACGAGGGGATCGCGCTGGTCACCCAGGTGCCGCAGGTGCTGGAGAAGAACAAGTGCTTCTCGCTCGCCGGATCCCGCAGGCACGACCAGCGGGTCCCCGCGCTGTGGATCAGCGAGCGGGCGCCGAAGCTCGGCTGGTGCTGGGACGGCAACCCGCACACCTGGCTGGGGATGGCCTCCACCGGGGCCCGCCTCGCCGCCTGACGCAAAGCGGGCGGGGTTGACGGGCGATCCCGGTCGTTGTCGGCCGAAGTATCACCCGACAACGTCCGGTTTCCCCGGCCGGCCGGGGAAACCAGCATGGCTCCGCTGACCAGGCCGCCCCCTCAGGCCGCCCCCGACCAGGTCGTCCCGGCCGGGTGCAGCTCCAGACGGAGTACGTCGGGCCGCGCGTAGTGGCCGACGACGTCGAACTGCCGCCGCGCCTCGGCCAGCTCGGCCAGGTCGATCGTGGTGACCAGCATCCCCGACCGGTCGAACAGGGGTCCCTCGAGCACACCTCCGTCCGGTCCGACGATCGCCGTGCCTCCCCGTGACATCAGGTCGTCGCGGTCGCCGTACATCGTGTCCGCACCGGGCAGCGTTCTCGGGACGTCGGCACCGGTGAGGAACGAGTTGGTGCCGATCACGAAGACCCGTCCTTCCCGGGCGATGTGACGCAGTGTCGAGAGCCACACCTCGCTGTCGTCCCACGTGGGAGCGAGGAAGATGTCGACGCCCTGCTCCCACATCGCGGCGCGGGCCAGCGGCATCAGGTTCTCCCAGCAGATCAGCCCGCCGACCCGGCCGAACGGTGTCGGAACGACGGTCAGGGTTGGGCCCACACCGTTGCCCCAGATCGTTCGCTCACCACCGGTGGGCACCAGCTTGCGGTGTACGCCGGCGACCTGTCCGCTCGGGTCGAGGTAGACCAGAGCGTTGTAGACGGTCCCCGACGTACTCCGCTCGGTGACGCCGACGACGACCCAGACCCCGGCGGCGCGGGCCGCCTGGCCCAGCCGTGCGGTGACCGGGCCGGGGATGTCGACGGCCTGGTCGTACAGGCGCTCGTACAGTCCGCGATCCGCCCAGGCGTGCTTGCGCCAGACCCAGTCGGGGTACCCGGGGACCACCGCCTCCGGGAAGACGACGAGCTGAGCGCCCTGCGCGGCCGCCTGCGCCACGTCGGCAACGACACGGTCGACCGTGGCGTCACGGTCGAGGAACACCGGGGTTGCCTGGACCGCAGCGACGGTCAGGCGGCCGCGGGCGGTCATCGGGTGCCGCGGACCACGAGCAGCTCGCACGGGCCGACGAAGCCGTCCGCTGTCTCGTACTTCCGCAGCTCGTCCTCCACCTCTGCCCACACGCCCTCCCGCTCCTCCTCGGGTACGCCGGCCAGCATCTGGTGCAGCGCCCCGAAGGACTCCCGCTCGAAGCGGAGGCACTCAGCGGCCGACGACAGACGCAGCGGGGCGTCGACTGTCTCCACTGCGATGTCCGTGAACCCGGCCGTCTTCAGCGCGCTCTCCAAGACACCGGGGGCGCCGAGGCTGAACGGGCCGGGCATCCCCGGACCGGGTGCCGGGATACCGGCACGACGCCGGATCACGCCCACCGGACCGGCGAAGAAGCCGTTGCGGTCAGGGGTCGAGTACACGACCGCGGACATGCGGCCCCCGTCCCGCAGCGCCGAATGGAAGCCGGCCAGCGCTGCCGCCTGGTCGGGGAAGTAGATCAGCCCAAGGCGCGAGATCACCGAGTCGAAGCCTTCGCCGACGCTCTCGCCGAGTCGTTCCCCGTCCGCCTCAACGGTGTCGAGACTCAGGCCGAGCTCCGCGGCCTCCTTCGCGGCGTACGTCAGGATCGTCGGCGAGATGTCGGTGGCGACCACCCGGCCCTCGGTGCCGACCCGCCGGGCCGCGTCGATGCTCTGCCCGCCGGCGCCCGCGGCCACGTCGAGCACGCGGCTGCCCGGGCCGACCCCGGCGCCGTCAAGCATCAGCTCGGTGGCCTCGGACAGCCACGTCTGGAGCGTGGGGTCCCAGCGGTGCCAGGCCTCGGCCGCGTCCTCCCACTGCTGGCGCGTGGTGGTCTTGTACTGCAACGGGTCGAAGCTCATCAGATCCTCCAGGGTTGGTTTGGTGCTGTCACCCTGAGGGCGCCAGATCCGGGCACGACTCCGGAAGATTCGATCTGGCGGATCGCCAGACCACCGCGGCGGCCCCAGAATGGGCCGATGGACAGTGCACCCGCGGCGTGGCTGGTGGGACGCGACGACGCGTTCGCCCGGGTCTCAGGTGCGCTCGACGCTGCGCGCAGGGCAAGCGGCGGCATGCTGTTGGTCAGCGGGGTTGCGGGCATGGGGAAGACCGCCCTGCTGCGGGCGGCGGTGGAGTCGGTCTCCGATCTCACGCTCACCTGGGGAACCTGTGTCGAGGGTGGGGGCGCACCCGGCTTCTGGCCCTGGACCCAGGCCTTCAACGGTCTGGTACGCCAGGTGGGGGTGGAGCGCGCACGGGCCCTTGCCGGTGACGACTACGGCTGGGTGGCGACTCTTGCCCCCGCCCTGGGTTCATTGCGTGATGGCTCGGGCGACGCTTTGGGCGAACCGGCGCCCGGCGAGCAGTCCGCGCACTCGCAGATGCTGCTGCTCGACGCGGCCGTCGCCTGGCTCCAGGCCATCGGCTCGGTACGCCCGGTCGCGATCGTGCTGGACGACCTCCAGTGGGCGGACGAGTCGACACTGACCCTGCTCGAGCTCCTTGTGAGCTCCCCGCGCCTAGGGTCGGTCTGCATCCTGGGCGCCTTCCGGCCCGACGAGGCACCCCGTGGCGCGCAGGCACGGCTCGCCGCCCTCGTCGAGCATGCCGACCACCTGGCGCTCACCGGGCTGGACCGTGATGCGGCCGGGCTCCTCGCGGAGGCGACGATCGGCAGGGCCCTCGCAGCGGAGGAGGTGGACAACCTGTTCCGTCGGGCGGGTGGGCACCCGTTCTTCACCCGCGAGCTGGCCCGGGCGCAGACGGTCGCGCATCCGGCCGAGGAAGTCCCCGGCGCCGTGCGGGACGCGATCGAGCGCCGGATCGAGCGCCTAAGTCGGTCGACAGGGGATCTTCTCCGCGTGGCGGCGGTGACCGGGTCGCGGCTCCTTCCCGACGTGCTTGCTGAGGTGTCAGGTCGTACGCCGGCCGAGGTCGAGGCCGCGGCTGCCGAAGCGGCAGCGGCGGGCCTGGTCCGGCGGGCCCACAGCTCGGGCGAGGGACTCCAGTTCGCGCATGACCTGTTCCGGGAGACGCTGGCCCAGGGTGTCGACCCGTCGGACCGGCCGGCGCTGCACCGGGCGATCGGCACAGCCCTCGCCGCTCGGGCCGAGCGCGCCGACGTCGCCGCGGCGGAGATCGCCCGGCATTTCCGGGCCGGCGTCGCCTCGGGTGGGCTCGACGAGGCGGTGTCCTGGACGTTGCGGGCTGTCGACGCCGATGTCGGGAGGCTTGCCCTCTCCGAAGCGGCTCAGCACCTGCGTCGGCTGCAGCGCGCTGTTGCCGATGCCGGACTCACGATGCAGCCGGCGGTTCTCGTCGAGGTGCTGCTGACCGAGGCGGACGTGCTCGCGCGCAGCGGGCGCGCCGAGGAGGCCCGTGGGTTGCTGCTGACCACGCGGGCCACAGCCCTGCGTGCGGGCGACGGGTCTGGTGTGGCCCGGGCAGCCTTGGCAACCGCGGGACTCGGCTCGCGGTTCGCGACCCGCCGTGACGAGGTGGTCGGCGTACTGCGTGAGGCGCTCGACGTACTGGGTTCCGACGTACTGGGTTCCGACGTACTGGGTTCCGACGTACTGGGTTCCGACGTACTGGGTTCCGACGTAATGGGTGGAGGAGAGCCCGGCGTTGCAGGCCAAGGTGACCGCGACCCTGGCGCGCGAGCTGACCCATTCCGTCGCCGAGCAGCGCGACCTGGCAGGGCCGTTGAGCGAGCGCGCAGTCGAGCTGGGTCGGTCGACCAGAGACCCGGACGTGATCGCAGCCTGCCTGCTGGCCCGCCACGATGTGCTGTGGACTCCTGGCCAGACCGCCCGCCGGTCGGAGGTCACCGCTGAGCTGGTGGACCTGGCGCACGCCTCGGGGGACCGGGAGCTGCGGGCCCAGGCTCTCCTGCTGCATGCCAACGTGCTCCTGGAGAGTGGACGAGCGGCGTTCGAGCCGGCGCTGTCGGAGTGCCTCCAGCTGTTGGAGGACCTGGGCGAGCTGCGGCACCGGTACACCGTCGAGACCCGCCGGGCGTGCGTGGCGCTGCTGCGGGGAAGCCTTGACGAGGCCGCCGCACGCATCGACGCCGCCGTCGCCATCGGTGAGCGCATGCGAGAGCCCGACACCGGGAACGTGCGGATGTCACAGCAGCTCGAGCTGGTCCGCGCCCGTGCCGTCCCCGATCAGCTCGTCACCTTCGCGGCGCAGGCGGTCGAGCACTGGACCGGCGCACCCGTACACGCGAACGCAGTCGCGGCCGGTTTCACCGCCCGGGCCGGCGACCTCACCGCTGCCCGGCGTCACGTCGCGGCGGTTCGTGACCTCGGCACCTGGCGTGCGGACCGCTCCTACCTCTGGTCGGTGTTCGTCCGCGAGCTGGCGTACGCCGCCGTCGAGCTGGACGATCGGGACCTCTGCGCGGAGCTGCTCGCCGAGTTGGAGCCGTTGGCAGGAACCTGCGGCGTCAACGGTGCGCTCGTCGCCTTTGCCGGCTGCCACTCGCACACGGCCGGCAACCTCGCTGCTGCCCTTGGCGACACGCAGCTCGCCCGGCGACTGCTGGAGGACGCGTGTGCTGTCTACGAGCGCCTCGGCGCCGCGCACCTGGCTGACGCGCGAGCCGACCTCGCGGCGTGCCCCGAAGACGCCGGGTCAGATGCCAGCTGGGCGTTGCGCTTCCAGGGCGACACGTGGGAGGTGACCTTCGCGGGCCGCACGGCCAGCGTGCGCGACTGCAAGGGCCTGCACGACATCGCGGCCCTGGTGCAACGACCCGGGACCGACGTACACGTCCTCGACCTCGTCGCCTCACCGGTCGTCTCCGACTCGACCGGTCCGGTGCTCGACCGCACTGCCGCGGACCAGTACCGCCGTCGCCTGACCGAGCTCTCCGACGAGCGGGAGGCGGCGACGCTGCTCGGGGACACCGCCGCCATCGAGGCCGTCGAGGCGGAGCACCGGGCCCTGCTCGCGCAGCTGCGTGGCGGCAGCGGTCCCGGGGGACGCACGCGGCAGTTCGCCAACTACCCGGCTGAGCGAGCCCGCAAGGCGGTGACCGGGCGTGTGCGCGACGCCGTACGACGGCTGGAGGCGGCGCTTCCGGAGCTCGGCACCCACCTCGACGAGTACCTCGTGACCGGGATCCGCTGCCGCTACACCGGCAAGCAGCGCTGGCAGGTGGAGCTCCGCAGCGACCGACCGTGATCTGCCCCACAGCACGGCCAGATTCACGATGACAGCGTTACTGTCACAATGAACATCTCATCGTCGCGCCCGCTGGTGGCCGCGAGAGTCCGCTTGCGAGTCCGGTGACTCGACCGAGAAGTTGGGAAACACATGAGCTCAGAAGCGTTCGTGTACGACGCGCTCCGCACCCCCCGCGGCAAGGGGAAGAAGAACGGCAGCCTGCACGAGGTCAAGCCGGTCGACCTGGTGGTCGGGCTGCTCGACGCGGTCAGGGAGCGCAACCCCTCGCTCGACGTCAACCGCGTCGACGACGTCGTGCTCGGCGTCGTCTCGCCCATCGGTGACCAGGGTGGCGACATCGCCAAGACAGCCGTACTCGCGGCGGGCTACCCCGACACCGTGGCCGGCGTACAGCTGAACCGCTTCTGCGCCTCCGGCCTCGAGGCCGTCAACCAGGCTGCGTCCCGCGTCCGCGGCGGCTTCGAGGACCTGATCCTCGCCGGCGGCGTGGAGTCCATGAGCCGCGTGGCCATGGGCAGCGACGGCGGAGCGTGGGCACTGGACCCAGCCACCGCGTTCACGACCAGCTTTGTCCCGCAGGGCATCGGCGCCGACCTCATCGCCACGATCGAGGGGTTCTCGCGCGATGACGTCGACGCGTTCGCCGTCGAGTCCAACCACCGCGCCGCCAAGGCGTGGGCCGACGGCCGGTTCGCCGGCCAGATCGTGCCGGTCACGGACATCAACGGCGTCGTCGTACTCGACCACGACGAGTTCATCAAGCCGGACTCGACAGTCGAGGGCCTGGCCAGGCTCAAGCCGTCGTTCGCCGGCATCGGTGACCAGGGGGGATTCGACTCGGTGGCCCTGGAGAAGTACCACTGGATCGAGAAGATCGACCATGTCCACCACGCCGGCAACAGCTCCGGCATCGTCGACGGTGCCGCGCTGATGGCGATCGGCAACGAGCAGGTGGGCAAGGACCTCGGACTCACCCCACGGGCGCGGATCATCGCCACCGCGGTCTCCGGCGCCGACCCGACGATCATGCTGACCGGCCCGGCGCCGGCCAGCCGGAAGGCGCTCGCGAAGGCCGGTCTCGAGGTTGGTGACATCGACCTGTTCGAGATCAACGAGGCGTTCGCTGCTGTGGCCATGCGGTTCATGCGCGACATGGGAATCGACCACTCGATCACCAACGTGAACGGCGGCGCGATCGCTATGGGCCACCCGCTCGGTGCGACCGGCGCGATGATCCTCGGCACGCTGATCGACGAGCTCGAGCGTCGTGACCTCCGGCGTGGTCTCGCCACGCTGTGCGTCGGCGGCGGCATGGGCATCGCCACCATTGTCGAACTCGTCTGACCCTCACCCCGAACCTCACAAGGACTGACATGACTGACTCTGCCGTGAACGAGGCCGTGAAGTACGACAAGGGCGACGACGGGATCGTCGTACTCACCCTCGACGACCCCACCGCCAGCGCCAACACCATGAACGACCTCTACCGGGAGGCCATGGGCAACGCGATCGACAGGCTGTACGCCGAGAAGGACTCCCCCGAAGGCGGGATCACCGGCGTGGTGATCACCTCCGCCAAGAAGACCTTCTTCGCCGGCGGCAACCTGCACGCGATGCTCCAGACCACTCCAGCGGACGCACAGGCGGTCTTCGAGCTGTGCGAGGGCATGAAGGCGGACCTGCGCCGGCTCGAGACGCTCGGCAGGCCGGTCGTCGCTGCCATCAACGGTGCCGCCCTGGGCGGCGGACTCGAGATCGCCCTGGCCTGCCACCACCGCATCGTCGTGGACGACGACAAGGTCGACCTGGGTCTGCCCGAGGTCACGCTGGGTCTGCTTCCCGGTGGCGGCGGTGTCACCCGCACGGTCCGCATGCTCGGCATCCAGTCCGCGCTGATGGACGTCCTGCTCCAGGGACCGCGCTTCAAGCCCGCGCAGGCCAAGGAGAAGGGCCTGGTCGACGAGCTCGTGAAGGGTCGCGACGACCTGGTGCCGGCGGCGAAGCAGTGGATCAAGGCCCACGCGGACGACCCGGCGGCGGCCACGAACCCGTGGGACCGCGACGGCTACAGGATGCCGGGCGGTACGCCGTCCAGCCCCTCCCTCGCGGCGTTCCTGCCGGCCTTCCCGGCGATGCTGCGCAAGCAGACAAAGGGCGCTCTCTACCCCGCGACCCGCGCGATCATGGCGGCGGCCATCGAGGGTGCGCAGGTCGACTTCGACACCGCCTGCCGGATCGAGTCGCGTTACATGGCGCAGCTGATCACCGGCTCGAACAGCAAGAACATGATCCAGGCGTTCTTCCTCGACATCTCCGCCATCAACTCCGGGCTGCTGCGCCCCGAGGGCGTTGCGAAGTTCACGGCCACCAAGGTCGGCGTACTCGGCGCAGGAATGATGGGCGCGGGGATCGCGTACTCGTGTGCGCGCGCCGGCATGGACGTCGTACTCAAGGACGTCAGCCAGGAGGCGGCGGACAAGGGCAAGGCCTACAGCGACGGCATCCTGAGCAAGGCCGTCCAGCGCGGCAAGATGGACGAGAAGAAGAAGGCCGAGATCCTCGACCGGATCACTGCCGTCCACCGAGCCGAACGACCTGAAGGGCTGCGACCTCGTGATCGAGGCGGTCTTCGAGGACCCGACGCTCAAGGCGAAGGTCTTCGGTGAGATCGAGGGAGTGGTGAACCAGGACGCGCTGCTCTGCTCGAACACCTCGACGCTGCCGATCACCGAGCTCGCAGAGGGCGTGAACCGTCCCGACGACTTCATCGGGCTGCACTTCTTCTCGCCCGTCGACAAGATGCCGCTGGTCGAGATCATCCGCGGTGACAAGACCTCCGACGAGGCGGTCGCCAAGGCCCTCGACGTGGTCATGCAGATCCGCAAGACCCCGATCGTGGTCAACGACAGCCGCGGTTTCTACACCAGCCGCGTCATCGGCACGATGGTCAACGAGGGGCTCGCCATGCTCGGCGAGGGAGTGCACCCGATGTCGGTGGAGCGGGCCGCGACCCAGGCCGGCTACCCGGTCGGGACGCTGCAGCTCTCCGACGAGCTGAACATGGAGCTGATGGCCAAGATCGCCAAGGCCACTGCCGATGCCACCGGGGCGCCCCCAACCGCAGCCTCGGCTGTCGTGGAGACCATGCTCAAGGAAGGCCGCCCCGGTCGACTGCGCGGCGCGGGCTTCTACGAGTACGACGAGAACGGCCGACGCGGGTCGATGTGGCCAGGACTCGCCGAGCTGTTCCCGTCGAACGCCGAGCCGGCCGACATCGAGGACCTCAAGGACCGGTACCTGTTCATCGAGGCGATCGAGACCGCGAAGTGCTTCGAGGAGGGCGTGATCGAGTCCGCCGCGGCGGCCAACATCGGCTCGATCATGGGGATCGGCTACCCGCCGCTCACCGGCGGGACGGTCCAGTTCATGCAGGGCTACGACGGCCGCACCGGTCGTGGCCTGCCCGGCTTCGTGGCCCGGGCCGAGGAGCTCGCCGAGAAGTACGGCGAGCGCTTCACCCCGACCGTACGACTCAAGGAGATGGCCGAGAAGGGCGAGACCTTCCCCGCCTGACGAGCCTCGCGCGCATCGCCGAGACGGCGCATCCTGAAAGTTTCAGATGAGCCGTCTGGGCGCGACGTTTGGGCCTTCAGACGAGCCGTCTCGGCGGGGGTGGGGAGCCATTCAGTCATTTCGGACACAACGGGCACCCGTCTCGGCGAGAATGGCTCGCGTGGAGGACAGGACGAACGAGCCCAGGAGCGGGCACAGGGGCGAGCCCAAGAGCGAGCCCAAGAGCGAGCCCGGGCACCGGCGCACGCTGCTGGTGGACATCCAGGGGCTCTGGGTCCGGTTCGGAGCCGTGGCTGCCGTGCGGGGGATCAACCTGACCGCTGAGGCCGGACGGGCGACCGCCCTGCTCGGGCGCAACGGGGCCGGCAAGTCCACCACGATGCGCGTACTGGCCGGGGTGATCCCGCCTACCGAGGGACTCGTGGAGGTCGCCGGCATCGACGTCCGGCACGACGCCCTGGCCGTGAAGCGCCTCACCGGCTACTGCCCCGACGTCGGCGGCCTCGTACCCCGTGCCACCCCCTGGGAGCATCTCCAGCTCTCCGCCCAGCTGCGTCGGCTCGTGGACTGGGAGGACCGCGCCCAGCACCTCCTCGAGCGCTTCGAGCTCGGTGACGCCGCCCACCGGGTGACCTCCGGATTCAGCCACGGCATGGGCCGGCGGCTCTCTGTCATCCTCGCGACATTCCACGACCCGGCGGTGCTCCTGCTCGACGAGCCGTTCGACGGTGTCGACCCGCTCGGTGTCGAGGCGACCCTCGAGGCGATCGCCGACGCGCGAGCGCGCGGGGCCGCCGTACTCGTCTCGACGCACCTGCGCGACCTCGCGATGCAGGCCTGCGAGAACGCCCTCGTACTGCGCGGCGGCGCGAACGTCGCGGAGCTGTACGCGCACGAGCTCGCCGGTGAGGAGGGCGCTGGTGTCTACCGCGCTCTCCTGGACTGAGCTACGAAGCAGCCAGGAGGACCTTGGCTCGCTGCTGGCCTTCCGGAACTCTGGCCTCTCGAGGTCCGGGCGACTCCGGGTGCGCGTGGCCGGCGCGATCGTGGTGCTCCTGACGATCGTCGCGGTGGTCGGACCTGCCTACCTCGGTGGCGAGATCCCTCGACCGAAGAGCGGTTCGCTGCTTGCCCTGTTGCCCTCCCTGTGTCTGGGCTTCCTCATCCTCGCCGTCTTCACCGCCGTGGCTTCTGCCGGGGGCCGGGAGATCGTGCCTCGCGAGGAGGCGGTCACCTTCCCTGTCTCCTCCACGACCGACCACCTCGGAGCGCTGCTCCTGGCTCCCCTGAACATCGCCTGGGTCACGCAGGCCTGGGCGCTGCTGGGCATCACCTCCTACGCCCTTGGCCCCGAACGCCTGTTGCTGTACGTCGCCCCGGTCCTGCTCTGGCTGCTGGCGGCCACCGCGCTGGCCCAGGTGGTTGGCTGGATCGCCGAGGGCGTACGACGTGGCCCGTACGGCATCGCGATCTTCCGCACCTTTGTCCTGCTGCTCGCTCTCGGAGTCGGCGCCCTCGTGGTGACCGGTCGGCTCACCCCGCTGCTCGACAGCAGTCCCACCAACCGGATCCTCCTGATGGTCCTCGACGGCCAGGCCGGGCGATGGGGTAGGTGGGGGACCGGGGTGTTCGCGCTCGTCGTAATCGGGCTCGCTGCCGCGGTCCTGGGTGCGCTGCCGGCGCGCTGGGCGCTGAACCGCCCGATGCGCGAGGAGCTTCGCCTCGAGTCGGGTCACCGCCCGCCCCGCCCGAACCCCGGGTCGAGCTTCACGATGATGCTCCGTATCGACCGTGCTGCCGTATGGCGCTCGGTTCCACTGCGCCGAGGTTTGATGGTGCTGGCGCTGCTACCGGGCGTGGTCGCAGTCGCGGGCGACCTCGAGTGGCGGATGCTCACGATCCTCCCCGGCCTGGTGGCCTCCGGCTGCGCGCTGCTGTTCGGCGTCAACACCTGGTGCCTCGACGGCCGTGGAGCCCTGTGGCGTGACAGCCTGCCGGTCTCCCCCCGGGTGGTCTTCTTCGCACGCGGCGCCGTGCTGATCGAGGTATTGCTGTGCGCGGCCGCCGTGACGCTGGCGCTGGCGATGCTGCGTGCCGGGCAACCAACTGCTGCGGAGCTCACAGCCTTGATCTGCTCCACGCTGGTGGTCTCCATGCAGGTGGTGTCCGCGAGCATGCGCTGGAGCATCGCCCGACCGTTCGCGGTCGACATGCGCAGCGCGCGGTCAACCCCTGCGCCGCCAGTCGTGATGGCGGGCTACAGCGCGCGGCTGGCGGTGACGACGACCGTCACCGGGCTGCTCTTCTCCGGGCTCGCACAGCTCGACAACGTCCGGTACGCCGTGTCGACCGCCGTCGCCCTGCTGCTCTGGTCCGCCTGGCGCCTGGAGCGGACCGCGCAACGCTGGGAGGACCCGGTGATCCGTTCGCGTGTGATCTCCGTGGTCGCAGGCGGCTAGCCCCGCTCGTCTCCCGGGCCTCCGGTGGACGCCCTGCTGGCCTCCGTCTACCCCTCGGTAGGGTCGGCCGCATGGATTTCGCGCCCTCGCCCCGCAACGCGGAGCTCGACGAGGCGCGAACGGCTCGCAGGGTTCTGGTCACCGGAGGATCGTCCGGGCTCGGCGCCGCACTCGCGGCAGCGTTCCTGGCACTCGGTGATGATGTGCTCATCGCGGACGTCAACGAGCCCGCCGGAACCTAGCGGGCGATCAGTCGAGTCCACACCCGCAGGCACGGTTCATCAGGCTCGACGTGCGATCCGACGCCGACTGGGCCGCAGCCCGCGAGTGGGTCGAGCGGGAGTGGGGCGGTCTCGACGTCCTGGTGAACAACGCCGGCGTTGCCGGGGGTGGGCGCATCGACGTCGCAGGCATGGACGAATGGCAGTGGATCACCGAGATCAACCTGTTCGGCGTCGTGCGCGGCACCCGGACGTTCGTGCCGATGTTCAAGCGGCAGCGCTCGGGCCACGTCGTCAACATCGCCTCGCTCGCCGGGCTGGTACACCCAGCCGGCATGGGCTCCTACAACGCGGTGAAGGCCGGCGTGGTCGCGTTCAGCGAGACCACCGGGCACGAGCTCGCGGAGTGGGGCGTGCGCTGCTCGGTGGTGTGCCCCTCCTACTTCCGCACCCGCCTGATCGAGAACATGCAGGCGCACCAGCCCGGGGGCGACACCGTGGTCGGCCAGATCGTCGGCAGCCTGGTCGCGGCTGCTCCCCTCGGTCCTGAGGAGATCGCGGCCGCCGTACTGAAAGGCATGGAGCGCGGCGAGGAGCTGATCATCCCGGACGACGCGGCGCGAGGTGCGTACCACCTGAAGCTCACCGACCGGGCGGCGTACGACCAGCTGATGCGCAAGCAGGCCGCGCGCCTGAGCGCGACGAGCGCACTCGATGAGCCCGCACGATGACCCCATGCCCGCGGCCCCGACTGACGAACCCGACTGACGAACAGGGACGGTGACTGAGCTTGAGCCAGCCCGACGACGCCTCCGAGGTGCGCGAGGAGGACCGCTTCGACCTCGAAGCGGTCGTGAAGTGGCTGGCCGGCCAGGGGACGGAGCTGACCGGTGAGATCGAGGTACGTCAGTTCGGTGGCGGTGCCTCCAACCTCACGTACTCGCTGCGCGATGGCACCCACGACCTGATCCTGCGGCGGCCACCTAGCGGGCGGAAGGCCAAGGGGGCGCACGACATGGGCCGCGAGTACCGCATCCAGGACGGTCTCGCGGACGTGTTCCCGCTCGTGCCCGAGATGGTCGCGCTGTGCCAGGACGAGTCGGTGATCGGCTGTGAGTTCTACGTGATGCAGCGGATCGACGGGATCATTCCGCGCCGCGACTTCCCGCCGGGGATCTCCCTCGACGAGGCGCAGGCGCGGTCACTGTGCACCAACGCCCTCGACGTACTGATCGACCTGCACCGGATCGACGTCGACGCGACGCCGCTGGCCGCGATGAACAAGGGCGAGGGGTACGTCGAGCGCCAGATCAGCGGCTGGTCGCAGCGTTTCCGCAACTCACGCACCGACGACATCGGCGCCGACGGGATCGAGCAGGGCGAGACCGTGATGGCCTGGCTTGCCGACCACCAGCCCGAGGACGTCGCGAACTGCCTGATCCACAACGACTTCCGGTTCGACAACCTGGTTCTCGACGGTGACGACCTCACCCGTCCCGTGGGTGTCCTGGACTGGGAGATGGCGACGGTCGGGGACCCGTTGATGGACCTCGGGGGCACCGTCGCCTACTGGGTGCAGGAGGACGACGACGAGTTCTTCAGGAAGTTCCGGCGACAGCCCAGCAACATTCCGGGGATGTTCTCGCGCCAGGAGGTCGTGGACTACTACTGCGAGCGGATGGGGTTCTCGGTCACACCGGAGCAGTGGCGCTTCTACGAGGTCTACGGCCTGTTCCGTCTCGTCGTGATCGCCCAGCAGATCTACTACCGCTACTTCCACGGGCAGACCACGAACGAGGCCTACCAGCCCTTCGGGCCTGCCGCGCGCGCTCTCGAGGGCCGCTGCAGCCGCATCATCGGGTCCACGACATGACCGGCCGGTTGTTGTGAGGCAGCTGTAGTGGGGCAGCTTCTGCTCGTGCGGCACGGCCAGGCGTCCTGGGGATCCGAGGACTACGACGTGCTCTCGGAAACCGGGTGGGAGCAGTCGCGCCTGCTCGGCAAGGCGCTCGCGGCCCGCGGGATCGCCCCGAGCGTCGCTGTCCAGGGCGGGATGCGTAGGCACCGCGAGACAGCCGAGGCCTGTCTGGGCGAGCTCTCCGGTGACCTCGGGAGCTTGGTCGACGCTGGTTGGGACGAGTTCGACCACGTCGCGATGCTGGAGAAGCTGAAGGCTCCCTTCGAGGGGCGCCAGCCCACCAAGACGGAGTTCCAGGAGTGGTTCGAGTCAGCCACCGACCGCTGGACGGGTGGGGAGTACGACGACGAGTACACCGAGTCGTTCACCGCGTTCACCGACCGGGTCGGCGCTGCCCTCCGTCGTACGGCGGAAGCGGCTGGGTCCGGCACAGCTCTCGTATTCAGCAGCGGCGGCCCGATCGCCTGGGCCACCGCCAGCCTGCTCGCCGAGTCGGCGGCCGCCCAACAGCTCTGGCGCAAGCTCAACCCGGTCTGCGTGAACACCGGCCTGACCCGTCTGGTCACCGGCCGGCGCGGCACCACCCTGATCACCTTCAACGAGCACGCCCACCTCGACGGCGTACCAGACGTCCTGACCTACCGCTGACTCGCCCAAGAACCGGATAGTCCCGAACGATCCGCATGCTTTGACCGCCGGAACAGGGGCCGTTCGATCGGGACTATCCGGGATTGGCAGGATGAGCGCCATGGCGACCCCCAAGCGGCATACAGTCCTGATCACCGGTGCGAGCAGCGGGCTGGGGGCCGAGATGGCCCGGCAGCTGGCCGCCAAGGGGCACGACCTGGCTTTGTGCGCCCGACGGATCGAGAAGCTGGAGAGCCTCAAGGCCGAGATCTCCACCGCCCACCCTGAGCGCCGGGTCGAAATCCGCGTACTCGACGTGAACGACGACGATCAGGTCTTCGAGGTGTTCCGGGAGTTCAAGAAGGACTTCGGCACCATCGACCGGGTGATCATCAACGCTGGCGTCGGCAACGGAGCACCCCTGGGCAAGGGTCACTGGGAACGCAACCGTGAGACCGCGATGACGAACTTCGTCGCCGCGCTCGCCCAGTCTGAGGCGGCGATGGAGATCTTCCGCGAGCAGAACGCCGGCCACTTCGTGATGATCAGCTCGATGTCGGCCATGCGCGGGATGCCCAAGGCCATGACGACGTACGCCGCCACCAAGGCAGCCGTGGCCCACATCGCCGAGGGGCTGCGTTACGAGCTGTACGGCAAGCCGATCAAGGTGACCGTGCTCTACCCGGGGTACATCGCCTCGGAGATGAACGAGGGAATCCCCCAGAAGACGCCGGGGATGGTGTCCACGGAGAAGGGCGTACGAGCGATGGTCGAGGCCATCGAGAAGGAGAAGGACTCGGCCTGCGTCCCGCCGTTGCCCTGGGCGCCGATGAGCAAGGTGATGAAGCACGCCCCGATCCCCGTGCTCAAGCGCATCATCTGACCCAGCACCCAGCGCCCAGCACCCAGCACCCAGCACCCGGAAAGGCACGCCGAGACGGCTCGTGTGTCCCGGAAAAGCACGCCGAGACGGCTCGTGTGTCCCGGATAAGTACGCCGAGACGGCGTCCCCGACAAGTCGCCGAGACGGCGCATCTGTCCCGGATAAGTACGCCGAGACGGCGCATCTGTCCCGCCAATCGACGGTGAGACGGCTGGTGTGTCCGCACGTCTTGCACGCGTTGTGACCTGAGGGCATCTCCGAGTGGGACACAAGCGCCGTCTGGGCCGATCCAGGTGGGACACAAGCGCCGTCTCGGCCGACTCCCGGTGGGACACAAGCGCCGTCTCGGCGACTCCCGGTGGGACACAAGCGCCGTCTGGGCGGGTTCGGGTGGGACATACGCGCCGTCTGGGCGGGTTCAGGTGAGGAAGGGTGCAACCAGGCCAGGGACTGCCTCGTCAGCGAGCGCGATCGCCTCAGCCTCGGGGATGTCGATGGCGGCGTACGCCTGCTGGCCGGCGGCGGTCGTCGCTACCAGCGTGACCAGCCCGACGCGACGCTGGAACCAGGACTGCTGGACGTTCCAGCCGATGATGCCCGAGCGCTGCAGTACGTCGCGCCGACCGCGCAGGCTGCCGGAGCGGACGACGAGGTAGTCGTCGGTCAGCGCGTGGCCGAGCCGGCGGTAGCGGTCAGCGGCGAGTGGCAGCGCCGCCGGTACGGCCAGCAGCGCCACAAGCACCGGCCACCACGGCAGCGGCGTGGCGAGGGCGAGGACGAGTACCACCACTGGCGGGACCAGCGCACCCAGGACGGCGCGGGTGAAGCGTCGCCGCCGCGCAGCCGGGCCGTGCTGCGCGAGTGGCACGTGGAGCGGCTCCGAGCTGTCGAGCACCTGCGCCCCGGTTGCGTCGATGATGCCGCGCGGTGCCGGTGGCACGAGCTGGGACCTGCTCGACTCGCTGCGGGAGACCCCGGTGACGATGGCGGCCAGCCGTCCGGCCCCTGCCATGCGCAGACCAAGGGGCTCGATGACCTCCAGCCCCCGCACCCGTTCGCGCTCGAGGCTGGTCTCGGACTTGGTGAGCAGTCCGCGACGGACGTGGTACGAGCGCCCATGCGCGTCCCGCGAAAGCGTGAAGCCCCAGTTGGTCACCAGATAGCCGACCACCGCGAAGACCGCACCCATGATCAGGAACAGGACCACGAAGACCACCACCGCGACCGGGATGGCCGTGGCCAGCGAACGATCGGTGATCCAGCCGAACAGGTCGACCTCGTCGAAGAAACGTTCGCCGAGGCTCTCGCCGAACTGCCCGAGGAGCGCGAGGATGCCGGCCGCGACCACGTTTCCCGACGAGGTCAACGGGGCGTACCGGACCCAGCGCCTGTCGAAGCGGAGCAGTACGACGTCCTCCTGCGGTGGAGCAGCGACCCCGTCCGGCGTGCCTCCTCCCGGCGACTCGGGCTCGGCCCGGTGCAGGAGTGCGACCCGCATCTCGTGCGCCTCCTGTTGGGGCAGGCCGTCGAGTACGAACTTGTCCCCTCCCTCCTTGGCGGCGCTCGCGGTCCCGATCTCGACCTTGGAGAGGCCGAGAACCCGGTGGATGGGAGACGAGGTCAGCTCGACGGCCCGCACCCGGTCCAGGCGCGCAGTGAGCACCTTGCGGCTGAGCAGGCCGCGCTGGAGCTCGACCTGGGCAGGAGTGATCCGGAAGGTGGTGGTCAGGAAGCGCAGTACGCCGAGGGCGATGGGGATGCCCACACCGGCGAACTGCCACCAGTTGACGCCGTTGCTGCTGCCGAGCACGAAGGCGCCGATGATGACGGGCAGGAAGCGCATCAGCTCCTGGACCGGGTGGACCAGCAGCATCCGCGGGTCCAGACGCCGCCACGGGACGGTCTCGACCGCGGGAGCGACCGGTCGCGGCGGGTCCTGCAGACCCACCTCGTGGGCCTCGGGTTCCTCCTGGTCGCTCACGTGGCGTCCCCCGCCTCCGCCTCCGTACGACGGGTGAGGTCGTCGACGAGACGGTCGGCCACCGGCTTGTCGATCCCACTGATCTCCAGCGGACCGGCCGCCGAAGCGGTCGTCACGGTGACCGAGGCCAGCCCCAGCAGCCGGCCGAGCGCGCTCTGCTGGAAGTCGACGGTCTGTACCCGCGACATCGGGGCGATCCGGCGCTCCCGGGAGAGCCAACCGGTCTGGGTGTAGACGGCCGTGTCGGTGCTTTCCCAACGGTGGATGCGGTAGCGCACGCGGGGCATCGCGATCACGTAGGCGATCGACACCACGGCGTACAGCGGCCACGCCCAGATCGGTACAGGGAACCAGTCGAAGATCGCAGCGGCAATCAGCACCCCGAGCAGGACGACCGAGCGCGCCGCCGCGCCGATCGCCCACAGGACCGGGGCCTTGGTCGAGACCTGGTGAGCAGGGTCGCGCAGTGCCGGGTTGTCCCGCGGGGCGAGGGAGGTCTGCGGTTCGTGCGCTGGCTCGGTCACTGCTCCAGCCTGCCACCCGGCTGGTCCCATACCCGGATAGTCCCGAGCAATCGGCATGTGATTCATCGCCCGAGGGTTGCCGAATGATCGGGACTATCCGGTTCGGCGGGCCAGGTGGCAGGCCTGACCCGCCGGCTCCCTCACCCGCTCACTCTGGCGCGTAGTCCAGGATGTCGCCCGGCCGGCAGTCCAGCTCGCGGCAGATGGCGGTCAGTGTGTTGAACCGGATCGCCTTGGCGCGCCCGTTCTTCAGGACCGACAGGTTCGCTATGGTCACGCCGACGCGGTCAGCCAGCTCTGTGAGGGTCATGCCCCGCTCGGCCAGGAGGATGTCGAGGTGGACCACGATCTGGTGCTCGCTGCGCGTGTCCTGGCGGTTCGCCTGTTTCACACCAGGCCCGCCACCTCTTCGCGGAGATCCGCGCCCTGGCGGAAGACCTCGGCTGCGACGGCGATCCCAAGGCCGACCACCAGTGGTACGACGGTGATGTGGGTGCCTCCGTAGACGTACGGGGCGACCATCGGGTGCGTCAGCACACCGGCCCTGCCCCAGGCCTCCAGCAGCACGACAGCCTGACCGCCGATACCCACGGCACCAGCGACCGCGTAGAGACGGCGGGCGTTGGCGGGGATGAACGGGTCACCGCGACGCAGGGTACGAACGATCAGGAGCAGCAGGACCAGCACGGTGATCGTGAGCAACCCCGTCAGGGCCTCTGGCCCGACGAGCCCGACGAGCCCCACGAACTGGCGCAGGTCCGCGTCGAAAACGGTTGCCGTCGTACCCGTCGGCATGTTCAGTTCGACACCATCGCCGGAGGCGATCCCATCGAAGTCGTCGAGGCTGGGAAGTGCGGGGTCGGTCTGGACGTGGACCTTGCGGTAGTCGAGGGTGACGTCGACGCTCGGGGAGGCCCCGAAGATCGACCCGCCTGCGAGGCCCAACCCGCCGGGACCGATCAGGGGGCGTACGACGCCCAGCACCGCGGTCACCAAGATGGCCACCACCAAGGTCAGCTCGATCAACGTGGCGGCTCCGCGCCTCACCTGGGCTCCGACCATGACGGCCCCCTTATCGAAAAACGAT
Source organism: uncultured Actinomycetota bacterium (assembly GCA_963759525.1). Lineage (GTDB taxonomy): Bacteria > Actinomycetota > Actinomycetes > Propionibacteriales > Nocardioidaceae > Marmoricola. The sequence goes on along the minus strand of CAVWZO010000004.1, from coordinate 145,157 downwards.
CTTATCGTAAAACGATAAAGATGGGGCCGGAGGCCAACCGGTGGGCTAGCCGGCCCGTCAGGCGAGCATCGAGTCGATCACCTTGCGCAGCCGCGGCATCTCGTCGATCAGTCCGAGCGGTCTCGCCTGGTCCTCGACCATCGCGCGGAACAGCAGCGCGTGCTCCACGATGCGCGGGTCGATGTGCCCGTACACCTCCAGGGTGACGGTGCCGTACAGCGCTGCCCACGCGCGCTCGAGCAGCCAGATCAGCGGCCGCATCTCATCGGGTATACCGCTCAGGTCGGCCGGCACCATGGGGTCCCGGAGGATCTCAACCAGGTCCGGGTCGAGATCCTCGAGCCGCGGCAACGGGAACTGGAAGCGCGCCCACACCTGGAACAGCAGCTCGGAGAACAGCAACCCGGTCTTGGACTCGGTCTGCAGCTCCTCGATACAGCTCACGTCGAGGTTGGTGAACACCAGCGAGAACTCCTCGCGGTGGCTCAGGGCCCACTGCCGGAACTCAACCGCGGCGGCGACCATCCGGGCGGCCGGGTCGTCCTCGGGCTGGCTGTCGCGCGCCACCGCGATCTGGGCGGCGGCGCTCGCGTCGATGTCCATCGCGACGATCCGCACGAGCTCCTCGCGGCTGTCCACGTAGCGGTAGATCCCGGGCGGCGTCATCCCCACCTCGTTCGCCACCGCCCGCAGCGTCATCTCCCCGGTGCCGGTCAGGAGTCGCCGCGATGCCTCGACGATGCGTTGCATCGTGTCGACGCGGTTCTGCTCGCGGGTCGTGGTCCGGGTCGTGGTCCGGGTCGTGGTCACTGGGGGGCGCACCTTCTCGGCCGATTGGGGTTGACAGGATTTGAGTTTACACCGTTAACTGTTAACACCGTTCACTCGAGCCCGGCAGGAGTTCCAATGTTGCACCGGTGGTCAGGAATCCTCATCCGCAGGACGCGGGTTGTCCTCGGCCTCGGTCTGCTGGCGACGGTACTCGCGGGCGGGTTCGGGCTCGGCGTGTTCGACTCGCTGGGCCAAGGCGGCTTCGAAGACCCCAGCTCCGAGGCAGCCCGCGAGCTCGGCCGCGAACGTGAGCTGTTCGGCAACAAGGCAGTCGACGTGGTCGCCATCTACCGCAGCCCTGACCTCGAGGTGAGTGATCCCGCCTTCAAGGCGGAGGTCGACGAGACGCTGGCCCGCATCCCGGCCGGAACCACCACGTCGGTGGCGACGTACTGGGACACTCGCGACCCCTCGATGGTGAGCACCGACAAGCACGCCACAACGGTGATGATCTCCCTGGCCGGGGGTGGCCAGTCGGAGATGGCCGAGAAGCACGACGTCCTCGAGCCCACCCTCGAGGCGGACGACCTCGAGACCCAGCTCGCGGGACCCTGGGCGGTCTACAACGACGTCAACGAGACCGTGAGTGAGGACCTGGCGCGCGCCGAGATGGTCTCGCTCCCCCTCGTGGTGATCCTGTCCCTGCTGATCTTCGGCTCGGCGGTCGCGGCCCTGATGCCTGCCTTCGTCGGTGCGATCGCGGTGCTCGGCGCGATGGCGGTAGTGCGCCTGATCGCCGGCTACACGGAAGTCTCCGTGTTCTCGATCAACGTGATCACCCTGCTCGGCACGGGCCTCGCGATCGACTACGCACTCTTTGTCGTGAGCAGGTTCCGCGAGGAGCTGAGCAGGCTTCCCGAGGACGACCCCGAAGCGCCCGCAAAGGCCATCCGCGTGACGATGTCGACGGCTGGGCGAACCGTGCTCTTCTCCGGTCTGACCGTCGCTGCTGCGATGTCGTCGCTGTTGATCTTCCCGCAGAACTTCCTGCGTTCCCTGGGGTACGGCGGGATGGCGGCCGTCCTGGTCGCCATGGTGGCAGCGACCACAGTGCTGCCTGCGGTACTGCTGCTGCTCGGACGCAGGATCGACGCCGGCCGGTTGCCGTGGCGGCGGCACCGCCCCGTGTCGGTGAACAGCGACCACGGTGCCTGGGCGCGCCTCGCCCACGCGGTCATGCGCCGTCCCGCCCTGGTGATGGTCGGCGTGGTGGCCGCCCTGCTGATCGTGGCGTCGCCGTTCCTCGGGGTGAAGTGGGGCTCGGTCGACTACCGGGTGCTGCCCCCCGACACCCCTGCCTACATGGCCGCGGTCGAGCTGAACGCGTCGTTCGGGCAGGAGCGGTCGACCGCGAACCTGCTCGTCGAGAGCACCGACCGGGCCGGCATCGCGGCGTACACCGAGAAGGTCAGCCAGGTCGATGGCGTGCTGGGCGTACGACCGGTCGCCCAGGAGGACGGCTACACGCTGTTGCGAGCGGCGTGGACCGGCAACAGCCAGACCCAGACCTCGCAGGACGCCGTCACTGCGATCCGCGAGATTCCCGGGCCCGGCGGCGAGGCCGTGCTCGTCGGCGGCCTCACCGCAGACACCGTCGACCTGCTGGCATCCCTGAAGAGCCACCTGCCGTGGATGGCCCTGATCATCGCGGCGGTGATGCTGGTGCTGCTGTTCCTGGCCTTCGGGTCGCTCGTACTGCCGGTGAAGGCGATCGCCATGAACCTGCTCTCGATCAGCGCCTCGTTCGGGGTGATCACCTGGATCTTCGCCGACGGCCATCTCGAGGAAACGCTGGGCTTCACCTCGCCTGGCTTCCTGGACGCGACCCAACCCATCTTCATGCTGGCGATCCTGGTCGGGCTCTCGATGGACTACGAGGTGTTCCTGCTCTCCCGCATCCGCGAGCAGTGGGACCTGACCCACGACAACACGCTGTCCGTGGCGACGGGCGTACAGCGGACGGGCAGGATCATCACGAGCGCCGCACTCCTGCTGGCCGTGGTGATCGGGGCGTTCTCGACCAGCGGCATCGTGTTCATGAAGATGATCGGGGTCGGCATGCTGGTCGCCCTGCTCGTCGACGCGACCGTGGTCCGGTCGATCCTGGTACCGGCCACGATGAAGCTGCTCGGTGACTGGAACTGGTGGGCCCCGCGAGGGATGCAGCGCTGGTGGGAGAGGTACGGCGTACGCGAGACCGAAGCGACGCGGCCCGCGGTGCCCACGGAAAGGGTCGGCGCCCCAGTCGGGTGAGGACACGCGACTGTCGGACCCCTGGGTTAGGTTGATCGAGACCTGAAGGCCAGGCGCGGGGAGGCACGAACGGTGAGCTTGATCGTCCACCGTGCCCCACGCGCGGACCATCTCGCGGACGGTCTTGCCCAGCTGTTGCGCAACCCGCTGCCGGACCCCTTCGAGCAGGAGCTGGTCCTGGTGCCGGCGAGGGGCATCGAGCGATGGCTCAGCCAGCAGCTGTCCCATCGCCTCGGCCACGGGCCGGGCCGCGAGGACGGAGTCTGTGCCGGCGTACGGTTCCGCTCGCCGCACTCGCTGATCAGTGAGCTCACCGGCGCACGCGAGCACGACCCCTGGGCCCCCGACGCACTGGTCTGGCCGTTGCTGACGGTCGTCGACGCCAGCGCGGGCGAGGCCTGGTGTGCCGCGCTCAGCACTCATCTGGGTCATCGGCAGCGGGGCGAGGACGGAGACCTGCGACGCGGTCGGCGCTACTCGGTGGCGCGGCGCCTGGCCGGGTTGTTCGCGTCGTACGCCGTCCAGCGTCCCGCCCTGCTCGCGGAGTGGGAACAGGGAAACGCGACCGACGGCGCTGGCGAGCGACTCCCCGCAGACCTGGCCTGGCAGCCCGAGCTGTGGCGCCGGATCGTCCGGGCCGTCGGCCAACCGAGCCCCGTGCAGCGACATGCGGAGACCATCTCCCGGCTCCGGGAGCACCCTGAGTCGCTGGACCTGCCGGAGCGGTTCTCGCTGTTCGGGCACACGCGCATCCCGGTCACCGAGGTGCAGCTGCTCGACGCCCTCGGTGCCAGCCGCGACGTGCACCTCTGGCTGCCGCATCCCTCGGAGGCGCTCTGGCTGGCACTCACCGAACTCGCCGGCGCCGTGCCCCGGACAGAGGACGAGTCGCACGAGCGGGTCGCTCACCCGTTGCTCTCCTCCCTCGGTAGGGACCTGCGCGAGCTGCAGCGAACGCTGAACACGGTGGTTGAGGAGCAAGGAACGCCCTCGGTGGTTGAGGAGCGAGAAACGAGCGTCTCGAAACCACCACCACCGGAGGCGGACTCTCTCCTCACCTGGCTGCAGGAGGACATCGCCGCCAACGCAACCTCGGACCCGTCGCGCCGGGCGATCGACGCAGGCGACGTGAGCGTCCAGGTGCACTCCTGCCACGGACCGGCCCGACAGGTGGAGGTGCTCCGCGAGGTGCTGCTCGGCCTGCTGGCCGACGACTCGTCGCTCGAACCGCGCGACATCCTGGTGATGTGCCCCGACATCGAGGCCTACGCCCCGCTGATCACTGCGGCCTTCGGCATGTCCGCCGTGGTGTCCGAGTCGAACAAGCACCACCCCGGTCACCAGCTGCGGGTGATGCTTGCCGACCGTGCCCTGACCCAGACGAACCCGCTGCTGTCGGTCGTCGGCCAGATGCTCGCCATCGCGGGTGGCCGTGCCGAGGGCAGCCGCATCCTCGACCTGCTGGCCAGCGATCCCGTACGCCGGCGCTTCGGCTTCTCCGAGAACGACCTCGAGACGATCACCGGCTGGGTGGAGAACGCCGGCATCCGCTGGGCCTTCGACGAGCTGCACCGCACGGACTTCGGCCTCGAGGGGTACGTGCAGAACACCTGGCGCTTCGGCCTCGACCGGATTCTCGCCGGGGCGGCTGTCTCCGACGACGCCGAGAAGTTCTTCAAGACGACCCTTCCCCTCGACGACGTCGCCAGCACCAGCATCGACCTCGCCGGACGGCTCGCGGAGGCGGTCGACCGGCTGCAACGCGTCACCGACGGCCTCACCGGGGAGCACCCGGTCAACCACTGGCTGGGCACGATCAGCGCCGGCATCGACCTGCTGACCTCGGTCGGGCGAGGCGACGAGTGGCAAAGCGGGCAGCTCCACCGTGAGCTCGCCGGACTCGCGACGGACCCCACGACGCAGGGGCTGATGCTCCGACTTCCCGACGTACGCGCCCTGATGGCCGAGCGGCTGGCCGGACGACCGACCCGGGCCAACTTCCGCACGGGGACGCTGACGGTCTGCACGATGACCCCGATGCGCTCGGTTCCCCACCGGGTGGTGTGCCTGCTCGGGGTCGACGACGGCGTGTTCCCGCGCGCGGGCGCCGTCGACGGTGACGACGTACTCGCCCGGCGACCACTGACCGGCGAACGTGACGTGAGGAGCGAGGATCGACAGCTGATGCTCGACGCGATCATCGCGGCGCGGCAGACGCTCGTGATCACCTACACGGGCAAGGCCGAGACCACCGGTCTCCCACGGCCTCCAGCAGTGCCGCTCCAGGAGCTGATGGACGCGCTCGAGGAGACCGCGACAGGTGCGGTCAAGCACGCGCTGAAGGAGCACCCGCTGCAGGCATTCGACCCCCGCAACCTCGACGAGGAGAAGCCGTTCTCCTTCGACGCCCAGTCACTCGCCGGCGCCCGGGCCGCCGCCGCTGACCGGTTCGCACCCCCGCGGCTCAACGACGAGGTACTCCCGCTGCGGCCAGGTGATGTCGAGCTCGAGGAGCTGATCGCCTTCCTCAAGAACCCCGTCAAGGAGTTCGTGCGCAAGCGTCTCGACGTGACCTTCGTCGACGAGGGCGAGGACGCGATGGACGGGATGCCGGTGGAGCTCGACGGTCTGGAGCTGTGGAAGGTGGGCGACCGGCTGCTGCGCGACCTGCTTGCCGGGCGTGCGCCCAGCGATGTCCTTGCCAAGGAGTGGCGTCGCGGAGTGCTCCCACCAGGCAAGCTCGGCTGGCGCCTCGCCAACGAGCTGCTCGACCAGGCACAGCCCGTAGCGGACCTGGCAGACACGCTTCGTGCCGGACGCCGCGCCGAGGCACTCGACGTCGCGGTCGACGTAGGGGGCGCCCTGGGCGGCCGCCGGCTGCTCACCGGCACCGTCACCAACGTCTACGGCGACCGGGTTGTCCGCACCAGCTTCTCGCGCGTCGGCCCGAAGCACTGGATCGACGCCTGGGTGCCGCTCTTGGCCCTGTGTGCGAGCCGACCGACGCGCTCCTTCTCCGCGGGCTCCGTCGGCCGAGGGGCCAAGGGAAAGGGTGGGGCACCCGACGAACCGACCGGTCGCGTCGCCTGGGCCGGTGTTCCAGAAGCGCCGGCCCTGCTGGCCGACCTGGTCGCGATCTACGACGCCGGCATGCGCGAGCCGTTGCCCCTGCCACTCCGGGTGGGCCACGAGTGGGGACTCAAGCACCGCTCACCACCGGTGGCCCGGATCAAGGCTGCGGAGTTCAAGTGGAAGAGCGGCAACTTCCCCGGCGAGGAGGCCGATCCGGAGCAGGTCGCCGTCTGGGGCCGCGGTGCGTCACTGGCGACCTTGCTGGATCAGCCCCCGAAAACGGGTGAGGAGATCGACGGCGAGACCACGCGCCTGGGCGCCCTGGCCCGGCGGCTCTGGGTGCCGATGGTCGATCGGGTGGTGCAGCGATGAGCGACGTGATCGAGCCGTTCGACCTGCTCGCAGAACTCCCGACCGGGACGGCTGTGCTCGAGGCGAGCGCGGGGACCGGCAAGACCTACACCATCGCCGCACTCGTGGTCCGCTATGTAGCCGAGGGGGTCGTCGCGCTCGACGAGATGCTCGTCATCACGTTCGGCCGGATGGCGAGCCAGGAGCTGCGCGAGCGGGTACGAAGCCAGCTGGTCGCCGCCGAACGCGCGCTGGCCGATCCAGCGGCCGTCGGTGAGGACGTGTTCCTGCGGTTCCTGGTGGGGGTCGAGGCTGCCGAGCTGAGGGCGCGACGCAAGCGGATCTCCGACGCGCTGGCATCGTTCGACGGGGCGACGATCGCCACCACACACCAGTTCTGCCAGCTCGTCCTGCGCTCGCTCGGCATCGCGGGCGACACCGACGCCCGGGCCACCCTTGTCGAGAACCTCGACGAGCTCGTGGTCGAGGTCGTCGACGACCTCTACCTGCGCGAGTACGGCAACAGCAGCGAGAGGCCCCCCTTCAACCGGAGCACCGCGCTCCGCCTCGCCCGAGCCGCAGTCGGCGATCCACAGGCAACCCTGGCGCCCAAGGACGCCGACCCGACCAGCCCAGCCGCCGCTCGCGTGCGGTTCGCCGAGATGGTCAGGGTCGAGATGGATCGGCGCAAGCGCCGGCTCGGCATCCTCAGCTACGACGACCTGCTCAGCCGGCTCGCGCACGCCCTCGAGGCCGACGACTCCCCGGCGCGGGAACGGATGAGAAGCCGCTGGAAGATCGTGCTCGTCGACGAGTTCCAGGACACCGACCCGGTCCAGTGGGCCGTCCTCGACCGAGCCTTCCGCGGCCACTCGACCCTCGTACTGATCGGCGACCCCAAGCAGGCCATCTACGCCTTCCGGGGCGGTGACATCTTCACCTACCTCCAGGCCAGGAAGCAGGCCGACACCATCGCGACGCTGCCGACGAACTGGCGCAGCGACTCCCCGCTCGTCGAGGCGTTGCAGGTGCTCAGCCGCGGCGCGGCGCTCGGCGACCCGGCCATCGTGGTGCACGAGATCGACGCCCGTCACCAGGGCAGCCGGCTGGCCGGCGCCCCGCACCCGGAGCCACTGCGGCTGCGTGTGGTCACGGCGGCCGACTTCCCGTCCAACCAGTCGGGCACCGTGAAGATCGACCTGCTGCGCCCCCGCCTCGCCGAAGACCTCGCAGACGACGTGGCCCGGCTCCTCGACGCCGGAGCGACGTACGACGGCGAACCGCTCGCTGCAGGGGACATCGCGATCCTGATGTCCAGCCTGAAGCACGCCCACCTCTACCAGACCGCGCTCGCGAAACGCGGGGTGCCGTCGGTGCTCAGCGGCGGGACCAGCGTGCTCATCACCCAGGCCGGGGACGAGTGGCTTGCCCTGCTGGAGGCGCTGGAGCAACCACAGCGCACCGGCCGCATCCGAGCGGTCGCACTGACCTCGTTCCTGGGGTACTCGCCGAGCGTGCTCGACGCGGGCGGCGACAACCTGACCGACGACCTTGCAGAGCGAGTGCGCAGCTGGCTTGACCTGATGCGGGGCCGCGGCGTCGCCGCGGTGCACGAGTCGCTGATCTCCGACGGCCTCGCCGCCCGGGTGCTGTCCCGGCCCCAGGGCGAGCGACTGCTCACCGACCTCAACCACCTCGGGCAGGTGCTGCACGAGGTGGCCCACCGCGAGAGTCTCGGGCTCGTGGCCCTGCTGGGCTGGCTGCGCGCGGAGCGACGGGTCGCGGCCAAGAGCAACGAGCGCACCCGGCGGCTGGACACCGACGCGAAGGCCGTCCAGCTGCTCACCATCCACGGCAGCAAGGGGCAGCAGTACCCAATCGTCTACCTTCCCGAGCTGTTCAACTGCTGGCCGGGAAACGCCACCGAGTACCTCTTCCATGACGGCGACGTGCGAACGGTCGACATCGGCGGTGGCGCGGTTCCGCCTGAGGCCGCCGCCGAAAGTGCCGGGGAGGAGCTGCGCCTGACCTACGTTGCCCTCACTCGTGCCCAGTCGCAGGTGGTCACGTGGTTCGCGCCGAGCTGGGACGCCGGCCATGCCGGCTTGACGAGACTGCTCTTCGGACGCAACGCGGGCGAGGCGGCCGTGCCAGACACCGTGATCCGGGGACCGGCGGAGTTCGACGTGATGGCCCAGCTCCAACGCTGGCAGCAGCAGGGCGCGGTGTCGGTCGAGCCTTCGCAGCAGGCCGCAAAGTCCACGCACGTGACGATGCCCGTCCCGGGGCCGCTGGCCATCCGGTCCTTCAACAGGTCCGTCGATCCGGCCTGGCGCCGTACGTCGTACTCCGGGCTGATCCGGGCCGAGGGACAGCTGGCCTCGCCCGGTGTCGACAGCGAACCCGAGGTAGAGGGGACCGTCGACGAGACGGGCGACAACGTGGTCACGAGCACGACCCCGGAGGCGACGGGCCCGACGTTCGATGACCTGCCGTCTCCGATGGAAGGCCTCCCCGCCGGCGCGACCTTCGGATCGCTGGTGCACGCCGTCCTCGAGCATGCCGACCCGAAGGCCGCCGACCTGGCCGCCGAGCTGCGGGCCCGCGTGGCCGAGCAACAGCACTGGTGGTCGGTCGACGCCACCCCCGACGAGATCGGCGAGGCGCTGGTGCCGATGCACCTCACCTCCCTCGGGCCGCTCGCCGACCACGCCCGCCTGGTCGACATCGGCCTCGAGGAACGCCTCTGTGAGCTCGACTTCGAGTTCCCGATGGCCGGGGGAGACGCCGCCCGCCAGTCGCGGACCCCGCTCTCCGCGGTCGCCGGCGTGCTGCGTCGCCACCTGGACGCGGACGACCCGATGCGGGAGTACGCCGAGCGGCTGGAGAACCCCTCGCTGGGCCAGCAGCTCCTTCGCGGATATCTCAGTGGCTCCATCGACGTCGTACTGCGCGTGGGTGCCGAGCCCCGCTACCTGGTCGTCGACTACAAGACCAACAAGCTGGGTGTGCCCGACGAGCCGCTGACAGCGCTCGACTACACCCAGGACGCGATGACCGAGGCGATGCTGCACTCGCACTACCCGCTGCAGGCTCTGCTCTACTCCGTCGTACTGCACCGCTACCTGCGTTGGAGGCAACCGGACTACGACCCCGAGCGGCATCTCGGCGGGATCCTCTACCTCTACGTGCGGGGCATGTGCGGCCCGGAGACCCCCATTCCCGGCGGCAACCCGTGCGGCGTGTTCTCCTGGCGCCCGCCCGCAGCGATGGTGGTCGAGCTCTCCGACCTGATGGACGGCCAAACGCCGGGCGATGCGCAGGTGGCGTCGTGATCGACACGAGGTCAGACAAGGACGGCCGCGACCGTCGGCTCGCGCTGAGTGCGACCGGCCTGCTCCGCACCTTCAACGAGGCCGAGGTCCTGCACGCTGCCGACGTCCATGTGGCCACCCGACTGGGGTCGATCCTGGGCGAGCAGCGCGAGCCGGTCCTGCTCGCCACCGCGCTGGCGGTCCGTGCTGTCCGCCAGGGGTCGATCTGCGTCGACCTGGACACGATCGCGGCACTGGCCGTGGAGACGCCGCTGGTCGCTGACGCCGGCGCGGAGCCTGTCGAGCCACTCCCGTGGCCGGAACCGGCAACCTGGCTCGCCGAGGTCACCACGAGTGTGCTGGTGCGTGAGGAGGTGCTCCGGCTGGAGGGGACGACCCTCTACCTGGACCGCTACTGGCGTGAGGAGGGCCAGGTCTGCGACGACCTGGTCGCCCGGATGCGCCGATCACCGCCGGAGATCGACGAGGCGATGCTGGCGGTCGGTGTGGAGCGCGTCTTCCCGGAGGAGGGGTACGACGAGCAGCGCGCCGCCGTACTCTCCGGCGCTCGCCGCTGGACCTCGATCCTCACCGGAGGACCGGGCACCGGCAAGACCACGGCCGTCGCCGGTCTGCTCACCCTGATCGCCGAGCAGCACGAGGCCAGCACCGGTCAGCCGCCCAGGATCGCCATCTGCGCACCGACCGGGAAGGCGTCCGCCCGGCTTCAGGAGGCTGTAGGTGAGGCCGCCGGCAAGCTGACCCATGCCACCGACCAGGCCCGGGTGGCCGGGTTGACTGCGTCGACGCTGCACCGTCTGCTGGGCTGGCGGCCCGACAGCAGCGTCCGGTTCAAGCACAACCGCAGCAACCGGCTGCCGCACGACGTGATCGTGGTCGACGAGGCCTCGATGGTGTCCTTGACGATGATGGCCCGCCTGCTCGAGGCGGTGCGTCCTGATGCCCGGCTGGTCCTGGTGGGCGACCCAGACCAGCTCTCCTCGGTCGAGGCCGGAGCCGTGCTGGCCGACCTGGTCAAGGGGCTGGACCACATGGAGGACTCGCCGGTGGTGAAGCTCGAGACCACGCATCGCTACGGCGAGAACATCGCCGCCCTCGCGGTGGCGCTGCGCGGGAAGGGTCCCGAGCGCATCGTGGACCCCGAGCGTGTCCTGGCCGTGCTTCGGGCGGGCGCCGAGGACGTCGAGTTCATCGACCCGGATGACGACGCCGCCATGACCCGGTTCCGCTCCAGTGTCGTCGACGTCGCCGAGAACATGCGCCGCGCGGCCGACGCGGGGGACGGGACTGCAGCGGTGGCCGAGCTGTCGCGCCACCGCCTCCTCTGCGCCCATCGTGAGGGGCCCTTCGGCGTCAGTGGCTGGAACCGGCTGGTGGAGCAGCTGGTCGGAGAGCGCCTGGGCAAGCCGACGTACGACGAGTGGTACTCCGGCCGACCGGTGCTGATCACCGCCAACGACAAGGGCCAGCGGCTGAGCAACGGCGACATGGGCGTGACCGTACGACGCGACGAGGGGCGGCTACGGGTGCTGCTGGCCGAACTGGAGGGCCGGGAGTTCGCGCCCACCCGGCTGCCTGACGTGCAGACCGTGTACGCGATGACCGTCCACAAGTCACAGGGGTCGCAGGCCAGGACGGTCAGCGTGATCATGCCGCCCGAGGACTCCCGGCTGCTGACCCGGGAGCTGTTCTACACAGCGGTCACTCGCGCCCAGGACAAGGTGCGCGTCATCGGCACCGAGGAGTCCGTCCGCGCAGCCGTGGCCCGCAGGGTGCAGCGCGCTTCGGGGCTGGCGCGTCGGCTCAAGGACGCGTGACCGCGTCTACTTCAGCCCGGACTCCGCCTCGCTGATCTGCGCGAACTCCTCCTCGGGCGCGCTCGCGACGAGGTGGTGGCGGCTGTAGAACCAGAAGTACGCCAGTGCTGCGGCGAAGACGGCAGCGGTGATCCCGGCCGCCTTGATGTCGACGAAGAACGTCGCTACCACGGCGACCAGGCTGAGCACCAAGGCGACCCCGGTGGTGACAACGCCGCCAGGCGTGCGGTATGTGCGCTCAAGGTCGGGCTCGCGACGTCGCAGCATGATGTGGCTGAGGTTGAGCAGCACGTAGGACGTGGTCGCGCCGAAGACGGCGATGTTGATCAGCAGGGCGCCGGCGTCGGCCCCCATGTTGGCCTCAAGGACGCCGGCGAGCACGAAGCCGATAGTGCCGGGCACCAGTAGCGCCACCCACGGGGTGTTGCGACCGCCGGTCAGCGACAGCACCTTGGGCAGGTAGCCCGCGCGGGACAGGGCGAACAGCTGGCGGGAGTAGGCGTAGATGATCGAGAAGAAGCTGGCGATGAGCCCGGCCAGTCCGGCGTAGTTCACGAAGTCCGCGAGAAGCGAGTTGCTCCCGTAGACCGCGCGGATCGCCTCCGGAAGCGGGTTGTCGGAGGAGCGCACCGCCTCTGACCCGGCCGCGCCCGGAACGAAGAGCAGCATCAGGGCCGCGAACACCAGCAGGACCAGCATCGCTGTGATGATGCCGCGCGGCATGTCCCGCTTGGGGTCGTTGGTCTCCTCTGCCGCCAGCGGCACTCCCTCGACCGCCAGGAAGAACCAGATGCCGTAGACCAGCGCGGCCACGACCCCGCTGATGCCGAACGGCAGGAAGTCGCTCGACATCGCCTTCGACGCCTCGGGCGCGATGTCGAAGAGGTTGCTCGCCGAGAACTTTGGCGCGAGACCGATGACTGCGGCGATCAGCGCGACGACCGCGATGGCCGTGATGCCGAACATCAGCTTGAGTGCCTCGCCGACGCCGTACAGGTGGACGCCGATGAACACTGCATAGGCGACCGCGAAGACCAGCCAGCCGCTGGTGAGGCCGAACAGGCCGAGCGCCTCGACGTAGCCGCCGATGAAGACCGCGATGGCCGCAGGTGCCACGGCGTACTCGATCAGCACGGCCATGCCGGTCGCGAAGCCGCCGAGCGGCCCCATCGCGCGCCGGGCGAATCCGTAGCCGGCGCCGGCGACCGGCAGAGCCGAGGACATCTCGGCCAGGCCGAAGACCATGCAGGTGTACATGATCCCCATCAAGATGGTGGCGATCATCAGGCCGCCCCAGCCGCCTTCGTCCAGGCCGAAGTTCCAGCCCGCGAAGTCGCCAGAGATGACGTAGCTGACGCCCAGGCCGGCGAGCAGGATCCAGCCGGCGGCGCCCTTCTTCAGGGAACGATGCTTGAGGTAGTCCTCGTCGACAGCCTGGTAGTCCACGCGTGATCTGGCCATGTCTCAGTCCTCCGGTGCGCCTCGGGTGCTCCGAGTATGGATGGTGCAGTACCCCTGATCGTCACCGACGTCCCGTTGACTCGCTCGAGATTCTCTGACTAGGGTCAGAGAATGTCCTCCTTGGTGGGCGACGTCCGCCGCTTCAACCGCACCGTCACCGAGCACATCGGGGTGCTCGACGACCACTACCTCGGTCGTGGCCTCACCGCGGCGCAAGCTCGCCTGCTCTGGGAGATCGGACCCACCGGAAGCGAGCTGCGATCGCTGCGGGCACGCCTCAACCTCGACTCGGGCTACCTGACCCGACTGGTGCGGACCCTCACCGATGCGGGGCTTGTCACCACGGTGCCGAGCCCGGCCGACCGGCGCAGCCGCCTGGCCCGGCTGACGGAGCAGGGCCTCGAGGAGCGGGCCAGGCTCGACGAGCGGTCGGACGGCGTGGCACAAGCGGTGCTGGAGCCGCTGACGACGTCGCAACGGGAGGAGCTGGTGGGGGCCATGCGGACGGTCCAGCGCCTCCTCGCGACGGCCACGGTTGAGATCCGCGCCGTTGATCCCGAGCACCCGGACGCGCGCCGCTGCCTGGCGGCGTACATCGCGGAGCTGAACGCGCGCTCCGAGGTTCCCTTCGACCCGGCAACCGGTTCGACCGCGGAACCGGAGGAGCTGCGCCCGCCCCGCGGCGTCATGCTGGTCGCCTATCTGCGGGGTACGGCGATGGGTTGCGGCGCACTCAAGCACTACGCCGGGGCGCCCAGCGACATCAAGCGCATGTGGGTCCACGAGGGCGCGCGCGGCAGGGGCGTTGGGCGACGACTTCTGGAGGAGCTCGAGCGGCATGCGGTCGAGCACGGGGACACCGCCGTACGCCTGGAGACCAGCGACCTGCTGGTGGAGGCGATCGGGCTCTACCGCAGTGCCGGCTTCGTCGAGGTGGCGCCGTTCAACGAGGAGCCGTTCGCGGACCGCTGGTTCCGCAAGGAGTTCTGACGCGCGCCGAAGACAGGTGGTCGCCGCGGCCAATCGAGACCGCGCAACCACGTAGGTGGTCGAGGTGCGCAACCACGGAGGTGGTCGAGCAGCGAGCGCCAGCGAGCGGCCAGTCGAGACCACCGACCGTGACCGCGCCGAAGACAGGTGGTCGAGCCGCGCGACCACGTAGGTGGTCGAGCAGCGAGCGCCAGCGAGCGGCCAGTCGAGACCACCGACCGTGACCGCGCCGAAGCCAGGTGGTCGAGCCGCGCGACCACGTAGGTGGTCGAGCAGCGAGCGCCAGCGAGCGGCCAGTCGAGACCACCGACCGTGACCGCGCGGAATAGCCGGCCCCAGCACACTGTTGAACAGGCAACAACTTCTGGAGGGAACCTGATGGAGTTCGGCATCTTCACCGTGGGCGACGTCACCACCGACCCCACCAACGGCCGTACGCCGACCGAGCACGAACGCATCAAGAACACCGTGGCGATCGCGCTGAAGGCCGAGGAGGTCGGTCTCGACGTCGTCGCCGTCGGCCAGCACCACAACCCGCCGTTCGTGGCCAGCGCGCCCACCACGACGATGGCCTACATCGGCGCGCAGACCGAGCAGATCTTGCTCTCCACCAGCACCACGTTGATCACCACGACCGACCCGGTGCGCATCGCCGAGGACTACGCCACCCTCCAGCACCTGCTCGACGGCCGGATGGACCTGATGCTCGGCCGCGGCAACACCGGCCCGGTCTACCCGTGGTTCGGCAAGGACATCCGCGAGGGGCTCCCGCTCGCGATCGAGAACTACGCGCTGCTGCGCCGCCTCTGGCGCGAGGAGAACGTCGACTGGGAGGGCAAGCACCGCACCCCCCTCCAGGGCTTCACCTCAACACCACGCCCCCTCGACGGCGAGCCGCCGTTCGTCTGGCACGGATCGATCCGCAGCCCCGAGATCGCCGAGCAGGCGGCGTACTACGGAGACGGCTTCTTCTCCAACCACATCTTCTGGCCCTCGTCGCACACCGCGAAGATGGTCGAGTTCTACCGCCAGCGCTTCGAGCACTACGGCCACGGCAAGGCCGAGGACGCGATCGTCGGGCTCGGTGGCCAGGTCTACATGGCGAAGAACAGCCAGGACGCCGTCCGGGAGTTCCGCCCGTACTTCGACAACGCGCCGGTCTACGGACACGGCCCGTCGTTGGAGGAGTTCACCCGCGAGACGCCGCTGACCGTGGGTACGCCGGAGCAGGTCGTCGAGCGCACGCTGTCCTTCCGCGAGTACGCCGGCAACTACCAGCGCCAGCTCTTCCTCGTCGACCACGCCGGCCTGCCGCTGAAGACCGTGCTGCACCAGCTCGACCTGCTCGGCGAGGTCGTCGCCGAGCTGCGCAAGCACGACGCCGAGGCGGCGGCATGACGAAGCTCAGGCTCGCCGAGCCGTCCCGGATCGCCGGCGTACGCCGCATCGCCGTGGTCACCGCCGGCCTCTCCCAGCCGTCCTCCACGCGCCTGCTGGCCGACCTGCTCGGCGAGGCAACCCGAGCCGCGCTGGTCGAGGGCGGCCGGGACGTTGAGGTGGAGGTCATCGAGCTGCGTCCGCTCGCCCACGGGATCACCGACGCCCTGCTGACCGGGTTCCCGACCGGTGACCTGGCCGCCGCCGTCGAGACCGTGTCGGCCGCGGACGCGGTGATCGCCGTGACTCCGGTGTTCAGCGCCTCCTACTCGGGCCTGTTCAAGAGCTTCTTCGACGGGCTGGAGCCGGGCACGCTGGAGGACAAGCCGGTCCTGATCGCCGCGACGGCCGGTTCGGCGCGTCATTCGCTGGTCCTCGACCACGCCCTGCGCCCCCTGTTCGGCTACCTGCACGCAGTCGTGGTGCGCACCGGGGTCTTCGCCGCCAGCGAGGACTGGGGCGCCAACGGCGCCGACGGTGCCCTGCGCCAGCGCATCGACCGCGCGGCTCGCGAGCTGACGGACCTGGTCGAGGCCCGCCCCGCCCTCCACCGCGCGGACCCGTTCGGCGACGTACCGGACTTCGCAAGCCTGCTCGGCGGAGCCTGACCTCGGGACGTCATACGAGCTGGTGGCTATTGCGACCACCTCGTATGACCTCCCGCGGGACGTCATACGTTGCGGCGGCACTGACGACCACCTCGTATGACGTCTTGCCAGCCGCCTCGAGTGGCTCAGCAGAGGGCGGAGCGCCGTAGGCGAAGACGACCGTCTGGGTTCGCTTCAGGTTGACGATGCTGCTGCAGCGCCCCGCGGGAAGGGCACAGGACGCGATGACACCGGTGACGCGGCCGGCTGTACTCCCGGAGGACTGCAAGCTCTTGGCGTCTTGCGCGAGAACGTACAAGCGGTCCTCGCCCTGCCAGCCCCCGAAGACGACCTTCCTGGCGGGGTACCCCGGAGTCGCGTCGCGGCGCGTGCGGCAGTCATCGACCCACACCCGACCGGTCTCACCGGTGGTGACACACCAGCGACCGCTCTGTGACCGGAAGCCCTTTGTCGGCCCGCGTAGAGGAATATCGGGGCCCACCACGGAGACCGGGAACTGCCCAGTGAGCGAGTCGCCGGGGTGACCGATGAGCTCTTCGACCCCCATCGAGGAGGCGGCCCCTGGCTCGACCTCCCAGGTGCCGATCTTCGCGCGGCGCGACTGGATCTTCGCGTTCGGTGCCCTCCAGTAGGCGAACTTCTCGTCGAAGCCCAGGAAGCCTGGCCCGTTTTCCGAATAGAAGACGTTGAGGTCGTCGCTGGCCCCCAGCTCGTCGGTGGGGCCACCCATGTCGTCGTGGTTGCGCAGGACCACCTTCCCGGTGCGGAGGTCGACGACCACGGCCTCGCCCAGCCGGCCACCCCGCCCCTTCGGCCCGTCCAGGTTGATCCAGCCCGCGTAGCGGCCGTCGGGCGACACAGCGATGCCGCCGGGGCGCCCCGGGAGCGGGGTCGACCGGGCTCCATCGAAGAAGCGGTACGTCGCGTCCGAAAGAAACGAGCCGAAGTCTTTCTCTCTGTGGAGGTAGATGAACCCCTACGACGTGCGCCAGAGGAGTTGCACGAAGCCTGGACCGAGGTCGAACTGCCGTGTGCCGTAGTGGAGTGTGCGACCCTGGGCCCAGGTCACCTCGGGCTCGGCGAAGGAGGCCTTTCGCGTCACGGCAGCCGGTGGACGCCCAGCGCTGTCGGCGCAGGCGCCCAGCAGCGCGGCCATCGCGGTGAGCACGACGACCATTCGAAGCCTGGCCGCGGGCACGTGCGTCACGCTCCGGTCTGGAGGGGTGCCGCGGCCGCGGGGTGCATCCCCCGACTTTGGGCAGACGAGGCCAGCTCGGGAGGGAGAATGCTCCCGTCAGCCGCGGCGAGCGACCTGACCGGCAAGCTGGTCCGGCATCAGCTCGTAATGCGCGAAGGTCCGGGTGAAAGTGCCTGCCCCGTGGGTGGTGCCGCGCAGGTCGATCGCGTAGCGCACCAGCTCGCTCTGGGGCACCGCGGCTCGCACCGAGGCCCGGTCGCCGCCCGCCTCGCCCGTTACTTCCTCGGTGCCCATCAGCCGGCCGCGCCGAGCTGAGAGGTCACTCATCACAGCACCCACATGCGAGCTTGGTACGACGACCGTCACATCGTCGTACGGCTCGAGCAGGGCGACCTCGCCGGACTCCGCAGCCTCGCGCAGCGCGAGCGCACCCGCGCTCTGGAAGGCGGCATCGGAGGAGTCGACGCTGTGCGACTTGCCGTCGGTGAGCGTGACCCGGATGTCCACGACCGGGTAGCCGCGGCTCACCCCGCGCTGCATCTGGGCCCGCACACCCTTCTCGACCGAGCCGATGAACTGCCGCGGCACAGCCCCACCGACCACCTTGTCGACGAACTCGAAGCCGGCGCCCTGCGGGAGCGGCTCGACCTCGACGTCGCAGATCGCGTACTGGCCATGACCGCCGCTCTGCTTGACGTGTCGGCCGTGGCCCTTGGCGAACGCGGTGAAGGTCTCCCGCAACGGGATCACCACATCCTCGGGCGCCACGCCCACGCCGTACCGGCTCCGGAGCCGGTCGAGCGCCTGCTCCGCGTGCGCCTCGCCCATCACCCAGAGCACTACCTGCCCGGTCTCGGCGTTCATCTCGACCCGCAGGCTCGGGTCCTCCGCGCGGAGCCGGGCGAGCGCCGGGGACAGCTTGTCCTCGTCCGAGCGTGAGAGCACCTCGATGGCGACCGGCAGCAGCGCCGTCGGCATCGTCCATGGCTTGAGTACGCGCGCCTGACCCGGGCTGGACAGTGTGTCCCCGGTCTCTGCGCGGCTGAGCCGCCCGATCACGCCGATGTCTCCCGCGACCACCCGCGACGCGGACACCTGGTTCTGGCCGAAGGGGTGGGACAAGGCCCCGATTCGCTCGTCCTCGTCGTGGTCCTCGCGGCCGGTGTCCTCGGTGAAGAAGGCGGAGAAGTGGCCGGAGACGTGCACCGCCGAGTCGGGGATCAGGGTCCCGGAGAAGACCCGTACGAGGCTCACCCGGCCGACGTACTGATCACTGCTCGTCTTGACCACCTCGGCCACCAGCGGGGCCTCCGGGTCGCAGGTCACCGTTCCCGCCTTGGCGCCGCTCGGGGTGAAGGCGTCCTGCGCGGGATGCTCGGGCGGAGCCGGGAAGCCACGCACGCAAAGGTCGAGCAGCTCGAGGCATCCGCGGCCGTCGTTGGCGCATACGGCGATCACCGGGTGCAGCCTGGCCAGGGCGACGGCCTTCTCGAGGTCACGGACCAGGACCTCCTCGTCAACCTGCTCGCCACCGAGGTAGCGCTCCATCAACGTCTCGTCCTCGGACTCCTCGATCACGGCCTCGATCAGCGTGTCGCGACGCTCGTCGGTCGCCGATCCGTCGAGCAGCTTTACGACCGTGCCGCCCTGGGGTACGACGACCGGTAGCACCCCGGCACCGAACGCGTCCCGTGTCGCACGCAACGTGGCGTCGAAGTCGGCTCGAGCGTGGTCGAGCTTGGTCACCACGACGGCGCGGGGCATGTCCACCGCGTCGCACTCCCGCCACAGCTGGCGGGTGCTCTCGTCGACCGGTTCGTTGGCGGCCACCACGAACAGCGCGCAGTCGGCCGCCCGGAGGCCGGCCCGCACCTCGCCGACGAAGTCGGCGTAGCCGGGAGTGTCGATCAGGTTGACCTTGCAGCCGGCGTGAAGCGTGGGCGCGACGGCCAGCGAGCTCGACCGCTCATGTGCGCGTTCACTCTCGTCGAAGTCACAGACGGTGTTGTGCTCCACGATCGAACCGGCGCGGTTCAGGGCGCCGGAGGCGAGCAGCAAAGCTTCGACCAGCGTCGTCTTGCCGCCCTGGCTCGGCCCGACCAGCACCACGTTGCGTATCTGCTCGGGTGAGGAGACGTCGAGACGATGACTGCTCTGCCGGCCACCGTTGCGCTCCACCATGGGACGACCCAACCCCGATCCCGGCCTGCGCACAACCCTTTGCGGCGATCAGTCAGCGTCCGTTGCGCGAGAAGTGCTGGTAGTCCTTCAAAGTCCGCCAGTTCCCGCCCCACGACCAGCCGACCGCGGCGAAGGCACGCACGACTGCTCCGCCCGGCGTGATGACTCCGGGGCGCGCCCGGTCCCTGTCGAGGTACGACGACGCGAGCTCGGGCAGAACCAGTTCGCCCTTCTCGTACGGGTTCTGGAACGGGTTCAGGTCGATCGCGAGGCCATACGCGTGCTGGGAGTACGACGACCCGCCGGTCGTCGGCCGACAGGCGAACACGCCCGTGTTGTTGCCGTCACCCGTCGGAGGCGCATCCAGCTCGTCTCGACGGGTGATCCGCATCTCCTCGATCGGAAACCGTGCGACGTAGAGCCGGCGGAAGACGTCCACCATCTCCCCGGCTGCAGACCTGTGCACGAGCAGCTCCCCGGTGTGCCGCCGGCCGTCGAAGCCCCAGAAGGTCAGCCTCACCCAGGCCAGATCCGTCGCCGCGACCGGACAACCCCGCCGCCAGGTCGAGCGGGCCAGGACTGTGGCTGGTGGCGGCGTGGTGACCCGCGAGGCAAAGCCGTCCCCGGGCAGGGGCGGAAGCTGGTCGGGCAGCGTGAACCGCCGCGCCACGAGCTCAGGTGGCGTGGGACGCACCTCCCCGAAGCCGTCCGCCGTGCGCGGCAGCACCCGGGTCCCCAGCCAGCTCGGCGGAGCAGCGCCGGGCGCAGGCGGACTGCTCGGCGGCGCACTGGGTGGCGGGCTGGGTGGCGGGCTGGGCGGTCTGCTGGGCGGGGCCGTCGCCGACGTGGGGGGTGTCGACGTCGGAGTCGGGGTGGTCGAGGGCTGGGTCCCCGGTGACTCGGCGGCGGGCCGTCCACCGCTGTCCGCGCCACACGCCGCGACCAGGACGGCGATCGTCATCGCCCCCAGGACGCGCAACGGCCCGCGGTTTTCCACGTCCCGAGCCTAGGCGAGCGGTGGTCTCGACTGGCCGCTCGCTGGCGCTCGCTGCTCGACCACCTATGAGTCGTCCCCTTGGCGTCGCTGCTCGCGATGCTTGCGGAGCGAGCAACCACGTAGGTGGTCGAGCAGTGTGCGAAGCGAGCGATCAGTCGAGACCACACTCCGCAAGCCGAGAGGCGGCCGCACGTCGTAGGTGGTCGAGCAGTGTGCGAAGCGAGCGATCAGTCGAGACCACGCTCCGCAAGCCGAGAGGCGGCCGCACGTCGTAGGTGGTCGAGCAGTGTGCGAAGCGAGCGATCAGTCGAGACCACGCTCCGCAAGCCGAGAGGCGGCCGCACGTCGTAGGTGGTCGAGCAGTGAGCGAAGCGAGCGATCAGTCGAGACCACACTCCGCAAGCCGAGAGGCGGCCGCACGTCGTAGGTGGTCGAGCAGTGAGCGAAGCGAGCGATCAGTCGAGACCACACTCCGCAAGCCGAGAGGCGGCCGCACGTCGTAGGTGGTCGAGCAGTGAGCGAAGCGAGCGATCAGTCGAGACCACACTCCGCAAGCCGAGAAGCAGCCGCACGTCGTAGGTGGTCGAGCAGTGAGCGAAGCGAGCGATCAGTCGAGACCACACTCCGCAAGCCGAGAAGCAGCCGCACGTCGTAGGTGGTCGAGCAGTGAGCGAAGCGAGCGATCAGTCGAGACCACACTCCGCAAGCCGAGAAGCAGCCGCACCCCGGAGCTCACCTCAGAGGCAGCCGGTAGACCGCGTTCACGTCATGGGCGGTCACCCACATGGCCGAGTCGTCTGCTGCCACGCTGCCACTGCCACCGGCCGGCCCGTAGCGCGCCACCACCTTGTTCGTGCTGGGGTCGATCTTGCTCACGAGCCCACTGCTGACGCGCGCCCACACGAAGCCGCCCCCGACCGCCAGGTCCCCTCCAGAGATAGGGCCCTCGTCGACCTTGATCGTCGCGACCACCTTGTTCGTTCGGGGATCGACGCGTGTCACGGTGCCGTCGTCGTTGTTCTGCACCCAGACGCCTCCCTCGCCGACGTCGAAGAACCGGGCTCCAGCGCCTGTCTCGAGCGAGCCGATGGTCCGGCCGGTCGCCGGGTCGACCCTGACGAGGGTCCCGCTGTCGGGGTTGGTCAGCCACAGGCCGCCGAGCCCCGCGCGTGCTCCGGCGACCAGATCGGGAGCAGGCGACGTCGAGGCGACCCGGTTCGTCGCCGGGTCGATGCGGACCAGGATCCTGCCATCCCCTTCGTCCACTCCCATGGTCACCGCCCACACCGATCCCAAGCCTGCGCCGAGTGATCCCTCAAACACCAGCAACCGCCCGGGGAGCCTGATCGAGGCCAGCACCTTCCCGGTACGTGCATCGATGCGCAGGATCGTCGCCGGCGATGAGCAGATCCCGACCCAGACCGAGTCAAACGCCACGTCCATCGAC
Organism: uncultured Actinomycetota bacterium; assembly: GCA_963759525.1. Lineage (GTDB taxonomy): Bacteria > Actinomycetota > Actinomycetes > Propionibacteriales > Nocardioidaceae > Marmoricola. The sequence goes on along the minus strand of CAVWZO010000004.1, from coordinate 123,179 downwards.
AGGCAGGACTCCGCAGTGGTCGGGATTCTCGCTGTCTCATTGCCGTCCCGCGGAGCAAGCCGCACGGTGGCTCTACTTGCAAGCGTTGTCCAGGCCGATCCGTCGACGACCTGGATCCAGTCCGCTGCCGGGACTTCAAAGCGCGACCCTCCGGCCTCGACGATGTCCTCGATCGCAGGCAACTCGCCGCCGGTGGTGGGCGTGGACGTGGGCATGGACGTCTCCTCGACCTTCGGTGAGCTGTCCGAATCCTTGGCCTCCGTGCCGCCGCACCCGCTCAGCAGGGAAAGGCACACGACGAGGCCGACCAGGAACCGACGATCCAGCTGTGGCCGTGCTCCCCCTCGCTGAGCCATGACTCAGGGTAGGGCGGCCCGGGGTCCCCAGGTCGACCTGGGACTAGACCACTGCAGGCGATGCGAGCAGGGCTCCTGCGTGTGCAGGCAGCAGGAGTCGGCCATGGGAGAGCGTGGGCCGGCTCGGCGTACGGAACACCAGGTCCAGGTCCTCGTCCACCGTCACCTCAACGGGCTGCTCGCCGAAGTTCACCACCGTCAACACGTTGCTACGTCGCAACGTGAACACCCGCGACTCCTCGTCGGCGGTGCAGCGAATCGTGTCGAACGACGGGTCGGTCAGGGCGGGCAGCGAGCGTCGCAGGTCGATCAGGCGTTGGTACGCCGCGAGCACCCGGGCGTGCAGGCCGGACTCCGACTCCGACCAGTCCAGCTTCGAGCGCTCGAAGGTCTTCGGGTCCTGCGGGTCGGGGACGACCGCTGGGTCCCAGCCCATGTCCTCGAACTCCGTGATGCGTCCCTCTGCGGTGGCCCTGCCCAGATCCTCCTCGGGGTGCGAGGTGAAGAACTGGAACGGCGTCGAGGCGGCCCACTCCTCGCCCTGGAAGAGCATCGGCGTGAACGGCGCCGCCAGGGTGAGCATCGCGGCGCAGACGAGCTGGTCCTCGTCGAGTTGCCCAGGAGACGGGACCGAGAGGCGGTCGCCGACAGCCCGGTTGCCGACCTGGTCGTGGTTCTGGCTGTAGACCACGAACCGCCAGGTCGGCAGGTTCACCGTGTCGATGGGTGCGCCGTGCTCGCGACCCCGGAACGTGGAGAACGTGCCGTCGTGGAAGAAGCCGCGCTCGCATGCCTTGGCCAGTGAGCCCAGCGGCGCGAAGTCGGCGTAGTAACCGTCCGTCTCACTCGTGAGCGCCACGTGTACGGCGTGGTGGAAGTCGTCGCTCCACTGCGCGTCGATCCCGAGACCGCCGAGCTCGCGCGGCGTCACCATGCGGGCGTCGTTCAGGTCCGACTCCGCGATCAAGGTCAGCGGACGGCCCAGGTCCGACGAGAGCGCGGCCACCTCGACGGCCATCTCCTCGAGGATGTGGGTCTCGGAGTCGTCGGAGAGTGCGTGCACCGCGTCGAGGCGCAGGCCGTCGACATGGAAGTCGGTGAACCACATCTGGACGTTGTCGAGGAGGTAGCGGCGTACCACCTCTGAACCCTCACCGTCGAGGTTGACCAGCGAGCCCCAGGTGTTGGAGCCCTCCGCCTTCAGGTAGGGACCGAAGATCTCGAGGTAGTTGCCGGAGGGTCCGAGGTGGTTGTGTACGACGTCCTGGATCACGCCGAGCCCGGCCGCATGGGCGGCGTCGACGAAACGCTGGTACGCCGCCGGCCCGCCGTACGGCTCGTGAACAGCCGACCAGAGCACCCCGTCATACCCCCAGTTGTGGGTGCCGTTGAACGCGTTCACCGGCATCAGCTCGACCAGGTCAACACCGAGATCCACCAGGTGCCCGAGCCGCGCGGCAGCGGCATCGAGGGTGCCCTCCGGCGTGAACGTGCCGAGGTGCAGCTCGTAGATGACCGAGCCGCGCAGCTCACGCCCGCTCCACGACTGGTCGCTCCAGGTGAAGGCTTCGGGGTCGAAGGTCCGCGAGCGCTTGTGTACGCCGCTCGGCTGGCGCCGCGAGCGCGGGTCGGGAAGCTGCTTGTCAGAGTCGTCGACGAGGTAGCCGTAGTCGACCTCCCCAGTGGGAACCGGACCCACCGGCTTCCACCAGTCGTCGGCACCCCTGGTCATCTCGACGACCTCGTCGCCCACGCCCGAGGAGACGACCAGACGGACCCGTCCGGGACGCGGTGCCCAGACGTCGAACCGTCCCCGCGTCATGGCACCACCATGACCGCCGCGCGCTCGCCCAGCAGGTCGGCGACCCGACGGGTTCCAGCGCCGGGCAGCGTGACCGTCGTCTCGCCCCAGCCGCCCTTGGCCGCCAGGCCGAGCGGCAGCCGGGTCACCAAGGTGACGGCTCCACCGCGGTCGAAGGCGAGCAGGTGGTCAGCGGCAGGACCCTCGGCGACGAGCGGGGAGTACGACGTGAACAGCTCCGGCCGGTCGCGGCGAAGTCTGAGTGCCTCGGCGGTGATCGCCTGCTTGGGGTTGGACGCGTCGGCGAGGCTGGCGGCGGCCAACTCGAAGTCCACTGGCCGCCGGTTGTCCGGGTCGACGAGGCTCAGGTCCCAGAGCTCGGTCCCCTGGTAGACGTCGGGTACGCCGGGAGCGGTGATCGCAACCAGCTTCGCCGCGAGCGAGTTGATGCGGCCCGCCGGGGCGATCCGGGCGACCAGGTCCTCGAGGACAGCGCCGACCTCCGCGTCGTCGTACGCCTTGTCGAGGGCAGCGTGCACGGCATCCTCGTACGACGCGTCGGGGTCGGTCCACGTGGTGTGCTCCCCGGCCTCGCGCATCGCCTTCTCGGCGTACGCGTGGATCCGCTCGCGCTCGATCGGCCAGGCGCCGACGAGGGCCTGCCAGAGCAGGCCGGCGAAGCCCGGGTCCGGCATCGGGGCGAGCTGCTGCAGCTTCTCGAGGGTGGCGGCCCACAGGTCGGGCACCTCCGCGAGCACTGTGATCCGCGCCCGGACGTCTTCGCTGCGCTTGGTGTCGTGGGTGCTCAGGGCGGTCATCGCGCTTGGCCAGTCGGCCTGGCGCGTGGCCATCGCAGCGTGGAAGTCGTTCGGCGCGACCGAGAAGACGACCGGGTCGCCGCCGACCTCCGTGAGCGAGGTGAGCCCTGTGGTCCGGTAGAAGGCGGAGTCCTCCACGCCCTTGGCCATCACCATGCCGCTTGACTGCTGGAAGCGTTGCGCCGCCTCGGTCTGCGGGTCGGCCAGCACCGGCCCGAGGTCGTCGAGGGGCCCGGCGAGGTCGGGACGCTCGCGACGCGCGTGGGCCAGGGCGTCGTCGAGGTGCCCCCGGCCGGCGGGCAGATAGGAGCGGTAGACCGGGAAGCACGCGAGCACCTCGGCCACCGCATCCTCCAGGACCTCGTGGGGGTGCGGCAGCAGGTCGGGCAGCTCACGGACGATCCGGCGGGTCTCGGCCAGCAGGCTGCCGTCGGCGACCGCGCGCTTGCGGTCGTGCACGAGCCGGTGCCACCTCTCAGCGGGCTCGCCGAGACGGTCGGCCGCGGACGGGTCGGTGAGTACCCGGTCGATCAGCCCGAGTACGTCGTACCCGGTGCTGCCGTCCATCGCCCACCCGCGTGGGAGTTGCTCACCAACCTCGAGGATCTTCTCCACCAAGGTGTAGGCGCCGGCAGTGAGTCCGGCGAGGTGCTCGAGATAGCCCTCCGGGTCACGCAGTCCGTCGGGATGGTCGATACGCAGGCCGTCGACGAGGCCTTCGTCGAACCAGCGGCGTACCTCGGTGTGCGCACTGGCGAAGACCTCCGGCACCTCTACGCGGACCCCGGCGAGGGTGGTCACCGTGAAGAAGCGACGGTAGTTGAGCTCGGCGTCGCCGCGACGCCAGCCGACCAGCTCGTAGTGCTGTCGTGCGTGCACCTCGTCGGGCGTTCCATCCCCGGTGCCGGGCGCGATCGGGAAGCGGTTGTCGTGATAGCGCAGCTCGTCGTCGACCACGGCCAGATGACCGATCGAACTGCCGTCGACCGGCAGGTCGTCGTCCCCGAGCACGGGCAGCCGGACTCGACCGTGGCCGAACTCCCAGTCGACGTCGAACGCCTCGGCGTGCCTCGACCCCCGACCGTGCTGGAGCACGTCCCACCACCATGCGTTGGCCGACGGGGTCGCCACCCCGGCATGGTTCGGGACGATGTCCACCAGCACGCCCATCCCGAGCCGGCGAGCCTCGGCCGACAGTGCGGCGAGCCCCTCGGCACCTCCCCTTGACTCGTCGACCCGGTCGAAGGAGACCACGTCGTAGCCGTGCGTGCTGCCGGGCTCGGACGCGAGCAACGGCGACAGGTAGACCCAGTCGACGCCGAGGTCGTGCAGGTACGGCAGGCGCCCGGCGGCCGCGAACAGGTCGAAGTCCTGGCTGATCTGCAGCCGGTAGGTGCTGGCCGGCCTGCCGTGCGCGGGGCTCACTGGCCCTCTCCGTCATAGCCCGCCAGCGAGGCGGCGACCGAGTGGTCCGGCTCCCGTTCGGGCTCGCGGTGCTCCCGAAGTACGACGGTGGAGTGGTACCGGAGCTCGAACTGGTCCCCCGCGGCATAGGTCCGGGCGTCGTCGGCCACGCCACCTGTGTCGATGACGACGTCCCACGCCTCGGCGTACTCCGCCTTGGGCAAGGTGAGCTGGATCGTGTCGTCGGCGTTGAAGAACAGCAGGAAGTGGTCGTCCAGGATCCGGTTGCCACGCGCGTCCTGGCCGGCGATGCCGTGGCCGTTGAGGTACATCCCGAGCGTCTTGCCGCCTCCATCCCAGTCGCCGTTCTCCATCGCGTGGCCAGCGGGGTGCAGCCACACGATGTCGTCCAGCTTCTCGCCGCTGCGCACCGCGGTGCCGGTGAAGAACTGCTTACGTCGGAACGTCGGATGATCGTGGCGCAGGTGCATCAGCGCAGCGGTGAACTCGGTGAGCGGCCTGTCCACCTGGTCCCAGTGCACCCACGAGATCTCGGAGTCCTGGGCGTAGGTGTTGTTGTTTCCGTGCTGCGTCCGGCCGAGCTCGTCACCGTGGAGGAGCATCGGCACGCCCTGGCTCAGTAGCAGCGTGGCCAGGAAGTTGCGCTGCTCGCGCGCACGCAGGGCGCGGATCTTCGGGTCGTCGGTCGGGCCCTCGACGCCGTGGTTCCACGAGCGGTTGTGGCTCTCGCCGTCCTTGCTGTCCTCGCCGTTGGCCTCGTTGTGCTTCTCGTTGTAGGAGACCAGGTCGCGCAGGGTGAAGCCGTCGTGGGCGGTGACGAAGTTGATGCTGGCGAACGGGCGGCGGCCGGAGTTCTCGTAGAAGTCCGACGAGCCGGCCAGGCGTGAGGCGAACTCGCCGAGCGAGGCCTCCCCGCGCCAGAAGTCGCGGACCGTGTCGCGGTAGGCGCCGTTCCACTCGGTCCACTGGGGCGGGAAGTTCCCGACCTGGTAGCCACCAGGGCCGACGTCCCAGGGCTCCGCGATCAGCTTGACCTGGCTGACGACGGGGTCCTGCTGGACGAGCTCGAAGAAGGTAGAGAGTCGGTCGACCTCGTAGAACTCGCGGGCCAGGGAGGACGCTAGGTCGAAGCGGAAGCCGTCGACGTGCATCTCGGTCACCCAGTAGCGCAGCGAGTCCATGATCAGCTGCAGCGAGTGGGGGTGGCGCACGTTGAGGGAGTTCCCGGTGCCCGTGTAGTCCCTGTAGTACTTGGGCTCGTCCTCCATCAGGCGGTAGTACGCCTGGTTGTCGATCCCCTTGAAGCTCAGCGTCGGGCCGAGATGGTTGCCCTCGGCGGTGTGGTTGTAGACGACGTCCAGGATGACCTCGATGCCGGCGGCGTGCATCGACTTCACCATTCCCTTGAACTCCTGCACCTGCTGGCCGAGCGTGCTCGACTGGTTGGCGGTTGCCGAGTACGACGCGTGCGGCGCCAGGAACGCCAGGGTGTTGTAGCCCCAGTAGTTGCGAAGACCCTTCTCGAGCAGGGTGTTGTCCTGGACGAACTGGTGCACCGGCATCAGCTCGATCGCGGTGACGCCGAGCCGGGTCAGGTGCTCGGTGATCGCGGGATGAGCCAGGCCGGCGTACGTCCCACGGAGGTCCTCGGGCACGTCAGGGTGCAGCTGGGTGAGTCCCTTGACGTGGGCCTCGTAGATGATCGACTCGTTGTAGGGGACCTCGAGCGGGCGGTCGCCTTCCCAGTCGAAGAACGGGTTGATCACCACGCCGTGCGTCATGTGCGCGGCCGAGTCGGCGTCGTTGCGGGAGTCCGGGTCGCCGAACTCGTAGCCGAACAGCGAGGGGTCCCAGTCGATCTCGCCGGCTGTCGCCTTGGCGTACGGGTCGAGCAGCAGCTTGGCCGGGTTGCACCGGATGCCCTTCTCGGGGTCCCAGGGCCCGTGGACCCGGAATCCGTAGCGCTGCCCCGGCTGCACGGCGGGTAGATAGCAGTGCCAGACGTAGGCGTCGACCTCGGTCAGCTCTACGCGGGTCTCCTTGACCTTCCCGCGGGCCCGCCCGCGCGCGCTGACGTCGAACAGGCACAGCTCGATACGCTCGGCGACCTCGCTGAACAGCGCAAAGTTGGTCCCACTGCCGTCGAACGTGGCACCGAGCGGGTACGCCTTGCCGGGCCAGATCTCCACAGCTGTTTCTCCTCCTCGTACTACTTTTAACGATCAAAGTACGGGTTCCCCGGTACCCACCTCGCCACGCCCGACACCGAGTGTGACGGACGGCTCACCGTGACCGGATTGTGCCGTCAGAAGCTATTAGCGGCTAGTCGCGGAAAAACTACCCTTGCCTCATGAAGCGGGATCGCCCGACAACCCTGCCCGTAATGTCATGACGCGGATGTTCGTGGCGGTCGTCCCGCCGGAGGACGTGGTCGAGCACCTTGAGGACTTCCTGGCGCCTCGACGCGAAGCGGCGCCGTTCCGCTGGACCGTGCCGGAGCAGTTCCACCTCACGCTGGCATTCGCGGCGGACGTCCCCGACCGCTCGTACGACGACCTGCTGGCCCGGCTCGAGCGTGCCGCCCGCAAACGCAGTCCGATGGACGCACGGTTCGCGGGCGGCGGAGCGTTCCCGAACGTGGGACGGGCCAGGGTGCTGTACGCCGGCGTGGAGACCGACGCAGACGAGCTGAGCAGAGCGGCAACCGGCGCACGGGCCGCCCTGTCGAAGGCCGGTGCCGACGTGGACGGCCAGCGGTTCCGGCCACACCTGACGCTGGCCCGGATCAGAACGCCTGTCGAGGCCACGAATTTCGTGCGCCTGCTCGACGCCTACTCCGGCCCCACGTGGACCATCGACGAGATCGCCCTGGTCGCCTCCCACCTCGGCGAGGGCCCACGACGGCGCCCGCGCCACGAGGTCGTGGAGACCTTCGCCCTCGGCCGCGGGTAGCGATCAGGCAGATAGGTGGTCGAGCGGCGAGCAACCCTAGGTGGTCGAGCAGCGAGCAACCCTAGGTGGTGCGAGCAGCGAAGCGAGTGATCAGTCGAGACCACAAACCGTGACCGCTCGCCGGCGCTCGCTCCTCAACCACCGAGGGGCTGGTGGTCGAGCAGCGAGCAACGGTAGGTGGTCGAGCAGCGAGCGAAGCGAGTGATCAGTCGAGACCACAAACCGTGACCGCTCGCCGGCGCTCGCTCCTCAACCACCGAGGGGCTGGTGGTCGAGCAGCGAGCAACGGTAGGTGGTCGAGCAGCGAGCGAAGCGAGTGATCAGTCGAGACCACAAACCGTGACCGCTCGTGGCTGCTCGACGCAAGGCTGCTCGACCACCCAGGCCAAGCCTCAGAGCAGGCCCGGCGCTGCCACCCGCGGCAGCTGCGACCCACGCTGCTCACTCGCCTCCCGGTCAACGGCGAGCAGGCGCGCACCCGTCACCGTGTACCAGCTCAACCCGAGCGCCAGGAACACGCAGAACCCGGCATCTCCCGGGAGTCCCGCGTTGGTGAACGCGACCGCAACGAGCACCACCGGTGCCCACCCGAGCAGCGCCCACCGCCGCCAGGCCGGGTTGCCACGCAGGGCCAGACCCGACGCGCCGTACCCGACCACCATTGAGATCAGGAAGAGCAGGAAGCCGGTGTCGTGGATGTTCCCGTGCCAGCTCGTTGACTCGCCGGGCAGGTCGCCCGGTACGGCGCTGAGCAGCATGCCGGCGGAGAACAGGGCAAGCCCGGCGGTGGCCACCCACCCGACGATCCGGTGCCGGAACTCGCGGCGGAAGCCGATTGTGAAAACGGCCCCGAGCACACCGGTGACGACGAAGCTGAGGGTCTGCACGAACCCGAAGTCGCCACGCAGGGTGGCGCTCGGGTAGTTGACCTCGTTCTCCGCGGTCAGCGACCAGCCAAGGGAGTGCAGATAGTCCCACTCGAGCGCGGTCACAGCGGCGACGATCGCGATCCAGAACGGCGCCAGGACCAGGCCGGCGAGGCCAGAGGTACGACGGGTGATGTGCGGCATGGCTACTCCTTCGGACGGGAATGCCCCGAACATAGGACCGCCGGTCCGCTGCACGCTTCGGCACCGGGAGCGAACTGGTTCATCAATAAGGATGAGCCCTCCGGCTCCTGAGGACGACCCTCGGCGGGCTTCGGAGGCCTACCGTGATCGCATGAAGGCGCGGGTCCGAGTCGACCGCAGCGATGTCGCCCTCGCCGCGGCGTTGGTGGTGGCCGGGCAGATCGACGTACTGGCACCTGGCCTGTTCAGCACGAACATCGTCGGCCCACGCTGGGTTGTCTCGCTCACCTACTTCGTGGCCGCCGCCTCCGTGCTTCTCAGGAGGGTCCTGCCCGGTCCGGCCTTTGCGGTGGGGACGGGCGCGCTCGTCGCCCAGGCCCTGTCCATCGGTACGTCGGAAGGGAACGGCTCGCTCTTCCCTGCCCTGGTCCTGAGCTACTCGGTAGCGGTGTACGGATCACGGGTGACCGCCATCGCGGCGTTGTGCGCCATCCCGGTGGTTGCCACCGTCCGCGAGGTCCTCAACCCGGAGAACACGACGGCGGCTGAGGTCTTCAACGGCATCGGCTGGGACCTGACGCTGATCGCTGCGTGGCTGCTCGGGGCCTATGTCAGGACTCGTCGACAGCTGGTGGCCGAGCTCCGACAACGAGCCGTCGACTCCGCAGAGGCTGCCGCGGCGGCGGAGCGAGCACGGGTGGCGCGAGAGCTGCACGACGTACTCGCGCACAGTCTGGCCGTGGTCGTCGTACAGGCCGAGGCAGCCGAGGAGGCCATCGCGCAGCGACCCGAGGTCGCCGCCGAGTCGATGCGCTCGATCCAGCGGACTGGACGCGAGGCGCTGGTTGAGGTACGCCGCCTCGTGGGTGTGCTCAGTGAGGGCGATGCCGTGCGTCAGCCGGTGCCGGGCGCCGCAGCCGTCGAGGCGCTCGTGGAGCGGGTGAACGCCGCCGGGCTAACGGTCGAGCTGGAGGTGCGGGGGTCCCTCCACGCGTTGCCGGCGGGGCCAGACCTCGCGGTCTACCGCATCGTCCAGGAGTCGCTCACCAACGTCCTCAAGCACGCCGGGGCCACGCGGGCACATGTGCTGATCGACTGCCGGCCCGAACAGGTCTCGGTGGAGGTGGTGGACGACGGGCGCGGTGCATCCGGTCCACCGGACGCCGGCGGGCCTTCGGGCCAGGGCTCGGGCAACGGGCTCCGCGGTATGCAGGAGCGGGTCACGGCGCTGGGCGGGACCTTCCATTCCGGCAGTGTTGCCGACCAGGGATTCGCCGTACGCGCGGTGCTGCGTACCGAGGAGCCGACGTGATCAGAGTCCTGCTGGCCGACGACCAAGAGCTCGTCCGGGAGGGCTTCGCCACGATCCTGGACCTGCAACCGGACATCGAGGTTGTCGGCTCGGTCGCGGACGGTGCGGCCGCGATTGCGTCTACCCGTGAGCTCCGCCCCGATGTCGTCCTGATGGACGTGCGGATGCCGGTCATGGACGGGATCGAAGCGACCCGCCGCATCCTGCGGGACACCTCGACACAGACCCGAGTGCTGGTGCTCACGACCTTCGACAACGACGAGTACGTGTTCGCGGCACTGGGCGCGGGCGCCAGCGGCTTCCTGCTCAAGGACACCCCGCGTGCCGGGCTGTTGGCCGCCATCCGCGCGGTGGACGCAGGCGACACCCTGCTCTCTCCGGGGATCACGCGCCGGCTCGTCGAGCAGTACGCCCGCCGCCTGCCCGGCCCGGACGCAGCCGACTCCCCATGGCGGGCCCTGAGCCCGCGCGAGCTCGACGTCGCGAAGCTCATGGCCCGAGGCATGTCGAACGCCGAGATCGCAGCGGACCTCGTGCTCAGCGAGGCCACTGTGAAGTCGCACGTCGCGCACGTGCTGACCAAGACCGGACTGCGTGACCGCGTCCAGGTGGTGGTGCGCGCCTACGAGACGGGCCTCACCGAACCAGGGGCCCCACCTGCAAGATGATGTGGACTTTGGGTCACCAGGTGACTCAAGATCCACATCATCCTTGTTTCCCTGGGCTGTTGGCCGTACCCGTAGGTGGTCGAGCAGCGAGCGAAGCGAGTGATCAGTCGAGACCACGGACCGTCTCGCGCGGTTGGCCTCGACCGCCCCGGCCGCGCTGGTACCGGTCGAGGGCGACCTGGCGCTCCTCCGCGTGGTCGATGATCCGCTTCGGGTAGCCGTGGTCGTACCCGTCATCGGCTTCCCACGGCTGGTGCACGACCTTGCCGGCGAGGTGCGCCAGCTCCGGCACCCAGCGGCGTACGTAGTCGCCGTCTGGGTCGAACTTGAGTCCCTGCGTCACCGGGTTGAACACCCTGAAGTACGGCGCCGCGTCGGTGCCCGTGCCGGCGACCCACTGCCAACCGTGGTTGTTCGACGCGAGGTCGCCGTCGACGAGGTGGTCGAGGAAGTGGCGTGCTCCGACCGGCCACCAGACGTGCAGGTCCTTGGTCAGGAAGCTGGCGGTGATCATCCGGACCCGGTTGTGCATCCAGCCTTCGGCGAGCAGCTGACGCATGCCCGCGTCCACGATCGGGAAGCCCGTCGCGCCCTCCTTCCAGGCCTCGATCGCGTCCTCGTGCTCGTCGTACGTCAGACCCGGGACGGGCCTGAGGTCCTCCCATGCCGACCCCGGGTTGTGGTGCAGGACATCGGCGTAGAACTCGCGCCAGGCCAGCTCTGTCTCGAAGGTGCGTGCACCAATGCCGCACGAACCCGACGTCCGGGCAAGCACCTGGCGTGGGTGCAGCACGCCCAGCTTGAGGTACGGCGAGAGCCGCGACGTCCGGTCGGCCCCCGGGTCGTTCCGCTGGTCGGCGTACTCGTCCAGGTCGCGGTCCAGGAAGCTCCGGAGCCGACGAGACGCAGCGTCCTCACCGGGGGTCGGCATCCCGGCGGGGGCATTGCGAACCGCTCGGTCCAGCATCGCGCCGACCCGCTGGTCGTCGTCGACCGCGACCCACTCGACTGCACGCGGCGCCTGGACCGGGTCGTCCCACCCCGCCGTGCGCCACGCCTTGCTGAACGGGGTGAACACCTTGTAGGGCAGGCCCGTCCCGTTCCGGACCGTCCCCGGCGCAACGGCGTACGGCGTCCCCGTGGCCACTCCCGAGACGCCCTCGGGTAGTGCTTCGACCACGGCCCGGTCACGAGCTCGGGCGTAGGGGGTCGAGTCGTTGGAGACGTGCACCTGATGGGCGGAGACCTGGCTCGCCATGCTCGGCAGGACGGAGGCAGGCTTGCCCAGGCGGATGCACAGATGCCCGTCCATGGACTCGTCGAGGGACCGCAGGTTGGCGGCCAGCCACGCTCGTCTGGCCCCGCCGGCGCGGCCCCACAACGCGGGGTCCAGCACGAACAAACCGAGGACCGGTCCGTTGTCGTTCGCGGCTCTCAGCGCGGGGTTGTCCCGCAGCCGCAGGTCGCGCCGGAACCACATGATCGAGGTCATCCAACGACCCTACGAGCGGGGTGTGTGAGTCCGGCCACGAGCCGGTTGGGGTTGAGAGTTCTAGGGTCTTCAAATGCGACGCCTCGTCCTCCAGCTGCGGCACACGCTCTGGGACATGACACCCCGGGACCACCGGCAGTCGGAACGGGACTTCCGGCGTCGCCAGCTGGTCAGCGCCGTGGTCGTCGTGGTCGGCGCCCTGGTCCTGGCCTTCGCGTTGCGGGGGACCGACACCGGAAGCGTGGAGTTCTACGGCGCGACGCTGGGGCTGGCGCTCGTATGGACGATCGGTGCCTTCGCCTCCGGCCCCATCCACCTGGGTCGCATCGGCGTCGACAAGACCGCGGCCGCGCGACCCATCGTGCAGCCGATCCTGGTCGGCGCCGCACTCGCCGCGGTGTTCGTGGCCGGTGCGTTCGTCGTACGGCTGATCCCGCCGCTGGCAGACCAGGTGCGCAACGTCCTGGAGTTCGCGGGCGAGGGGTCGTCGGCGCTGCCCCTGCTCATCGTCACCGTGCTGAACGGGATTGCGGAGGAGCTGTTCTTCCGAGGTGGGCTGTACGCCGCCATCCGCACCCACCAGGTGCTGATCACCGCCGTCGCCTACTCGATCGCGACGGCTGCCACCGGCAACGTGATGCTCACCTTCGCCGCCCTGGTGCTGGGGGTGGTCGTGGGCCTGGAACGGCGAGCCAGCGGTGGCATCCTCGCCCCCGTGCTCACCCACGTCGTGTGGTCAGTGGTGATGCTCTACGCGCTCCCGGCGATCCTGCCGCCGGCCTAGCTCTCTTCGGCGAGCGCCCGGCGTACCGCCTCGGCATACGTCACCGGCTCGCCTGGGGCGATCTCGCGGATCCGCTGCTCGGTGACCACCACTTCGATGCCCATCGAGTCGATCAGGTTGCGGCCGGTCGTGACGTCGACGTTAGTGACCAGCGCCAACCATCGCGAAGACAGCCCCGGCGTCAGCACCGGGACCTTGAGGATCGGCACACCGCGTCCGCTGATCTGGTCGGCGGCGACGCGGAGCATCTCGATGTACGTCAGCCGGTCGGGTCCACCGATCTCGAACACCTGGCCCAGGGCGGCCTCGTTCCCGCACACCGCGACCAGGTAACGGATCACGTCGTCGAGGGCTATCGGCTGGGTCTTGGTGGCCGCCCACCTGGGTACCACCATGGCCGGGAGGTTCCTGGCCAGCTGGCGGGTGATCTCCCACGAGATGCCGCCGGCGCCCACGACGATGGCGGCCCGCAGGACGGTCACCGGTACGCCGCTCTCGACCAGCAATGACTCGACCTCCCTGCGCGAGCGCAGATGTGCCGACAGCTCACCGTCGCCACCGAGCCCGCCCAGGTAGACGATCTGCTGAACCCCCTGTGCCTGAGCCGCGCTCGCGAAAGCACGCGCTGCCTCGGCGTCCTTGCGCTCGAAGTCGGCATCGTCGAGTGAGTGGACGAGGTAGTAGGCGACCTCCACTCCGTCGAGCGGCCCGGTCAGGGACGCGGGGTCGCTGACGTCCCCTGCCACTGCCTCACCGAGCCCGTCGTACGACTCGGGACGCCTCGTCATCGCGCGTACGTCGTGCCCCGCGTCGACAAGGGCGGGGACCAGACGGCGACCGATGAACCCGGTGGCGCCCGTGACGAGGATGCGACTCATGGCCCCACCCTAGGTGGGTCCAAGGTCGTTCCCCCGTGGGCGGCGGCGCCCACCTACGCTGGTCGCATGAGGATCGCAATCATCGGCACGGGCATCGTCGGACGCACGCTGGCGCGGGGTCTGCAGGGGGTGGGGCACGACGTGGTGGTGGGCACCCGGGACGCCGAGGAGACGGGCCGCCGTGAGGAGTGGGCCGGCCTGGAGGTCGCCCTCCGATCACTCGAGACGGTCGCGGCCGATGCGGACCTCGTCGTCAACGCCACCAACGGGCTCTCCAGCCTGGCCGCTCTCGGGGAGGTCGGCTCGGACGACCTGGCCGGCAAGGTGCTCGTGGACGTGTCGAACCCGCTGGACTTCTCGCAGGGCTTCCCGCCGACCCTCAGTGTCAAGGACACCGACTCGCTGGCCGAGCAGATCCAGCGTGCCTTCCCCGAGGCGCGCGTGGTCAAGAGCTTGAACACCATGACCGCATCGGTGATGGTCAACCCGGGGTCCGTCGGTGACGGGGACACCACGGTCTTCGCGGCCAGTGACGACCCGGAAGCACGCCAGCAGGTGGTCGCCCTGCTTCGCGAGCTCGGGTGGAAGGACATCGTCGAGCTCGAAGGGCTCCAGAACGCCCGGGGGCTGGAGATGTGGCTGCCCCTGTGGGTGCGGCTGATGGCCTCGCTCGGGACCAGCGAGTTCAACATCAAGGTCGTCCGCTGAGACGAAATCGCGCAGTAACACCTGTTGGCTAGGGTCGCCTCTATGTCGTACCTGCTCCGCGTCGAGTTGCCAGACGTTCCCGGTTCCCTGGGTCGGCTCGCCTCGGCGATCGGTTCGGTCGGGGGCAACATCGACGCGATCGAGATCGTCGAGCGCTACAGCGGCCGCGCGATCGACGACGTGTTCCTCGCCGCCGAAGCCGGGGTGATGCCGGACAGCATCGTCTCTGCGTGCACCGCCCTGGATGACGTCCAGGTGCTCTGGATCTCTCACTACGGCGCGGGTTCCAACCTCACCCGAGACCTCGAGGTCGTCGAGGCGATGACGTCGGACCCCAGTGCCGCCCGGGACACGCTGGTCGACCTGCTGCCGGCGACCTTCGTGGTCGACTGGGCGCTGCGTGTACGCCGTGCCGGTGAGAGCGCCAAGGTCGTGCACGGCTCGCCGGCGGCTCCCACCGAGATCCCCGAAGACATGTACTGGCCCCAGGACCTCCACCGCGGCCGGAGGATCGATGTCCCCGAGCGGATGTCGGACATGCTCGTGGCCGGGTGCTCGTTCGAGGAGGACGAGATGATCGTCATCGCCCGGCGCGGCGGCCCCGAGATCCTCGACTCGGAGATCGCCCGGCTCTGTCACCTGGCAGCGCTGGCGACCTCTATCTCCACCTGACCAGCGGGTCGGTCAGTCGATCGCCGTGAGCTTGAAGACCGGGATCTGCCGGTCGGTCCGCTTCTGGTACTCGCCGTACGTCGCCCACGTGTCGACTGCGAGCTGCCACAGGTCGGCTCGCTCGTCGCCCTCGGCGAGCTCGACGCGGTACGTCTTCTTGACGTCCTTGTCCTGGAGCTCGACCTCCGGGTGGGCGAGGAAGTTGTAGTACCACACCGGGTGGTCGTCGGAGCCGCCATAGGACGCGATCGCGACGTACACGCCGTCACGCTCGACCCGCATTACCGGGTTCTTGCGCAGCACTCCCGACTTCGCTCCACGGGAGGTGATCACGACTATGGGGTCGCCGGTCGCCCGCAGGGTGTTGGCCTTCGCGCCGTTCGACTTCTCGAAGCTCTCCACCTGGTCGCGCACCCACTTGGCCTTGCTCGGGACATATTCACCTTGAAGGGTCATGCTGGGACAACACGACGCGCGCCGACGAGATTCCCGGCCAGCCGGGAAATTGCCGCGCAGCCGTCTCGTACCCTCACCGTCATGAGTGTGATCGAGGGAGTCAGCGAGATCTTCGACCCGGCCGACTGGGAAGAGATCCCCGGCTTCGAGGACCTGACCGACGTGACCTACCACCGGGCGCGCGAGCACGGGACCGTCCGGGTCGCGTTCGACCGTCCCGACGTGCTCAATGCGTTCCGGCCGCACACGGTGGACGAGCTGTTGCGGGTACTCGAGCACGCGCGTACGACGAGTGACGTGGGCTGTGTCCTGCTCACCGGCAACGGACCCAGCGAGAAGAACTCCAAATGGGCCTTCTGCACGGGCGGGGACCAGCGCATCCGCGGCAGGACGGGCTACCAGTACGAGGACGAGACGGGTGGTGACCGGCGCGACAGCCGGGCCCCGGCTGAACGGGCGCGTCTCGGCAGATTGCACATCCTGGAGTGCCAGCGGCTGATCCGGTTCATGCCCAAGGTGGTCATCTGCCTGGTCAACGGCTGGACTGCGGGCGGCGGTCATTCACTTCACGTGGTCTGTGACCTCACCTTGGCCAGTGCCGAGCACGGCCGCTTCAAGCAGACCGATGCCGACGTGGGCAGCTTCGACGGTGGCTTCGGGTCGGCGTACCTCGCCCGCCAGGTCGGCCAGAAGTTCGCGCGCGAGATCTTCTTCCTCGGCGATGAGTACTCCGCGGAGGACGCGCACCGGATGGGGGCGGTGAACAAGGTCGTGCCGCATGCCGAGCTCGAGAAGGTCGCCCTCGAGTGGGGCGCGAAGATCAACGGCAAGAGCCCGACGGCGCAGCGGATGCTGAAGTACTCCTTCAACATGATCGACGACGGCCTGGTCGGGCAGCAGCTCTTCGCCGGTGAGACGACGCGCCTGGCGTACATGACCGACGAGGCCCAGGAGGGTCGCGACCAGTTCCTGGAGAAGCGCGACCCCGACTGGTCGCCGTACCCCTGGTACTACTAAGCCCTGCGGGCCCTACTACTGACTCTCGTGTTTGCGCAGGTCAGGGCCGGGTTGGAGGAGAGGTGGTCCGCAAACGGTCCGCAGAAGATTCTGGACACCGCGCGTAGGGCCATGGTGTTCGCCGCGGTGCCTTGCGGGCGACTGGGAACGGCGTCTCAGCCGAGAGCCCGCAGGTGCCCACCGAGTCTTCAGGGAAGCTGCGCCGCGGTCGCCTCGGGCCACGGGTTGATGCGCGTGCAGGCTGGGACCCGTCAGGACTCCAGGACATGGCGCTTTCGCCCGCCGGTGGGTAACGCGCACATCTTGAAGGTGCTCGCCCCGGCCTTCGTTCCCGTGAAGCACATGGTGTGGCCGTTGCACGGCTGGTCGCGGGTCCAGATGCGAGCGGGGCGTGCGCGGGCTCCGAGTGCAGCTGCGAGCTCGTCGGGCGTGGCGTACCGATCGGCGGGGTCTGGGTGGATGGCCTTCATCACGATTCCGCGGAGTCCGATCGGGACGTGCGGTGCGACCTCACCCAGTGCACGCGGGTTGCCGTGGGCTGCGACCGCGGCGAGCAACTGGTCCCAGTCGGTAAGGGCATGTAGTGCGGGCTGTACCTCACTGCCTACGCCGTCAACGTGGCCCTGCACCAGAACGGCCGCGAACGCGTCAACGACGCCCGTGCAGCTGGCCGCTTGGCAGATTGCGCACTCGTCATTCCGATTCGTTATCGAGGCGGTGCGTCGGCCGGTCGGCGCTCTCGCACCACTCGGAGCGCGTACAGAACGAGAGCGACAGCGGCGGTCAGGCCCAGTAGGAGGGCGAGGTTGGCGGCATAGTCGCGAAGCAGGATCGCTTTGGACTCAGGCTGGGTGCCTCGCCGCCCGATGAGGGGTATGGCGATGAGTGTGATCAGCGCACCGACGAGGAGCGCGCCCTGCAGGTAGCGACGGGCGCGAGGTGGCACGTGGGTGAGCGCGACGCCGGTGCCGACGGTGATTGGTGCGATGACGTAGTCGTGGAGCACTGTGGCGGCTGCCAGCCACAGCGCGAGAACGACCAGATCTTCTGCGTCGAGCTGGGTGACCAGCCGGAAGACACCGAATGCCAGGAGCAGTCCGCCTGCTAGGCCCAGTGCGATGCGGTACTTGCGCACTCAGGTCACCTCCATTCGGCGTAGCCACTTGGTGTTGAGGACTCCGGGTCGGTTGGGTGCGATCAAGCGCAAGGGGTATCCGTGGTCGAGGTTGAGCCGTTCGCCATTGAGGTGGGTGGCGAGTAGGGCTGCGCCGACCTGGGGCCCCACGAGCATGCTGTGGTTGTAGGGGCTGTTGGGTTGAAGTGAGAGGACCTCCACACGCGAAGACGAAGCGCCGCCTGCGCGACGGACGAGGTCGATCACCGGGATGCCGCGCCAGTCCGCGCCGACGCTCCAACCCTCGACGCAGCTCAGCGGGAAGTGCCGGCTCACCGAGCGCATCGACTCCAGGTCTGCCAGGGTCAGGGTGAAAGGCGTGGGGCCGGACACCTCGAGGCGCCAGTCGTCGGCCCTCGCGAGGGTGAGAACGCCCGCTGACCTGGCGGTCTTGTTCACGGGGACACCCTGCGGACCTTTCGAGGCCTCTCTGGTTGCGAGCAACCCGATGCGTGAGAGCGGCGTGACAGTCTGGCCGACCGTGGTGAGCACCACCGCTCCGATCCCGGAGCCGACGGCGACGAACAGTCCTCGCCGGTCCATCGCCGGCATCGCCGGTGGCGGAACCGTTCCGGCGTTGCTGTGCGCCAGCGGGTTCTCGTTCCACGGAACCTCGGTCAGCACGTCGGCGTCGACGAGCCTCGCCTGGAGGCCGTAGTTGATGTCCGGCAGCTTCAGTGCGATGTGCAAGAGGATGGAACCGATCACCACGTAGCCCAGGTAGCGGTGGGTTGAGGGGAACGACCATGGCCAGGGGTACCAGTTCAACGTGTTAAGGAATCCGGTCGTTAGCTGGACGAGCGCCGAGGAGACGAGCACGAACACGGAGAGACGCTCGAGCGCGTGCTTCATCGACCGGATGGGCGGCCAGCGGAACAGGTTCGGGTAGACCGACCAGAGCTTGACCAGTAGTAGCGGGATGGTCGCGACGCCTGTGGCCACGTGCAGGCCCTGCGTCACGCGGTAGGCCTGCACGGGGTGTGCGGGTTCGGGCAGCCACGCCCAGGGGTGGTACTGGTAGTGGCTCAGCATGCCCGTCACGAAGCACACCGCGAAACAGATCCCCACGGCTCGACCGAGCCGTGCCGTGACTGCTGTCGACCTCAGCGGGCTCCGGAAGTGGGGCCACCAGCGTGGCCGGCCCGCTCGAGTGCTCCCCGTGGCCTCAGGCGTGGGCGCGGGCTGCATGACCTCATCATGCATGCGGAAACCCCCTCCTCCCGCAGGCCGTAAGAGTCCCGTAAGAAGCCCGCGAGGATCGACCCGGAACCGTGACTCCGGGGTCGATCCTTGGTGAGCTGCCGAGACGCATCCCGGCCGTGTTGGTCGTGGTCAGTCGCCCGGGGCGGTGCTGATGGTGATCTTGGCGATGCCGACGAGGAAGCCCGGCTTGACGGCGTCGGTCTTGAACGTGTCGTTCAGCAGCGGTGCCGCCACCGGCGAGATCTCGACCTTCGTGCCCTCGAGCGTTTCGGTGCCTCCGCTTGTCTGCAGAGGCTTCAGGGTGCGGCCGTCAAGCTTGAAGAGGTAGGCGCTGCTGACCGCGGCCACGTCGTTGACGGTGACGTCGCCGTAGACGCGGGAGGCGCTTGGGTCGACATTGAGGTTGGTGAGCTCGACCTTGGTGTCACCCGCGCTACGGGAGAGACCGGAGCCCTCGTGCTGGATCTGACCGATGACGTACGGCGAAACCGTGCCGGGCTTGAACACGGTGACGTTGCCACCGGTGATCGGGGAGATCAGTGCGCCCTGGTCAAGCTTGGCCTTGCCGACGGTGCCGGACGTCAGCTTGAGCGTGGTGAGTGCATCGGCGAAGCCCTGGTCGAGGGCGATCTGCCTGGTGTTGCCGGTAAGGGAGTCGATCGCGGCGACGGGCTTGGGCGTCGAGTGCGTCGTGGACGACGCCTTGACGGTGACATCGGTGGTGTCGCATGCGGCCACCGAGAGGCTGGCACTGGCAATGATTGGCAGCGAAGCCCTTGCGGTCTTGGTCGAGAAGATGGGGCTCATCGAGCAACACCCCCTGAAATTGACTTTGGGGTCGTTGTCCTGTCACACGGTGATTCGCTGCGGGTGACGTAGGGGATTGGCCTCGGTCGTGCCACCGGGTTGGCAGACTGGCGCGCATGGCCCACGAGTATCCGCGCATCGTTGCGATCGGCGGCTTTGGCTTCTACGAGTTCTGCGAGTTCGCAGACTGGCTGGACGGCGTGACGCTGCCGTTCGAGCTGCCCGGTCCGGCATGAGGATCCTGCTCACCGGTGCCTCCGGCTTCATTGGTGCCGCGATCGAGGGCCAACTCACCGAGCGCGGTGATGAGGTCGTCCGGGTCGACGCGCTGATCCCAGAGGCGCACGGCTCCGATGCTGTTCCCGGCCCTGACGTCCACCGGCTCGACGTACGGGAGGCGGCGCAATGGGCCGACCTGCTCGACGACATCGACGTGGTCTGCCACCAGGCGGCGATGGTCGGGGCCGGCGTCACGGTGGCCGACCTGCCGTCGTACGCCGCCCACAACGACCTTGGGACAGCGGTCCTGCTCGCCGCGATGCACGAGCGTGGTGTCGATGCCCTCGTCCTGGCCAGCTCGATGGTGGTCTATGGCGAAGGTCACTACGCCTGCATCGAGCACGGCGTGCAGCAGCCGGAGGCCCGCGGTCATGAAGCGCTCGAGGCCGGCGACTTCGAGAACCACTGCGTGGTGTGTTGCGTACCGCTGGCCTGGCAGTTGGTGCCGGAGAACGCTCGGCTCGATCCGCGCAGCAGCTACGCGGCCAGCAAGGTGGCGCAGGAGCACTACACGCTGGCGTGGGCCCGACAGGCAAGAGCACGGGCGATCGGGCTGAGGTACCACAACGTCTACGGCCCCGGGATGCCGCGCGACACCCCGTACTCCGGCGTCGCCGCGATCTTCCGGTCCTCACTCGAGAACGGAAAGGCCCCGCGGGTCTTCGAGGACGGCGGCCAAATGCGCGACTTCGTGCACGTCGACGACGTGGCCCGTGCAAACCTGCTCGCGATCGACGCGGTGAGCGACCGGCCGGCCGAGTCGTGGGCGGCATACAACGTCTGCTCGGGTACGCCGGTCCCGATCCTGCGGGTCGCCGAGCTTCTGTCCGAGGTAGCCGCGGGTCCTTCCCCCGAGGTGACCGGTGACTACCGCCCGGGCGATGTGCGCCACATCGTTGCATCCTCCGAGCTGGCGTCGATCGAGCTCGGTTTCACCGCGGAGATCAAACCAGAGCAGGGCATTCGGGCGTTCGCCACGGCACCGCTGCGCGACTAGCTCTCACCAGCCAGTGAAGAGCAGGTGCTGCACCGCCAGCGCCAGAACCACGTGGATCGCGATGCCCGCACGTCGCCACCGCTCCGGCAGCAACGAACAGGCCACGAGCAGCCACGGCACGAACGGCAGCCAGATCCGCTCGACCTCACCCTTGCTCATCTGCGACAGGTCGGCGGCCAGCACCATCGCGGCGGCGGCCCCGACCAACCACCGCACGACGCGCACCGCGTCGTCCCCGACGTCGCCTGCCTGACGCCCCAACGTCGTGAACCCCGCCCACATCATCGGTCCGGCGCTGAAGGTGAGCGCGGCGAGGTTGCCCCAGATCCAGTACGCCGCGGGCCGGTTCCGTGCAACCCCGGCCCAATAGCGGTCGTGCAGCGCAGGTAGCGCCTCCCACCACCAGAACCCGAAGGCGCCGTACGCCGCGACCACCGCGGCCGCAGCGAGGACTGCCCATGGGAGCGGTCTCCAGGTGCGCGTGACGACCAGCACGGCGACGGCGAGGAGTCCGAGCAATGGGAGCCCGTAGGACAGCATCACGGAGTACCCGAGCAGCAGTCCGGCGACGAGCGACCAGAGCACGCTCCGGCGTACGGCACCCGCGGCCAGCGCGGCGATGCCCCACGCCGCCACAGCCGCGAACACGGCGTCGGCGCTGACTGCCTGCCAGATGGCTGTGGGCGCGAACACCAGGAACGGCGCGGCGCGACGGGCGACCGCCTCGGCGCCGAGCAGCCGCAGGGTGACCAGCACCGCGACCGCCGTCGAGGCGGCCAGCAGGGTGACCACGAGCCCGGCCGACCAGCCGCTACCGAGACCGATCCGGTCGAGCCAGACGAAGAAGCTCAGTGCGCCGGGCGGATGACCAGCGATGTGCACTGGCCAGTTCGCGTCGGGGATGTTGTCGGGCAGCCCGTCGTAAGGGATGCGGGCAACCCAGTCGTGCAACGTGGCCGGCAGGTCGGTCGTGCTGCGCGCGGTGCGGAGGTACTCGTACTCGGTGTCCAGGATCTTCGCGATCCCGTCCTTGCCGTCGACGAACGCGAGGCTGAACATCCAGGCCAGCCCACCGGCGTACGACGCGAGCAGCAGACCGGACCAGGACAACCGCGCCGCGAGAGGGACCGACCACGACACCGCGAGCACGGCGACCAGCACCCCGGGCAAGGTGCCTGACCCCAGCCGCGGATCCCAGATCGCATGCAGGGGCGGGAAGTGGCGCACGTGCACGTCCCAGCCAGTGATGGCCGGCACCGCCATCGCGACCGTCGCCAGGACCACTCCGAAGGCCAGGCCCATGAAGGGCGCGAGGCGGGCAGCCCGCGCCCTGGCTTGCTCCATGGAGCCCAAGGGTAGGGACAAGATCAGCGCGTACCGCGGTTGTGGCGGCGACCGGGGCAAGCGTCAGCCTTTGTTAAGGATTCCCAGCCCCGCAACGGGCTCCGTCGCACCTACGTTGAAAATGTGTCCGACCAACGAGCCGTGTGTGACGTCGTGATCCCGTGTCGCGACGAGGCTCCTGCCCTGCCCGCGCTGCTGGCCAAGCTGCCGCCGGGCTTCCGTGCGCTGGTGGTCGACAACGGGTCCCGCGACAACACCGCCGAGGTGGCGACCGGGTGCGGCGCCACCGTGGTCGACGAGCCGCGGCCCGGCTACGGGGCCGCGGTGCATGCCGGACTGCAGGCCGCCACGGCCGAGTACGTCGCGGTGATGGACGGTGACGGGTCGATGGACCCCGCCGACCTGGTGCAGCTGCTGGATCTCGTGGTCGCAGGATCCGCTGACCTCGCGGTGGGCCGGCGCCGCCCGACGCGTCCGGGGGTCTGGCCCTGGCACGCCCGGGTCGGCAATGCCTTGGTGCTGTGGTGGTTGCGCCGCCGGATCGACCTGCCACTGCACGACATCGCGCCGATGCGGGTCTCCCGGCGCGAACCGATGATCAACCTCGGCGTCGAGGACCGCCGGTTCGGCTACCCGGTCGAGTTGTTGCAACGGGCGGCGGCGGCACGATGGCAGCTCGTCGAGCGCGACATCGACTACCACCCGCGCGCAGCCGGCACTCGCTCCAAGGTCTCAGGCTCCGTCGTAGGCACGCTCCGCGCAGCCAGGGACTTCGCTCGGGTGCTGTCATGAAGCCAGCAGTGATGTTGGTGGTCGCGAAGACCCCAGTCAGCGGCACGGTCAAGACCCGGCTCGGGCGCGTCGTCGGGATGGAGCGCGCGGCCCAGCTCGCGGCAGCGGCGCTGCTCGACACCATGGCGGTCTGCGCCGCGGCGTACGGCGAGGGCCGGTGCCACCTCGCCCTCGAGGGTGACCTCGCAGAGGCAGAACTCAGCGAGGACCTGCTCGACGCGATTGCCCGCTGGACGGTGCACACGCAGCGCGGCGACGACTTCGCGGCACGACTCGTCAATGCCCACCACGACGCCGCTGCGGCTTCTGGTGCACCCGTCGTGCAGGTCGGCATGGACACCCCGCACCTCGAAGAACAGACGCTCACCGAGGTCGGTTCGAGGCTGACTCACCCGGACGAGGCGGTGATCGGTCCCGCGGTCGACGGGGGTTGGTGGCTACTCGGCGTAGGCAGCCCAGACCTGCTCAGCCACCTCGATCGGGTTCCGATGTCCACACACCAGACAGGGGACCTGACTCGCGAGGCCCTGGTCAGGGCCGGCGCGCGGGTCAGTACGGTCGAGACCCTGCGCGACGTCGACGAGGTCACGGACGCGGAGTCGGTCGCCGCGGCGGCCCCCGGAACACGGTTCGCGAGGACCTGGCGATGACGACGACCGAGCCGCTCTCACCGGAGCTGTCCGAAACCGCAGAGTCACGGCTCAGCGCCGTCCATGACTCGTTCAGCGACGTCTACAGCGACGCCCTGCGCGGCGAGTCCTGCAGGGTTCGTGGGATCTTCCCCGGCGATCGGATACTTCCGGTGCACGACTGGGTACGCCCCGTGAGCCATGCCGACCGGGCTCTACTCAGCCACTGCCGCGGCGCCACCCTTGACGTGGGCTGCGGGCCGGGTCGGATGAGCGCCCACCTCGCCGAGTCCGGACACGTGGTACTGGGCGTGGACATCGTGCGCGAAGCCGTGGAGCAGGCCCGGCGCCGCGGCGTCGCCGCGCTACGACGCAACGTCTTCGACACCCTGCCGGGCGAGGGACGCTGGGACACGGTGCTCCTCGCCGACGGGAACATCGGCATCGGGGGCGCCCCGCTCCGGCTCCTGCGGCGTGCTTCGCAACTGCTCAACGGCGCTGGGCGCGTGGTCTGCGACCTGGCCCCTCCCGGGACGGGAGTCCGGCACCACGACGCCAGGCTGGTCACCGACCTGAAACGGTCGCGCCCGTTCCCCTGGGCCCAGGTGGGACCCGAGGCAGTCGGCCGGATCGCTGCGAACGCCGGCCTACGCCTCGCGCACCTTGGAGACCACCACGGTCGTTGGTACGCGGTGCTGATGCGATGAGGCGCACCGATCACATCCGGATGGCGCAGACTGGTCCACCGGGAGGACCAGAACCAGGGAGGTGAGTGATGGCTGCCGTACTCGTCGTCGACGACGACCCGACCGTGCGCGAGGTCGTGATCACCTACCTCAGCAAGGCTGGGCACACCGTCACCTCAGCAGCAGACGGCCACGCCGCCCTCGCTTCGGTGGCCAAGTCTCCACCAGAGCTGATCGTCCTCGACCTGATGCTGCCGGGAGTCGACGGGCTCGAGGTGTGTCGCAGGTTGCGCGAGACGAGCGACATCCCCGTGATCATGCTGACGGCCAAGGGAACCGTCAGTGACCGGGTCGTGGGCCTGGAGCAGGGCGCCGACGACTACGTCACCAAGCCGTTCAGCCCCCGCGAGCTCGTGCTCCGGGTCGACTCGGTGCTCCGCCGTACCGGCGAGCCACCCCCGGCCGGCGGCCCGGTGCAGTCGGGCGACATCGTGGTCGACCCGGGATCCCGCCTCGTCACCCGCGACAAGGCCCGCATACCGATGACCGTCCGGGAGTTCGACCTGCTGCACCACCTCGTGTCCCATGCGGGCAAGGTGTTCTCGCGCGAAGACCTGCTGCGCGACGTCTGGGGCTGGTCCTTCGGCGACGACTCGACGGTCACCGTGCACGTGCGCCGCCTCCGCGAGAAGCTCGAGACGGACCCGACCCATCCGGCGCGCCTCGTGACCGTCTGGGGTGTCGGCTACCGCTGGGAGGAGGCATGACCCACGACGAGCTGGTGATCATCGGCATTGCCGCAGGATGCGCCACGTCGGTCGGCGCGGTGGGCTTGGTCGCGGCCTGGGCGTTCCGAGGTGCGAGCCTCCGCTGGCTCCCGGCGGGCGTGGCAGTCGTGGCCGCGGCCGCGATGATCGCGGCCGTGGTGGGAACCGCACGCGCGATGTTCATCTCCGACCACGATTACGTGGTGGTGCTGTGGGTCTGTCTCGTCGCCGGCATCGTCTCCGCCTGCCTTGCCTCACTGGTCGGGGCCGTCGTGGTCCGCTCGTCGAGGCAGCTGCACGAGGGCGCGCGTCGCTTCGGCGAATCCGGTCGCTACGACGCCGAGGTCACCGGCCCTGCCGAGTTCACCGCCCTGAACGAGCAGCTGCGAGAGAGCTCCCGCAAGCTGGCCGAGGCGCGTGATCGGGAGCAGCGGCTGGAAGAGTCGCGTCGCGAGTTGGTCTCCTGGGTCTCCCATGACCTTCGTACGCCGCTCGCGGGACTCCGGGCCATGTCCGAGGCCCTCGAGGACGGCATGGTCGACGACCCGGCGCGCTATCACCAGCAGATCACCGCGGAAGTGAATCGAACGGTCCGGATGGTCGACGACCTCTTCGAGCTGTCCCAGATCCATGCAGGCCTGCTCATGCCGTCGCCACAGACGGTAGCGCTGGGTGACCTGGTCTCAGAATCCCTCGCCGCGGCGGAGTCCGTCGCTGCGGTGAAGGGCGTCCGCCTCGACGGACGCGTCGACCCAGACGTGCTGGTCCATGTCGACCCCAACGCGATGTCGCGCGTGATCGGCAACCTGCTGATGAACGCGATCCGACACACGCCCAGTGACGGATCGGTGCAGATCCGGGGGTGGTCCCGAGCCGACACGGTCGAGCTGAGCGTGCGCGACGGATGCGGCGGCATCCCGCGCGAGGACATCGACCGCGTCTTCGACGTGGCCTTCCGTGGGGGTCCGGCGCGTACGCCGGACGCCGAGCCTGTCGCGTCGGGCAGCGGCGCGGGCCTGGGTCTGGCCATCGTGCGTGGACTGATCGAGGTGCAGCACGGTTGGGTGGAAGTCGAGAACGTCGAGAACGGCTGCCAGTTCGTCGTGACGATCCCGACGACCGCCTCACCGACGTGACCGGGGGCCGGTCAGGGGGCGAAGCCTCCTGCTTCGCGTGCGCGATGAGCCGACGGGGTTCGTGGAGCACCGCTGCCGTGGGCATGCCCTTCATACGTAGCCGGCGCTGAACCCCGCGACTGAGGGGGGCCGAAGTTCCAGCGTCTCGACTGACGCGGCCACGTCGTCGGGTCGATCGCACGGCCGATAGGCCGGCCGCCCCCCGTCACAAGGTCCCACAGCGCTCCGGACGGCCGACCTCGACGCCCTTGCCCCGACGCACGACGTGAGCGTGTCGCCCCCTCGATGCCATCTGTGGCCCCGTGCCCTCATCCGAAGAAGGCATCGATCGCGTAGGGGTCGGGGCGGTGGTAGGTGTGCACGATCCTGCCCTCGACGATGTCGTGGACGAGCACCTCGACACATTCCAGACGACGGCCTTCGTGGTCGGCTGTGACGCGCTGGAGGTGGGCGGCGCCTGTGTCACTGGAGAGGACGTCCATCAGGTCCAGGTTGAGGGTGCCGCCGGAGAGCTCGAAGGCGGACGCCAGGAAGCCGATGATCGCCTCCGGGCCCTTGTACTCGCCGGCCAGGCGACCACGGCCGGGCAGCTCCCACACAGCATCGGGGGCGAAACTCGTACCGACGGTCTCCAGGTCGCCGGCCAGGAAGGCGTTCACCATGGTGCGGACCAGGGCGGCGTTCTCGGTTGCGGACATGTCATGCTCCTCTCGTTTCGGACGCCGGATGCGTCCGTCGAAGCAGCGTGCGCCGTCGAGAGGGATGCCGTGACCGGCCGTACGGCGGGTTTAGCGCTCCTGCTCACCCGCCTCGAGATGGGCCGCCAGCTGGGTGCGGTTGGCCGAGGACGTCTTCGCGAGCAGCTGCTCGACGTACCCCTTGACCGTGCGTGGGGAGAGGAACAGCTGCTCGGCAACCTCCCTGTTGGTCAGACCAGCGGCGACGAGACGGAGGACGTCGACCTCCCGGGAGGTCACGCGCAGTCGGGCAAGGTGGTCCGGCACCGTGGAGTCACCGCGACCCCGCCGCCGCTGCGGAGCCCCAGCCTTGCGGGCGAGCGATCGGCACGTGCCCGCGAGGCG
Organism: uncultured Actinomycetota bacterium; assembly: GCA_963759525.1. Taxonomy (GTDB): domain Bacteria; phylum Actinomycetota; class Actinomycetes; order Propionibacteriales; family Nocardioidaceae; genus Marmoricola. The sequence goes on along the minus strand of CAVWZO010000004.1, from coordinate 95,874 downwards.
GTGCAGGTCGTGGGCGGTGAAGAACGCCTCGGCCTCAACCATCCACGCGCCCGGGTCACCCCACCCGGCGGCAACCGCTTCGAGGGCGACCCACCGGTGCCCGAGATGCCACCAGCCGGCGAAGGGCGTGACCTCGCGGTAGAGCTCCTCCGCCCGGGTGTCCTCCTGCCGGGCACGCTCGACGTCGCCCGCACGGCCGGCGGCCACCGCAGTCGCCAGGTGCCACAGTGCGTCGGCGCCGGGAGTCGCCCGCAGGTCGGCGGCCGCCGTTTCGGCCCGCGCGCGCTCACCCCCGTCGCCATCGAGGTTGTGGATGGTGGCGAGGATCGGCCAGAGGTACCACGGCGGTAGCGGCCCCACCGAGAGCAAGGTCCGCAGGTGGCTGATGCCCTCCTGCCAAGCATGGATGCCGCCCTCGGTGTCGTCGGCGAGCAGTGCCGCGAACCCGTCGCAGCAGCCGGCCGCCATCCCGAGGATCTCGGCGTCGTCTGGGCGCAGGGTCCGCGCCTCGCGTCCGGCCTGCTCGGCCTGGAGCCGACGACCGGCGACCGCATGCGCCTGCCCCACAAGGATCCAGGCCCACGCCTCTTGGGCGACGGCCCCCATTGACCTGGCGTCTGCGAGTAGCCTTCGCGCCGCGACGAGTGCTTCCCCCGCCTCGAAGCGGACACCGTGCAGCGCGGCGATGTGGAAGTCGACCGCACCGACCAGGCCCGGAGCGCCCGCGGCGACGGCGGCCTCACGGGCGTCGTACAGCGGGGCGACGGCGAGCGAACGCAGCTGCGTGATCGTGGCGAGCTCGTGCGCGGCGTGCGCGTGCCAGAAACCGAGACCGGCGTACCGGGCCAGTTCTGCGGCGCGCCGGAACCACTCTTCAGCGCCATCAAGGTCGCGCCCGCGGGCGAGCCTGCCGAGAACCTCCATCGCCTCACACGCAGCGGCTGCGTCGGAACTGTCGACGACACGTTCGGCCTCGTCGCGCGCCTCGTCATACCTCCCTTGCTCGAGGGCGACCAATGCGGCAAGCGACGTGGTGGTCGGCGGCTCCTGTGTCGACCTGAGCTCGTGCAGGACGCGGTCCGCATCGTCCCAGCGTCCCGCGTGGGCTGTCGCCCGTACGACGGCCTCGCGCACTCGGCCGGTCAGACCCGCGTCGTCGAACCCGGTCGCCGCCCGGGCCGCGTCGTACTCCGCGACGCATGCGCTCGCCGCGGAGACCTCGCCGGCCAAGGCCAGCGCCTCGGCCCGGATGCCGAGCGCCTTGGTGCGTATGTAGCCTGCGCCCATTTCGGCGGCTTCACCCGCGGCGTCGGCGGCTGCCATCAGGCTGCCGTGCTCCATCAGGTCGCCGGCGTGCTGCAGGCTCAACCGGGAGCGCAGGTCGCGGTCGCCGGTGTACGCCGAGAGGGTGCACGCCAGCGCAAGGTGTGTGGAGTCCAGACCAGCAGTCAGCACGTCCGCCGAGACGCCGAGGACCTCGAGCACGGCGGCGGCGTGTCCGCTGCGCTGGACATCGATCATGGCGCGGACCACTGACTCGCGCAGCAGGTCATGCCGGAAGACCGCACCGCCGGAGGCGTGGTCTCGGACGAGCAGGCCGGCGTCGACTGCCGAACCAAGGTGTCGCTCCATGTCGTCGGCGTCGAGCCCCAGCGAGCGCGCGAGCAGTCCATTGTCCAGAGGACCGCCCATCAGCGCTGCGCGTCGTACGACGGAGCGCGGGACGTCATCGAGCTCATCGAGCCGTTCGCGGGTGTGGGCCTCGACCGTCGCTGGGACCCGCAGTGGTCCGTCCGTGAACCGCCACTCGCCCCGGTCGACCGAAAGGTCGCCGCTGCGTCGCAGGTCGTCGAGCACCTCCTCGACCAACAACGGCAAGCCGCCGGCAGTCGCGACTCGGTCGAGCAGCGCCGCAGGAAGGGCGGCCGGATCAGCGTCAAGTCTTGCGGCGACCAGGGTTGCCACGGACTCGCGTCCGAGCGGCCTCAGGGTCACACCGCGGACCAGGCGACCGTCGATAAGGTGGCGCAGCGCTGGCCACCGCGCCCCCTCGGGTCGCGCGGTCAGGACCACCATCACGCCGAGCGCGGGTGCCCGGTCGACCCACCACTCGAGCGCGGCCCACGACTCCTCGTCGCACCAATGCACGTCCTCGATCCCGAGCACTGGTCGACGTGGCACGGGCAACGTCGACCACAGTCGGAGCAGTGCCTCTGCGACCTCGACGGGCTGCACGGCAGGGGCCGAAGTGCGTGGCCGCCCTCCGCTGGTCAGCAGGCTCAGCGCCGCGGCGTACGGGCCGAGTGCGGACCCGTTGGGATCGGCGCCCCGGGCGACCAGCCCCGCCGCCATTTTGCCGAGCGGCCCCCAGGCCGCTGCAGTGGACGGTGCGAACCGCACGACTAACCCGTCGTTGCCCGCCGCTTGGCGTAGCAGCGCAGACTTGCCGATACCGGCCTCGCCCACCAGTGCGATGACCTGCCCCTGGCCTCTGCGCGTCTGCTCGATGGCGTGCGCCAGGGCGGCGACCTCCTCGTCCCGACCCGCAAGGGCACAGGTCGGACCAAGTTTCCCGACCTCCGCGGCCATGGCCTCACGCTAGTACGCGGCGAGCGACCGCGCTCCGAGCGTGGTACGAGAACATCAACCCAAGCTTCTGGTCGGGCCTCTGCAGTGTCGACCCCGGGCAAGACGATATCTACTCCGTCCTGCAGAATCTCCTCACCAAATGCCCAAGTCTGGAAGGCTTGGATTACGTTCCTGCGTGTCGATGTCGGCCAGCGAGGACGCAGACGGGTGGCGACTGTCGGTGACCGACAACAGCGTCCGCATCCGGCGGACTGAGCGAGGACGACCGAGCACCTAGCCGCCGGGGACGAGCTCGACATCGGTTCGGTGCTTGACGTGGGCTGCGGGTATGGCGCACCGACCATCGCCGTGGCAGACCATCTCGCGGCCTCTCGGGTACTTGGCGTCGACTACCACGCCGTGTCGGTGGCGCATGCGCGTGAGGCAGCCGAGCAGGCCGGGTTGAGTGACCGGCTGAGGTTCGAGGTCGCGGCAGCCACCGATCTCGCCGGATCTGGATATGGGTTGATCACCTTCTTCGACTCGCTGCACGATCTCGGCGACCCGGTCAGTGCGCTTGCCGGCGCCCGTGAGGCCTTGGCTCCCGACGGCATGGTCCTGCTCGTCGAACCGCTGGCTGCGGACGCTGTCGAGGACAACTTCCACCCAGCCGGGCGGATGTTCTATGCGGTGTCCACGTTGGTCTGCACTCCCAACGCTGTCTCTCAGCAGGTTGCGGATGCGCCCACCCCCCTCGAGACGTTGGCTGGCGAGGCCCGGCTGCGGGAGGGCCAGGGCGATGAATGACCGGGCAACATCATCGAAGAGCCGAAACCGGTCGTCGGCAGCCTCAAGCGCAGAGCCGGCTCCGCCGGTTGGCCGGCCGGCCAGCAGCCATCCGGCGCTCGCGCTGCTGGCTGCCAAGGCCTCGACCGGCTCGGTGTCACGAAAGGCGCCCAGAATCAGGACCCTGGAGTCCGGCCGCGGCCTCGGTGAGAGATGCAAGACCTGCCCTCGCACCCGAGGTGCAACGAGCTGGTAGCCGTCTTGGCCGCGGGAACGGCATCCCAGCAGGAGTGGGTCTATGACCGGCTCGAACCGCATGCTGGCCTCCATGTCGTGGTGGGCGGCTGCGCGGCCTACCACGGGGCCGTGGATCACCTGCTCGGTTTGTTGGCTGCCGCACTCGGCCGGACGCGTCGAGGGGACCAGCACTTCACAGCTGCTACGGAGATGCACGATCGGCTCGGCGCGCCAGCCTGGGCCGCTCTGAGCCGTCGCGAGCGTGACCGACTCGCGCCGACGGCTCCTCGCAACATCTTCCGTTACGACGGGGGCACCTGGCGGCTGAGCTTCGATGGGCTGGAGGTGCACCTGCCCGACGCGAAGGGGTTGCACGACATCGCCACCCTCCTCGGAACGCCGGGCCGCGAGGTGCGCGTGCTCACCCTGCTTGGCCAGCCGACCCACGCAACAGGTGCCGACCCGATCCTCGACGAGCAGGCGAGGGCGCAGTACGAACAACGCCTGGACTGGCTCGCGACCGAGATCATCGAGGCGGATGCTCTGGGCGACGCGCTCCGTTCTGAGCGGGCGTTCAGCGAACGGAACGCGCTTGTCCACGAGCTCGCAGCAGCCACTGGGCTCGGTGGCCGCCGAAGACGACTCGGGGACGAGGCCGAACGGGCGCGCCAGAGGGTGAGGGCGCGGATCCGCGACGTACTGGTCCGGATCGAGACGGTCCACCCAGCCTTGGCCAAGCACCTTCACGACACGATCAGCACAGGGTCATCGTGCGTCTACAAACCACCCGAACCCCACGACTGGTCGTTGTGACCTTGAGGTCGGTCGCCTTTCGAGTTCTGTAACGCCGCGACGCCAGCGGAGACAGGTCATGCATGAGCGACTCCAGTCACGACTTCAGCGGCCTGCGGGCCATGTTCATCAACTGCACGTTGAAGCGGTCTCCTGAGCCGAGCCATACCCAGGGGCTGGTCGATGCCAGCGCGGCGATCATGCGTGCGCACGGTGTCGAGGTCGAGGTCATCCGCGCCATCGACCACGACATCGCCACAGGGGTCTACCCAGACATGACAGAGCACGGCTGGGCGACCGACGAGTGGCCCGAGATATATCCGCGCCTGCTCGACAGCGACATCCTGGTGGTCGCCGGACCGATCTGGCTGGGTGACAACTCCAGCCAGACGAAGGTCATCATCGAGCGCCTGTACTCGCTTTCGGGCAGCCTCAACGACAAGGGCCAGTACCTCTTCTACGGCCGGGTCGCGGGTTGCCTCATCACCGGCAACGAGGATGGCATCAAGCACTGCGCGCAGAACGTCCTCTACTCGCTTCAGCACATTGGCTACACGATTCCGCCCAACGCCGATGCCGGCTGGATCGGTGAGGCGGGACCTGGTCCGTCGTACCTCGACCCCGGAAGCGGTGGCCCGGAGAACGAGTTCACCAACCGCAACACGACGTTCATGACCTGGAACCTGATGCACCTCGCCAAGATGCTCAAGGACGCCGGCGGAGTGCCCGGCTACGGCAACCAGCGATCGGCGTGGGACGCTGGCACCCGCTTCGACTGGGAGAACCCCGAGTACCGCTCCTAGGCCAAGTGACGTCGCGGCCTACATCACCGGGTGAGGGACTGCCCTTCGGCGAAGTAGGCGACGAGATCGTCGATGTCGCGCACGGGTCGAGCGGCTCCGAAGGGGGCGTTCCAGAACGCGCCGGTGAACTCGCTCGGCGTCCATGGGCCGACGTAGGCGTAGGGGACGGGCAGGTAGGAGTCGCCGGGGGAGAGTCCGTAGTTCACCTCGTCGAGGCTGATGCCGAGGTCGAAGTGCTCGGGCCACAGCACCCGCTCCTCCTCCGGGGCGAGAGCAGCCAATGCGTCCTCCCCGCGCCGAAAGGCCTCGGCGATCTCTGCCGCAGCGGCCTCGTCGACCGACAACCTGTGCTCCGCGGTCAGGCCGCATCCACCGGAGTACACGTCATCGAGTGGGCGAGGCGCTAGTCCAGCCCCCTCTGCTACGTCGGCGACCGTACGGCGGTCCAGGGACACGGACCGGTCTGCCGTGACCAGCACCGTTCCGGCCACCCTGACCTCGGGGGCCTGGACCGTGCCGAACCCGTCGGGGGTGACGCGCAGCTTGATCGTTCCGAACTGTTGGAACTGCGGGCCGGCGAGAACCAGTTCGGCGACGGCATGCAGCGACAGCCGGGTGGTCACGAGATCTGACATCGGAGCTCCGTAACGGTTTCGAGGGTCGACAGGACTGTACGAAGGATCAGTCGCCCCAGGTGGAGGAGCGTTACACATGAGTGAGAACCAGTGGCACCAGGTTCCAGAGACAGACGTCCCTGACGAGGGACGTGTGGGCAGCACGGTGCTGGACGGTCGTTCGGTGGCCTTGACGCGGTGCGGCGGCACGCTGGGTGCGCTGGAGAACCGGTGCCCTCACCAAGGTGGACCCGTGGGGGAGGGATCGATCGAGAACGGCTGGCTGCGCTGCCCGTGGCACGGCTACGACTACGACCCGCTCAGCGGCAAACCTCCAGAAGGCTTCAGTGACGCAGTGGCGGCGTACGACGTGGACGAGCGCGCGGACGGTGTCTTCGTCCGCCTGCCCGATCAGCTGCCCCACCAGCGGTCGGTCTCCGACGTGCTCGTGGAGACCTTGGTTGCTCACGGTGTCGACACGGTCTTCGGGATGGTTGGGCACTCCAACCTCGGGTTCGCCGATGCGATGCGACGTGCCGAGGAGCGTGGCCAGCTGAGGTTCATCGGCATCCGCCACGAGGGTGCGGCCGCGTTCGCGGCCAGTGCGTACGGAAAGCTCACGGGCCGTCCGGCGGCGTGCTTCGCGATCGCCGGGCCCGGCTCGACGAACCTCCTGACCGGCCTGTACGACGCGAAGCTGGACCAGTCTCCCGTGATCGCGATCTCGGGACAGGTGCCCTCGAAGGTGATCGGCCGCGGGGCGTTCCAGGACCTCGATCTGTCGGCTATCTTCCGTGACGTCGCGGTCTCGACCGCCACGGTGCAGTCCGGCAGCGACCACGCCGAGCTGGCTGCCCTCGCCGTGAAGCACGCCGTCGACCGGCGTGGTGTGGCGCACCTGGTGATGCCCGACGAGGTGCAGGCGCAGCCGTCCGACGAGGAGGCGGCCACGCCTGCGGGCAGGTTCACCACGCGTCAGATCGGGCCGGACCCGGAGGCGATCTCGGCCGCGGCCAACCTGTTGCGCGACGCCACACGTCCGGTCTTCGTGGTGGGGCACGGAGCTCGACCGGGTACCGCGCAGCTGCTCACCCTGGCCGAACGTCTCGGTGCGCCGGTGCTCACCACGTTCAAGGCCAAAGGCCTGGTCCCCGACACCCACCCGCTCGGAGCGGGCGTGCTCGGTCGCAGCGGTACGCCGGTCGCGAGCTGGTTGATGAACGAGTCCGACCTGCTCGTCGTGGTGGGCGCGTCGTTCTCCAACCACACCGGCATCGCGTCGTACAAGCCCATCGTCCAGATCGACGACGAGCCTGGATCCATCGGGCGCTTCCACGCAGTCACGGTGCCGATCCTGGCCGACGCAGCCCTTGCGCTGCAGGCACTCGACCACGCCACCGGAGACGCGAAGGCGTCCGACCAGCGCGGCGACGTGGCCGCGCGGTGGGAGCTCTGGCGGGCCGAGAAGCAGCGCCGCGTGGACGACGACCGAGGTCGCGGGGTCTCAGCAGCGGCCGTGTTCGCCGCACTCTCCGAGCATCTGCCCGCCGACGCGGTCGTGGCCGTGGACGTCGGCAACCACGCCTATTCGCTGGGTCGCTACCTCGAGTCCAAGGGGCAGCCGGTGCTGATGTCGGGGTATCTCGGCTCGATCGGCTTCGGCTACCCGGCGGCGATGGGTGCGTGGGCCGCGGACCCATCTCGCCCGGTGGTCGCGGTGACGGGCGACGGTGGGTTCGGGCAGTACGCGATGGAGCTCAACACCGCAGTGAAGTACGGCATCCGGGTCAAGCACGTGCTCTTGAACAACAACGCCCTAGGCAAGATCGAGAAGGAGCAGGTGGCGGGCGACTTCCCGGTGTGGCACACCTCCTTGACCAACCCCGACTGGGCGGCGTACGCCGAGCTGTGCGGGGCAACGGGCATTCGTGTCGACCACCGTGACCAGCTCGACGACGCGTTGCGCCGCCTGTTTGCGACCGACGGACCGACTCTGCTCTGTGTGCAGCAGGACGCCGCGCTGCTATGAATAGCGCGTGGACGACGAGGCTGTGGTGGCCGCCCTCCGGTCTCGTGACGAAGAAGCGTTCCGGCTGCTCGTGGAGGGCTGGACACCGGTGATGACCCGGGTCGCGCGCTCTCACGTGTCCACCGACGCGTCCGCCGAAGAGGTCGTCCAGGAGACCTGGCTGGGGGTCCTGCGCGGGATCGACGACTTCGAAGGGCGGTCGACCCTGCGCACATGGGTCTTCCGGATCCTCACCAACATCGCCAAGACCCGTGGCGTGCGCGAGCAGCGAGCGGTGCCGATGAGCAGCCTGGGCGACGAGCCCACTGTCGACCCGGACCGGTTCCGCGGACCGGAGGACGAGTACCCGGGCGGCTGGAAGGCGTTCCCGGTTGCGTGGCCATCCCCGGAGGAGGCGGCGGTCAGCGCGGACACCAGCACCCGCGTGAGCCGGATGATCGCCGGCCTGCCGGAGAGGCAACGATTGGTGATCGGGCTCCGTGACGTGCACGGTTTCTCGTCTCCCGAGGTCTGTGACCTTCTCGGACTGACACCCGCGAACCAACGTGTGCTCCTGCACCGCGCCCGCGCCGCCGTACGCGCCGGGCTCGAGGTCCAGTACGCCGAAGGGTCGCCTCGATGAGCCCGAGCCGACTGACCTGCGCGGAGTTCGTCGAGCTCGTCACCGAGTACCTCGAAGGTGCCCTGGACCTGGAGACCGAGGGCCGCTTCGTCCAGCACGCCAGCGACTGCCCGGGGTGCGACACCTACCTCGAGCAGTTTCGCGAGACCATCCGCCACGCTGGCCGGATCGAGCCCGAGAGCGTGGACCCGGCCGTGCTCAACCTGCTGCTCCACGCCTTCAGGGAGTGGAAGGCCACGTAACGCATTGCCGGGTGTCGAGACTGAGGTAGGTGCCCGACATCGACTTCGCCAACCTGCTCGGCGTACTCATCATCGCTCTGCTTGCGCCGTTGACTCTCGGCTTCGCGCCGCGGTTGAAGGTCCCCGCCGTCGTGCTCGAGATCGTCCTGGGCGTGCTGTTCGGGCCCTCCGCACTGGGGTGGCTCGAGCCGGACCTCTCCGTCCAGATCGTCGCCCTCCTCGGCCTCGCGATGCTCCTGTTCCTGGCTGGGCTCGAGGTCGACATCCGTTCGCTCGGCGGCGGGCTGTTGCCGCTGGCAGCAGCCGGGTTCGTGCTGTCCATCGCGATCGGCTGGGGTGCCGGCCTCGCGTTGTCCGCCGCCGGATGGGTCATGGACCCACTGCTGCTCGCCGTGACGGTCTCGGCCACCTCGCTCGGACTGGTGGTCGCCGTACTCAAGGACTCCGGGCGGCTGAGCTCCCCACTCGGACAGATCACCATCGCGGCCTCTTCGTTGGCCGACTTCGCGGCCGTCCTGCTGCTCTCACTGCTGTTCTCGGCCGACGGCAAGGGCACGGGATCGCAGCTGCTTCTGTTCGCGCTGTTCGCGGGCATCGTGGCGGTGGTCGGCATCACGGCTGCCATTTCGGCACGCAACATGTCGCTGAGCGGCGTACTCCTGAGCCTGCAGGACACCACCGCGGAGATCAGAGTGCGAGCTGCCATGGTGCTGCTGATCGCCTTCGCGGTCGTCGCCGAAAGGCTCGGACTGGAGAGCATCCTGGGTGCGTTCATCGCCGGCGCCGCCGTCGCGTTTCTAGACCGCGACTCCTCCACCCACCCCCAGTTCCGGGTGAAGCTGGACGCGATCGGCTACGGCTTTCTGATCCCGGTCTTCTTCATCGCAAGCGGCATGCGGCTCGACCTCACGGGCCTGGTTCACTCGCCCGAACAGCTGCTGCGCCTCCCCGTGTACCTCGCCGTGCTGCTCCTCGCCCGAGGCTTGCCGGCGCTCCTCTACATGCGCAGGCTCGGCCCGAGGGCTTCCGTGGCCGCCGGTCTCCTCCAGGCAACCAGCCTGCCGTTCATCGTCGCCGCGACCCAGATTGGGACCCTCACCGGACGAATGAACCCCGAGACAGCAACAGGTCTCGTGTGCGCAGGACTGGTGTCGGTCCTGGTGTTCCCTGCCCTGGCCATGGCCATGACTTTCCGGGAATCGCCGCGGACCAAGATCAGTGCCTGAGGTCCGCCCGGCAGACGTCCTCCAATCCCACCAGGCTGGCAGGCGACCTCGAGCCAGCCACCATACTGCTCATCACCCGCTCCAATGGCTCATCGCCGGCGCAAGCATGGTGCTCGTCGACGCGGCCGCCGCCGGCATCCTCGAGCGTTCCGAACGCCTGATCCCCTCAATCGCCGAGGCCGGTCGCTCCTGGAACAACCTGGCCAGCCGCTGGAGCCACCTCGCTCCCTTCCGGGGATGCCGTCTTTCGCGCGGGGCGCACGAAGTGCGCACCCGACTGAGGCGTCCCGGTTGGGTCGGTGGGCACGGATCGCGCAACCTGCGCTCGGTCCGCAATTGGTCCGCAGAAGGGCTAGTCAGAGCCCCTCAGGTCCAACGCTCGTCAACAAAGTCGAGCGCCCTGTTAGTGCAGGTCAGCGGCACGTTTCGTGATTGACGTGGAAGGGTCGTCAAGACTCGTCAGCACAGTGGATCTTTCCCCTGGTATTACTAAGCCTGGATCCGTGGAAGGCCGCCTACTGCGCGGCCCCAGAGCGGCACCCTGGCGGCGTTGCCGTCGCTCGCTGGACGAACAAGTAGAGCGTCGCTCCGGCGCCTTGCCATCGCACCCCTCTGGTGCCGCTCGCTACGGCGTCCCTCCACGGATCCAGGCTGATATGGAGGGCCTTCTTGTCAAGAGGGCATGACCAAGTTTTCCTCGATCAGGTCGTTCGAGGAAGCGGCCGTTTGGTGACGCGTGGGGTCAGCCGATGTGTCGGGTCAGCGTGTCTGTTCGACGCGTGGTCAAGGCTGATATGCGCGGGTTGGAACCGCAGGACCGTGTCTTCGGCGGGAGCTTCGCCGCTTTCTAAGAACGAGCGTGACCGTTGACCACAGCGTTGGTGGACAGGGCTGCTCATAGCCCGGGGGCGGGTCGCTCCTCACGCTGCACGCCCGGCTGGGCTGACCCCACGGTCAGCTCCGGGGATCTCCTGGCGGGGGATGTCGGGTCGGACGTGAGCGGATCGGCGGCGTCCTGGATCGCTGCCTTGGTGGGCTGAGGGAGGAGGAGTCAAGATGGAGCGCCCGCAGGGCGGGCGGGGGCCGCGTCAGCGGGCCCGGCCCGGCCGAGGACGAACGACCTTGACGCCGACGAGCGAGGCCCGATGATCTGGCGGACAGGACGCCGCCGTGATGACCCGGCGGTGAGGGAGGTGGATGGTTGCTCATCGTTGGTGTGCTCCGATCAGTCGGGGTTGGTGTGCTCCGATCAGTCGGGCAGCATCGCCAGCGACCAGCACCAGCCGGCCAGCTCGCGGGCGACCGCTACGTTGGCCGCCACCGGACGCTTCTTGCGTTCGGCGTAGCCGACCCATCGGGCGTGCAGCCGCTGGTTGCCGGCGTGCCCACGAGCTCGGGCCGCGGGAGTGGCCGCGTCCCAGCGGCGCCGCAGCACGACGGTGGGACGGTAGGGCTTGCGATGGTGCCACGCCGCCTCGACCAGCAACCGGCGGACGTGGCTGTTGCCGGTCTTGGTGATCGGGCCTTGGCAGCGAGAGGAGCCGGAGGAGTGCTCGGAGGGGACCAGGCCGAGGTAGGCGCCGATGCTGCCACCAGTGAACCGGTCCCACTCGCCGATCTCGACGGCCAACGCGAACCCGGTCAAGGTCGAGATCCCGCGTAGGCAGCCCAGCCTGGCCACCACCGGTGTGAACTCGCTGGCGGTGGCCATCGCGGTGATCTTCTCGTCCAGCCGGCCTCGACGGCCGGTGGTCAGGACGACCGCCTCGTAGGCGTCCTCGAAGGCTGCCTGGGTGCCGACCCGGTCGAAGTGCTGACCCAACAGCCAGGCGTCGTGCATCCCGGTCCACGCCTTCCCGCCGGAGTACACGATGCCGTGGCGCAGCAGCAGCTTCGAGACGCGGTGCCGAGCCCGCATCAGGTCTGCGCGGGCGGCCTCGCGCGCCCGGACCAGATCCCGGGCGGCCTCCTGCGCCTGGGTGGGGACCCGCACCGAGACGACCTCGTCCAGGCGCAGCAGCCGCGCCAGGTGCAGCGCGTCTCGGGCATCGGTTTTCACCCGGTCACCAGCCGGGCGCTGCAGCTTCGAGGACGCCGCGACCTCGCACCTGAACCCCGCCGCGGTCAACGCCCGAGATAGACCGAACCCGGTAGGACCCGCCTCGTAGGCCACGGCCGAGGGCCCCGGCAAACCCCCGACCCAGCCGATCACATCCTCGTTGGCCGGAGTCAGCCGCGCTCGGAACACCTCGCCCGTGACACCATCGATGGCCGCCGCGACGACCGACCTCGCGTGCACGTCCAGCCCAACACTCGTACGCTCAGAAAACACTGGGGCCTCCCACATGTCGGATACGCCGAGCGCGGGGACTCGCGCTCGGTAACCCACGAGAATGCGTGAGCGAGGCCCCGGCCTACAACCACCTACCTACGCAGGCAGTCACTCCATACGGTCTAAGAGCGAGATCCCACCTGCATCTTCTGGGGGTGACCTTGCCACCCCCAGGCCAGACCGGTCTGCACCAGCCGGCGGATAGCCTGCGGCGGTGAAGGTCGTCGTACTCACCGGAGCCGGGATCTCTGCCGAGAGCGGTCTGCCGACGTTCCGCGACGCCGACGGTCTGTGGGAGGGCCTCGACCCGATGACGGTGGCCACGCCGGAGTCCTTCGCTGCCGACCCGGACCTGGTGCAGCGGTTCTACGACGAACGCCGGGCGCTGCTCGCTCGAGTCGAGCCCAACGCCGCCCATGTCGCGCTGGCGACGCTGGAGGAGCACCTCGGCGACGACCTCTATCTGGTCACCCAGAACATCGACGACCTGCACGAGCGTGGCGGGTCACAGCGCGTGCATCACATGCACGGCCGTCTCCGCGCCGCCTGGTGCACGACCTGCGACCGGCGTCACGAGTGGACCGGCAGGCTCGTCGAGCGCCCGGCCTGCCCCACCTGCGGGCAGCCGACGCTCCGGCCGGACGTGGTCTGGTTCGGCGAGATGCCCTACGACATGGACGCCGCGCACGAGGCGATCTTCGATTGCGACCTGTTCGTCGCCATCGGAACATCGGGACTCGTCTATCCCGCGGCCGCCTTCGTGCACTACGCGCTGGGCGGCGGGGCGGAGACCCTCGAGCTCAACCTGGCGCCCGACCGGTTCAGCGACTTCGCCGAGGTTCGACAGGGACCGGCGACCCAGACCGTCCCCGCGTGGGTGGCTGAGATGCTGCGACGGGTCGAGTGAGCCCTGGCGACCCGGTGAGCGTCATACGTTGTGGTGGTGGTGACGACCAGCTCGTATGACGTCTCGCGGAACGTCATGCGTTGCGGCAGTGGCAGCGACCAGCTCGTATGACGTCCCGGTGAGCGTCATACGTTGTGGCGGTTGTGGCGACCACCTCGTATGACGTCGTGCCGGAACACACCAGCCGCCTCGCCGAGGTCCCTCCCGCACACAGGGTGGATGCGCTGGAGCGGGTCCTCGAGGAGATCACGTGCGGCCAGGTGAGCGTCATACGTTGCGGCAGTGGAGCGACCACCTCGTATGACGTCCCGCGGAAAGTCATGCGTTGCGGCAGTGGTAGCGACCACCTCGTATGACGTCCTGCGGAAAGTCATGCGTTGCGGCAGTGGTAACGGCCACTTCGTCTGACGTCCGCGCGGGGCAGGCGGGGCGGGCGTGGGCGGGCGTGGGCCGGCGAGAGACAGCCCGCCCCCGGGTGAGCGCAGCCTGTCCTTCGTTGCGGGGGTCAGGGTGAGGCGTGACGATTGAGCCATGTCCTCCCCGACTGTGCCGAGCTTTCCACCGATGGGCGAGCACGCCGACGAGCCGCACTCGGACTCGGTCGGCGGCAAGCTCAACTCGCTGCGTGCCGGGGTGCTCGGGGCCAACGACGGCATCGTGTCGGTCGCCGGCCTGGTCATGGGTGTGGCGGGGGCCACCAGCGATCGGCAGACGATCTTCATCGCCGGGCTGGCTGGTCTGGTCGCGGGCGCCCTGAGCATGGCAACGGGCGAGTACGTCTCGGTGAGCACCCAGCGCGACAGCGAGCTTGCCCTGATCGCCAAGGAGACCCGCGAGCTGGCGGAGGAGCCGGAGGAGGAGTTGGCCGAGCTGGCGGAGCTCTACCGGCAGAAGGGCCTCTCCGAAGCGCTCGCGAAGCAGGTCGCCGTCGAGCTCACCGGGAAGGACGCCCTGGCGGCGCACCTGGAGATCGAGCTCGGCATCGACGCCGACGAGCTGGTGAACCCCTGGCAGGCGGCCCGAGCCTCGATGGTCGCGTTCACGCTCGGAGCGATCCTGCCCCTCGTGACGATCCTGCTGTTCTCGCCGGGCCTGCGTGCGGTCGTCACCCTGGCCGCGGTGGGGTTGGCCCTGGCCGGCACCGGACTCGTGAGCGCCCGGATCGGTGGCGCGCCGTCTCGGCCGGCGGTGGTGCGCAACGTTCTCGGTGGGGTGCTGGCGATGTCAATCACCTACGGCATCGGTCATCTCGCCGGCCTGAGCATGGCCTGAGCATGACCTGAGCATGACTTGAGTCACGTCGCAGCAACCTGCGAGGCGTGGTTTGGATGGAAACGGGTGAGACGGTCATCTCATTGTCCGGAAGGGGCGGACACTTCCATTAGGTTCTGAGCGTGAAGATTGCAGTAGCCAAGGAGACCCGTGAGGGCGAGTCACGGGTCGCGATGGTCCCCGAGCTCGTCGCCAAGCTGACCGACCTCGGCTACGAGGTGCTCGTCGAACCCGATGCTGGCGCTCGGGCGGAGTACGCCGACGAGCTGTACGTCGAGGCCGGAGCAGCAGTCACCGACAGCGCCCTCACCGAGGCCGACGTCGTGCTCGGCGTCAACGCCCTGGGCAGCGACCGGGCCCGACGACTGCGCGAGGGCGCGGCAGTGCTCTCCTTCCTCCCGGTCAACGCCTCCCACGACCTGGTGGTCGACCTGCGCGACCTGAACATCACCTCGTTCGCGATGGAGCTCGTCCCGCGGATCTCGCGCGCCCAGTCGATGGACGCCCTGTCCTCGCAGGCACTCGTCTCCGGGTACCGCTGCGCCATCGTCGCGGCCGGCCTGCTGCGCCGGTTCTTCCCGCTGAACATGACCGCCGCCGGCACAGTCCAGCCGGCACAGGTCGTGGTGCTAGGGGCCGGCGTGGCCGGCCTGCAGGCGATCGCCACGGCCAAGCGGTTGGGCGCCGTCGTCTCGGCGTACGACGTGCGCGCGGCCGCCGCCGAGGAGATCCGCTCGATGGGCGCGAAGGCGATCGACCTGGAGCTCGAGACCCTCGAGGGCTCCGGTGGCTACGCGCGCGAGATGACCGAGGACCGCGCTGCCCGGCAGCGCGAGATGCTCACCCCGTACATCGCGCAGGCGGATGCGCTGATCACCACGGCGGCGGTGCCCGGTCGCCAGGCGCCGATGCTGGTCACCTCCGAGATGGTCGAGCAGATGAAACCAGGCTCGGTCGTCGTCGACCTCGCCGCCGAGACGGGCGGCAACGTCCAGGGCTCGGTGGCCGGCAAGGTCGTCCGGATCGGCCACGCACAGGTCTGGGGCGGCGACAACGTCCCCTCTCAGATGCCCGGGCCGGCCTCGAAGCTCTACGCCCAGAACCTCGTCAGCCTGCTGACGCTGATGACCAGCGAGGGTGGTTTCGCCCCCGACTTCGACGACGAGGTCGTGGCGGGAGCCGCGGTGACCCACGCCGGGAGGATCGTGCACGAGCCGACCAGGGAGGCCATCGAGGGCCCCGCCGAAGCACAACCTGATCTGCCCAACGACCCGGAGGACGAACAGTGAACGACGCAGTTGTCTGGCTGACGATCTTCGTCCTCAGCGTGTTTGTGGGCATCGAGGTGATCTCGAAGGTCTCCTCGACCCTGCACACCCCGCTGATGTCCGGCGCGAACGCGATCCACGGAATCATCCTGCTCGGCGCGATCATCGTGACCGGCACGACCGAGAACAGCGTGGCCCTGGTCGTGGGTCTCGTGGCGATCGTGCTAGCCGCGGTGAACATGGTCGGCGGATTCGTGGTGACCGACCGGATGCTGCAGATGTTCGTGCGCAAGAAGAAGAAGCCCGTCGCTGGCGCCGGAACGGCCGAAGGGGCGGCCAAGTGAGCGCCACTCCGATCTGGGTCCAGCTGACCTACCTCGCCTGCGCCGTCTGCTTCATTCTCGCGCTCAAGGGCCTCTCGGGTCCCAAGACCGCGCGGTCCGGCAACCTGGTCGGTGCCGCCGGCGCTGTTCTCGCGTGCGTCATTCCCTTCCTCTACCTCGACCTCAAGCACGTCCCGCTGATCGTGGGCGCGATCGTCGTCGGCACAGCCGGCGGTGTCTTCGGGGCCAAGCAGGTGCAGATGACCCAGATGCCGCAGATGGTGGCGCTGTTCAACGGCGTCGGTGGCGGCGCCGCCGCGCTCGTCGCGCTGCTCGAGCTGCGTGAGCAGGTGGGGCACGTGGAGGACGGCACGGACGTGAACTGGTTCGTGCTCGCGGCCACCGCGTTCACCATCTTCGTCGGTGCCGTGTCGTTCGCCGGCTCAGTGGTGACCTTCGCCAAGCTGCAGGAGCTGATGACCTCGGCTCCAGTGGTCTTCCCGGGTCTCGCTTTCGCCTTCGCTGCCGGGATGCTCGGTGGCGTGGGCCTCTCGACCCAGCTGGTGCTCGACCCGATGATCTGGGTCGGGATCGTGCTCGGCCTCGTGGGTCTGGTGTTCGGGCTGTTGCTGGTGCTGCCGGTCGGTGGTGCCGACGTACCGATCGTGATCTCGCTGCTGAACGCCTTCACCGGCCTGACGGTGGCTGCGGGCGGCTACGTGCTGGACAACGTCGTGCTGCTGGTCGCAGGCACGCTGGTCGGAGCTTCGGGTACGTTCCTGACCCTGCTGATGGCCAAGGCGATGGGCCGTTCGGTGGCCAACATCTTGTTCGGCGCCCTCAAGGGCGGCTCGACCCTGGGCGGCGGCGTGGCCTCGGACCGGCCGGTGAAGTCGGCCAACCCCGAGGACGTCGCGATCATGCTGGGGTACGCCGACCGGGTGATCATCGTCCCCGGGTATGGACTGGCCGTCGCCCAGGCGCAGCACACCCTGCGTGAGCTCGTGGACGTGCTGGCCGAGCGAGGCACCGAGGTCGACTACGCGATCCACCCCGTTGCGGGCCGGATGCCGGGCCACATGAATGTCCTGCTCGCCGAGGCGCAGGTGCCCTATGAGCAGCTCAAGGAGATGGACGACATCAACGGCGAGTTCAAGGACGCCGACGTCGTCTTGGTGGTCGGCGCCAACGATGTGGTGAACCCCGCGGCGAAGACCTCGCCTGGTGCCCCGATCTATGGCATGCCCATCCTCAACGCCGACGAGGCCAAGCATGTGGTGTTCATGAAGCGGTCTATGCGGCCGGGCTTCGCGGGCATCGAGAACGAGCTGCTCTTCGAGGAGAACACCACCCTCCTCTTCGGTGACGCCAAGGACTCCATGGGCAAGCTCCTGAACGCCGTCAAGGCCCTCTGAGCAGTCCGGGCAGCGCGACCGTCGGGTTTCGGAAAAAACGGCATGCCATCGGTTGAATAACCCATACTGGGACATTGGTGGCAATGTGTCGCCGTTGTTCCGGATCGGGGGGCTGTGCACCTGGGTATCTCCTCGTCCAACCCGGCTTCGCAGAGGACGACGAGAGGACCCACGGCCCGCATCCCGAGCAGCATCTCGACCAGTCTTCCGGACGGCGTCCCCGTAACCATCCCGATCGCCACCGCGATCACGCGGGGCGTCAACGCTGCCCGCCCGGTCCGGATCTCGCTGCTCCTTCTTGCGCTCTTCGCGGCCGCGTGGGTGGAGATCGCCGTTGGTCAGGCTCCCAGCCAGACCCCGACCATCTGGCCCGCTGGCGGGATGCTCGCCGGGCTGCTGCTCACCTCATCGAGGCGGCTGCGTCCCTGGCTGCTGGGTGCAAGCCTGCTGCTGATCCTGACCGCCTATCTCGGCAACGGCTATGAGGTGGTACCGGCGCTCGGCTTCAGCCTCAGCTTCGTGGCCGCCGCCTGGCTGGTTCGCGAGCGGCTGGTGGCCGGCCTCGAGGGTCGCCGTGCGGCGCTGCGCGACTCCGGTGACGTCTCCCGGTTCGTCGCCGCGATCGCCGTAGGTTCAGCTTTGGCCGGTCTCGGCTGTGGCCTCACCGTGTGGGTGACCGGACACGGAAACCCGCTGCTCGGCGCCCTCGGATCGTTCGGCGCCAACGCCGCGGCCATGATCGTGCTGCTCCCTCTGTTCCTCAGTGCCGTCAGCTTCGAGCCCGTCGCCGGGCGACACGAGCGCATCGTGCAGGCCACCCTCACCCTCGGCACGACGCTCGGGGTCTTCATGATCACCGACGCCCCGCTGATCGTCTTTGCGGTGATGCCGATGTTCGCCTGGCACGCGTTCCGCGGCACCCTGCGTGAGGCGACTATCCTGCTCACCCTCGTCGCAGTTATCGGCTCCCTGGCGACCGCGCTCGAGATCGGTCCAGTCTGGGCACTCGGGGAGCACTACGCCCTGCCCCCGGAGATCGTGAGCGGCGTACTCCAGCTCTTCCTGCTCGACTGTGGCCTGATCCTGCTGCCGCTCTCGGTGATGGTCACCCAGCAGCGGATCGCAGGCGCCCGCGCCGACGCCGAGCGCGAGACCCTGCAACGCCTGGTCGCGTCGGCCACCGGTACCGCCATCATTGCGACCGGCCCGGACGGCACCATCACGGTGTTCAACCCGGGCGCGGAGGCGATGCTCGGCTATTCCTCCGACGAGGTGGTCGGCAAGAGGCCCGACCTGTTCCACCCCGAGGACGAGATCCGGCACCAAGCCAGTCGGCTGCGAGCGTTGCCGAACTTCGCCGACATCTGCCGCGCCGCGGTGGCAGCCGAGGACGCGAATCGCCTGTGGCTCTTCCGTCGCAAGGACGGGGAGGAACGCATCATGCGGATGACGCTCACCGCCCTGCCTGGTGAGGACGGCGACATCTCGGGCTACCTCGCGACCGCGGAGGACGTGACCGAGCGTGAAGCGGCACACCGGGCCATGCTGCTGACGGTGCAGCACCAGCGCACGGCCGTGGAGCGGTTGCAGGAGCTGGAGCGGGTCAAGGGTGACTTCGTCGCGACTGTCAGCCACGAGCTGCGTACGCCGATCACCAGCATCATCGGCTACACCGAGGTCCTCGAGGACGGGCTGGTCGGGGAGCTGACCGAGTCGCAGCGAGAGGTGGTCGACCGCGTCGACCGCAACGGAAGGAGGCTGCTGCTCCTCGTCGAGGACCTGCTCACGCTCTCCCAGATCGAGTCCTCGGCCCTGAAGATCGAGCCGGTGGTCACCGACATCCGCGCCGTGGTGACGAACGCGCACAAGAGCCTTGAGGCGGCCCTCGCCAACCGGTCCCTGCAGGTGAACGTCACGACCCCGTGCGAGCCCGTGGTGCACCACGGCGATCCCGTTCAGCTCGAGCGCATGGTCGCCAACCTGATGACCAACGCGGTGAAGTTCACGCCGGACGGCGGGACGGTCGAGGTGGCTCTGTTCTCGTACGGCGAGGTCAGCGAGATCGTGGTGAAGGACGACGGGATCGGCATCACCGAGGAAGACCAGGCAAGGCTGTTCACGCGGTTCTTCCGGTCCACTTCCTCCACCGAGCAGGCGGTTCAGGGGACAGGGCTTGGCCTGACCATCGTCCAGGCGATCGTCGCTCTGCACGGCGGCAGGATCGGGATCACCTCGGCACACGGGCAAGGTACGACGGTCACGGTGACGGTTCCGCGGGTGGCGACTTCCTCGGCGCTGGCCGGGTCACGCGACCTCGGCTGACAGGTCCGGCTGCTGGGCCGGTTTATGGGGCTGGCTACTGGGCCAGGCCGTAGAGCCGGTCACCCGCGTCGCCGAGACCCGGCACGATGTACCCCTTGTCGTTGAGCTTCTCGTCGAGTGCCGCGGTGACCACGGTGACCGGCACGTCGAGCCCAGCCAACCCGTTCTCGAGCTTCTCCACGCCCTCGGGCGCGACCAGCAGGCAGATGCAGGTGATGTGGTCGGCCCCGCGGTCGGTGAGGAACGAGATGGCAGCCGCAAGCGTTCCCCCGGTGGCCAACATCGGGTCCAGGACGTAGCACTGTCGTCCGGACAGGTCGGCCGGCAGCCGTTCGGCGTACGTCGACGCCAGGAGGGTCTCCTCGTTGCGAACCATGCCGAGGAAGCCGACCTCCGCGGTCGGCATCAGCCGCATCATCCCCTCGAGCATGCCCAGCCCGGCCCGGAGGATCGGCACGACCAGTGGCCGAGGCCGGCTGAGATTGACCCCTTCGGTGGGGGCGACCGGCGTCGTGATGTGGACCGGTTCGACCCGTACGTCGCGAGTGGCCTCGTAGGCCAGCAGGGTCACGAGCTCCTCGGTCAGCCGACGGAACTCCGGCGACGCGGTGCCCTCGTCACGCAACATGGTCAGCTTGTGAGACACGAGGGGATGATCGACGACGTGCAGGCGCATGCCGTACACCGTAGTGGCCATGGATGTTGCCGTGGATGTCTGTGGTCCTTCCTGCCGTGTTCTGCAACGATGCGAGTGAGAGTCCAGGAAGGCGGTGCGTGATGTCGGAGATCACGGACGCCGAGGTCGGCGAGATCGACCTCGCCGTTGTTGCCTACCGTGACGAGGGCGCCTGGAACGTCGCCGAGCTCCCCGACCGCTCCCTGGACACCGTCGACACGATCGCCAAGGAACTGCGCCGCTATCCCGGCGAGAACGGGGCGATGGCCCTGATCTCCGTGGCCGAGGACTTCGTGCTGATGGTGCGGGCTCAGGGGTCGCTGGTGCGGGTGCTGCTCTCCGACGCCACCGCCGCGACCGACTGGAGCCTGGCCCGGTCGGCCGTCGACCACATCGGCGTCCACGTCGACGACGAGGACGACCAGGCGCCTGCCGGAGACCTCGCGATCTTCGAGGACATGGGGATGCCGGCGCGGGACATGGGCGCCCTGCTCGACGACTACGAGCTCTATCCCGAGGAGATCCTCAGCGACATCGCTGCCAACGTGGGCTTCGGCTCGAAGTTCGACGACCTGGTCGGCATCTCGGAGTGAGCCCAGCCGGCGATCGGGCCCAGTCGAGACCCTGGGAGCCCGCGATGCTGACCGCCCTCGAGGAGGCTGCTCTGGCCGCGTCGTCGGGCGATGTGCCGATCGGCGCGGTAGTTCTCTCAGCCGCCGGTGACGTGATCGGGTCCGGCCACAACGTCCGCGAGCGCGACGGCGACCCGACCGGCCACGCCGAGGTGGTGGCGCTGCGAGCGGCTGCCGCATCGGTCGGGGCCTGGCGTCTGACCGGTTGCACCCTGGTCGTCACGCTCGAGCCCTGCACCATGTGTGCCGGTGCGGCCGTGCTGTCCCGTGTCGAGCGCATCGTGTTCGCGGCGTACGACGAGAAGGCGGGCGCTGTCGGCTCGCTCTGGGACGTCGTACGCGACCGGAGGCTGAACCACCGCCCCGAGGTCATCGCGGGGGTACTCGCAGCCGAGAGCACCGCCCTGCTGGACAGCTTCTTTGCCGACCATCGCTGATTTCATGGCGCTGCAGCCGTCCGGTAACCTTCCCGGCGGTGGCGTGTCCGAGCGGCCTAAGGAGCACGCCTCGAAAGCGTGTGTGGGTGCAAGCCCACCGTGGGTTCAAATCCCACCGCCACCGCCGTCCTGCGGAAACGCCGGTCCACCCGCCAGGGCAGGGCCGGGTGTTTCCGGCTCCAGTCTCAGTTGGTGAACAATCGAACGTGCGTCTGTGTACGTGACGGGCCGGGGGGTTCGCGGGTTCATCGACTTCGATCCCAGGTCGGACGGCCCCACCAGTTGGCCGGTCCGATTCTTCGTCACTCTCCAACGCAGCTGCACGGAGGTCGCGAGGTCGGCCGAGTACGTCAACCCGATCGTGAAGAACGGCACCAGTTGGCCCACGCCGTACGTCGGACTCACGAGGGGCGTCTCCTTCTGCATAACGCTCTCCGAGCGCAGGACCCCGACGATCAACGACCAGCGCATTCGGCACTACAAGACCTTCTGAGCCCTGCAGGCTGCGACCGTCGGTCACCTCCCCGCCGGTGTGATGCAGGAGGGTGTGGACTTTGGGTCACCAGGTGACCCAAAGTCCACACCATCTCCACGCTCTGCTAGGCCTCGGCCCAGACGCCCAGCTCGGCTGCTGACTCACCGGCTGGGCTCTGCCGACAGGTCAGTTGATGTAGGCGTCGATGTCGATGCGGGGCCGTCCGGACGTGGCGAGGTTGACCACCTTGATGGTGTGGTTCCCGGTCCCGTTCAGGCTCTTGCCCCACATCACGACGCGGTTGGTGTTCACGCTGGCATAGGTGTCCACGGTGGTGACGTAGCGGCCGTCGTAGTAGATCGCCGCCTTGCCGCGGGCGGGGCCCTTGGCCATGACCAGGGCGACGTGCAAGTTGGTGCCGCTCGCGTTCACAACGGTGCTCAGCGACGCATTCCTGGTCGAGGTCCGCAGCATCCTGTCCGCGATGGCGCAGGTGCATGAGGTGCGTCCCCAGCCGGTCAGGATGGTGGGGCCGTAGTCGCGCTCTATGGCGACCCAGTCGCCGGCGCGCAGGACGCTCGTAACGTTGCCGGCGCAGTCGTAGGCGTTGATCCGGATCTGGGAGAGGTCGTCGGAGTTGTAGTACCCGTCGACGGTGAAGGTGTACTGGCCCGAGGTGGAGTGCGTGGTGGTCACATTGATCTCGCCACCTTCTTCGTTCCAGCCTTCGACGCCGTGTTCCTCGTCGACGGTGTAGCGACAGATGCCGGAGGCGTCTCTGGCGGTCCACTTGTAGGTGCGGTGGGCGGCCGGGTCCGGGAAGAAGTCGCCCCACGGCTCGAAGAATTGACTGTCCCCGGTCTCCTGGCCGACGGCGTAGCTGGAGACGACGTCGACGGTCAGCGTCGGTCCGGTCGTGTCCGAGGCGGCCCGGGCTGACGAGGGGGCGGCGAGTGCGCTGAGGAGTACGGCGAGTACCCCGATGGGGGCGATGATGCGTCGTAGCAGGGCGTTGGTCATGGCGGCATCATTGTCGCGAAATCGGCGGAATCCCTGCGAAGCCTCTCAAATAGCATGAAGTTCGACGCCTGGGCTATACACGGGCAAGAGACTTGGGGGCTGGAGGGGTTGATCTGCTAGGCGTATGGCATGTCCTCGTGCTAGTCGCGCGAGCGGCCCGCCACATCCACTACCGGCCCCCGTTCCTGACCCCCCCGACCGGATCGCTACCGAGATTCCAACAACTCGCCACCAACGGTGAGGAGGCGTTCGCGGTCTAGATCACGATCTCGCCATTCGAGGTCATTCTGATTGCCCGGCGAAGCCCTCTGTTAGAACTCTTACCAACAGCGCGATCTGGGGGGATCAGCATGAGTGTGGGGCACTACATCAGCGCAACAGGGGTCCGACGTATGACCAAGGGTTGGCGTCGAGGTCCTTCCAGGCTTCTGGCGGTGCTAGCGACAGTCGCAGTCATGTTGGCGCTTGTGCCGCCCGGGGCACGGGCAACGCCCGAGGGTATGGAGTTCGGTGCCCGGGTTGGTCCGCGTACTGGAGAAGTCAACCAGTCGGCAGTGCTCCGCTTGGAGGATGCCGCGGACCGCAAGCTCGACGTGGTTCGTGAGTTCCTTGTGTGGGACTCGCCCTTTCCGGACACCTACCACTCGTGGCTGCGTGACACCGACCGCAAGATGATTGTGTCGGTGACGGGCGAAACGCTTGAACGGCACCGTGATCCGCTGGAGCGACATAGCTGCTGCCCAGCCCGGCAGCGCCCTCTACAACGACACGGTGCGGTGGGCTGACCGGATGCGAGACTACGTCAAGCCGCTCTACTTCACGTTCAACCACGAGCCTGAGTCGAGCGCTAGCTTTGCCAACGGTGAGGCACCTGACTTCATCGCCGCATGGCGCAAGTTCCACGACATCTTCGTGGCGCGCGGGGCCACAAACGTCAAGTTCATGTGGATCATGACCGACTACTCCTTCTTCGTCGGATCAAATGCCCGTAACGACGCCAGCAAGTGGTATCCGGGCGATGCCTACCTAGACGCCATGGGAGCCGACGCGTACAACTGGTACAACTGCCGCACAGGCATCAACACGCCTTGGTGGACCTTGGAAACCATCATCAGGCCGTTCCGCGACTTCGGGGCGGCGCACCCCGACAAGGAGCTCTGGCTCTCCGAGTACGCCAGCACCGAGGACACGGCCAGCCCCGGACGCAAGGCCCAGTGGATCAACCAGCGCAGGCACTGTTCAAGAGGTCGGACTACGCACAGTTCCACGGCATCGTCTACTTCGACTTCCAGGGCCCAGACAACTGCAGGTGGTTCACCGACAGCAGCACCTCATCGGCGAGTGCCTTCCGGACTCTCGCCCAGGATGCGTTCTACGGCGGCCCCGACGCACCACCCCCGCCACCACCACCGTCTTCCAGGTCACGTTCGTGGCGTCTGCAGCAGCAACACCAACAGGACCAACCACACAGTCCAGTGCCGGCGGTCAGTGCAGGCCGGGGACACCCTGTTGCTGTTCTTCACCGCCAACCTCAACCCCACTACCACCACCGCCCCCCAGGGATGGACCGCGGTGCGCAGCGCCGATCCCAGCGGTTTGCGGGCTCGGCTCTGGACACGGACGGCCACTGCATCCGATGCAGGCTCCACGCTGACGGTGGCCAACTCCGAGATCACCAAGGCCGACCTCCGGGTCGTGGCCTACCGTGGCGCGGGCGCCATGCCGCTGGACGTTCACGCTGTCGCTGTCGACACGGTGACCAGGACGCAGCACACGGCGCCGTCGATCACGCCCACCCAGAACGGCGACAGCGTCCTCGTCTACTGGGCCGACAAGTCCTCGACCAACACCAACCACACCGTGCCTGCCTCCCTCCGAAGCTGGCGCCCACGACCACCGGCAGCGGCGGCGGCCACATCACCGCCACGATCGCAGGGATGGCTGCTCCTCCTGCAGGCACTCCCACGGGCACTTTCGTAGCGACGGGCACGGGGACTGCGAGCCGGTCGGTGATGTACACCGTTGCCGTTCGGCCCTGAGACGCCTCCATCGCGACACTGAAGGCCAAGCCGGCGAGCGGTTGGTGTGATGTCGGCCAGCGGCATCGGTCGTTGTGCTTCCTATGCCGCACAGGACCTCTACGAGAACCCACTCGACCCGTTGGCAATCTCGAGGACGCCGGGGTCTCCGTCCATGGGCCGCGCACCTCATGCGGTGAGTTGCACGTGTTTCGAGTGATCTAGTCCATTGCAGGCCGTCCTCTGCTCAGCCGGGGAGTTCTCCCGTACCTTTCAGTCCAGTCGGCACGGGTTCGTGCCTGCGGGGGCTTGTCCAGTCGGGGGTTCTTCTCATGCGTCGTGCCACATGGTTGTGCGTTGTCATCATGTCTCTGGGTCTGGGATCACTGGTCTCGCTGGCAGGCACTGCAGCAGCCGACACACCCGAGGGCGCTCTGGTCAGTGTCAAGCCAGTCAACGGGACACCCCATGCACTGAACGGCGCGGTGAACTCCATCGCGCAGGTCGTCAACACCATGATCCTCGGCGGAACCTTCACCCAGGCCAGGCGACGACAGCGACGTCGTGTTGACGAGGAACCGGCTGATGGCCTTCGACCTCACGACGAAGCAGATCAGCACCACCTTCGCGCCCAGCGTGGACGGGACGGTCGAGGTCGTACTCCCCACCGGCGACGGTCTGACCGTCTACGTCGGAGGGAGCTTCGCCAACGTCAACGGAGCCCCCGGCAAGAACCTGGTCAAGATCCGCCTGTCGGACGGCACGGTCGACTCCTCGTTCAACCCCCAGAACGTGGCTGGCAAGGTGACGGACCTCAAGCTGAAGAACGGGCGCCTGTGGTTGCCGGCGCCTTCTCTGACATCGCAAACAACCACCAGCGGCGCTCGCCACTCTCAACCCGGCGACCGGTCGGATCCTGAGCTTCTTCCGTGGCCTCATCGCGGGCGTGCACAACGGGGGTGTGCCGACGGTCCTCAAGATGGACATCACGCCCTCCGGTGACCGGCTCGTAGCCGTTGGCAACTTCGACACCCTCGACGGCGTCAAGCGGCACCAGTTGTTCGTCCTCGACACGTCTGGCACGACCGCGGTGCCGGCAGCCAACTTCAACACCACCTTCTACCAGCAGGCGTGCTCTTCCTCGTTCCAGTCCTACATGCGCGACGTGGACATCTCCCCGGACAGCTCGTACGCGGTCGTCTCCACCACCGGTGCATACGGCGTGGCCGGTGCCCCGTGCTACAGCGTCTCCCTCTGGGAGACCCACGCGACAGGTGCGGACGTCCGTCCCTCGTGGTCAACAACACCGGTGGTGACACGACGTACGCCGTAGAGGTCACCGACTCTGTCGTGTACACCGGCGGCCACGCGCGCTGGCAGAACAACCCCTTCAGAGCAGACGTTGCAGGACAGAGCGCCGTATCTCGTCCCGGCATCGCCGCGCTCTACCCGATCAACGGACTGCCCCTGTCGTGGAACCCGACGCGCACCCGCGGCGTGGGTGTCTTCGACTTCCTGCACACCGCTGACGGTCTCTGGTCGGATCCGACACTGACCGCATCGGTGACTTCTACCTCCGCAGCCGGATCGCCCTGCTCCCGCACCAGAACGGGACTATCATCCCGGCGATCAAGTCGGCCAAGCTGCCCAACGACGTGTACATGGTTATCCACTTGCCGCGCCACCCGCGCCAGTGACGAGCTTCCTGTCAACGCGGGGGCCCGGAGATCGCGGCGACACCGATCCCCTGGCAGTCCGACGCGACCGGCAACGGTTCCACAACGCTAGCCTGACGCGGAACACCTACGCCGCTGTGGTTCTGTCTACGCCAGTGTGCCGGCAGCACTCCGTCGTCGATGTTCTCCACCGAGCTCACTGGCAACGCGACGTCGCGAGACATCACCTGGAACATCCCCACCACGCTGGCCATAGCCTTGACGTGCGGCTGTACTTCGCTAACCGCTCTACCGCGACGCAGAGCGTCTCGCAGCGGCGCTTCCACATCGACGTCGAGGCGTTCGCGTGCAGGCTAACTTCGACGTCGTCGCTGCTGTCGGCCACAACCGGGCATGATGCGGAGCTACAAGGTCACCACCAGCGACACCAACCTCGACCTCGACCTCCTGCGCTCCGTTAACTCGAACTACCCGATGATCAGCGCGTTGAGATCGTGAGCACCTCCCCAACTCCCCTGCCTGCACAGCCTGTCCTCAAGCGTCGTACGACAGCTCGAACGCGCGTGCCGACTCCGTCGTGTACCCTCGTGCTCGCGACTGGAACACCGTCCGCGGCTCGTTCATGCTCAACGGCTACCTGTACTCCGCATGGAGCTACGGCACGTTCGTGAAGCAGACTTTCGATGGCACGACGTACGGCGCACCGTTCCCGGTGAACACCCGCGTACCTGTTAGCTCCGCTCGTCGACTGGCAGAACGACATCAAGACTGCGACCAGCATGTTCTACGACCAGGGGCGCATCTACTTCACTCTGGCCGCTGACAACCGTCTGCTCTACCGATTCTTCACGGCCGAGAGCGACGTAGTCGCGCCCAGCGACTGGTGGCGGCCACGGCGCAGCTGCTGGAGTCGACTTCACCCAGGTTCGCGGCGCCTTCGCCGTCGGTGCGAAGTTCTACTACGCCTATGCACTGCTCACTTGTCCGCACAGTCTGTACGCTGAACGCCCAGTCCGGCGTCCCTGTTGCCTGCACCGCAGCCACCGTGTCCTGCCCTGCCATGTACTCGAAGTCCTGGTCTGCTCGCGCACTGTTCCTCTTCCAGGTCCGGACGGTGAGGCACGCCCCTGCCGCCTACTGCAGCCTTCACTTTCTACTGCTCCAACCTCACCTGCACGTTCGACGCATCCGCTCGATTGCCCCGAACGCCACCATCACCGACTACGCCTGGGACTTCGGCGACTGCACGACTGGATCCGGCGCGACGTCTCGCACGTCTACTCCTGTTCCTGCACCCGCACCGTGAACCTGACGTTGAGCACTAACAAGGGTGGTGTCGCGAACACCTCCCACGACGTGACCGTGACTCAGGTGAACCAGGCTCCTGTCGCCGCCTTCGGAGAGTCGTGTGACGAGCTCGCGTGCAGCTTTGACGCCGCGCGCTCGAGCGACCCTGAGGGTGACACCCTCAGCTACGCCTGGGACTTCGGCACGCGAGACGGCACCGGCATCAACCCGGCCCACAGCTACTCGGCGTCTGGAACCTACACCGCGACACTCACCGTCTCCGATGGGAGCCTGAGCCACTGGCTTCG
This sequence comes from uncultured Actinomycetota bacterium, assembly GCA_963759525.1. GTDB lineage: Bacteria > Actinomycetota > Actinomycetes > Propionibacteriales > Nocardioidaceae > Marmoricola. The sequence goes on along the minus strand of CAVWZO010000004.1, from coordinate 67,587 downwards.
CACTCGGTGACCGTCACACAGGCGCTGGTGGAGCACGTCGCCACAGCCAGCACGCGTGAACAGGATGAACCACATCGTCACGTGCCCGCCTCCGTTAAGGCCGCTACACCCTCCTGCTGTTCCTCACTACGAACTTGAGCACCACGACGATCAACCCCCTCGCGCGCTGGCTCCGATCCAGAGTCTACTGCAACGCTTCCTCGGTCGGTCTGACCAGACGCGACGGCCACCACGCCTGCACCGTCACCACCGTGACTACCAGCCTGGCGACTAAGTCTACCATGACTGTCAGCGCCTACCACAACCAGGCGGTACCCGTCTCAGTGACTGCGTCGGCTCTGCAAAAATCACTCCTCGTGCACCGTGACCACCCCGCCCGTGCAGGTCTACTACGCCCGTTCGTGGTGGTCAGCTACTGGCCGAAAGTCCTCGTCGACCGTTACGTACCCCTCCTGCCGCGTCCAGTGCGATCTGTGCAGCTGCACCCAGCGCAAGTCAGCTCCCTGTGCAGACTCGCGCGTCCCCGCATGCGCAACCTACCGCACACCCAGCCCGCTGAGCCGCGCCGTGGCGTTCTCCGTCGTATCGCCCCCAGTAGCTGCTCGTTACCATCCGTAGGCGGGTGGTCGTAGTGGTGATCTGATGCCAGGTCTCGTTTGCCTCTCCTGTCGCTAGGCCTCGGCCCAGACGCCCAGCTCGTTCCCGCTCGGGTCGGTGAAGTGGAACCGGCGTCCGCCGGGGAACTCGTACGGCCCGTTCACGACTTGACCACCGGCGCTGGTCACGGCCTCCACGGAGCGATCCAGATCGGCCGAGAACAGGAGCACGAGCGGGCCGCCCGTACGCACCTCCTCGTCGAGGCGCAGGCCACCCACCTCGGATGCGGGCTCACCGCCCGGGCTCCGGATGCCCGCGTACGTCGGCCCGTAGTCGTTGAACTGCCAGCCGAACGCCTCACCGTAGAACCGCTTGCCCTGCTCGAGATCGGTGACCGTGAGCTCGATGTAGTCGATGGCGTGGTGTCGCTGCGAAGAATCTGACATGCCCATCATTGTGCGCTTTCCGACTCGTCACGGAGTTCGGGGTCCTGGTGCCGTCCCGACCTCCGGCGTGGCACGATTTCGTACGTGACCAGCAAGGCAACCGCGGAAGAGCGCCTGAGCGACCTCGCACGGCTGCGCCGCATCCGCGACCGGATCGACCGGGAGTACGCACAGCCGCTGAACGTCGAGGCGCTCGCACGCGACGAGTACATCTCAGCCGGCCACCTCAGCCGCGAGTTCCGGCTCGCGTACGGCGAGTCGCCGTACAGCTACCTGATGACGCGACGCATCGAGCGCGCGATGGCACTGCTGCTTCGTGGCGACCTCAGTGTCACCGAGGTGTGTTTCGTGGTCGGCTGCTCGTCGCTGGGGACGTTCAGCACTCGCTTCACCGAGCTGGTCGGCGTCTCGCCCAGCGTCTATCGGGACCAGAAGGAGGCTCGCTCGACGGCAGGGATTCCGCCCTGCGTTGCGAAGAAGGTGACCAGACCGATCAGGAATCGAGAAGCGCCGACACCCGAGCCGCACCTAGCCTGAGCGCCATGGACATCATCATTCACGCGACCTACCTCCCACATAGCGACCCGGACGCCGCCTTGAGCTTTTATCGCGACACCCTCGGCTTCGAGGTCCGCAACGACGTCGGCTACCAAGGGCTGCGCTGGATCACGGTCGGCCCCGTCGACCAGCCCGGCATCTCCATCGTCTTGCACCCGCCGGCCGCCGACCCCGGCATCACCGAGGACGAGCGCCGCACCATCACCGAGATGATGGCGAAGGGGACCTTTGCCAGCATCAACCTGGCCACCAAGGACCTCGACACCACGTTCGAGAAGCTGCAGGCCAGCGACGCCGAGGTGGTGCAGGAGCCGACCGACCAGCCGTGGGGCGTCCGCGACTGCGCCTTCCGTGACCCCTCAGGCAACATGGTTCGAATCCAGGAGCTGTCATGACCTCCATCGAGACCGTCACCCTCGAGGTGGCCGACCTCAAGGCAGCCGAGGCCTTCTACACAGCCGCGTTCGGTCTGGGCGACCGGGTGCGTGTCCGTGCCTCCGATTCGCCGACGACCGGCTTTCGCGGGTTCACGATGTCGCTCGTTGTGTCCCAGCCGAGCACGGTCGACAGCCTCATCGGCACCGCTCTCGAGGGCGGCGCCACGACGATCAAGCCAGTCGAGAAGTCGTTCTGGGGCTACGGCGGCGTCGTGCGCACCCCGGACGGGGCGATCTGGAAGGTCGCGAGCTCATCGAAGAAGGACACCGGGCCCGCGACTCGTGAGGTCGACGACATCGTGCTGTTGCTGGGCGTCGACGACGTCAAGGCGAGCAAGCGGTACTACGTCGAACAGGGCCTGGCTGTGAAGCGGAGCTTTGGCAGCAAGTACGTCGAGTTCGAGAGCCCGGAGGGGCACATCAAGCTGGCGCTATACGGGCGCCGACACCTCGCCAAGGACGCCGGTGTCCCCGTCGAAGGCACCGGGTCACACCGGATCGTCCTCGGCAGCGACGCCGAGCCCTTTACCGACCCGGACGGGTTCGCGTGGGAGACCGCGTCCGACCGGGCCCGATCGTCCTGACGCCCCGTTGGGTGTGATCAGGTAGCCGAGGGGGCCCCCGCAACGCGACGGTGGGCCCCCCACGGAGGAGACCCATGAGTACGGCCAGGAAGACTGCCAGCAAGAAGCCTGCCAGCAAGAAGAGCACGGGGTCATCGGCGGCGCACGCCGCCGACAGCCACGACCTGATCCGCGTGCACGGTGCCCGCGAGAACAACCTCAAGGACGTCAGCGTCGAGCTCCCCAAACGGCGGCTGACGGCGTTCACCGGCGTATCCGGGTCTGGCAAGAGCTCGCTGGTCTTCGACACGATCGCCGCGGACTCGCAGCGACTGATCAACGAGACGTACAGCGCCTTCCTGCAAGGCTTCATGGCGACGCTGGCGCGTCCGGACGTGGATGCGCTCGAGGGGCTGACGACCGCGATCATCGTCGACCAGGAGCGAATGGGCTCCAACCCCCGCTCCACGGTCGGCACCGCCACGGATGCGAACGCGATGCTGCGCATCCTCTACAGCCGCATCGCGAAGCCGCATGTCGGACCGCCGACCGCCTACTCGTTCAACATCCCGACGCGGAAGGCGAGCGGGGTGATGAGCACCGAGAAGGCCGGCGGCCGCGTGGAGAAGGACATGGTGCGCGAGGTCGTCTACATGGGCGGCATGTGTCCGCGCTGCGAGGGCATGGGCGCGGTCAGCGACTTCGAGCTCACGGCGCTCTACGACGAGACCAAGTCCCTCAGCGAGGGTGCGCTCACCATCCCGGGCTACAGCATGGACGGTTGGTACGGCCGGATCTTCAGCGGTGCCGGCTTCGACATGGACAAGCCGATTGGCAAGTACAGCAAGCGGGATCTCGAGAAGCTGCTCTACGGGAAGCCGACGAAGATCAAGGTCGAGGGGATCAACCTCACCTACGAGGGCGTGATCCCGAAGATCCAGAAGTCGATGCTGTCCAAGGACGTCGACGCGATGCAGCCACACATTCGCGCCTTCGTGGAACGAGCGGTCACTTTCCAGCCCTGCCCCGAGTGCGACGGCACCCGCCTCACCCAGGAAGTCCTGTCCTCGAAGATCAAGGGGAAGAACATCGCCGAGGTCTGCGCGATGCAGATCAGCGACCTGGCCGACTGGGCGCGGACCGTCGACGACGCGTCGGTGGCTCCGCTCGTGGCCGGGCTGCAACACGTCCTCGACTCGTTCACGGAGATCGGGCTGGGCTACCTCTCGCTCGACCGACCGGCCGGCACGCTCTCCGGCGGCGAGTCGCAGCGGACCAAGATGATCCGCCACCTCGGCTCATCGCTCACCGACGTCACCTACGTCTTCGACGAGCCCACGATCGGCTTGCACCCGCATGACATCGAGCGGATGAACTCGCTGCTGCTGCAGCTGCGCGACAAGGGCAACACCGTGCTCGTCGTCGAGCACAAGCCCGAGACGATCGCGATCGCCGACCACGTCGTCGACCTCGGCCCGGGCGCCGGTACGGCGGGCGGCACCGTGTGCTTCGAGGGAACCGTCGAAGGTTTGCGGGGGAGTGACACCATCACCGGGCGCCACCTCGGCGACCGGGCGAGTGTCAAGGAATCGGTGCGCTCACCGTCGGGCGTGCTGGAGGTCCGCGGTGCCTCGACCCACAACCTCCAGGATGTGGACGTCGACATCCCGCTCGGAGTGCTCTGCGTGGTCACCGGCGTCGCTGGCTCCGGCAAGAGCTCGCTGATCCACGGCTCGGTAGCCGGGCGCGATGGCGTGGTGGTGGTCGACCAGGGCGCGATCCGTGGCTCGCGACGGAGCAACCCTGCGACGTACACCGGCTTGCTCGACCCGATCCGCAAGGAGTTCGCAAAGGCGAACAAGGTGAAACCGGCGCTGTTCAGCGCCAACTCCGAGGGCGCCTGCCCTGCCTGCAAGGGCGCCGGAGTCATCTTCACCGAGCTGGGTGTGATGGCCACCGTCGAGTCCACCTGTGAGGAGTGCGAGGGCAAGCGGTTCCTGGCGTCCGTGCTGGAGTACACGTTGGGCGACCGGAACATCGCCGAGGTGCTTGCGATGTCGGTGACCGAGGCCGAGGAGTTCTTCCGCGACGGCGAGGCGCACACGCCGGCCGCGCACAAGATCCTCGACCGGCTCGCTGACGTCGGGCTCGGCTACCTCAGCCTTGGCCAGCCGCTCACTACGTTGTCCGGCGGCGAAAGGCAGCGGCTCAAGCTGGCCGCCCGCATGGCCGAGAAGGGCGACGTCTACATCCTCGACGAGCCGACCACCGGCCTCCACCTCGCCGACGTCGAGCAGCTGCAAGGCCTGCTGGACCGGCTGGTCGACTCCGGCAAGTCGGTCGTCGTCATCGCGCACCATCAGGCGGTGATGGCCAACGCCGACTGGATCATCGACCTCGGTCCGGGCGCCGGCCACGACGGCGGCCGGATCATCTTCGAGGGCACGCCCGGCGACCTGGTTGCAGCCCGCTCCACCCTGACCGGCGAGCACCTCGCGACGTACGTCGGCAGCTGACCGAGCTGCGTCTCAGCGGACTCCTCGATGAGCACCTTCGCCGGGCTGCCCTGCTTGACGCGCGGCTGAACGAGCACCGGTGGGTCCTCGCCGAGCACACCCTTGATCTCCTCGAGCAGCCGGTCCGGTGAGCGGAGCGGGCGCCGAAAGCAGATCGCCGACCTGATCGTCGTCCGCGCCGGCTCCGTGGCCAGACACGAGCTGGTCATCCGGTCGGCGTCGCGGGGATCCTCATCCTCGAGCCGCTGGTCCACGCGAGCGGAGCGGTGCCGCTTCTTCCGTCCTAGAGCCGGTCAGCCGGCAACCTCTCGATCTGGCTGGTCGAGGCCGCGGCGGGCGTGGGCTTGATCTGGAGGATGCTGCGTCGGAGGTCAGTGGCGCTCCTCCAGGCCGATCGCGTCGCGTAGCTTCTGCGTGGCCTCCTCGAGCTCCGGGTCGGTGCGCGAGTGGGACTCCATCAGCTCGGCGAGCGCTTCGGCGAGCACGTTCAGCTTCTCGTGGGACGCCTCCTCCGTACGACGGCCGGCGTTCTCGAGCAGTACGAGCAGCAGGATGGACAGCACGCTGGCGACTGTGTGGATCGCGACCTGCCACTGCTTCAGGTCCGGCCAGAACGGGGCGCTGACCAGCCAGACCAGCACGATCGCCAGACAGAGGAGGAAGAACGGGGCCCGACTCACCCTGGCCTGAACCGCCTCCACGAACTTCTCGAACGCGTTGCGTCCGTCGTCCTTCTTGCGATCCTGCGCGGCGTCTTTGCGGTCCATCCTCGAAGGCTAGGTCAACGTTCGGTCAACCATGTGCACTCGGGTGTCACGATGGCGCCCATGGAGAGCGTGAACATCTTGGCCCTCATCCAGGCGGGCGGTGCCGGTGGGCGCATGGACGTGCTGACCCTCGAGCGCGCCAAGCCGGCGCTGCCCTTTGCCGGCAGCTACCAGCTGCTCGACTTCCCGCTCTCCAACCTGGTGAACTCCGGGATCGACGACGTCTGGCTCTCGGTGCAGTACCAGGCATCTGCGCTCGAGGAACAGGTCCGCAACGGCCGGCCCTGGGACCTGGACCGTACGCACGGCGGGCTTCGGCTGCTGGTGCCGCAGGAGGGGGCCGGGTCGCTGGACGAGGAAGGCTTCGCGAACGGCAACGCCGACGAGCTCTACCGCCTGCGCGACCAGATCAGGACGGCGAACCCCGACCTGCTGCTGGTGATGAGCGCCGACCACGTCTACCGGCTCGACTACCGCGACGTCGTACGCACCCACCAGGACAAGGGTGCCGAGGTCACGATGGTCACCACCGACCTCGAGGGGACCTACGCCGAGGACGCGGGCGACCATGCGGTGGTTGAGGTGAACCGGCTCGGCCGGGTGACCTCCTTCGCGTACAAGCCCGACAACCCGGCGTCCACCACAGTCGCGACCGAGGTCTTCCTCTACGAGCCCGAGGTGCTCATCGAGGTTCTCGAGGAGCTGCACCACGAACGGTCCGGCGAGGGGGACGAGAGGGAAGGGGGCGACTCCGGCCTGGGCGACTTCGGTGACCTGCTGCTGCCTCGCCTGGTCGACCGGGGCAAGGCCTACAGCCATCACCTCGACGCGTACTGGCGCGACCTCGGGCAGCCACACCACTACCTCAATGCCCATCTCGAGCTGCTGGACGAGGACGCCGGCCTGTTCGACAGCGCCTGGCCGGTCCGGACCCAGCAGCCGCAGCGCGAGCCCGCTCGAGTGCTCGAGGGGGCCGAGATCGGCCAGAGTCTCCTCAGCTCAGGGTGCGTCGTCGGTGGCGTGGTGACGCACAGCGTGCTGGGACCCGGCGTCGTGGTCGAGGCCGGAGCGGAGGTGATCGAGAGCGTCGTCTTCGCCGACACCGTGGTCAGGAGCGGCGCGAGCGTGACCCGCGCCATCGTCGACACCGACTGCGAGATCACAGCCGGAGCCCGGGTCGGTGACGGCTCGGTTGCCCTCGACGACCCCGACGCAATCCCGATCGTCGGTCGCGACAGCCGGGTCGGCTCGACCCTGCCGGCGGGATCCCGCCTCGCTCCCGGGACGACGGCCTAGTGGAGATGAAGTGGGTGCACGGGTGCGAGCGTCGTGCTCCGACGCATGCGTTACCTCTCGACGCCTGGAGCTCTTGGCCCCGGCGATGGGCGACCCGGCAGGACGGTGGCACCCTCGCGTGCGGCGTACGAGGCGGCTTCCGAGCGGGAGTGCAGTCCGAGCTTGGACAGGATCCGGCTGACGTGATGTGCGACCGTCTTGCGGCTGAGGAACAGCCGGGCCGCGATCTCCGGGTTGCTCAGTCCCGTGGCGACGAGCATGAGAACCTCCCGTTCTCGCTGGGTCAGGAGACCTGGGTCCCGAGGCCCGGGTCCGGGCGCGACGCCGAGACTCCTCAGCATTGCTCCAGCCTCGGCCGCCTGACCTGTTGCGCCAAGCTTCTGAAAGCTTTGAAGGGCGTACGTCGCGTGGGCGACGGCGGCCTCCTCGTCCGTGTCCCTGGTGGCAGCAGCGAGGTCCAACCGGGTCCGGGCTGCCTCAAAGGGGAGGCCGTAGTCCGTGAACGCGTCGAGCGCACCGGCGAGCAGGCGCCTGCTCAGCTCACATTCGCCATGGGCTGTGGCCAGTCGACCAGCCGCTCGCTTCAGCATGGCGGCAGCTCGAGGGTAGGCGGCGACGTCCCAAACCCCGGTACCAGGCAGCAGAGTCTGGTTGGCCCCCTCGAGGTCGCCCGCTGCGAGGTAGGCCTCGGCGAGGGCGGCTCGCACGGGCACCACGTCGGGGTCGCGGGGATCGAGAATGCTGAGCTGCGCCCTGAGCGCCGACAGCGCGACCGTCGGACGTCCCAGCGCAAGCTCGATCCCTGCCCGGGTGATTGTGACCATCGCCGACACGGCGTCGAGGTCGGCAAGGTGGGCCTCGGCCTCCTCCGCGCGTCCCTGACGGAGCCGCAGCTCGGCCAAGGCGCCGCGTGCTTCGGCGCGAGGGCCGCGGCCGACCTCTTCGGCCATCGCGAGCGCACGGTGCAGCTCAGCCTCGGCCTGCGCCCAGTCGCCTGAGGAGACAAGAATCCGGCCGTAGTGGGCGCGGCATCGAGCCTGGAGGAACGGACAGCCGTACGTGTCCATGAAGGTGTCGGCCTCGCGGCACCATTGCACTGCCCGTCGAAGGTCGTCGACCAGGCTGCATGCGGCGAGCATGTTGCAGCTGGACCACACCACCACCTCGAGACGCCCACCGAGCCCGCCCAAAGTGGCGGCCATGGCCTCGTCGAGCAGCCGCATTCCCGGGTCCACGTCGCCTTTGGTCACCATCAGTAGTCCAAGGTCGGCGAGTGCCATCGCCTCCAGTGCCGTGTCACTGACGATTCGGGCGAGGGAACGGGCCTCTTCGAGGTCAGCCGCCAGCCTCTGGGGGTCACCGCTCAGGTAGGCCCCGACGAGGATCACCCACCCCCGAACAGCATCGTTCCGAGTGTTCTCGGCACATCGTGCTCCACGCGCCAGCCAACCTTGCGCCGCGGCGTCGTTGTCTAGGTTCGTGAGGTACCAGATGGCGAGGTCTACCGCGACCATGGCGGCATCGTCAGAGCGGCCTTCCTGCTGGTAGCAGGTGAAGGCGCGTTCCCGGTGCCGGATTGCCGGCCGGACGTCTCCGAGCCACCAGCACACGCGCCCCAAGCCGTCGTACGCCTCCGCGGTCCCGCCCGCGGACGCGGCAGCGGCGAACTCCGTGCGGGCCTGCTCCCAAAGTCCGGCGGCCGCGGAGGAACGGGCGGCCTCGAGCTGCTCGCCATGACCCATCTGTCCATCATCGCCACAGAACGCGTCCGCGAATAGGTCAGTTGACCGATGTAGCCCGGTCCCGAGCGGCCCACTCTGATGGCAACAGCTTCGGAGGTGGACATGACAGAGACATTCCAGCTCACGTTGGAACAGGCCAAGGCGTACGACGAACTGTTCGTGCCGGCTCTGTTCGCACAGTGGGCGCCCCAGCTAGCCAGCTGCGCCCGCGTCGCATCGGGCCAAGACGTCCTCGACGTGGCCTGCGGCACCGGGGTGGTGGCCCGGACCGTCGCCGACATCGTGGGGCCGCAGGGGCGAGCCGTCGGAGTCGACGTCAACCCGGCGATGCTCGAGGTCGCACGCGCGGCCCGACCGGACCTCGAATGGTTCCAGGGCGATGCAGAGGACCTGCCGTTTGCAACTGCCGAGTTCGACACAGCCTTGTGCCAGTCGGCTCTGTTCTTCTTCCCCGATCCAGGCCGCGCAGTTCGCGAGATGGCACGGGTGGTCGGCGCGGGCGGGACAGTGGCAATCCAGACGTACTCCGCCCTGAACGAGCAGCCCGCCTACGGCCCCTTCATGGATGTGGTCGCGAAGCATGCGGGGCCAGAGGCCCGCGTTCTGTTGAGCACCTACTGGTCGCTGGGCGATTCGGCCACGCTGACCAGGCTGACCGCCGCAGCGGGACTGGAGGTGCTCGAGACGCGCACCAGCCTGGGCGTCGCGAGGTTCCCGTCGACGGATGCCGTCGCGGACACCGAGATCCGCTCCACCCCGCTGGCGAACCGGCTTGACTCCGTCGCCTACGACCGGATCCTAAGCGACACGCACGAACTGTTCGGCAGGTACGCAGGCGCGGACGGCAGCGTCAGGGTCCCGATCCGGGCCACGATGATCGCGGCCTGCAAGGCGTAGACCGGGGGTCAGACTCGCCGGCTGCCCGGCGCCGCCCCCCGGCCTTCGACTCGCCGATGAGGCCCCGGTTCGCGGTCGCTGAGGTTAATACGATAAAGTCACTCCACTTACTACATTGAGGGGAGGCTGAGTCAGAATGCCTGATCTCCACCAGAGCGACCCCGGCGCCGAGACGCGTGACAAAACAGGGGCCGAAAGGGCCGTCGATGTGCACCAGCACTTGCGGCCCGACGAGCTCGTCGACCGGCTCCGGGCGCGTTCGCGCGCGCCGTACCTGCGCGGCTGGACGCTGCACACCGACGGCGAACCGCCGTACGACGTGGATCCCACGGGCCACGACGTCGCGACCCGCATCGCGGCGAACCACGAGTCGGGGGTGGGCACGGCCTGCCTGAGCCTCTCCGCCCCGCTCGGGATCGAGCGCCTTCGCCGGCCGGAGGCGCAACCGCTGATCGACGCGTGGCTCCACGGAGTGCGTGACCTGCCGGACCACTTCCGCGCCTGGGCCTCGGTTCCCGACGGCGACGTCGACGTGGCCGCGCTGAACCTCCTGCTCGCATAGGACCGCTTCGTCGGACTGCAGCTTCCGGCCACCGACCTGCTCACCCCACTGGCGTGGGAGCAGGCACGTTATCTCTTGCTCGCCGCCCAGCTTGCGGGCAAGCCGGTCTTCGTGCACCCGGGCCCGGAGCCGCGCCGTGCTTCCGGCGGCGTGCTGCCGCAGTGGTGGGCACCCGTCGTCGGCTACACCGCGCAGCTGCAGGCAGCATGGTGGGCCTGGAACGCGATCGCGGGCCGGACCCTGTTCCCGCGGTTGAAGCTGGTCTTCGCCGCCGGTGCCGGCCTCGCGCCAGTCTTTGCGGAGCGGCACGCACTGCGCGGGGGCACTCGTTCGGCGATCGACCCCGAGGTCTTCGTCGACACCTCCGGAACAGGAGAGCGTGCTCTGGAGGCAGTCGTGCGGGTGCTCGGCATCGACGCGCTCGTGCTCGGCAGCGACCGCCCGTACGCCGAGCCGCTGCACGAGTTCCTCGGTGAGGCGGCCACACGCGCGGTGCGGGTGACCAACCCGAACCGGCTGATCAACCCGACCCCGGCAACGCAGGGAGGTGAGCGGCAGTGGGCAGCAGCGAGCTGACCGTCCTGGACGCAGGCGAGGTCCGGCCCGACAGGGCAGGCGGGGTGCCGGCCGAGCGTGCCGCCGACCTCGCCTCCTACCCGGACGACCACGTGATCGCGGACCTCCCCGACCGCGACCTGACCCAGACCGAACTCGAGGAGCTCGCCGCGGCCATCGCCCAGCAGCCGGAGTCGTGGGCGCACCATGTGAGCTTCGACGGCGAGGAGAGGGTCTACGCCTCCCTGCACCGAGACTCCCACGTGGACGTCTGGCTGCTCTGCTGGACACCGCAGAACGACACCGGCTGGCACGACCACGACATCTCCTCGGGTGCGGTCGCTGTCGTGTCCGGGGAGCTGGTCGAGAACAACCTCACCATGGCCGATGGGGCGCGTGAGACGCGTGTCGGCGCAGGGCGTGTCTTCTCCTTCGGGCCGGACCACATCCACCGACTCAACGGAGCCGTGCACGGCTCGGTCAGCGTGCACGCCTACAGCCCTCCGCTGTGGCGGATGGGGCAGTACGCCGTCACTGACGCCGGTGTCCTGGGCCGGGTCTCGCTCTCGTACGCCGACGAGCTGCGACCCATCGATTGAGGCGTCCGGGGAGCGCATCCCTCCGCCATGGCGCTCCCCGGACGGCGGCTTCAGCTTCTCCATTAGCGTTCCCCCATGCGCGCGCAGCCGTTCGGGGAGTCGTCCCGTGGTCCCGTGCAGGTGCTGACCATCGGGTCCGACCCCGGGCCTGTGCTCGAGCTGCTCGACCTCGGCGCCACGGTGCACCGGCTGTGGGTGACCGGCGGTGACGGCGTACGACGCAACGTCGTGCTCGGGCATGCGACCGCGGAGGAGTACCTCGACTCGGTCGACTACGTCGGCGGCACCATCGGTCGCTACGCCAACAGGATCAAGGACGGGCGGTTCTCCCTCGACGGGCGGGTCGTCCAGCTCACGACGAACGAGCGCGGCAACCATCTGCACGGTGGACCGGAGGGTTTCCACCGACGGATGTGGGACGTCGTACGCCACAAGGACGATCAGTTGGCGCTCAGGCTGACAAGTCCCCGCCGCGACCAGGGATTTCCCGGCGAACTGATAGTCCTTGTGGTTTTCGAGACCACCGCAGACTCCGTGCTGGTGCGCTTCGAGGCCGTCACCGATGCGGCGACCGTGGTGAGCCTGACCAGCCACGCCTACTTCAACCTCGACGGCGACGGCAGCGGGTCGGTCGAGGACCAGCTGCTCCAGGTCGCAGCCGACACGTACCTGCCCGTGGACGCGCAGGGCATCCCCCAGGACCTGCAACCGGTCGCCGGCACGCCCTTCGACCTGCGGCAGCCGGCCCGACTCAGGGAAGTGGTCGAGCGAACCGGTGGCCTCGACCACAACTTTGCCCTCGAGGGTGACGGTCCTGCTGCCGTACTGGACTCGCCGGGCACCCGCACGCGGCTGGAGCTGCGCACGGACCAGCCGGGGCTGCAGGCCTACACCGGCGGTGGCTTCGACGGTTCCCGGCACTCGACCACGGGGCAGCCCTACCACGGGAGCGCGGGTCTGGCCCTCGAGCCGCAAAGGTTTCCGGACACGCCGAACCGCCCGGAGTTCGGATCGGCTGTACTACGTCCGGGGGAGACCTACCACGCCCGGATCGAGTGGCGCTTCGAGAAGAACGGCGAGTAGGGCGAGGACTGACTGGGTAGAAGTGGGGCCGGGAGCACGTGCTCCCGCTGAGGAGGAGTAGTCAATGGAGCAGCGTATTCTGGGTCGGACTGGTCGGTCCGTCTCCGTCGTGGGCCTGGGCACCTGGCAGCTGGGTGCCGACTGGGGCAACGTCAGCGAGTCCGAGGCCCGGGCGGTCCTCGAGACGTCGGCCGAGCAGGGGGTGACCTTCTTCGACACCGCCGACGTCTACGGCGACGGGCGCAGTGAGCAGGTCGTCGGCCGGTTCGCCGCCGCGCACCCGGACGCCGGCTTCACCGTGGCCACCAAGATGGGGCGTCGGAAAGACCAGTCGCCCGAGAACTACGTGCCCGAGAACTTCCGCGCCTGGATCGACCGCTCCCGCAAGAACCTCGGCGTCGACCGCCTCGACCTGGTGCAGCTGCACTGCCCGCCCGCTGCCGTGATCGAGGACGACGCGACCTACGACGCGCTGGACACCCTGGTCGAGGAGGGCGCCATCGCGGCGTACGGCCTCAGCGTCGAGACCGCCGACCAGGCCCTGTCCGCCATCGAACGGCCCCACGTCGCCACCGTGCAGATCATCCTGAACGCCCTGCGCCTCAAGCCGCTTGAGCGGGTGCTCCCGGCGGCCGAGGCAGCAGGGGTCGGCATCATCGCGCGGGTGCCGCTCGCGTCCGGCCTGCTCTCGGGCAAGTACGACGAGAGCACGACCTTCGCCGACGACGACCATCGCAACTACAACCGCGACGGCAGCGCCTTCGACATCGGGGAGACCTTCTCCGGCGTGCCTTACGACGTCGGCCTTCAGGCCGCAGCCGACTTCACCCGGCTGGTCAGCGAGTCGTCACCGGGCAACCTGACGGCAGCGCAGGCTGCCATCGCCTGGGTGTGGCAGCAGGCGGGCGTCAGCACCGTCATCCCCGGCGCCCGCAACGAGAAGCAGGCCCGCTCCAACGCGGCGGCAGGCGAGGCCCGCAACCTGGGTGTCGAGTTCATCGAGGGCGTGCAGCGCATCTACGAAGAGCGGGTTCGCGAGCTGGTCCACGAACGTTGGTGAACGCCGCGTGCGGCGTGGGTCACACGCACGGTCCCGCGCCCTGCTGGGCGGGCACAATGAACCGGTGACCCAGAAGTCCACGTGGTTCGAGTCCCCGGCGGATGCCGACAAGCAGCTGGCCGCGGTTGGGTATCTCACCGACACGGCCACTTCCACCACGACCTATCTCGCCGGAGCGCTGGAGAAGCCGCTGCTGGTCGAGGGCCCGGCCGGTGTCGGCAAGACCGAGCTGGCCAAGGCGATCTCCCGGGCAACCGGGGCGGACCTGGTGCGGTTGCAGTGCTACGAGGGTCTCGACGAGGCGCGCGCGCTGTACGAGTGGAACTACAAGAAGCAGCTCCTTCGTATCCAGGCTGCCGGCGACCAGTCGTGGGACGAGACGCACGACGACATATTCACCGACGAGTTCCTGCTGACCCGGCCGCTGCTGACCGCCATCCGTCGCGAGGAGCCGACCGTGCTGCTCATCGACGAGGTCGACAAGACCGACGTCGAGGTGGAGGGCCTGCTGCTCGAGATCCTCAGCGACTTCCAGGTCACCATCCCGGAGATGGGCACGATCGCGGCCGTACGCCGGCCACTCGTCGTACTCACCTCCAACGCGACGCGTGAGCTGTCCGAGGCGATCAAGCGCCGCTGCCTGTTCCTGCACATCGACTACCCAGACGCCGAGCGGGAGCGGGAGATCGTCGTGTCCCAGGTGCCGGAGGTCGAGGACGACCTCGCCGGCCAGATCGTCGAGGTGGTGGCCAAGCTGCGCGGGATGGAGCTTCGCAAGGCCCCGTCCATCGCGGAGACCATCGACTGGGCGCGGACCCTGGTAGCGCTGGGCACCGGCACCCTGGACCCCGCAGCCATCGACCGGACGCTCGGCGTCGTACTCAAGCACGCGAGCGACCACGAGCGCGCCATCCGCGAGCTGAGACTGCGAGCGACATGAGCCTGCTGGACCGGCACATCGAGTTCGTCGAGGCGCTGCGCGACGCTGGGCTCCCGGTCTCGCTCGCCGAGGGGCTCGACGCGATCCGCGCGATCGACGCACTCGACCTCGACCGCCGCGAGACCTTGCGGGCGGCGTACGCCGCGACCCTGGTCAAGCGGCAGAACCACCGGCCAGGCTTCGACCAGGTCTTCGACCTCTACTTCCCGCTGCTGATCGGTGACGGCCACTCCCAGGACCGGCCAGAAGACCGGATAGTCCCGAACGAACAGCAGGCCGAAGGCACTCCTGAGGATGCCGATCGTTCGGGACTATCCGCTTCGGAGGACGGGCCCCGGGAACTCGCCGCCTTCCGGGAAGCCCTGACGGCAGCGATGGCCGGGGGTGACCCGGACGCGATGACAATGCTGGCGCGGGAGGCGGTACAGCGGTTCGGGCTGATCCGGGGGCGCGGGCCGGGTGAGCAGCGGTGGTCGTCGTACAACGTGATGAACCGGGTCTCGCCCGACGAGCTGGTCGAGAAGGCGCTCCGGGGGATGCTGGGCGACGAAGAGTGGGGCACAGATCCCTCCCGGCGGCGGTTGGTGGAGGCGCAGGTGCGCGAGTTCGAGCGCCGCGTGGATGCAGAGGTACGACGGCGCGCGGCCGAGGTCCGCGGTCCCCAGCACGTGGCGCGGCACACGATCAGGCCGGCCATCGAGCAGGTCGACTTCACCTCGGCACGCAAGGCCGACCTCGAGCTGATGCGCCGCGAGATCCAGCCGTTGGCCCGTCGGCTGGCCACCCGGCTCAGCCGAGAGCACCATGCCCGGTCGCGTGGCCCGCTCGACTTCCGTCGTACCGTCCGGGCCTCGATGTCCAGCGGCGGTGTTCCGATGGAGACCCGGCACAAGCCCAGGCGCCCGGGACGCACCGACCTGGTGGTGCTCTGCGACGTCAGCGGATCAGTGGCCAACTTTGCGAGCTTCACGCTGATGCTGGTCTTCGCGCTGCGTGAGCAGTTCAACCGCGTGCGCGCCTTCACGTTCGTGGACGAGATCCACGAGGTCACTGATCGGTTCACCGCGGGTGCCGATCCGGCGCGGACGATGAGCGAGCTCGCGGCGGGCGCCCGGTACGCGACGCTGTGGGGCCGCACCAACTACGGCAGGGCGTTCACCCGGTTCGCGGACCAGCATCCCGACGCACTCACGCCGAAGACCAACCTGCTCGTGCTCGGCGACGCCCGCTCCAACCACACCGACCTGGCGTTGCCAGTCGTGAAGGACCTCGTGTACGCCGCCCGCCACAGCTGGTGGCTGAACCCGGAGCACTCCCGCAACTGGAACACGGGCGACTCTGCGGCCCGGGAGTACGGGCGGCTGGTCCCGATGGTCGAGTGTCGAAACCTCACCCAACTAGGGGAGTTCGTGCACGATCTGGCCTGAGCGGTTGTCCGCGTCGAGAGCGTCGAGAGCGTCGCGGTTGGCGCAGGGGGGTGTTCGTGCGCGGGGCCATCGGGACACGGGTAGAGTTGTCGATTCCCATTCGGACGTTTCCCACGGAGGAATCGGTTGAGCAGTGACGTGGCCGCGCGCGAGATTGCGCGCGAGCAGGAGTACGTCGACACCGTCTACACCCAGCTCGACAAGGCCGCCCTGTCCGCGCAGGAACTGGCCAAGGAGGGTCTCGCCCGCGGCCGCATCGGCAACGAGGGCGGGCTCGTTGAGCGTGACGCGATGGTGTTCCAGGCCGCCAGGCGGATGGCGACTCTCGACGCTGCCCACGAGGGGCTGGTCTTTGGACGCCTGGACATGGGCGCCCAGGTGAGCTCGATCCCGCGCTACATCGGCCGGATCGGGCTGCGCGACGAGAACTATGACGTGATGCTGATCGACTGGCGCGCCCCGGCGGCGGCCGTTTTCTACCAGGCCACGCTGGCCGACCCGCAGGGCGTCGTACGCCGCCGGATCCTGCGCAGCAAGGGCGTGCACGTGCTCGGCGTCGAGGACGACCTGCTCGACCCGGAGGACCCTGCGGCGGACACGTTGCCCGTGGTCGGCGAGGGTGCGTTGCTCGCCCAGCTTTCCCGAGCGCGCGACCGTTCGATGCACACGATCGTCGCGACCATCCAGGCCGAGCAGGACCGCGCGATCCGGGCGCCCAACAAGGGCGTCGTGTCGATCACCGGCGGCCCCGGCACCGGGAAGACCGTGGTCGCGCTGCACCGTGCGGCGTACCTCCTCTACGCCGACCGCCGGCGCTACGAGCGCGGCGGCGTGCTCGTGGTGGGTCCGTCGGGGGTGTTCATGCGTTACATCGAACGCGTGCTGCCCTCGCTCGGCGAGACAGCAGTCGCCCTGCGTTCGCTGGGTGAGGTCGTCGACGGCGTCCGCGCCAGCCGACGTGATGAGCCCGCCGTCGCGGAGGTGAAGGGCGCAGCCGCGATGGCCGAGGTGCTGCACCGTACGGCGCGACAGGCAGTGCCCGACGCACCCACCGAGTTCCGCATCTTCTACCGCGACGACGTGATCGTCCTCGGCCCGCGCGAGCTCGGCTCCCTGCGGCGGCAGCTGCTGGCGATGGGACCGCGCAACCGCTCCACCACCCGGGTCGCGTCCACCCTCATCGACGCGATGTGGCGCCAGGTCCGCAGCGAGCGCGGCCGTGAGCGCACCAAGGAGGAGTTCTCCCGGGAGATCCGCACCGACGACACCTTCCTCGAGTTCGCCGCCTCGTGGTGGCCGGTGCTCGACGCCGCGACGGTGCTGGGCTGGCTGCGTGATCCCGACCTGCTCGCCCGGGTGAGCGAGGGCGTGCTCGACGACGAGTCGGTCCGGCTGCTCACCAAGTCGTGGGGGCTGCACGAATCTGGCCCACGCGCTGATGGCAGGACGCTGTCGGTCGACGACGTGGCCATGCTGGACGAGCTGCGCTACCTGCTCGGTGACCCGCCGATCGTGAACACCGGTTCGGTGGACGACGAGTACCTCGCTGCCGAGGACGCCTCGTTGCACGAGGTGTTCACCGCCGCTGATCGGGAGTACGCCGGCCCAAGTGGCTGGACGCCCCCGACCAACCGCATCGAGGACGACGCCTTCGCGCACGTGCTCGTCGACGAGGCACAGGACCTCACCCCGATGCAGTGGCGGATGGTCGGGCGCCGTGGTCGCGGAGCCACCTGGACGATCGTCGGCGACCTGGCCCAGTCGTCGTGGCCGGTGCCGGCCGAGTCCGCGTTGGCCCGCGCCAAGGCGCTCGGCGACAAGCCGCGGCACGACTTCCACCTCTCGACCAACTACCGCAACTCCGCCGAGATCTACGAGTTCGCTGCCGAGTACGCCGGGCGCGCCGGTCTCGACGCCGACCTTCCCGACGCGGTCCGCTCGACCGGGGTACAGCCGGCCGAGCTACGGGTGGACGACCTCGAGTCGGCCATGCACGAGCACCTGTCCGACCTCGCCGCTTCGGTGCCGGGCACGATCGGCATCGTGGTGCCGACCGCACGCCTCGGCGAGGTCACGCGCTGGGTCTCGACCTGGCCCGAGCATGCCGACGAGACCGGCGGCCCGGACTCGCGGATCGTCGTACTCGCCGGGCTGGACACCAAGGGCCTCGAGTTCGACGCGATCATCGTGGTGCAGCCACAGGAGATCGAGGACGAGGCTCCGACCGGCAGGGCCACGCTCTACGTCGTCTACACCCGCGCCACCCAGCGCATGGTCACGCTGACCTCCACAGGCACGGCCTAGCCCGATGCTGATCCATCCCTGGGACGAGGCGACCCGAGAGGAGTGGCAGGGAGTTCTCTCCAGCGCCGACTTCGGGCAGCTCGTGACCGCGGGGCACGTCGACGGCTTCCCGGTCGTCGTACCCACCCACTTCCTCTACGACGGCGACTCCACCGTGCTGCTCCACCTCGCCCGGCCCAACCCGGTCTGGAAGGCGCTCGCAGCCGATCGGCACGTCGTACTCGCGCTCACCGGCGACTACGCCTACGTCGAAGCGGAGTGGAACGCCAACCCCGGCACCGACCCGGCGTACGGCGTGCCCACGTCGTACTACACCGCCGTACAGCTGCTGTGTCGCGCCGAGGTCGTCGACGACCCCGACGAGAAGGCAGGCATCCTGGCGCGGCAGCTCGGCCACTTCGAGCCGGCCGACTCCGGCCGGATCACTCCGAGCCCCGCGAACGAGAGTGATCGCCGGCAGCTCCCCGGCATCCGTGGACTGCGCCTGCACCTGGAGGGGGTGCGGGCCAAGATGAAGTACGGCGGCAACAAGACCCCCGAGCACCGCCACGAGATCGCCGACCACCTCGCAGAGCGGGACGGCCCGATGGACTCCGCCGCCCGGGATCACCTGCTGCGGCGGCTGGACGACTGATCCTGCGCGCCTGATCCTGCGCGCCCGAACTCCACAATTGTTGGATCGGGACGTCGAGATCGCGGCTTGCGACGTCGTGGCCCAACATTTGTGGGATTGGGGCCCGCACGGCTTACGGAATGTGGTCTCGACTGATCACTCGCTTCGCTGCTCGACCACCTATGGGTTGCTCGCTGCTCGACTCAGAACGGCGGCGGTCCCACGACCTTCATGCTCCCGGTCGCAACAGCCGCCTGCTGGATCCGCTCGAAGTCGACCGGCAGGGCTGGCTCGCCCTCGACCGTGGGCTCGCTGGCGTTCCTGTAGAAGTCCTCGCCACCCCCTGGCGTGTGCAGGCAGAGCATCCGCGCGCCGTCGCCCTGAGCCATGAACGCGTGCGGCACGCCGCGGGGGACGACCGCGACCCCACCGGCCCGCAGCTCGTGATCGGTTCCGTCGATGTGCAACAGGATCGACCCGTCGAGCAGGTAGAAGGACTCGTCCGCTTCGGGGTGGGTGTGCAGCGGGGTGCGCTTGCCGGGTTCGACGGTGTCCTCGAACAGCAGGAAGCTCCCGTCGACCTCCCCTTCGCGGACCAGCCATCGGTGCAGTCCGCCCCCGTAGAACCAGCGGCATTCGGCTTCTTCGGCATTCCGGACGAGGGGCTTGGTGTCGTTCATGGGATTCCCTTCCGGACCCTTCGTGGGACTTGAGTCCCATAACGAAACTACGGTACCGTGAAGGAGATGTCAACGTCGTACGAGCAGACCGGGCGGGCCCGGCAGAAGCAGCGCACCCGGGTTGCGCTCGTCGCTGCTGCGCGCGACCTGGTCGCGCGAGGGGGCCGGCCACCCACGGTGGCGGAGGCGGCCGAGGCCGCCGAGGTCTCCCGCACTACCGCCTATCGGTACTTCCCGACGCAGCAGTCCCTGCTGCTCGCCGCCCACCCCGAGATCCAGGCGACCTCGATGCTGCCGCCGGACGTTGGGCAGGACCCGGAGGTGCGTCTGGAGGCGGCTGTGCGCGGGTTCCTGGCGATGGTGGTCGACACCGAGCCCCAGCAGCGAACGATGCTCCGCCTCTCCCTCGAGGCCCACCAGTCGGAGCCATCGGGCGAGTCTGGGCCCAGGTTGCCGTTGCGGCAGGGCAGGGCGATCGGCTGGTTCTCCGAGGCGCTCGAGCCCCTGTTGGGTGAGCTCGGGAGGGACGGCGTACGCCGCCTCGCCGTCGCCGTTCGCGCGGTCTGCGGCATCGAGTCGCTGGTGTGGCTCACGGACGTCGCCGGCATGACGCAGGACGAGGCGGTCGAGCAGATGGTGTGGTCCGCGGTCGCGCTGCTGCACCGCGCCGTCCAGCCGGGATGACAGGCCCGGCACTCCCGAGACACCTAGTAGCGTTCCCGACATGCCACCTGACCTGTCCGCCAGTGCCGCCCTCGAGGAGCTGCTGGGACATCAGGCATGGGCCGTGATCCGGCTGCGCGAGAGCCCGACGGTGACTCTGGTGGGCGGGTCGCTGGACCGGCTGGAGAAGCTCGCGGACATCCCCCTCGAGGAGGGTGCGCCCGAGCCGGGTCGGCGCTTCGACCGGCTGGTCGCCGTACCTTTCCGGCAGGTGACCGAGCGGGGTTTCGTGGCGCACGACGACGGTACGCCGCTCGCGGTCGTGACCATCGAGACCGAGCGTGAGGTCCCACTGGAAGAGCTGGTCGCGGCGCTCCCCGACGAGGAGGTCGCCTTCGAGGACGAGGGCGGCTTCGACACCTCGGACGAGGACTACGCGAGCGTCGTCGAGCGGATCATCCGGGACGAGATCGGCAACGGCGAGGGCGCGAACCTCGTGGTCGGGCGGCACTACCGCGCGCAGCTGCGTGACTGGAAGGCCGCGACGGCCCTGACCGTGCTCCGCCGACTGCTGACCAGCGAACGCGGCGCCTACTGGACCTACTGCTTCTGGACGGGTGACCGGTTCCTGATCGGAGCGTCGCCGGAGCGGCATGTGAGCGTTCACGGCGGGGACGTGCGGATGAACCCCATCTCCGGGACGTTCCGGCTGCGTGGGTTGGAGCCGGCCGAGCGCAAGGCCCGGCTGCTGGACTTCCTCGCCGACGAGAAGGAGATCTTCGAGCTCTTCATGGTGGTCGACGAGGAGCTGAAGATGATGTGCGACATCTGCCACGAGGGTGGCCAGGTGCTCGGACCGTTCCTCAAGCCGATGACGCATCTGGTGCACACCGAGTACCTGCTCGCCGGGCGCACGCGGTCCGACGTACGCGACGTGCTGCGGGACACCATGTTCGCCGCTACCGTCACCGGCGCCCCGGTGGAGAACGCGTGCCGGCTGATCCACGAGTACGAGTCGGAGGGCCGCGGCTACTACGCCGGCGCCCTTGCCCTGATCGGGCGCGACGAGGAGGGGGCTCCGACCGCGGACTCGCCAATCGTGATCCGCACGGCCGATGTGAGCCCGGACGGCGCGATGAAAGTGACCGCCGGGGCCACGCTGGTGCGCGACTCCGTGCCGGCGTACGAGGTGGCCGAGACCCAGGCCAAGGCCGGCGGCATCCTCTCGGCCTTCGGGCTGGTCCCGGGCGCGAGCGGTGCGCCCTCGGACATCGCCGATCTCACCAAGGACGAGGACGTCCTGATCGCGCTGAACTCCCGCAACCGTCGGCTCGCGAAGTTCTGGCTCACCGACCAGGCGGGCGCACCACCGGCGCCGTCCCTGGAGGGCCGGACCATCGCGATCCTGCACGGCGAGGACGACTTCGTGAACATGCTCGCCCACGTCTTCTCGGTGCTGGGGATGGGTTCTCGAGTGGTCCGGCACGAGACGCTGCTCACGGACGGGGGTGCGGAGGGAGTCTTCGACGACGTGGACCTGGTCGTCGTCGGCCCCGGGCCCGGCGACCCACGCGACCATGACCACCCGAAGATCGCCGCCTACCGCAAGGCGATCGACGGCTTGCTCGCCTCTGACAAGCCCTTCCTGGCGGTCTGTCTGGGACATCAGGTCCTGTGCGACCGGCTCGGGATTGCCCTTGACTACAAGGACATCGTCTTCCAGGGCACCCAGTCCTCGGTCGACATCGACGGTCGGCAGGAGCGCGTCGGCTTCTACAACACCTTCGTCGCGCGCCTCGGCGAGGACGACCTCCCGGACGGCCTCCGGGCCGAGTCGGACGCGGCCACGGGCGACATCCACATGCTGGCCGGCCCGAACTTCCGGGGAGTGCAGTTCCACGCCGAGTCGATCCTCACCGAGAACGGGTTCGCCCTGCTGCGGCAGCTGCTGCTCGAACTGCTGGGGTGACCACTCCGTGAGCTCGCGGGTGCTCGTGGTCGACCACTACGACTCCTACACGTGGAACCTCGTGCACCTGATCGCCTCCGTGACCGGTGAGCTGCCGGACGTCATCGAGCACGACGAGCCGGACGTCCTCGAGCGGGCGCGCGATTACTCGCACCTGGTCCTCTCACCCGGGCCCGGCCATCCGGAGAACGAGGCCGACTTCGCCCTCGGTGCCGCGGTCTTCGAGCTCGGCGTGCCGGTGCTGGGCGTGTGCCTGGGCATGCAGGCGCTCGTGACGTCGTACGGCGGGACAGTCGACCGGGTCGACCCGGCGCACGGCGAGATCGCCCTGGTCAACCACGATGAGGACGGCCTCTTCCGAGGAGTGTCCGACCCGTTCGAGGCGGTGCGGTACCACTCGCTCGCGGCCGTGGCACTGCCCGCCGTGCTCAGGCAGACAGCCGTGGACGAGCTCAGCGGAGTGACGATGGCGGTCGCGCACCGCGACCTGCCCCTCACGGGCGTTCAGTTCCACCCAGAGTCGATCCTTTCGCACCACGGTGCCGAGCTGGTCAGGAACTTCGTGTCATGAGCACCACCCCACGGAAGAGCGAGCCGGTCGTCGATGCCGTACGACGCGGTTTCGCCCGTAGCAACAGGGTGTTCTGGCTCGACGGCGGCGGATCCCGTGACTGGTCGGGACGTCGCTCGCTGGTCGGCGTACTGGACGAGGAGGACGTGTCACTGAGCTTCGACGCCGGCCTCCGGCAGGTCACCCGACATCAGGGAGGTCGCGACGAGGTGGTTGGCACGGACCTCTTCGCGGTGCTCGAGGAGGAGATCGTCCGAGACGCGGGGGACCCGGACGTGCACTGGGTTGGCTGCTTCGGGTACGCCTCGCGGGCCGACCTGCCCGCCCGGCCCTGGGGCAGCGGGCCCGACGGGATCTGGATGCGCTGCCGCCGTCCGACCATCTTCGACCACGGTCGTGTGCCCGAGCACACGCCAGCGCGTGTCGAGGAGCACCCGACTCGAGCGCCTGCCTGGTACGCCGACGCCTTCGCCGACGTGCAGGAGCAGCTGCACGCTGGCAACTCCTACGAGGTCAACCTGACCTACCGCGAGGAGCTCGGGGCCGCGACCGATCCGCTGGAGACCTACCTGCGGCTGCGGGCGAGCAACCCCGCGCCGTACGCCGGCCTGCTGAGCCACCTGGGCACGCACCTGCTCAGCAGCTCACCGGAGCGCTACGCGACCATCGACCGCCGACGGTGGCTGGAGACCAAGCCGATCAAGGGCACCACCCCGCGGGGAGCGAACGAGCGCGATGACCAGCGCCTTCGTGAGGAGCTCGCGCAGGACCCGCGGTTCCGTGCCGAGAACCTGATGATCGTCGACCTGCTGCGCAACGACCTGTCGATGGTGTGCGAGGTTGGGACGGTGACGGTGCCGAGTCTGATGGCGGTGGAGTCCTACGCGAGCGTGCACCAGCTGGTCTCGACGGTCCGGGGCCGGCTGCGTGACGACGTGTCGACCCTGGGCGCACTCTGGGCGCTGTTCCCGGCCGGGTCGATGACCGGCGCGCCGAAGCTGCGCACCATGGCGATCATCGACGACGTCGAGGCGACGCCGCGAGGCCTCTATGCGGGGGCCTTCGGGTGGATCTGCGCAGACGGTCGAGCCGACCTGGGCGTGGTGATCCGATCGCTGTACGCCGGCCCCGACGGAGTGTGGGGTCTCGGCACGGGTGGCGCCATCACCGTCCGCTCGGACGTGGACGGTGAGTGGGCGGAGACGAGATGGAAGGCCGCCCGGCTGCGGACGGCGGCCGCCGTACTCCCGGACAGTCCCTGACCTTCTGGCCGCCCAAACCGGACATCCGGCGGCCAGATCGTCAGGGACTATCCGTCCCGGCGGTCAGGTCGTCTTCCGCGCGCTGGAGAACCAGGGGTGGTGCAGGTCGAGATACTTCACGTCCTCCATCGTGGACATCTCATCCTGGTACTGCTGCTGGATCTCGCTCGGCAGTTCCTTCTTCTCGCCTTCGCGGGCCTCATCCTCGCTGCGGAAGCAGATCGTCTGGGTGAACCAGCCGTCGGGCTCCATCGCGATGGTGCCGCCGATGATCTCGGGGCGCGCCTCCTGCAGCGCGTCCATCGGCTGCTCCATGAAGTGGCGGAACTTCTCGGGGTCGGAGATACGACCCTGGATGATCTGCACGAAGCCGGCGTCGTCGGATCCACCACCGAGGAACAACATGGCGTTGTCGCAGTCGTGGAAGGTCACCTCGCCGTCGAAGCAGGCCGCCATCTTCTGCCACCACTCACCTTGCTCGGGGCGCGCGGAGTTCTTCGCTGCGGCCTCGCGTGACTCGAAACGTACGACGCTGACGAACTCGCCGTCATCGGTGACGCCGTAGGTCGCGCCGAGCCATCCTTCGGCCGACGTTCCCAGCGTCTCCCGCCATTCCTCGTTCAGCTGGTGAACGCGGTCGGCGTCGTGGCACTTGCCTTGAATGATCTGGATGAACATCGTGATCCTCTCTCCCGAGAGGCCGCCCCGCTCTGGAGCGGCGCATCTTCGAACGTACGCCGGTCTCAGGCGCATGTCACCGGCCCTCTGGCAAGCAGGATCGGCCGCTATTCACGGCTTTCCGGGACACACCACCTGATCCGCTCATATCGTTGACCACGACTGCTGACTAGGGAGACCACGATGGCGATCAGCCAGCGCGTGGTCGCGCTCGAGGCGACCGAGCTTGAGACGCAGCCCCCGGTTCGTCGAGACTCCTGGATGCGCGCCGCCCTGTTCGGGACGACCGCATTCGTCGGCGCCGGCCTGCTCTTCGTGGTGCAACCGCTGGTCGCGAAGCTGATCCTGCCGTCGTACGGCGGCTCCGCCACCGTGTGGAGCACGAGCTCGTTGTTCTTCCAGGTGCTGCTGCTCCTGGCGTACGCGTACGCACACCTGTCCACGTCCCGGCTCGGGCCGGCGCGGCAGCCGAAAGTGCATCTGGTCGTACTGCTCCTGCCGTTCGTTGCCCTGCCCCTCGCGATCCCGGCCGACGTTGCGCCCGCGGCAGACGCGTCGCCGGTGCTGTGGCTGCTGCGCACGCTGATCCTGGTCATCGGCCTGCCGTTCGCGGTGGTAGCGACGACTGGGCCGCTGCTCCAGCGGGTACTCGTGGGGCAACCACCGTCGCTCCGACGACCCGTACTTCCTGTTCGCGGCCAGCAACCTCGGCAGCTTCGGCGGCCTGCTCGCCTATCCGCTGCTGATCGAACCGCACCTCACGCTCGCGACGCAGCGAGCGTGGTGGTCCGCGGGTTTCTTCGGGTTCGTCGCGCTCACCGCCACCTGTGCCTTGTCGGTACGTCGGCCGGCCAGGCCGGATCCGAAGCGGGCGGAGGTGTCCTGTGCGCGGGCCGTACGGGCCGGGAAACCTGCCGGAAAACTGGGCAGAACGAGCGTGCTCACCTGGGCCGCGCTCGCCTTCCTGCCGTCCTCGCTGATGCTGGGCGTCACGGCGTACATCTCCACCGACGTCGCGGCGATCCCTCTGCTCTGGGTCGTGCCCCTGGCGATCTACCTGGCCACGTTCGTGCTGGCGTTCGGCAGGACGTCACGGGTACCACCGCGGCGCGCCACCCAGGGTGCCGTCGCCGCGGCGTTCGCCGTCGCCGTGACGTCCCTGGGCCCGAGCAACATGCCGGTGGCCCTCATGATCGGAATGAACCTCGTGATGCTGGCCCTGGTCGCGTACGCCGCCCACGCTCGCCTGGCTGCTGAACGTCCGCCCACCGAGCACCTGACCGGGTTCTACCTGGTCGTTGCCACCGGCGGCGCCCTCGGCGGCCTGCTCAACGGCCTCGTCGCCCCGATGGTCTTCGACCGGGTGCTGGAGTACTCCCTAGTGCTGATGGTGGTGCCGCTCCTGCTGGTCGGGATCCGGGGTGGCCGGCACAGCTGGCTGGCCCGCCAGGTCGACGCCAACCGGGTCCGCGCCGCCGCCATGTGCCTCGGCGTGGTGCTCCTGCCGTTGGCCCTGCGCGTCGCGCTCAACGCCTCGGCGACGAACCTCGTGCAGACCCTGTTCCTGATCGTTCTCGGACTGGTCCTCGGTTGGTGGATGGCGTCCCTGCCCAAGGTGATGGCCGTCGCCCTGGTCGTGCTGTTCGTGCTGGGCGCCATCGGTGAGACCCAAGGCGTTGTGGAGCGGAGCCGTACGTTCTTCGGCAGCTACACCGTCGTCGACCGGGGCGGGATGAACGAGCTGGTGCACGGTACGACGACGCACGGGACCCAGTTCCAGGAACCTTCCCGGCGGGCCACTCCCACCACCTACTACTCACGCGGCGGCCCCCTGGGTGACGTCTTCGCCGGGCCGGTGCGCAAGAACCCGGCCATCGTCGGACTCGGGATCGGCACCGTCGCGGCGTACGGGCAACCGGGCCAACGGATGACCTTCTTCGAGATCGACCCCGAAGTTGTCAGGATCGCCCGGGACCAGAAGCTGTTCACCTACCTCGCGGACAGCGACGCCACGATCGAGACTCTCGTGGGAGACGGGCGGCTCGGACTCGCGAAGGCCGACGCCGGTTCGTTCGACATGATCGTCCTGGACGCGTTCAGCTCCGACTCCATCCCGGTGCACCTCCTGACCGAGGAAGCGATGCGCACCTACGTCGATCGGCTGGCGCCTGGTGGTCTGCTGGTGGTGCACATCAGCAACCGGGTGTTCGATCTCGAGCCTGTTCTCGCCAGCGCGGCGGAGCGGCTCGGGCTTTACGCGGTGACTCGCCGGGGTGGCGCCGGGGCCGACGGCGCCAGGCTCAGCCAGTGGGTGGCGATCGGCAGGAACGCTTCCGACGTAGCAGCACTGTCGGCACTCCCCGGGTGGCGAGACCTCGGTGCTCGTCAGGTGCACTGGACCGACGACTACTCCTCGATCCTGTCGGTGCTGAAGTAGCCCTCAGGCCGTTGCCTGCAGCTCGACCGACCAGGTGCCGGGTGACGAGGAGCAGCCTGCGCCGCCGTTGCCCAGGTGATACTCCATGACAAAGCGCAGCTGGTAGCTCCCGTCGGCGCCGCGGTTGCCGGCCGCCGTCACGGGCTGGGGAGCGCACTGCTTCGCCCCGTGTGGGACCCGCCCGCTCAGGCTCACGGATTCCTGTCCTGCCTGGAAGGTGAAGGACGCGGCATTCGCGCCACGCGCGGATACCGACTGAGCTCCCACCAGCGGGGTGAACTCCATGCCGAGAGTGCAGGTGCCTGCAGGGCAGCTGAGACTCGTGATCAGACCTGGCCCGCATCTTCCGCCGACCTGGAATGCGCTCGGCTGCACGCACCTGATGTAAGCCCGGTAGGAGACCTCCTCGGTGGTGGGCTCGAGGGGCAGGCCGGTTGTCTCATGGACGGCCGGGCCCTGATCGACCGGTGGCCCGTCACTCGTGAGCCCCTCACTCGCGTCGCCAGGGGCCGCTGGCGCACTCGAGGGTCCAGGTTCAACGTCTCGGGCGCCAACGAACGCGGCTGTTGCGCCCGTGCCCACCAGCACGACCAGGGCACCGGCGACGACGAGCGGTACCCACTTCGGGAAGCGCGGTGAAACCGAGTGACTTGCGTCGTCGACCCGCTGCTTGGCGTCGTCGCGGTGCGCCGTACGGCGTATCGCCGTCGCGCCTACGCTGCCCCGTGTCTCGGTCCAACCCACGTCTCGACCCCCGGGCCGCTCACGCCGTTGCCTGCAGCTCGACCGACCAGGTGCCGGGCGACGAGGAACAGCTGCCGTCGCCGTTGCCGGCGTGGTAGTCCATGACGAAGCGCAGGCTGTAGGCGCCGTCGGCGCCTCGGTTGCCGGTGACGGTCACGGGTTGGGGTGCGCACTTGTCCGACCCGCTGGGGACCTGCCCCCTCATGCTCACGGAGGGCTGGCCAGCCTGGAAGGTGAAATACGCCGCCCTCGAGCCATAGCCGGCTCCCGACCGCGCACCTGTCAGTGGGGTGATCCACATCGCGAGCGTGCAGGTGCCATCGGGGCACGTCAGCATCGAGGTCAGGCCAGGCCCGGTGCCGCACGGTGAGAGGTAAAACCTGCTCTTCTTCACGCACGTGACCGTGGCCCGGTAGGTGACCTCCTCGGTGGTCGGTGCGAGCGGCAGGCCGGTTGTCTCATGGACCGCCGGGCCCTGATCGACCGTGGGCCCGTCACTTGTAGGCCCCTCACCTGTGGGCCCGTCACTCTCGTCGCCAGGGGCTGCAGGCGTGCTCGAGGGCCGAGGGTCGTTGTCCCGGGCGCCAACGAACGCGGCCGTTGCGCCCGTACCCACCAGCACGACCAGGGCACCGGCGACGACGAGCGGTACCCACTTCGGGAAGCGCGGTGAAAGCGAGTGGCTTGCGTCGTCGACCCGGTGCTTGGCGTCGTCGCTGTGCGCCGTACGGCGTATCGCCGCAGCGGCTGTGCTGCCCCGTGTCTCGGTCCAGCCCACGACCCCCCCGATCGTTCGGGCGGTCGACGGAGCGCGCCTACCGCGGACATGACGTCCGAGCCCATCGTCTGGGCGCTCCCGGACCCAGGCAAGGCATTCCGGGTGAGTCTCGCAATTGCGACTAGACCGCTCGGCTTGCGTGCGCGCCGATCGGCGCCCGCGCATTGACCGGTTTGCGGGACATGCGCACACTCACTGCAGGACTGCGGCAATCGCGTCGCGGTGGACCAGGGGGACATCCATGGGCGAGAAGGGCAACATCACCTCGGACGAGCTTGCGGCCGGTGGTGGCGCCGTGGTGGCCGGCGTCGGCACCCAGGTCACCGCCGTCTTCCGGGAAGCCGGGGATACGCTCAAGGACAAGATCATCGACAAAGGGGCCGACGCGGGTATCGCAGGCGCCCAGGCGAAGTGGTCTTCTCGCAAGGACACCCACGAGGCCGACCCAGAGGGAACCCCCGGGCCCTGACCGCGCCCGCGCGTCAGCTCGCGGTGTTGTTCTCGTCCGAGCCCAGGGTGGCCGTTGTCGTCTCGCTCTTCCCGCCGCGCTGGTAGGTGATCTCGACCTGCTCGCCCGGCCGGTGGCCGCGGATCGTGGCCACGAGCGACTCCGAGCTGTCGATGACCTGGTCGCCGACCTTGGTGATCACGTCGCCGTTCTTCAGACCAGCGTCCGCAGCGGCGCCGCCGTCCTCGATCGACTGCAGCTGTGCCCCCTGCGTGAGGGTGTCGCCGGTGACGTCCGAGACCGAGACGCCGAGGCGCGCGTGGGTGGGCTTGTCGCCCTCGGTGATCTGGTTGACGATCGGCAGCACCTCGTCGATCGGGATCGCGAAGCCGAGCCCGATCGAGCCTCCGCTGGAGGCGGTCCGGATCGAGGAGTTGATGCCGACGACCCGACCCGACATGTCGACGAGAGGTCCACCCGAGTTGCCGGGGTTGATCGCCGCGTCGGTCTGGATCGCCGGGTACGTCGTACCCAGGCTCCGGTCCTGGGGCTCCAGCTGCTCCTGCTGCCCGAACGGGTCCTGCGGCGTCTGCTCCTGCTCGGCCGACACCGAGACCGGACGGTTCAGAGCGCTGACGATGCCTGAGGTGACCGTCGCGTTGAGCCCGAACGGCGAACCCACCGCGACCACCGCCTGGCCCACCCTGATGCTGCCCGACTTGCCGAGCGAGGCCGGGACGAGGCCGGAGGCGCCTTCGACCTTGATGACCGCGATGTCGGTCACGGGGTCGGTTCCCACGACCGTCGCCTTCTTGGAGGTGCCGTCGTGGAAGCTCACCGAGATCGACCCGTCCTCGCCTGCGCCGGCGACCACGTGGTTGTTGGTGAGGATCTCGCCGTCCTTGCTCAGCACGATGCCGGAGCCGGACCCCGCACCCGAGGCACCTCTGACGTTGACCTTGACCACTGACGGGAGTACGGCGTTGGCGACCTTCTCGACGGTTCCGTCCTCGACGACGGCGGTCTTCGTGGCCTGGAAGTCACCGGAGCTGTCCGTCGTGGTCGTGGTCACGGGCTCGTCGACGAACGCGCGGTAGGCAGCCGATCCGCCGACACCCGCGACACCTCCCAGCACGAGAGCACCCACCAGCACCGCAGCGGTGAGGCCGCTTCCCCTCTGAGCTGGCGGGGGCGGCGTCGGGACGGTGGACCCGAAGAACGGACCCACCATCGGCTGCGGCGACGCCGGGTCTGGCTGGTACGGCGGCAGCTGGCGGGTGTGCTCGTCGCCGTTCGGGCCGTAGGTGTCGGGCTCACCAGAAGGCTGGCCAGAAGTTTGGCCAGAAGTTTGGCCAGAAGTTTGGCCAGAAGGGTGGCCAGAAGGATTGCCAGAGGAATCGCCGGAGGGGGCGTGCGGGTAACGGGGCTGATCGTCCATGGCCCCAGTCTCGTCAGTGATCCTGAGAGCGCCCTTTGTTTCGGCTACGAGCGCGCCAAAACCTCGGGCGGAGCCATCGTCCCGGGCACGTAGAACCAGAACGCGGCACCCCCTTCGGGTCGGTTGCCGGCTCGCGCGTTGCCGCCGTGGCGGTCCGCGACGGCCTTGACGATGGACAGACCCAGCCCGGATCCGGGCATGCCGCGGGACTCCCTCGAGCGGTAGAAGCGGTCGAAGACGTGCGGCAGGTCCTCCGCGGAGAGGCCCGGGCCCTGGTCGGCCACCATCACGTTTCCCTGGGCCAGCTCCACCGTGACCTGCCCGCCCTCGGGGCTCCACTTGGCGGCGTTGTCGAGCAGGTTGGTGATCGCGCGCTCGAGCGCAGCCGAGTCGCCGGTCACCCACCAGGGCTCCGTGCGTACGACGAAGTTGACCGTCGGCGCCCGCCGGCGTACCCGCGTGACCGCCTGTCCCACCACTGCGGCCAGCTCGACCACCTCGACAGCCGGCGCCGCCGAGGGATCCTCGCGGGCCAGCTCCACCAGGTCGCCGATCAGCGTGGTCATCTCCGAGATCTGGCCGCGGACGTCGGCGAGAAGCTCCTTGCGTGACTGGGCGGAAAGCTTGGCGGAGGTGTCGGCCTGGGCCAGCAGATCGAGGTTGGTACGCAATGAGGTGAGCGGCGTACGCAGCTCGTGGCCCGCGTCGGCGACCAGCTGCCGCTGCCGGGCCCGCGAGGCCGACAGTGCCGTCAGCATGGCGTTGAACGCCACCGCGAGCCGCGCGACCTCGTCACGACCCTCGACCGGGATCGGGTCCAGCCGCTCGGTGCGAGCGATCCCCTCGACCGCGAGGGTGAGCCGGCGCACGGGTCGCAACCCGTTGTGGGCCACCCCCCATCCGGCCAGCCCGGCGCTGATCATCCCCGCGAGGCCGAAGAGCAGCATCACCAGGCCGAGACGATCGAGCATCTGGTCGTTCGCCTCGAGCGACTGGGCGAGGATCAGCGCCTGCCCGTCCTCCGCCTGTACGGCGACCACCCGGTAGCGCTCGCCGTCCATCAAGACAGTGCGCGCTGACCAGTCCCGCTCGCCGAGCGCGACCTGCCACTCCGGCGTACCGATCTGACCGGCCGTACTGGTGGTGGCGCCTCGGACTGTCCGGTTGATCGCGTCCAGGAAGATGATCTTCACGTCCGCTGCCCCCAGCATCCAGGGCGGGATCTGGTCTCGGGAGAGCGCGTCGAGCGTGTTGGCCCGGGCTGCCTGCGCCGCTCGCGAGTGCAGTGACTCGTCGAGGCTGTTCATGCTCTGCATGCGCACGGTGGCGAACGCCGCGAAGGCCACTCCGGTCACCGCGATTCCTACGGCCATCGTGGTGAGCAGGGTGACGCGGCTGGCCAGCGAGCGCCGGTAGTGGAAGGGACCCCAGGAAACTCGTGGACCCACTACTGGGCCTCGCGGAGCACGTAGCCGACCCCGCGAACCGTGTGGATCAGGCGGTGTTCATCGGCCGCCTCGGTCTTGCGACGCAGGTAGCCCACGTAGACCTCGAGGCTGTTGGCGGTGGTCGGGAAGTCGAAGCCCCAGACTTCCTCCAGGATGAACGAGCGTTCCAGGACCCGGCGCGGCCGGCGCAAAAAGAGCTCGAGCAGGCTGAACTCGGTCCGGGTGAGCTCGATCAGGCGGTCACCGCGGCGGACCTCGCGTGAGGCCAGGTCCATCGTCATGTCGGCGAAGGCGAGGTGCTCCTCGGGGTCTCCGGGGCCCGGGGTCACGCGGCGCAGCAGGGCGCGCAGCCGAGCGAGCAGCTCCTCGAGCGCGAACGGCTTGGTCAGGTAGTCGTCTGCTCCCGCGTCGAGGCCTTCGACGCGGTCACCGACGGCGTCTCGTGCGGTGAGTACGAGGATCGGTACGCCGTTGCCCACCTTGCGCAGCGCTCGGGTCGTCTCGAGCCCGTCGAGCCGCGGCATCATCACGTCCATCACCACGGCGTCGGGGTTGATCCCACCGATGCCGGCCAGCGCCTCGGCTCCGTCTGACGCGGTGGAGACCTGGTAGCCGTTGAACTCGAGCGAGCGCCTCAGCGACTCCCGCACCGCGCGGTCGTCTTCGACGACGAGAACGTGTTGCCGGGGGGCGGCGGGCGAGTCGGCGGCGGTCACGGGACAAGGGTGCCACCCAGCCCTGAACAATCGCTGAGACTCCGGCGCCCATTCCGCTGAGGCGTCACGGATTGCGGTCTCAGACCTGTCGAGGCGTCGCAGATTGCGGTGCGTATGACGTCGACGTCGGCCGCCTCCACCGCAATCCGCGACGCCTCGGCGTGCTTTGGGCCGCAATCTGCGACGCCTCGGCGTGCTTTGGGCCGCAATCTGCGACGCCTCAGCGAAGGAAACGGTCGGTCAGAGGCGGCGGGCGGCTTCGCCGGCGCGCTCCCCGTAGTGGCCCCCGAAGACGGCCGCGTGCACGAGCAGCGGGAACAGCTGGTGCAGCGGCTGGCGCTCCTCCCAGCCGTCGGCGAGTGGGCGCTCGTCCTCGTAGGCATCGATGAGCCGTTGCAGGTGCGGGAGGCCGAACAGGGCCAGCATCGCCACGTCGGTCTCGCGATGACCACCGTGTGCTGCGGGGTCGATCAGCGTGCCGTGCTCGGGGGACCACACCACGTTGCCGGACCACAGGTCCCCGTGGATCCGGGCCGGTGGTTCCTCGGGTCCGGCCAGCTCGGTGAGTCGACCCATCAACCCCTCGACGGCCTGTACGTCGGCACTCCCGATGTGACCTCGGTCGGATGCCAGCTTGAGGTAGGGAAGCACCCGCCGGGTCGCGAAGAAGTCCGGCCACGTGGGGGCCGTCTTGTTCGGGAGCGGCAGGGATCCGATGAACCCCTCCTCATCCGCACCGAACTTGTCGGCGCCGCTTGCGTGCAGCCGAGCCAGTGACCGGCCCAGCTCGGCCGCGCTCTCAGGGCTCGGCCGGGCGGGCTCGATCCAGCGCAGGACGAGACAGTCCTGCTCGACCGCGAGCACCTCGGCCACGTCGGCCACGCCGGGCTCCGCCAGCCAGGTCAGTCCCCGCGCCTCGGCCGCGAAGAAACTCTCTGGAGCTCCGGCGCGGGTCTTTACGAGTGCCGAGCTGCCGTCGCTCAGGCGCACCCTCGTCGACGTACAGATGTCTCCGCCGGCGACTGGTGTGGTGGCAACGACCGCCTGTCCGAGCAGCTGCTCGACCCGCTCAGCGATCCCACGCATGCGCGCCATCGCTCCACCCTGCCGGGTCCGGGGGCCGCCGCGCCAGTGGTCATTCCCTCAAGTTAGTCCTGGTCCCCGCGGCCCAGGCGCGCACATCGCTGCGTTGGAGTCGGTCGAAGGAGGTCAACTACGACTTCCCTCCTCCGCCTTGCGCTGCACGCACCCGGACCACGGCTACCCTCGACGAACTTGCGGTCATGACCACAGTGCAGCCGTCAGGCGTCGGTGCGTCCGAGGTGAGCCAGGAGGCGGGTACTCGCGGGTGCTGATGCGGGCACGGGAACCGCCGGCGCGAAGCGACGACCGCGTTCGCCGGGCGTCACGACGGCCAGCGCCACGCCGTACAGCCGAACCGCGAGGTCCTCGGGCAACCGGCGGTCCTGGCCGGTGGCGCGGGCGACGTCCCAGCCGTGTACGGCGATCTCCATGGCGCCGACGAGTGCGGTCGTGTCGCGACCGAGCGCGAGGTCACCAACCCCTATCGGGGCCGAGGTGAGACGTTGCTGCCAGGCCGCTCGCATGTGGCACGCGCGGTTGACGATGCGGTCGACCAGCTGGTTGGGGTCCGGAGTGACCGGCGGTGGTTCGAGGCGGACGTGACCGAGCTCCGCGGCCTCCGCGAAGGCGACCAGCGACTCGTCCATGTGGGCAAGCAGCTGAGCGAGGTCCCACTCGCTGCAGGGCGTCCTTAGCGAGAGCGAGCTGGTCCGCGCCAGCTGCAGGCAGCTGTGCGTCCAGGTGACGGCGCTGTCCAGCACCGCCACCGATGTCGGCGGCGAGGTGGTGGACATCTCAGGCCATCGTGTACGAGGCGGGCAGCGTCTCCGGTAGCCCGAACTTCTCGAACAGCTCGAGCTCGAAGAACGCGACCACGTGCTGGACCCGGCCGTCGACGAGCTGGAGCACCTGCAGCTGGAACGGCTCGAAGTGTCCGTCTGGCTGGCGCATGTAGAGCCCGTAGGCGGGCTGGCCGTTGGCCGACGTGCGGATCATCGGCATGTCGTTCGCGCCGCCGGGGCAGTTGATGTCGATCAGGTTGGCGATGTTCTGCGCCCCGGAGTACCACCCGGTGAACGGCGGCATCTCCCAGACCGCGTCGTGGGCGAGCATCGTGACGAGGGCGTTGACGTCCTTGTTCCAGAACGCCTGCACGTAGCGGTCCAGCATCGCCTCGAGATCGGGGCTGAGGTCGTCCTCGACCGTGCCCTCGCTGAGCTGCTTCTCGGCGAGCTGGGAGTGCGCGCGCTGGAGTGCGCTGTTCACGGCCGCCGGTGTGGTCTCCAGCGCCGTGGCTGTCTCCTTGGCCGACCAGCGGAGCACGTCGCGCAGGATGAGTACGGCGCGCTGGCGGGCCGGCAGGTGCTGCAGGGCCGCCACGAAGGCGAGTCGGATCGAGTCGCGG
This sequence comes from uncultured Actinomycetota bacterium, assembly GCA_963759525.1. GTDB lineage: Bacteria > Actinomycetota > Actinomycetes > Propionibacteriales > Nocardioidaceae > Marmoricola. The sequence goes on along the minus strand of CAVWZO010000004.1, from coordinate 32,305 downwards.
TTGCCGACGACGTTCGCGGGGTCGACGTTGGCGACATCGACCATCACGTCGGGCACCGGCTCGAGCCAGGGCACCTCGGTGGCCTGGACGAGCTCGTCACTGGCCTGGGCTCCGGGCATGCCGAGCCCGGTCGGCAGCGGACGCCGGGACTTGCTCTCCAGGTTGGTCAGGCAGACGTTGGTGGCGATCCGGTAGAGCCAGGTTCGCACCGACGACCGGCCCTCGAAGTCGTCGTACGCACGCCAGGCTCGGATGTAGGTCTCCTGGACCATGTCCTCCGCGTCGTACACCGAGCCGGTCATCCGGTAGCAGTGCGCGGTCAGCTCGCGGCGGAACTCTTCGGCGACCTGCGGGAAGTCCTCCGGAGCAGGCTGGGGAGGGGGTTCGGCGGTCTTCGTGGCGGCGCGCTGCGCCAAGGTCTGCTTGGCGGTGTCGAGCGTCGGCATGGCAGCTCCTTTGCGGATCCCAACTCTAGGCACCTATACCGACCAGCGGGAGCTCCAGAACTCATCGGTTCGCCGCAGGATTCGTTCCAGACCCCCGGCTGTAACGCGGTGTTATGGACGCTGAGTGCCCGTTCTGCGGGGTGTTCAGTGGCCATAACTCCGCGTTACAAGCGGTAAGTGGAGGATGGTCGGCTCAGGGATCCAGTGTCTGGAGCTCGGCCAGCAGGCTCCGGCAGGTGCGTTCGACCATGCCGATGACCTCGAGGAAGCCGTCGTCGCCGCCGTAGAAGGGGTCCGGTACGTCGAGGTCGCCCGGCCCGGGATCTGCGGGGGCGAGCGGGTCGAAGGACCGGAACAGGCGCACGTGGTCACGGGCGCGTCCCTCGGTGATCGCCGCCAGGTTCTTCTCGTCCATGGCGAGCAGGAGGTCCTGGTCGAGCCAGTCCGGGCTGAACAGCTTGGCCCGGTGCAGGGACGGGTCGTACCCCGCCGCCGACAGCCGGTCAGCCGCGCGGGGGTCCATCGCCTCGCCGAGGTGCCAGGTGCCGGTGCCGCAGCTGGTCACCTCGATCTTCGCCGAGAGGCCCGCGTCGTCGACGAGCTCGCTGAGGATGACATCGGCCATCGGTGAGCGGCAGATGTTGCCCAGGCACACGAACCCGACGCGGTACGGCGTGCCACTCGGTGCGGGGACGCTCACGAGGTTGCCCCCGGGGTCTGGGCAGCCTGCTCCTCGGGGGTCGCCCGCCGGACAACGAGCCTGGTCCACGTGCCCATGTAGACCCGGTCGTCCTCGCCGAGCTCGCGCCGCTGCCCCGGTGTCAGGGCCTCGGAGGGCAGCGGGCCGCTGGCCGGCCCGACGTACGTGCCGTTGGAGGACTGCAGGTCCTCGACCCACCACCGCTGTCCGTCCGTTGTCAGCTGTGCCTGCCGGCGGCTGACCCCGGTGTCGCTGGAGCAGTCGACGTCGGGATGGATGCTGCGGCTCACTGACGGCCGGCCGACGAGCACGCTCTGCATGGTCAGTGGTACGACGACGGGCAGGCCGGGCGAGGGACACTGGTCGTCACTGTCCTGTGCGGCGTACCAGTCAGGGTCCACCCACAGCTCGGCAACCCACTCCAGTGCAATCGGGTTGGACAGCGGTGCCGCCGCCGAAGCCGGGGTCGGCGACTGACTCCCCCCGGAGGGAGCCGGGTCCGGTGGACGGGGCATGGAGCCGGTCGTGAAGTCGTAGCCGCAGGCCTCGCAGAAGAGCGCGGTGGCGCTGCTCTGCGAATCGCAGTTGGGACACTTCTGGGGCTCCGCGATGACAGTGGCCGGTCCGCCCTCACCCGCACCGGTCGAGGGCGAGGACTCCGCAGCGCCGCCCTGTCCGCCGGGAGCGGAGGTCGCGATGGGTACGCCGCAGGTGTCGCAGTAGTCGCTCGAGCTCGACTGGTGGCCGTTGGGACACGTGCTCATTTCTTCACCCGGGTCGTCTTGGTCGAGGCGGTGTCGAGCGCCATCTCGTCGAGCTTGTCGACGGCGCGGCGCAGCTGCACCTTGCCGGTCGCGGCGTCACCGATCTCGACGATCTTCCGGAGCCGGGTGGTGGCCTCCTCGTTGCCCGTCTCGGCCGCCAGCTGGACCGCGCGGCCCAGCTTGGTGGTCGCGGTGGCCGTGTCACCGGACGCCTTCGCGGCGAGGCCGTCCTGGATGGCCTCGGCCAGCTCGGCCTGCCCGGTGTAGTGGGCGACCGCCGGGTCGATGCGGGTGGTGAGGGTGTCGTCACTGGACCACATGGCCTTCACCAGCCCCTGCGCCACGACCTCCTGGCCGAGGGCCAGCTGTACCCGGGCGGCCAGCTGCTCCTGGCCGACTGCCTTGGCAGGCAGGCGGATCGCCACGTGGTAGTCGCGGGACTCATCACCCCAGGAGCCCGTGGGGTACGCCGAGGTCAGGGCGTTGACCTCGGCGCGTCGAGAAGTGAGGTCGTCGACCGTGGGGGAGACCTGCCGGACGAACAGGACCTCGGCACCCTGGGGTGCCCACACGCGGAGCCAGGCCTCGGCGACCCCACGACCCATCGACTGGCGCATGATCTTCTCGAAGTCGGCGGCCATCTGGTCAGCGGCAGCGATCAGGTCGACGCTGCCGAGCAGGGTGGTCGCGATGCGGCGTACCTCCGCGACCTGCCAGTCCGAGCCGACCCCGCGACAGTCGCACTGGAACTGGCCGCGCGCACTCTCGATCGCCGCGCTCAGCTGTTCCGGGGTCTCGTGCTGGTTGATGCCGTCGGTGAGCAGGATCGCGTGCTTCTGCGCAAGGCCCGGCACCGAGGCGAAGACTTCGGTCGCGAGCCGGAGCCACGTACCCATCGCCGTGCCGCCCTTCGGCTCGAAGTCGCCGATCGCGTACTTCGCTGCCGCCCGCGTCTGGTCGTCCATCCGCGTCATGCCGAGCCCACCGGCAGGGTAGGCAAGCCGCGCCTCATGGCTGCCGGCGATGACCGCGAACCAGACCCCGTCGTGGATCTGGTCCAGGGCTGCCGCCGCGGCCCGCTGCACGGCCGCGATCTTGTCGGCGCCCATCGACCCCGAGGTGTCGACGACGACGATCTCGCCTGCATCGCCGGAGCCGGTCTTGCCGGCCTCGCCGGCACCTGCGCAGGTGACGGTGACGATCGCGTGCACGTCGCTCCCACCGTCCGGCAGGAACTCGTTCTGGTAGACCTCAGCTGAGAACGTTGCCATGGTGCGAGCCTTCCCTCATGTGTGTCGTTTCCGTCTGTTCCACCGGCTGCCCTGACTCTGCGGCCTGCGGTGGTCTCGTGCTCGCTCCGGGCGGGTCGATCCGCGCGAGTGCAGCGGTGATGTTGTCGGCTCCGCCCTGGGCGTTGGCCCAGTCGACAAGCGCAGCGGCCAGGGCGAGCGGATCACGAGCTGAGCCCGTGACTGGGCCGGCCTCCAGCAGCTGCACCAGCGCCCCCAGGTCGTGCGCCTCGGAGCTGTAGTTCCAGAGCCCGTCCGAGCACACCAGCACCCATCCCGGAGTCACGAGGTCCACCGAGTGCGTGTGCGGGGTGTGGTCAGGTGCGTCGATCCCGAGCCACCTGGTGATCGCGTGACCCTGCGGCCCGCTCTCGGCGTCCTTGCGGGGTACCCCGCTCGCGATCAACTCAGCAGCGGACGAGTCATCGGTGGTGAGCATCTGCGGTTCGCCCGAGTCGGGGAGCCAGTACGCGCGGCTGTCGCCCACCCAGCCCACGACCAGCAGCGTCGCATCCAGGACGGCCGCGACGAACGTGCAGGACGCGGGGTTGCCCGGCCCCTCGACGGTGTGGCTGATGACCGCCTCGTTGGCCGCGTCGACGGCTGCGTCAAGGGAGTGGGAGGTTGCGGCCACCCGCCCGGCAGCTGTCCCGATCCCACTGGGGGACGAGCCGACCAGGACGTCCCGCGCGGCACGGGCTGCGGCCAGACTGGCAACGTCTGAGTCGATGGAGTTCGACACGCCATCACAGACGACGAGGATGGCGTGACTGCCCGGCTCGGCGCGTGCGTCGAGCGCGACGGCATCCTCGTTGCGTGAGTGACGCACACCCCGGTCGCACACTGCGGCTACCCACGAGGCTGGCTGTTCGGTGAAGTGGTCGCGCGGACTGCGAGCCTTGGCTCCGCACTGCGTGCAGTACCCGTCGTCCGCGACGTCGCCGCCGCACTGGTGACAGCTAGTCCCGGAGCCAGGGACCGCTGCGCCGGTTACCGCCTCGGGCTCCTCGGTGTCGGTCAGCTTGGCCGCGACCTGGGTCGCGGACGAGGTGGCTGGCGGTCCCAGCTCGGCGCCACAGGCCTCGCAGTACAGCTCCTTGGCATTGACCGATGCGGAGCAGGCAGGGCAGGTCACGGCGGTGGTCGGCGTCATCGCAGACTCCACTGGCGTACGGCGTTGGCCGCGTCGACGAGCCCGATCCGCTCCTCGCGCGAGGTCGCGAACAGCGCGAGCTCCCGGTACGCCGCCTCGAGCCCGTCGCGCAGGGAGGGCTCGTTCGCCGGACGGCCCGCGATGGTGACCTTCAGGTCCGCACCTTTCGACTCGACCACCTTCAGCGCAGACTGCAGCACGTCCACGCGGAATCGGGACCGGTCGACGGGGTCGATGGTGAGGTTGTCGATGCTCTCGAGTGCCGCCGCCAGGGCGCTAAGACCACCGCCCGACTCGGCGAGAAGCCCGGCCCGGCGCCGCCGGGCGGGCGTGAAGGCGCGGCTCGTCGGCGGAACCAGGTCGAGAGCCCGGATCGCGCCCTCGGTGTCTCCGCGCCCGGATCGGATCCGGGCGAGGCCGAAGGCTGCGGGCGCGATGTAGTTGGCGTCGGTGCGGGCACAGGTGACGTAGAGGGACTCGGCCACGTCCACCTCACCGCTGGTCTCACAGGAGAAGGCCAGGGCGAGCTTCGGCGCGAGCTCGCCCGGCACCTGGCCGTAGACCGCGTTGAAGGCGCCCTGCGCATCAGCTGTCTTCCCACGTGCGAGGGCCACGAGCCCCGTCATCCAGGCGGCACGCCACTCCCACGGGTCAGCGACCAGAAGTGCCTGGGCCGCGGCGTCTGCCTGGTCGTGGTCGCCCGCCTCCAGCGCGGCACGGGACCTGGCGAGCAGGACCTCCGGGCTGTTCTCGGGTGCGGCCTGGAGTGCGGCCAGTCGCTGGACCGGGTCCTCGATGCTGATGGTCCGAAGCCAGGGTGCCTGCGCATCGCCCTCGTCGACGCGGAGATCGGGCAGGTCCTGCCAGTCGAGCACGTCGTCGGCGACCGTCGGTGACCAGAACAGCAAGGAGGACGACGAGTGCTCGGCCGCTCCCTTGCGACGGTGCGCCGCCACCTCCCGCAGCACCCCGAGCAGCTGCACGCGCAGCTCGTCGGCAGACATGAACCTGTCGGCTGCGTCGGGCGCGCATGCCTTCAGCAGCAGCCGGTAGAAGGAGTCGTGTTCCCGGAAGAGCGGCGTCTGGTCGACCGGGGGCAAGGAGGCGATGTAGGTGCTCTGGTAGCCACGGAACTCCATTGCCAGCACGGTGAGGGTGCGCCCGATCGTGTAGATGTCCGAGGCCACCGATGGCCCAACCAGTGGCACCTCCGGCGCCTGGTATCCGGTCGTTCCATAGATCGCCGAGTCGAGATCGTCGAGGCGGCGTACCCCGCCGAGGTCGATCAGCTTGACGGCGTCCCCGACCTGGATGATGTTGTCCGGCTTGAAGTCGCAGTAGATCAGGTTGAGGTCGTGGAGGTACTGGAAGGCGGGCAGGACCTCGATGACGAAAGCGATGGCCTGGTCGACAGGGAGCGCGTCGTACTTTCCGCCAGCCGCCTTCATCCGCGCCTTGAGAATCTGCTTGAGCGATGTGCCTCCGACGTACTCCATCACGATGTAGCCGGCGCCCTCGTGCGTCACGAAGTTGTAGATCTCGACGATCAGCGGGTGCTCGACCTGTGCCAGGAACTGTCGCTCGGCGATGGCGGCGGCCAGGGCGTCGGGGTCTCCGGAGTTAAGCAGTCCCTTGAGGACGACCCAGCGGTCGGACACGTTCCGGTCGCGGGCCACGTAGATCCACCCGAGACCTCCGTGGGCGATGGCTCCGGCCACCTCGTACTGGCCGCCGACGAGGTCGCCCTCGTGCAGCTTCGGGGCGAAGGAGAAGGGTGTCCGGCACTTGGGGCAGAACCCATCCGTGCGTCCGGGCTGGCCATCGCGGGACCGTCCGACCGGAGCCTCGCAGGTGGGGCAGTTGCGACGGTCCTCGGGAACCATCGGGTTCTCGATGATCGCCTTGCCTGCGTCAACGGCGGGTACGGGAGGGATCGACGTCAGGCCCGCTCCGAGTCTCGCGCCTCGAAGCCTTGTCGACGAGGTGCCGACTCGTCGTGTGACCTTGGTGCCACCGGCCGCGGCGCGCGCAGACCCCAGGGCGGTCGAGGCGAGCCGGTTCGATGCGCGCGACACGGTCGAAGGGGTTTCGCCCACGCCGGCGGCCGAAGAAGTGATGGTTCGGGAGGCGTCCGCGCCGGGCGTCCCGCACACGTCGCAGTACCCGTCGACGATCGTGCCCGCGCAGCCGGGCTGGGCGCACTTCCCGGCGGACGCGCCGATAGGCCCGCTCACGGACGGACTCACGGACGGACTCACGGATGGGGCGCCCGCTGCCGCGCCCGGCGAGCCACACACGTCGCAGTACCCGTCGAGGATGCTGCCGGGGCAGCCGGCCTGGGTGCAGGCGGTGGCGGTCATGACGTGCCTCCGGGGCTTGATCGTGTCGGGTGACCGGACTGGCTCTGCGTGCTGGCCAGATAAGCCTGGTACGCAGCGAGCAGGGCGCGTGCCCGTGAGAGATCTGCGGGCTTTGCGTCGAGGACAGTAGCGACGCGTCGCTGCAGGTCACTGAGATCTCCGGCGGACGCCGCGGGCACGCGCAGAGCCGTGGCTTTCGCGACGTAACCCTCCAACCGACCTCTCAGCTCGTCCCGCTCGGAAAGGGCGGCCCCGTAGGCGTCCTGCGCCATGGTCATGGCGCGTCCAACCGCGTCGAGCCTGACGAGGTAGGCATCCACGGCCTTGGGATCGCTGGGCACGCCTCCCAGGGCTGACACGTCGGGTACGGCGAAGCGGGGAGCCGGAGTCACCTCGTCGACGCACTTCGCCGCCAGGTCGCGGAGCGCGTCGCCTCGCGCTTGGAGCTCGACTCGCAGCGCGCGGGCGCGAGCTGCGTCGTGCGCGTCCGCGCGACGGTTCGAGGCACTCACGATGAGGTCCCGCTCAGCGTGGGCGACGTCGCTCTCGAGTGGCCCGACCAGTCCACCGGCATCCGCGCCACGTTGTGCTCTCGCCATGGCGTCGGAGACACGGGCGTCTAGCTTGGTCAGCACCGACTCGGCCGCCTCGCGGGCCGATGCCGGCTCGCGGTGGACCAGGTCGCGGACGCGCTCGACTGCCGCACGCAGCTGGCGGATCCGGGCGCTCATGTCGGCCTCCGATGCGACGTACCCCAGACGTGCCCGGAGGGATGCGGCCAGGGCGTCGGAGAGTCGACAGGCCTCCGGCAACGACACGGCGAGAGCCCCCGTCGAACCGGAAGGCACGCCTGCCCCGTCCGGCAGGTGTCGGGTCGCGTCCAGCCGGCCCCACACCAGGGTGGAGAGCCGTTCCTGCTCGGCTTGCCCGACGCGGCCGGAGTCCCAGGTCGCCACGAGCAGGTCGTAGCGGTCCGCGACCGCCTTCCACAGGGCCATCGACAGGAGCATGTCGGCGGTGTACGACGACTGGTCGGTTGCCTGTAGAGCGGCCTCGTCGAGCTGGTCCAGCTCGGTCTTGCGCCGGTCTCGCCAGGAGCCGAGCTCCTCCAGGTAGCGCACCGCGTCGCGGGAGGACATGGCGTGGCCGAGTCGTCCCGGCGCGGCGGGCGCGGTGGCAACGGTCGAGCCGGCGATCACAGCACTCGCCCGTAGACAGCGCGAGGAGGTGCGGGCGCCTTTCCGAGGGCCTCGGCCAGCCAGGTGTTGTAGTTGCGGGTCCACTGGCCGTCTGACCTCATGTCCTCGAGGACGCCGTTGATGAACCGGACGAAGTCCACGTTGGCCTTGTTGACTCCCAGGCCATAGGGCTCGGCCGTGAACGCAGGGGCATCGACGACCTCCGCGTAGGGGTCCTGGGCAGCCAGGCCGGCGAGCACGGTGTCGTCGCCGGTGATCGCGTCGACCCTGCCTTGCTGGAAGAGCACCAGGCATCCGGTGTGGGCGTCTGCCCCGACTGGTTCGAGGCCCTCGAAGGTGCGCAGCTTCTCCATGCTGGTCGACCCGTTGGGCGCGCAGACCTTCTTGCCCGTCAGGTCGCGCATACCGGTGATGGGGCCGCCGCCCGCGGTCTTCTCCCCGAGCTTCACCAGCACCTTCTGCCCCGACCGGTAGTACTCGCTGGAGAAGGCGATGTCCTTCCATCGCGCGCAGGTGATCGTCATGTTTCGCGCGACGATGTCCACGCGCCCTTCCTGCAGCGCGGGCAGTCGCTGGGCCGCCGTGAGGACGCGCAGCTCGATCCGGTTCGGATCGTCGAAGATCGCCTTGGAGATCGCGTGCAGCATGTCGATGTCGAAGCCCTCGATCTTGCCCGAGATCGGGTTGCGTGCACCCAGCAGAAGCGTGTCGGCAGAGACACCCGCTATCAGGCGACCGCGTTTCTCGATCTTGCTCATGTGCGAACCGGCGGGCATGTCGCCGGGGGACGGCAGGGCTCCTCCGGGGGCGTAGGACTTCAGGCAGTTGGCCGTCTCGACGTCGGAGTTGGCAGGGGCGGGCGCCGCTGCCGGTGGCGTGGACGGGGATGGAGTCGCGCTGGGCTTGGGGATGGGTGTGGTCTCGTAGTCGCCCGCGGACGTGCACCCGCCGACCAGCAGGCCGACGGCAAGCGCCGCCACGGCCAGGGGAACGGCTGGACTTCGGCGCATCACCGGTACTCCTCCAGCCGGAGTGAGACGCCCCACCAGGAGCACAGTGCGGCGAGGATGCCGGCCACGAGTCCCAGTACCGCGGCGAATGGTAGCCATCCGCCCGCCTGGTCGAGTTGGGAAGCGGTGTCCCGGCCCAGCGTGGAGAGCTGCTCGCCCGAGCTCTTGTCGAACCCTGCGAACGTGCCGTTGCCCGCGCTCGAACCAGTGCCGGTGGCCAGCCTGACGGCAGCCTCCCAGTCTCCGCCGTCGTCGAGCTTGCGGATCTCCTCGTGCACCGAGGCGTAGTCGCTCCATGGCAGCGTTGCCAGGTCCTCCGAGGCCGAGTTGCCGCTCAGGTTGTTGAGCTCGCGTCGTACGACGGCGGCGGAGCCCAGCCACGACTCCTCGAAGGCAGCGCCAGAACCGCGAGCGATGAGCGAAAGGCTCTCGTTTGACTTGGCGTCGAACCCGGCGATGCGCGCCTGGGCAGTGGACAGCGTGGCCGCGTAGGCGCCGTCGCGAATACCGTCGACCTTGCTGCTGATGCCCGTCAGCCCGACGATCCCGAGGACGAGAGTCACGAGGACGATCGCCGCCGCGGCTGCCAAGGGCACGTTCACGTACCGGCGGGTCCTGCGCGCGAGCCACACCAGGGCGAACCCCAGGACCGCCAGCGCCAGCAGGCCCCAGATCACGAGCCAGAGAGCGGCAGCTCCGGCATTGTCGAACTCCTCCGCCACCCGCTCGTTGTTGGCGTTCACGAGGTTCGTCAGCGCGGGCAGGGCATCGGAGCGCAGGTCGGCGCTCGCGTTCTTGAGGTACTGGGCACCAATGGGCAGTGCCTGGCGGTTGTTGCTACGCGCTTGCTCGATCTCGGTCGCGTAGCTCAGCAGGGCCTCGTTGAGTGCGCCCAGGGCCGGTCCGTCGGCAGGCTGGCTCTGGGCTGCCTCTGTGATGAGGCGTGATGCGGAGGTGATGGCGTCGTTGTACTCGGCGCGCTGGGCTGGGGGCTCCAACCCGCCGACCAGGAAGGCATTGGTGGCGTCGGCATCGGCCTGGATCACCCGGGTCTGGATCGCCTGGACCCGCACCAGCTGGTCGGTGTTGGCCCCGGCCCGCGTCAGCGCGCCGTCGGCCGCGCGAAACGAGTATCCGGCGCCGAGGCCGAAGACCAGGGCCGCCGCAACGGCCAGGGCGCCGAACCGCCTCATCCCTCCGGGAGTGCCCTCGAAGCTGGAGCGCACCGCTGCTGCGAGCCGGCTCCCGACGCCTGGCGCGGCAGCCGTTGCCGGACCCTTTGCTGGACCCTTTGCCGGGCTCTTTTCTGGGCTCTTTTCTGGGCCGGACGGGGCCAGGTGGCGGGGGTCGGGTGCTGCCCCGGGAGCGAGAGCGGGTGCCGCCGTACCTGCGCTGGCGGCAGCCCTCCCGGTCGTCACGGCGTGCCCACTGACGGGACGGCCGGGTCCTGCGTTTCGTGGTTCGTCGTCACCGGTTCTCCATCCCTCGCGGGCTCAGCTGCGACGGCTTCCGCTTCGAGCGGCTCCTCGTCAAAGTCCTTGGCCACCAGTTGGCGCAGATCGTCGAGGGTGGGTGCGTCGTTCTCCCGCAGCCGCCACGCGTGGTGTCCGATGGCAGCCTCCAAGGCGTTGCGGGCGAACCGTCCGTTGCCGAATGTGTCACCGCGGGGGGTGCGTGCCAACACCTCGCGGAACCGGTCAACGGCCTCCGGCAGGAGCTCGTAGTCAGCCCCCGCCGCCAGTTTGGAAAGTATCGCCACGAGCTCGTCGTCGGTGTAGTCGGCGAACTCGATGGTCGTGCGGAAACGGCTGGCGAGTCCCGGGTTCGCGGCGATGAAGGCCTGCATGGGTGCCGGGTAGCCGGCGACGATGACCACCAGGTCGTCGCGGCGGTCCTCCATCTCCTTGACGAGGGTGTCGACGGCCTCCTGACCGTACTGGTCGCCCTGGGAACCGATCCCGGTCAGGCTGTACGCCTCGTCTATGAACAGCACCCCGCCGGCGGCAGAGGCCACGACATCGGCTGTCTTCGTTGCTGTCTGGCCGAGGTACCCGGCGACCAGCTCGGAGCGGTCGACCTCCACGAGCTGGCCCTTGGAGAGCAAGCCGAGGGCCTGGTAGATGCCGCTGACTAGCCTGGCGACGGTCGTCTTTCCAGTCCCTGGGTTGCCTGTGAAGACCAGGTGACGGGTGATGGTGGGACTCTTCAGGCCGGCCTCACCACGCAGCTTCTCGACACGAAGTACGGCGACCTGACGGTGGATCTCGCGCTTGACGCGCTCGAGGCCGATCAGGTCGTCGAGCTCGGCCAACAGCTGCTCGAGAGTCCGCTCCGGCTGGTCGGGTGCTGCCTGCTCCGCTGCGACTTCGCCGGGATCGACGGCCTCAGCTCGTTCTCCCTCTTCGCGTGGGGAGGGCTGCGGAACGGAAGCCAGTGGCAGCTCACCTGCCGCCGTGGGAGCAGTCGACTGCGTCCAGGGAGCTCTGGGTTCGGCCACAGCGGACAGCTGAGCCGCGGCCGCCACCGATGCGTTTCCGATGACTCGCATGGTTGGCTCGCCGAGCTGGCAGGCAGCGGAGGCAACCTCCGCGAGCGAGTGTGCGTAGTCCCTTGCGTGCGGTGAGCCCTGGGCGGTGAGGGCGCTGAGGATCGCTGTGGGCGAGCCACGCCACCGACGTCCTCGACTGGCCGCGTCGAAGAAGTCCTGGGTCGTGGTGCCGCGCGCCGCGTGCACCCAGTCCGCCGCTGCCCGGGGTGCGGACTCGGCGACTGCGGCGGCGAGCATCAGTCCTTCGTTGCGTGCGGCCTGCGGATCGGCCCCTGCCGTCACAGCGAGCGCCGCGAGGACGTCGACGGCCTCGGCCAGGTCACGTGTCGCCGGGGGCCGCGGAGCGGATCGTGCGCTGTGCTTGCCCATCACTGGTCCCGTCCGGCGGGGGGCTGCAGGCGCAGCTCCCCGGTGTCCGGCCCATCGTCTGGGGGAACCGGCGGATCGCCGACCGGCCCGGCGGGCATGGGTGGCAGGGAGCTGCCCGGTCCGACGTCGAGCAACCCTCCGGTCGAAGCCGACCCGAACTTCTCGGACAGGAACCGGCCGTGGGCCACCAACGCTGCAGCGTCGTCACGGCAAACAGCGTCGAAGACCTTGTCCATGGTCGCAGCGAGCAGGTCGAGCTGGTCGATGAGCAGCATCAGGGAGGACCTGCCCCGGTCGACGGGGCGACTGTCGGCGAACTGCCGCGGCAGGCGTAGGTAGCCGCCGACGGCTTCCGGGAGGTAGTCGGTGGCGGTCGCCATCACGGAGTAGGCCTGGGGGCTGCCCGTACCGAGGTTGGCGAGCCTGGGGATGGTGTCCCGGACGACCCGGTCGACGCGGCGTACGCGCGACGCGACCGGTGCCGGCACGGCTCCGGCCGCCACCATCGCCTCAACGCGGGCCAGGGCGGCGAGCAGGTCCTCGCTCGTCGGCACGGTCGGCGCGGTGAAGCGCTCTCGGCGCTTCTCTTGCTCGCCCCGCCCGAATTTGGGCCCGAAGAGGCGATCGAAGAAACCACCCGACATGCCGCCACTATCTCCTGTAGGAACTCATCACCGCTCGACTCTGGAGGAATCGCCGAGGTCGAGGGAACCGTGCTGCACGCTCTGGTCCTGCCGCTCGACCCGCTCGAGGTACTCGCGCGACTTGGTCACCTCGGTCTCCAGGGTTCCGATCGTCGCGGCCATGGTGTCCAGTGCCTGCACCTTGAAGGTGTCGATGGCGTCCATCGTGGCGTAGATGTTCTCGAAGGCCTTCTGCAGCTGGGGGAGCCCGACCGTGGCCGAAGCCGCCTGCTCCTGGATCCGCACCGAGTTGTCGCGGAGCATCTCGCTGGTGCGCTCGATCATCCCGGACGTGGTGGTGTTCAGGGCCGTGATCTGGTCGAGGACGAGCTTCTGGTTGCCCAGGGCCTGGGCCACGATCACCGCGGTGCGCAGCGCCGAGATGGTGGTTGTCGACGCGCGGTCGACTCCCTTGATCAGCTCGACGTTGTTCTTGATGACGATGTCGATGGCCAGGTAGTTCTGGATGGACACGGCGAGCTGCGTCAACAGGTCCTGGTGCTTCTGCCGTACGTAGAACAACACGTCGTCGCGCAGTGCCCTGGCACGCTCCGGGTCGGTGACCTCGAGGTCGGCGACTCCCGCGGCCAGCCGTGCGTCGAGCCGTTCTGCGACGTAGACGTACTGGTTGAGGCGCGCCATCGCATCCCAGAGGAGCTGCTTCTCGAGGTTGAGCGCGGCGTTGTCCTTCCCGAGCTCGTCCTGGCCCTCGCGGAGGGCGTGCAGGATGCCGTCCAGGTGCTTCTCGGCCGACTGGTACTTGCGGAAGTAGTCGGTGACGCGGTCACCGAAGGGGATCATGCCCAGGAGCTTCTTGGCCCCGGTCGCCTCTTTCGGGTCGAGGTCCTCGACCGTCCTGCGCAGCTCGAGGAGGGTGGCGCCCACCTTCGACCCCTCGGAGAGACCACCCTCCTGCAGTGCCTTGACGGGCGACTTCAGCAGCCGGTTGGACGTCTCGGCCGCCTGTCGGATGTCGCTGTCGCCCATCGTGCGTACGTCGGTGGCCTTGGCTGCGAACTCGGGTGACCGCGGTTTCGCGGTCATCAACGACTCGAGGTAGCTGTCGACCTTGGCGTCCAGACCCGGAAGGGCCGCCGCCTCGACCGCCGGCGCCATCTGCGGGGCCGCCGTGGCTGCCACCGCCTGGGGTGGTGCAGGCGCCTGCAGCGCGAGGGATGACTCGGCCGCGGCCGGGGGCTGCAACGGTGCCGGCTGTGCATCGGTCATGTCGGTCTGTCTCCTCGACGCAGTGCGAACGGAATCGCTACCCCTGATCGTCGCCAAATCTACGCGGTTGCGCGTCGGGGGCGGTTGGGGTCGGGAAAGACCGCCTCGAGGAACATCGAGGCGAGCGAGATGACGATGGACCCGAACAGTGCCACCCAGAAGCCGTCCACCTGGAAGCCGAGGTCGACCGCGTCGGCGATCTTGCTCGTGAGCAGCAGCATCAGGGCATTGACCACCAACAGCATCAGGCCGAGCGTGAGCACGATGAGCGGGAGCGAGAAGAAGTTGACCACCGGTCGCACGAACGAGGTGATCAGCCCGAAGATGGCCCCGACCACGATCAGCCTGACGACCTTGTCGGTGTCGCTGCCACCGGTCAGGGTGATGCCGTCGAAGATCCACACGGCGAAGCCGAGGGCAAGGGCGTTGACCACGAGTGAGGTCAGGAGCTTCATGGCGTCAGCGTAGTGAGGTGTCACTAACGCGATCCGCCACCGACTCGCGGTGCCTGATCGCCTCGAGCATGGACTCCGCCGGTTCGCCCTGCCCTGTGTGCGGGGACGTCGCGTCCTAGGGTGCAGGGGTGAGCAACCAGAACCCGCCCCAGCCCCGGGCGACCGTCGCAGCCATCCCGGCGTACGTCGCCGGCAAGCCACCCGCTCCCCGCGAGGGCCGTCCTGTCTACAAGCTGTCCTCCAACGAGAACCCCTACCCACCGCTGCCCGGTGTGGTGGAGGCGGCGGAGGCCGCGGTCGCGCAGATGAACCGCTACCCGGACATGGGCAACACCGCCTTGTACGGCGCGCTGGCCGGCCGGCTCGGCGTACCTGCTGAGCACCTGGCTGCGTGCACCGGCTCGGTCGCCGTGCTCTACCACGTGCTCCAGGCGTTCTGCGACCCCGGCGACGAGGTCGTCTATGCCTGGCGTTCCTTCGAGGCCTACCCGATCGCCGTGTCGGCCTCCGGCGCGGTCTCGGTGCAGGTCCCGGTCACGGCCGAGGGCCGTCACGACCTGGACGCGATGGCCGCCGCCGTCACCGACCGCACCAAGGTCCTCATCGTCTGTACGCCGAACAACCCCACCGGCACGTCGGTGACGCAGACCGAGCTCGCAGAGTTCGTCGCGAAGGTGCCTGGCGAGGTGCTGGTCGTGGTCGACGAGGCCTATCGGGAGTTCGTGCGGTCCGAGGACCCGATCGACAGCCTGGCGTTGCAGGCAGCGCACCCGAACGTCGCGGTGATGCGGACGTTCGCCAAGGCCTACGGGCTCGCGGGACTGCGGGTCGGGTACCTCGTCGCGCACGCAGAGGTGGCGTCCGCGGTCCGCGCCTGCGCGCTGCCGTTTGGTGTCTCGTCGGTCGCGCAGGCGACGGCCGTCGCCAGCCTTGCCGCCGAACCCGAGCTCCTCGTGCGCGTTGATGCGATCGTGGCGGAGCGCGAACGCGTCGTCGCCGCCCTGGTGGCGCAGGGCTGGAGCTTCCCCGACGCGCAGGGCAACTTCGTGTGGCTGCCGCTCGGCGATCGCGCGCTCGAGTTCGCCGCTGCCGCGGAGGAGGAGGGCATCACGGTGCGCCCCTTCGTCGGAGACGGGGTACGGGTGAGCATCGGCGAACCGGCGGCCAACGACGTGCTGCTCGGGGTCACCGGAGCCTGGGTCCACGACGAGCGGTAGTAGCCGCTACCGGCCGACAAGCCGATCGGGCTCAGGTGACCCCGCTCCTAGCGTCGGACTCGGCCGCCTCCTTGAGGTTGGCCAGGGTGCTGGTGATCGCTTCGCGGTTGCGCGGCGGGAAGCCGGTGATCAAGATGACCAGGCTGGTCGTGAGGCCCAGCCTGCTGTAGTCCCAGGACTCCGTCACCCGGGTGCCGTCCGCGATCGGGTCGAGGACATAGCGCCAGCGGTGCCCAGCGAAGTGCCGCCATGCGATCCGGCTGTTCTCCTCGAACTCCACGACGGTGTTGCGGATCTTGTACGGCACCCCGAACAGCTTCATGTCCATGCCGAACGTGGCGCCCTTGCTCAGCCGGTCGGGTCCCTTGAGCAGCTTCTGTACCGACCCCGAACCGTCGATGCGGCTGTGCTGACCGGGGTCGACCAGGATCCGGAACACCACCTCGGGCGGGGCCTCGATGTCGATCGACTCGGAGATGATCCGGGGATGGGACTCCTCGGGTCGGCGGTCGCTCATGTAGGGGAGTCAAGCAGACATACGGCCCGCCGGAACTCCACAAATGTTGGGTTGTGGCGGCTCTCGGGCCGGTTTTGACGGCACGCGCCAACAATTGTGGGATTCGGTGACCGGGAGCGGCCGCGGGCGTCCGTTCAGGATTGGGCGTGGATCGCTCTGTCCGCTACCTTTTGGGAGGGCCTGTGGCGCTCGTCACTGGCGTGCCCCAAGCCATCGGGTCAGCCGCCACCCATGCGACAACGGCCCACTGCATGCCACGCGTGCGCGGAGACCCCGCACTCGCCCGGACACAGGAGTTGACGATGCCGGATTTCGGTCCTGACCTCGCGGAGGTCTTCGGTCCCTCGCACGCTGACGGAGGCCCCGACCTCGTCCAGCTGCTCACGCCCGAGGGTGAGCGGGTCCACCACGCCGAGTTCGACCGGGAGTTCAGCGCCGACGAGCTGCGCGGCTTCTACCGCGACATGGTGCTCACCCGCCGCATCGACACCGAGGCCACCGCGCTCCAGCGCCACGGAGAGCTCGGCATCTGGGCCCAGCTCCTGGGCCAGGAGGCTGCGCAGATCGGCGCCGGCCGCGCCCTGCGCCCCCAGGACTACGTCTTCCCCACCTACCGCGAGCACGGCGTCGCCTACTGCCGCGGCGTGGACCCGCTCAACCTGCTCGGCCTCTTCCGCGGCGTGGACCACGGCGCATGGAACCCGAACGACAACAACTTCGGCCTCTACACGATCGTGATCGGCGCCCAGGCGCTGCACGCCACCGGATACGCAATGGCCATCCAGCGCGACGGGGCGGTCGGCACCGGTGACCCGGACCGGGACGCGGCTGTGATCGCACACTTCGGTGACGGCGCAAGCAGCCAGGGCGACGTCAACGAGGCGTTCATCTTCGCCGCCTCCTACAACGCCCCCGTGGTGTTCTTCTGCCAGAACAACCAGTGGGCGATCTCCGAGCCGATCGAGCGCCAGTCCCGGATCCCCCTCTACCAGCGGGCGCTCGGGTTCGGGTTCCCCGGCGTGCGCGTGGACGGCAACGACGTCCTCGCGACGTACGCCGTGACCCAGGCCGCCCTGCAGCGGGCGCGCGACGGCAGCGGTCCCACCCTGGTGGAGGCGTACACGTACCGGATGGGCGCGCACACCACCACCGACGACCCGACGCGCTACCGGCTCTCCGACGACGTCGAGCACTGGAAGCTCAAGGACCCGATCGCCCGGCTCGAGGTCTACCTGCGCCGCAACGGCCTGGTCGACGACGACTTCGTGGCCGCACTCAAGCAGGAGGCCGACGAGCTCGGCCACCACCTGCGTGAGGGGTGCAAGGCTCTCCCCGACCCCAAGCCGATGGCCATGTTCGACCATGTGTACGCCGAGGAGACCGACGAGCTGCGCCAGCAGCGCGAGGGCTACGCGGCATACCTCGAGACGTTTGAGGAGGCGCGCTGACATGAGCAGCAACCTTCAGAAGATCACCTTGGCCAAGGGGCTCAACATGGGCCTGCGCAAGGCGATGGAGGACGACCCCAAGGTCCTCATCATGGGTGAGGACGTCGGCAAGCTCGGCGGCGTATTCCGGATCACCGACGGGCTCCAGAAGGACTTCGGTGAGGACCGGGTCATCGACTCCCCACTCGCCGAGTCCGGCATCGTTGGAACCGCAGTCGGCATGGCGCTGCGCGGCTACCGCCCCGTGGTCGAGATCCAGTTCGACGGGTTCGTCTACCCGGCGTACGACCAGATCGTCTGCCAGGTCGCGAAGATGTGTTACCGCTCCAAGGGCCGATCACCGATGCCGATGGTGATCCGGATCCCGTTCGGGGGCGGCATCGGTGCCGTGGAACACCACTCGGAGAGCCCGGAAGCCCAGTTCGCGCACACCCCGGGACTCAAGGTCGTCGCCTGTTCCAACCCGATCGACGGCTACTGGATGATCCAGCAGGCCATCGAGTGCGACGACCCCGTGATCTTCCTGGAGCCCAAGCGCCAGTACCACGCGGACAAGGCCGAGCTCGACGACTCGACGACACCCGAGCCCCTGTTCACGAGCCGCGTCCTCCGGCGCGGCAGCGACGCGACGGTCCTCGCCTACGGCCCGATGGTGAAGACGGCCATGGCTGCGGCTGAGGCGGCCGCGACGGACGGCACCTCGCTGGAGGTGATCGACCTGCGCACCCTCAGCCCGCTCGACATGGGTCCGGTCTTCGAGTCCGTACGCCGCACTGGTCGGGCCGTCGTCACCCACGAGGCCCACGTCAACCTCGGCATGGGGTCCGAGGTGGCTGCGCGCATCCAGGAGGAGTGCTTCTACTCCCTCGAGTCGCCAGTCCTGCGGGTCGGCGGCTTCGACACGCCGTACCCTGCTTCCCGGATCGAGGAGGACTTCCTGCCCGACCTCGATCGCCTGCTAGATGCCGTCGACCGATCCCTCGAATACTGACCGGAGTACTCACGTGGCTGACTACCTGCTCCCTGACGTCGGTGAAGGACTCACCGAGGCCGAGATCGTCTCCTGGCGGGTCAAGGAGGGCGATGTCATCGAGATCAACGACATCGTCGTCGAGATCGAGACCGCGAAGTCGCTGGTCGAGCTGCCGTCGCCGTACGCCGGCACGGTGACCGCTCTCCTCGTACCCGAGGGCGAGACCGTCGCGGTCGGCACTGCGATCATCTCGATCGGAGATCCCTCCGCCACCCCCGCAGAGCCCGCGCCCGGCGGCAAGGCCGCGCCGGCCGACCTCAGCGACATCGACCTTTCGAACCCCGCGGCCAGTGGAGGCGGTGAGGGCGAGAGCCTGGTCGGCCGCAACAAGGCCGACCGTGGTCCGCTGCGCAGGGCGCGGAAGGGGTCGGCGTCCCCGAAGACCGAGGCAGGCGCCGCCACCCAGATGCAGCTCCAGGGCGCGTTCGCTCCCGGCGGAGCGCGGACCGACGAGGTCGCCCCGGCCGATGAGCCCGCGGTGCCGGCCACCTCGGTGCCGGTTGAGGAGGCCCGTTCCGAGTTCGTTCCGGCGGAGGCGCTCACCGGGGACCGGGCACGCGCGCTGGCCAAGCCGCCGGTGCGCAAGCTCGCCAAGGACCACGGCGTCGACCTCAGCCGGTTGACCGGCAGCGGACCCCAGGGCTCGATCACCCGGGCGGACGTCGAACGCGAGGTGTCGTCCGGTCCGCGGCCGATCGGAGCCGTGGGTACGTCGACAGCCGGGTTCATCGGCACAGCTTCGGCCGAGCGCGAGCGGCGCGAGCCGATCAAGGGCGTGCGCAAGATGATGGGCCAGGCGATGGTCGACTCTGCGTTCAGCGCGCCACACGTCACCGAGTGGGTGACCGTCGACGTGACTCGCACGATGGAGTTCGTCGACCGGCTCAAGAAGCGCCGCGACTTCAAGGACGTCAAGGTCTCGCCGCTGCTGGTGCTGGCCCGCGCCGCGATGCTGGCGATGCGGCGTACGCCGGAGATCAACTCCTACTGGGACGAGAAGGCCCAGGAGATCGTCTTCAAGAGCTACGTGAACCTGGGCATTGCTGCGGCCACACCGCGTGGCCTCGTCGTACCCAACGTCAAGGACGCCGAGCAGCTGCCGCTGGTCGAGCTGGCCGGAGCCCTCAACCAGCTCGCTGCCACTGCGCGGGACGGGAAGACCCAGCCGGCGGAGATGTCGGGCGGCACGTTCACCATCACCAACGTCGGCGTCTTCGGGGTCGACGCGGGAACGCCGATCATCAACCCGGGCGAGTCCGCGATCCTCTGCTTCGGGGCCGTGCGCAAGCAGCCCTGGGTCGTCTCGGAGAACGGGAACGACGAGATCGCGGTCCGGCAGGTCACCCAGCTCGCGCTGAGCTTCGACCACCGGCACGTCGACGGCGAGAAGGGCTCGCGCTTCCTCTCCGACGTGGCCGCGATCATGGAGGACCCGGCGACCTCGCTGGTGTTCTGACCCCGGACCCTCTTCTGGCGCGTTACTGGAGAGGGGGCGGGGGATGCATCACCAACCCCAGGTTTCCCACGGTCCCGTGGGAAACGCCAGCTTCCCGTGCTTTGCAAGGCACGGGAAGCACAAGTTTCGCTAGGGAACCTGTGACACATGGGGCGGCGCCGGGGCCGGGGTGGTGAGCTCCCCGATCAGCCCCGAGTCTTCAGCCACGCCTCGAGAACGTCCAGCTCCTCGGCCCGGGTCAGTCCCGTACGACGGGCGTCGGGCTCGGAGCGCAGCCAGGCCAGGGTGTCCGCCGCGGTCTCGGCGATCGGGCGCGTGGTCAGGCCGGCGGCGAAGGCGGCACTCACGTCGTGGGTGGTCAGTCCTGCTGCGTCCTCGGAGAGCCACAGCGGTAGCGAACGCGGCCCCGACCAGGGGCGCACATCCTGGTCCTGAAGGAACCCGGCGTCGGCCCAGACGAGCTCGGCGCCGCCACCGACTTGCCGAGCTACCTCGTCGAGCAGGGTGCCGAGGTTCACGACGTGGCCCGTGGCGTCGTACACCCCGGTTCGTCGCTCCTCGGCGCTGCTGACGATCCACGCCGCCAGGTCGCGCACGTCGATCACCTGGGCCGGCCGGTCGGGGGACTCGGGAGCCAGCACCTCCCCGCCCGCCGCCAGTCGCTCCGGCCAGTAGCTGAACCGGCCGGTCGGGTCACCTGGTCCCACGATCAGACCGGGTCGGACCACCAGCCACTCACGGGCCCGCGTCTGCACGTCCTGTTCGCAGCCGACCTTGCTGGACCCGTACTTCTCCGGAGTGTCCTGCTCGACGTCCTCGGTGATCGGCGGCAGCAGCGGCAACGTGTCCTGGCTGCCACCGGGAGTCGTGTGGTCGGAGTAGACGCTGATCGAGGAGACGAAGGTCCAGTGCGGGACCCGGTCGACCAGGGAGTCGAGCGCGCCGGCCACCCAGGACGGCTTCCGGGCCACGTCCACCACGGCGTCCCATTCGGCGTCGAGTGCCGACCAGTCCGGCTCCGCGCGGTCGAGTACGACGTGCGTCGCGCCCTCGGGAATCGATCCGGACTCCCCGCGTGCAGCGCAGGTGACGTCGTGCCCACGGGCGACCGCATCGGCCGCGATCGCGCGGGAGAGGAACAGGGTGCCACCGAGTACGAGAAGGCGCATTGCCCCAACCTCTGCCCTGACCGGCCCCGGCGCAACCGCTGTTCGCCGACGGCTGAGGAACTCCGCGGCCCTAGGGCATGTTGGCGCACCCATGGCCTGCTCCGCGCCGCCCATCACGCACGCTGACTGCGTTGCCGTCGCTCGAAGGGCATCTAGCCCGCCTTTGCTCCGGCGCCTTGCCATCGCACGCGCTGGACGACGCTCGCAACGGCCCAGGTGCGCCAGCATCCCCTAGGGTTCAGCCCGTGAACAGACTCACGGCCGTGCTGATGACCCTCGCGGTCGTGGCAGCGTCCCTCCTCCTGGCAGCCCCGGCGGGGTCGGCCGCCGCTCCGCCCTGGCGCGGCGTGATCACTTTCGACAAGAACTGGCAGAGCCCGTCGAACTCGCGGATGGTCTGGCAGCTCCAGCAGCGTCAGCCCGACGGGCGGTGGAAGGTCGTGGAGACGCGCACCTGGCGTGCGGGCGCCGGCATGCTCGGAAAACGCGGCCGCAACGCGTGCGTTCGCAACCGGGGCTGGCTGCCCAACGGCACCTACGCGGTGAAGCTGTACAACGACTACCCGGGCAACCTGATCAAGGGTCGCGCCCTCCGGCTCGAGGACAAGCGCTGCCCCAACGGCACGGTGCGCCGCAACCTGTTCGTCCACACCGAGCAGGGCGCGCGCAACCGGCAGTGCCCCAACCGCCGCGGTGACCAGGTCTGCAGGTGGGAGTTCCCGCGCTACAACGACTACAAGTCCGCCGGCTGCATCAAGCTCGCACCCGGTCACCTCGCAGAGCTCGTCGCGCTCTACCAGCGGCACTTCCGGGCGGGAGTGCGCTACTCCAAGAACCAGGTGGTCCTGCGCGTCGTCAACTGACTCAGCGGTCAGTAACCTGACGCGACGCGTTCCCGGAGCTCGTCGCTGCGGTCCCACTCGTTGACGTGCATCGCGGCGACCAGTCGCCCGTCTCGCCGCCACCAGCAGGAGAAGGCGTCGTCCGTGTCGCCGGGTTCGAGCTGTACGTCGTCGGCACCCCGCGCGTGCCCGAAGTACTCCATGCCCAGGTCGTACTGGTCAGTGAAGAAGTACGGCAGGTCGGCATAGGCGACCGGCTCGCCGAGCAGGGCATGCGCAGCCGCAACACCTTGGCTGATTGCGTTCTGCCAGTGCTCGACCCGGACTCGCTCGCCAAGCACCGGGTGTTCGGCGTTGGCCACGTCGCCGGCGGCGAACACCGACGGGTGGCTGCTGCGCAGGCCGGCGTCAACGAGGATCCCGTTGTCGACGTAGAGGCCCGCGTCCTCGGCGAGCGAGACGTTGGGCACCACCCCGATTCCCACGAGCACGGTGTCCGGCTGGACGTGCGTCCCGTCGCTGAGCACAGCGGTCGCACCCTCGAGCCGGTCGAGACTGGTGCCGGTCCGTAGGTCGACGCCGTGAGCGCGGTGCACCTCCGCGAACCGGCCTGCGACCTCGGGTCCCAGGGCGGCCAGGAGCGGCAGCTCGGCAGGTTCGACCACGGTCACCGTGGTGCCGAGGGTGCGTGCGCTGGCGGCCGCCTCCATGCCGATCCAGCCCGCACCGAGGACGAGGAGATGGCGACCGGCGCCGAGCCGCTCGTGCAGGCCGGTGGAGTCCGGGAGCGTGCGCAGGTAGCGGACGTCGATCTCGTCGGTCGAGTGCAGGTCCAGCGTGCGCGGACGTGCCCCGGTCGCCAGCAGGAGCCGGTGGAACGGCGTAGCTCCGCGGCTGGACCGCACCGTCTTCTCGTTGAGGTCCAGTGCTTCGACGGGTTCACCGAGTCGCAGGTCGACGTTGTGCTCGTCGTACCACTCGCGCGACTGGACGTACGTCGACTCGCGACTCTCCTGCCCCTGCAGGTATCCCTTCGACAGCGGCGGCCGCTCGTAGGGCACCTCTGGTTCCCCGGCGAAGAGCACGACCTCGTCCTCGTGCCCGGCCTCGCGGAGCTCCGTGACGGCACGACCGGCCGCCAGGCCCCCACCCACAATGACGATCGGCGCGTTCATCACCTCTCGACACTAGATGACGCACTGGGCGGGGTCCCATCAGGTGTGGCCAGCCTGGCCAGGGCGAGCGCGCCGACCAGCAGGCCGAAGTCGCGCAGCGCGACGTCGTAGAAGTCGCCGAGGGTGACCAGGTTGACGATGATGCCGGCCAGCCAGAGCGCGACGACGTAGCCACCGAGCCGGGGCCGTACTGCGACCAGGAGGCCGGCGACGATCTCGACGACGCCCACGAGCAGCATCGCCTGGTGGGCACTGCCGGGCACCAGGTCGTTGATCCACGGAGCCAGGTACTGCTCCCAGTCGGTCAGCAGGCCGGTGAACTTGTCGAGCCCGAACGCGATCGGCGCGATCGTGAACACCGTGCGGAGCAGCAAGAACGCCTCGTGGGCGCCGCGGTGGGAGCCCGTTGCGGAGTGCCGGAGGAGCGAGGGTGCGTGGAGAGTCATGAGTTCAGCCCTTCTAAAGGAGATAAAGCCCTACTTTAGATTTTCCCGGACTCTTTCGTCAAGTGACCTATCCTTTAGAGATGTCGCCTGCCGACCCTCCCGACGCGATCGACGAAGCCGCCTCCAGCCTGACCGTCCTCGCGGACCCGACCCGCCGCAGCCTCTACCGCTTCGTGGCGCAGCAGCAGGACTGGGTGAGCAGGGAGCAGGCGGCCGAAGGACTTGAGATCCCCGCGCACACCGCGAAGTTCCACCTCGACCGACTGGTCGACGAGGGTCTGCTCGACGTGGACTTTCGTCGGCTCACCGGGCGGACCGGTCCCGGAGCCGGGCGCCCGGCCAAGCTGTACCGGCGCTCGGAGCGCGAGATCTCGCTGTCACTGCCACAACGTCGCTACGACCTGCTCAGCGAGATCCTGGCCCAGACGGCCGAGGTGGCAGTGGCCGGCGGCGACCCGATGTTTGAGGTCGCCTCGCGCGTCTCGCAACGTGAAGGGCACGCGCTCGGAGCTGCTTGCGCCGGGCAGGCTCCCGAGGTCGAGTCCCTGCGGCGGCTCGCCGTGACCCTGCACCCACATGGCTTCGAGCCGCGGATCGACGGCGACCGCATGGTGCTGGAGAACTGCCCGTTCGACAGGGTCGCCCGCGACCACACCGCGCTGGTGTGCGGGATCAACCTCGACTTCGTGAGGGGCATGGCATCCGGGCTCGGCTGCACCGACCTGCAGGTCAGCCTCGAACCGTCGCCCGGCCGGTGCTGTGTCAGCGCCCGTCGGGTGCCAGCGTCCGGTTGAGCGTCCTGACGAGCATCGAGACCAGGTGCCCGCCGGAGAGACGCTGGCCCACCTCGGCGTAGCCGCGTGCACGGTGGAAGGCGAGCGAGGCCGCGTTGGGCGGATCGAGGTTCACCTCGAGGGCGAACACGGGTCGCCCACACGACGACTCCAGCTCGTCGTACACCAGTGAGCCGAGCCCCCGGCGGCGGAAGTCCTCATGGATCACCACCCGGTCGAGGTAACAGAAGTCCTGGTAGCGCTCCGAATACCAGGCGAAGTTCTCCCCGTCGTACGCCGACCCGGCCGCGAACGTGATCACGAAGCCGGCGAAGGCGCCCTCGACGTCGATCACGAGCGCGCGGTCGGCCAGTGCCCCCAGCACCACGAGCCGGGCCTCGTCCATCGGGGCCAGCAGCTCGACATTGCGCTCGTTGAGCGCCAGAACGTCTGGATGGTCCGCAGCGGTGATCGGTCGCAGCATCACGGGTCGAGGAACCTCACGCCGGTGGCCTCCTCGCTGACCTCCCAGAGCCGGCGTCCGGCCTCCCGGTCCTGGGCGAGCCGCCGTGGCCTGACGATCCGCGGGAGACCCCTCATCTGCAGCAGCCCGCTGGGGCCGATGTACGTCGAGCCCGGCAGGTCCGCCGTTGCGGCCATCAGAGTCGGCAGGGCGCCGAGCTCGGCAGGCTGGCCGGCCACCTCGAACACCGCCTGCATGATCGTCGCGCTCCAGCGCAGGCGTTCGCGGGTGCTGCCGGTGTTGCGCCCGGCGTCCATCAGCCCGGTCGCCGAGTAACCCGGGTGGGCAGCCAGCGCCTTCACAGGCACACCCTGCGCGCGTGCCCGTCGGTCGAGCTCGAAGACGAACATCAGGTCCGCGAGCTTCGACTTCGCGTAGCCGCTCCAGCGGCCGTGGGGGCCGCTCTCGTCCCTGGGGTCCTCCAGGGGAGGGGTTCGCGTCATCCGGCTGAACTGGGAACCGACGGCGACGACCCGCCCGTCGCCCGAGGCGACCAGGTTGGGCAGGAGCAGACCTGTCAGGGCGAAGGGGCCGAAGTGGTTGGTCGCCATCTGCAGCTGGAGCCCGTCGGCCGTCAGTTGGTGCCGGGTCGCCATCACGCCCGCGTTGTTGACCAGCAGATGCAGCTCACCCTCGACCTGGCTAGCCGCCCTTCGCACTGACGCGAGGTCGGAGACGTCGATGGCGAGTGGGCACAGTACGGCGTCTGGCACGGCTTCCCTGATCGTGCGGATCGAGGCTTCCAGCTTGGCCGGGTTGCGGGCGCCGAGGATGACCTCCGCGCCGTGCCGGGCGAGCTCGATCACGGTCTTCTCACCGATACCGCTGGTGACGCCAGTGACCAGCGCGCGCCGGCCGGTCTGGTCCGGGATGTCGGCCGGCGTCCAGGGTCGGCCAAGACTCACGGAGTCACCGACATCACCTCGATCAGGCGACGGCCGATGTCTTGGTCACCCTCGAGCACAGGTCGGGTTGCCTCGGGAGGCCGTCGCCCACCGACGAGCACGATGAAGTCCTCCGGGCTCAGCGTGAGGGTCGCGGTGGCCGGGGTCTCCTCGCCGGTCGGGGCAGCGCGGCCGTCCTCGCCGACGGCAACGGTCCAGCTCAGCCCGGCCTCGGGGACCGCAACGCGGACGGTCGTGCCGTGCGGTGGTGCGACCCGCTTGCCCACCACCATGGGCAGGGACAGCCCGTAGACACGCAGGACGTGGTCTGCGACGGGGGAGTCGTAGCCCCCCGGCCGGTCGATTGCGCGCCGGATGTCCTGCTCGTGCATCCACACGTCGAGCGGACGGTTTCGAAGCAGGATGTGCGTGTCCCACCGGATGCCACCCGGGGTCTTCGGCGGCCTTGCTGAGCCGTCCGTGGGAGGGTCGGCCTGCAGCGCGGCGTACCGCTTGGCCACGGCGTCCTCGAGCTCGTCGGCCAGCGTCTCCATGTCCCGGTCGCGCCGGGCAAGGACGCCCTGCTCGGTGTAGTAGCTCATCGGGCCCGTCAGGTGCGGGGCTTCCTCGATGTGCAGCGTCTCCTCCGGCGTACCCGCCAGGACGGCCTCGAGATGGGCGGTGTGCGCAACGTTGTCCTTCACGGACCAGCCCGCAAGGTCCGTAGGCAGCTCCCACTGCTCGCGCGGGATCGCGCGAGCGAGCGCCACGAAGTCGGTACAGGCGCGATGCCAGAGCTCGACGTACCGGACCAGTCGCTCGTCGGGCTCGTCGACCGCCTTGCTCACCGTGATTCCTCCGGAGCCTGAGTCATGGCGCACAGCGTACGGCCGCCAACCGATCGACGATCTATAGTTGCCGCAACGATCAACGCCCGGGGGAGGACGCGTGATCCCACGTACGCCCGGCCCGTTCGCCTACTACGGCGACACCTACGCCGGCGCGACGGGGGAGTCGATCCGCACCGCCGTCGACGCTGTGGACATCCATGCGAAGGACCTGGGAGCCCTGGCCGACGAGCTCAAGGGCGACCAGCGCAGGATCCTCGAGACCACCGAGGGAGACATCAGGTCCTGGCTCGCCGGCTACACCCACGTCCCGGAACTCGCCGCGAGGGGCCTGGCCGGCAAGGCGCAGTACGCCGCGGGGTGCACGCGCGAGTTCGCGCTCGGCGTCGACACCTTCGACACCACGGTCAACGGCATCAACGAGGACTACCGGACCCGGGTCGTCGGCGCGCAGCACGATCCCGACGTACGCAGTGGCGACCTGAACCTGTCCAAACTCAAGAAGGAGTTCGAGAAGCAGCTGTACCCGCGCTACCGCACCGCCGAGGACATCCTCGAATCGGCGGCACAAGACATCGGGGCCAAGCTCAACAGGGGGCCGACCGATGAGGCCGTCCGCGAGCTCATCCGCCAGGGCCTGATTCCGCTGGCCTCCGCGAGCTACTTCCCGACCCTGGTCCTGAGCGATGACGACCAGAAGGCGGCCTATGCGGCCCTCGTCCGGGAGACGATGGCCGAACTGCGCGAGGTGGGACTGCTCACCGGGCCGGACCCCGACGGCTACTACCTGAAGTGGCTCCAGAACGCGACCGAGCGCGGCGTGCCGATCGAAGAGATCATCGACATCGCCCGCGACCACGGCATCACCCCCGAGGACTTCGAGGTGCTCGACGGCCTCGAGGAGGTCAACGATCCTGCCGGCAAGTCGTTCTTCATCCTGCCGTCGGACATCAGCGGCGGCGATGCCCGCAACGCCGTACTGATGACGTACATCCTCAACGCGGGCACCGACTACGGCACGGCCAACGGCGGCGACACCAACTTCACCGAGACGCCCTACTCCTCCGACGAGATCCAGCGCATCAAGGACCGTCAGGAAGCCAACAACTGGTTCAGCTACGACCAGGACGTCGGCTTCGTGCACGGCAATGGCGGGACGCTCGCGACCACGCCCAACGGGATGCTGATGGGCGTAGGCGGCAACTGGCTCCAGGACCTCTACAGCGCCCAGGGCGGCTCGACGTGGGGCGAGATCTTCATGACGAGCATCGACGATCCCGAGGACGCGGACGCCGCGATGCGAGACATCATCACGAGCGGCGAGGGTGCAACGACCGACGACGACGGAGAGCCCGTCCCGCGCGGCGACCATCTGGACCTCGACCGGCTGCTGCACCACGAGGAGCGCCACTCCCAGCAGTGGGCAGAGGAGGGCCACGGCGCGTTCATCAGGGGCTATGCCTCCGAGATGGTCGACTGGCACATTGAGACCAAGGGCCCGTTCGGGTGGCCCGCCCCGTACTTCACGGAGGGCAGGGACAACAGCTACGAAGTGGACGCTGGGCTCACCGACGGCGGGTACGAAGAGTAGGCGCTCGACACTAGGCGGGCGGGTCCACCCGACGGTCCTCCACCACACGGGTGGAGCGTGAGCGCTGCTGGTTCACGACGAGTGCCAGCACGATGGCCACCGCCCCGACGATGACGAAGATCCAACCGAGCCCCCTGTCGTCGACCGACCCCATGTCGAAGTTGGTGACGCCGGAGACCAGGATCAGTCCGATCAGCAGCAACAGGATGCCGAGTCCGATGCCCATGTCATTTCTCCTTCGGTTGGGCTGAGTGTTCCCCACCGGGGGCTCGGCCATACCTATTGAGCAGCCGGACACGGCAACGGGCCTAGAAGGACGCCTCGTCGAGGTCCATCAGGGACAGGTCCGTCGCCTCGGCGATGGCCAGCTCGGCGCTCAGCTTGGGCAGGTTGTACGCCGCGAAGAACTGCGCAGCCGCCACCTTGCCCTCGTAGAACGCCTTGTCCTTCCCGGACACCTCGCCGCCCAGCTTCTCGAGCGCGACCTCGGCGCCCCGGAGTAGCAGCCACGCGCACACGACGTCACCGAGGACCATCAGCAGCCGGGAGGTGTTCAGCCCGACCTTGTAGATGTTGCGGATGTCGCCGCCCTCGGCCGACTCGTCGGCGCTCATCAGGGTGTTGATCATCAGCCCGACGAGTGCCTGGGCGTCAGCGAGGCCCTTTGCCAGCAGCCCGCGCTCCACCTTGAGGCGACCGTTGCCGGACTCGTTGTCGATGAAGGCCTGGATCTCGCCGGCAAGGTGGCCGAGCCCCTTGGCCTGGTCCTTGACGATCTTGCGGAAGAAGAAGTCCTGGCCCTGGATCGCGGTGGTGCCCTCGTAGAGGGTGTCGATCTTGGCGTCGCGGACGTACTGCTCGAGCGGGTACTCCTCGAGGTAGCCGGAGCCGCCGAAGGTCTGCAGCGACTCGGTGCCGAGCAGGACCCACGAACGCTCTGAGCCGTAGCCCTTCACGATCGGGAGCAGCAGGTCGTTGA
Organism: uncultured Actinomycetota bacterium; assembly: GCA_963759525.1. Taxonomy (GTDB): domain Bacteria; phylum Actinomycetota; class Actinomycetes; order Propionibacteriales; family Nocardioidaceae; genus Marmoricola. The sequence goes on along the minus strand of CAVWZO010000004.1, from coordinate 3,201 downwards.
CCCGCATCGCGAGCTCGTCGGTCTCGCCCTCGTGGTCGGCGATCTGCAGACGGTCCTGCCAGGACGCGGTGTAGAGCACCAGCGAGCGCATGGCCTCGGAGAACGACTTCTGCACCATCAGCGAGCGGCGGACGTCGGGGTGGTGCGTGATCGTTACCCGCGGTGCGGTCTTGTCCGCGGCCTGGGTCAGGTCGGAGCCCTGCACGCGCGTCTTGGCGTACTCGAGCGCGTTCAGATAGCCGGTGGAGAGCGTGGCGATGGCCTTGGTGCCGACCATCATCCGGGCGTTCTCGATGACCTGGAACATCTGCGCGATGCCGTTGTGGACCTCGCCGAGCAGCCAGCCCTTTGCGGGCTCGCCGCCACCGACTCCGTGGTCACCGAAGGTGAGCTCGCACGTGTTCGACACCTTGATGCCCATCTTGTGCTCAACGTTGGTGACGTACACGCCGTTGCGCTCACCGGTGAGCTCGCCGGTCTCGAAGTCGAAGTGGTGCTTCGGCACGATGAACAGGCTCAGGCCCTTGGTGCCGGGTCCGCCCTGGCCCTCGACGCCCTGCGGGCGGGCGAGGACGAGGTGGATGACGTTGTCGCACAGGTCGCTCTCCGCGGAGGTGATGAACCGCTTCACGCCGGTGATGTTCCAGGAGCCGTCGTCGTTCATCGTGGCCTTGGTGCGCCCGGCCCCAACGTCGGAACCTGCGTCAGGCTCGGTGAGCACCATGGTGGTGTTCCAGGCGTTGTCGACGATGAGCCGGGCGATGCCCTTGTCGCGGTCATTGCCGTTGCGGTGCATGATCGCCGCGAAGCCCGGCCCGGCGCCGTACATCCAGACGGGCGCGTTGGCGCCGAGAATCATCTCGGCCGTGCCCCAGACCAGGCTCGCGGGGGCGGGCGTGCCGCCGAGCTCCTCGCTGAGCTGCAGCCGCCAGTACTCGGCGTCCTGCCAGGCCTTGTAGCTCTTCTTGAACGACTCGGGCAGCGGCGCGGTGTTCGTCTCGGGGTCGAAGACGGGCGGGTTGCGGTCGCTGTCCTCGTACGACGCAGCGAGGTCCTCGCGAGCCAGCCGCTCCATCTCGGTCAGGATCGACCGGGCGGTCTCGCCGTCGATCGCCTCGAACGGCCCTTGTCCCAGGACGTCGTCCCGGCCCAGAACCTCGAAGAGGTTGAACTCGATGTCGCGAATGTTGCTCTTGTAGTGGCTCACAGACCCACCCTTTGCTAGCGATTCGGACCCGGCTGCACGATTGCTACCGGTCAGTAACAACAAGTATCAGTCGGAGGACCGGCGTACGCAAGCACTTCGGCACATCTGTGACCAACGACAATCTCTCGTATCAGCGGGCCAAACGAGCCAAGCGGGCTCAAGGGAGCCCCAGTCGATCAGGTCACGTAATCCGAGCGATCTGACAGACTTCCCCCATGCGCGTCTCCGCCAAGGCCGACTACGCCCTCCGGGCCCTCATCGAGATTGCCAACCGTCACGACGGGCGGCCGGTGAGCGCGGAGGAGATCGGCAAGCTCCAGGAGATCCCCCACGGCTTCCTGCAGGCGATCCTCGCCGACATGCGGCGCGCCGGAATCGTGGTCAGCCAGCGCGGCCAGTCGGGCGGCTGGCGCCTGGCCACCAAGCCGGCAGACGTGAGCGTCGCGGACGTGATCCGGGCTGTCGACGGCCCTCTGGTGAGCGTCTACGGGCTGCGTCCCGAGGCGGTCTCATACAACGAGTCCGCGGAGATCCTGCAGCATGTCTGGATCGCCGCGCGCAGCAGCCTGCGCGAGGTCTTCGAGAACGTCACCATCGAGTCGCTCGCCTCCCGGCGGCTGCCTGCGGACATCCAGGCGATGACGAAGGACGAAGACGCCTGGCAACCGCACTGATTCTGCGCGGGGTTCGCAACCGAACCCGCGCCCGAGTGATGTGACGTCCGCCACTGAGCGGCCCACGGGGTAGCGGACGGGCTCCGCGCGGTCACCTGCCGTTCACCTGCGGGTCGTGGGCCTGCTTCACGCTCGGGTCATGGCACGACGAAAGCTCATCTGGCACATCGGACTGGCGCAGGCTGCACGACCGCTGATCGCGGCCAACCTCGAGGAGCATGTCGAGGCTCTCGAGGCCGCAGGAGTGCGCGTGGCCGCCAGCGCCGACGAGGCACGGCTCGCCACCCACGAGCTGCTGCGCACCCACCGCGGGGCCGGGCTCTCCCGGTCAGAGGTCGAGGGACGCTGGGCCCGGATCTGCGACCGGGTGTGGAAGCACAAGGGGGTCTCGCTGCTCTCCACACCGGACCTCTCGGCGGCCGACAAGGACCAGATCCGACTGTCCCTGGACCCGCTCATCGGCGTTGAGGTGCATCTCGTGGTCACCCTGGACTCCTTCTCCCAGCAGCTCTACGGAGGGTGGCTGGCCGAGCTGCGCTCGGGGCGCGCGACCGGTTGGGAGAAGTACGTCGCTCGGGTGCTCGCGCCGACGCCCGAACACCGTCAGGCCGAGCAGTTCTGGGCCGGCCACGACCTCCCAGCCGTGCTGAGCAGGTGGGGCTGGACCTTCCACGCCGACCGGCTGCACGTGGTGGCCGAGCCGGACGTGGCACAGCACTGGCAGCAGTTCCTCGACGTCGCGCAGGCCTCCAGCGACGACCTGGGTCCGGTCGTCCCGTCGTACGCCGACCCGGCCGGCGTCGCCGTACTGCGCAAGGTGAACCGCCACCTCGACGAGCCGATCGCCGCGAGCACGGCCGAGCTGCTCACGGCCCTGGACCACGAAGGCGCAGCGATGCCAGTTGCGCCGACCAGCTCACTCGGGCCGCGCGTCGAGGAGTGGACCGGCTTCCTGGCGAGCGCCGGGCACGATCTCCGCGGCGACCTGAGCAGACTCCTCGACGCGGGTGAGGGTACGGCGCTCCCCGGCGCGCGCGACCAGCTCGCGGTGGCCGTCGACGCGCTCGCGGAGGCGCTGGCCGAGAACTCCCGACTGCGAACCGCGACGGCCGAGCTGGAGGCCGACCGTGACCGGCTGGATCGCAAGCGGCGCAAGCTCAAGCGTCGGCTGAAGCGCGAGCGGGCGGGCGCGCCGGCTCGATAGGGCCGGGGGGAGCGCAGGTTTCCCCGGCCGGCCGGGGAAACCGGTGGTGGTCGGCTGATACTTCGGCCGACAACGACCGGGATTGGGCGACAACCCCGCCCGCTTTGCGCCGTACT
>CAVWZO010000003.1:0-198512 GCA_963759525.1 uncultured Actinomycetota bacterium | reverse complement strand
CATATTCTGACAGAAGGGATCAACAGGTGGGGTCCTGGGAAACCAAGTACCGGGGAGATCTGTTGTGGGGATGGCGCCTGCGGAGACGCATAGGTTGTGTGCCGAGTGCGGGACACCTCTACTGGATGCTTCTTGTCCGCTGGGCTGTGGAGCCCGTCTCGCGACGCTTGGGACGATCCCTGCGTCCAGGTCAGGGAGCGACTATGCTGCCCGGCGCAGGCGCCGGCGGAAGGCGACCGGTCGGGCTCGCAGCTGTATCTGCTCCGGCGGCGTCGCCCTCGGCTGCTACGTCCTGGTGCCGCCCTTCGCCGGCAGCCCTTGGCTGTTGGTGCTGGTGGGACTGTCGACCGCGGTCGCGATCGCGGTCGGCATCGCGTGGTACCGCCCCCGGCCCATGTTGCCGTGGGTGCTGTTCATCGTCGCCCAGGTGCTGTTCATTGCCGGCGACTTCTTCTACTACACCTACGACCTTTCGTTCCCGTCTCTTGCCGACGGGTTGTACATCGCCTACTACCCACTGCAGGTCGCCGGACTTCTCCTCCTGATCCGGAGCCGGACCCCGGGCAAGGACTGGGCCAGCCTGCTCGACGCCTTGATCATCGCGGTCGGCTTCGGCCTGCTCTCCTGGGTCTACCTGATCGAGCCGTACACCCGACACGTCGACGAGGGCCAGCTGTCGCGTCTGGTCTCGATGGCCTACCCCGCCATGGACGTGCTGCTGCTGGCGGTGGCGGCCCGGCTTCTCATCGGGGGCGGCGCGCGCCCGCGGGCGTTCTACCTCCTGGCCGCGAGCATCCTCTGCCTCATCCTCACCGATGTCGTCTACGGCGCGATCGAGCTGTAGGGCAGCTACAGCATGGGCAGCGCGCTCGACGTCGGCTGGATGGCCACCTACCTCCTGTGGGGTGCCGCAGCGCTGCACCCCTCGATGCGCGACCTGTCGACGCGGGCACCCGTGACGGGTGCCTCGCTGACCGGTAAACGGGTCCTGCTGCTGGCGGCTGCCACCCTGATCGCGCCGGCCACCCTGATCGTCAACAGCCAGTGGCCGACCGAGGGGTTCGACGTCACTGTGGCGGCGGCGGCCTCGGCGGTGCTGTTCGTCCTGGTGCTGGTGCGCATGCTGGGGCTGGTCTCCAGCCTGCGCGATGCGGTCGGCCGGCACGAACGGGCCGAGCGTCGTCAGACCATCCTGCGCCACGCCGCCATGGCGCTCACGGCCGCGCCCGATCGTGGGCACATCCGGCGCGCCGCGGTGAGTGGGGCACGCGACCTGGCCCGCGGGCTGGGGAAGGTCGACATCGCGGTGGAGATCTCTGACGGGCAATCGCCAAGGCAGTCCGTCACGCTTACGCCTTCGATTCCGTCGTCGTGCCCCTGTCCACGCAGGCCTCTGTCTATGGGCGCATGGTCGTGACCAGCACCGCGACCATGCCGGCGGACGTGGCAGACGGGCTGCACACCCTCGGGGCGCAGGTCGCCCTGGCCCTGGAGAGCGCGACGCTCACCGAAGGTCTCAGCCAGCAACGCAGCGAGGCACGGGTCGGCGCGCTGGTACAGAACTCCTGCGACGTGATCATGGTGCTCGACGCCGGACTGGTGATCCGCTACGTGACGCCCTCGGTGGCGCCTGCGCTCGGCCATCGCCCCGAGGACCTCGTGGGAACGCCGCTACCGTCGCTGGTGGACCCCTCAGAGCAGGCCGCGGTGACGGCCTTCTACTCCCGCCTGACGGACCGTTCCCAAGACAGCGCCCGTGCCGAGTGGCGGATGCGCCGCAGCGACGGGCACTTCACCGACGTCGAGACCATCAACACCGACCTGCTCGACAACCCGAGCGTCAACGGCATCGTAGTGACCGTCCGCGACATCACCGAACGCAAGGCGCTCGAGGTCAGGCTGCAGCGCCACATCCAGGAGCTCGAGGAGCTCGACCGCATCAGGAGCGAGTTCGTGACCACGGTCTCCCACGAGCTGCGAACGCCGCTGACGAGCATCATCGGAAACGTCGAGATGCTTGCCGACGGCGACCACGGCGACCTGTCCACCGGCCAGACCCAAGGCTTGCAGGTCATCGGCCGCAACAGCGAGCGGCTGCTCACCCTGATCGAGGATCTCCTGACACTGAGTCAGATCGAGACCAGCACCCTGGACCTGCATCGCGAACCGACCCTCGTCGCGCATCTCGTTGACGACATGCGAAGCCAGGTCGGGCCAATCGCTGTGGCGAAGTGCGTCGAGCTGGTGCTCAACTGCTGCCCGGGCACCGACACCATCGTGGTGGACCGTGAGCAACTCGACCGTGCCCTGCTCAACCTGCTCACCAACGCCGTCAAGTTCACCCCGGCGGGCGGGACGGTGACCCTTCAAGCGCGGCGTGAGGGCGCGGACCTGGTCTTCACGATCGCCGACACGGGTGTGGGCATCCCCGAGGACGAGCAGGACCGGCTCTTCACTCGGTTCTTCCGGTCCTCGGTCGCGACCCGCATGGCGATCCCGGGGACCGGGCTCGGTCTGGTGATCGTCAAGCGGATCGTCGAAGAGCACGGCGGCACGATCTCGATCATCTCCATCCCGGACGTGGGCACCACCGTCACGGTCATGATCCCGACCGGCGACACTCCCGAAGTCCAAGGCGACGTCGCCTGAAACCAGGGCCCGGTACTACGCACCTGGGCGCGCACGGCGAACCCGGCCGCAACTGCTCGCCGCCGCCCGGCCGGTCGAGGGTTGTCGAGACCACGCCGCCGCCGCACGAAACTCTCCATTGCGCGAGCACCCGGAGCAGGTCGTCGTCCATGCCTGTTGTTGAATCGGTGGGCGTAGCCGCCGGGGAGGGACACCCAGCCGGATTCGTCGGCGAAAAGTGGAACGAGACGCCGCTGCTAGTACGACCATCAGCACTTTCTCGAAGGACGCCTGGTGACCTCTGCGCCGCCAGGACTCGGCGCACACCCACGAGAGCAGCACACGCTCAGGCGCGGCACCCTGACCTTCCAGCGCAAAATCGCCAGGTGGTGGTTGCTGCCCCCCAACAAAGCCCACGACCCGATCGACGGCATCTACGCGACGATCCTCGGCAAGTCCCCCGGTCCTGAGGCGGATCTTCGCGGGCCGCGCCGAAGCCCGCCACCTACCCGCGCGCCCTCACGCGGTTTCTTGCACCGTCAGCTCCGCGCCTTGACACATGCGCCAGACCCAGCGGCTTTGCGCCTGTTCCAAGAGGCCGCTGACCCGGTACGGCAAGTCAGTCTCGATCATGGTGCCGTCCGCGACCGCGTGGACCGCGAGGGTCGCGTCCGCTACCACCACTGCACCGGCCGTGCAAGCAAGCACGTGCGTGGTGCCGGACTTCCAGGAATAGCGCTCCTCGCGGGTGAACAGCTCTTCGAGCAGCGAGGTGAGGGCGGCTGCGCCGACTGCTACCTCGTCGGCCTCAGACCCGGCGTAGAGGACGTCCCCGTCGGCGGCGAAGCACTGCAGCACCGCCGTGACGTCACCGGACTTGAATGCGTCGCCAAGCGCGTCGACCAGGTCGGCGGCCATCGCGGGAGTCACGGTGCAACCCCGGCCAGCACCGGGTCCGAGGCGGAGCGGTCATCAGGTGCACGGACGCCCGGTACGAACAGGAACCCGACGGTGACCAGGGCCCCGACGACGCCCGCACCCATCAGCGTCTCGCGCACTCCGATGGCGGCAGCCACCGGGGCGGTCACGGCGTAGGAGATCGGCACGAGCGAGATCGAGATGAACCAGTCGAACGAGGACACCCGCCCCAGCAGGTCTCCGGGCACCAGCCGCTGCTTGGTGGTGGTCCACGCCACGGCCCCTAGGGTTTCAAGACCGCTGACCAGGGCTGCGGCCGTCATCGCCTGCCACCGGGTGGTGGCCAGGCCGTAGCCGGCAATCGCCAGGGTCGCCCCGGCCCATGCCAGATAGGTAAAGGTCATCACCCGACTCGGGATCCCCGTCTGGCCGATCAGGAACGCCGCCGCCAGCGCGGAGACGCCACCGGCCGCAAGAATTATGCCGAAGTCGCGCGCGTCGCCGCCAAGCTCGTTCTTAACGAGGTACGGCAGCAGCACCTCGGTTGGCCCAAGAAATAGCAGGTAGGTGAAGGTCGCGGCCAGGAAGGTCACCCACAGCCACGGCTGGCTGCGGACCAGGGTGAAGCCCTCCCGCAACTCCAGCCACGCAGATCGAACGGTGAGCGCGTCATGCGGCTCGGGCGTGCGGGCTGTCAAGCGAAGCAGGCACGTGGCCGACGCTATGAAGGTGGCGCCGTCGAGCGCGAAGGCCCATCCCGCTCCCGCGGCTCCCACCAGGAGGCCACCCAGCGCCGGACCCAGCAGCCACAGCATCGCCGGGCGAAGGAACGCGTCGAGGGCGTTAGCCTCGGTGAGCCGCTCCTCGGGGACCAGGCTTGGCACCAGCGCCTCGAACGCCGGCATGAAGAACGCCGACGCCGCGCCGTACACCGCGGCGAAGGCCGCCAGGTGCCACAGCCGGATGTCGCCGGTGAGAGAGAGGACAGCCAGGGCCCCCAAGCAGACGGCGCGAACCAGGTCAGCGGCGAGCATCACCCGTCGACGCTCCACCCGGTCGCTGACCACGCCTCCGAACAGCACCAGGCCCACCTGAGGCACGGTCAGTGCGACACCGACGATGGACATCGCCGCTGGGCTGTTCGAGAGCTGGTAGGCCTGCCAGGCAAGGGCGACGAGCAAGACCCCGTCGCCGAGCAGGGAGAGGGTTGCCCCTATCCAGAGCAGCCTGAAGTCACGGAACCTGAGCGGAGCCAGAAGCTTGACGCGTAGTGGCCGTCGTCGTCGTCGACGACCGCGATCACGCCGCATCACGCATTCGGAACCGGGTCGACAGCTCGGCCAGCCCCGCGCAGAGGTCCCCGACCTCCTCGTCGGTGTTCGCGGCGGTCACCTGAATGCGAAAGCCCACCTGGCTACGCGGGACGAGCGGGTACGCCGCCAGGGTGACGTAGATGCCCCGCTCAAAGAGAAAGTTCCCCACCAGGTCGATGTCGTCGGCGTCGTCGAGGGGGAGCTCGATGATCGGCAGTCCCGACGTGTTCGGGGTGCCCATGCCGAGCGCCCGGACGGTGTCCAGGACGACCCCCGTCTTGCGCTGCAGCTCGGTCCGGATGGCGTCCCCGCGCGTCTCGTTCAGCGTCATCCCTGCCAGCACGGTGGCAAGGGAGGCGATCGGTGAGGGGCCGGAGTACAGGTAAGTCGGGGCGGCGACCTTGATCAGGTTCTTCAGCGAGGTGGGCACTGCTAGGAAGGCCATCAGGGACGAATAGGACTTCGAGAAACCTCCCACCAGGACCACGTCGTCGTAGCTCTCGCCGGCCCACCGGACGATGCTGTTCCCGCGTCGACCGTAGGGGTGCTCCTCGTCCGGGTTCTCCCCGATCACGCCGAAGCCGTGCGCGTCGTCGACGTAGAGCTGCGCGCCGTACTCTCGGCATACCGCGGCGAAGGCGCCGAGGTCAGGGGCGTTGCCGGTCATGCTGTTGACCCCGTCCATGCACACCAGGCGCGGAAGCCCGGCGGGCGCGGTACGCAACTGGCGCTCCAGGTCGAACGGGTCGTTGGCGGCGAAGCGCAGCAGCGTGGCGCCCCTCCCGCGGGCGATGGCGCACCCGTCGTAAATGGTTTTGTGGGCCTGGGCGTCCATCAGCACAGTTCCCCGCCCCGCCAGGACCGGGATGACGGTGGAGTGGATGTGCGAGATCGTGGGCAGGACGAGGGTGTCCGGGGCATCGAGCAGTTCGGTCAGCCGCTCCTCGATGTCCAGGTAAGGACGGGGATTGCCCAGCAGCCTTGACCAGCTCGGGTGCGTTCCCCAGCGCCGCACCATCGGTCCGATCGAGTCCATGATCTCCGGCTCCAGATCGAAGCCAAGATAGTTGCACGAAGCCCAGTCGGTCAGCCAGTGGTCCCCGATTCGAATCCGCCGCCCATCGATCTCCTCGATGACCGCGTCATACATCGGACTGGTCCGTCGGAGCCGGTCCAGGTCCTCGAAGCGACGGTTGACGACGTCCCCAGGAGGCGGGGCGGTGGAAACCTGGGTGGTCATGAGATTCCTCTTCCTTCGATGCTCAGGGTGAGGCCGGGACGGACAGGCTCGCGCGAGCCTCGACAAGGTCGAGGACTAGAGGGGAGACGCCGGTGTCCCCGCCGATGAGGGTGACGATGCTCGCCGCGACAAGCCACCACCCCAAGCTCTGCCGCGGGCGGTCGACCAGGCTGCCGCCTTCGATCGCCAGCACTCGCGCAGCCGATCACCGCCCAGGGGTATCGGCGTGTGTCGGGCATGATTAAGTGCAGTGCCGTCATCGTCAACATGACCGCGCCGTAGAAGCACCTGCACCATCGGGTCGCGGCATACCCCCACTGTGCATCAGGTCGCGGCCGCGTGGGGCAATAAGGCTAAATTAGGCCAAACAGTGACCAACCGGTTGCCTCTACCCGCGTGGCACCCCGACACAGAGACGGAAGATAGTTCGTGAGGCGTCGCTAGGCCTGGGTACCGCGCCGCTGCGCGACGGGCCCGATCGACGTGCAGGGCGAACCCCGCGTCACAAAGACACCCCCGTCCCGGGCTCCATGGTCTACTGACTGGCGCGATCCATTCAGTCCTAGCCCCGGTGATTCATGGGGCTTCGTGATGGCGGCGTCGAGGGGCGGCTGAGGCCGGCGGGTGATCGCACGTGGCTTTCGGGTACGTCGGTTGGCCGGCTGGCGCTGCCGGGGTGCGGTTCTCCGATGTCCTGGTCGGTGGTGCGGGTCGGTGGGGTCAGCCGGGTTGAGGGATCGCGGCGATGTTGGCGAACACGGCGACGATGTGGTCGACCCAGGGCCAGGTTGCCGGGAGGCGGAGGCGTCGCTGTCGACCTCCGTGGGTGAGCCGTGCCGGTACGTGGAGCAGTCGGTAGCGCAGCGCCTTGGGTTCGCAGGTGGCGAGCCCGGCGGCGTCTCCGGTCAGCGCGAGCAGCCGGAGCCAGGCGATGAGATCCGCGGCGATCGCGGTGACGGTCAACCACGCCTGGTTGATCTTGAACTCGCGTGAGGGGAACCGGCCGAGCCCGGAGTCCTTGGCGTGCCGGATCCGGTCCTCGACCCGGGCATGGGCCCGGTGGCGGGCCTCGAGGAAGGCCAGCTGCTGGCCGGGAGCGTGGGTGGTGTTGGTGGCGATGGCTTGGTAGCGCCATCCGTCACGTTCCTCGAACAGCGAGAGCTGTGCACCGGGGTGGGGTCGTTCGCGGCGCACGATGACCCGCATCCCGGCGGGCCATCCGGTGAGGTCGAGCAGGCCGGTCAGCTCGGCGACGTCTCCGCCGTCGCGGACCCCGCCGTCTGCGTCGATGGCCGGGGTCCACACCGCGTCGGGACCAGGTCGATGGCGTCACGGACCTTCTCGGTGATCGGGAAGCCAACGGAGTACTCCAGGCTGCGGCCGCGGACCTCGCCCTGTTCGGTGAGCCAGTCGAGCAGGTCGTGGGAGGCGCCGGCTCCGTCGCTGCGGACCAGCAGCTTCTTGCGGTGCGCAGCAGGGACCTGGGCAATCGCCTCGGACAGGACAGTGATGTGGTCCGCGGCGGTGTTCGACCCGGCCTTCCCGGTCCGCAGCATCCCGGCGAGCATCTCGGTGGTGTTGTCGCACCACACCGCCAACGGGTGGAACCCGAAGGTCTTCTTGAACGTGGGCGAGGCCAGTTCCTTCTCACTGTGCGCCACCACGATCGTCGCGTCGACGTCGAGCACGACGACATCGCCGAGGTCGGTGCCCGCGACCTTCGAGACCGGGAGCCCGGCCTCGCTGGTGGCGAGCTGGGACCAGACGTGGCGCCGGACTCTGGCCCTGGCGGTCTGGATCTTCTTCATCACCGCCGGGGTGAGCTCGTCCAGCGCCCGCCACACCGTTGGCGCGGAAGCGACCGGTCCCAGCACGGGGGCCTGGTGGCGCAGCACCTCGATGTCGGAGATCGCCTCCCCGCCATCGGCGAGCATCACCGCGACATCGGCCAGGACCCGGCCCCGGTCATGAACCGGGGTGAACGACCGACGACGCAACGCTGCAGAGAGCTCGGCGGTCAGTCCGGTCCGGTCGGCCAACATCCGGGTCGCGACGCTGCCCGCGTGCGCCACGACACCGGTCCCGTCGCCGGTCACTGACAAGCCCGCAGACCACGAAGTACGCTTCACTTACCGAGTGCCCGTTCTGTGAGAGTTCTTGTTCTGTCGCAAGTCCAAGAATCCCTTACAGGACAGGCACTTCGGTGTTTCTACGGCCCGAGTCGGCCACTCAGCCGTGAACGATCCGGGCTAGTGCCCCCGGTGCGGCAAGAAACCTCGGCCTGCACCATTTCGCGAAATCTCCGCCCTTTCGTAATCTGAGGTCTACGCTCGTCGCGAGTAGGGCAAAGGATCTTTCTTGCGCGGGCTCGTTTCTTCCTGGGCTGCACCCTTCAGTGACTCCAGAGAAGGGGTAACGAGCATCGAGCATGCGCGGGGAGTCTTTGAACTCGGCCAGTTGGCGATTGCGGTTGAGCTCATGCACGACGCCGTCGTGGTTTATGACCAGGACGCCCAGATCTGTATCGCGAATGATCGCATCCTGGCGGCGACCGGGTACACCCGCGACGAACTCGTCGGTCAGCATGTGCTCAGTTTGATGCCGACCCGCCTACGCAACGAGCTCACGCCTCGCCTGACCGCCTACATCGAGAACCCCGTCGCGCGAGCCTTCGGAGACGGGCTAGAAGGTGCCTTTGTACGCAAAGACGGCTCGACGTTCGCCGCCCAGATCGCGAACGCGCCCATCCGGAGCACCCACGGCCAGCTGGTTGTCATCTCGATCCGCGACGTCGAGAACCTCAGTCTCGATGAGATCCGTTTTCGTGGCCTGCTCGAGTCAACGCCAGACGCGACCCTGATCCTCGACCGGGACGGCCGGATACTCCTGTGCAACCGCCGCGCGGAACTTCTCTTCGGGCGTGATCGCATGCAGTTGTTCGAACAGCACACGTGGCAGCTCTTCCCCAGTCAGGACGCGGCGACGCTGCAGAATCGACTCCGCACCTACTATGCAGGCATTTTGGACGGGGCCCCGCACGATGAGCCAGCACCCACGCTCGAACTCGATGCGAATCGCGAAGACGGATCGAGTATCCCAGTCGAGCTCTCGATAGGAGCGCTACGTACAGCGCAGGCTCCGCTCGTGCGAGTCGCGGTCCGAGACATCAGTGAACGCCGACGAGTCGAGGCGGAGGCGGACAGAGTGAAGGACATCTTCCTGGCCACGGTCTCCCATGAGCTTCGCACCCCCTTGACCTCTGTTCTGGGTTACACAGAGGTTCTCCGGGACCTTGGCCCGGAAGATGTCAGTGCGGAGGCGCAGGCTTTCGTCGAAGTCATCGCTCGGAACGCGCGCCGAGAGGTACGCCTGGTGGACGACCTGTTGACCTTGGTGAGCGCCGGTGAGGGGGGTTTGGACATCCGTCCGACCAAGGTTGACTTCCTCAAGGTCGTGCTCGAGGCAGTCGAAGGCGCCACACCGGTCGCCTTGGCCGCAGGTCTGCCCCTGACCTTCGTGAGCGTTTGCGACGATGCTCACCTCCGCGGAGACGCGGATCGTCTCGGACAAGCAGTCGACAACCTGATCTTAAACGCCATCAAGTTCTCACCCGCCGGCTGCAAGGTCGACATCGAACTCCGCGGCGACGCAAACCACATCACCGTTACCGTCAAGGACACTGGCCCCGGTATCCCAGCAGAGGACATTTCGCGGGTCTTCGAAAGGCACTTTCGTGGCCGGCAGGCAGTCGCCGCAGAGAAACAGGGCGCCGGCCTCGGGCTCCCAATCGTCAAGTCCATTGTTGAGGCGCATCAAGGCACAGTGGGCGTTCAGTCCTCGCCTGGCGTAGGGACCCTGTTCCAGATCAGGCTGCCGCGCAGCCGACGACCCACTGCTAACTCATAGTGGTGGAACCGACGGTCAATCGGTAACCTCGCCCACCGGATGTCGCCCGATGTCCGGATTCGCCCGCCCAGCGGGGACCTCGGTCGGGCAAGACCACGATGCTCAACTGTCTTTGATGGGCGCATCGCCGGGCAGCAGTTCCGGCCAGGGAACGGCGTACGGCGCGCGTCATGCTCGACGACCATGTTCGAGTCGACGACGCCCATCGTCCTACGCGCATCTCTGGCTGAGACTTGGCATTCTGAGCTCCCGTCGCGGTTCACCCCCATGGATGGGCGTCTGGGTCGATCGCATGGATGAGTCGGCGCACCTCGAAGTCGGTTCCGGGGCTGTCCGCGGACACGTGGATGACCTGGTGTCGCAGGCTCTCGCTGCTGACGTCTTCCATGGAAGCGTCTTTGTGACCGGCAGCCCCCTGAGCAGGTCGATCGCCTCGATCGCGTAGGCCTTCCTCGACATCTTGTAGTCCATGCTGGATCACCGTCTGGTGCCGAGGAGCGCGGGGTGGTGCCGTGAAGTCTGGTCCCCGCCGGTGGGCCGGCTCGCTTCGACGATCCCGGCGTCGGCCTCCTCGGGTTCAAGTGTGTTAACTACCCCTGGGTAGAAGTTGGCGCCTGCATTGCGCACCTCGCGGGTCCGCAAATGCGTGGACCTAGATGCGTGGCGGCGCAGCGCCTACTGTCGAAGACTAGGGCCGAGTCGTCAGTCGCCAGGGGGACGCACCTCGCGAAGCGGCCCCGATGCCCGCGGGCACCATGCGGACCGCCCCGGGCCGCGACCACTGCCCGGGGCGGTTCCCAGCGTCCCTACCTGGATCCCACTGGGGACCCACCCTCACAGCGACCCCCGGAGGGCACACATGGTCATGGCCAACACGGCGCCACCGTGCGGCCCGGCCGACATACCCCGCGGAATCGAACCGAAGCGAGCAGCGCCGCCTCGCGTGCACTGACGGGGGACGGTCACGCGAGGCGGCTTAGGGCGCTCGACGGAGCTGATGTTGTCGAGGTAGCAGCGCTAATCGGGGGTGCATCGGTCGAGGGCCGGCGATCGGGCCTCTCCTGCTGGAGCGCCTGGTCCCCGGCCCGAGCCACGGAGAACTGGGGCAGCGACGGGTGGATACTTCAAGGCGGAAAGGGGGACCAGGCCGCCCTCGATCGGCGCAGAGGAGTGCGCACTCGAGGTCTGATATCAGGCCGGGACGACGGTGTCGTGGTAGTCGCGGATGGTGCCGGCGCTCTCCCCTGCTGCGAGCTCGTAGCCACAGAGAAGCGGGAACCGGATCTGGCCTCGGAGTTCGTTCCAGCAGGCCTCAAGCTCGAGCGCCAGGTCGTACTCGCCGCCCCAGTACAGGTCCACGATCTCGCCGAAAACCCGGAACGTGCGCCAGTCTCGACTGACCCGCGCCACCGTCTCGCCGATCAGAAGGTCGAAGCGTTCGCGATCGATGTGTCGGGATCGAGGGAGGTCATTGTGGAGCGCGTCGGCGTCGAGAGGGAGGTACTGGCCGGACGCGGCCGTCGCCACGGGGTCGATCCCGACCGCGTCGAGACCTTCCTCCAGCAGCTTGATGTGTGCCGGGGTCGCGGCGACCAGCACGGCCTCGCCGGCTGCCAGGCCGTTCGCGACGTAGGTGAGCAGAGTCTGCGTCAGGGTCTCGTTTCTGTGCCAGAAGCAAACCGAGTGCCCTACCTCGGCGAGATCCTCCCCGAGTGGTGCGGAGGGAACAGGCAGTGCGGGGAAGGTTGCGGTGAACTTGGCGCCCCGGGCGCCGTCGTAGTGGACCGTGCCGTTCATGTTTTCGCAGAGCTGGCGCACGATCAGCAGGCCCAGTCCGCTGCCACCGTGGCTAGGGGAATCCGCGCCGTGGATGTAGGCGTCGAAGAGCTGTCGACCAGGTCCTCCGGGACTCCAGGGCCGTCGTCGCTGACACTCAGATGCACGGAGGCTCCCGCGCGTACGGCACTGATGTGCACGTTCGGACCGCCGTACCGCAGGGCGTTGGTGACCAGGTTGTCCAGCACCTGCGTGATCCTCATCGGGTCTGCGACCACGAGCGCGTCAACCGCGACATCGACAGTGATGCGTGCACCTGCCCGGGGCTGACGTTCGGCGAGCAGTTCGCGGCAGACGCCGGTCAGGGACACGCGTTGCAGGGTCAGGTCCAGTGCACCGCGACCTGCCAGGTGCGAGGTCGACAGGTCCGCGAGTAGGCGCACCAGCATGTCGCTTCGACGCCAAACGATCTCAGTCAGGTGCTCGACCACGCCGAGCGGCAGCGAACCGCGGTCTCGTTCAGTTGCGAAGCGGCCCCATGGAGCACCATCGCCGTGTTCTCCATGTCGTGGATCAGCTGAGCATCGACGTCCCGCATCACAAGCACCCCCCGGTCTCATCCAGAGTCGCTCAAACTCCCGCGGTCTGACAGAGCCTGGGCGAGCCCGCGGCGGATCGAACGTCAGCCGGAGTAGATGGTCGCACGATACTCCAACACGGGCACGAACGACCCCTCGCTGGGTCGCTGGTTGCGCCGACGCAAGTAAGACGCTCAACCAAAGGTCCGTACCACACCGGTGGTGAGGTCCCACACCGGCCTCATCGCCGACTTCGCCGGGTGTTTGGTGCAGCCATCCCCCTCGATTCCGGTTTCGGCGACATGTGACTGCGGGCGGCCCGCCGCCACCCTTTTCCTAGGCGACCGTGCTCGGCGAGGCGTTCAGTTGTGGCTGTGGCCGTGACCCCTCAGACCGGGCACGTCGATGAGAATGAACTCGGTGTCGTCGGCGAGTCCCGGGTTACGGCCGGTGTTGGGAAGGTTGTTGTCGCAGCCGACCAGGATCCGGTGCCCGCGGACCAGATGGACCGCTTCGACAGACTCACACGTAACCCGGAACGCGTTCCCCAGGCCGACATCCCCGGGGTTGAGCGGGGGAAGGGAGACCAGGTCGGGGTCGGGGATGCTGGCCAGGTCCACGAGTTGTGTCTTCTCGAGGAAGCCGGCCAGGTCGGTGTGCCTGAGGTCGATCAGGTAGATCTTCCGGAACACGGCGGTCAGGCCGCGCCCGGCGTCCCGCTCAATCACGACGAATTGATGCCGGTCCACGGCCCACATGTCGGCGACCAGGTAGCCGGGGTCCTCGGTTCGATACTGCAGCACGCGGCCGGTGAACTCGCGGCGCTGGGTACTGAACTCGAAGATGTAGCGTCGGGACTTGTCCGGATCGGCGAGGGTTGCTCCCTCAAGGGCGGCGTAGATGTACTTCCGACCTGGGGTGATGGCCATCGCTTCGAGGCCGCGACTGTTGGGCTGGGTGATGGGTGCGCCGTTCAACAGTGGGTTGTTGGGCGAGACGATGCCGTCGGGCATGGCGAACGGGCGGTCGAGGAGCCTGCCGCGCGCGTCGAAGTGGAGGATCCAGGGGCCGAACTCGTCGCCCACCCAGAGGTCGTGGTAGCGGCCGCGTTGCAGCGACTCGGGGTCGATGTCGCCGCCGGTGAGGAGGCGGCGGGTCGTGGCGCCGTTCACGATCGGGAAGCCGATCCGGTGGTGAGGATCGCGAAAGGAGATGAAGTCGCCGACCTTGACCGTGCCCGAGCCGCCGTGAGCGGTCTTGAACCGCGGCCGGATGTAGTAGGCGCGGATCAAGAAGTCCATGGAGTTCGTCTTGGCTCCGAACCCGTTGTCCGGCATGGCGAGGTACTCGCCGAGGCGGTGTCCCTTGACGATGGCCGAGAACCCGGCCACTGGTTGTCCGGTCAAGGGGAACGTGATGCCGTTGACTGTTCCCGGCGGCATGAACTGGCCGGACACGGGCGGGCCGGCGATGGTATTTGCCGGCAGGACCGCGCGACCGACCAGGACGGGGTCACGCTGGATGGAGCTGGTAGGGCGGGAGGAAGCGAGGGCGCCGGTGATGGCCGGCAGCATCGTCGCGGCAAGCGCGGTGCATACGATGAGCGAGCGACGCTTTGGCGCCGCCCGAGACGGGCCTGATTTCACTGGCTGCTCCCTTGGAGTCGGGCTGCGATTTCACGCTAGACCCTCTGGACCCGTTGGTCACCCCTACCTCCCAAGCACCAGACCGAGCGTATCGACGCAGCCCGCGAGGCCCGGCAACGTTTTGCGGCGTGGGAGTCGTCCCTATTGCCCATCCGCTTACGGCGATGGGCGTCGTCGACTCGCACATCGTCATCGAGTGTGACTCGCGCCATAAGCCGTTCCCCTGTGGGACGGCCCGGGCAGCTGCGTCAATGGCGGCTACTAGACGCTTTCCGTAGGACCGGCGTCTGGCCAGACTCGGTTTAGGTGTCCGGCGGGAGGCTCTCTATGCGGTTGCCCACCCGCCTTCTGGGTGTGGCTCTCTTTCGGTCTGCAGCCCGCCGGTCACCGGACGAGGCGTGGCTCCAGAGGGGGACTGCTCTGCTCGTAGTAGCACTGCCCACCTCGCCGACCTATCGGTTCTAAGGGGAGTGCTTGGCGGACACGCTCGTGCGCACGCTGCTGGTGCCCTAGCCTGACCCGCGGCACGACCTCCTCATCAATGCGATGGCTCGCTGATGCTCTTCCTGCCGTTCGATGGGTGGGGAATCTGCTACTCCGCTCTGGCGCATGTGCCCCTCTGCGGCCTACGGTCTAGGGGTTACCGTCCGCCCCGGGGAGGGCAGAGGCATGACTGTCGTGGGCTTGTCAGTCAGGCGGGTCTGGGCCATCGCGGCGGTCGCCCTGCTCGTTCCGATTCTCGGCGTCACCGGCGCGGCGGCCACGGCCTCGTCCGCGGGCCTGGCCGGGCCGACTGCGAGACCAGCAGCCGAACTCGGATCAGTTACCGAGCCCGCTACGACCCGCACAGCAGGTGAAGCGAGGATCCCTGCTCTTGACTGGAACCCGTGCGGCGCTGACCACCCTGGCTATGACTGTGCGGTCGCGACCGTCCCCCTGGACTACGACCAGCCCTCCCGCGGCACGACGCAGCTGGCGCTCGCGCGACACCCGGCGACCAGCACCCGGGACCGAATCGGAAGCGTCTTCGTCAACCCCGGCGGCCCGGGCGGGTCCGGGGTCAACATGGTTCTCAACGGGTTCGGCGAGTTCCTCGGCGCGCAGCTCGACGGCCGATTCGACGTCGTCGGATTCGACCCGCGCGGCGTCGCGCGCTCAGACCCGTTGCACTGCTTCGACTCCGAGGATGAGCTCAACGCGTTCGCGTCCGGCCAACCGCTCTTCCCGTACAACAAGGGCCAGTACCGTCCCTTCTTCGACACCTGGGCCGGCCTGGGACCCGAGTGCCTCGATGACCAGCAGCGCGTCGCACGGCACATGAACACCGCTGATGTGGCCCGCGACATGAACCTGCTGCGCCAGGCGGTTGGCGATCGGAAGCTGACTTACCTCGGATTCTCCTACGGCACCTATCTCGGCAACACATACGCCAACCTGTTCCCGGGAAAGATCCGTGCCATGGTGAT
The DNA here is from genome assembly GCA_963759525.1 of uncultured Actinomycetota bacterium. Taxonomy (GTDB): domain Bacteria; phylum Actinomycetota; class Actinomycetes; order Propionibacteriales; family Nocardioidaceae; genus Marmoricola. The sequence goes on along the minus strand of CAVWZO010000003.1, from coordinate 183,041 downwards.
CGACGGAGTTCTCGACCCTCGCCTGTGGGCCAGCGGATGGCAGATCAAATCCGACCGGGTCGCGACCCAGGAGGAGTTCGACGAGTTCCTGCGTCTGTGCGACGCCGCGGGCTCCGAGTGCGCCTTCCGGACCCCGGAGGGGTCAGCGCGACGTTGGGAGCGGCTGGCCAGCACTATTCGGCGGAGCCCGCTGGAGCTCCCCGACGGCACCCTGTACACCTACGACTTCTTGATCGCCGATGCCACGTTCGCGATGTATGCCCCCGAGGTGTGGGGCGGACCCGAGGGTGCGGCCGCATTGCTCGACTCCCTTGCCGATGCAGTTCTCACCAGTGACCGGAGTGCGGCCGCGGACGCGGCGCGGCTGCACACTGCGCTGCTCGACCAGCTGACGCCGGACGTCGAAGAAGCCGAGTATGCCAACGGCTTGGACGCCTACTACGGCAACCAATGCGCCGACACCCAGTACCCACACTCCTTCCCCGCCTGGCTCGCCATCGACCGATACGCGCGGCTCAGCTCGCGGTTCGGACCGTTGTGGTGGTGGTTCAACACGGGCTGTGCGCGCTGGCCGGTCAACGCCGACCGCTACGTCGGCCCGTGGACGGCACGTACATCGGCGCCCGTCCTCGTGGTAGGCAACTACTTCGACGGGGTCACCGACTACGCCGGCGCGCGGGCCACCGCCCGGCTGCTGCGCAAAAGCCGACTGCTCAGCTACGCCGGCTGGGGACACACCGCCTACGGCCGCAGCCAGTGCGTCATCGACAACGTGGACGCCTACTTGCTCACGGTGTCGCTACCTCCCAGGGGCACGGTGTGCGCAGCGAACCCGAATCCGTTCCTGGCCGGGGCCGCTCGTGGCACTCGGCCCGCAGCTCCGCAGGTGGGGCTGCCATCGCCGTGGCTCGCACGACGCTGAAGCGTCCGGCTCCGTGAGGATCTCCGCGGGCACAACCCGAACTGCGGTGCGACACGTCTCGAGCCGCCCTCCTGCCCCAGCCCCGCCTGTGCGTTAGGCCACGACAGCGCCGGATCGCGGATCCGGACGTTCCTGCGTGGCAGCAGCACGGGACTTGTCGACTCGAGGCTGGAAAGCGCCGTGACTGCCGACAACTGCTGCTCCCTCCGATCCAGCGGCTCGGGAGAATCGCGACGCGCGTCCTAGTGGGTGGAATGCAGCGGGGGGTCTCGGGTCGTCTGCATCGGACCGTGCCGCAAGACGATCCCCTTCCGGGGATGACAGACAGCCGCATGATGCTCGACGGGTTCACCTTCCTCAGCTCCCCCGCAGGCCAGCGTGTTGGATGGTCCTTATCGTCGTTGTGCATGAACTCAACGCTGCGGTGAGCGGCCGCGGTGACCCGATGCGAGCCAGCGGTCCGCTCCACCGGGTAGTTGGGCGACTTTTGCAGCGATTGTGCGAGCTGCACCGCAACCCAGTGCGGCCGAAGGGCTCCAAGAACCTGTCATCGGCACTCACTCGGGCTTGAGATACGCACCCTGAACGTACCTCACGCGCCCATCACGCAAGGCGCTGCCGGAATTGGCACGCTTCTGGGCATGTCGCTCGCCAAGCACCAGGTGCATTCCAAGAGGAGGCGATGTGCCCGCCGGCGGTCGGTTTGCGTCCAGCCAGGCAAGGATCGTCGAAGAGACGTCCCGGAACGTGTGCTCTTTGAGGCCCAACTTGCGCAAGAGTGTTCGCAAGTCTTCCGGGGAAATCAGGTGGCTCTGCCCCGGCTCACTCGCCCAGGGAACGGGAAAATCGAGCGGCTGTCCGTTGCCCGCACAGATGTCCTGGAACACGAACTGACCGCCGGGTCGCAGGACGCGCGTTATTTCACCGTAGAATTGGCGCTTTTCGGCAATGTTCATCTGCGTCTGAATCGTCCACACGCAATCGAACGCGCCATCATCAAACGGTAGCGCCAAAGCATTGCCTCGACGAAATTGGGTCCGCTCTGCAAGGCGCGTCATGCGGGACAGCTCGTTGGCCACGGTGCAAAACTCAGGCATAAGGTCAATACCGGTGACGTCACACCTGTACGTCGCGGCGAGGAATCGTGCCGGGCCGCCCAGGCCGCTGCCCACGTCAAGCACCCGTGTTCCGGGCTTGAGTGCAGCGAGTGCGGCGAGATCCTTCGTAGCAGCGCGCCCGGCCGAGTGAAACTCATCGGCCGGCGCAAGGTCATCCACAGTCGGCGCGTCAGGGTCCTTACCCGCTTCGCGCAAACCAGCGACGATGCGATCGAGCAATCCGACAGCACGGTAGTGAGCTTGAACTGAACGCTCATCAGCCATGATGACGCCTCCCTTCTGTCGCCCAACCAGATGTCGACACCCCAAATGCGAGGGCGACCACCTCGGTCACCCCGCGAGGCTACTGCCAACGCGACCCCCGGCGACCGCTTCGCGTCACAGCGATCCACACCACGACACGCGGGCCGCGCCGGATCCCGCCGTCCCGTAAGCCGAACCGCAACTGACGAACGCGCAGGTCAACGGGGGGAGGCGCCGTCACATCGGGGCAGCCGTCGCCGGATGGCCCGTCCGGAAGCCGTCCCGGGAGGCGGGGGGCATACGGACAGCTGTCGAGAAACACCCAGGGCGTGTGCCCGAGAGTGTCGCAAGTTCCTAAGACCACAGGCGGCGAAGAGACGCCGTTTCGCGAGGCGAGCGGGCTCAGCGTTCTGGCGCCGGAGCGTTTGGAGTGGGCACTCGCCGTCGCGAACCGCAACTCGTCATCCATCGGTACGACGAGATGCCCGTGACTGAGGACAAGCTACGGCGCGTGCTGGGCCACGAACCTCAGATGGGGCGGAGCTCGTCGGCGTAGGAGACCGACTGGCGGCGCAGCACGCCTTCCCTGCTGATCGTGTACTGACCCATCCGCCAAAGCGGAGGGCTGTAGGCGTGGATCGTCGCGGACTGGGCGTCCCGGCCTTTCATCCGGTGGATGTGGTCGGGCCCGAAGGAGTACGCCGTGCCCTGGGTCGCCACGGTCACGATCTCGGGTGCTCCGACTGCCAGGGTGTGCTCGATGACGGCCCCTTCGGCGACGGCGACTGCGCCCGCGGAGGTGTCGTGGTCGTGCCAGCCGGTGTCGCTGGCCGGTGTCCAGCAGATCAGCCACACCTCGACGTCGGTGTCCCGGTAGAGGGAGACGTAGTGGCGGTGCTCGTCGGAGTACCGCAGGTGGTGCCTCCACTTGCTCGGGTCAGCGACGACCTGGCTGGCCAGGTCGACGAGCTCGGTCCGAGTGAGCGTGCGCCCCGGGAGGTGCTCGATGGTCGGCTGGATCGTGGACTGGATCGTGGACTGGATCGTGGATTGGTTCATGGCGTGCCTCCGGACATGAGTCGGCGTGGGTTGGTGTGGTGAAGCGCGCGGTTTGCCGCCGGGTCTTGTGGAATCTCGAGGGCGACGGCATAGGGGTGGTCGCTCGCCGAGACCAGCACGTCGATGCCGAGCACACGGAGCAAGGCGTCGAAGGCCTGGGGGCCGTAGCCGGATAGCTCGACGAAGGTGAGCGGATCAATGGCCCGCACGCTTCCGCCGCGGGCCCGCAGCCGCTCCTGGTGCACCGGCGCGAGTCCTGCTCCCGCGGCGAAGCAGACACGCAACGTGGGCAGCTCGCGACGTGCGAAGGCGTGCCACGACCACCACGCGGCAGCCATCTGGGCGGTGTAGTCGACCACGGGTGCCCACCAGCCGGGTAGCGAGATCGTGGATCCCACCTCGGCCGGCGCGGGACCGGGGTGGATGAACAAGGGCCGGTCCGCCTCCTGCAGCGTGGCGAGGAGTGGCTGAAGTGCCACGAAGTACTCAGGCCGGCTCAGCCACGGGGCGGGGAGCTGCAGCCCCGCTGCGCCGCGTCCGAGCAGTGAGCACAGCTCGCGACGCGCGGAGACGCTGTCGCCCAGGGCCGAGTCTCGGGGCAGAGCCGCCCACCAGCCGAGGCGCGGATCGGAACCGGCGACGTCCTCCAGAGACGCGACGCCCTCGTGGTAGGCGTCCAACAACGGCTGGCTCTGTGCGCGCGGCAGGTTCTCCACGCCGAGCGGCGAGGAGTGGCTGAGCACGGCTGTCACCGACTCGTCCCGGAGCCACCTGGCCCGGAGGCTGGGGTCGTGGTCGGCGGAGTGGAGCTTGACGGGGGGCTCGCCGGGCAGGTGCAGGGTCCACCGATCGAGGCGAGGTGGCTCCCGCCGCGCGCGCAGTGCGGCCACGAACGCCTCAGGCCACAGGTGCTGATGGATGTCCAGTGCCGGGTCGATCGCGAGCCCTCCGTCCGTGCGCAGGGTCCAGACGCATTAAATCCAGTAAGACAACTGAATTAGATGGTGAAGCGTATCACCGCTTATTTCAGTGAAACGCTTCACCAGCCCATCCGTCAAGTCCTCACCAGGACCAGATCGACTGGAGCACACATCTCCCCGGGCGGGGTGGATCACTGCCGGAAGCGACTAACGTGTCGGCCAGCCCAGGGAGCGAGGAGACCGATGGCTGCACGCCCGCGCCGGGTCACCCTTCGTGACCTCGCCATCGAGACCGGTCTGTCGCAGGCCGCGGTGAGCTATGCACTGCGCGGCATGCGGCTGCCGGAGGAGACGCAGGCGCGGGTCCGTGAGGCGGCCGATCGCCTCGGTTACCAGGCCAACCCGATCGCGCGCGCGCTGGCCTCGGGTCGCACGGGCACCGTCGGCCTGCTCTGCGAGTCACTCGACGACCTGTGGCAACAGTCGGTCGCCGCCGCCCTCGGTGCCGCGCTGCTCGGCACGGGCCGGTCGACGCTGATCGTGGATGTCGCCAACGACCCGGCGACCGAGGCGCTTGAGGCCCGCAGGCTGCTCGACCAGCGGGTCGACGCCCTGATCACGATCCCCGCGGACCCTGGTGCCGGGCACTGGCGGGAAGTGGCGCAACTGGTCCCGCTCATCAGCCTCGGGGACGCCCTGCCCCATGCCGACACCGCGGCCGAGATCGTCTTCGACAACGACCGCGGCGTACGCGAGGCACTCACCCAGTTCGCGAAGGCAGGTCACCGCAAAGTGGCGTTCCTGACCCCCAACCTGGACGCTACAGCCGACCGTCCTGCCGAGCAGGTGGTGCGTGCGCTGGGCCGTGAGCTTGGCATGCACGTCGAGGTGGTGACCACACCGTTCGGCCTCGACGCCGCCAGCGCGGTCGTCCAGGACCTGCTCCACAGGAAGGCACGTCCCACCGGTTTCTTCTGCCTCGCCGACTCGATAGCCCACGGGGTCTACGACGCCGCCCGGGAGGTCGGTCTGGACATCCCCGGGGAGGTCTCGGTCATTGGGTACGACGACCGCCCGGTCTCCCGACTGCTCAGCCCGCCCCTGACCACATTCCGTTGGCCGCTCGACGACATCGTCCCGTCCGTGGTCGAGCTCGTCAGGCGCGCGGTGGAGGACGGGGTTCGCGGCGTCCGAGTCGTGCACGTAGCTACCAGGATGGTGCGGGGCAGCGTGGGGCCGGTCCGCTAGCCAGCTCGAGGCTCGGCTGTCGTACGCCGTCTCGCGCTTGACCATGTACGACGCGAGGCCGTCCGTCGCCATGCTCGTCTCCTGGACCGTTCAGTGTTGGCCGCCGTCGGTCGTGAACGTCGCGCCAAAGCTCTCGATGCTCCAGGGGGTGCTTCCATCTGCCGCGCAGGTGGCGACGATCGCTCCGGGGCTCGGTGGCCGTCGTTTCCTGGGGCCGGGCGTCTCCGGTGATGGGGCCTCGTGATCGGAACGTATGCCGGTTGCTGTGGTTCGAAGGTCCACGCGACCTGCGACGTACACGCTGTGTCCGCGCGCCGCGACTCGTGTGATGTCGCTGGGGCGAGGTAGTGGGGACTTGAGCGACCTGAACGCGGCTGTGGCCGTGGGTCCGTCTGCGGTGGTGAGTCTCGTCCAGATGTCTTCGTGGTCGCCGTTGTGGCTACCGTGATGGCCCAGTTTGACGAAGCTCGCTCTGGCGCCGTTCGGCGGGAGGACGGCACCTTTCCAGCCACGGAGCTCGCATCCGCGTCGAGGGTCCTCCTCAAGGTCGCCACATAGCAATGCTGCGACCGCGCCGACCTGTACATGCAGGGCTCCGCTGGCCCGGTTCAGTTTGGAGTGGGGGAGCGATGTCGGCAGTGGCCCGTCGACCAGTGGTGCCATCTGTTGGGAGAACTCGGTGATCGTTTCTTCGCTGGGTGCCAGGCCATAGGCGAACACTGGCGGCGAGCCCCTCTCCAGAAAGCGCAGCAAGAACTGGTCACGCCGGCATCGTTCGAGACGTCGCGCCGATCCTCGTTCCGGGCGGACGAGGTCCCACATTGCCCTCAGCTCTTCGATTCCCTTGTCTCGCAGGTCAGGTCTGCGATCGGTGAGGCGGAGTTGCACCAGGAACTCCTTGCAAGACGCGGCACCGTTGAGGACGAGAGTCGCCTCGGGATGGGCTGCTTCGAGGACCTGGCAGATCCCTCTCACGTGATCGATGTCGAAATGGGAGACGACTACAGCCACCAAGGCAGTCCTGTCTACGCCGATGGAGTCCAGGTAATGCAGTGCCGCCGGTACTCTGCCGCTCCCGCCAGGGACCATGAAGCTGTCGACGGCGATCCAGCGACCGGCGCCGACATGCAGCACGATCGACTCGCCGACGCCGGGCCCAAGGACGGCGACCTGGAACTCGTCAGGGGACGGTCTCCTCGAGCCGGACAACTCCTCGAATCGGCGAGGAGTCACGACTCGTCCAGCTGGTCCAGGATTCTCTCAGCCCAGGAGGATGCCTCCACGATGCTCCACTCGGTGGCCCCGGTCGTGGGAGGGGGAACCAGATGCGCCGAGGTGGCGCCATCTTCCTCCTGGGTGAACTCCACGGTGACCAGGTCACCGACGCCGAACCCACTCGACGTGCTGTCAGCCGCCACCACTATCCGCAGTTCGTCGCCCGTAGCCGGATCCCTGCTGATCACGTGTACCTCGCCCGGCGTACGACTCAGTACCTGCCCCAGGAGCGGCTCTTGCCCGGGATCTCGGTCAGCCGGGAACACGTGCGGAACCACATCCAGGCGCTCGCCCGACTCCAGCGAGAACGGGTGAACCATTCCCGGTAGCGGCCGTAGAGCGAGGCGGTCTCCCACTCGCGGCTGGTGGTCGGTGCCCCAGCTGACGGTGACTGCGCCCTCCGACAACACATCGGTTCCGTCGAGGAGGCCGTGGACGAACGTGTCGCCGGCCTTGTGTTCGATCCGGCTGACCCTGACCGGAAGCCCGACGCCCGACTCGGCAACGACCAGTCCTTCGGGCCTGACACCCAAGGCGACGGTCTCCACCGGCCAGTCCGGCGTGGACAGCGAGGTGCCCTGCGAGAGATCGACCACAAGAGCGCCGAGCCGGGCACGGCCCTCGACGAGTGGCACCCGGAAAATGTTCATGGGGGGAGTGCCGATGAACCTGGCGACGGAAAGATTGGCCGGCCGTTCGAAGACCTCAAGTGCGGTGCCCACTTGCTGCAGCTCGCCATTGACCATGACGGCGATTCGGTCGCCCAGAACCAATGCTGTTGCCTGGTCATTCGTGACGTAGAGCGTCGTCAGCCGCAACCGCTTCTGGACGGCCGCGAACTCGCTTCGCGCAACGCTCCACAGGCGGGCTTCCAGATTGGAGAGATCCGTGTCGTCCACGAGGAGCACATGCGGGCGCCGTACCAGTGCCCGGCCGATGAGCACCCTCTGCCGCTGAGCGCCGGACAACGCGGCCGGCTTGCGGTCCAACCACTCCTCCAGTCCCAGAACGGCCGCGGCGTCGCGCACTCGCTCTGCGATCTCCGACTTCGGCAGGCCCCTCATCCTCAGTGCGAAACCAATGTTGTCCGCCACGGTCATGTGCGGATAGAGCGCGTAGTTCTGGAAGACCAGGGCGATGTCACGCTCCGAAGCAGACGCGTCGGTCACGTCTCGGCCACCGATGCTGATGCGCCCGTTCGAGACGTCCTCAAGCCCGGCGAGCATCCGCCCGACCGTTGACGTGCCGCTACCTGGCGGGCCGACAAGGACCAGGAACTCGCCCTCCGCGACTTCCAGGCTGAGGTCGCGTACCGACGCCACATCGGATCCGGGGTAAGTCAGCCCCGCCACGCTCTCGTATCTGACACCGCTCACCGCGGACCTCCGCCGAATGACCAACGGCGCCAGCGTACCGACGACATCTGGCGGCGTCCGGCGCCTGGAAGTGGCCGCGGCACCCAGTGTCCCGCGGACACTAGGGTCGAACCATGACGAGACGCGTGGTAGCCCTCGGATTGCTGGCCTCGGCCTTCGCGCCGGTGGTCGCGGTTCTGGCGGTGCTGCAGTGGAACAGCCTCGGTGTCTTGAAATGGTGGGTGCTGGCCGCTTGTCTGGTCGCACTGGGATTGCTCGCGCTGGTGCTCAAGGTGCTCGCCCGCGTCCAGCAGACCGTCCTGGAGCCGAAGCAGGTGCGCCGTGCCGACCAGGCCGTCCTCGCCTTCGCTTCGACCTACATCGTCCCGGTGGCTGTCGCTGCGTTCGCCGAGGACGACGCTGCCACTGTGGTCGGCACCGGCGCGCTCATCGCCATCATCGCCGTGATCTACGTCCGCGCCCAGCTGTACCACCTCAACCCGACGCTAGCGCTCCTTGGCTACCGGCTGTACGAGGTGACGCTGGAGAACGACACGGTGACCATGGTCCTGACACGCAAAGGCCATCTGGCTCAGACCGCGCCGATCGACGCAAGACGCATCGGTGACGACGTGGCCATCCAGATCGGAGGAAACTCGTGACACTGGAAGACGAGGCGCGCGCCCTCCTCACAGAGGCACTGCAGAAACGGTCTCCCGCTCTCGCAAACTCGGTGCTCCGAGGCGACGTCATGGCCACCGCGAGCCTCTCAAGGATCGACTTCACAGCCGAGATGGGACAACAAGTACAGGACGATGTGTGGGGCCAGGTCGAGCGGCTGGTGGACAAGCAGATCGTCGCCTTTGACCCTTCCTACCAAACGTCTCCAGCCCAGGTGCTCGTGGAGCCCCTCTCCGGCATCCCCGACCTCGAGGCCGTCGACCAGGCCGTGCGCCGGGGCGACTTCGCGAACGATGCAGGAGGAGAGTCCGTGGTTGCGATGGCTCACGCCGTGGGCGCCAAGAGTCGCAGGGTCGTGGCGTACCGCGTCAAGGGACCGGGGATCGCCACACGTCGCCCACGCGGCGTCTTGCAGCTGATCCCACGCGACGGAATCTATGAGCCCGTGCAGGGGGAGATCCTCTACTACGAACCACGCTTCGACATTCTCACCTGTGGTGATCTGGCCTACTTCGTCAGCGTGAACCTCCTGGAAAGCAAACTCAACGCACCCGAGAAAGCTCGAGCACTCGCCCGGGACACGTTGAAGCAGGTGGTCAAGAAGGTGGAAATCGATGGCTTCGCGGATCTTGAGCAAGCTGTCATGAACGACCCCACCATGCGCAGCAAGATGGCGCAGATCGCGCGCCTGATCGCCAAGGAACCGCAGTACCTCGAGAACCTCTCGACCAAGGCGCTCGTCAGGTTCGTCGAAGCCAACCCCGACTACGACATCCTCCTCGTGAAGAGAAATGGCCGCCAGGTGTTGAGCTTCGATCGGTCCCCCCAGCGCAGGCACCAGATCCCCAAGCTCCTCGCAGACGACTACCTGCGGTCGGAGTTGACCAACCGGAAGTACGAAGCGGGATCGAAGCACCGCGTCGGTCAATAGCGCGATCCACCCCAACGGTCAGGGTGTTCTCCGCGAAGGACGTGAGTAGTCCACGAGGCGCCGGACACCCTGACGGGGCTCGACTACAATCGGGTTCCACCTTCGTCCTTGCCCCTGACGACCATCATCGATTGTCAGAGGCCAACTGTGGACACTTCGTCTCCCCGGGGAACCCCGCGGACTGTCCAACCATGACGACACTGTTGCCAGATTTGCGTGACGAGGCGACCGAAGCGGTGCGGGACGTCATCGCCGAGGTGAAGCCAAGGCTCAGGGGAGGGCTACACCTCGCGACGATTCCGCTCACGTTGGCCGCAGGTGTCCTGCTCATCGGGCTCTCTCCCACCAGCAGCACCCGCATCGGATCCGCCATCTTCATCGGTTCTGCGTTGGCGCTGTTCACCGGGTCTGCGGTGTATCACCGTGGCAACTGGTCCCCCCGATCGCGTGCGGTCTTGCGCCGCTTGGACCATTCCAACATTTTCCTGCTCATCGCCGGGTCGTGTACGGCGTACTGCCTGCTCCTGCTAAGTGGCAAGGAACGAGCGGTGTTGCTCTGCATCGTTTGGATAGGCGCGTTCTTCGGTGTGTTGTTCGGCATCTGCTGGATCGACGCACCACGGTGGCTGCACACGCCGATCTACGTTGTTCTGGGAGGGGCGGCGTTGCTGTTCACGCCGGGCTTCGTCGACGGTGCGGCGCGTCTGGGTGCGGGCACTGGGACGGCGACGCTCATCGTGATGGCGATCGGGGCCGCGCTGTACGTCCTCGGCGGAGTCGTGTACGGGTTCCAGAAACCCAACCCGTGGCCGAACTGGTTCGGCTTTCATGAGGTGTTCCACTCCTTGACGATCCTGGCCTTCGCGAGTCACTTCACCGGTGTCTGGTTGGCGACGCTGTCGATGCGTTGATCTCGCGCTGGGTCGAACTGGAGGCGACTGCCATTTGCCCCTGCCCGGGCCACGCACTAGACCACCCGAGTGGGTCATGGACCGGCTCTCCGGGCCGTTGCTAGCGTGCTGAGCGCGCTGCTCTTGGGAGGCGGTCATGGAACGAGCGGTCATCCTGATCGGGGTCGGTCGCGCGCGTGACCTGCACGAGCTCCCTGCCGTGGGCGATGGCATCAAGGCGATGGAGCAGTGGGCGAACAGCCAGGGCCTCCCTGCGGACCGGGTCACCACCATTACGGACCTCGACGGGGAGCCGGTCACCCTCAGCGCCGTGACTGCTGCGGTCAACAAGTACGTCGGCAGCAAGGTGGTCGAGCAGCTGATCATCCACTTCTGTGGGCACGGGATGGTCGTCGACATGAACGAGGTGTGGCTGCTGTCGGATGCCATGGAGTTCGGCCATGAGGCCGTCAGTGTTGCCAAGTCGACGTTCGCGGCGACCAGCGGCGTCATACCGCACGTGGTGATGGTCTCCGACGCCTGCCGCACCGCCCCGGAGACCATCGCTGACGCCGCGTCTGTGGGGTCGTCCATCTTCCCCACGAAGCGGCACGGCAACCGGTGCTTCGTCGACGTGTTCTACGCGACCAGGCGCGGTGAGCCGGCCCTGCAGGTCAGCAGCACCGACGTCCGGACGGATGCCGCGCCGGTCTATCACCCCGTCTACACCGAGGTGTTCGCTGAAGCCCTCCAAGGCGACTACGAGGACGTGGTCGAGGAGGTCGACGACGAGCTCGGCCCGGCGAGGCTCGTCAGGGTTGGCCCGCTGTACAAGGCGTTGCCGGACCTGGTCTACGACCGGCTGGAAAGCTTGAAGACAACGGCGAGCCAGACGCCCGACGGTGACATCTGCTACGACACGGGGCAGAACTGGGTGTCTCGCATCCCCCCGGTCGGACCCGGCCTCGAGGGCCGACGCGGGCGCAGCCCCCGCGCGCCCGACACCGGGAGGGCGCCAGACCACCTGGCCGAGCTGGCCGGTGAGGCAGCGAGTCGCCTCATGCAGCTTCCCGCGCCGCCGCCGATCGTAGGGGTGCACGTTGTCGGCGCGGAGATCGAGGTCGCGGACGCCGGCCCTGCTCCGGTGAGCGTCAACGGACAGGACATCGTGGTGGAGGTGGGCAGCTCCCCGCTGTGGCCCTTGCTGCTTGGCCTTCATCGGGGAGGACTCGTCGTGGTGCCGGTCTTCGGGAACAGAGTGGTCAGCGTTGTGGTGGAGGACGGTCAGCTGGTCGATGTCGTCTACGCCGCGAGCGACCGCCCGGTACCGCCGTCCGAAGAGCGAGCCTGGTTGGGCGCCGCCTCGCGATGGGTGCTGCCGTGGTGGGACGTCACGAGTCCGGAAGACATCGTCCAGGGGTACGCCGATCTGACCGATCGTGACCCCGCGGCTGGTGTGCTTGTGGCTCATGCCCTGGTCGAGCTGGGTCGCCCTGACCTGGTGGAAGCCCTTGTGCGGCCGGCCATGCTGCCGGACGTGGCCCTGCTTGCCGGGGTCGCGGGCGCGAATAAGGGTGTGTTCCCGCCGATGTTCTCCCGCACGTGGCCATTTCTCGGCGAGCACGGCTTGGCCCCCCTCCCGGAGACCCCGCCACGGTTGACGTCGCCGTGGACGATGTTTGCCTCCGACGGCCTCGACGCCCTGCATGACCGACTGTTCGATCCTCGTCGCCAGCCCTAGGAGTTCTGATGCGCACTCTCGTCCTCGTCCACGGCCGTGCCCAGCAGGGCAAGGACCCCGCCACCCTCAAGCGAGAATGGCTGGAGGCGCTCAACAACGGCTTCGCCGCCGCCGATGTCGAGCTCGACCTGCCCGACGACCGGGTGCGGTTCCCGTACTACGGCGACACGCTCGCCCAACTTGTCGAAGGCAGTCAGTCGCCTGCGGAGGTGATCGTCATGAGCCCGGGCGCTGGGCTCGATGCCGAGGAGAAGCAGTTCATCGGTGCCGCCGTGGCGGACGCCGTACTCGAGAAGGGCGTCACGGAGGCACAGATCAGAGCGGAGGTCGGCGATCCCAACATTGAAGCCGGGCCGCAGAACTGGCCCTGGGTGATCGGCGCCGTCAAGGTGCTCGCGAAACTGCCCGGGCTGGGCGGACCCACGCTTGCGGCAGTGACGCGCGATGTCTTCCACTACCTGCGTCGGCCGGGTGTAGCGAGGCCAATCGACGCCGGAGTTCTGTCCGCCATGGAGACCGAGGGTGAATGCGTGGTGGTCGCACATTCCCTCGGTGCCGTGGTGGCGTACAACGTGCTCCGGCGACGTACGGCGGATGCGGGCTGGACGGTGCCGAGTCTGGTGACCGTGGGGTGCCCGTTGGCCGTGGAACCCATCGTCGAGGCGCTCAGCCCGATCGGACGTCCCGCTGGGGTGGCGGAGTGGTTCAACGCCTTCGACACCAACGACATCGTGGCGTTGCACCCGTTGGACGAGCGGCACTTCGGCGTACAGCCCCCCGTGGAGAACTACGACAAGGTCGACAACGACACGCCCAACCAGCACGGGATCACGGGCTACCTGTCCGATCCCGTTGTCGCCAGGCGCATCTATGAGGCATTGATGCGATGACTCTCCCTCGGGGCGCAGCACTGGATTCCTGGGCCGGCTTCACTCTCACGGGCAGATGACGGGGTTAGATCGCTGCATGCGCCACCTCGCTTCTTCCGGTTCCCCGCTCGAGCCCGAGATCGGATTCGCACGGGCGGTACGAGTAGGAGCCCATGTCGTCGTTGCGGGAACCGCGCCGATCGGTCCCGACGGAGTCACTGTCGGTGAAGGCGATGTCGCCGCTCAGACCCGACGCTGCCTCGACGTGTCAGCCGACGCGCTGGTGGCCGTAGGGGCGAGCCTGAAGGACGTCGTCCGGACCCGCATCATGCTCACCGACATCGATCGCTGGCGCGAGGCTGCGGCCGTCCACGGTGAGTACTTCTCCGACATCCGACCGGCTGCCACCTTCGTAGAGGTGTCGCGATTCATCGACCCCCTCTGGCTCGTCGAGACCGAAATGGACGCCATCATCGACGACGACCGATGACCGATGACCGATGAACATGGGCCTCATGCGCACGTCGCGCTGATCAGGCCGGATAGTCCGAGACGTTCCCGTGACCAGGAGGCTGTTTCGAGGACGGAAGCGTCTCGGACTATCCGTCCCGAAGGTCCGGTCCGCCATACCCGGGTCCCGGGGGTGGCCGCGGCGGCCGGGACGTCATACGACTTGGCGGCCACGACGACCACTTCGTATGAAGTCCTGCGTCACCCCAGGAGGGTTGCTCGGGTAGAGAGGTGCTGTGTCGCCAACTCGTCGCGACCCTGCAAGCCGGATAGTCCCGAACGATCGGCATGCGAAACGCGGACCTGGGCATGCCAACCGTTCGGGACTAACCGGGTCAGGAGGGCAGTGGGCAGGGAAGGTCAGCGGGATCTCGGACTGTCCCCGCTCGCGCCTACGCTCCGAGCATGAACCGGATCGATCGCCTGTACGCCCTGGTCGAGGAGCTTCGGGCCGCAGGACCCAGGGGTCGTACGGCGCGGCGGCTGGCTGAGCACTTCGAGGTCAGCGTCAGAACCATCGAGCGCGACCTGAGCGCGCTGGGGCAGGCCGGCGTCCCACTGACCACGAAGCAGGGGCGCACCGGGGGCTACGCACTCGACCGCTCGATGAGCCTGCCGCCGCTGAACTTCACGCCGCGCGAGGCGGCGGCGGTCGCCGTGGCGCTGAGCCGCGGCGAGCATGTGCTCTTCGCGCGCGACGCCCGCACCGCCCTGCAGAAGATCGTGGCCGCCATGCCCCAGTGGGCCCTGGATGAGGCACGTGCGACCGCCGACAAGGTCAGGCTCCTCGTCCCGCCGGCACCCGACCCCGACCTCGAGATCGCCGAATCCATCTGGCGGGCGGTGCGCGACAACCACGTGCTGCGCATCCGCTACATCGACGTCGGTGGTCTCGAGACCGAGCGCGAGATCGAGCCCCAGCAGGTCGTGGTCGGTCCCAACGGCTCGTACCTCACCGCCTGGTGCCACCTGAGAGGCGACGACAGGGTCTTCCGGATGGATCGCGTCACCAGTGCCGAGCGCGCACCGTCGATCGCGCGGCCGCAACGGGTCGTTAGGGAGCCGATCGTCGACGGCCACGAGACGAAGCTGCCGGCGTCGGCGCTGGGCCCCGAAAATCCTGCGCCAAACACCGACATAGGGCTGTCGCGAGTCCCGGAGATGGTGGGTGGGACCCGCCGCCCCGGTGGGTGATCCGAACACAAGAGGCGACACCCATGACCAACCCCGCTCCCGGCACCCTGGCCTGGTTCGAGGTCGCCACCAGCGACCCCGACGGCGCCGTGAAGTTCTAGGGCAGCCTCTTCGACTGGACCTTCGAAGCCGACGAACCAGCCGCCTCCGGTGGCCTGGACTACCGCAACATCAAGGCCTCCGGCGCCGACGAACCGATGGGAGGCATCTTCGGCACCGGCCGGCAGATGCCCGACCACGCGGTGTTCTCCATCTTTGTCGCCGACGTCGAGGTCGCCTGCGCCGACGCCGTGCACCTCGGTGGCTCGGTGGTGAGCAAGGTCCTCGACCCCGGCCCCGGAGTCCCCAGGTTCGCCTACCTGCGCGACCCGGCGGGCAACCAGTTCGGCGTCTTCAGCCCACCGGCGTTCTAGCGGCGGGACGCGAGCAACACGTCCCCGTCGGAGCGGTCCGGCGGGGGCCACCCCAAGGCGCTAGCTGGCCGTCGCTCTCACTGTGCGGTCTGATCCGTCGTCTGGTCCATGACGTAGATCGTTGCCCCGCCCGGGTCCTCATATGTGGCCAGGAAGCCGCCGGGAATCTCCGAGGGCCCATCGAGGACGGCAAGGTTCTCCGGGCGCGCTGCATGGAACGCCTCGACGCTGTCGACGACGAACAGCGGCCCGACCGGCGCCTTGGGGTCGTTGGCGTCGAGCATGACCTGTACGTCGCTGCCAGGCAGGGCCAGCGCAACTGTCGCGTCGCCCTCGCGCCACAGCTCGGTGAAGCCGAGGGTGTCCCGGTAGAGGGCGAGGGAAGCCGTCAGGTCCGAGGTCGGGACGAACAAGAACTCGAGTTTCATGGCGGGGCCTTCCGTGTCGTAACTGGATTTCCGCTCAGCATAATCGCATTATGTACCAGTGCGCGAGTGGATCCCCGTTACTTCCTCCCCGAAGGGCAGGCTGGCGCTCGCTGCGGTCAAGGAGTTTGGGGCACGTCGCTTCGACGAGGTCACGGTTGCTGACCTGGCGGCAGCGGCGAAGGTCACCACGGGCGCGCTGTACCACCACTTCGGGAGCAAGCTCGGGCTGTATGCATTCGTGCGCGCGGACGTGGAACAACGCCTCCTTGACCGGATGGAAGGCGCAGTCGCGGCTCGGGAGTCAGATCGTGCGGCAGCCGTGACGTCCGCCCTTCTCGTCGGGCTGGACTTCGCCGTACGGGAGAACTTCCTCCGCATCCTGGGAGACCCGCCCGCGGGCAGTGACCATGACCGCCTGGCCGAGATGCTCAGTCAAAGTGCCGTCCCGATGACACCACTACTCGGACAGGTGCTCGCGGCGGCATGGCGTGCGGCTCTGTTGGCGATCGCTGAAGGCGCCGAGCCCGAGCAGGCCCGCACAGCGATCGCAGCTCTGAGGCTCCACCTGCCGAACGGCGGGTAAGGGCGGACAACGCCGTTGCCCACACCCGGGGCGCGCGCGAGAATCATGTGATGGATGGGGAGACGGTCCAGACCTTCTGTCCGCTGTGCGTGTCGCGCTGCGGGGCGCGCGCCACTGTCGAGGACGGGAAGTTCGTCGCGCTCCACCCTGACCCGTCCCACCCGACTGGCAAGGCGATCTGCGTGAAGGGCAAGGCTGCGCCGGACATCCTGTACCACCACTCGCGGCTGCTCCACCCGCTGAGGCGGACCACGCCCAAGGACTCCGCGGACCCGGGGTGGGAGCGGATCACCTGGGACGAGGCACTGGACACCGTCGCCGAACGGATGATGGCCCTCGCTGGCTCTGAGGGGCCCGAGTCGGTGGGGTTCAGCTCGAGCTCGCCGTCCACTTCGGCGATCAGCGACGCGGTCGACTGGGTTCAGAGGTTGATCCGTGCGTTCGGCAGCCCGAACTACTGCACCTACATGGAGCTGTGCGGGTGGGGGCGCTACCTCGCACCGCTCTACACGTTCGGCGCCTCCGTGCCGGGCGTCTATCTGCCGGATCTCGAGAACGCCGGCTGCATCCTCTTCTGGGGTTACAACCCGTCCGTCGCGCGTCTCGCCCACGCGACGAGCACCGCCGCCGCGGTCAAGCGCGGCGCGAAGCTGATCGTCGTCGACCCGCGCAAGGTGGGCCTCGCCGCGAAGGCCGACCACTGGCTGCGGGTCAGGCCCGGCACCGACGCGGCACTCGCTCTGTCGCTCACGCACGTGATGATCGAGAACGGCTGGTACGACGCCGACTTCGTCCGCGACTGGACCAATGCTGCAGACGAGGTCGAGGGCCGCACGGTCTGGGACCTGCTCGCGTCCCACTGTGCCGAGTTTGCGCCGGACGTGGCTGCGGAGATAACGGGGGTGCCGGCCGCGGACATCGTCGCCGCGGCGCGCACGCTCTGGGAGGCCCGACCGGTCGCGTTCTACACCTGGAGCGGGCTGGAGCAGCACAGCGGTACGACGCAGACGATGCGGGCGATCAACGTCCTCTACGCCCTGACCGGCAGCCTGGACGTCCAGGGCGGGAACGTGCTGTTCGAAGCGGTGCCGTCGAACCCGATCGACGGGATGGAGTTCCTGTCCGGCTCGCGCCCGCCCGCGGAAGGCGTCGACAAGCGGCCGCTCGGACCAGCCCGGTTCGAGTTCGTCACTGGGGAGGACTTCTACAACGCGGCCCTCGACCGGCGGATCAAGGCGCTGGTCAGCTTCGGCGGCAACATGGTGATGGCCCACGGGGACAGCGCCCGCGGCCGCGATGCCCTGCGAAGCCTGGACTTCTTCGTCCAGGCCGACCTGTTCATGACCCCGACCGCCGAGCTCGCCGACATCGTGCTGCCCGTGACGACGCCTTTCGAGTCCGAAGCGCTGAAGATCGGCTTCGAGTACAGCCAGGAGGCGCAGTCCCTCGTCCAGCTGCGACAGCCGCTCGTCCCGCCACAGGGCGAGGCACGCTCGGACCTGCAGATCGTGTTCGACCTTGCGACGCGCCTCGGCCTCGGCGAGCACTTCTGGGACGGCGACATCGAGGCGGCGTTCCGCCACCAGCTCGCGCCGAGCGGCATCACCCTGGAGGAGCTGCGGGCCAACCCGGGTGGTGTCCGGGTGCCGCTGACCACGCGGTACCGCAAGTACGCCGACACCGGTTTCCGCACTCCGTCGCACAAGGTGGAGCTGTACTCGTCCACCCTGGCCGCTCATGGCTACGCACCGCTGCCGACCTTCGAGGAACCGCTCACGAGCCCGCGCTCCCGGCCGGACCTCGCCGACCGGTACCCGCTGGTGCTCAGCTGCGCGAAGTCGGTGTTCTTCTGCGAGACCCAGCACCGCGGAGTCGCCGCGTTGCGCAAGAGCGCGCCTGATCCGCAGGTCGAGATACACCCGTCCACCGCCGCGGCACGCGGGATCTCGGCGGGGGACTGGGTCGCCCTGAACACCCCGCACGGCAGCGTCCGGGCGCGCGCGAAGCTCAACGCCAGCCTCGACCCGGACGTGGTGTTCGGCCAGCACGGCTGGTGGGAGGCCTGCGAGGAGCTGGGACTGCCCGGCTACCCGGCGTACGGGCCGGGCAGTGCGAACCTCAACCTCGTGCTGCGCCAGACGCCGAGCGACCCGATCAGCGGGAGCTCGCCCCTGCGAGCCTCGGTCTGCGACGTCGCCCCGCTCAGTGCTACTGCCGGCGGATAGTCCTCGGGAAGGCAGCGCAAAGCGGCACGGGCCCGCGTTGGTTCGCGGGCCCGTGCCGTGGTGCTTGGTAGCCGTCAGGGCAGCCAGGGGCAGTGCAGCGGCGAGATGTCGACCCGCAGGCAGCGGGGATCGTCGATGCGCTCGGGACGGTCGGGCGGCGGACACGGGTTCGGGTCGCCGTACACCGCGACGCAGTACGCCGGGGCGTTGACGAGACCCCCGGGTGGCAGCTGCAATGCATTTGCGGCGGGCGCGAACGCCAGGGAGGTGCCAAGGATGGCGCCGGCGGTCAGTGCGATCAGTCGCCCGGGTCGGACAAGTCGGGACATGGTGTTCTCCAGTTCTGATAGGTGGTGTGGCGGATGCCGGATTGCTGGCGGTCCGGGGGCGCCTCCCAGGCCGATAGGGAGAAGGTAGGTCGAGCGGATGTCCACCCTCCAGACCGTTTCCAGCCCGATAGGTGTCCGATCCGTGTCCACTCCGATCGCCGCTGCGAGCATCAGACAGCGACGTCGCGCGGCTCAGCGCTGACCGAAGGCCGCGACGTCGAGGAGTCTCTGGACGAGTCGCGAGGTCTCCGACTGCGGCATCGGCTCGTCGAAGAGTGCCTGGAAGTACAGCGGCGCCACCACCAGCTCAAGCAGCTCCGCACGGGTGGGTACGACGGGCTCGCCACGAGCCGCGGCCCGGTCCAGCATCACCTGGAGCTGTCGCTGACGTTCCAGGAAGGCGGCTGAGGCCTGCCGGGGTTCACCAGGCCGGATCTCCAGCACCACGGCGCGCAGGATCAACGGGACCAGCGCCTCCTCGAGGGCCTTCGCCACCGCGGCGGCGTACGCCTCGAGATCGCCACGCAGAGAACCTGTGTCAGGGAGCGCCGCGGTGCCGGCAAACCACTCGTTGACCACGTCGTCGAGCAGAGCGGACATCGTGCCCCAACGCCGGTAGATCGTGGCCTGGTGCACGCCTGAGCGCTCGGCCACGAGCGGGACGCTCAGCGTCTCCCACTGCCGATCCTCGAGCAGCTCGAGTGCCGCGGCGTGGACCGCTGCCCGCACCCGTGCCGAGCGGCCGCCAGGCCTCTGCATCGTCTTCCCGGTGTCCATGGCGGAAGCATAACGCGAAAACTGTTGCATTAGTCGAACCACGCGGGTAGCGTCGCTGTCGCGAAACAATTCGCGTTTAGCCTTGGGGAGTGGAGACGATGCG
Organism: uncultured Actinomycetota bacterium; assembly: GCA_963759525.1. Lineage (GTDB taxonomy): Bacteria > Actinomycetota > Actinomycetes > Propionibacteriales > Nocardioidaceae > Marmoricola. The sequence continues at coordinate 163,227 of CAVWZO010000003.1, read as the reverse complement.
ACGTTGGCTGATGAGGATCCTGATCGGACTGTGGACGGTCTCGGTGGCCGCGACGGCAATGGTGCTGGTCAGCTGGGTGCCGGCGAGGGATGCGGTTGACGCCGTCTACCCGGCAACGCTTGGACGCACCTCCGCGATCCACGCGGTCGTCGAGGAGGCGCCGCGGCCTCGACATGATCCGAAGCGGCCCACCGCAGTCGTGGTTCTCGGATCCGAGGGAGCGAACGTCGCCGATGCCCTGGCTCCTTACGAGGTGCTGGCCGAGTCGCAGGCGTTCAACGTCGTCACTGCGGCCCCCGAGCGACGTCCGATCCCCTTGACGGGAGGCCTCGACCTCGTGCCTGACTACAGCTTTGCCGAGCTGGACGGCCGCTTCCCGGACGGCGTCGACGTCGTCATCGTGCCCCAGCTGCCCGGAGCGAGGACCGCTCCCGTTCGTGAGTGGCTGAGCCAGCAGGCCGAGGCAGGCGCCACGTTGATGGGGGTGTGCGTCGGCACCGAACTGCTCGCCCACGAGGGACTGCTCGACGGGCGACCGGCAACCTCACACTGGCTCGGGCTCTACGGCCTGACGCGGGAGTACCCGGAGGTGCCGTGGCAGCGGGACGTGCGCTACGTCGACGACGGCAACATCATCACGACCGCCGGCGTCCTGTCGGGCATCGACGGCGCGCTGCGCCTGGTCGAGCGGTACGCCGACGAGGGGGTCGCGCGGCGGACAGCCGACGCAGTGGGTTGGCCCCGGTACCGCGCGGGGGCCGCGGCACCGTCGGCTGGTTCGCGGATCCGCCCCGCGGACGCGGTGGCTCTGCTCAACGTCGGCCGCTTCTCGCCGAGCGTGATGGGTGTGCTGCTCACGGACGGGGTGGGCGAGATCGAGGTCGCGTCTGCCCTTCGTCCGTACACCGAGCTCACCTACGTCGCGCGGCCACGCATACTCACCGTGGACGGGTCCCCGATCAGGTCTCGGCACGGCTTGACGTTCGTGCCCCGGTACACCCTCGAGGGCGTCGCCGATCGTCTCGACCGACTGGTCGTCCCCGGAGCCCAGGCAAGCGCGGAGCACGGATCCGCGGTTTCGCACGCTGCCAAGGTGGTCGGGCTGAAGCCGACGTACCTGCATTCCGGGGGCGAGTTCCCCTTCGACGCCGTGCTTCGCGACGTCGCCGGAACTTACGACGTCGCCACCGCCACCTGGGTTGCCAAGGCGCTGGAGTACCCCGTTCAGACCGACCTGTCCGGCTCCGCATGGCCGTGGGCGCGGACCGGCATGCTCCTGCTTGCGGGGCTGTTGGGGGCAGCAGCAGCCCTCGTGGTCGTGCGTGCGCTTCGCGGGTACCCGAGCCTGCGGCGCTTCGCGGTCCACTACGCAGAGATGCTGCTCGCGATGTTCGCCGGCATGGTGCTGCTCGGGGGGCTGTGGATGTCGCTGTGGCCAGGCCTGCACGACCACGCGCCGCCCAGCACGCTGGTGATGGTGGCGAACATGACGATCGGCATGGCGGCCTGGATGGCCGTACGTCGACACTCACGGCGGCTGATCCTCGAGATGTCGATCGCGATGGTCGCGCCGTTCCTCCTGCTGCTGGTGCCGCTCGCCACGGGAACCATCTCGGCCGGCACCCACAGCACGGTCGGTCACCTGCTGATGCTGCTGACCATGCTCGCCGCATTGTTGCTGCGCACCGGGCACTACGCCGCCGACCACCGCGCGCCCACCGAGGTGGGATTGGAGGAGCCGGACGGTCAGAACTCGGAGCTCCCGGTGCACGCCGGCACGGGGGCGCAGACCGGGTGGTGACTCAGGAGCTCCGGTACGAGCAGGTCCAGTCGCTCGGCGTGGGACGCCTTGACCAGGACCGTGTCGTCGGCCCGGAGGTGGCGGTGTAGCCACTGAAGGGCCGTCGTACGGTCGGGCATCGCCATACCCCCCAGCCATCCCGCCGCGTCGCCGACCGCGACGAGGACATCGACTCCGGCCGCGCGCGCTGCCCTGCCGACCTCGACGTGCGCGTCGCACGCGGCTGGGCCGAGCTCGTGCATCGGCCCCAGCACCGCGACGGTCCTGCCCGAGCGGTGGGATCCCACCGACACCAACGTGGACAGAGCGGCGTGGACCGCATGCGGGTTGGAGTTGTAGGCGTCGTCCAGCAGGAGCAGACCGTCGTGCCGACGGTGTACCTGCATCCGCGACGGGCTGGCAGGCTTCGCGACAGTCAAGCCCCACGCGATCTCGTCGAGGGGTAGGCCGACCGCGAGAGCCATGGCGGCGGCGGCCGCTGCGTTCGCGACGTGGTGGGCACCGGTCAGCCGCAGCTTCACGGGAAGCCAGGTCCCGGCATGTCCCAGCTCGAAGGCAGGCCGGCCCAGCTCATCGATGACGACCCGCCGCCACGAGACCTCACCGTTGCGGCCGAAGGTGCGCACCCGTCCCGGCGTGCTCATGGTGGCCACCAGCGGGTCGTCGGCGTTGAGGACCGCGACGCCGTCGCGAGTGAGGCCGGCAACGAGCTCTGCCTTGGCTCGCGCGATGAGTGCGGTGCTGCCCATGGCTCCGACGTGTGCAGAGCCGACGTTGAGTACCGCCGCGACGTCGGGTCGGGCGATGTCGCTGAGGTACGACAGGTGCCCGAGGCCGCGACTTCCCACCTCGAGGACCAGGTGACGGTCGCCGTACCCGAGCCGGAGCATGGTGAGCGGCACGCCGAGCTCGTTGTTCTGGTTGCCAGTGGTCACCACCGCCCCCGGCACGAGCGCCCCGAGCAGTTCCTTCGTGGTGGTCTTGCCGTGCGACCCGGTGACCGCGAGCACCGTGGGACCGACTCGAGCCCGGACGTGGCGCGCGAGCCGGCCGAGCGCGAGCACGGGATCGGCCACCACCACCGTCGGACGATCGGTTGGTCGGGAGCCGAGTACGGCGTGGGCCGCTGAGGCATGTCGGTGACCGTCGGACCGCTCACCGACGATGGCGACGAAGAGCCCGCCAATGACGGGGTCGCGGCTGTCGCAGTAGGCGTGGCCGGTGACCAGGACGGAGGGGTCACCGTGAACGGTCCCGCGCACGACCCGGGCGATCTCGGCGAGCGTCATCGGCATCACGAGTCCACGATGCGGGGGAGAGCCGGTGAACTGCCTCCTCCTGTGAGCGTCGCGACTGTCCCCGAGGACACGATGTCGGTACCTCAGGCGGAGGCGCCCATTGCCGCCTCCCCTCGACCATCAGTGCATGACGATCCTCCTGTGCGACCCACGCGTCGCCGAAATGGCGGTCGAGGAGTCCGGCGAACCGCTCGTGGCGCTCAGCCACGAGCTCGGCCACCCGACCGTACGCGTCCGTTCCGGCCTGTCGCAGCGCCTGTGGTGGGCTGCGCGGATGCTCCCGGACGGGTTGCACCTGTGGGTCGTCGAGGGCCACCGGTCCCGTGCGTCCCAGGAGGCGACCATCAGCTGGTACGCCGGGCAGCTGCGTCGGCAGTACCCGCGGCTCTCCGCGGGGGAGCTGGAGGTGTTGACGAGCCGGTTCGTTTCACCCGCGGACGTTGCACCGCACGTGGCCGGAGCGGCTGTCGATCTCACCCTCGTCAACGATGCCGGGGGCGAGCTGGACCTGGGTACCGAGGTGGACGCGACCCCTGAGATGTCTGGCGGCGCTTGCTACTTCGACGCTCCGGGCCTGAGCCGTGCGGCCCGGAGGAACCGGGACGTCCTCGCCCGGGCGCTCCGCGGCGCCGGGTTCGTCAACTACCCCACCGAGTGGTGGCACTGGTCGTACGGCGACCGGTACTGGGCGCTTCTCACTGGTGCACCCGCAGCCATCTACGGACCGGTCGAGGCCGTCACGGGACAGCTGGTCGGTGCGGTGCAGGGGGCATCGCGATGAGCGTCGCCGTACTCGCTCACACGCGTCGAGGGAGCACCCCGACTCTTGACATCGCGCTCGACGCGGTGACCGCGAACTTGCGCACGATCGCGTCGAGAACAACGGGCGAGATCATGGCCGTGGTCAAGGCGGACGGCTTCGGGCACGGTGCCTGCGACGTCGCCCGCGCAGCCCTTGCGGGCGGGGCGACCAGGTTGGGCACGACGACCATCGAGGATGCGGTTGGGCTGCGCGAAGGCGGACTCTCCAGGGCGCGGGTGCTGAGCTGGCTGAACCCGGTGGATGCCGACTTCGCGACGGCGGTGGCCCACGGTGTCGCGCTGGCCGTGCCTGGTCTCGACCACCTGCACGCCGTGTGCGCTGCGGCGCCTGGCGCCCGCGTGCATCTCCACCTCGACACGGGGATGGCGCGGGACGGCGCCGCCCCTGGCGAATGGGCGGCACTGTGCCGGGCCGCCCGCGTGGCGGAGACGCGTGGACGGGTGCAGGTGGTCGGGGTGATGGGTCATCTGGCCTGCCCCGAGATGCCCGGCGGCAGCGTCGGCCAGTTCGGGCGCGCCCGCTTCGCTTGGGGTGTCAGGGTGGCCCGCGCTGCCGGACTTCGCCCGACGGACCGTCACCTGGCCAGCACGGCTGCGACCCTCGCCGATCCCCTGAGCCACCACACGATGAGCCGAGTGGGAGCGGGCCTGGTGGGCATCGACCCCTCTGGTACGACGCGACTGCGTCCGGCCCTGACGTTGACCGCCCCTCTCATCACCGTGCGAGAGGTGCGCGCCGGGACCGGTGTCGGCTACGGACACACCTGGACCGCTCCGCGCCGTACGCGGCTCGGCCTGGTCCCGCTGGGGTACGCCGACGGACTCCCGCGGCTGGCCTCGAACCGGGCCGAGGTGCAGGTACACGGACGTCGCCGGCCCTTGGTCGGCCGGATCTCCATGGACATGGCGGTGGTCGACCTGGGAGACCTGCCGGCGGTCGCCGGTGACCTCGTCACCCTCTTCGGACCCGGGGATGCGGGGGAGCCGACGACGGCCGAATGGGCCGCGTGGTCAGACACCCTGGAACACGAGATCGTCACCGGGCTCGGCCCCCGACTCCACCGCCGCCTGTCCCGGCCATTGGCGGTCCTGCCATGAGCCGCGTAGCCGTGATCGGGGGCGGTCGGAACTGCGAGCACGATGTCTCGCTCGCTTCGGCTGCCTCGGCCGCCGATGCGCTCGCCATGGCTGGACACGACGTCGTGCGGCTCCTCGTCGATCGGGAGGGGACCTGGCGCGATCGCGAGAACCGACCGATCGGGCTGGCGGGTGCCGTCCATGTCCTGCGCAGCTGTGATGTCGCGCTACCGCTCCTGCACGGGCGCCATGGCGAGGACGGGACCATGGCCGCGCTGTGCGACCTGTCGGAGGTGCCCTGCATCGGGTCCCCGCTGGCGGCTGGGGCGACTGCGATGGACAAGTGGCTCACGAAGCTGGCCGCGGAGGCCATGGGGATCGCGGTCGCGCCGGGCCGGTTGGTGACCCGAGCCGGCGCCGCGTCGTACGGCGGCCCGTTCCCGGTCGTGGTCAAGCCGAACTCCGCCGGGTCGAGCCACGGCGTCGGTCTTGCCCGCAACCCGGGGCAGTACGCCGCTGCGCTGGAGACTGCTTTCGCCCTCGACGACCGCGTCCTGGTCGAGCAGCTGGTGGTGGGGCGCGAGGTGGACGTCGCCGTGCTCGGGCGACCCGACGGAAGTCGTGACGTGGCGCCCTGCCTCGAGGTGGCCGTCGAAGGGATCTTCGACTACGAGACCAAGTACGGCGGTGCGGCACCGTTCGTGATCCCGGCCCGGCTCACCGCCCATGAGCGGGTCCGGCTGGAGACTGACGCCGTCACGGTGTGCGACGCCCTGGGTTGCGCGGGGGTGGTCCGGATCGACTTCTTCCTGACCGAGGACGGCCCGGTCCTCAACGAGGTGAACACGACGCCCGGGTTCACCGCGAGCTCCCAGGTGCCACAGATGTTCGCCGCCGCGGGACTCTCCTACCCCGACCTGCTGGACGTTCTGGTCCGCGACGCACTGGTCGGTCTCGGCGCCGAGCTGTCTGCATGACGGCTAAGCGCCATGGCTGACGAGCCCGTGTCGGTGAGCGAAGACGACGATCTGCACGCGGTCGCGGAGGTTCAGCTTGCGCAGGATCGCACCGACGTGGGTCTTCACCGTTGACTCGCTTGCATAGATCTCGGCCGCGATCTCCGAGTTCGACCTGCCCTGCGACACGGCGCTGAAGACCTCCTGCTCCTTGCCGGTGAGGTTCTCGAAGCCCGGCGGGGCCGGCGACGGCTCGCGGAACTGGGAGTCGAGAAGGGCAAGGAGATCCTTCGGGGCGAGCACTGCGTTGCCGGCGTGAACGGTACGAATTGCTTCGAACAGCCGGGCCGGGGTTGAGTCCTTGAGCAAGAAGCCGCTCGCGCCGTACCTGATCGCTGTGGCCGCTCGCGCGTCGAGGTCGAAAGTGGTCAGCACGAGGACTCGGACGTCGCGAGCGTGGCCGTTGCGTCCGTCGCGGCTGAAGATCTGCCTGGTCGCCTCGGCGCCGTCCATCTCCGCCATCCGGATGTCCATCAACACCACGTCGGGGTCGAGCTCGTCCACTGCTCGCACGGCTTCCACTCCACTGGAGGCCTGCCCGATCACCCGCATGTCGGGTTGGGCATCGATGATGACCGCGATTCCGGCGCGGAACAGCGCCTGGTCGTCGACCAGGAGAACCTCGATCATTGGTGCTCACTCCATCTCTCGTCGGTGTTGGGAATGGGAGACATGGTGTTGGGAGACAGGGTGTTCGCAGACAGGTGGATGGAGGCAGTCGCCACGAAGCCCGTCTTCGCTCGCCCTGTCCGCAAGGTGCCCTGCACGGAGGCGAGCCGGGCCCGCATACCGTCCAGCCCGAGGCCGTTGCCGACCTCGGCGTGCCCATTCACGGCGTTGCCCACCTCCATGCGAAGCACACGACCCCAGTCCAGCGACACGGCGATGGGCTCTGAGGGGTCGCCGTGCTTGAGGGCGTTCGTCAACATCTCCTGCATCACGCGATAAGCCACCACGGCGATGTCCGGGGGGAGCGGGCGCGGTCGTCCGGTCACGTCGTACTTGACCGTTCTGCCTGCCTCCTCCAGTGGAGCGATGAGGGTGTCCAGGGTCGAGGTCTCGGGGTGAGGCGTGGCGGAGAGTACGCCGCGCATATCGCCCAGGGACCGTCGCGCGGACGATGCGATGGTGGTCATGATCTCCTTCAACCGCGCCGGATCGTCGGGCACGTAGGCGGCCGACTGTGCCTGGGCCAAGATCACGGTCAAGGAGTGACCGATCACGTCGTGGAGGTCCCGTGCGAGCTGGGCCTGCTCGTCCTTGACCCGCGCCAGCTCCTCCGCCTCCGCGCGTCGTGACTCGGCGACTGCTCGCATCGTCTCCGCTCGCAGGCTCTGGGTCAGGTTCGTCCTCGCCTGGGCCCGCATCCGAAGTGTCACTCCGAGCAGCCACGGGAGGATCAGCGCCAGGCCAACGGCAAGCGCCAGCGCGACCGTCGGCCGAGACGTCATGCGCGCCAGGGCGGTCGCGCCGAGGATGACCGAGAGCCCCGTGCCGTGCGCCTGGACGTAGAGCGCGCCCGCAAGATAGATGAGTGGCAGCGAGAGCCCGCTCGCCCAGACCACGCCTGTGGAGCCGTAGCGGCTGGCGGCAAAGAGCACGAGCACGCTGGCTGCCTCGATCAGCATGCCGTCGGCCTGCGAGAGCACCTGGATGACGCCGATCACCCAGACCAGGGTCAGTGCCACGCCGGGCTTGTGCTGACCGAGTCCTACGGCAAGACCGAGGCCCAGGCCGATGGCCAGGGTAGGCAGGCCATAGGTTCCTTCGATCCTGATTCGTTCGATGGCCTCGGCGACGCCCGCCAGCCCCACCAGCACTCCGAGGACGACCATCGCGCTGGCCCCAGCGCTTGGCGCCATACCCGAGCCCCCGGCGCTGTGGAGGTCGCTGTCGGCCGGGGAGGTCGATGCGCGAGACACCTGAAGATTATGTACGTATCGCGGTCGCCACGGGGCGCGGCGCGGCGCGGGCTGCGCGACAGGGGAGTCATCCCGGTCGAGGACTTGGGTGACTCGCTCAATTTCCGGATAGTCCGAGACGTTCCCGCTGTCCGCAAGCTGTTTCGAGGACGGAAGCGTCTCGGACTGCCCGTCCCGAGCGACCCTGGGCACCGGGGGCTGGGGGAGACGTCATACGACCTGGCGCCTACCGCCACCTGTCCGTATGACGTCCGGCGGGACGTCATACGTCGTGGCGGCCATGGGAACCACTTCGTATGACGTCCTGCGTCACCCCAGGAGGGTCGCTCGGGCAGGGCGGTCCCATCTCGCCAACTTGTGGCGACCCGTCAAGCCGGATAGTCCCGAACGATCGGCAGGCGAAACGCGGACCTGGACATGCCAACCGTTCGGGATTAACCAATCTCAGGTGATGGGAGTCGCCCAGTTCCTGGAGCCGCCGCCCATCAGCGACGCGCACCCACGACGCGCAGGGCGAGGTCGGCGTAGTGGTCGGCGATGTCCTCGGGGGTCCAGCTGCCCTCGTCGCGGTACCACCGCGCGATGTCGATGCCCAGCGACAGCAGCGCGACGGCCGCCATTCGCGGGTCGGGGGTGTCGAAGTCTCCGGCGGCGACGCCGGCCTCGACGACCTGGCGGATCTCCTGGTCGATCTGCTGCCTGATCTCGCGGAGCTCCCGGAGGTGCTCGGGGCTCAAAGCAGCGAGCTCATAGTTCACGACGCGGGCTCCGGTGTGTGCGCGGGCGTGGTCGACGGCGAAATCGTGGACGACGGTGCGGAGCTGTTCGGTGGGGTCCTCGGAGGAGGCGACCCCCGCACGCATGAGCGCGAGGGTGTGCTCGTGCCCGGAGCGGGAGATCACGTAGAGCAGCTCCTCCTTCGACCGGTGGTGCACGTAGAGCGCGGCCGGGCTCATCCCGGCCGCCGCTGCGATGTCCCGCGTGGTGGTGCCGTGGAAACCCTTTTCCGCGAACGCGGTGATGGCTGCCTCGAGGAGCCGCGCCCGGGTCGCGTCGGCCCGGGAAAGGTCGCCCCGGGAGACGTCGGAGGTCTCGGTCATCACGATTCCTTCCCTGTCACTGCCCCGAACGGCAGCCGAACAGCCGTCCGGCGTGACATGGACAACACGGTCGAGTTGGGGCGGCCTGTTGACGAGCGCTCGTGCATCCTGCACTCTTCACTATCAATAAGCAAGCGCTTAGTAAGCCACGAAGGGATGTACATGCCGACTCTGTCGACCGCCCGAGACGCTGTGCCGGGGCAGGGGGTGGTCGTGACCGGCGCCGGACGCGGCATCGGCCGCGCGATTGCGACCCGTCTCGCCGCCGAGGGGGCGCGGGTCGTCGTCAACGACCTTGACGCCGACCTCGCGAAGCTCGTCGCTGAGGAGATCGGTGGCATCGCCGCTCCCGGCGACGCGGCGTCCGAGGACGGCGTGGCCGTACTGGTGCAGACGGCCCGTGACCACCTCGGCAGCATCGACACCTGGTTCGGCAACGCCGGGACCGACCGCGGCCACGGCCTCGCCGCCACCGAGGAGGACTGGGCGCTCGCCCACGAGGTCAACGTGATGGCCAACGTCCGGGCCGCGCGGCTCCTGGTTCCCGACTGGCTGGAGCGCGGCGGTGGCCGGTTCGTGGTCACCGCGTCTGCCGCCGGCCTGCTGACCGTCCTCGGCAGCCCGTCGTACTCAGTCACCAAGCACGGCACCGTCGCATTCGCGGAGTGGCTCTCGGTCACCTATCGGCATCGAGGGGTCGTCGTCCAGGCCCTCTGCCCCCAGGCCGTACGGACCCGGATGCTGGAGAACACCGGCGCGTTGGCGGAGCTGATCGGCCGTGACGCCCTGCTCGAACCCGAAGAAGTCGCCGAGTTCGTCTGGCAGGCGATGGCCGACAACCGGTTCCTGATCCTTCCCCACCCGGAGGTCCAGGGGTACTACGAGAAACGCGCCGGCCACACCGACCACTGGCTGGACCGGATGAACCAGCTGCAGCAGCACTTCGAGGAACAAGGGGTGCTGGGATGAAGCCCCGCCTCCACATCGACGCCCTGAACGACGCCCCGACCGACTCCGGACTCACCTCACGCAAGGAGCACCACTGATGGACTTCACCTATGACGACGTGACCGAGGAACTGCGGGAGAACCTGCTGGACTTCATGGACACCCACGTCCACCCGGCCGAGCCGGTCTTCGCCGAGCAGCTCGGCCAGATGGAGGACCACTGGGCCTGGAGCGAGGTTCCCGTACTGGCGGACCTGCGGACCGAGGCCCGGCGGCGGGGGCTCTGGAACCTCTTCCTGCCCGGCGAGCACGGCGCCGGACTGACCAACCTCCAGTACGCCCCGCTCGCCGAGATCACCGGACGCAGCCTGCACCTCGCGCCACCGGCCATCAACTGCTCCGCTCCCGACACCGGGAACATGGAGGTCCTGGCGATGTTCGGTACGCCGGAGCAGAAGAAGGAGTGGCTCAACCCACTGCTCGAGGGCGAGATCCGGTCGTCGTTCGCGATGACCGAGCCGGACGTCGCCTCCTCCGACGCCACCAACATCTCCACCAGGATCGAGCGCGACGGGGACGAGTACGTCCTCAACGGGCGCAAGTGGTGGATCAGCGGTGCCATGAACCCGAACGCGCAGATCTTCATCGTGATGGGCAAGACCGACCCGACCGCGGACCGGCACCGTCAGCAGAGCCAGATCCTGGTCCCGCGCGACACCCCGGGTGTCAACATCAAGCGCGGCATGCATGTGCTCGGGTACGACGACCACGACCACGGCGGCCATGCCGAGATCGAGTTCGTCGACGCCCGGGTGCCCGCCAGCAACCTGATCGGTGCCGAGGGCGAAGGTTTCGCGATCGCCCAGGCCCGCCTCGGACCGGGCCGCATCCACCACTGCATGCGCTCGATCGGCGTTGCCGAGCTGGCGGTGGAACTGATGTGCGCTCGCGCCGAGGAACGCGTGGCGTTCGGCAAGCCGCTCGCCGAGCAGGGCGTCGTACGCGAGTGGATCGCGGAGTCGCGCGTACGGATCGAGCAACTGCGCCTGCTGGTGCTCAAGACCGCGTGGCTGATGGACACCGTCGGCAACAAGGGTGCCCATACCGAGATCCAGGCGATCAAGATCGCGACCCCGAACACGGTGCAGTGGATCCTCGACAAGGCGATCCAGGTGCACGGCGCCGGCGGCCTGTCCCAGGACTTCCCCCTCGCTGCGGCGTACGCCGGCATCCGTACGCTGCGGTTCGCAGACGGCCCCGACGAGGTGCACAAGAACGCGCTGGCCCGCAACGAGATCCGCCGGCAGGCCGCCGCCCGGGACGCACGATGAGCGAGCCGACCACGGGGGAGGAGCTGCGGCAGCGCGTCGCGGACTTCCTCGCGACCCACGACCCCGCCACCACCGACCGGTTGGAGTTCCTCCGGGCCCGGTACGACGCGGGGCTGGCCTGGGTGCACTTCCCCGAAGGCCACGGCGGTCTCGACCTGCCCCGGACACTGCAGCCCGACGTGGACTCCAAGCTCGCGGATGCCGGTGCCCCCGACAACAACCCGCGCGGCAACGGCATCGGCCTCGGCATGGCCGCACCCACGATCCTCGCCTTCGGCACCGACGAGCAGAAGAGTCGCCTCCTCCGCCCACTGTGGACGGGCGAGGAGATCTGGTGCCAGCTGTTCAGCGAGCCCGGCGCCGGTTCCGACCTCGCCGCGGTGGCCACGCGCGCCGTGCGCGACGGCAGCGACTGGGTCGTCAACGGCCAGAAGGTGTGGACCTCCGGTGCCCACTTCGCCCGCTTCGCCATCCTGCTTGCCCGGACCGACCCGGACGTCCCCAAGCACGGCGGTCTCACCTACTTCGTGTGTGACATGACCGATCCTGGCGTCGACGTACGCCCCCTGCGCCAGATCACCGGTGAGGCGGAGTTCAACGAGGTCTTCCTCAGTGACGTCCGGATCCCCGACACGTACCGGCTCGGAGCCGAGGGCGAAGGGTGGAAGGTCGCCAACGCGACTCTGAACAACGAGCGCGTCGCGATCGGCGGGGGCAACGCTGCCCGTGAGGACGGGATGGTCGGCGTCGTCGCGACCGCCTGGCGCGAGCGCCCCGAGCGCCGTACTCCCGAGCTGCACGAGCGGCTGATGCGGCTCTGGGTCGAGGCCGAGGTGGCCCGGCTCACCGGCAAGCGGCTGCGGCAGAAGCTCGCGCTCGGTCACCCCGGGCCGGAGGGGTCGGCCATGAAGCTGACCTTCGCGCGGCTCGCGCAGCAGCTCAGCGGCCTCGAGATCGAGCTGCTCGGTGAGGACGGCCTGCGCTACAGCGACTGGACGATGGTCCGGTCCGACCACGTGGACTTCACGGGCCGCGACGCCGGCTACCGCTACCTGCGGGCGAAGGGGAACTCCCTCGAGGGCGGCACCTCGGAGATCCTCCGCAACATCGTCGCCGAGCGGGTCCTGGGGCTCCCTGCCGAGCCCCGCGTCGACAAGGACATCGCCTGGAAGGACCTGCCCCGATGAACGACCTCAACCTGCTCTACACCGACGTCGAGGAGGACCTGCGCGCGAGCGTGCGCGGCCTCCTCGCTGACCGGTGTGACCCCGCCGCGGTGCTGGCGACGTACGACGGGGACCGGTCGCTCGTGGCCGGCCTCTGGAAGTCGCTGGCCGTCGAGCTGGGCCTGGCCGGCCTGCTGGTGCCCGAGGACCGCGGTGGCTCCGGGGCATCCGCGCGTGAGGCTGCGGTCGTGCTCGAAGAGCTCGGCCGCTCGGCCGCGCCGGTGCCGTTCCTCACCAGCGCGGTCGTCGCGACCACCGTCCTCCAGGGTTGTGACATTGCACTGCTGAGCTCGCTCGCCGCCGGAGACCACACCGCCGCGCTGGTGGTGCCGCTCTCGACGGCGCCGCACGCTCCGCTGCCGGACGTACGCCGGGACGAGGACGGCCGGCTCACCGGCAGGGTGACCAGCGTTGCCGGGGCACTCGAGGCCGACGTACTGCTCGTGCCGGTCGCGGTTGCGGACGGTGTCGAGGTGGTCGCCGTACCCGCTATCGAGGTGCGGCTCGACCCCGTGGTCTCCCTCGACATGACCCGGCAGCTGGCCGACGTGACGCTCGACGGCGCCAGCGGTGACGTGGTGGTCAAGGCCGCCGACGGCGAGGCTGCGGTACGCCGCGCCCTCGGCGCCGGAGCCGCGCTGATGGCCTCAGAGCAGGTGGGCGTCGCACAGTGGTGCCTGACGACCACCGTCGCCTACCTGAAGGAGCGCCGGCAGTTCGGTCGTGCGGTCGGCGGGTTCCAGGCCATCAAGCACCGGCTCGCGGACCTCTTCGTGGCGGTCGAGTCCGCCGCGGCAGCGGCCCGGTACGCAGCGGCGACGCTCGCCGAGGGGGACCTCGACAGCGAGGTCGCCACCGCCATCGCGCAGGCGTACTGCGGGGAGGTCGCCGTGTACGCCGCCGAGGAGGCCGTGCAGCTGCACGCCGGCATCGGCATGACGTGGGAGCATCCGGCCCACCTGTACCTCAAGCGCGCGAAGGCCGACCAGGTCGCGTTCGGCACCTCCGGCGCCCATCGGACGAGGCTGGCCGGGCTGGTCGACCTTCCAGCGGCGGGCGCCTGAGCGTGCTATCGAAAAAGGTCATCGGAGCAGGGCCGCGATCGCGGCTTGCGCCTTCTCCGGATCGGGAGGGTCGCCGGTGATGTGGGGTGTGTACAGGAACGACTCACCGATCCGGACGACCAGGTAGGCCAGGTCCGGGACCGGCAGCGGCGGGTCCAGCGTGCCCGCCGCGATCTCCTGTTCCAGCAGGTCGGCGACCACGGCGATCGTTCGTCGCTGGACGGCGCTGCCGGAGCCGGTGAGCAGCTGCAACGTGTTCTGCGGTTCCGCCGCCAGCTGGCGCGCCAGGGAAGGCGTGCTGACTGCCCCGCGCAGGTAGTGGCCGACGATGGCGGCGATCCGGGGGCCCCCGCTCCCAGATGCGGACGCGATGGCGGCACGCAGAGCAGGTTCGGCCATTGACCAGAACACCTCGACGAGCAGCGAGTTGCGGCTTCCGACCCAGCGGAACAGCGTCGTGCGGCTGACCCCGAGCTCGTCGGCGAGGGCGCTCATGTCCAGCCGTTGGCCCTCGACAACGCGTGCGCGTGCGAGCTCGAGCGCCTGCCTGGGCGACCCGGTGGGCCGGTCTGTGAGCCACTGCGGCAGGTCGGCTTCGACGGACGGGATTGGCACGTCACCCACCGTATACCGAGTTGCAACGACTGCCAATAACGTTTCATCTTGCAACATTCGCAGAAAGTGTTGCAATCGGCGCCGAGTAGTGGGATTCTCCTTGGCGTCAGCACAGCTTGTACGTCGCCCTTCGCCGGGACGCGGGGCCGCCACATCGAGACCAACTGGAGACCCGTCATGAACGATCTGGCCGTCGGCACAAGAGAAGCGAACATCGCGGGGAACTGCGACTCACGCTTCAAGGACCTGCACGACCTGCTCCTGGAGAACCTGAACTCCGGGGAGGAGCTCGGCGCCTCGATCGCCGTGACGGTCGACGGAGTGCCGGTCGTCGACATCTGGGGCGGCTGGGGAGACGAAGCACATTTCGCCCCCTGGCAGAACGACACCATCACCAACATCTGGTCGAGCACCAAGACCGTGACGTCGCTAGCGGCGCTGATGCTGGTCGACCGCGGGCAGCTCGACCTGAACGAGCCGGTGGCCAGGTACTGGCCGGAGTTCGCGGCAGCCGGCAAGGAGTCGGTGCTCGTGCGGCAAGTGCTCTCCCACACGTCTGGGGTCTCCGGGTGGGACCAGCCGATCACCACCGCCGACATGTACGACGTACCCGCGTCGACGGCGCGACTAGCCACCCAGGCGCCGTGGTGGGAGCCCGGCACGGCGTCTGGGTACCACGCCCTCAACTACGGCCACCTGGTCGGCGAGCTCGTACGACGGGTCGACGGGCGCTCGCTCGGTAGGTTCGTCGCCGAGGAGATCGCAGGTCCGCTCGGCGCGGACTTTCACATCGGGTTGAGCGACAGGGACTTCGCGCGCGTGTCCAATGTCGTTCCGCCGCCGCCTCTCCCGATCGACATGTCGGCGCTGGACCCGGCCAGCCCCATGGTCAAGACCTTCACCGGCCCAGCACCGGACGCCGTCGATTCCTGGACGCCTGAGTGGCGTCGAGCTGAGCTCGGGGCAATCAACGGCCACTCGAACGCGCGCGCAGTGGCACGGATCATGTCGGCGGTCGCGTGCGGCGGCGAGGTCGACGGCGTGCGGTTGCTCTCCCCGGAGACCATCGGGCTGATCTTCGAGAAGCAGTCCGATGGACCCGATCTTGTCCTCGGTGAGCACCTGTGTTTCGGCATCGGGTACGGACTGCCGTGCCCCGGTGTGCCGTTCATTCCCGAAGGGCGCATCGCGTTCTGGGGCGGCTGGGGCGGCTCCCAGGTCCTGATCGACACCGAACGGCGGGCAAGCCTCGCGTACGTGATGAACAAGATGGGACCGGGCCTGCTCGGCTCGGAGCGGTCGGCTCAGTACGCCACGGCGTTCTTCTCGGCTCTCGCCTGACAGCACTGCCTGGCTGATCTTTACTCATTCCAGAGAATGGTCAATACTCCGGGGTGTGCCCCGCACCTCTGACTACGAGCGAATGCTGCGTGGAGCGGCTCTGCGCGTGACGCGTCCTCGGCGGGCGGTGCTTTCCGCCGTACACGCGCACCCGCATGCTGACACGGACTCGATCATCGGTGTCGTGCGTGAGGACCTCGGCGAGGTGTCCCATCAGGCCGTGTACGACGTGCTTCGGGCACTGACCGGTGCCGGACTGCTGCGACGTATCCAGCCGCCCGGTTCGGTGGCACGATATGAGGCTCGGGTGGGCGACAACCACCACCATGTCGTGTGCCGGTCTTGCGGTGCGATCGCCGATGTGGATTGCGCCGTGGGGTCCGCGCCATGCTTGGCTGCCTCCGAAGACCACGGCTTCGTGATCGACGAGGCGGAGGTGACCTACTGGGCCCGATGTCCCGAGTGTGTCGCGACAGTTGAGACCGTGACGAACGGCTCATTGCAGATCAACAGCCATCAGCAGCAAACAGTGAGATAGGAGCACCACCGACGTGTCTGAGCACGGCAGCGAAAGCGAGAACCCGGTAATTGACGCCCCGACTCCCGAGGAGGGTCGGCCCAGGTCGAACCAGGACTGGTGGCCCAACCAGCTCAACCTGCAGGTGCTCCACCAGCACTCGCCCACGGGCAACCCGCTGGATGACGACTTCGACTACGCAGAAGAGTTCAAGACCGTCGACGTCGAAGCCCTCAAGCGGGACGTCTTCGAGCTGATGACGACGTCACAGGAGTGGTGGCCGGCCGACTACGGCCACTACGGGCCGCTCTTCATCCGGATGAGCTGGCACTCCGCCGGCACGTACCGCATCGAGGACGGCCGGGGCGGCGGCGGCGACGGCGCCCAGCGCTTCGCCCCCCTCAACAGCTGGCCCGACAACGCGAACCTCGACAAGGCTCGACGGTTGCTCTGGCCGATCAAGAAGAAGTACGGCCAGAAGGTCTCCTGGGCCGACCTGCTCGTGTTCGCCGGCAACTGTGCCATCGACTCGATGGGCCTGAAGACCTTCGGTTTCGGCTTCGGGCGAGAGGACGTGTGGGAGCCGGAGGAGATCTTCTGGGGTCAGGAGGACACCTGGCTCGGCGACGCGCGGTACAGCGGTGACCGCGAGCTCTCCGGTCCGCTCGGTGCCGTGCAGATGGGCCTGATCTACGTGAACCCGGAGGGTCCCAACGGCAAGCCGGACCCGGTGGCTGCCGCCCGTGACATCCGGGAGACGTTCCGTCGGATGGCGATGAACGACGAGGAGACGGTGGCGCTCATCGCGGGTGGTCACACGTTCGGCAAGACCCACGGTGCCGGCAACCCGGACCTCGTCGGCCCCGAGCCCGAGGCTGCCCCGCTCGAGGCGCAGGGCCTTGGCTGGCAGAGCACGCACGGCAGCGGCAAGGGCAAGGACGCGATCACCAGCGGCCTCGAGGGTGCCTGGACGCCGACCCCGATCACGTGGGACAACAGCTTCTTCGAGACGCTGTTCGGGCACGAGTGGGAGCTCGCCGAGAGCCCTGCGGGCGCCAAGCAGTGGAAGCCGAAGGAGGGCGCCGCGGCGGACGCCGTACCCGACGCGCACGACTCGTCGGTGAGGCACGCGCCGATGATGGCCACCACTGACATCGCGCTCCGTGAAGACCCGATCTACGTGGAGATCTCGCGGCGTTTCATGGAGAACCCGGACCAGCTCGGGGATGCGTTCGGCAAGGCCTGGTACAAGCTTCTGCACCGCGACATGGGACCCGTCACGCGCTATCTCGGCCCTTGGGTTCCGGAGCCGCAGCTGTGGCAGGACCCGGTCCCGGCCTTGGACCACGACCTGATCGGCGACGAGGAGATCGCCGCCCTGAAGGCCAAGCTCCTCGAGTCCGGCCTGACCATCCCCCAGCTGGTCGGCACCGCGTGGGCGTCAGCGGCGAGCTTCCGCGGCACCGACAAGCGCGGCGGCGCCAACGGTGCACGGATCCGCCTCGAGCCCCAGCGGAGCTGGGAGGTCAACAGCCCCAGCCTTCTCCGCTCAGTGCTGCAGAAGTACGAGCAGGTCCAGCAGGACTTCAACGGCTCGCAGTCCGGAGGGGTCAAGGTTTCGCTCGCGGACCTGATCGTGCTGGGTGGTTCTGCAGGCGTGGAGCAGGCGGCCAGATTCGCCGGCCACGAAGTCACGGTCCCGTTCACGCCCGGTCGTACGGATGCCACGCAGGAGCAGACCGACGTGGAGGCGTTCGCGGTACTCGAGCCGAGGGCGGACGGGTTCCGCAACTACCACCGGGTCGGCGAGAAGCTCCCGCTGGAAACCCTGCTGCTGGACCGCGCCAACCTGCTGGAGCTGAGCGCCCCGGAGATGACGGTCCTGGTCGGCGGCCTGCGCGGGCTCAACGTGAACATTGGCCAGTCCCAGCACGGCGTCTTCACCGCTCAAGCCGAGACGCTGACCAACGACTTCTTCGTCAACCTGCTCGACGACAACACGGAGTGGAAGGCATCGGCCTCGCACGAGAACATCTTCGAGGGTCGGGCCCGTGGCACGGACAAGGTCACGGCGACGGCCACGGCTGTCGACCTCGTCTTCGGGGCCAACTCCCAGCTGCGAGCGATCGCGGAGGTCTACGCGACCGACGACTCGAAGGAGAAGTTCGTCCGCGACTTCGTGCGGGCGTGGGTCAAGGTCATGAACCTCGACCGGTTCGACCTGGCCTGATTTTCCGGGTAGTCCGCGGGCGGGCCCGTACGACGTCACGGAACCTGCTTGCGGGGGCGCTGAGTGCCCGGTCGTCGCGCCAGGTGAGGCCGACGGTGCGATGAGCACCGTCGGCCCGGATCCTGATGCCCGTGGTTCCGCTCAGTCCGGCGAAGGGCTCGGGGAGGATGGCTACCCCGAGCCCGGCTGCGACCAGACCTTCGATCGTCGCGAGGTCCTGGCTCTCGAATGAGACAGTCGGAGCCACCCCGGCGTCTCTCAGCAACGAGTCGACCAGCGTGCGGAAGCCGAACCCAACAGGGGTGGTGACCAGCTCCTCGTCGGCCAGCTCGGCCAGGGTCACGGCACGTCGGTTTCGCCACCTGTGACCAGCCGGCACCACGAGCACGAGGCGTTCCTCCTGAAGGGCATGCCAGCCGTGGTCCTGACCCGGTCGAGACGACGTGATGGCCAGGTCCACGGCACCAGTAGCGAGGTCGGCGAGGATCTCGTGGGCTGGCTCCTGGCTGAGCAGCACGCGCACACGCGGGGCGTGCTCGTGGAAGGTGCGCAAGACCTGCGGGACGATCGAGGTTGCAATGGAGTCCAGGAAGGCCAGGCGGACCACACCGCTCTCGGGGTCCAGCAGGGCAGCCAGCTCGGCCTGGAGCTGCTCGTACCGGGAGACGATGTCGCGGGCCGCCGAGACGACCCTCTCGCCGACCGGGGTGAGATGCACGCCGTCATGGGCGCGTTCGAAGACGCGCGCCTCCAGCTCGGCCTCGACGCGCGCGAGGGAGCGCGAGAGCGTGGGCTGGCTGGTGCGCAAGATGGCGGCCGTGTCGGTGACATGCCGGTAGTCGGCCAGAGCCATCACCCAGGCGAGGTCCCGGATCAGCATTCCGTGATCATACGCAAGGCGTATGGATATTGGTTTGTTCTCGCATTGGACGCATCACCCGCAAAAGACGAAGACTCCTCGGTGACAGCAGCCGAAAGGAGTCTCCGTGGTCCGTCTCGCCCAGGACCAGGTGTTGGTCGAGCGCAACGGCGTCGACGCTTCGTTTGATGGTCACCTGCCCGGGACCGGCCCGTACCGGCGCGTTGTGGCGGCACTGTTCGCCGCAGGTATGGCGACCTTCGCCTTGCTCTACAGCACCCAGGCGGTACTACCCGAGCTGGCCGCCCGTTTCGACGTCAGCAGCGCCGGCACCACGTTGACGGTGTCGTTGACCACCTTGGGGATCGGCGCAGCACTCCTGGTGGCCGGCCCACTCTCCGACGTACGTGGCCGCACCTGGCTGATCCACCTCTCGCTGACCGCCTCCGCGATCGTCGCGCTCGGGTGCGCGCTCGCGCCGACCTGGGGCGCGTTGCTGGCTCTGCGCCTGCTCGAAGGAGTTGCCCTGGCCGGGCTGCCGGCCGTGGCCACGGCCTACCTGCGCGAGGAGCTGCACCCATCGAGCCACGCCCGTGCCGCCGGCCTGTACATCGGCGGCACCGCTCTCGGAGGGATGGCTGGCCGGCTGCTGACCGGGGTCGTGGCCGAGGCGGCCGGGTGGCGCTGGGCGCTCGCTGCGGCCGCCGTACTGGGACTGGCCTGCGCTGTGGCGGTCCGCTTGCTGCTACCCGCCTCGCGCAACTTCGTTCCCGTCGCCACCGGAGCGCGCAAGCTGCTCGGCATGACACGTCGTGCCGTGTCCGACCGCGGGCTACTGGCTCTCTACGGGATCGGCGGATGCGCGTGCGGAGCGCTGGTCGTGATGTTCAACACCCTCGGCTTCCGGCTCGAGGCTGCGCCCTTCGACCTCGGCCTCGGTGCAGCCAGCCTGGTCTTCCTCGTGTACCCGCTCGGGACCCTCAGCTCCGTGGTGTTCGGTCGGCTCGCCGACACCTACGGGCGGCGTACGGTGATGCCTGCCGGGTGTCTCGTGGCGATGGCCGGAGCCGTGCTGACCCTGCCCGACTCGTTGCCGCTGCTGGTCGCTGGACTCGCGCTGCTGACCGCGGGTTTCTTCGCCGTACACGGGGTCGCCAGCGGCTGGGTCCCGGCCCGCGCACACGCCGGGCTGGTGAGCACCGGCCAGGCCGCCTCCCTGTACCTGTTCACCTTCTACCTGGGCTCGTCGGTCTTCGGCACGCTGGCCGGCTCTGCCTGGAGCACCGGCGCGTGGCCCGGCGTCGTCGCCCTGGCGTTCGCCCTGCTCGCCACCACGGGCGCCCTCTCGATGTACCTGCGTCGGATCCCAACCCTGCTGGCGGGTCGGTGACGAGCGTATGGCAAGCGACCCCGCAACCCTAGGATCAGGCGAGACCACGCTCCGCAAGCCGACAGCGGGCGTCGACTCGTAGGTGGTCGAGCAGTGAGCGAAGCGAGTGATCAGTCGAGACCACGCTCCGCAAGCCGACAGTGGGCGACGACCGTAGGTGGTCGAGCAGTGAGCGAAGCGAGCGGCCAGTCGAGACGCTCCGCAAGCCGACAGCGGGCGCCGACCGTAGGTGGTCGAGCAGCGAGCGAAGCGAGTGATCAGTCGAGACCACGCTCCGCAAGCCGACAGCGGGCGCCGACCGTAGGTGGTCGAGCAGCGAGCGAAGCGAGCGATCAGTCGAGACCACGCTCCGCAAGCCGACAGCGGGCGCCGACCGTAGGTGGTCGAGCAGCGAGCGAAGCGAGTGATCAGTCGAGACCACGCTCCGCAAGCCGACAGCGGGCGACGACCGTAGGTGGTCGAGCAGCGAGCGAAGCGAGTGATCAGTCGAGACCACGCTCCGCAAACCGACAGCGGGCGCCGACCGTAGGTGGTCGAGCAGCGAGCGAAGCGAGTGATCAGTCGAGACCACGCTCCGCAAGCCGAGAGCAGCCGATCGCAGCTCCATCCATGGTCGAGATGACTCGTCTCGTGTGGCTCGAAATCACCGAGAATCCCCTTGTGTACAAGGGCTTCTGGGACTCGGGACTGTCAGTGGTCGATGGTTGAATTCACATATGACGACGACCCGGCCCGACCTCGACACCGCCTCGGCGGTGCTCGGGTTCGCGCGCGACCGCCGTGCCGTTGCTGACCGGGCCGAGGCCGATGTGCTGTACGCCGCGGTCACCTGGGCTGAGCAGCACCCGCCGGAGTCGATCGACGAAGCAGCGACCTGGGTCTGTGGTGGCGGGGACACCGGTCTCCCGCTCGCCGGGCCGGGCGCACCCTGGTGGCGGAGTTCTGTATCGCGGAGTTCGCGGCCGCGCTCGGCCGCTCCACCGACTCCGGACGGGCGCTGGTCGCGGACGCGGTGGAGCTGAAGTACCGCCTGCCCCGGCTGCAGGACCGGGTCGAGTCCGGTGAGCTGCCGGTGTGGCGGGCCCGCCGGATCGCCCAAGCCACTCTCGGGCTGTCCATGGAGGCCGCAGGGTTCGTGGACGCCCAGGTCGCCGGGTTCGCCCACAAGATCGGCCTCGCCGCCCTCGACCGGTTGGTCGCCGAGGCCATCGCCCGGTACATGCCCGAACAGGCCCGTGCAAGAATGCCGCGCACGCGGCCGAGAGGCGGCACTTCACCATTGACCACCAGCAGGTCTCTTTCGAGGGCACCAGCCGCATCGAGGGCGAGCTCGACCTCGCCGATGCGCTCGACCTCGACGCCGCCCTGACCCGCGGAGCCGAAACCCTCAAAGCCGGCGGGTCCACCGAGTCGCTGGACGTACGCCGCTCGATCGCCGCCGGCGAGCTCGCCCGACACCAGCTCGCCCTCGACCTCAACACCACCACCCCCGAGAACCACCGGCCCGGCAAAGACGGTCAAGCCTCGCCAGGTGGTCCTCTACGTGCACCTCTCCGAAGCAGCCGTCACCGGCAGCACCAGCACCGGCCCTAGTGGCACCGGTGGTGGTGTGGACCTGGCCCGGGTGGAGAACCACCGCCAGGGCGTCACCGCCGACCAGGTCCGGGCCTGGTGCGCCAACCCCGACACAGAGGTGGTCGTGAAACCGGTCATCGACCTCAACGAGCACCACCGGGTCGAGGGCTATGAGATCCCCGACCGGCTCCGCGAGCAAACCATCCTGCGCACCGGGACCTGTGTGTTCCCCTGGTGCACCCGCCCCGCACGGACCGCCGACTGCGACCACGTCATTCCCTACGACCAGGGCGGATCCACCTGCTCGTGCAACCTCGCCGCCCTGTGCCGACGGCACCATCGACTGAAAACCCACACCACCTGGAGCTACACGGTCCTGGAACCCGGGTCGTTCCTGTGGTCGAGCCCGTACGGCTACCAGTTCCTCACCGACCATCAAGGCACCCGCGACGTCACCGCCGAGCGGCCCCCGCCCCGCAGAGACGACACCTCCTGCATCGCCGACCCACCCGACCACTAGCCACCCCGCCCCGGACCCCGCCGAAACCATCCCCGGCGGGGCCACCGGCATGTTCACAACCGGATGCGGCGCCCCCGCGACGCGCACCATCCGCTGGTAGGCCCGGGTTCCTCGACCACAAGCACCCCAGCGCTCGCCTGAGTCCAGCGCGTGTACCAGTGCTAGCGGAGTCCAGCACGCACCCGGGGGCTGTCGCGAAATGAAGTCACCCAGATCTCGCGCCGCAAATCGTCCGGCCGGCCGAAATGACACCGCCAAACGCTACGGGCCTCCCGGTGCGTGCAGACTGCGCTGATCGGGCAGGTTGCCCCCAGTCGCGAGGAGAATGACAGGAGCTGGCGTCGAGCTAGTGGCGCATCGCTTCTTCAGGCGGGATTAGGTATGAATCACATTCCCTCGCTGCTGGATTCACTGTCAGCCGACTACTCTGCCGCCTACGTCTCGGAGAGTACGCAGCTGAAGCCTGACTACACCTCTGTCGATGAGGCTGCAGGTGAGATCGGGTCACTCCTTGAGATTCGTTCACGGGCGGCGGCCTCGTGGGTTGGCCTCTTCAGAGCTTGGAACCCTGGGGCCAGCGCCCTCTGTGCCATGACTACCACGCCCCGCCCAAACGAGATATGCGTCATCGAGCACGGTGCTGCGTTCCTAGTCGATGTTCGTCACCCGAAGGAAGGCAGGGCCCTGCCAACAAATGGGCATGTGTCGCAGGTCATCCAGTCCGCCGACGCGACTCTATTGCTGCTGGTCACCCCTTGGGCAATCACCGTTCTTGGCCCTTCCGGCGATGAAGGGTGGACCACGCCACGCCTCGCTGTTGAGGGCCTGGCAGATGTGCATGTCGAAAGCAACCGCTTGCATGGGATAGCAGACTCGGAGTTGGCGCCGCGGCCCTTCTCCATTGATCTGCGTACCGGTAGAGCAAGTGGTGGAGCGATCAAGTTCCTTCGCTAGAACGGTCTCCGGGCCAGCTGTCCACCCTGACACCCTCGAGCTGATTGCCGGTTCCGATGGGCGGCTTGCGGAGGGTGGTCTCGGCTGGCCGCTCGCTTCGCTCGCTGCTCGACCACCTAAGGTCGGCGCCCGCTGTCGGCTTGCGGAGGGTGGTCTCGGCTGGCCGATCGCTTCGCTCGCTGCTCGACCACCTAGGTTCGTGGCGCTCGCGGTGTTGGCTCGACCACCTACGGCCCGGACATACCAAAGTCAGGAGCCGCGCGACCTTGGGCCGATGTGGTCACGCGCGCGGCGGCCTTGACTGGTGAGATGACATCGGAGTCGCTCGGACCTACCGCCCTCACGTCGCGCGCCCTGGGGCCTGACCTCGCGCGCGGCTTCATGCTCTTGTTCATCGCGCTGGCCAACTCGCACTACTTCCTGCCGGGCTCCACGGTCCTCGGGGGCTATCCGCAGGACGGTTCGGGAGTCGACTCGGCCACGACCTGGCTGATCGCGAGCTTCGTCGACGGGAGGGCGTTCCCGATGTTCGGGCTGCTGTTCGGGTACGGCGTCGCCCAGATCGTGCGCCGACAGGAGGCCTTGGGGAAGCGCGGCGTACGCAGGCTGTTGTGGCGACGCAGCCTGGTGCTGGTGACCGTGGGTGTCCTGCACGCGTTGCTGCTCTATGCCGGCGACATCCTGGCGGCGTACGGCGTGCTGCTGCTGGTGGGCGCGTGGATGGTGCGCTGGAAGGACCGCTGGCTCCTGCTGACGGCCCTCGTGTTCTTCGCACTGACAGCACTCCCGAGCGAGGCGTCTCTGACCCTCGCGACCACCCAGCCGGAAGCCTCCATGCTTCCCCCGGACGTCGGCACCATGATCGTCGAGCGGGCCAAGGCGTCGGCCTTCGTCTCCATCCTGGGACCGCTCGGCTTCATGTGCCCGTTCGCGGTCGGCTTGTGGGCGGGGCGCCGGCGCATCCTTGAGCAGCCGCAGCGACACCGGACGCTGCTGCTCGTCACAGCCGTTGGCGGCATCGGGGCCGCGGTGCTCGGTGCCCAGCCGATCTCGCTCATGCTTGCTGGAGTCAGGACCCCCGACCCGTCGACCCTCGACCTGTTGGGCCCGCTGCACGATGCGTCGGGCGTCCTGGGCGGCTTCGGGTACGCCGCCCTGCTGGCGCTGATCGCCGTCCGGCTCCAGACGCGCCCGGGGCGGGTGGTCGATGCGATAGCCGCAGTCGGGCAGCGCTCGATGACCTGCTATCTGGCCCAGTCGGTCGTTTGGGCTGCCGTCTTCACCCCGTTCCTGCTCGATCTCTCCGACAACCTCACCGTCACCACCACAGCGCTGCTCGCATGCCTCACCTGGCTGGCCACCGTCGCGCTGGCTGACTGGATGCGAGGGACGGGTCGTCGCGGGCCCTTCGAGGTGCTGATCCGGCGGGTCACCTATCGGCAGTCACTGTTCCGACCGAACGCCGCCGCGCCACAAGCCCTCACCACAGGTCGGGCTCCGCGATGATGGCCCGATGCGAGCCATCACCTTCGAGAGTTTCAACGGACCCGTCGAGGTCCGAGACGTCGTAGACCCGGAGCCTCCCCCGCGCGGGGTCGTCATCGAGGTGCATGCGACCGGGTTGTGTCGCAGCGACTGGCATGCGTGGGCCGGTCACGACTCCGGGGTCGCATTGCCGCACGTGCCTGGCCACGAGCTCTGCGGTGTGGTCGCGGCGACAGGGGCCGGCGTCACTCGATGGCGCGCCGGCGACAGGGTCACCGCGCCCTTCGTCTGCGGTTGCGGGCGGTGCGAGTGGTGCCTGTCGGGACAGTCGCAGGTCTGCCCGGACCAGACGCAGCCGGGGTTCACCCATTGGGGATCCTTCGCCGAGTACGTCGTACTCCACGCTGCCGACACCAACCTCGTCGAGGTGCCGTCCGGGGTCACGGACGGTGCTGCGGCCAGCCTGGGTTGCCGGTTCGCCACGTCGTACCGCGCGTTGACCGGGCGGGCATCGCTCGGCGAGGGGGAGTGGCTGACGGTCGTCGGCGCGGGCGGAGTCGGGCTCAGCGCCGTGATGATCGGCGTCGCGCTGGGCGCCCGGGTCATCGCGGTCGACACCAACCCGGCCTCCCTGGAGCTCGCCGCTCAGCTGGGAGCCGAGCAGACGGTGGTCGCAGCCGCGCCGGGAGGGGCGGCCGACGTCCCGGATGTGATCCACGACCTGACGCGTGGCGGCAGCCACGTCGCGCTCGACGCCGTCGGTTCGGTCAGCACCTGCTCGGACAGCATCCTCTCGCTGAGGAGGCGGGGCAGGCACGTACAGGTCGGACTGCTCCCTTCCGTCGAGGGGCTGCCGCCGGTGCCCATGGAGCGGGTCATCGGCTGGGAGCTCGACGTGCTCGGCAGCCACGGCATGTCCAGCACCGACTACCCAGCGCTCCTCGCCCTTGTGGCGAACGGTTCGCTTGCCCCGGAGGGCCTGGTCAGCCAGGTCGTCGACCTTGACGAGGGCGCCCGACTGTTGCCGCTGATGGGGTCCGCCTCGCCGGTGGGCATGACCATGCTCGACCCGCGCAGGTGAGAGGTGCGAGGCAGGTCACACCTTCCTGAATTGCAGTATTCGATTGTGCCCAATATAGTTGTGCACATGACACCCCTTTACACGACCACAGCAGTTGCCACCGGCGATGGCCGCAACGGCCACGTCGAGACCACCGACGGCATCCTCGCCGCTCCCGTGCGCGCTCCCAAGGAGCTCGGCGGCCAGGGCGGCGCCACCAACCCCGAGCAGCTCTTCGCTGCCGGCTACGCGGCGTGCTTCCACTCCGCGCTGAAGCTGGTGGCCGGCAAGGCCAAGGTCGACACCTCCGACTCCGAGGTCGTCGCCGACGTCTCCCTGGGCATGCTCGAGACCGGCGGGTTCGGCCTCACCGCGCACCTCGAGGTCAGCCTCCCCGCGGTCGACAAGGAGACCGCCGAGCAGGTCGTCGCCCAGGCCCACCAGGTCTGCCCCTACTCCAACGCCACCCGCGGCAACATGGACGTCACCCTCAGCGTCGCCTGAGCCTGAGCCTGAGCCTGACCCTGACCCTCACGCGTCGAGCTGCAGCAGCACCTTCCCGCTGGCATTGCGGATCTCCACCGAGTCGATGTCATCGCGGCTCGCAGCAGTCCCGGCCGAGAGCCGCATCGTCTTCCCTTCGACCGAACGCCAGGTGCCCACCTGCTCGGCATGGCCGTCGCGGGTACGCACGTACAGCCCGTACGTCGGCGCGGAGGGGAGCGGGTTCTCCACCCACTTGGAGTCGTAGGTGCAGGTGAGGCCGAGCTTGGTCCCCCAACCGACCTGCTCCAGGGAGACACTCGCCCGCACCGGCACGTCTCCCACCGGCTCCATCGTCTGTGACGCTGGCCCGGAGGGGACGGCGGTCGGGCCCGCGACCGGTGGCCTCGGGTCGTCCGTGAACTGCGAGACGGCGAGGGGAACGGTCACTGCGGCCACCACTGCGGCCGCGGCCAACGTCACGGTCGCCATGCTCCGGCGGAACCGGGTGCGCCGTACCTCACGGGCCAAGGACGGCAGCAACGTTTCCGGCAACGGCTCGTCCACCAGATGGTCCTCGAGGTCGCTCGCGTCGACGCGGCCGAGCAGGCCAGGGAGCCCGGCCAGCTCGCGGACCGAGCGCGTGCACTCGTCACATCCGGGTAGGTGCCTCTCGAACTCGAGCCTCTCCGCCGGTGACAGGGCACCGAGGACGTAGGCCCCGTCGTCATGGGCAAACGGGCAGCTCATGCGCTAACCCCCATCTCTTCCAAAGCCAGCTTCAACGCGCGCAACGCGTAGTGCGTGCGCGACTTGACCGTCCCGGGCGGGACCCCGAGCAGGCGGGACGCCTCTGCGACCGACCGGCCGCGGTAGTAGCACTCGAGCAGCACGGCCCGGTGCTCGGGCGAGAGCTGCGTAACGGCCTCGGCCACCACCCAGGACATCAGCATCTGGTCGCTCTGGTCGTCTGCGTCGCCGTGCTCCGGCACGTCAGCGACATACAGCTCGCTCCGGGAACGGCTGCTGCGCCACTCGTCGATCACGATGTTCCTCGCGACGGTGAACAGCCAGGCGCGTACGGCGGACGGGGAGCGGTCGAGGATCGCGCGGTTCCGCCACGCGCGCAGCATGGTCTCCTGTACGACGTCCTCGGCCTTGCCCCTGTCGTTGGCGACGAGGCGCAGGCAGAAGCGCCACAGCATGGCGGCGTACTCGTCGTGCAGCTGCTGCATGAGTGCGACCTCGTTGTCAGGCATTCCCACCTCCTCCTCGTGATACGTGCGGATCGCTGGGTCGGTTCAACGCTTGCCGGCTGAAGTTTCAGTGTGGACCGTCCGGCCCGTACGCCGCGAGGAACCGGTCGCGGAACGCGTCCATCTTGAAGACCGGGTCGGCGCCGGTTGGGGGCTTCAGTCCGTCGTGCCAGCCCCAGCTCGAGATCCGGTCGAGGACGGCCGGGTCGCGGGCGATGATCGAGATTGGTACGTCGCGGTCGGCGTCGTCGCCAGAGACGATGGTCGCCGGCTGGTGGTCGCCGAGGAGGACCACGACGAGGTCGTCGTCGCCGTACGTTTTCATGAACTCGAGGAACGCGGACAGTGAGTACTCGATGGAGTCGCCGTACGCCGCCTGCACCCGCTTGGGTGATGGCCAGATGTCCTTCTCCGACGGCAGCTGCTCGACCATCCCGTCGAACACGGAACCATCGCCCACCGAGGCCTGGGGCACCATCCGCGGCGTACGTGACCATGGTGCGTGGCTGCTGATCAGGTCGATCTCCGCCATCACCGGCCGGCGGTCCTCGCGCGCGAGCTCGAGGCGGTGGAACGCGTCGAGGGTGTACTGGTCAGGCATCGTGGGATAGCCGAACCGCGGACCCTTGTAGCCGACGTTCCGCGAGTCATAGATGTGGTCGAAGTCGTAGAACGCGCCCTCTGGCCAGTCGCGGGTGTTGGCCGGTACGTCGGCCACGGTGCGCCAGCCGGCCCGGCCGAAGGCCTGGCTCAGGGTGTTCCGACTGCTCTTCACGAGGACGTCGTACCGCTGCTGGCTGTCGACCCACAGCCCGGACTGGATCGTCGAGTGCGCGAGCCAGCTGATGGCACCGAACGTCGGTGAGGTCACGAACGCGCTGCGGCTGGAGAAGCCGGCGCTGTCGAGCTGCTTCGTCCCCGCAGCCAGCACCTCGTTGACGCCGGGGGAGAAGGAGGACCCTTCAACCGCGACCCGGCCGTAGCTCTCGACGAATACGAACAGGACGTCCTTGCCACGCAGCCCGGTCAACAGCTCGTCGGCGGGCACCCGGCTCAGTGGGTCCACCTGCGCAGCCTCGGCGAACTCACGCTGGTCGCGCAGGTCTGACGGGATCGCCCCCACCTTCTGAGTGACGTAGCCGGTCGCATCGCTCGACGCCAAGGGCGCCCCCCCGCCGCCGCGCACGTCCACGAAGGCGAGCACCAGCCAGAGCACGGCGAGCGCTGCCACTATCCGCGACGAGGGCCCCCGGTGCCGGGTCGCGAGACGGGTCAACCTCAGCACCGCGAGTGGCACCAGCCCCAGCAGCGCGATGCCGAGAAGGCCCGCCACCACCAGGAGCACGGTGCCGAGTCCGTTGCCGAAGGAGTCCCGCAGCAGCTCGACCAGCGAGCCCCCGTATCGCCAGTCGACCGCGACGTCGAAGGGCCGGTTGAGCGCCTCGTAGAAGCTCAGGTCGAGGAGCTTCACGACGGCAACGACACCCAGCACGACGCCTGTCGCCAGGGCCAGCAGCACCCGCACCCGACCGAAGCGCGGCGGCAGCGCCAGCACCACGGCGAGGAACACCAGGGCCTCGATCGGCAGCCTCAGGAACGTCGTCGGCTCGACTTCCTGCAGCCGGTGGGGAGCAGTGAGCGGGAGGAGCACCAGGAGCGCAGCCAGACCCGTCAGAACCCAGGTCGAGGTGCTCCGCACCCGTGCGGGAATCCTCATGCGGCAACACCTTGGGCGCCCTGTGCAGCCATGATGCGGTCACGTGCAGACGCGGCAGGCTGCACGGCGTACCGGGTCGCCTCTCGCGTTGTTTCTGGGAGCACCACCTGGCGGTGCTGGCGCCACAACCACCAGATCTCACGGCCGAACGACTCCGCGAGCAGGCCCAGAGCAAGTCCCAGAGCGAGGCCGGAGACGAGCGCCGGCAGCACTCCCGCTGTGGCCACCGTGAGTACGACGCCCTGCGTGGCCGCGACCACCTTGCCCCAGTAGCGCGGCGGCGCCTCACGGCGCATCCAGGGGAGCGGCACCGCGGCCAGCAGCCGGAGATAGCGGGCAGCGCCGATGAGCAGTACCCACGGACCCATCGACTGGGAGACGTGGAGGCTGAGCACGAGGATCAACAGGGCGTCGACCTCCATGTCGAACCGCGCGCCGAGCTCGGAGGTTGTCCCCGTCCGACGCGCCACCTGTCCGTCCACCGAGTCGAGCGCCAACGCGACCGCCGTCATGGCGACGTACGTCCACACCAGCTCTGCGCTGAGCCGGCTGGTGCCGATCGAGTCGATGGTCAAGGCCGCCACCCCGCCGACGAGCGTGGAACGGAACAGCGTCACCAGGTCGGCTGGCCCGAGAGAGCTCGAGCCGTACCTCGCGAGTCCCGTGGTCAGGCAGGCGGTCGTGACCAGCCCACTGGCGATGCCTACGACCCATCCCGCAGGGCCGAGGCCGATGGCGGCGTGGAGTCCGGCCAGCACGACCAGCTGCACGACCAGACCCGCTCCGGGGCCACGTTGAACCGTACGCACGGTCTCTCCGTTCATCAGGTAACTAGGTTGGTACATGCCTGTTCTACGAGGAAGTCGTTGCTCCGGTTCACCCGGAGTCGAGTTAGGTGGATCGATGTCGCAGGAAGCCTCGGCGTTCTGGCTTCGCGAACCCGGCGCCGGCGAGATCCGGCCCGTGGAGCTGGCTGCGCGCGGCCAGGACGAGGTCCTGGTCCGGACCCTTCGGTCCGGCGTCAGCCGCGGCACCGAGTCGTTGGTCTTCATGGGGCGCGTCCCGGCCAGCCAGTACGACGTCATGCGGGCCCCCTTCCAGGACGGCGAGTTCCCGGGACCGGTCAAGTACGGCTACCTCAACGTCGGGGTCGTCGAAGATGGTCCGGACGAGCTCGTCGGTCGTACCGTGTTCTGCCTGCACCCGCACCAGACGAGCTACGTCGTGCCGGCCTCCGCCGTGACCGTCGTACCCCCGGACGTGCCGGTGGCGCGGGCCGTGCTCGCCGGAATCGTCGAGACGGCCGTGAACGCGCTGTGGGATGCCGCACCGCTTGTCGGCGACCGGGTGGCCGTAGTGGGTGCTGGGACCCTCGGCTGCTGCGTGGCCCGACTGCTTGTCCGGATACCGGGAGTCACCGTCACGCTGGTCGACATCGACTCCACTCGGGCCGACATCGCATCGGCGCTGGGCGTCGGCTTCGCCCTCCCTGGGCAAGCGCCGGGCGGTCTCGACCTGGTCGTACACACGAGCGCCACCTCCGCCGGCCTCCAGCAGTCGCTGGACCTGCTCGCGCCGGAGGGCACGGTCATCGAGCTCAGCTGGTACGGCGACGACGAGACGATCCTCCGGCTCGGCGGATCGTTCCACTCGGGTCGCCTCGCGGTGCGCGCCAGCCAGGTCGGCACCGTCTCCGCGGCACGACGCGGGCGTCGGACAACGGCTGACCGGCTCGCGCTCGCCCTCGACCTGCTCCGGGACCCGGCGTTCGACGCCTTGCTGACCGGCGAGTCCCCCTTCGAGGCACTGCCAGAGGTGATGGCCCGGCTCGCGAGTGGCGACCTGCCGGCGTTGTGTCACTCGCTCACCTACGGGTACGAGCCAGCAGAGAACCAGACCACCAAGAACGAGTTCACCAACAACGGGTTCGCAAACAACGGGGAGACGCCGTGTTCAACGTGACAGTCCGGGACCACATGATGGTCGCGCACAGCTTTCGCGGGGAGGTCTTCGGCCCCGCGCAGCGGCTGCACGGGGCGACCTTCGTGGTGGACGCGACCTTCCGCGGCGAGGACCTCGACGAGGACGGGATCCTGGTCGACATCGGGCGCGCTACCGAGGTACTCGCCGGCGTCGTGGCCGACCTGAGCTACCGCAACCTCGACGACGAGCCGGTGTTCGCCGGTGCCAACACCACCACCGAGGTGCTGGCGAAGCACGTGGCCGACCGGCTGGCCGAGCAGGTCCGGGAGGACACCTTCGGTCCGTCGGGCCGCAACGTCACCGGCATCATCGTCACCCTGCACGAGTCCCACGTCGCGTGGGCCAGTTACGAGCTGGCGCTATGACCACACCTGAGAACGGGCCTGAGAACGGGCCTGAGAACGCGCCTGAGAACACGCCTGGGACGGTGCACGTGGTCGTGCCGGACAGCGTCGACGACCCGCTGCGGCCCAGCGGCGGCAACACCTACGACCGGCGGATCTGCCAGGGACTTTCAGCGGCCGGTTGGTCGGTACGGACCCGACCCGTGACCGGGGCATGGCCCGGGGCGAACGAGGCAGACCGCTCGGCTCTCGGCGAGGCGCTGAGCGCAATCCCTGACGGCTCCGTCGTACTGGTCGACGGTCTTGTCGCCTCCGCGGTACCGGACGTGCTGGTGCCGGCGTCGCGGCGACTGCGGCTGGTGATCCTCCTGCACATGCCGCTCGGGCATCGAGCCAACGGGGACGGCTCGCGTGAGCACGAGTGCGTGGTGCTGTCTGCAGCCGCTGCCGTGGTCACGACCAGCGAGTGGTGCCGCGGGTGGGTACTGGAGGCGTACGGTCTCGACCCGATGCGGGTGTGGGTAGCCGAGCCCGGGGCTGACGCTGCCGAGCGCGCGACAGGCTCTGAACCTGGAGGCAACCTGTTGTGCGTGGCCTCGGTGAGCCGGGCCAAGGGCCATGACGTCCTGCTGGCCGCGTTGGCGCGGGTCGCCGACCTCGAGTGGCGGTGCCAGTGGGTCGGGGCCACTGATCGGGCGCAGGACTTCGTCGCTGAACTCGGACGCAATGCCCAGGCCGCCGGTGTGGCCGACCGGATGGAGATGGCTGGTCCCCGTACTGGAGACGCGCTCGATGCGTCGTACGCCGCGGCCGACGTGCTCGTGCTCGCCAGCCGCGCCGAGACCTACGGCATGGTCGTCACTGAGGCCCTGGCACGCGGGCTGCCGGTGCTGGCCACCGACGTGGGCGGTGTCTCCGAGGCGCTCGGAAGCGCCCCGGACGGGACCCCGCCCGGACTGCTCACGCCTGTCGATGACGTCGATGCCCTGGCCGCGTCGTTGCGCCGCTGGCTATGTGACGCCGACCTGCGGGAGTCCCTGCGGGAGTCCGCGCGGCAACGGCGCTCCGGACTGACCGGCTGGTCCGAGACGACCGACCGGATCGCCCGGGTCCTGGTGGAGGTGGCCGCATGACGCCGGTGTCGTGGCGGACGGTGCGCCTTCTTGCCGGTCTGGCCCTCCTGGGTGGGGTGCTGTGGTGGACCGGGGCCGGGCCGTTCATTGACGGGTTCAGCGCACTGGACGGCGGCACCCTCGCCCTCGGTGCTGCGATCGCCGTACCGACCACGGTCGCGTGCGCAGTGCGCTGGCACCTCGTGGCCCGCGGGCTCGGAGTGGGTGTCGACGTGGCTCCCGCAGTGGCTTCCTACTACCGCTCCCAGTTCCTGAACACGACCTTGCCGGCGGGGATCGTGGGAGATGTGCACCGCGGCCTGCGACACGGCCGGGCAGCCGGAGACACCGGCCTCGGGTTGCGCTCCGTCGCGTGGGAGAGGGTGGCCGGCCAGCTGGTGCAGGTGGTCATCTCGGCCGTGGTCCTGCTCCTGCTTCCATCGCCGGTGCACAGCTCCGCGCCCGCGCTGCTCGGCGTGGTCGTGGCAGTGTTCCTGGCTGCCGTGGTGCTCCGGAAGGGCTTGCCGACTGAGGGGACCTCGAGCCCCACACGCGAAGTTCGCGGCATAACTCGCGCCCCCAGCACGCACCTCGCTGCGTTGGCGACGGCTGTTAAAGATGTCCAGTCTGCCCTCGCGCCGCCGCCTTGCGATGCACGCACTGGGAACACGACTTATCTTGCGAACTTCGCGCGAGGGACACTCGCGGGTCACGCGCGTACTGCGGGCGGCACGCGAGGACCTGCGCCGCGGCGTCCTTTCGCGGCGGGCCTGGCCTGGTGTCGTGCTGGCGTCGACCGTGGCTCTGGCCGGTCACGTCGCGACGTACGTCGTGGCAGCCCGGGCCGTCGGCGTCACGGCTTCGCCGGCTCAGCTGCTCCCGCTGGTGCTCCTGGTGCTGCTCGCCATGGCGGTTCCGCTGAACGTCGCCGGGTGGGGGCCGCGCGAGGGGATGGCCGCCTGGGCTTTCGCCGCCGCCGGCCTGGGCGCTGCCGAAGGTGTCGCGACGGCCGTGGCGTACGGCGCCATGGTGACCGTGGCGAGTCTGCCGGGTGCGGTCGTCCTGCTCGTGGCATCGGTACGCCGCCGCGCGCCGCGACCGGCCCTCGCCTCGCCGGTGCTGGCGCGGATGGCCCGGGAAAGCGTCGTGTCCCATGGCTGAGTTCGATCGGCGCCCGTACACGATCCTGAGCTGCGGCATCTCGCTCGACGGCTACCTGGACGCCGCCACGCAGGACCGGCTCGTGCTGTCCAACGATGCGGACCTCGAGCGGGTCGACGCCGTACGAGCCGGGTGCGACGCGATCCTCGTCGGTGCCGCGACGATCCGCAACGACAACCCGCGTCTGGTGGTGCGCAAGCCCGCCCTCCGGGAGCAGCGTGTCGCGCGCGGCTGGTGCGAGACGCCGATGAAGGTCACCCTGACCGGGGGCGCGGACCTGGACGCGTGCTGCAACTTCTTCGCGACCGGTGACAGCGAGAAGCTGGTCTACTGCGCGAGCCCGGCTGTTCCGGGCGCGCGCGGCCGGCTCGACGCTGTGGCGACCATCATCGACGGAGGCCAGCCGGTGGACCTGCGGCGGATGCTGGCCGACCTCCACGACCGCGGCGTCCGACGCCTGATGGTCGAGGGCGGCGGGAAGGTCCACACCCAGTTCCTGACCGCAGACCTGGCCGACGAGCTGCATCTGGTCGTGGCGCCGTTCTTCGTCGGGGACTCGCGAGCGCGCCGGTTCGTCGAGGACGGGGCGTTCCCGTGGAACGCCGAGCGCAGGGCCCACCTGGCGGAGACCAGGCAGATCGGAGACGTGGTGCTGCTGCGCTACGCGTTGTCGTCACGGTTCGCCGCGACCTTTTGAGAAGGAGCTTCACATGTCATCACACGTCACCCCCGCCACGGTCCGTGGTCAGATCCAGCTCCCGCTGCGCTTCGACGACGGCTACGTCGCCGAGGGGCGGGTCTTCACCTTCCACGGGCTGT
Organism: uncultured Actinomycetota bacterium; assembly: GCA_963759525.1. Classification (GTDB taxonomy): domain Bacteria; phylum Actinomycetota; class Actinomycetes; order Propionibacteriales; family Nocardioidaceae; genus Marmoricola. The sequence goes on along the minus strand of CAVWZO010000003.1, from coordinate 128,202 downwards.
ACGACGGACGCGAGCACGTTGCCCTCGCGCTCGGCGAGTACGCCACGATCCACTCCAGCGATCCCGAGGCGGTCCCGCTGGTCAGACTGCACAGCGAGTGCCTGACCGGGGACGTCCTCGGCAGCCAGCGATGCGACTGCGGTCCGCAGCTGCGCGAAGCAGTCGAGACCATCTCAGACGTCGGTGGGTACCTGCTCTACCTGAGGCAGGAGGGGCGCGGTATCGGCCTCTACAACAAGCTCGACGCCTATGCCCTTCAGGACGCGGGCCTGGACACGTACGAGGCGAACCTGGCGCTGGGCTTCGCCGAGGACGATCGGGACTACACCGTCGCCGCGCAGATGCTCCTTGCACTCGGCGTGGACCAGCTGGACCTGCTCACGAACAACCCCGACAAGGTCGCACAGCTGCAGGACGCGGGGATCCGGGTGAACCGCCAGGTGCCAACCGGGGTGCATCTCTCTCCTGCCAACGGCCGTTACCTGGCGGCCAAGGCCTGGCAGGGCCACCACGCGTTGGGGGTCGTTCACTGACCTCGCGGCTCTGCTGCAACAGCTGAAGGACCACCGGCCGTGAGCACTGCTGGCTCAGGCAGCCGTGAGATCACCAGCCCGCCCACGAGCAGCAGCCCTGCGAGCACACAGAGTGAAATCACGAACGACCCGGAGGGAGTCTGGGTGAGGCTCATCAGGTAGACGATCACCACGGACGCCTGCCCGAAGAGCTGGATCAGGCCGTTGGACGTGCCCTCCGGCACTGGGGCGGTGATCTCAGCGGCGTACTGCATCCCGATCGGCAACGCACTGACCATGAAGAAGCCGAGCAGGAACGCCGCGGTGCTCAGCCCCCCGAGCGAGTCGGCGAAGGTCAGCCACAGCAGTGCCGGAGCCGACACGACGAGAGCCAGCGTCAGGAAGGGCACCCGCCGCCCGAACCGGTCCGAGAGGGTCGACATCGCGACCGCCCCGATGAGGCCACCGAGCAGCAGGAGAGCTCCCACGTTGCCGGCGTCGACCGAGGAGAACCCGCGCGGTCTCACGATCTCCTCCACCCAGGTGGACAGACCGTTGAAGACGCCCATGGCCACAAAGGCAATCAGTAGGAACGTGACGAAGGGCCTGACGCTCAGCGCCTGCCGCAAGCCGACGAGGGTCGGAGTCGGCAAGTTCACCGTCTCGAGGTCGGGAGGGGTCGGGGGCCGGTCGCGAGCGACGAGCACGAAGACCACCCCAGCCACGAGTGCACATCCGCCGTACACAAGCTGGACCTGCGCGATCGACAGGGACTTCACCAGCGACGGCGTCAAGGCCAGCCCGAGACCCGCACCCATGAGGTTCGCCAGCGTGATCAGGCTGACGGCGGTCGCGCGCTGCGAGCGCGGGAACCACTGCGAGGACAAGGTGGTCCACCCATTGAGCAGGAGCGGCTGCGCGATCGCAGCCCCCACCGTGGCGAGCATGGCGAGCGCGAAGTTTGGACCGACGAGTCCGCGGGCCACCCCGGAGACCCCGGCCAGGAGGGCACCGAGTCCCGCGGCGAACCGGAACCCGCGGCTGACGATGAGGTGTGAGGCGAGGAACGAGAACGGCAGGTAGGCGACCATGAACGACATCGCGAGTGCGCCGATGGCCGCGCTGGACACTCCGTAGTAGCCCTGTGCCTGGCTGGAGATCGGCGCGTAGCTGATCCACAGCATCTGGATCGTCAGGTTGACGGCCATGAAGGCGGCGAGCACAACCCAGCGGTACTCGTACACGCGCACGCGATCGGGCATGACCGTGAGACCTCTCCGGGACTTTGCTTACCCGCGGGCGTGTGACTCTATCCTCCGCTGCGGTCACCGGAGAGTGAAACGCGCGGTCCGTCCTCGGCGGCTCGTGGCCGCTGGCGTCGTCGTTGCACGGGTTTGGTGGGGCGGGTTGCGACGTCCTGACGGAACCTGTATAATCGAAAACAGGTTCGATCCAATAGTGATGCTGAGGGGTCGGCCTGGACCGTCAGGTCCGCCGCTCACAGGCACGCTGCATCGACACGTGAGACCCATGGTCCGTCGTCGATGCTGGAGGTGCGTTGTGAGTTCGACCTTCGACGGCTGCACGCACCCTGTTCTCGCGTGTGCCGATGCCATCGAGGCGGCGCTCAAGGAGTGCGCCGGGGTGCAGGTCATGTTCATGGATCCCGGTGACAAGCGGGCGGCGCTGCTGCGGCTGGCTAGGCTCGACGCCCAGCTGGCTGCCTTGAGACTGCGGGTGATGGCGGCCTCCGATGACGTTGCACTGGCCGAGGGTGCCCGCGACGTCGCTGCTTTGCTCACTGAGCACACGCTCAGCGACTTCGGCGCGAACCGGCGTGACCTGGCGCTGGCCGAGGCACTGGAGCGGCGCTGGAGCCTGGTCGCTGAGGCGCTCGGCCGGGGCGAGATCAACGTGGCACAGGCGCGGGTGATCACGCACGCGCTCGACGAGCTCCCCACCGAGAAGGTATCCGCCGACCTGCTCGCGCGCGCCGAGGCCCACCTGGTCGAACAGGCGGCTCACTTCGGACCGCGCGAGCTGCGGGTGCTGGGTCGCAGAATCCTCGAAGTGGTGGCGCCGGAGATCTTCGAACAACACGAGGCCGAGCAGCTCGCTGCGGAGGAGCGCCGCGCCCGCCGCAGGACGAGCCTGGTCAGCACCAGGCTGGGCGACGGCACCACCCGGATCACGATCAACCTGCCCGACGCGGTGGCGACGCGCCTGCACACCTACCTCGAGGCGTTCACCTCACCGCGACACCAAGGAGCCGGAGAGGCCGACCGGATCCCGGTCGACCGCAAGCGCGGGCAGGCGTTCTGTTCGCTGATGGAGGTGCTCGACCCCCAGCGGTTGCCCGCTCACGGCGGGGACGCGACCACGCTGATCCTCACCGTCTCGCTCGAGGCGCTGCGCCAGGAGCTCGGCACCGGCGAGCTCGGTCCCGCGGACAGGCTGAGCGCCGCAGAGGTACGACGGCTCGCCTGCACCGCCCGGATCATCCCAGCGGTGCTCGGCGCGAAGTCCGAGGTCCTCGACCTCGGCCGATCCTCGCGGCTGTTCCGACCGGCGCAGCGCAAGGCGATAATCATCCGGGACCGCGAGTGCCGCGCCGAGGGCTGCACGATCCCAGCGGCCTGGTGCGAGGCCCACCACTGGGGCACACCCTGGTCCCAGGGTGGCCGCACCGACCTCAACGACGGCCTACTGCTGTGTCCTGGCACCACCACCGGGCCCACGACCCCGCCTTTGACTCCAGCCGAATGCCCAACGGTGACGTGCGCTTCAGCCGGTGGTAGCGGTCCGAGGAGAAGGTCTTGTTGCTGCCCCGGCCCATCATCATGGCCGTTGCATCTTCCTGCTCCCGACGCTTGATCACGTGGCACCCCGTCGTCCACGGCGCGGTCGGCCCGGAAGTCCCGGATATGCAGGACCACCGACCCTAGTCGGCGTCGTGGCTGGGTGCCTAACGTCGACACAGGGCAGTTGCACCTGCTCGCAACGGACGGGAGTCGTCATGGTCGAGGAAGACGTGGTCACCGAGCTCACCTCGGAGCAGTGCTGGGAGATGTTGCGTGCCGAGGAGTTCGGGCGGCTCGCCTTCCATCTCGTCGACGAGGTACACATCACGCCGATCAACTACGCAGTCGACGGCGAGACCCTGCTGTTCCGTACGGCCGAAGGCAGCAAGCTCCTCGGTGTCGTGATGGGGTCGGACGTGGCCTTCGAGATCGACCGCTTCGGCGAACACACCGCGCGCAGCGTTGTCATCCGTGGCATTGCCCGGCTGCTGCCGGAGGACGAAGCGCGTCGGGCCGAGGACACGAAGCTGAGGTCCTGGGTCCCTACCTCGAAGTACAACGTCGTTGAGATTGCGCCCTCCGTCGTGACCGGCCGCGAGTTCTCGCTCTCACGCCCGTGGCAGCATCTGCGGCTCGACCACGCTTAATCACTCCACGACGGAGAGCGTGACGTCGCACGGCGTCCCGTGTTCGAGGTCCTCGTCGCGGCGCACCGACTTCTTGACGGGAAGCACGAAGGTTCCCTGAGCGGCGTCGGGGAAGAGCGATGTGCGCCAGGTCGTCGATCCGATGCGTGCCTCCACCCGGATGCTCCCGAACCCCCGAGGGGGACCCGCCTCGGCGGCGAGGTCGTCTCTGAGCTCTGAGGGCAGCGTCAGGAAGTGGAACGACCCAAGCTCGCCGGGGGAGTGTTCCCAGAGCTCGGCACGGAACCGGTACTCGGCCATTGGTGCGTCGTCAGTCCCGGCAGGCCATGCTGATGGACCGGATGTGCCGGTCGTCGGTGCCGCAGCAGCCACCCAGGACGGTGAGGTGCGGCAGGTCCTTGCGGAGTTCCGCGTAGCGCGCGCCGAGGTCCACCGGGTCACCAGCATCGAGCGTCTCGGCCTCGTCGAGCTCCTCGTGGCTCATGGTCGAGGCGTTGGCGCGCAGGCCACGGATCCGCGCTTGCCACCCCGTCCCTGCGAGCAGTGCTTCGTCGAAGTGCGTCGGGTGGGCGCAGTTGACCATGTAGTACGCCGGCGCTGAGCCGGTTTCGTCGTCGGTGGCCTCAACTGCTTCCTGCAGGGACTGGCCAGTGGGCAGGCGCCCGTCGGTCTCGACAGTGAACGAGACCACGCTCGGTATGCCGGCCGCTGCAGCTGCGCGGGCGAACCCGATCGCCTCGCCCGTGTGGGTCATCGTGATCGCCGTGACCAGGTCGGCGCCGGAGTCGGCAAACACCGCGATCTGCTCCGCGTGATAGGCCTCCGCCTCATCCGGCGTCAACAGTGAGTCGGGGTGGTATCCGTCGCCTCGCGGGCCGACGCAGCCGCTCACCACAACTGGCACCTGTGGAGTCTGGTGCGTCTCGCGCAGCTCGAGCAAGAGCTCCACGGCCGCTCGATTCGCCGCGGCCAGGGCCTCCGGGGAGTAGCCGAGCCGCAGGCCCCAGTCGCTGCTGGCGCGCCAGGTCGCAGTCTCGAGCACGATGCCCCTTCCGGCGTCGACCGCAATGGCGAGGTAGGACTCGAAGTAGCGGCGTAGCGCGGTGCGCCCGTCCTCGTCGGCGAGCAGCACGAACGCCGCGAAGTCGGGCAGGTCGAGGCCGTCGTGGAAGATCAAGGTCGTCTCCAGGCCCCCGTCGGTCAGGAAGATCCGCTCGGTGAGCTGGGGGAGCGAGGTGCTGTGGGTGGACATGTGAGCTCCTTCTGGTGGTCACCGGGGTTTCCCGGTTCACCCTGAACCGTCAACGCCTCGATGTCACGTTGCCGTGGTTCGGCCGCTCCCAGCCGGGTGATGCCTTACTATTGGTCCAGCACCGACACTCCGCTGTGCGGCTCGTGTGGTTACGACCTCAGCTCTGTCGTTGGTGTCCACCCATCGACTGATGGGCGTTGGTTCCATGCCGTTGGCGGGCCGTCCGGCCCGACACATTGATCTCTCGTAGATCCGTGGGACCGAGTTGCTTACGTGGAGTGGCAGCCAGGCCGCTTCGCACGTGACGGGTACTCCGGAGGAGGAGTCTGTGGCCCGACGAGGCACGCGGCAGTCGCGCGTTCGCCGTACGCCGGCGCGCAACCAGCGACGCATTCGCGACGTCGACAACGACGGCATCATCCCCGTGCTCGCCCGTGCCGTGCGTGAGATCGAGACCGCCGTCCAGCGTGGTGCCGCCATGTCGATACGCACGAAGTTCCAGGTCGTCGCCCTCCTGGTGCGTGAGGAGCGCGCGCGCGTCAAGGCGGACGAGGTCAGCACTGAGGCCCACCGGACAGCGGAGCTCAAGCGCCTCGATGGCATCGCCACGATCCTCGCGAAGAGCGCTGCCCGGGACACCTCGCTCCTCTCACTGCTCGCCGAGGACGCCGTCGTCTCCGACGCCGCCCGGTCACTCAAGCGCGAGATGTTGCGCACCGCTGGCGTCGAGGCCCCGGAAGAGCCCACCCCCACGGATCCGGCGGACGCCTCCGCCACCACCGAACGTCGAGTCGTGCCGCAGTCGGTCGTCTCGCGGCAGCTGGCCAACCCGTTCCTCGCACCCGACTTCGCCTCCGCAGAGCAGTCGAAGGCCCGTCCTCGACGACTGGCCACCTGGGAGCTGCTCGGACCACTGCTCACGTCGTTCGAGCGCGCATCCAGCGGTGCGTCGGCGTGCATGGACCTCCCCGAGCCCGGCTCGTTGCAAGCGTCGGGTGGCCGGCAGCTGATGCCGCACCAGGCGCAGGTCGTCGCTGCCGCCGGGTCGGGGCACCGGACCTTCCTGCTGGCCGACGAGCCGGGCCTCGGAAAGACCGCCCAGGCCCTGCTCGCAGCCAAAGCGGCGAACGCCTATCCACTGCTTGTGGTCGTTCCCAACGTCGTGAAGACCAACTGGGCCCGGGAGACGGGCCTCTGGACGCCGAACCGCTCCGCCACCGTGATCCACGGCGACGGGCACAGCATCGACGGGTTCGCCGACATCGTCATCGTCAACTACGAGGTGCTGGATCGCCACGTCGGCTGGCTCGGTGCACACGGTTTCCGCGGCATGGTCGTGGACGAGGCGCACTTCATCAAGAACAGGTCCTCGCAGCGCTCACAGCATGTCCTGCACCTGGCCGAGCGGATCCGCACCCGCATCTCACGCCCGCTGCTGATGGCACTGACCGGAACCCCGCTGATCAACGACATCGAGGACTTCCGGGCGATCTGGCAGTTCCTCGGCTGGATCGATGAGAAGAAGCCCCGCGGCGAGCTGATGCAGGCACTCGAGGACACGGAACTGTCCCCGGTCGACCCCGGGTTCTACTCCGCGGCCCGCGGGTGCGTGATCGACATGGGCATCGTGCGTCGCCGCAAGATCGACGTGGCCGCCGACATCCCGGCCCGACGCATCGCCGACCTTCCTGTCGAGCTGGACGATGAGGTTGGCCGTTCGATCCGCCAGGCCGAGCAGGAGCTCGCTCGGCGACTGGTGGCGCGCTACGAGAGCGCACTGGCGACCCGTACCTCAGGCGTCGTCGTCGAGGGCATCGACCACGATCTCGTACGCCGCGTCGCCGGGTGGGAGCGAGAGGACTCGACCACGCCAGACGGCGAGAACGTGTTCAGCATGATGCGCCGCATCGGACAGGCGAAGGCCGGCCTCGCCGCCGACTACGCGGCCCAGCTCGCGCGCAGCGTCGGGAAGGTCGTCTTCTTCGCCAAGCACATCGACGTGATGGACATCGCCGAGGAGACCTTCGCGAAGCGTGGCCTCCGCTACTCCTCGATCCGCGGTGACCAGACCCCCAAGTCGCGCGAGAAGAACATCGACGCGTTCGTGAACGACCCCGACGTAGCAGTGGTGGTCTGTTCTCTGACCGCGGCCGGGGTCGGGCTCAACCTGCAGGTCGCCTCCAACGTGGTGCTTGCCGAGCTCTCGTGGACCGACGCCGAGCAGACCCAGGCGATCGACCGCATTCACCGCATCGGACAGGACCAGCCGGTGACCGCGTGGCGCATCATCGCCGCGCAGACCATCGACACGGAGGTCGCTGAGCTCATCGACAGCAAGGCGGGACTGGCCGCCCGGGCGCTCGACGGTTCCGACGCGGAGCTGGCGTCCTCGGCCGACGTACAGCTCGAGGCGCTCGTGGCGTTGCTGACGAACGCGTTGTCCGCGTCCCAGTAGACGGACCGCCGAGACGGCGCTTGGGTCCCAACAACAACCGCCCAGACGGCGCTTGTGTCCCAACAACAACCGCCCAGACGGCTCCAATGTTCAGCCGCCCCGTGCATTCCAGCCGTCTCGGCGGGCCTGGGCGGGACACAAGCGCCGTCTCGGCGACTACCTAGCGCTGCCTGGGACGGTCCCGTTCCTTGCGCTCAGGTTGCAGATCTGGTCCGTGCGTGCGTCGCGGACGTCTTCCCGGAGGAGACACGCCCTCGTGGTGGTCGCGGCTGCGCTGAGCGGGCACCGGGCTCGACTTCACGACCTCGACCAACGTGTGAGTCCGTCGGCGAGTGAAGGCCAGGGCCAGCACGGCAGCAGCGGCCAGGGCGAGGGCCGAGAGCCAGATCGACCCGAGCCAGGAGCCCGAGCCTGACGTGTTGGGTGCGTACCAGAACCAGTACTGCCCCTTGGACACGCTGCCGTCAACGAGCTGAACCTCCCAGGAGACCTGGTAGGCGCCGCGTTCCCGCGGCGGAGCTACTCGTTGCAAGACCCCGGCGGCGCTCGAAGTCGCCTGTCCACGGGCGAGGTTCGAGTCCTGCGGGCTGAGCACCACGACATTGGTTCGCGAGCCGGGAACTGCTGGCTGCCCAAAGCTGAGGCGCACCTGCTCGGGCGCTCGCTCGAGGTGGGCGCTGCGGCTGGGCTGCGCGGACTGGAGCCCGGCGCGTGCGTCCTCCGGTGACTGCAGCACCCACACCGACGCGGCGAGACCGAGCGCAGCGAGAACCGCACCGAACCCTCGCAGCCTGCGCCGGGAAGGACGGATGCGACCTGGTGTCACCTTGTTCCCCCAAACACCGACGCCAACCTTGTGTACGGCCGGCTGGCCGTTGCCTCAGGTCGACGCGGGAACGATGACCATGCCATCTCGGGTGGAATCAGGCGATTGTGGAAGGTCTCCCGAGGTCGTGCGGTGTAGACCACAACGGTCGTCGGCGGCGGTGTTGATGCGGTTCCGTGTCCGGATACGTACCGAAGATCCCGGATTCGTCAATGCTTCGACGCAAGCGGAGCCAACCGGACCAGACCGGTTCATTTGCTGGTGCTCGGTATGGGCGAAGTTCATGAACAATAAACATTTCACGCGTCGTCATGCGGCGCTACGGGGTGTCCTTCACTTGCCTGGGGTTGGTTCGAGTGCGCAAAATTCTGCATCTTCTGCTGTTCGTCGTTCTGTCGACGACCGGGCTCGCTGTGACATCCACCGCGGCCCAGGCAGCTGACACGGGCAACGCCGCTCAACAGAACGGGAAGATCGTCAGCGACGAGCCCGGCAAGAACGCGCCCAACATCCTCGACGGGACGGTCAACTCGATCGCCAAGGTGGGCAACACCATCGTGGTCGGCGGGTCGTTCACCCAGGCGCGGAACTACAACACCCAGGCCACGCTGACCCGCCGCAACCTGCTGGCGTACGACGTGAACACCGGCAAGATCTCCACGGTGTTCGCGCCGGACCCGGACGGGACCGTCTTCAAGGTCCTGCCCGCCACGGACGGGACCTCGGTGTACGTCGCCGGAGGGTTCGACAACGCGGGCGGAACCGCGATGCCGGGCCGCGTGTTCAAGGTGGACGTGCACACCGGCGCACTCGACCCCGCCTTCAAGGCGCCGATCATCAGCGGTAACATCAGCGACCTGGAGGTCGTCGGCAACCGGCTCTGGATTGCCGGCAAGTTCACGCACATCAACGGCATTCCGCAGATGGCGCTCGGCACGATCAATGCCACTACCGGCAAGCGCGACCCCTTCATGGCCGGCGTCTTCGACGGGGTGCACCGCGCCGGCCACCCCGAGGACCTCACCAACGTCGTCAAGATCTCCGTCAACAAGCAGAACACCCGCCTGATGGCGGTCGGGAACTTCACCACCGTCGACGGCCTGAACCGCCACCAGATCGTCCAGCTCGACATCACCGGCGCCGCCCCGGTCGTGTCGAACTGGTCCACGAACATGTACAACCAGGCGTGCTCGCAGAGCTTCGAGACCTACATGACCGATGTCGAGTACTCCCCGAACGGCCAGTTCTTCGTCGTCGCGACAACCGGTGCCTACGGGGGTCTCGCCGGCAGCATGGCCGGGACGACCGGCTGCGACGTGGTCGCCCGCTTCGAGAGCAGTTCCGAAGCGCCACTGGCGGCCGCGACCTGGACGGCCTACCCCGGCGGCGACACCACGTGGACCGTCGAGGTGACCAACAACGTCGTGTACGCCGGCGGCCACCAGCGTTGGCAGAACAACCCGGCGCGCGGTGACGCGGCGGGCCAGGGTGCCGTGAGCCGAGACGGCATCGCCGCGCTGAACACCCAGAACGGGATGCCGTACTCCTGGAACCCGACACGTGCCCGTGGTGTCGGCGTGGAGGACATGCTTGCCACGAGCGAGGGTCTGTACGTCGGCTCCGACACGGAGCTGATCGGGCACACGCCCGGAAACACCTACCACGCCCGCATTGCGATCTTGCCGCTCGCCACCGGCACCACGCTGCCGCAGCTGCAGACGAACAACCTGCCCGTCGACGTCTACCGCGTCTTGTCGAACCAGACCCAGCTGACCAAGCGCAGCTTCACCGGCACCACGGTGGGCGCCTCGACCAACGTGGCCACCGGGCCAGGGTGGAACACGAGCACCGGCGCCTTCATGGTCAACGGTGTCCTCTACAAGACGAACGCCGACGGCTCGCTGTCGAGGATGACCTTCAACGGCACCACCTACGGCACGGCCAGCGCGGTCAACACCGCCGACGCCCTCGTCAACCAGACCGACTGGCACAACGACGCCAAGACCCTCACCAGCATCTTCTACTCCGACGGCTTCATCTACTACACGAAGTCAGGCCAGAACGCCCTGTACCGCAGGGGCTTCGAGGTCGAGAGCGGCATCGTCGGCCAGCAGCGCTTCCAGACGACCTCGACGAGCATCAACTACTCCCAGGTCCGGGGTGCGTTCGTCGCCGGTGGCCGAATGGTCTACGCGACCAATGCCGGCAACCTCTGGTCCATCACCTGGAACCAGGCCGCGCACAACGTCGTGACTGGCACCGGCACCCAGCTCACCCTGGCCGGCACCGGCTGGGCCTCGCGGGCACTGTTCCCGTACCAGGCCGTACCCGGTCCGTTCAACGAGTCTCCGCTGGCGGCCGCGAGGATCACCTGCAACCAGCTCGTGTGCACCAACGACGGCACCGGTTCGACCGACCCCGAGGCCGGTGCACTCAGCTACGACTGGGACTTCGGCGACGGTACGCCGCACGGCACCACCGCCACGGCGACCCACACCTACGCCGACGCCGGCAGCCGGCCGGTGACCCTCACGGTCACCGACACCAACGGCGCCACGTCCAGCGTGACCAAGACCGCCAGCCCCACGGACGCGCCGGACATCATCTCGTTCGTCGCCAAGTCGAACACCAATGGCAACCGGTCGAGCCACACCGTGTCCGTCCCGGCAGAGACCCAGTGGGGGGACACGCTGCTCCTGTTCTTCTCCGGGAACTCGACCGTACCCGTCTACACCGGTCCCGCTGGATGGCAACAGGTCCTCTCGGAGAACGGCTCCAGCTTCACCGGACGCGTCTACACCAAGACGGCGACCGCTGCTGACTTCGGATCGTCGGCCACAGTGACGAGCAAGAACCCCGACGGCACGAACTACCTCGTGAAGTCCGACGCCACCATCGTCGCTTACCGTGGCGTCGGTTCGCCTGTGGTCAGGGCCTCGGGCGCGACCACGCAGGACATCGCCGGCGCGGTGCACCAGACGCCGATGGTCAGCTCCCCGGACGGAACCAGCTGGCTGGTGAGCTACTGGACGGACAAGTCGTCGGTCACGACGGGCTGGACCGGCCCAGCCACCGAGACACAGCGGTCGCTCGGTGTGGGCACCGGCGCAAGCCACATGTCCTCGCTGGTGATGGACAGCGGCGCACGGGTCAACGGCGGCGCGCAGGGCGGCATGAACGCGACTGCGAACAGCAGCGCCCAGGGCCTGACGATGAGCGTGTTGCTCAACGGGGGCACTCCTCCGTCCAACGTGGCCCCGGTGGCACATGCGGGCCTGGTTGGCTGCACCTACCTGACCTGCTCGTTCGACGGCGCCTCGTCGACCGACGCCGACGGCGACACGCTGACCTACGACTGGAACTGGGGTGACGGCACGACCCACGGCACCACCGCGACCGCGTCCCACACCTTCACCAGCGCAGGTTCCAAGACCGTCACGCTGACCGTGACCGATCCCGACGGCGCAACCAGCTTCGACACCGTGGTCGCGGACCCGGTCGACCCGCCGCCGAACACGGCACCGACGGCTCACATCACGGATGCGGTCTGCACCGACCTGGCCTGCTCGTTCAACGGGTCGACGTCTAGTGACCCCGACAGCGACGCCCTGACCTACAGCTGGGACTTCGGCGACGCGACCGCGGTCTCAACGACGGCCAACCCCACGCACACCTACACCGCGGGGGGCGCGAAGACCGTCATCCTGACGGTCGACGACGGGCACGGGCACACCGACACCGACACCACCGTCGTCAACCCGAACCTTGCTCCGGACGCGAACATCACGAACGTGTCCTGCACGGACTTCGCGTGCTCGTTCAGCGGGTCGACCTCGACCGACCCGGAGGGCGACTCGTTGACCTACAACTGGGACTTCGGCGACGACAGCACCGATGACACGACCCAGGACGCGACGCACACCTACGCCACCGCGGGTGCGAAGACGGTCACGCTCACAGTCGATGACGGACACGGTCGCACCAACTCCGAGACAGCCACGGCGCATCCCATCGATCCGAACGTAGAACCGGTGAGCTACATCAGCTACGTCGGCTCTGCCTCGAGCGCCGGCAACAACACGATCCGCACCGTCACCCTCCCCAGTGGCATCAACGTCGGCGACACGATGGTGCTGTTCCTTGGCGCAGCCAGCATCACTCCGACCTACACCGGACCGAATGGGTGGATCCTGCTGGACAGCAAGGATGGCGCCACCTCCATGGCCGCAAGAGCCTGGACGAAGACCGCGACGATGGCAGACACCGGGGCGAATGTCAGGGTGAGCGTCACCTCCTCGATTGCGGCCAAGGCCGATCTCACCGTGGCTGTCTACCGTGGCACGCACGGCTCCACGCCGATCGCCAGCATTGCCTCCAAGATCGACAACGCCCCGGGCGCTGCACACACGAGCCCGGCGGTCACCTCGACCAGTACCACCGACTGGCTGGTGACCTACTGGGCGGACAGGTCGAACACGACGACCGGGTTCACGGCGCCACCGTTGCCCACGACCGTACGACGTGCCGGGCTGGCCTCCGACACAGGCAGTGCGCACGCCATCGGCTTGCTCGCGGACAGCAACGGACCTGTGACCGAGGGAGCTCAAGGCGAGCTCACCGCCACCGCGAACGGGGACAGCTCGCGTGGCGCCAGCTTCAGCATCCTGCTGAAGAGCTCTCCGTTCTAGTGCCCTGACAGCTCGCGATCAAGCGTTGGCCGGTCTCGGCGGCCACGCTTGCGCGCCCAGCTCACGCGAGACTGCCCGGGCGGTATCGCGAACGAGGTCGCTGGCTTCGTGACTCGCGAGATCGGCGCCGGAGGGGATCACGACACCGATTGCCCCGACAGCCTCACCGAACGAGTCGAAGACCGGGCTGGCGAGCGAGCTCTCACCAAGCACGGCCTCGTCCTGCTCGACGGCGATCCCGCTCCGCCGCACCCCGTCCAGCTGCTTGCGAAGCTCTTGAGGTGACGTGATGGTCTCCCCGGTCATGCTCCGCAGCTCGCCGGCTGCCAGGATCCGCGACTCGTCCTCGGTCAGGAAGGCCAGCATGGCTTTGCCGAGGGCGCTTGCGTGGGCGGGGATCACGATCCCGACCTCCGGCATCTGTCGGCTGCCGTCGGGCCGCGGCTCGTGGTGGATGATCACGACGTCGTCGATGAGCAGCACCCCGGTGCGTACGGCAAGCCCCGTACGCCGGGCGAGGTCCTCCGCCCAGGGGACGGCCCTGGACCGCAGCTCCAGAGTGTCGAGATAGACGTTGCCGAGCCGGAGCACCGCCGGGCCGAGCTGATAGCGGCTCGAGCCACGCTCCTGCACCACCATCCCGTGCTCCACGAGGCTGCGGACGATGCCGTGCATGGTCGACGGGGCGAGCTCGAGGCGGGCGGCCAGTTCCGAGAGGCTCATCCGCCGGGTGCCCTGGAGCGCGGTCAGGACCCGGATAGCCCGATCTATCGACTGGATCACGGACATCTCCTTCGATGTGACGAGTTTCACGAAAACTCTTGCGCTCTAGTGAATCATAGGTGTAACGTCCAAATCCTATTCGACATTACCGAATCTTATTCGGATCAAGACAAGGGGATGGGCATGCTTGATGAGACGAATCTTTTCCAGCGCCTAGGTGCTGAGGCCATCGGGACGGCATTCTTGGTGTTCATCGGGGTGGGGTCCGTCCCCGCCACTCTGATTGTCAACGGAGATGCGCCGTTCACGATGGCAGACCTGGGCATGATCTCCCTGGCGTTCGGCACCATCGTGATTGCGACCGTCTACGCCCTCGGGCACATCGGTGGCAACCACATCAACCCGGCTGTCACCCTCGGGCTGGCTGCCACCGGCAAGTTCCCCTGGAGCCAGGTGCCGGCGTACATCGGTGCCCAGGTCGTCGGCGCCATCGTCGGGGCCACCGCGATCATCGGTGTGCTCGGGATGAAGGCCAGCGACGTCGGCCTCGGCGTTGCCTCGTACGGCGACGACATCAGCGCGGCGCAGGCGTTCACCGCGGAGTTCGTGGGCACGTTCATCCTGGTGTTCACCATCTTCGGCGTCATCCACCGCAAGGCCGCTGCCGGGTTCGCCGGCGTAGCCATCGGGCTGGTCGTCTTCGCGGCAATCATCCCCGTCGCTCCGACGACCGGCGCGTCGATCAACCCTGCCCGCACCTTCGGTCCGATGCTGGTCCAGCAGATCGCCGGCGGTGATGTGAAGTGGGGCCAGCTGCCCGTGTACCTGGTCGCCGAGCTTCTTGCCGGAGTGGTCGCTGCAGTCCTGTTCGGCGCACTCGCCCGGACTCCTGCCGACCGCGCGTCGGCCGGTGCGGGCCTGGACCTCGCAGATCCCGACCTCGAGCAGGCGTCCCGTTGAGCGACCACGACAGACCCATCCCGCACAAATCGAACCCGGAAGGCACTCTGATGAAGAAGCTGATCAACGACCCGAACGATGTCGTGGTCGATGCCCTGCAAGGAATCGAAGCGGCTCATCCCGATCTGCAGGTCGACCACCACAACAAGGTCATCTACCGCAGTGGCGGCGCGAAGACCGGCAAGGTGGGCATCATCTCCGGCGGTGGCTCGGGCCACGAGCCTCTGCACGGCGGCTTCGTCGGCCTGGGCATGCTCGACGCCGCGTGTGCCGGTGAGGTGTTCACCTCCCCCGTGCCGGACCAGATGCTGGCGGCCACCAAGCTGGTGGACGGCGGCGCGGGGGTCCTGCACGTCGTGAAGAACTACACCGGCGACGTCATGAACTTCGAGATGGCCGCCGAGCTGGCTGCGGCCGAGACCGGCGCCCGCGTCGTCTCGGTGGTGACTGACGACGACGTCGCCGTCCAGGACAGCACGTGGACGGCGGGGCGCCGGGGAGTGGGCGTCACGGTTCTCCTCGAGAAGATCGCAGGCGCCGCGGCGGAGCAGGGTCGCGGCCTCGACCAGGTCGCCGAGATCGCGACCAAGGTCAACGCGAACGGCCGGAGCATGGGCGTAGCGCTCACCTCGTGCACGGTGCCCGCTGCCGGCAAGCCCACGTTCGAGCTCGGTGAGGGCGAGATGGAGCTCGGTGTGGGTATCCACGGCGAGCCTGGCCGGGAGCGGCTGCCGCTGGGGACCGCGAGTGAGATCGCCACGCTGCTGGTCGAGCCGATTCTTGCGGACCTGCCGTTCGGCAAGGGTGATCCTGTGATCGCGTTCGTCAACGGTCTGGGCGGCACGCCGCTGATCGAGCTGTACGTGCTGTACAACGAGGTCAGCAAGATCCTCACCGGGTACGGCGTGCCGGTCGCGCGATCGCTCGTCGGCTCCTTCATCACCTCGCTCGACATGGCCGGCGCCTCGGTCACCCTGCTCAAGGTCGATGACGAGCTGCTCTCGCTCTGGGACGCTCCTGTGAAGACATCGGCGTTGAGATGGGGCATCTGAGAATGGACGAGACGGTGACCAGCACGGCCCTCGAGGAGTGGGTTCGCAGGTTTGCCCAGCTGATTGCTGAGAACCGCGACTACCTGACCGAGCTCGACGCGGCGATCGGCGACGCCGACCACGGGTCGAACATGGACCGGGGCATGAAGGCAGCCGTCGCCGCCATAGACGAGAGCGCGCCGGCAACGGCCGGCGCGCTCTTCACCAAGGTGGGCATGACCCTGGTCTCGACGGTCGGGGGGGCCAGCGGGCCACTGTTCGGGACCCTCTTCCTGAGGATGGGCGGCTCACTGGGAGATGCGGAGACGCACTCGGCGGCCGACCTTGCCGCGGCACTCAGGGCAGGCCTTGTCGGCACCGTCGACCGCGGCAAGGCCGGACCTGGTGACAAGACGATGTACGACGCGCTCGCTCCAGCCGTCGACGCGTTGGACGCGGCGGTGAGCGAGGGAGCGCCCCTGGCGGCCGGGCTCAAGGCCGCGAGGGACGCCGCTGCGGCGGGTAGGGACGCGACGACGCCGATGCTGGCGCGCAAGGGCCGGGCGAGCTACCTCGGCGAACGCAGTGTCGGCCATCAGGATCCCGGGGCCACGACCGTGGCCCTGTTGCTCGAAGCGGCGACCGAGTCGCCGTTCTGAGCCCATCAGAACTTGACCTGGAACACGAGCGGAGCGCAGTGGACATGACACAGGGACTTTCGGGAGAGTCGCCCGCCGGGCAAGAGGTCGGGCACGATGTCGGGTTGGTCGTGGTTTCCCACAGTCGCTCGCTCGCTCGGGCCGCGGTGGCGCTGGCGGCGGAGATGCTGCACGGTCGGGCGCTGAGGATCGAGGTGGCGGCCGGTCTCGACGAGACGACCTTCGGGACTGACGCGGTCAGCATCATGGAGGCGATCGAGCGCGCAGACGGACCGGACGGCGTCGTCGTACTCATGGATCTCGGCAGCGCCGTGCTCAGCGCCGAGCTGGCCCTCGACCTGCTGAGTGACCCGGCGCTACGCGATCGCGTGACTCTTTCGCCGGCACCCGTCGTCGAGGGTCTCATCGTCGCCGCGGTGGCGGCGGCGGGCGGAGCCACCAGGGCCGAGGTCGCGGCGGAGGCGCGCGACGCGCTGATGGGCAAGGCCGCTCACCTGTCGACTACGACGCAGGGCGAGGCCGCACCCGACCAAGGCCGGGTCGATGCGCAGGAGATCGTCGCAGTCTTCTCCGTCGAGAACCCGCACGGGTTGCACGCCCGACCGGCTGCCCGGCTGGTCAGCGAGGTTCGCGCACTCGACGCATCTGTCCAGCTCCGCAACCTCACCACGGGTGCCGGACCGGTGCCGGCCGGAAGCTTGAGCCGAGTCGCCA
Organism: uncultured Actinomycetota bacterium; assembly: GCA_963759525.1. Taxonomy (GTDB): domain Bacteria; phylum Actinomycetota; class Actinomycetes; order Propionibacteriales; family Nocardioidaceae; genus Marmoricola. The sequence continues at coordinate 110,934 of CAVWZO010000003.1, read as the reverse complement.
CGTTGGCAGCGCTGCGCGGACACGAGGTCGAGGTACGTGCGTCCGGGCGGCAGGCACAAGAAGCCGTCGAGCACCTCGTTGCGCTCGCGAGGCGCCGGTTCGACGAGTCCGTCGAGGAGGTCACCGGACTTCCGACCTCAGTCGGTTCAGCCTCGCCCAGCGGCCCTCTGGCCGCGTCGCCCGGGATTGCGATCGGCAGCGTCCGGCGGCTGACCGCCGTACCCATCGACCTGGACCAGCACCAGGTGGGCGAACCTGCAGCGGAGTGGCGACGCATCGTGGAGTCGGTGGCCGCCGTACGTCGCGAGATCGAGCATGTCCGGGTCATCACCGCGCGAGAGGTGGGTGCCGATCAGGCGAGCATCTTCGATGCACACCTCTCGCTGCTCGCCGACGCCGAGATGCTCGCCGACGTCAAGGGGCGCATCGCGTCCGGCACCGGGGCCGTGGCCGCCTGGGCGGGCTGCCTGGCCGACGTCGAACGTGAGTGGGCAAACCTGCCCGACCCCTACCTGAGGGAGAGAGCCGCAGACGTCAACGCGGTCGCCGACCAGGTGCTGCGGGCCCTGACCGGGGAAGCCGCTCGGCAGATCACCGCGAAGGGTGTCCTGGTCGCCGCTGACCTGACGCCCGCCGAGACCGCCGGACTTGATCTCGAACTGGTGACTGGTGTGGTTCTCGCGCAGGGGAGCCCGTCGTCGCACGCAGCCATCCTGGCCAGGGCTCGCGACATTCCGGTGGTGGTGGCGGCTGGCCCTGAGGTGCTTGGCATCCCCGAAGGCAGCACCGTCATCATCGACGGCGGTACTGGTGAGCTGCACGTTGATCCGTCCCCGGAGCTGCTGGCGGAGTATCGACGTCGCGCCTCGGCTGCCGCTGACCAACGAACCCGACAGCTCGCCCTCGCCGGGGAGCCGGCCGTCACGCGCGACGGCGTATCCCTCGTCGTGGCAGCCAACCTCGGATCGGTGAGCGACGCACGTGCCGCGCTCGCGGCCGGTGCGGACGGCGCCGGACTGGTCCGGACCGAGTTCCTCTTCCTCGACCGCAGCACCGCTCCCGACGTCGAGGAGCAAGCGAGCGAGTACGACGCGATCGCCGACGCGATGGAGGGAAGGCGGATCACCCTGCGGACTCTCGACGTCGGTGGAGACAAGCCGCTTCCCTACCTGCCGATGCCCCAGGAGGCGAACCCGTTCCTGGGCCAGCGCGGAATCCGGCTCAGCCTCGAGCACCGCGACCTCCTGCGCGACCAGATGGCCGCGATCTGCCACACGGCTCGCCATTCCCCGACCCGCATCATGATCCCGATGGTCTCCACGCCCGGGGAGATGATCGAGGCTCGGCAGGTTCTCACCGAGGCTGCCGGCCCCGCGGGCCTGCCTCCCGACCTGCACATCGGCACGATGATCGAGATTCCCTCTGCGGCGCTCAAGATCGAGGCCTTCCTGCCGTACGTCGACTTCGTCAGCATCGGCACCAACGACCTGACGCAGTACACGCTCGCGGCGGAACGGGGAAACGGCGCCGTGGCAAGCCTGGCCGACGCACTCGACCCAGGGGTGCTGCGCTTGATGGACCATGTGTGTCGATCAGGGCGCGACCGCATCGATGTCGGTGTCTGTGGCGAGGCTGCCTCGGACGAGCTGGCCATCCCGGTGCTGGTCGGGCTGGGAGTGCGGGAGCTGAGCGTTTCGCCGCCCGCCGTACCACGGGTCAAGGCGGCCATTCGGGAGCTCGACGTCGAACGCTGCGCCGCTCTGGCGCAGGTGGCGCTGACCCTGGCCGATGCCGATGACGTGCGCAAGATGGTGCTCGCGATGCTGTCGGAGGCCTCAGCCTGACCACTCGCGTTCACTGGGCTCAGGACAGCTCCGCGCCCAGGCTCGTCGCCGACTCCTGCAGGACCGGGACCGCGTCGGCGAGCAGCTCGTCGGTCATCCGGGGTGCCGGGCCGGAGACGGACATTGCCAGCGGCAGGGTCGAGCCGGGTACGGCGACAGCGACGCACCGGACGCCCACCTCCTGCTCGCCCTCGTCGACGGCGTACTCCTGTTGCCGCACCTGCCCGAGCTGGGCCAGGAACTCGTCTGCGTCGGTGATGGTGTGTGGCGTGTGCCGGGGGAGCCCGGTGCGGCCGAGGAGGGCGCGGACCTCGCCCTCGGTCGACCTGGCGAGCAGTGCCTTGCCGACCGCGGTGCAGTGGGCGTGCACCCGGCGCCCGACCACCGTGAACATCCGCATCGAGTGCCGCCCGGGAACCTGCGCGACGTACGCCACCTGGTCGCCGTCCAGCATCGCGAGGTTGGCGGTCTCACCGATCTCGTCCACCAGGTGGCCAAGGTGCGGGAGCGCGACCGCGTTGAGCATCGTCGTCGAGCTCTCGGCCAGTAAGAAGAGCCGCGGCCCGAGGGCGTAGCGGCGCGAGGGCTCCTGACGCAGGTAGCCGAGGTCGACCAGGGTGCGTGCCAAGCGGTGCAGCGTCGGTGGTGGCAGGCCTGAGGCGGTCGCGAGCTCGGAGAGCGACATCGCCCCGCGGTGCGCCGCGACCAGCTCGAGCAGCCCGAAGGCGCGTTCCAGCGACTGCACCCCGCCGGAACGGGCCCGGGCAGCGTGGCCGGGTGTGTCCCCGCTGTCTGTGGGTACGTGACTCATCGAAGCGCCTCTCACGCAGACATTCCGCCATGCGGAACCTGCCAAGCCTAGCGACTCTTGACACGCGTGCAAGGGAGCGGAAAAGTCGACTAGCGGCGCCAGCGGTGGTTCCACGATACGGAAGACAACGGCAAAGGATGGACATGGATCAGCGCGTTCAGATCGGTGGGCTCAGCGTCGCAGCCAGCCTGCACCGGTTCGTCGAGGAGGAAGGTCTGCCCGGTTCGGGGATCCAGCCGCAGGCCTTCTGGGAAGGTGTCGACGCGATCGTCCACGACCTCGCGCCCCGCAACCGGGAGCTGCTCGCTCGCCGCGACGAGCTGCAGTCGCGCATCGACGCGTGGCACCGCGAGAACCCCGGAAGCCCCGACTCCGCGGGCTACATCGCGTTCCTGCGCGAGATCGGCTACCTGCTCGAGGAGCCCGCCGAGGTCGAGGCGAGCACCGCGGATGTCGATGACGAGGTGGCCCAGATCGCCGGGCCGCAGCTCGTCGTCCCGCTGCTCAACGCACGGTTCGCCACCAACGCGGTGAACGCCAGGTGGGGATCGCTCTATGACGCGCTCTACGGCTCCGACGTGGTGCCCCGCGAGGGCGACCTTGCTCCCGGCGATGGCTACAACCTGGTCCGCGGCGACGAGGTCATCGCCCGCAGCAGGGCTCTCCTCGACGAGCACTTCCCGCTGGACGGGGGCTCGCACGCCGACGCCTCGTTGTACGCCGTGGACGGCGACGGCCTCGCGGTGACCGTCAAGGACGACGTACTCCGGCTCGCCGACCCGCAGCAGCTGGTCGGCCATCGGGGGGTCGCAGAGGCGCCCGAGGCCGTGCTCCTGGTTCACCACGGCCTGCACTTCGAGGTCCAGGTGGACCGCGACGACCCGGTCGGCGCCACCGATGGCGCCGGCGTCAAGGACCTGCTGGTCGAGGCGGCCGTCTCCACGATCATGGACCTCGAGGACTCGGTCGCCGCTGTCGATGCCGAGGACAAGGTGCTCGGTTACCGCAACTGGAAGCTGCTGATGGAGGGCACTCTCGCCGAGGAGGTCACCAAGGGCGGCGAGACCTTCACCCGCTCGATGAACCCCGACCGGACCTACACCACGACCTCGGGCGAGGAGGCCACGCTGCGGGGTCGGTCGCTGTTGTTCATCCGGCAGGTCGGCCACCTGATGACGACAGACGCGGTGCTCGACCGTGACGGCAACGAGGTGCCCGAAGGCATCATCGACGCGGTGATGACCGCGCTGGGCAGCCTCGCGGACCTGCACGGCCGGTCGGAGCGCCCCAACTCCCGCACCGGCTCCATGTACGTCGTGAAGCCGAAGATGCACGGGCCGGACGAGGTCGCGTTCGCGGTCGAGCTGTTCGCGCGAGTCGAGGACCTGCTCGGCCTGCCCCGGCTGACCATCAAGGTCGGGATCATGGACGAGGAGCGCCGTACCAGCCTCAACCTCAGGGCCTGCATCGCCGAGGCCAGCGAGCGGGTCGCCTTCATCAACACCGGCTTCCTGGACCGCACGGGCGACGAGATCCACACCTCCATGCTGGCCGGGCCGATGGTCCGCAAGAACGACATGAAGGGCGAGACCTGGATCCAGGCCTACGAGGACCTCAACGTCGACATCGGCCTCGAATGCGGGCTGCTGGGCCGCGCCCAGATCGGCAAGGGCATGTGGCCCGCGCCGGACAGCCTCGCCGCGATGATGAATGCGAAGGTCGGCCACCCGGAGGCCGGTGCGAGCTGTGCCTGGGTGCCGTCGCCCACAGCGGCCACCCTGCACGCGCTGCACTACCACGAGGTCGACGTCCGCGCCCGCCAGGAGGAGCTCGCCGTCGCAGGACGCCGCCGTGAGCGGGACGAGCTGCTCCTGGTTCCGGTCGGCGACCCGGCTGCCTGGTCCGACGAGGACCGCCAGCAGGAGATCGACAACAACCTGCAGAGCCTGCTCGGGTACGTCGTCCGCTGGGTCGACGCCGGGGTCGGCTGCTCCAAGGTCCCCGACATCACCGGCGAGCCGCTGATGGAGGACCGGGCCACCTGCCGGATCTCCGCGCAGCACGTCACCAACTGGCTGCACCACGGGGTCATCGCAACCGAGCAGGTGGAGGAAACCCTGCGCCGGATGGCAAAGGTCGTCGACGAGCAGAACGCCGGCGACCCGTCGTACACCCCGATGGCGCCCGACTTCGACGGCGACGCCTTCGCTGCCGCCCGTGCGCTGGTCTTTGCCGGGCTCGAGCAGCCGAGCGGCTACACCGAGCCGATCCTGCACCGCCACCGCGCCCACCGGAAGGAGAGGAGCGCTTCGTGACTGCGCCATCATCTGGGCAGCCGGCCGGTTTGGGTCTGGATGCCGCCCGCGCGATCATCGCCGGCACCCTTGCTCACGGGCATGCCGAAGGCTTCAAGCCGCTGACAGCGGTCGTGCTCGACGCCGGAGGGCATGTGGTGGCCGTCGAGCGCGAGGACGGCTCGTCGATGAAGCGCTTCGAGATCGGGTTCGGCAAGGCCCACGGGGCGTTGTCGCTCGGGATGGGTTCGCGCTCCATCATGGGCCGGGCCGAGCAGCAGCCCTACTTCATCGCCGCGGTCACCTCCGCCGTCGGCGGTGCGCTCGTGCCAGTGCCTGGCGGGGTTCTGGTCCGCGACGCAGACGGCGTCCTGCTCGGGGCGGTGGGCGTCACCGGCGACACCTCCGAGAACGACGAATCGGCCGCGGTGGCGGGCATCTCGAGCGCCGGCCTGACCGCGCAGGTCGACTGAGCCAGGCGGATTGCGGAGAGGGCAATGTCCACGACGAGAGCGACCAGTCCGGGTGCCGGTGGCATCACGGGCGCGGGCCTCTCGGCGGTGACAGAGGTGGCTCGGAAGCTGCTGCCTGCGGATGGGGTGATCACCGACCGCGCCCGGCTGCGCACCTATGAGTGTGACGGGTTGGCGCACTACCGGGTGACGCCGGCGCTGGTCGTCCTACCCACGGACGCGCCCCAGCTGGCCGCGGTGGTCAAGGCGTGTGCCAAGCACCAGGTGCCGTACGTGGCAAGGGGCTCTGGGACAGGGCTCTCCGGCGGTGCGCTGCCGCATGCGGACGGCGTACTGATCGTGACCTCGCAGATGCGCACCATCACCGCCGTACGACGCAAGGACCAGCGCGCCGTCGTCGAACCCGGCGTGATCAACCTCGACGTCACCAGGGCCGCCACCCCCGAGGGCTACTACTACGCCCCGGACCCGTCGAGCCAGCAGATCTGCTCGATCGGCGGCAACGTCGCGGAGAACTCCGGTGGGGCCCACTGCCTGAAGTACGGCTTCACCACCAACCACGTCCTCGGCGCCGACTTCGTCACCGCCCAGGGGGAGACGGTGCCCCTCGGCGGGGACGCGCCGGACAGCCCCGGCTACGACCTGCTCGGCGCCGTGGTCGGCTCCGAGGGCACTCTCGGCATCGTCACCTCGGCCACGCTCCGGCTGGTCCGGCTGCCCGAAGAGGTGCGAACGATCCTGGTCGGTTTCGAGTCGACCGACCAGGCAGGCGCCGCCACCTCGGCGATCATCGCAGCCGGGATCGTGCCGGCCGCGATCGAGATGATGGACGCGCTCGCCATCGAGGCGGCCGAGGCTGCGGTGCACTGCAACTACCCGGAGGGCGCAGGGGCGGTGCTGGTGATCGAGCTCGACGGGGCGGCGATCGAGGTCGAGCAGGAGTACGCCGACGTCGAGCGGCTGTGCAACGAGAACGGCGCCTTCGAGCAGCGGCTCGCGACCGACCCCACAGACCGGGCGCTGATCTGGAAGGGCCGCAAGTCGGCGTTCGCAGCAGTCGGCCGGATCAGCCCGGACTACATCGTCCAGGACGGCGTGATCCCGCGTACTGCGTTGCCGGAGGTGCTCAAGGCCATCGCCGACCTGTCGAGCGCCTCGGGTGTCCGCGTCGCGAACGTCTTCCACGCCGGCGACGGCAACCTGCATCCGCTCGTACTCTTCGACGACTCCGAAGAGGGCGCCGGCGACGCAGCGGAGAAGGTCAGCGGTGCGATCCTCGACCTCTGCATCGAGCACGGGGGATCGATCACCGGCGAGCACGGCGTCGGCATGGACAAGTCGAAGTACATGCCGAGGATGTACAACGACGAGGACCTCGACACCATGCAGCTGGTCCGCTGCGCGTTCGACCCCGACACCATCTCCAACCCCGGCAAGGTCTTCCCGACGCCGCGGCTGTGCGGGGAGGTGCCCGGACGTCACAAGGGTGCGCACCCGTTGCAGGAGTCCGGCGTCGCGGAGGTCTTCTGATGTCCGCCGGAACCATCGACCGCACGGCACGTGAAGCGGTCTCGTCGGCCTGCGCCGAGGTCCGCGACGCGGCCGAGACCGACCACGTCGACGGCGTGCCACCTGGGCTGGTCGCGCGGCCGGCGGACACGGCACAGGTTGCCGACGTGCTGCGTGCTGCCGCGGCCCACGGCCTGACGGTGGTGCCCCGTGGTCGCGGCACCAAGATGTCGTGGGGCACGCCTCCCACGTGCGCCGACGTACTGCTCGACGTGGGCGCACTCGACCAGGTGCTCGACCACCAGGCCGGCGACCTCATCGTGGCTGCCCAAGCAGGCGCCCGGCTCTCGGACGTCCAGTCCGTCGTCGCCGAGGCCGGTCAGCGGCTCGCTCTCGAGGAGACCGTGCCGGGCGCCAGCGTCGGCGGCACTCTGGCCGCCAACACGAGCGGTGCGCGCCGCGTCGCCACCGGCACCGCGCGGGACCTGCTGATCGGCATCACCGTCGCGCGCGCCGACGGGGTGGTCGCCAAGGCCGGCGGCAGGGTGGTCAAGAACGTCGCGGGGTACGACCTCGGCAAGCTGATGGTCGGATCCGCGGGCACCCTGGCTGTCATCCTCGACGCCACCTTCCGGTTGCACCCGTTGCCCGTCGCGCACCGCTGGGTGAGCGCAGACGCAACCGACCCGGAGCAGGCACAGGACATCGTCCAGTCGGTGCTGCACGCCCAAGCCGTCCCGGCGGCGATCGAGGTCGACTGGGCCGACGGTCAGGGATCGGTCAGCGTGCTGCTCGAAGGCCGCGAGGAAGGTGTCGCCGGCCGCACCGCGACGGTCCGTTCCCTGCTCGGTGACACCTCGACCGAGTCTTCCGACGCTCCGGCAGGCGGGGCGGCGTACCCCTGGAACCTGGGCGCCTCGGGTGACCAGCGTGCGACGGCTCTCAAGCTGACCTTCGCGCTCTCCGGACTCTCCGACGTCCTCGCCGCGGCGACCGAATCGGGCGTGCCACTGCGCGGGTCGGCCGGATCCGGGGTGGCGTACGCCGCGATCGCCCCTGAAACCCCGGTCGCCACCGTGATTTCTGCGGTCGACCGGCTCCGCCGCGCGTGCACGCAGCACGGCGGCAGCGCTGTCGTCGTCGACGCACCCGCAGCGGTGAAGGCAGGTGTCGACGTCTGGGGACCGATCCCCGCGCTCGACCTGATGCAGCGCGTCAAGCACCAGTTCGACCCCGACCACCGGCTCGCCCCCGGCCGATTCGTGGGAGGGATCTGAGATGTCGCCCGAGCACGACACCGGTACCCCTCATGGGGGAACCCTGGGGGAGATGGGCAGCATCGTCGAGCTCGGCGCACCCGCGCCCGGCGGCGCGTTCGACGAGCACCACCCGCCGGACGCTGCGCTGATCGGTGACTGCGTGCACTGCGGGTTCTGCCTGCCAACCTGTCCCACCTACGTGTTGTGGGGCGAGGAGATGGACTCGCCGCGTGGGCGGATCTACCTGATGAAGGAGGGTCTCGAGGGCGAGCCGATGAGCGACGCCATGGTGTCCCACTGGGATGCCTGCCTCGGCTGCATGGCATGCGTAACGGCGTGCCCCTCCGGAGTGCAGTACGACACGCTGATCGAGCAGACGCGCGCGCAGGTCGAACGACGCCATGAGCGCTCTGCCAAGGACAAGGCGTTGCGTGCGCTGATCTTCGCCCTGTTCCCCTACCCCAGGCGACTGAAGCTGCTTCGCGGTCCGCTCCGGGCGATGCAGCTGACGGGCCTCGGCCGCGCGATGCGGCGTACGGGGTTGCTGGACCGGATGGCCCCGCAGCTTGCCGCGATGGAGCGTCTGGCGCCGCGTCTGGGCAAGACGCTGCCGCTGCCGCCGTACATCCAGGCCAAGGGCGAGCGTCGGACTGTCGTCGGCCTGCTCACCGGTTGTGTGCAAGGTGCCTTCTTCCCGGGCGTGAATGCCGCCACCGCGCGGGTGCTGCAGGCCGAGGGCTGCGACATCGTTGTGCCGAAGGCGCAGGGATGCTGCGGTGCGCTGTCGGTCCACAACGGTCGCGAGCCCGAGGGGCAGGACTTTGCTCGTCGCCTGATCGACACCTTCGAGGCCGCGCGGGTCGAGTACGTCGTCGTCAACGCGGCCGGGTGCGGCTCGACGATGAAGGAGTACGCCAGGTTGCTCGAGGACGACCCGGCGTACGCCGAACGCGGTCGGGCCTTCGCGGAGTCGGTCCGCGACGTGGCGGAGATCCTCGACGAGCTCGGTCCGGTCGCACCGCGACATCCGCTCGAGCTGACGGTCGCCTACCACGACGCGTGCCACCTCGCCCATGCCCAGGGCATCCGCTCCCAGCCGCGCCGGCTGCTCGAGGCGATCCCGGGACTGGAGCTGAAGGAGATTGCCGAGGCTGAGCTGTGCTGTGGCTCGGCCGGGATCTACAACATCCTCAACCCCGAACCTGCCGACGAGCTTGGCGAGAGAAAGGCGGCGAACATCCTGGCCACTGGAGCACAGGTGCTGGTCACTGCGAACCCGGGATGCCTGATGCAGGTGGCGTCCGCGATCGAGCGGTCCGGTCACTCGATGGGAATGGCGCACACCGTCGAGGTGCTCGATGCCTCGATCCGGGGCTCCAGCCTTCATGGTTCACCTCACAAAGGAGATTGATCGACATGTCCGAGTCGACAGAACGGCGGGGAGATGGCGCGAGCCTGGCGACTGAGATCCGGAGCAAGAACGTCGCTCCGGTCGAGTACGCCGACCTTCCCGAGCCACTTCCGATCAAGAAGGTCATCGGTCCCAGCGTGCTGCTGCTCGCCGGTGCAATCGGGTCGGGGGAGTACGTCCTCTGGCCGTACATCACGTCGCAGGTCGGTCTCACCCTGGTCTGGCTCACCCTGCTGGGGGTGCTGACCCAGTACTTCCTGAACATGGAGATCGAGCGCTACACCCTTGCCACCGGCGAGACCGCTGTCACCGGCTTCACCAGGCTCTGGAAGCCGTGGGGCCTGTTGTTCGTGCTGATGACGATCGTCCCGTGGGCCTGGCCCGGCTGGGCGACTGGGGGAACGACGACGCTGAGCTTCGCGCTCGGCTTCTCCGCAGATGCCATCCCGTACATCACGATCGGAGTCCTCGTCCTGATCGGCGTGATCCTGACGGTGTCGCCCGTGGTCTACCAGACCGTGGAGAAGATCCAGTTCTTCATGGTGGCGCTGATCGTCCTGTTCATCGCCTATGCGGCGGTGTTCCTGCTCGGTGGTGACGGGTACGCCGCTCTCGGTCGCGGATTCGTCGAGGTCAACAAGATTCCCGACGGAGTGCGTGAGATCGGTGCCGCAACCCTGCTCGGAGCGATCGCGTTCGCCGGGGCCGGCGGCGCGCTCAACCTGGTGCAGTCCAACTGGGTCCGCGACAAGGGCCTCGGGATGGGGGCGCGGCTCCCGAAGGTTGTCTCACCCTTCACCGGCGAGGAGGTCGCTGCACCGACTACGGGTTACTTCTTCAAGCGCGACGAGGAGAACATGCGTCGCTGGAACGGGTGGTGGAAGGTCGCCGACCGCGAGCAGTTCACCACGTTCTTCGTGATCGGCGCGATCACGCTGTTCGTGTTCATGACACTCACGCTCGTCACCGTGGGCACTGGCGTCGCCGAGGAGAGCTTTGACTTCATCAAGGTCCAGGGCGAGGCGCTCAGTGACACCAAGGGAGCCTGGCTGGGTACGACGTTCTGGCTCATCGGCGGCGCCGTACTGTTCTCGACCAACCTGGCCGTGCTCGACATGGTGGGCCGGATCACCGCCGACGTCCTGAAGACCGGGCCGCTCAAGAACAACGCGACCTGGAGTGAGAGCAAGCTCTACTTCGCCACCGTGTGGCTGGAGATCGCGTTCGGCTCGATCATCCTCCTCTCCGGTGTCACGCAGCCGATCGTCCTGCTGGTAATCGCGTCGTCCCTGAACGGGCTCGTGATGTTCGTCTACTCGTGCCTGCTGATCCAGCTGAACCGGGGCATGCTGCCGCGCGAGATCGGCCTGAAGGGCGGACGACTCGCGATGATCGGATGGGCTGTCCTGTTCTACGGCGGCTTCTCCATCATCCTGGTCATCGACCAGGCGAAGGAGTTGTTCTAGCCGAAGCTCGCCGAGAATCTGCAACAGACGCCGGAGCCGACCACGGGGCGCTGACGCCTGTTGCGCCACCAATGCGCAACCCATAGGTGGTCGAGCAGCGAGCGAAGCGAGTGATCAGTCGAGACCACGCACCGTGACCGCGTCGTCGGCCTCGCCCGGGCGGCTCCTGCGGTGCGTGGTCTCGACTAGCCGCTCACTCCGTTCGCTGCTCGACCACCTAGTTTCGCGGCGTTTCGCCCCTCGGGGTTTGAACGGCGAGCAACCCATAGGTGGTCGAGCAGCGAGCGAAGCGAGTGATCAGTCGAGACCACGCACCGTGACCGCGTCGTCGGCCTCGACCGAGGGGCTGGTGGTCGATCGTGTGCGTCGCGTCGACTCGTAGGTGGTCGAGCAGCGAGCGAAGCGAGTGATCAGTCGAGACCACACGGTGACCGCGGCGTTGGCTCGACCACCTGGTAGCCCCGTCAGGCGACGGCCTCGGTTTCGCGACCCGCTGCCTGGCTACCAGCCGCCTCGGTGATGCGGCCGATGTTCTCGGGTGAGAAGAACTCCATCGGTGACACGGTGCCCGCGGTGATGCTGACGAACCCGTCCATCGCCTCCTGGTTGCCGTACACCGCTCCGAGGAGCTGCTGCATCTCGGGAGGCGGTGGCTCCATGGTGGCCAGCTGGGTGGTGAACTCGTAGATGGGCATGGCTCCGTTGTCGCGGGTCTGGTGCCAGGACGTCATGGCGGCGTCGTACGTCGAGATACCGCTGAGCCACGCGTCGATGGCGGCCGAGCACCGTTCGGCGTCCATGAAGGCGTCGCTGATCCCCTGGGCGGTGATCGGGTCCTTGTTGTAGCCGGCGTCACCCACGAGTGCCCAGCCCGGGCCGAACGGCGTGCGGAAGAAGCCCGGAACCGCGCCGCCCAGGAACGGCGCGACGCGGGTCGCGGTCCGCACCCGCTCGGCGAACTCGGGTGCCAGCTCGAGGGTCTTGAGGTAGTTGGCCTCGATGTCGGCCTTGTAGGCCGCGACCTCGGCGTACGGCCAACCGACCGCCACCAGGGTCAGCCCGTCGTTCGTCTGGGCCGCTGCGAAGCCTCGGTCCGGGCGGGAGTAAACCTCCATGCCGTCGGTGGGCAGGTCCCTGAAGTAGGTGTAGTAGGAGTACTGCAGTCGCGGGCGCGTCTCGTACTCCTCAGCGCTGACCGCCTTCGCGAGATGGCTGTTCTTGCCGTCCGCGCCGATGACGATCCGGGCTCGTGCCTCGACACGCTCGCCGTCGTCCGAGTGACCTGTTATGCCGACGACGGTGCCGTCCTCGATCAGGAACGCGTTGACGTTGAAACCCTCTTGGACCTCGACACCTGATGCCACTGCCGCGTCGACGAGGATCTTGTCCAGGACCGTGCGCCGCGGGGCGTAGCCGCTGCTCTGCCCCTCAACGGGCCGGGCTGCGCCACGGATGGTGAAGGGACCGAAGTCGTAGGAGTAGGTCTCGATCGGCGGACAGCCGGTGTCCACGACCTCGTCGAGGAGTCCCCATCGCGCCAACGCCGCCACGCCCGGAGCATGGATGATGTGGGTGGAGATGGTGTCGCTCGGGAACACGGCCCGGTCGACCAGCAGCACGCGGTACCCCTGGCGGGCAAGCAGCATTGCTGTCGGTGCGCCTGCGCAGCGTGCTCCGACAACGATGGCGTCATAGGTCATGTCCATGGAAGCTCCTCTGTGGGTGTCCGCCAACAGTGGGGCTCGGCCGCGTGAGAGGGATCCGGGAACTCCCCTATTTCTGGGCGCGACCGGCCCGGAGCGTGTACGCCGCCGCCTCCGAGCGGTTGCGGAGTCCGAGCTTGTCGAGGACGTTGCCGACGTGGTGCTCGACGGTCTTGCGGCTGATGAAGAGCCGCTCGGCGATCTCCGGGTTGCTGAGCCCCTCACCGAGCAGCGTGAGGACGTCTTGCTCACGCCGGGTCAGGATGCTGTCCCCCGACCTGGCCGGGCTCACCCGCGCACCGAGACCGCGGAGCAACGACTGGGTGATGTCCACCTGGCGGGCGGCCGTGAGCCGCTCGAACTCGAGCAGCGCCGCCCGTGCCTCGGAGACGGCAACCTCGGGCGACTCCTGCCCGAACGCCCGGGCGAGGTCGAGCCGACAGAGCGCCGCCTCCAGTGGCAGCCGCGCGTTGGTGAAGCCCTCGAGCGCGTCGCGCAGCGACTCGCGAGGGTCCCCGGCGCCGGTCGCAAGGGCCAGGCGGCCGCGGGCAAGCGCGAGCACGGCCACGGCGTACACACTCGGATGGCGCTTGGCGCACGCCGCCAGGGTGCCGATCGAGGTCTCCGACGCGGCGACATCGCCGCTGGCCAGCTGGATGTCAGTGAGGAGCGCGAGCAGCGGTACGACGCTGCTGCTGCCCGGATCGGTCCTCTGCAGGGCACGTTCGAGCGTCTCGCGTGCCACGGCGCCCTCACCGCGGGCGAACTGCAGCGAAGCCAGCGGCAACGTCGCCTCAGGGTCGTTGCTCATCCCCTCGAGCAGTCGCTGGGCCTCCTCGAGGCGCCCTTGCTTGACCCTCAGGTCGGCCAGGCGCACGAGCGCCCCCGCCTTCAGGGTGCGCCGACCCAGCGCCCACAGGCGGACCGCCTCGGTGAGTGCATCGTCAGCCTCCGGCCAGCGCCCCGCGGCGGTGAGGATGCCGCCGTAGTGAGTGCGGCAGTACGCCGAGACAGCAGGAAGGCGACGTCGTTCGGCAATCGCCTCGCCGACGCGGATCCACTGCTCTGCGCGCTCCACGTCCTGGGCACGTTCGCAGGCGGAGAACAGCTGGCAGAAGATCTCCTCCACCACGATGAAGTCTTCGACCTCACCGCCGGCGACCGCCGCCAGTGCCTCGTCGAGCAGGATCATGCCCTCCTCGAAGCGGTCGTCGTGCACCAGGCTCGCGCCGAGGTAGGCCAACGTGGCGAAGACCAGCTCGGCATCGGATCGGCTCCGTCCGATGTCCAGCGCGTTGGCGTAGTGCTGCTCCTTGACGGCGCGGACCTCCTCGAACATGCCTTCGGTCAGGGCGACCCAGCCGCTTTCGGAGGAGTCGGGCTGGTCGACCAGCAGGGTCTTCGCCCGGGCGATCCAGCCGCTGGCGATGGCCCAGTCACCGGTGGTGCTGCCGTGCAGGTAGCCCAGGGTCCGTGCGGTCCGGACTGCACCCGGACCGTCGCCTTCGAGCCGGTAGGCAGCGTGGGCACGCTCCATCTCGTCGATGGCTCGAGGAAACTCCAGCAGCACGTACGACGCGGCAGACAAGCCTTCGAGCACCGCACCGGAGGCCCCCGCGGCCAGGGCTTCGTCGAACGCCGACCGCGCCCCCACGGCATCACCTGCCCGGAGCGCCTCCCGTCCCAGCGCAACGCGGTCGCGCGGAGTACCAGCCATGCACGGATACTCCCACCTCGGCGCCCGGGTAGTCCCGTTGCGCGGGTAAATGCGTTTTGTGCCGATATAGGGCATCTTCGTGAGAAAGTTGGAGGCGGCTCGAGACCCGCGCGCCGTCACGCGCTCGGTCCCGCGAGCCCGGTGGCCGACAGGGTGCGCGGCGGGAGTGAGGAAGCCATGTACGGATTGGTCAACCAAGCGGTCGAGGACATGGCCGTCCAGCTCGGCGGACAAGAGCTGTGGCTCAAGATCGTCGAGGGTACGGGTCACGACGTGCCGGTGTTCCTCGCCATGGAGACCTACGACGACGCGATGACCTATTCGCTGGTCGAATCGGCGAGTGAGGTGCTCGGCCTGTCTTCCAGCGAGGTGCTCGAGGCGTTCGGGGAGCACTGGATCCGGTACACGCTCAACAACGGGTACGCCCCACTGCTGTCAGCGATGGGCACGACCCTCCCGCAGTTCCTTGGCAACCTGGACATGATGCACTCCAGGATCGCCCTGAGCATGGATGCGCTGCGCCCCCCGTCGTTCGCGTGCGAGGAACTGGAGGAAGGGCGCCTGCTGGTGAGCTACTGGTCGGATCGCCCCGGACTCGCTCCGATGGTGACGGGCCTGCTCCGAGGGCTGGGAAGCCGGTTTCATCTGCAGGTGACCGTCACGCCCACGAGTCCCCGGCCACCGGGTGCGGACCACGACACGTTCATGGTCACCTACGAGCCGTCGGTTGTTGTCCCGGCGGCGGACGCACGGGCGCCAGCATGAGGAGCGGTGACCAATGCTGGGGCCTCGCGCCCAGCCTGCTCGACCGGGTGTGGCCGTTTCACATGGTGCTGGATCCTGACCTGTTGATCATGCAGGTCGGATCTTCGCTTCGCCGGCTCTGCCCCGGCGTCGTACCGGGCCGGGAGCTCGGGAGCCTCGTCCAGGTGGTCAGCCCAGCCGGAGCCTTGACGTGGGAAGCCTTCAAGTCACGCCCTCAGTCCCTGTTCGTCCTCAAGCTGAGGGAGAACGACCTCGTGCTGCGCGGCCAGATGCTGCACGACGAGGAAACAGGGGTTCTGCACTTCGTCGGTTCGCCGTGGATCACCGAGCTGTCGGCCCTCGCGCCACTGAATCTGTCGCTGGCGGACTTCAGCGTCTCCGACAACGTCGTGGACTACCTGCTTCTGCTCCAGACACAGGCAACCAGCCTGGCGGAGGCTCGAACGCTTGCGGAGAGCCTCGAGCAGAGCAGCAGGGAGCTCAAGACCCACGCACGGCAGCTCGAGCGGATCACCTGGGAGCTGAACTCCGTGCTGAACTCGGCCGGCGAGGGTATCTACGGACTGGACGCGTCAGGAGAAATCGCTTTCGTCAACGAGGCGGCGGCGCGGCTGCTCCAGCTGCCTCGCGCCGACATGCTCGGCCGCAAGGCCGACGAAGTCATCCACTCGGAGACATCGCACGCTCCAGGTTCGGCGGACGACGCCGCGGCCGACGGCGACCCGGTGCGACCCCTGATCGGACGCCATCGTCGCAATGACGGTTCGTGGTTCGACTCCGAGGTCATCTCCGCTCCGATCCTGGAGGACGGCGAGGTGGTCGGTGCGGTGGTGGTGTTCCGCGACATCACGGAGCGACGCGAGGTGGACCGGATGAAGGACGAGTTCATCTCCATGGTGAGCCACGAGCTGCGTACGCCCCTCACCTCCATCCGCGGCGCTCTCGGCCTGTTGAGCTCTGGGGACACCGGTGAGCTCGCGCCGCACGCTGCCCGGATGGTGGAGGTGGCCACGATGAGCACCGACCGCCTGATCCGGCTGATCAACGACATCCTCGAGGTCGAGCGCATGGCCGCGGGCAAGCTGGTCATCAACCTGCGGACGGCTAGTGCCCGAAACCTGATCGAGGCCACGGTCGAGGAGATGACGGGACTCGCACAGTCTTCGGGTGTGCACGTGAGGATCGGCGCGGTTGAGGGCAACGTCTCGGCGGATCCAGACCTGATCGTCCAGACCCTGAGCAACCTGCTGGGCAACGCGGTCAAGTTCTCCGAAGCCGGAGACACCGTTGAGCTCACGGCCACCCCAGAGAGCGGTGAGGTGCGCTTCGAGGTCCAGGACAACGGACCGGGCGTCCCGCCGGACCAGCTCGAGGCCATCTTCGAGCCCTTCAGCCAGGTCGACGGGTCAGACACCAGGGCCAAAGGCGGCAGTGGCCTGGGCCTCGCCATCTGCCGTGGGTTGGTCGAGCGTCATGGCGGTCGGATCTGGGCGACCAGCGAGATGGGCGTGGGCACGACCGTGTCCTTCGCGCTCAAGGCGGCGGCAGAGGAGCCGAAGGCTGCTCCGCGGCGGCTGCTGATCGTCGATGACGAACCGATGACCCTCGAGGTCACCAAGCTTTCCCTGGAACTCGCCGGGTGGAGCGTGGTCACGGCCAGCAACGGTCAAGAAGCAGTCGAGCTCGCCACCATCGAACTGCCAGATGCCATCCTGATGGACGTCATGATGCCGGTGATGGACGGCCCGACCGCCTGTCTTCGACTCGAGGAACAGCCCGCGACTGCTGCGATACCGGTCATCCTGTTCACTGCCAAGGCGCAGCTGTCCGAGCAGCGCCGCTGGGCCACGCTCCCGGTGGCCGGCGTGCTGGTGAAGCCATTCGACCCGAAGCGTCTCGCGCCAGCCATCAGCGAGATGCTCGGCTGGTGACAGGCCGGCAGCTCAGGCCGGAACGTACGTCGAGAAGCTCGCCAGGCGCGTGATCCGCTCCCAGTCCTTGTCGCCCAGCGCATCGGCCGGTGTCAGCCAGGTGCCCCCGACGCAGCCGACGTTCGGCAGCTCCAGGTACGAGGCGGCGTTCGCCTCGGTGATGCCGCCCGTGGGGCAGAACCGGGCCTGGGGGATGGGGCCGCCGATCGACTTCAGGAACCCGGCGCCTCCTGAGACCTCGGCCGGGAAGAACTTCATCTCCGAGTAGCCGAGCTCGATCAGCTGCAGGACCTCGCTGACGGTGGCGGCTCCGGGAAGATGCGGCAGGCCGGTCTCCTGCATGGCCTCGGCCAGCGCGTCCGTCGTACCGGGGGAGACCAGGAACTTGGCGCCGGCGGAGGCAGCGTCCTCGGCCTGCTCGGGCGAGACGATCGTGCCGGCGCCGACCAGGATCCCCGGCACGTTGGACGCGATCTGCTCGATACATTCCAGTGCCACCGGGGTGCGCAGGGTCAGCTCGATCACCGGCACCCCGCCCGCCACCAGTGCCTCGGCGACGGGCACCGCGTGAGCGACGTCGTGCAGCACGACCACGGGAATGACGGGCACGCGATTGATCAGGGAGCTGGGACTGGGCCCAGAAATGGGCCCAGGGGTCGGTTCAGTCATCGAGGTTCTCCTTGAGCTGGTGGTGGGACGGGAAGACGCTGGCACCCTCGTCGGCGGGCCCGACGGTGCTGCGAAAGGCGTGGAACAGCTCCCGGCCGGTCCCGAACACGCGTGAGTCGTCGGCCTGCACCGGGTCGCGGGCGTCCAGGTCGTAGTCGGCGACGTGCAGGTCGAGTACGCCGGCGTCGGAGTCCAGGGTGATCAGGTCACCGTCGCGGACCCGGGTCAACGGTCCTCCGACCGACGCCTCAGGAGTCAGGTGGATGGCCGCCGGTACCTTGCCTGACGCACCGGACATGCGGCCGTCGGTGACCAGCGCGACACGCTGGCCGCGGTCCTGCAGCACACCCAGCGCAGGGGTGAGCTTGTGCAGCTCAGGCATCCCGTTGGCCGCCGGACCCTGGAAGCGGAGGACGGCCACGAAGTCGCCTTCGAGCGAGCCCGCCTCGAAGGCGGCGAGGAAGTCGGCCTGGTCGTCGAAGACGCGTGCGGGCGCCTTGACCTGCCGGTGCTCGGGCTTGACCGCGGAGGTCTTGATGACAGCACGGCCCAGGTTGCCGTCGATCATCCGGAGGCCACCGTCGGCCGAGAAGGGGTCGTCGGCGCCGCGCAGTACGTCGGTGTCGTGGCTGAGCTTCGTGCCCTCCTCCCACGTCAGCTCGGACCCGTGGAGGTGAGCCTCGGTCGTGTAACGCCAGAGCCCGTGCCCCGCGACGGTGTGGACGTCGTCGTGCAGCAGGCCGGCCTTGAGCAGGGAGTGCACGGTAAAGGCCAGCCCGCCGGCGGCATGGAAGTGGTTCACGTCGGCCTTGCCGTTGGGGTAGACCCGCGCCATCAGCGGTACGACGGCGGAGAGGTCGGACAGGTCGTCCCAGGTCAGTGTGATCCCGGCCGCGCGGGCAATGGCGACGAGGTGCAACGTGTGGTTGGTCGACCCACCGGTGGCGAGCAACGCGACGCAGCCGTTCACGATCGCCTTCTCGTCGACGATGTGGCCGACCGGCGTGTAGCGCTCACCCCAGGTGGTCAGGGCGGTTGCGCGCGCCGCCGCTGCGTCGGTCAGGGCCGCGCGCAGCGGCGTCCCGGGGTTGACGAAGCTCGCACCGGGCAGGTGCAGCCCCATCACCTCCATCAGCATCTGGTTGGAGTTCGCGGTGCCGTAGAACGTGCACGTCCCGGCCGAGTGGTACGACGCGGACTCGGCCTCGAGGAGCTCCTCGCGGCCGATCTCGCCTGCGGCGTACCGCTGCCGGACCGCGGCCTTCTCGTCGTTCGGCAGCCCCGAGGTCATCGGACCTGCCGGCACGAACACCGTCGGCAGGTGGCCGAAGGACAGCGCGCCGATCAGCATGCCGGGCACGATCTTGTCGCACACGCCGAGCATGATCGTGGCGTCGAACATGTCGTGCGAGAGCGCGATCGCGGTGGACATCGCGATCACGTCGCGGCTGAACAGCGAGAGCTGCATGCCGTCACGGCCCTGGGTGATGCCGTCGCACATGGCCGGTACGCCGCCGGCGAACTGGGCGATGCCTCCCGAGCGGATCACAGCCTTCTTCAGCTGGGCTGGGAACGACTCGAAGGGCTGGTGCGCCGAGAGCATGTCGTTGTAGGCCGACACGATGGCGACGTTGGGCTTCACCGTGCCGCGGAGGGCAGCCTTGTCGACCGGGCCGGACGCCGCGAATCCGTGCGCCAGGTTGGCGCAGGCCAGGCGACCACGCACCGGGCCGTTCTCTGCGGCTTGGTCGATTCGCTGCAGGTAGGCCGTCCGCTCGGGGCGACTGCGCTCGGTGATGCGCTTCGTGACCTCGTCGACGACGGTGTTCATGCGGGCGTTGCTCTTGCTCGGGGTATTGCTCATGGGGGGAACCTCATTCGGGCCAGGAGCGACTGTCGCGCTCGAGAAGTGTGATGGCGGCGCTGGGGCCGTTGGTGCCGGACGGGTAGGGGCGGGGTCGGTGGTCGGGACTCGACCACCGGTCCAGGACGGGTTCGACCCACCTCCAGGCCGCTTCCACCTCGTCGCGGCGCATGAACAGCGTCGGGTTGCCTCGCACGACGTCCATGAGCAACCGCTCGTAGGCGTCGGGGGAGTGGCGGTTGAACGCCTGCGCGTAGCTCAGGTCGAGGGAGACCGGGCGCAGCCGGATGCCACCGGGGCCGGGCTCCTTTGCGGTCATGTGCAGCTGCATTCCCTCGTCGGGTTGCAGCTGGATGACGAGCCGGTTGGGCTCGTTGGCACCCTCGCTACCGGGGAACATGGGATGCGGAACGGCTTTGAACTGGATCACGATCTCCGAGCAGCGGCGTTCCATCCGCTTGCCGGTGCGCAGGTAGAACGGCACCCCGGCCCAGCGCCAGTTCTGCACCTCGGCCTTGATCGCCACGAAGGTCTCGGTGGTGGACCCGGGGTCCTCGACCTCGGCCCGGTAGGACGGCGCGACCTCTCCGTCGACGAGCCCGGCGCCGTACTGGCCGGCGACGACGCACCGGTCGACGGCCTCGCCAGTGATCGGCTTCAGGGCCTGCAGCACCTTGAGCTTCTCGTCACGGACGTTCTCCTGACCGACGTAGGTCGGGGGCTCCATGGCGACCAGGCAGAGCAGCTGCAGCAGGTGGTTCTGGATCATGTCCCGCAACGCACCGGACTTGTCGTAGTACCCACCTCGACCGCCCACGCCCAGCGACTCAGACGCGGTGATCTGCACGTGGTCGATGCAGTTGGCGTTCCACAACGGCTCGAGGAAGGTGTTGGCGAATCGGGTCACCAGCAGGTTCTGCACGCTCTCCTTGCCGAGGTAGTGGTCGATCCGGAAGATCTGGTGCTCCTCGAACACTGCACCGACGGCGTCGTTGATCTCGAGCGCCGATGCCAGGTCGCGGCCGATCGGCTTCTCGAGGACCAGTCGCGAGCTCGGCGTGACCAGCCCGTACTCGGCGAGGCGTTCGCTGACCGGTCCGAAGAGTGCCGGGCCGATGGCCAGGTAGAAGACCCGGACGCGGTCATGGCCGTCGAGCTTCGCGGCCAGGTCCGACCAGCCGTCGCCGCGCTCGATGTCGATGCTGACGTGCGACAGGCGGGCGATGAACCGGTCGAGGGTTGGCGCGTCGAGCTCACCGGTGCGTACGAAGCGCGACAGCTCGCCGCGGATCTTGTCGCGGTAGCCGTTGTCGTCCAGCCCGGCCCGAGAGAGCGCGATGATGCGGCTCTCCGGCGGCAGCTGGCCGTCCCGGTCTCGCAGGTAGAGCGACGGCAGAAGCTTGCGGGCGGCGAGGTCGCCGGTGCCTCCGAAGACGACGAAGTCGGCGGGAGGTACGGGGCCGGGCAGCTGAGACATGGCAGTTCTCTCGAGAGAGGTGCGGGCGAGTCATAACCGTAGAGCGACATATGCGTGTGCGCAAGGCCTAGTTATGTCTTTTGAGATACAAAATGGTTAACGATCGGGGTTCTCCGAAGCGGAGGAGTGGTTGAATGGCGCGCATGCGGATGGGACAGGGGCCAGCTACGGCCGGTCAGGTCTTCTCCCTGATCCGCGACGGTCGGGCGCTCACCCGCAGCGAGGTCGGCCGGGTCACTGGGCTCTCGCGCACCGCGGTCGCGGCTCGCGTCGGCGCGCTGCTCGAGTCGGGTCTGGTCGTAGAGGGTGCCGACTCCGAGCGCCCGCCAACATCTGGAGGGCGCCCGCCGGTTCGGCTCCGGTTCGACGTGAACGCGGGCGTCGTACTCGCCGGGGCCATCGGGCGCAGTCGCACGCAGCTCGCCGTCTGCGACCTGGACGGCAGCGTCCTCGCGAGCTCCGACCTGGACCAGGAGGTGGGCTCCGCTGCCGAGGAGCTGATGCCAAAGCTGGTGGCGGGGTTCACCGAGCTGCTCGAAGGTCTCGGACGTCCCGCCGACGCCGTACGCGCGGTGGGGCTGTGCATCCCCGGCACCGTCGACCATGTCCGCGGGGCGAGCCTGGACTCGCCGGTCATGTCCGGGTGGGACGGGGTCGAGCTGGCGCCCTTCCTCCAGGTGCTGACGACGGCGCCGGTCCACGTGGAGAACGACGTGAACGTGATGGCGCTCTCCGAGCGGCGAGGGCATCTCGAGCACCACCGCGATCTCGTCTTCGTGAAGGCCTCGACCGGCATCGGGGTCGGCATCGTGACCGGGGGACAGCTGCTTCGGGGAGCGCTGGGTGCCGCCGGCGAGATCGGGCACACCAAGATCCCCGCGGCCAAGGGGCTCCCCTGCCGCTGCGGGGACACCGGCTGCGTGGAGGCGGTTGCGGGCGGCTGGGCGCTGGTACAGGCCGCACGTACGGGCGGCCACGAGGTGACGCACGTCCGCGACCTCGTCGACCTCGCAGTCCGGGGCGACACCGACGCACGCCACCTGGTCCGCGTCGCCGGCCGCCGGATCGGCGAGGTCGTCGCCTCGGCGGTGAACCTGCTCAACCCCGAGGCCGTCGTCGTGGGCGGTGACCTCGCCCAGGTCTACGACATCTTCGTGGCTGGACTACGGGAGTCCCTCTACTCGCAGGCCTCCGCGCTCGCGACCCGCGAGCTGGTCATCGTCCCGGTCACCCACGGGGACCAGTCGGGCGTCGTCGGCTGCGCGGCCCTCGCGATCCGCGAGCTGCTGGACTCCGCCGCCGTCGACCGCGCCTTGACGAGCTCGGGCTAGTCGCGCATCGCGACCGAGCGGCGAAGCGCCGCGAACCTGGGTGGTCGAGCAGCGAACGGAGTGAGCGGCGAGTCGAGACCACACCCCGCAACGGACGCGACCGACCGCACTCGCAGGACCCGGCCGGTCTACGCCGACGGCGCAGGTGGTCTCGACTGGCCGCTCGCTGGCGCTCGCTGCTCGACCACCTACGTCGCCGCTCGCTGGCGCTCGCTGCTCGACCACCTACGTCGCCGCTCGCTGGCGCTCGCTGCTCGACCACCTACGTCGCCGCTCGCTGGCGCTCGCTGCTCGACCACCTACGTCGCCGCTCGCTGGCGCTCGCTGCTCGACCACCTACGTCGCCGCTCGCTGGCGCTCGCTGCTCGACCACCTACGTCGTCACTTGCTGGCGCTCGCTGCTCGACCACCTACGTCGTCACTCGCCGGCGCTCGCCGTCAAACACAGATCCAGACGTTCCGTGTGGTCAGTCGCCAAGGCCGTTGCGCAACTGGGTGACAACTGGCCGCGGTGCGGTGTCGACGGCGAGCCGGAACACGTCCGGACGGTGGTAGTGGCCGACCGGGTCGAACTTCCGCCGCTCCGAACGCACCTTGGTGAGGTCGAGCTCGGCGAAGAGGACGGTCTCTTCGTGCCGGGCAGGTCCGGCGAGGATGTCCCCGTTCGGGCCGACGATCACCGTGTTGCCGGGCTCCACCCAGTCAGGGTCATCCGGACCGGTCCGCCATGCTCGCTCCCGGTCCGGGAAGTCCGCCGGGATCTGGTCGACGCGAAGGCACGGATTCACACCGATCACGTAGCAGCGGCCTTCCCTGGCTATGTGCTGCATGGTCGCGACCCAGGCGTCGCCTGTCGCCAGCGTGGGCGCCACCCACACATCGACACCTTGGGAGTACAGGTAGAACCGAGCCAAAGGCATGTAGTTCTCCCAGCAGGTCAACCCACCAATGCGCCCGAAGGGCGTCGGGTAGGTGTCCAGCGTCGAACCGTCACCCATTCCCCAGACGGTGCGTTCCGAGCCGGTCGGCATCAGCTTGCGGTGCTTGCCGAGGAGGTTGCCTTGGGGATCGAAGTACAGCAACGTGTTGTAGATCGTGCTCCCCGTCGGTTCGCGCTCCTCGATCCCGATCACCAGGTAGACGCCCGCTTCGCGAGCCGCCGCCCCGAGCCGATCCGTGGTCTCACTCGGTACGACGACGGCCTGTTCAACGAGCATCGCGAACCACTCCTCGTCTCCGTCCCAGATCGGCGTCGCGTCGATCCAGATCGGCGTACCAGGTACGAAGACCTCGGGAAACACGACCAGGTCGGCCGCCTGCACTGCGGGGTCGCTCAGCAACGCTTCTACCTTGGCGAGCGTCGCCTCGCGGTCCATCAGCACGTACGACGCTTGGACAGCCGCCACCTTCGCAGTCGCCATCTCGGCTCCTTCCGTCCTCGACGCTCGCCGCGCCATTTCAGTCCCGGTGGTTCACGATGTTGATGACGTTGCCGTCTGGTGCTCGCACGAAGAACCGGCGCACACCCCAGGGCTCCGTCGTCATCGGGTGCACGATCTCGTAGCCGAGTTCCTGAGCTTCTTCGTAAGCACCATCGACGTCATCTGTGGCAACGGAGATGACCGAGTCCTCGGGTGCCGTTGCGTCGCGCGAGACCAGCTGGACGCTCGCCCCGCTCTCGGGAGACGTGTAGCGGGCCACCCATCCCAGGTTGAACTCCTCGTTACTCAGCCCGAGGAAGTCGGTGTAGAAGTTCTTCGTTGCCCCAACGTCAGCAACTCGAAGGTTGCTCATGATGCGTGTGGAGCGCATGAGGTCCTCCTGCTCGCAACGGATGTGCATGATGATCGTCCGTACGCTGCGACATGTCGACTCGCGCACCAGCCGTACGACGCTCCTGTGCCATCTCGTAGCCTGCGTGGATGGCTACCTTCATCCTCACGGTCATCGGCGATGACCGGCCCGGTCTTGTGTCAGCAGTCTCGGCCCCCATCCATGCCCATGGCGCGAGCTGGGAGCGCAGCCAGATGTCACGGCTGGCGGGCAAGTTCGCCGGCATCGTGCTGGTGGCAGTCGCCGACGAGAGGCACGACGCGCTGGTCGCGGACCTCACGGCGCTGAACACCCAAGGCCTGCAGGTAGCCGTCGAGCGCACGGACGAGCCCGTCGAGCGCGAGTCGCAGCGACTCCAGCTCGAGCTGCTCGGAGCCGACCACCCCGGCATCGTGGCCGAGATCTCCTCGTCCCTCGCCGCCCGTCACGTCAGCATCGAGGAGCTCAGCACCGACGTGCGGGATGCACCCATGGCCGGGGGGACGCTCTTCGAGGCCCGCGCGGTGCTCAACGCCCCGCCGACCACGAGCACAGACGAGCTACGGGCCATGCTCGAGGGGCTCGCCCACGAGCTGATGGTCGAGATCCGTCTGTCGGACGACTGAGACGGCTCGTCAGCTCCCGCTGCCGTACGGGCGAGTGATGATCTCCAGGAAGTGGCCGCTCGGCTCTTCCCAGTACACGCCGCGGCCACCGTCGTTGGTGTTGATCTCTCCCTCGTGGCGCCGGAACGGGTCCGCCCAATGGGTCAGCCCCCGTTCACGGATCCGAGCGAAGATCTCGTCGAACTCGTCCTCCTCGACGAGGAAGGCGTAGTGCTGCGGATGCACCGGGCCATGGTCGTCGGCGAAGTCGAGGGAGACGTCGTTGTCGACCTCGACGACGAGGAAGGGACCGTACGGCACCGGCTTGCCCACCCCGAGAATCTCAGAGAGAAACGTCGCGGACTCCTGCTTGTCGCGCACAGCCACGATCGTGTGGTTCAGCTGGATTGCCATCTTCATCGGCCCTTTCCTTGATGGATTCCCGTCATGCTCTGGGCCTCGGGTACCGGCCCCGGTCGCCCTGCCAAAATCGATGTGTGACCGAGCGTACGGCCGGGGCGGATGCCGACGAATGGGTGTCGCGCGTCCGCGACGACCCACGGGCGCGACTGGCGCTCCTGTCCCGGCTGTACACGGTTCCCCCAGCGGTGGACCGCGGCTACCTTCCCTTCCGGCGCGCGGCGTTGGCGTTCATGGGATGGCAGCTGCGCCGGGGACTGCTGAACCCGGAGTCCGGTCCCCTACCGGGAAGCCCGTGGTGGCGCGCTGTGAACGAAGCGCTGCTCAGGGACACCTGCGAGGCCTCGGCGCTGGCCTTTGGGCGCCCCGGTGATCCCCGTACGCCGGGTGTAGCCGCAACGCTCGACTTCATCCGCGAACCCACGGCACGGACCTGGTATCGCGCGCACAACCTGACGATTGCGTCGGCGTACCTCGCCAATGAAGACCTGGCTCGCAGGGAGCGGCGCGTGGAGCGGTTCTTCATCAACCTGGTGCTCATCCGCGTGTTGTACGCGCACGCGCTGGTTGCCAACCCGCGGCTGGCCCTCGACCGGCTGGCTCCCTGTGCCCGGTTCATCGGCGACCCCCGGCTGGGTATGACGGGCATCTTCTTGTCCCTCTCGCGCGTGCTTCCCGCGCGCTACCCGCTCAACGACGACCTGAGCCGGTACGTCGACGCCGAGCACAGCCTCGGCCACCTGCTCGACGTCGGCATCATCGTGCCCAGGCTCAGCCGACTCTATGACTGGTCCGCGAGCGAGCTAGGGCTCCCGGCACTCCGCGCGCTGCTTGCCGACCAGGGCCCAACCCCTGTCTATGCGTGGGACCGGGAGGACGCGGATGTCTGGCACCCTCGTCCGTCCCGGCTCGCACGAGTGGCTCAGCGGGTGGTCTCCGCATAGGACGTGCTCCCGATGCCGGGTTCCGTCACGCGTCGGGCACCTCCTGCAGAGCACGCACCTCGACCCTGCTCTGCAGGGCCTGCGAGGCCTGCTTCGTCCACTCGATCGCCGCGTCGTCGTTCTCCGCCTCGATGATCCAGAAGCCGCCGAGGTACTCCTTGGCCTCGACGAAAGGGCCGTCGGTGAGGACAGGGCTGTCACCGGTGTTGTCGACCGTGGTGGCGGTTGACGGCGGGTTCAGACCGCCGGCAAACACCCACGCCCCCGCCTCCCGGAGGCCGTCGTTGAACGCGCCCACTGCGGCGAACACCTCTTGGAGCTCGGCTGGGTCCATGCTCTCCATGGTCGGCTCCTCGGCGGAGTCGTGGGGCAGGCTGAGGAAGTACTGCGTCATTGTCTTCTCCTTGGGGTGTCGGCGGCCTCGTGTTTCGGCAGCCTTTTCATCCCATCTACGAACGCGCTGGACTGGATACGACATCGCTCGATGATTTTCTTTCGCCCGGTATCCGATCAGGAATCGAGAAGCGCCAAGACGTCGTCCTGCCTAGCCTTTCAACCGAAGGCCGGCACCACGTCGAGCCCCTGAGCATCGAAGGAACCGCGAGATGTCCGAGAAGAACGAGAAGAACGAATCTACCGGCTTCAGCGCCGAGGAGCGTGCCGCGATGAAGGGGCGCGCCGCCGAGCTGCGTGCCGAGGGCAAGAAGGGCGCCAAGCAGGCCGACGGTTTGCAGGCGGTCCTGGACAAGATCGCGGAGATGGCACCGGAGGATCGTGAGCTCGCAGAGCGCGTGCATGTGACGGTGACCGCGACCGCCCCGGAACTGTCGCCCAAGACGTATTACGGAATGCCCTCCTACGCGAACGCAGACGGCAAGATCGTTGTCTTCTTCCAGGACGCGGGCAAGTTCAACTACAGGTACTCGACCCTCGGCTTCCAGGACGCGGCGAACCTCGATGACGGCGACCTGTGGCCCACGTCGTACGCGCTCAAGGCGTGGAGCCCCTCGGTGGAGAAGCAGGTCACAGAGCTGGTGAAGGCGGCCATCTCCTGAGTGGAGAACCAGTCGATCGGACGATCAATGGGTGGTGCGGTGAGCATGGAGACCTATGAAGTGCGCGGGATCGGCCGGGTGCGCTCGTCGCTGCGCGATCTGAAACAGGCGCCGATGCAGGGCGACGAGGGCGCGCCAGAAGCCGAGCTGGTCTTCGACGAAGACGTGGCCGTGGCACTGGAGGGGATCGAGGCCGGAGCGGTCATCGAGCTCTTGACCTGGTTGCACCTGGCCAGACGGGACACTCTGCTGTGTCGGCCGCGCGATGACGCCACCCGGCCGTTGACCGGAGTCTTTGCCACACGCTCATCCGAGCGACCGAACCCCATCGGCTTGCACACGGTGACCGTCCTCGAGGTAGGTCCAGGCACCTTGCGGATAGCCCCGCTCGAGGCGATCGACGGAACTCCGGTGATCGACGTCAAGATCGCGTTGGGCGTCCCGGACGTGCGCTGAGGCCGGTGGTCAGGTCCTGGGGTCAGGTGCTGGACGCCGGAGCGGCGCCGCTGCCGAGCTTCCACACGCAGTACCTCGAGTGCTCAGCCTCAGGGTCGTCAGTCATCGTGCAGACGACCGGCACCCCGCTGCTTCCGGCAGGGTTCAAACGCCTGACGGGCCCGGAATGTCCATGTTCATACGCGCCCTCCTCATGAACCAGGAGGAAGTAGGTGTCCGGCAGGCTGGCGTATGTCTCGCGCCAGAGCTTCGCCAGAGTGGGCACCACCGGGCCGGCGAGATGCCGGGCGGCGTCCCCGTCGGAAGGGGCCACCTTGGTGTACGTGATCACCGTCGCTGAGACCATGCCTCATCCTCTCAGCCGAGCGGCACGCGCGCCACAGCGCCACGGTGCCGGACCCCCACTTCTGAACGCCGACGCACGCCGCACGCGCCTGCGAGACTTGGCGGGTGACGCTCGCGATCCTGGACATCCTCGGAGATCCGTGTCTCGCGTTCCGATCAATCGGGTTTACCGGGCAACCTCTGTTGGCGCAGGTGTTCTACGTCCCTGACGCTGGCCCATTCGACCCCAGCGACCTGCTCTCGATGTGGGCGGAGGTCAGTCTGGCGAAGGCAGAGCTCCTCCAGGCCAGAAGGACGTCGGCGCGTCAAGCTGTCTCAAATTGAAGACCTCGAAGAGCACCGACGTGTCTTGCGAGACCAGGCTCGCGGGGGTGGTGGAGGTCCAGCGTGGGAGAGTCACCGTCATGGCAACCTTCACCCGATCTGACGAGCTGCAGGGAGCCGAGTTCCTCGACACGGACCTGCATGGCGCCCGGTTCGTCGGTGCTGACCTGTCCGGCGTCGTGATGCGTGGAGTCGACGTGGCCGGGGCGGACATCGACGCGCCGTGGCTCCCTCACGGCGAGTTCCTGCGCGTCAACGGCGTCGACGTGATCCCACTGGTCGAGGCCGAGCTCAACCGCCGCTTTCCCGGCCGCGCCGACAGGCGCGCCGGAGATCCAGATGGCCTGCGCGCGGCCTGGGCCGTGCTCGAGCGCACCTGGGCGGCCACGCTCGAGCGCGTCGCGGCGATGCCGGCCGGCACCGTCGACGTGTCGGTGGGCGGCGAGTGGTCATTCGCGCAGACGTTGCGGCACCTGGTCCTTGCCACTGACGCCTGGCTGGGTCGAGCGATCCTGGAGACCCAGCAGCCATTCCACCCCATCGGTCAAGCCTTCCCCGGCGCCGAGGACGATGGCCTGGACATGTCGATCTTCACGACGGTCACCCCGTCGTACGCCGAGGTGCTCGAGGTCCGGTCAGGTCGCGTCGCGATGGTGCGCGACTTCCTCGCCACGGTCACATCCGACGAGCTGGCCGCGACCCGCCACAACCCGTGGGATCCCCAGTACGAGGAGACAAACCGCTCTTGCCTGCACGTGATCCTCGAGGAGGAGTGGGAGCACCACCGCTTCGCCGTACGCGACCTCGACGCGATCGACGCGAAGTCCCACGCCTGAACCAAGGGCGTGGCCGACCAGATCGCCGCGCGTCTGAGGGCGTCCCGTGCCAGACATCCCGTGGAACAAAGATGATGTGGACTTTGGGTCACCAGGTGACCCAAAGTCCACATCATCTTGCCAAGGAACCGTTTACGCGCGGTTGAGGTCTCAGGGGTCAGTCACCGGAGCCGCAACGAGTAGTGGAGGTTCGACCGACCATGCGCCAGCGCGGCCAGTACGAACGTCCGTTAGTGGTGGCATCCTTGGGCCATGCCAACCGTGTACGAAGCCGCCGGTGGCGCCGATGGCCTCCTGCGTCTTGCGGAGGCTTGGCATGCGCGAGTGATGGCCGACGAGGTGGTCGGCCACGCGTTCAGACATGGTGTCCACCCGGAACACACTGAGCGGCTTGCTGCCTACTGGGGCGAGGCCCTGAGCGGCCGACGACGTACTCCGACACGTACGGCGACGAGACGTCAGTCGTGCGCATGCACAGCGGAAACGGATTGCACGAGGAGATGGATCAGCGTGCCATCGCCTGCTTCGACCAGGCCCTGACGGACGTTGCACTGTCCGAGAGCGACCCGGTCCGTGCAGTCCTGCACGACTACTTTGCGTGGGCCACCACGACCAGCGTGAGCCGCTACCACCGATCTGCGGACGACGTGCCCGATCACTTGTCCATCCCGCGTTGGTCTTGGGACGGTCAACAGTCCTGACGAACGTGCTCACATCGGCGTCAGCGATCATGTCTGGGTGAGCGAAGCATCCGGAGCAGAAATCGAACCGATGCCGTCCGAGCCCAAGGACGACGGGCCCTTCTTTCACGGCACGAAGGCTGACCTACAACCGGGGGACTTGCTGGAACCTGGGTATGGCTCCAACTTCGGCGCGCGAACAAGGGCGAACTTCATCTACCTGACCGCAACCCTGAATGCCGCTACGTGGGGTGCAGAACTGGCGGTCGGAGAGGGGCCCGGCAGGATCTACCGCGTGGAACCCACAGGTCACTTTGAGGATGACCCGAACCTGACGGACAAGAGGTTCCCGGGCAACCCGACGAAGTCCTACCGAACTCGGGAGCCGCTGCGAGTAGTCGGCGAAGTCTTGGACTGGGAGCCACATTCCCCTGAGGCGCTCAAGGAGATGCGCGACCACCTGGAGGAAGCCAAGCGGCTTGGCATCGAGGCGATCAACGACTGAGCCCGCGCGGACCGCGGCCACCTACGGGTCGCTGGGTCTCGACTGATCGCTCGCTACGCTCGGTCCCCAACCACCCTCTAGCCAGATCGGACTCTCGCCGAGGAGAACCATGCAGGAACGGCGCGAGGTCGTCGCCGAGGTGATCGAGCGGTTCTACTCGCAGGTGTGGAACCGATGGGACGAGCAGACGGCTCGGGACCTGCTCGACGTCTCCCTTACCTTCCGGGGTTCCCTTGGCCGTCGTACAGCCGGACTCGAGGAGTTTCTCGGGTACGTCGCGGAGGTCCGCGCCGCGTTTCCCGACTTCCACAACCACGTTCACGACGTACTCGTCGATGGGGACCAGGCGGTTGCGCGACTCACCTACACCGGCACCCATCGGGGCACTGTCCTCGGGCATGCGCCGACCGGCAACAGAATCGAGTACCAAGGCATCGCGTGGTTCAAAGTGCGTAACCACCGGATCGTCGAGGGGTTCGTCCTCGGCGACGTCGACACTCTCCGCGCGCAGCTCGAAGCCAACCGCTCAGGCTGAGCGCCCAGGGGCTAAGTGGCCTTGACGGCGAGGATCGGGCAGGGACAGTCGAGGATGAGCGTCTGTGCGGTGCTGCCCATGAACATCTTCCCGACGGCGCTTCGGTGTCGGATGCCGATCACGAGCAGGGCGGCGTTGGTATCGCGCACGACCTTGATGATCTGGTCGGCGATGTCCGGACCGTCGGTCTGGCGAACCTCGTAGCCCGCCTCGAGTCCGGCCAGCTCGCCCTCCAGCGAGCTGACCTGCTCCGTGCTGGCGAAATGGGTGTCGACCCACGCATCACCCTTGGTCGCGTTCACCACGACCAGCTTCAGGCCGCGCAGTCTGGCCTCGGAGATGCCGGCTGCCAGGGCGGCTTGACCGAACTTGTTCGGGATGAAGCCCACCACGATCGTCATCAGTCGCTCATCGCTTTCTCTCGTTCACGTGCGGGAGTGTCGGGGTCGCCGCGGACGCGCCGCAGCACCGTGGGTACCAGCAGCGCCAAGACGATGATCACGTAGATGATGATCGCGAGGGGCTCGTTGAACAGCCCTGAGACCTCCCCGTCGGAAAGGGCGAGTGCCTCGCGGAACTTGACCTCCATCAGCGGCCCGAGGATGACGCCGAGGATCAATGGGAGGACCGGGATCCCGAACCTGCGGATGGCGAAGCCCAGCAGGCCGAAGACCAGGAGCAGGAACAGGTCGAACGGCTGCTGGTTGACGGTGTAGGCGCCGAGCGAGGCGAAGAAGAGAATTCCGGAGTACAGGTAGGGCCGCGGGGTCTGCAGCAGCTTCGCCCACAACGGAGCCAACGGCAGGTTCAGCACCAGCAGCAGCGTGTTGCCGATCAGCAGGCTCGCGAGCAGCGTCCAGACGAGTTCGGGCTCAGCCTCCATCAGCTGCGGGCCGGGCTGGATGCCGAAGCCCTGCATCGCCGCGAGCATGATCGTCGCGGTCGCCGTCACCGGAAGCCCGAGCGCCAGGAGCGGGACGAAGGTCCCGGCTGCGGATGCGTTGTTGGCGGCCTCCGGTCCGGCGACGCCCTCGATGGCGCCGTGGCCGAACTCGGCCTTGTTCTTCGTGAGCCGTCGCTCGAGCAGGTACGACAGGAACGTCGGGGTCTCGGCCCCTCCAGCCGGGATCGCGCCGAACGGGAACCCGATCGCGGTACCGCGCAGCCACGGCTTCCACGAGCGTCCCCAGTCCTCGCGCCCCATCCACGGCTGGCCGACCGGGATGATGGTGTGCGGCCGGCTGCGAAGGTGCGCCGCCACCCAGAGCGCCTCACCGAGCGCGAAGATGCCGACCGCGACCACGACGACGTCGATGCGGCCGGCCAGGAGGTCACTGCCGAAGTTCAGCCGCGGCTGTCCGGTGTTGAGATCGAGGCCAACCAGCCCGATGGTCAGGCCGAGGAACAAGGCGATGAACCCACGCAGCTTCGAGGACCCGAGGACGCTGGTGACCAGCACCACCGCCAGCAGCATCATTGCGAAGTACGACGGGGCGCCGACCTTCACCGCGATCTCGGCCATCGGCGGCGCGAAGAAGACCACGCACATCGTGCCGATCGTGCCGGCGACGAACGAGCCGATGGCGGCCGTCGCGAGGGCCTGCGCGGCTCGACCCTTCTTGGCCATCTTGTTGCCCTCGATGGCAGTCATCACCGAGGCCGACTCGCCGGGGGTGTTCAGCAGGATGGAGGTGGTCGAGCCGCCGTACATCCCGCCGTAGTAGATCCCCGCGAACATGATGAACGCCTGCGTCGGCTCCATCCCGTTTGTCACCGGCAACAGCAGCGCGACCGCCATCGCCGGTCCGATACCTGGAAGCACCCCGACGAACGTGCCCAGCATGACGCCGATCACGGCGTACATCAGGTTGGTCGGGGTGAACGCGGCCTCGAGGCCGCCCCAGAGGAGTTCGAGGCTCTCCATCTCAGAGGACCCCGTCCAGGATGCCGGGCGAGAGCGGGATGTCGAGGCCGGAGTAGAAGAAGTACCACGACCCGACAGAGAGTACGACGCCAACGACGATGTCCCGGATCAGCGTCCTGCTGCCCAGAGACCACGCACAGCCGGCGAACAGGATGGCCCCGGTGATCGCCCAGCCGAGGAAGTCGATCGTCGCGATGTTGAACACCAGGATGCCGACCAGCTTCATGACAGTGACCATGTCCGGACGAACGCTCAGGTCGACGTCCTCGCCCTCCTCGGGCTCGCCACGATCACCCCTGGCGGTCGCCAGCCCCAGCAGTACGCCGAGCACCACCATCACGGTCCCGATGATGTACGGGAACACCCGTGGACCCACCGGGTCGCCGAACCCCACCTTCAACGTGGTCGCGTCGAAGACCGTGTAGGCGCCGAAGACCAGCAACAGCGCGGCCAGCCCGTACTGCGCCGCGTCCACCCCTTGATCTTCAAGCGGCGAGCGGTCTGCGGCGACCGGCTCCTGCGGCTCTGATGGAGCGCTCATATCAGACCCAACTCCTCGAGGGTGCTGGACACCCGTTTGTCCTGGGCGGTGAGGAAGTCATCGAACTCGGCCCCGGTGCGGAAGGTGTCGATCCAGTCGTTCTTCTTCAGCTCCGCCTGCCACTCCGGGCTGTCGTGCATCTTCGTCAGGTAGCCGATCAGCTGCTCGCGACGCTTGTCCGAGATACCGGGTGGGGCGAGCACCCCGCGCCAGTTGACGAAGACCAGGTCGATGTCCGACTCGGTCAGGGTCGGCACGTCCTTGACGAGATCGGACGTGAGCCGCTCCTCGCCAGAGACAGCGAGCACCCTCAGGTCGCCGGCCTCGATCTGACCCGTGAACTCGCTGAGCCCGGAGAACCCGACCTGGATCTTCTCGCCCAGCAACGCGCTGGTCAGCGGTCCTCCGCCGTCGTAGGTGATGTAGCGGACCTCCTTCGGTTCGACGCCGACGGCGCCGGCCAGCTGCATCGGGAAGAGGTGGTCCGGGCCACCGGGGGAGGATCCGCCACCGACCACGACCTCACGGGGGTCCTCCTTCCATGCTGCGACGAAGTCGTCGATGGTCTTGAACGGGGAGTCCGCGGGGACCAAGATGCCTTCGTACTCCTCGATCAGCTGGGCCAGGGGCGTGGCGTCCTGGAGCTTGTAGTCGTTGCCGAAGGAGTAGAGCGAGCCGACCACACCCAGGCCGACGGTCATCATCACGTTCTCGTCGCCCTGCTCGTTCATCAGCTCTGTCATTGCGACCGACCCACCCGCGCCAATGATGTTGGTGACGTCAAATTTGCCGCCGGTCGTACCAAGCGCTCTCATCGTGTCCACAGCCGCCCGGCCGGTGAGGTCGTAGCCACCACCGGGGCTGTTCGGGATGAGCATGTGGATGTCGCGGCTCTGGTCCCCGCGGGTGACCCCTGCGCAGGAGGTCAGCACCAGCACGTATACCAACGGACCTACAAGCAGGGCCAGCTTGCGGGTGACCGAACGTCGCTGCATGAACGGCTCCAGACTGACGAGTCGCAACGTGATGGGGCGCTGTGGGCGTCCCGACCAACCCTGCGACGAGCGGTGCTGACCATTGGCTTGATGCAAGTACGCGGCGCGAAGCTTGAACCTTCTTCGATCCTCTACCCCCGTGAACCGATGGCGCAAGAGTCCCCGGCCCGGCTGGCATCAAGGCCTCGCGTGGACCCCATGTCGCTCGGCGATCCACTGTTCGTAAGATCAGGTGACACATTTGCACCGGTTCGCACCTTTCCTCCCTGTTTCTGGGGGACTATGGACCATGGGGCCGGACGAGCGCACGAAGTCTCAGGCGCCGGGGCGCCTGGACAGGCTTCGCCACGTCCTCAGGCCGGGTCCCGACCCGACGCCTGCTTCGGTTTCGGCCAAGGGCCCCGCGCGGGGACGGATCCTCGTGATCGAGGACAACGCCGTGAACCAGCTCGTGGCCGTCGGAGTCCTGGAAGGCTTCGGCTACACCGTGGTGATGGCCGACGACGGCGCCGCCGGCGTGACGGTCGTCGCCAAGGACCTGACCGGCTTCGACGCGATCTTGATGGACTGCCAGATGCCGGTCATGGACGGGTACGACGCGACGAGGGCCATCCGTGCCATGACCACTGCCGGCTCCCGGATACCGATCATTGCGATGACGGCCGGCGCTGAGACCGAGGAGCGCCAGCGCTGCCTGGACTCAGGGATGGACGACTACCTGCTCAAGCCGGTCGACGTGGCACTGCTCGCGAAGACCCTCGACCGCTGGATCCTGTCCCCGGCGACCGCGGCGGCGACGACAGCCGCCACCGCCGCCTCCTCGGCCCGGTCGGCCCAGTCGTCGCTCAGTGTCGAGAAGTCGCCCTCCGAACTCGATGTGCTGGACCAGAGCCGTCTCCTGGACCTCCTCGAGAGCGGCGCTGCGGACCTTGCCCTCCTGCTCAAGATCCTCAACCGCTTCGGCACCCGCGCCGACGACGCCGTCCTGGACCTGGCTGCGGCGGTTCGTGCTGCCGACAACGAAGAGGTCAGCCGAGTCGCGCACAGTCTTCGCGGTGGCGCTGCGAACGTCGGTCTGGTCCGCCTCGTCGGGTTGTGTGAGGCCATCGAGCTCAAGGCGAACCGCGGTGAGCTGCCTCCAGCCAGCGCCCTCTTCGAGATCGAGGACGAGGTCGTCGCCGGGGTCGCACAGCTGGCAAGCTTCGCTCGCGACATGACCCGGGACCTCGCTCTGGCCGAGGAAGCCCTGCTCCGAGACGCGTCCTCTCCGAACTGAGTATTTCAGACCTCCGCAGCCAACCTCGGCGTTGACGTCGAGTCCCCACGGCCCAGGATGCTGCTCGAGCAGGTCCGTGGCCTGCATCCCCGCCAGCTGCACGTCATCGTGGTCGAGGGCTGCAGTCACCGCGCGTGTGACGGCGGTCGGTGGGTGGTCAGTGGGTGCCCAGCTCGATGAGCAGCACGCCTGCGGCGATCGCCCCGATTCCGCCCAGCATCATCGGGGTGAGCGGATCCCCGAACAGGACGCGTCCGGCGATCGCGGTCAGCGCGACCCCGGTGGCTGCCCAGACGCCATAGGCGACGCCGACTGCCATTCCGGCGTCCAGCGTCTGCCACAGGAGCACGAAGGACGCCACGTACCCGACGACGACCGGGGCCATCCAGACCTTCCGGCGCATCCCGTCAGACTGGCGCAAGGCGATTGTCGCGGCCACCTCGAAGAGGATGGCTCCGCTGAGGAACACCCACGTCATCTCGTTGCCTCCTCCGGGGTTGGCGCGTGCTGAGATCCGAGCTCCACCAGAAGCACGCCGCCGATCACCGCAGCGATGCCGATGCCGATCTGTTCGGTGAGCGGGTCGCGGAAGACCAGAGCGGCCAGGACTGCAGTCAGTACGACGCCGCTGGCGGACCAGATGCCGTAGGCCACTCCAACGGGCATGCCGGCGGCCAGGACGGCACCGAGGAGTGCGAACGCGACGAGGTAGCCGATTGCGACGAGGGCGAACCACGCCCGATGGTCGAGAGCGGCCCGTAGCGACAGCGTGCCAACGACCTCCGAGACGATCGCGACTGCAAGCATCGTCCACTTGCTCATCGGGCGCCCCCATCGCTCTTCGCGGACGGCTCGTCTGTCAGCGACAGCAGGTGCGCAACGAGCCCGTCGTGCTCCTCGGCCGAGGGCGGCAGGATCCCGGTCGCCTTGGCGACCCAGAGCCCGTCCGCCGCGAACCGCGCGGTCGTCAGGCGTGCCCGCTCATCCGGGGTGCACCCGGCCAGGTCGAACCATCGCGAGAAGACCTCGTTCCAGGGCCCCACGTGTGCGGGCCGGCACAAGGCGTCGGCATAGATCGCGAAGTCGGCGCGGGACACCTCGTCCCCGGCGGCCACTTCGACGTACGCACGGATGCGCTGGGACGGCGTCGCCCCGGCCAGCGGGCGGCCGAGCGCCACGAGCATGGCTTCCTCCCAGCTCTCGGCGACGAAGCGGACGACGGCGAGCACGAGGTCCTCGCGGGAGGGGAAGTGGTAGAGGACGCCAGCCTTGGTCAGTCCCGCCTCGGTGGCGGTGGTCTCGAAGGAGAAGTCGGCGCCGCCCTGGCGCTCTGCCACTCGATGG
Source organism: uncultured Actinomycetota bacterium (assembly GCA_963759525.1). Lineage (GTDB taxonomy): Bacteria > Actinomycetota > Actinomycetes > Propionibacteriales > Nocardioidaceae > Marmoricola. The sequence goes on along the minus strand of CAVWZO010000003.1, from coordinate 73,813 downwards.
GCGGCCTCGATGATCGCACTGCGGTTGCTCGGTCGCATGCCCTAACTCTACCGTACGGTCGGTAAAGTTACTATCGATGAGACGAAGCACACTTGGCCAGCGGCCGCCGGAGATGCGACACTAAGGCAAGCCTTACCTATTGAAACCTTTCGAGACCCAACTAGACCTACCTGGAGGCGGGCCGTGATCTTCTGCCACTGCGCCGTCGTCGGCGACCGAGACGTCGCCCAGGCCGTCGACGCCGGTGCGCGCACGGTCGCCCAGGTATGCAAGGCAACCGGGGCCGGTCAGCAGTGCGGGAACTGCATATTCTCCGTGCGTCGTGTGGTGTGCCAGCATGTGGCAACATCCGCACCCGCACTGGAGGTCGAAGTTGCAGCCGGTTAGCCCACGAGTAGTCGAACTGCTCAACGACGCGCTCACCTTCGAGCTCACCGTCACCAACACCTATTTCCTGCACGCGCGCATGCTCGACAACTGGGGCCTCTCGCGGCTCGGCAAGGTCTACTACGACCTGTCCATCGACGAGATGAAGGACGCCGACGGGCTGATCAACAGGATCCTGTTGTTCGACGGCCACCCCAACGTGCAGCGCCTGGGCAACATCCAGGTGGGGGAGACCCCCGAGGAGATGCTGCGGCTCGCGCTGGAGAGCGAGCGGGGCGCCGTGGCCCAGTTCAACGCAGCCGCGCAGGAGTGCCACGACCTCGGCGACCACGGCAGCGCAGCCGCCTTCGAGGACATGGTGCGCGAAGAGGAGCGGCACGCGGACTGGTTCGAGAGCCAGATCGATGCCCTCGAGCGGGTCGGCGCTGCGCAGTACCTCGCCCAGCAGATCGATGCCTCCTCTCCGGGCTGACGGCGGAGATGGGCGCGATGGATGAGTTCGCCAGGCCCGAAGGACAGTTGACCGCCGCGGACACCAGTGCGTTCATCACCTACATCGGGATCGAGTACGTCGAGCTCACGGGCGACAAGGTCGTCGCGACGTGGCAGGCCGGCCCGCACCTGCACCAGCCGCACGGCATCTTGCACGGCGGCGCGCACTGCAGCGTGGTCGAGACGCTGGCCAGCATGGGGGCGAGCGTGTGGCTCGGTGACCGAGGCAGGGTTGTCGGCGTCAACAACAACACCGACTTCTACCGTGCGTTGAGCGAGGGCGGACTCACCTCGACGGCAACTCCGCTGCATCGCGGCAGGTCCCAGCAGGTGTGGTTGGTGGAGACCGTGATCGACGCCGATGGCAAGCTCGCGTCACGTGGCCAGGTCCGCCTGCAGAACCTCTACCCCGACGCCTGACGGACCGCTTTCCACGAACCCAGCGCGCGAGGGCCTCAGAGCCGCTTTCCTGCCCGGAATTGACCTATTCTCGATGTAACGAGGTGCTCGTCGTGGCACTCTCAGGGTAGGGCCGGAGCGATTCGGACAGGGACAGCAAGGGAGGCGTGGGATGGACCCGAAACACACCCGGAGACCCGCGTCGACCAGCTATGTGTTCGTGGCTCCTGATCGAGGCAGATGGTTCATCCGGGGCGGCATGGTCGCCGCGCTCATGACGCTGTGTGTGGGCGCCACCTTGACCTACACCCAACGCGACTTCGGGGCGATGGTGGTCACCTGCGTAGCGGCCGTGGTTCTGGTCGGTTTCTGGGCCCTCCTCCAGTCGAAGGTCCCGCAGCGCATCACGGTCGAGGACTCCATCATCTCGATCTGGCGGGATGGTCGCGTGGACCGCTTTGATCTCGAGGACCCTGCGGTCGACATCCGGGTCAGCGACGGCCAGATCTCCTTCGCGCACTACATGGCCAAGTGGGTCGTCGTACGCTCACGCGACGTCGACTGGAAGGTCTTCAGCGACGTGGTGATGCACCACCAGAACAGGGCCGACATCAGCGCCGAGGCGCGCGACGAGCGCTTCAACCGCTGATCCTGTCCACCTGTCGGTGGCAGGGCCTAGTGTCCGGTTCTAGATGGACGATCGATCCGAACGGGCGTTGCGCACGGCCGACGCCGCCTTCATCACCCCTCACCTGCTGGTCGGGGGTGACCTCGACACGCGTGACGCCGTGCTCGCGACGAGGCAGCTGCACGAGTTGCTCGAGGTCGGGGTGACCCATATCGTCGACGCGCGCATCGAGTGGAGCGACGAGCAGTGGGTCGGCGAGAGCGCCCCGGGGATCGCCTACCTCCACCACGGCATGGACGACGCGGGACAACAGGTGCCGGGTTCCTGGTTCGACGTCGCGGTCTCGTGGGCGATCGAGGCCATGGAGCAGGGTGGCACCGTCTTGACCCACTGCCACATGGGCATCAACCGCGGCCCGTCGTTGGGGTTCGCCGTGCTGCTCGCCCAGGGCTGGGACACCGTGGAGGCGCTGGACGCGATCCGGTTAGCGCGGCCCATCGCCTGGATCGCCTACGCGGAGGATGCGCTCCGGTGGCACCACGAGGGGCGGGGTTCAGCACGTGCCGAGCTCGACCGCGACCGGCGTCGGCTGGTGCAGTGGCGTGAGGAGCACGACCTCGACCTCGACGCGGTGATCCGGCTCAGACGCAGCCAGGGTTATTGACCGGGCCTCACCGCTCGATGTGCGCGAGCAGCCAGCTCGGACTCATGGTGCGGCAGCCGAGTGCCTCGACTCGTTGCGCGAGGGCACGGTCGGCAGTGATCACCACGACGTCGTGCTCCTGCTCGCGCGCGGCCATGGCCTCCTTGACGATGGCCGCGTCACCGTCCTTGGCGGCATGGACGGTGCGCAGGTGGCCGTCGCGACCCCTCGGGACACCGCCCTTCGCCTTGCCCTCGAGGACGAGCACGATCTCGTCGTACGTCGTGTCGGCGACCGCCAACCGCCCGTGCAGCCGGGCCGCGGCTCCGGCGCGATCGCGCCACCAGCCGTCCGGGCGTGAGCCGACGACGTTGGCGCCATCGACGACGAGGATCCGCAGGCGGGTCACGCTGGCGCCACGAGCCGGTGGAGGAGCGCGTCGCGCGTAACTGAGGCGACCATCAGGACTCCGAGGACGGTCGCGATCACGGCGGCAGCGTCCACCGGGCAAGGGTGGCACACACCCACAGAGTGCTCCTGGTGAACTAATTTGTGACCGATAAGTCCGTTTTGCAATAGTTTGTAATGATTCAGCCCACTATGGATACATGAATCTTAGACCCCCCGCCTCCCGCATTGTCCAAGTCGGCCTGCTAGCCAGTATGGTCCTCGCCCTCGCAGGCACCGGGGCTGCAGCCGTCAGCGGCGCTTCCGCCGCTGCGCCGGCAGCTGCCTGTGTTGCCCCAACCGCCCCGATCACCGACACCAAGAAGATCGCCTACCTCGAGTGCCAGATGACGGCCCTGCAGGCCCGGGTCACGGCTCTGGAACCGACGCCGACCCCGACCCCGACACCGACGCCGACGCCGACCCCGACCCCGACGCCGACTCCCACACCGACGCCGACCCCGACCCCGACGCCGACTCCCACACCGACGCCGACCCCGACCCCGACGCCGACTCCCACACCGACTCCGACTCCGATTCCCGTCGGTACGACCCTGATGGGTAGCGGTGGGGGCAACATTGACCGCACCGGTACTGGTGCCAAGATCGACCGGGTGTACTACGCCTCGGGCGATATAGCCAAGGCGATCACTCGCGCGAAGCTGAACCAGGCAGCGGGTATGCGTACGTGGATGTCCTTCAAGATGCCAGGTTCATGGGCAGCTGTCGCAGCTGGTACCCACGACGCGTGGGTCAAGGATGTCTACGCCAAGCTCGACGCCCTGAACTTCCAGGTCTGGGTGACTTTCCACCACGAGCCTGAGAACGACGGCGTGATGCCGGACTGGCGCAAGATGCAGGCCAGGCTGGCCTCCATGGTTCCCGGTGGAGTCAACGGTGACATCAAGTTCTGGTTGATCATGACCGGCTGGCACCAGGAAGACGCCGCGGGCGGCGCAGCCAACAAGTGGGAAGCGCTCTACCCCACGGGCTCACCCATCTACGGCATCGCCTACGACCAGCCCTACCCGCAGTACGGGTACGTCTGGGTCAACGGAGTCAAGACCACCGAGTTCCGCGACGGTGCCCGCACCGAAGGTGCTGTCTACATCGACAAGCTGGCGGATCGTGCCGCGGCCTACGGGGTGAAGGCTGCCATCGGGGAGTACGGCTTCTCCGACGAGCACTACACACTGGACAAGACGTGGCTCAACCGAACAGTGGCCGCGGCTCGAAACAGGGGGCTCCTCGCGCTCTGCTACTTCGACACCACGCTGAACTCCACGAAGTCCTGGACGCTCGGCTCGTCCACTAGCGCCAAGCGCCAGCACTACAACGGCGTCACCAAGTAACAGCTCAAGCGTGTGTACTTCAACGCTGTCATGAGTCGCTGACTCTGACGCTGGCCTGCGGCCGGGTGGAAGCATCACCTGGCCGCAGGCCAGCGGTCTGCGTTCCCCCTCTTGGGCCAGTCGACCCGGTAGCGTGACGACACTCGTCGCGGACTCGGGCCGCCTGCGCCGGGGAGGCGATTCATGACCGTCACCACCGAGACCGAGCAGACCTTGGCCACCGCCCTGCGCCTGGGATGGGCGGTCGCCGAGGCCCGTGGCCGCATCTGGCCCGAAGGCCCGCGACCCACCTCGACCCGGCTGCCGCCGGTCCCCGGCGACGTGCTGCCGCTGCGCTCCCAGCGCAGCGGGTCTGCGTCGCGCCGCGAGTCGGTCAAGACCCTGGTGTCCCTGACCCGGCAGATCGAGCTCGCGGGAGCAGGGGAGTTCGACGCCCAGCTGGCCAACGTGCTGGCCGCTGACACCGATTGGGCACGCATCGCTGAGTTCTTCCTCGACTGGGACGGCCGGATCCAGGACGAGCTGACCCAACGCGGCGAGCACCTCGCGAACGCCTACCTGCTCGGCCGGGGCGTGGCGGAGTGCTACTGGGGACTCGGCCCCGAGGATGCGTGGACGTTCGACGGTGAGGAGACTGCCGTGTCGCTGGCGTTCCTGCTCGGTGAGGAACGGCGCCGGGAACTGACCCGGATGCTCGGACGGCTGGCCCCGGACACGATCCACCCGCTGTCCGCTGCGGGCATCTCCGGGAGCCTTGAGGCGTGGGGGGACGTCGCCGCTGACGAGACCTGGTCGCGGGACCCTCGGATGAGGGCGCTGCTGCACGAGCAGGTGCGGCAGTGGTACCAACTGCTGATTTTGCGCCAGGACCCCACGACGCTGATCCGGCCCTATGCGCGGCTCACGAACACGCGCTACCTACTGCGGGCTGCCCGCACGTTCTGGCCCCAGGTGATCCTCGCGGTGATTGCGCTGGGCCTCGTTGCGGCGTTCTTCGCGGTCACCGACCTCAAGGGAACCACCTGGGTGTCCCCGGTGCTGGCCACCGGCGGCTTCGGCGCCTTCGCGATCGCGGGGCTGTTGGCGAGAGGCCAGAGCGCCGCCCAACGCCTGGTGACCCGGATGAGACAGGACGCGTACACGGACCTGGTGGCGATCAGCGTGGCGATCGTGCCGCCCTACCCGTCGGGCCAGGGCGGACCGACGCTGCGCCAGGCGCGCAAGCGGCTCGAGCGGGCAGTCCGCCGGCGAAGGCTGACCCCGGCGACCTCACCGCCCCCCGCGTAGAGCTGCCCGGGTGGTCCGTTCCCCGATCGACCTCCTGCTGGTTCGGCTGCTCTTCGGCTTGCGGAGTGGTGGTCTCGACTGCTCGCTCGCTTCGCTCGCTGCTCGACCACCCACGGGGTCGCGCGCTCCGCAACCCCCGGGGCCAGCGTCACAAGGGATCAGCCGTTAGGTGGTCGCGCGCTCCGCAACCCCCGGGGCCAGCGTCACAAGGGATCAGCCGTTAGGTGGTCGAGCAGCGAGCGCCAGCGAGCGGCCAGTCGAGACCTCCTCTGATCGGGTTGTCAGTTTCCGATCGACCTTCTGCTGATTGCGCCGATGGGTAGCGTGGAGAGGGTGACGACGACTCCCCCTGCCATCAACACCGTGGGCCAGCTCCGGGCGAGCGGGCACGAGCAGAAGTCGCTCCGCGAGGAGCTCCGGAGCAACCTGCTCGACGCGCTTCGTGAGGGCCGCGACCCCTGGCCGGGGCTGCACGGCTTCGAGAGCACGGTCATCCCGCAGCTGGAGCGGGCGCTGCTTGCCGGGCATGACGTCGTACTGCTCGGAGAGCGCGGCCAGGGCAAGACCCGGGTGCTGCGCACGCTGGTCGGGTTGCTGGACGAGTGGACCCCGGTGATCGACCACTCCGAGCTGGGGGAGCACCCCTACGAGCCGATCCTGCACGCGTCCAAGCGGCGGGCCCTCGAGAAGGGGGACGACCTCGAGGTCGCGTGGCGCCACCGCGACGAGCGGTACGCCGAGAAGCTGGCCACCCCGGACACCAGCGTCGCCGACCTGATCGGCGACGTGGACCCGATGAAAGTGGCCGAGGGTCGCAGCCTCGGGGACCCGGAGACCATCCACTTCGGCCTGATCCCTCGATCGCACCGCGGCATCGTCGCGATCAACGAGCTCCCCGACCTCGCCGAGCGCATCCAGGTGGCGATGCTCAACGTGATGGAGGAGCGCGACATCCAGATCCGGGGCTACGTGCTGCGGCTTCCCCTCGACACGCTGGTGGTCGCCAGCGCCAACCCGGAGGACTACACCAACCGCGGCCGGATCATCACGCCGCTGAAGGACCGGTTCGGCGCCGAGATCCGCACGCACTATCCGGTCGAGCTCGAGGACGAGATCGCGGTGATCCTGCAGGAGGCCCACCTCGTAGCCGACGTACCCGCGCACGTCGTCGAGATCCTGGCGCGTTTCACCCGTGGGCTCCGCGAGTCAAACTCGGTCGACCAGCGCTCGGGTGTCTCCGCGCGCTTCTCGATCGCGGGCGCTGAGACCGTTGCGGCGGCGGCGCTGCACCGCGCCACCGCTCAGGGAGAGGACGAGGCGGTGGCCCGGGTGGTCGACCTCGAGACTGTCGTCGACGTGCTAGGCGGCAAGGTGGAGTTCGAGACGGGCGAGGAAGGCCGCGAGACCGAGATCCTCGAGCACCTGCTGCGCAAGGCCACGGCCGAGACCGTGCGGTCGCGGCTGGCAGGACTCAACCTCGGCCTTCTCGTCCAGGCGATGGAGCAGGGGGCCAGCGTCACCACCGGCGAGCAGGTCACCGCGATCGACTTCCTCAGTGGCCTGCCAGTTCTGGGTGAGTCCGAGCTGTACGACAAGGTCTGTGACCGGCTTGAGGCCACGAACGACGGTGAGCGTGCCAGCGCCATCGAGCTCGCGCTGGAAGGGCTCTACCTTGCCCAGAAGGTGAGCAAGGAGTCCGCCGACGGCGAGACCATCTATGGCTGATCGCCGGCGTTCCCGCTACGGGCGCTACGTCGGCGGCCCGGACCCGCTGGCGCCCCCGGTGGACCTGGCTGAGGCGCTGGACGCGATCGGCGAGGACGTGATGGCGGGCTACTCGCCCGAGCGCGCGATGCGCGAGTTCCTGCGCCGCGGTGGACGGGACCAGCGCGGTCTCGACGAGCTGGCGCGTCAGGTTGCGGCCAAGCGGCGCGAGCTGCTGAGCAAGCACAGCCTGGACGGCACCATGCAGGAGATCCGTGAGCTCCTGGACCGGGCCGTTCTCAACGAGCGCAAGCAGCTGGCGCGCGACCTCGACGACGAGGCCCGCTTCGCCGAGATGCAGATCGAGAGCCTGCCGCCGAGCACGGCGGCGGCCGTCAAGGAGCTCGGCAGCTACGACTGGCGCAGCTCCGAGGCCCGCGCTGACTACGAGAAGATCAAGGACCTGCTCGGGCGTGAGCTGCTCGACCAGCGGTTCAAGGGCATGAAGCAGGCGCTGGAGAACGCCACCGACGAGGACCGCGCCGCCATCAACGAGATGCTCAGCGACCTCAACGAGCTGCTCGACAAGCACCGTCGTGGCGAGGACACCGAGCAGGACTTCGATGACTTCATGGACAAGCACGGCGACTTCTTCCCGGAGAACCCGCGCAACATCGACGAGCTGATGGATGCCCTGGCGCAGCGTGCGGCCGCAGCCCAGCGGATGCGCAACTCGATGACCCAGGAGCAGCGCGACGAGCTCGACGCCCTCGCCGCCCAGGCGTTCGGCAGCCCCGAGCTGATGCAGTCCCTCTCCAGGCTCGACGACAACCTGCGCGCCCTGCGACCCGGGGAGGACTGGGGCGGCTCGGAGGAGTTCGGTGGCCAGGAGGGATTGGGGCTCGGCGACGGGACCGGCGTACTCCAGGACCTGGCCGACCTCGACGACCTCTCAGAGCAGCTCTCACAGTCCTACGGCGGAGCCCGGATGGATGACGTCGACCTCGACAAGCTGGCGCGCCAGCTCGGTGACCGGGCCGCGGTGGATGCCAAGACCCTGGCCGAGCTCGAACGGGCGCTCAACGAGACCGGCTATGTCAAGAGAGGACCCGACGGCCAGCTGAAGCTCTCACCCAAGGCGATGCGGCAGCTGGGCAAGGCACTGCTCAAGGACGTCGCCAACCGGATGTCGGGCCGCCAGGGCCAGCGCGACCTCCGCCAGGCCGGGGCCGCGGGCGAGCAGAGTGGAGCCAGCCGCGAGTGGGTCTTCGGCGACACCGAGCCCTGGAACGTCACCAGGACCATCACCAACGCGGTGGTCAGGACGGCCGCGGACGGGGACCTCGAGCGCGCTACGGACGGGCCACGCGTCCGCATCGACGTCCGCGACATCGAGGTGAACGAGACCGAGGCCCGCACCCAGGCTGCGGTCGCGCTGCTCGTGGACACCTCGTTCTCGATGGCCATGGCCAACCGCTGGGTACCGATGAAGCGCACTGCCCTTGCGCTGCACCAGCTGATCAACAGCCGGTTCCGCGGGGACCACCTGCAGCTGATCGGCTTCGGCCGTTCCGCCCGGGTGATGGACATCGACGAGCTGACCGGCCTCGAGGCGCTGTGGGACAAGGGCACCAACCTGCACCACGCGTTGCTGCTCGCCAACAGGCACTTTCGCAAGCACCCCAGCGCCCAGCCGGTGCTGTTGATCGTCACGGACGGCGAGCCGACCAGCCACCTCGAGCCCGACGGCGAGGTGTGGTTCAGCTACCCGCCGCACCCGCTCACCGTGGCCCACTCGGTCCGGGAGCTCGACAACGCGGCCCGGTTGGGCGCGCAGACCACGATCTTCCGGCTCGGCGAGGACCCAGGTCTCGCCAGGTTCCTCGAGCAGCTCGCCGCCCGCGTCGGCGGCCGAGTGGTGTCGCCGGAGCTCGACGACCTGGGAGCAGCCGTGGTGGGCAGCTACCTGGGCGGACGTGGTGGTCCGGGGCCGGGATACCTCAGTGACTGGTACGGCGGCCGAGGGTCCTGGTTCGGCGGGTGAGCCTCGTCGTCGTCGACGTGGGCAGCTCTCGAGTCAAGGGCGTCCGGTTCGACAAGGAGTGGAACGAGGCTGACGTCGCCCGCCGTACGACGCCGAACCCGAGCGCCCTGACGAACCGACGCGAGCAGGACATGGATCAGGTGTGGTCCGCCGTCGAGGACGTCCTGCGCGAGGTCGTCGGGCGTTGCCCCGACGCGGTGGAGGCACTCGCGGTCACGGGCCAGGGCGACGGCTGCTGGCTGGTCGACGGTGCGGGGCGCCCGGTGGGCCCGGCGCTGCTGTGGAACGACAAGGAACTTCGTCGCGTCAGGTGAGTCCCCGTGAGGCCGTCAGGGCAGCGCCTCGACCACGCCGTACGACGTGAGGCGGCGCGAGAGGTTGCGCACCTGCTGGCGTCCGTCGCCGAGCAGGTGGTCGATGGCGGTCAACCGCGCGGTCAGGTGGCCGACGGAGAACTCTGCGGTCATGCCGATGCCGCCGTGCAGCTGGATCGCCTCCTGGCCGATGTGCCGCCCCGCCTTGCTGACCTGGAGCTTCGCGCGAGCGGCCGCCTCCCGCTTCTTCTCGGCCGAGGACGACTCGTCCGCGAGCACCATCGTGGCCCACAGCACGATGCTGCGGGTCAGCTCGAGCGAGGTGTACATGTCGGCCGCGCGGAAGGTCAGCGACTGGAAGCGGTTGAGCGTGACCCCGAACTGCTCGCGGGTCCTCAGGAACTCGGTGGTCAGCTTGAGCGCTGAGTCCATGGCGCCGAGTGCCTCGTGGCAGTAGGCGACGGTCGCCGCGGCGATGACGTCCTTGGTCGCCTCGGTGGCGTCGCCACCCTCACCCAGCGCGGTGGCGGGGGTCTTGTCGAACACGATCCGGGCGGCGCGGCCGCCGTCGAAGGTTCGGTACGACGTGCGCGACGCCGCCCCCTTGTCGGGCAGAGTGTCGGGCAGGTCCTTGGGATCGACGAGGCACAGCTGTCCCTCCGCGAACACGACCAGCACGTCGGCGCGAGCCCCGTTCAGCACGGGCTCCTTGACGCCGGTCAGGGTGTCGCCGTCGACGGTGACCCCGCCTTCGCCGCCGGTCGGGTCGCAGTAGGCAAACGCAGGGATGAGCTCACCGGCGGACAGCCCACCGAGGATCTCCTTCTTCTGCTCGGCGCTGCCCCTCGCGGCGACCAGGCCGCCCGCGAGAACCACGGCCTCCACGAACGGCTCGGGGGCGTTCACGTGACCGAGCTCCTCGGCGACGATCGACACCTCCGCCGGTCCGGCGCCCATGCCGCCGTCGTCCTCGGTGAACGGCAGGCCCAGGACGCCCATCTCGGCGAGCCGGCCCCACATCTTCTCGTCGAAACCCGGGTCCTCCGCGACGACCTCGCGGCGGTGCTCGGCGTCGTACCCCTTGAGCAGGCCGCGTACGGCGTCGCGGAGGGCAGTCTGCTCACCATCAAGTGTGAAGTCCATGTCAGTCCTTCCCTACAGGCCGAGGATCGTGCCGGCGATGATCTGGCGCTGGATCTCGTTGGATCCGCCGTAGATCGAGGCCTTGCGGAGGTTGAGGTAGGTCGGGACGGACACCCGCGCCCAGTCGGGTATGTCGGAACCCTCGCCGGCACCCGAGGCCAGTGCGAGCGTGCCGCCGAGGTCGACCATCAGCTCGGAGACGGCCTGCTGGAGCTCGGTGCCCCTGAGCTTGAGCACCGAGGAGGCCGGGTGGGGCTTGCCGTCTGAGGACCTGCCGACCACCCGCAGCGCGGTGAGCTCGAGCGCCAGCAGGTCGTTCTCCAGCTCGATGATCTTCGCGGCGATCAGCGGGTCCTCGATCTGGCCGGTCTCCTGCGCGGTCTGCTTCAGGGTGGCGAGCACCCGCTTCGTGGCGCCGACCGGGGCGACGCCGACCCGCTCGTTGCCGAGCAGGAACTTCGCGTAGCTCCAGCCTGCGTTCTCCTCGCCGACGAGGTTCTCCGTCGGGACACGCACATCCTCGAAGAACACCTCGTTGACCTCGTATCCGCCGTCGATCAGCTCGATCGGGCGCAGCGTCAGGCCCTCGGCGTCCATCGGGCACAGGATGAAGCTGATGCCCTGCTGCTTGCGCTCCGCGTCGGGGTTGGTGCGGGCGAGCAGGAAGATCCAGTCGGCGTGCTGGCCGAGGGTGGTCCAGGTCTTCTGCCCGTTGATCACCCAGTCGTCACCGTCACGAACGGCCTTGGTCTTCAGCGACGCGAGGTCGGAACCGGCGTCGGGCTCGGAGAAGCCCTGGCACCACCAGATGTCGAGGTTGGCCGTCGGGGGCAGGAACTTCTTCTTCTGCTCCTCGGAACCGAAGTTCGCGATCACCGGGCCGACCATGTTGACGTTGAAGGCCAGGGGTGTGGGGACACAGGCGAGCTGCATCTCCTCGTGCCAGATGTGCCGCTGGAGCGGCGTCCAGTCCTGACCGCCCCACTCGACCGGCCAGTTGGGTACGGCGAGACCGGCAGCGTTCAGGATGCGCTGGCTCTCGACGACGTAGTCCCTGTTCGTGTCCCGTCCGGCGGCGACCGCGTCGCGGATCTCCTGGGGGATCTTGCTGGTGAAGAAGGTCCGCATCTCCTCGCGGAAAGCGGCCTCCTCCTCGGTCAGGGCAAGCTGCATCTGTGCTCCTGTTCGGGCCGCCCGTTCGGGCTGTCGGTGACGTGCGCCACGTTACCGTGCAGTACATCGCGACCCGCGGTCAGGCGCGGCCCATCAGGAGCGGGTCAGGCAGCCAGAGCCTTCTCGATGTCCGAGGCGATGCTCTCGGGCTCGGTGGTCGAGCCGTAGCGCTTGAGCACGGTGCCGTCCTTGGCGATCAGGAACTTGGTGAAGTTCCACTTGATCGCGTCGCCGAGCACGCCGCCCTTCTCCTCGCGCAGCCACTGGAAGACCGGGTGGGCGTCGGACCCGTTCACGTTGACCTTCTCGAACATCGGGAACGAGACCCCGTAGTTCTTCTGGCAGAACGCTCCGATCTCCTCGTTGTCGCCCGGGTCCTGGTTGCCGAACTGGTTGCAGGGGAAGCCGAGTACGACGAGGCCGTCGTCGGCGTACTGGTCGTGGAGGCTCTCCAGACCCGCGAACTGCGGGGTGAAGCCGCACTCGGAGGCGGTGTTCACCACCAGGGCGACCTTTCCGGCGTAGGCATTGAGGGGCAGCTCCTCGCCGGTGATCGTGGTGGCAGTGAAGTCGCTCAGCGTCGGCACGGTGGGTCTCCTGAAGTGTGTGGTGGCCTGGTGTCAGTAGGCACAGCCAAGGGGTCGGGAGGTTTGTTCCTTCCACGCGATGTGTTTTCGCTCACCCGGTCACGAAAGGGGTGATACCCGACGAAGGGGGCGGACTGACCTGCCGATGCCAGGGGCTGATGTCTGGGCTATGGATAGGTTTCTGGAGCGATGACTACCTCGTTGCTGACCCCGAACCCGGAGGCGGACGCGTACCGGCGTACCCGCCTGCGGCGGATGCAGGGTGTCGCCGGCGGACTACTGCTGTTTGCCGCGGTCGTGTACCTGGCCACGCTGGACCAGGACGGGTTCCTCGGCTTCGTGAACGCGGGAGCCGAGGCGAGCATGGTGGGAGCCATCGCGGACTGGTTCGCCGTGACCGCACTGTTCCGGCACCCACTCGGGCTGCCCATCCCGCACACAGCGCTGGTGCCCCGCAAGAAGGACGAGTTCGGCAAGAGCCTCGAGGAGTTCTTCGCCGAGAACTTCCTGCACGAGGAGGTGATCCGCGAGCGGCTGGCCGCCGCGGACATCTCGCGCCGGCTCGGAGCCTGGCTCTCCGAGCCCGCCAACGCACGCAGGGTGGTGGCCGAGGCCGCGACCGTGACCGCGATCGGACTGCGCAAGATGCGCAAGGAGGACGTCGCCTCCCTCGTGGAGGAAGTCCTGATCCCACGCTTCATGGCCGAGCCGATGGCCCCCGTGGCCGGTGGTCTGCTGCAGGAGGTCGTGGCCGACAACGCGCACCACGGCCTGGTCGACTTGGCGCTGGAGGAGGGATATCGCTGGCTGGTGCACAACCGGCAGACCTTCTCCGACGTGGTCGGCGAGCGGGCGCCGTGGTGGGCGCCGGATCGTCTCAACGAGGTGGTCACCGCACGGTTGCACCTCGAGGCGGTCCGCTGGCTGGCCGACATCCGGAGCGATCCCCAGCACCACGCTCGCCTCGCACTGGACAGCCTGCTGCGCCAGCTCGCACACGACCTGCTCCACGACGAAGCCACCCAGGCTCGCGCCGAGAAGCTCAAGATGAGGGTGCTCGAGCAGCCGCAGATGGTCACCACTGGCGTCTCGCTGTGGATCGCGTTCCGCAAGGCCCTGCTCGAAGCCCTGGATGACGTGGACGGGCCACTGCGTGAGCGCGCCACCCGGGAGCTGGCCTCCTTCGGGGAGACCGTCGGTCGAGACGGCGCCCTCCGCGGCAAGCTGGACGCGTGGGCCGCGGACTTCGCGGTCTGGGCCGTGAGCCGCTACGGCAGTGAGCTCACCGCTGTCATCACCCAGACCATCGAGCGGTGGGACGGCAAGGAAGCAGCCGCGAAGATCGAGCTGCACGTGGGCCGTGACCTGCAGTTCATCCGGATCAACGGCACGGTCGTCGGCGGTCTGGTCGGGATCATCATCCACGCCGTCTCACTGGCGATTTGAGTCTCGACTGGCCGCTCGCTGGCGCGCGCTGCTCGACCACCTGCGGTGAGGCGAGAGGCAGCCATGTCTACCTCGACATTCACGCTGTAGGTGACGAGCCGCGGTTCCATCGCAAGATGATGTGGCCTTTGAGTCACCAGGTGACCCAAAGTCCACATCATCTCGGTTTCGCTGGCTCCGTCTCCGTCTCCGTCCCCGTCCCCCTCTTCCGGGCCGGGTGGCACTCACGCGGCTGAGCGACCACGTAGGTGTGGTAGCCACGAGGTCACGGTGTGTGGTCTCGACTGATCACTCGCTTCGCTCGCTGCTCGACCACCTAGCTTTCGACCCAATCGGAGAAGATGCCTGATGGAGAACCAGGTGCAGGACGTGCCCATCCGCGACGACTCGATTCGCCTCGGCCAGTTCCTCAAGCTCGCCAACCTGATCGACTCGGGCTCAGATGCCAAGGAGCTGATGATCCAGGGCGCGGTCACCGTCAACGGCGAGGTCGAGACCCGTCGCGGCCGCCAACTGGTAGCGGGCGACTTGGTCGCCCTGGGCGGCCTGCGGGCCCGCGTGACCTCCGCCCCTTGAACCGAACTAGTGCACGTCCACCAGGTCGACCACGAAGATCAGGGTCTCGCCACCCTTGATGACCCCGCCGGCCCCGGTGTCGCCGTACCCGAGGTGGGGCGGGATCACGAGCCGGCGGCGGCCGCCGACCTTCATCCCCTGCACGCCCTGGTCCCAGCCGGGGATGACCTGACCGACGCCGAGGCGGAAGTCCAGAGGGGCACCGCGGTTGTACGACGCGTCGAACTCCTCACCGGTGGAGTGCGCGACGCCGACGTAGTGCACCGACACGGTGCTGCCGGGGGTGGCCTCGGGGCCTTCGCCCTCGGAGAGCTCCGTGACCTCGAGGTCACTGGGTGGCGGGCCGTCGGGGAACTCGATCTCGGGCTTCTCTGCAGTCATGGCCCCACCCTGCCATGCGTACCTTCATGGCTACCGGGCCGGTCCCCAGGGTGCGAGACTCCGGTGCCATGGAGCACGGGATCAAGGTCTCCAACGTCAACATCAGCTGCCCGGACCCTCCGGCCCTCGGGCGCTTCTACGCCGCCCTGCTGGGGATGGAGGTGAGGAGGGAAGAACCGGACCTGGTGGTCCTCATTGGTGCTGACTCGGTCCCGCTCTCCTTCGAGCTGGACGAGCACTACCAACCACCGGTGTGGCCGACCGAGCCGGGCAAGCCACCCTGCAGCTACACCTCGACGTGCAGGTCAACGACCTGCCGGGCGCCTTGGCGCATGCGCTGGCGTGCGGTGCCCGGCTCGCGGAGTACCAGCCGCAGGACGACGTACGGGTGTGCCTCGACCCGGTCGGGCACCCGTTCTGCCTCTGGCTCGACGAGAGCGGCTGACCGGCTCGGCTGAGGCCTCAGGTCTGGTGCACGTAGCTGTCGAGCTGGTCGCGCTCGAAGGTGAGCTGCGTGATCCTGCTCTTGACGACGTCGCCGATGCTGACCACGGCCACAAGCTCGCCGTTGTCCACGACGGGCACGTGCCGGATCCGGTGCTCGGTCATCTGCGCCATCAGCCCGTCGACGTCTGCTCCCGGCTCGCAGGTCTGCACCACCGCAGTCATGATCTGGCTCACGGGCGCGTCGAGGACGCTGTCGTCCCCGTTGAGCTTGCGGACGATGTCGCGCTCACTGACGATCCCGTCGACACGGGCTGCGCCCTCGCTGACGATGACCGCACCGATGTTGTGCTCGGCGAGCAGTGCAAGCAGGTCACGGACGGTGGCGGTCGGGGAGATCGTGATGACGTCGTGGATCGACTTGCCGCGGATCACTTCGTTGATCTTCATGGTCTGCCCCTTCCGTTCACACTTTCGTCGAGCTTTGCGCCCCTGAATCTAGTGTGCACCTTGCCTGTGTGGACAGGGTTTTCAGGAGGGATTATCGGCCGGTTCGCCACGTTTGGAACTGAGGTCGTGCACCGTGCCACCGGGACGGGGCTCGCCCTGGTCCGGCAGCGCCCCGAGGAACGCCAGCGCCTGGTCGTGCAGCTTGCCGTTGGTGGCCAGCGCGCTGCCCCCGGTGGGGCCCAGCTCGCCGTCGAGCGAGGTGAAGACTCCGCCTGCCTCGCGGACGATGATGTCGAGGGCCGCCATGTCGTAGAGCTCGAGCTGGGGCTCGGTGGCGATGTCCACCGCCCCTTCGGCCACGAGCATGTAGCTCCAGAAGTCGCCGTACGCGCGGGTGCGCCAGCAACGCCGGGACAGGGACAAGAAGTCGTCGAGGCGACCCCGCTCGTCCCAGCCGGAGAGTGAGGAGTAGGACAGGGAGGCATCCTCGACGCGCGAGACGTCGGAGACCTGGCAGGCCATGGCGCGCAGCAACGACCTGCCGGTCCAGGCGCCGCCGCCCTTCATCGCCCACCAGCGCCGGTTGAGCATCGGCGCCGACACCACTCCCACGACGACCTCGTCGTCGACCATCAAGGCGATCAGGGTGGCCCACACGGGTACGCCGCGCACGAAGTTCTTGGTGCCGTCGATCGGGTCGACCACCCAGCGCCGCTGGCTGTGGCCGGTCGAACCGGTCTCCTCGCCGACCACCGCGTCACGTGACCGCGCGCGTGACAACGTACGACGGATGCCCTCCTCGACCGAGCGGTCGGCATCGGTCACCGGCGAGAGGTCCGGCTTGGTCATCACGTGCAGGTCGAGAGACTTGAAGCGCGCCTCGGAGAGGGCATCGGCGTCGTCGGCCAGCACATGGGCAAGCCGGAGGTCGTCGGTGAAGTCGGACGGCATGGTGGACAGGGTAAGCCCAGGCCATGTAGTTGCCGGTTAACCTTTCGCCATGGAGATAAACGGCGTCCCGCTCCACCCACTTGTCATCCACGCGGTCGTAGTCTTCGTGCCACTGGCCGCCTTGGCTGCAATCGCCATGTCGCTACCGAAGTGGCGCTGGCTCGCGCGCTGGCCGGCGCTCCTGCTGACACTCGGGGCCACCGCGGCCGCCTATGTGGCCAAGCTCACCGGTGCCCAGCTCAAGGAGGACCGCGGGCTCGAGACGTTGCCGCTGGTCAAGACCCACGAGCAGTGGGGTGACCGGCTGGTGACCGCGATGGTCGTCTTCGCGGCCGTCGTGGTCGTGGCCTTCTGGGTGCTGCCGCACGTCACGCGACTCAGTGGCGGCAAGGACCGGGTGACCAAGATGGCGGTGCTGGAGAAGCCGCTGATGGTGCTGCTGCCGCTGACAGCGGTGGTGGCGCTCGTTCTGGTGGTACTCACCGGCGACGCGGGCGCCAGGGCGGTCTGGAAGGAATAGAGCGCGCCAGAAAGCGCCTCAGTACGCCTCGCCGGCCTCGCGGCTGGCGAGCAACCGTCGAAACGAGCTCACCCGCTCCGCCTGCTGGCCGGTCGCCTCGCTGAGCCCGCACTCGGGTTCGCTCTCACCGTGCGTGCAGCCGCGTGGACAGTCGGTGGTCAGCTCGTGCAGGTCCGGGAACGCCTCGATCAGCTGGTCGGGGTCGACGTGCGCCAGCCCGAAGGACCGGATGCCCGGGGTGTCCACGATCCAGCCACCGCCCGGCAGGGCCAGCATCAAGGCGGTCACGGAGGTGTGCCGACCACGCCCGGTCACGGCGTTGACCACACCCACCTCTCGGAAGGCGTCGGGGACGAGCGCGTTGACCAGGGTGGACTTGCCGACTCCGCTGTGGCCAAGCAGCACGCTGGTCCGCCCGGCCAGTCGGTCGACGATTTCGGTGAGGTCGGCTCCACGCTGCGTCACGACGTACGGCACCCCCAGCGGCCGGTAGCTGGAAAGCAGCGGCTCGGGATCGGCGAGGTCAGCCTTGGTCAGGCACAGGAGCGGGTCCATCCGGGCGTCGTACGCCGCCACCAGGGCCCGGTCGATCAGTCCCTGCCGGGGCTCCGGGTCGGCCAGCGCGGTCACGATCACCAGCTGGTCGGCGTTCGCCACGATGACGCGCTCGACGGGGTCGTCGTCATCGGCCGTACGACGTAGCACGGTCTTGCGCTCGTCCACCGAGACGATCCGCGCCAGCGAGCCGTCGACACCGGACGTGTCGCCGACCAGCCGCACCCGGTCGCCCGTGATCACGGCCTTGGGGCCGAGGGCGCGGGACTTCATGGCGGTCACGATCGGCTCGGTCTCGCCGAGGCGGCATGTGTAGCGCCCCCGGTCGACGGTGACCACGACCGCGGGAACCGCGTCGTCGAAGCTCGGCCGGTCCTTGGTGCGCGGGCGCGTGCGTCGGCGGGGACGTTCGTAGCTTTCGGGGTCGTGCTCGCCGTAGCGCCCGCTCATTAACCGACCAGCCCCGCCCAGACCTCCGCGAAGCCCGGGAACGTCTTCGAGGTGGTGGCGACGTCCTCGACCAGTACGTCCGGCACAGCCGAGCCGACGACCACGGCAGCGTGCGCCATCCGGTGGTCGGCGTAGGTGTGGAAGGTGCCGCCTTGCATCGAGGCCGGCTCGAAGGAGAGCCCGTCCTCGTGCTCGGTGACGCCGGCCCCGAGGGCGCGCAGCTCGGTGGACAGGGCGGCCAGCCGGTCGGTCTCGTGACCGCGGATGTGCGCGATCCCGCGCAGCCGCGAGGGCGTCGAGGCGAGGGAGCACAGGGCCGCCACGGCGGGCGCCAGCTCGCCGACGTCGTGCAGGTCCGCGTCGACCCCGAGGATGGACTCCCCGCCGGTGACCGTCAGCCCGTCGTCGTCAAGCACGACCTCGGCGCCCATGCGGCCCAGGAGGTCGCGGAGGCGGTCACCAGCCTGGGTTGTCGAGCGCGGCCAGCCCGGGACCGTCACGCGGCCCCGGCTGGTCATGGCGAGCATCAGGAACGGTGCGGCGCTGGACAGGTCCGGCTCGATCGTGACGTCGGTGCCCTGGATGCGCGTGGGCGGAACTGTCCAGGTGTCGTCCTCCACGGAGACCTCGACGCCGTGCTCGCGGAGGCAGGCCACTGTCATCTCGATGTGGGGGAGCGAGGGCACGGGTGGTCCCTCGTGGCGCACGACCAGCCCTTCTGTGTACGACGCCCCGGCGAGCAGCAGCGCCGAGACGAACTGGCTCGAGGCCGAGGCGTCGATCGTCACCGCTCCTCCGCGGAGGCGGCCGCGGCCGGCGACGGTGAAGGGCAGCGTGCCGCGACCGCCGTCGTCGACGGAGACCCCGAGCTCGCGCAGGGCGTCCAGCAGCCCGGCCATCGGGCGGGTGCGGGCGTGCTCATCGCCGTCGAAGTGCACCTGCCCCTTCGCAAGAGCGGCCACCGGAGGCACGAACCTCATCACCGTCCCCGCCAGGCCACAGTCGACGGTCCCGCCGCGCAGCGGGCCGGGGAACACCAGCCAGTCGGAATCCGCGGTGACAACGGTGGAGCCCAGCGCCGACAGCGCAGTCGCCATGAGTTCGGTGTCCCGCGACCGGAGGGGACGTCGTACGACCGAAGGCGCGTTGGACAGCGCCGCCAGCACCAGCGCCCGGTTGGTGAGGGACTTGGAACCGGGCAGCTCGACTCGAGCTTCAACCGGCTCCCGCGCAACGGGTGCAGGCCACAGCGCAGGTTCTGTGCTCGGCCGGGTTTCCACGCCTTGAGGTTAGTGCCCTGCCTTTGATGTCCCCGGCGCCGCGGCTCAGGTCAGCGACTTGGCGGCAAGCCGTGCTTCCAGCTTGGCCTCGCGGGTGAGGTGCCTGGCCTGACGGCGCGCCCCGGTCGCGGCGTTCCGCGCTCTCCAGGCGACTCCGGGCCGACCCTCCGTGTCGACCGCGGCCAGGAGCAGACCGCCGAGCATGGAGAGGTTCTTGAAGAAGTGGGCCTGCTGGGTTGCCCGCGTCGCCGGGTCGGTCTCGGTCCAGAACTGGTGCCCCGCGACTGTCGAGGGCATCAGCGAGACCGCGAGCACGGTGCTGGACAGCCGCGGTGCACGGCCACGAGCCAGCGCCCCGGCAGCCAGGATCTGCGCGACGGCATTGATCCGGACCAGGGTCGCGGTGTCCTCGGGGATCTTCACCTGGGGGGCGGCCTTCTCCAGCAGCGGTCGCAGGCGATCGGCCACCGGCTTGGCCTTCGCGGCCAGGGCCGGGGCGTTCCTCAACGCGTTGGCTCCACCGACCAGGAACGTGGACGCGAGCAGCGGACGGGCGATCAGTCGGGTGGCTGTCATGGGTACATCAATACCCGATCAGGTGTGGCTCAACCAGAGCGCGGTTCGTGCCTACCGGTTCCCGGACACCTGCACCGACGCGCTGTTGTTGCTCATGTTGGGATCCCGGTAGCCCTCCGGGGGAGAGACCGAGAACCTGATCGTGGCGCCCGCGCGCCCCCGGACACCGAAGGCGAACAGGCTGTGCAAGCGCGTGGCGGTGCAGCTGTAACCCTGGCCCGAACGCCGGCAGCTGATGCCGACCTGGTGGATGTCACCGTTGGTGGAGGTGACGCTCAGGCGGGCAGATCTGCCCAGCGGGACTCCGGTGACGCGGACTACGGCCGTCGCAGGGCCGGCCCAGGCCCGGACGCCGACGTCGACCTCTCGACCCTGGGGTGGTGGCGTGGGGGTGGGAGGTGTCGGCTTGGGGACGGTTGGCGTCGGGTCGGGCCGAGGTGTTGGGTCGGGCCGAGGTGTCGGTGTCGCGGTCCCTGGCCCACCGCCGCCAGGTCCTTGGGTGCCAGGGGGATTGCCAGGAGGATTGCCAGGAGGATTGCCAGGAGGATTGCCAAGAGGATTGGTGGTGCCTCCGGGCTGTCCATCGTTGCCTGACCCGGTGTTCTCGCCAGGCGGGTCGTCGCTCTGGCCGTCCTGTTGCCCGTCGTTCTCCTCGGTGGTCCGCGCTCCCTGGCCGGCTGCGACCAGCGAGGCGGGGCCGCCGGTCGCCGCAGGCTTGGTGACGGTACGGCGGTTCGGCGTCTCACTTGCGCGATCGTCCGGGTCAGGCTCTGCGGACGGCCCGACGGAGGGGCTCACGCGGACCGTAGTGGGGCCTTGTGACGAGGCTTGCTTCTCATCATCGGAGTCGGGGGCAATGACCACCAGAGTCGCGATCCCCACGGCGCCGACAACGGCTGCGGTGGCTGCGGTCGCCGAGGCATGGGCGGCGACGGCGTCCTTGGCGCGGTCGAGATAGACGAGGATGCCCGCTCCGACGCTGGTCGTAGCGCCGCCACCGAGGTAGGCGGCCGCCGCCGGGCCGAGGAGGACTGGCCCGAGCAGCGCGGCGAGAGAGGAGTTGACCTCGCTCAGCTCGAGGTAGGCAGCCGTGCAGCGCCGGCAGTGGTCGAGGTGCTGCTCGACCTTTGCGCCGTCACGGCGGGAGAGCGCCCCGCGCACGTAGCCGCCGAGCAGGTTGTTGGTGTCGCGGCACGCGTCGCTGACCAGGTCGCCGGCGTGCATCGTCAGGAACGCCTGTCGCAGCCCCTCGCGTGCGCGGTAGGCCAGCGCCGAGACCGAGTTGGGGGTCATGCCGAGCAACGGTGCGATGTCGGCGGGCTTCTGGTTCTCGACCTCGAGGTGCCAGAGCACCAGCTGCCAGCGCTCCGGTAGCGAAGCGAACGCCTTGGCCGCGGCACCCCCCTCGAAGCCGGCAACCGCGGTGTCGGTGAACGGAACCCCCGGGTCGAAAGGCGTCAGGTCGTCGGTGGTGGTCAGGCGCTGGTTGCTGCGCACCTTGTCGATGTGCAGGCGGCGTACGGCGGTCAGCAGGTAGGCGCGGAACGCGACGTCGGGTCCCCCACCCCCGAGCAGCACGTTGAGCACCTTCACGAACGCCTCGGACACCAGGTCGTCGGCGTCGGAAGGACCGATCAGCAGCCGGCCGAGCCGGGTGGCGGCATCGACGTGGCGAGAGAAGAGCGTGCCGTAGGCCGCGACGTCCCCTTCGCGCACCCGCGAGATCAGCTCCGGGTCGCTCAGCTCAGGTGCCTGGACGTCGGTGTTGCTCATGACATGGGGGGACCTTCTCGGGTCGAGTGCGGCGCGCGATGAGTTTAGTCCGATTTTCCCGTCATGGGATCTGCGTTCGTCCGTTACTTCTACAAGGCCACCACGAGGGGGGTGGCCTGACGAGAGGTGAGGAGTGGCATGGGCATCTTTGCGACGGGGACTCGCAGAGGCGCGCAGGCCGAGGTGGCCCCAGACGCTGAGGCAGCCGCGGACGCGCGGGAGTTCAATCCTGCGCGTTTCGAGGCTGTGGGGGAGCGTCTGGCCGCCGGACATGACGCGAGCGAAGCGTGCGCGATGGTGGGCCGGGGGATGGCCCGTGACGGTGTCGACCTGGGAGAGGCACTGGACGGGCTGATGACCACCTACGCGCACGTCCTGGGAGGGGAGCCCGATTTCCGGGCTGTGCGCGCGTTGGGTCAGGCGTGGAGCGAGGAGACGCTCGGCTACCTGCATCAGCTCTCGTGCGAGGACCCGCTGACGGGACTGGCCAGCCTTGCGCATCTGCGGGCCAGGCTCTCGGAGGTCTATCGCGGGGACGAGCAGGGGGGGTCGGCAATGCCCACCAGCCATGCGCTGGTGGTCCTCGACCTCACCCTGCTCGCCAGGACCTCGGTAAGGGGGGACATGTTCGAGTCGACGCTGCGGCTCGTGCGTTTGGCCGAGGGTGCGCGGATGGCCTTTCCGGGAGGGGAGACCATCTGTCAGGCCAGCCCACGGAGGGTGGTGGTGCTGGCCCGGCGTGGTGACCTGCTCGCGCAGCGAGTGGGGTTGTTGCGTGATCTCGTCGAGGATCTGGTCCCGGGGGGTGGACCGGGGTCTGGACCGGAATCCGGAAGGGCCCGGGTCTGGATCGAGGGGCTGCCGCCGTACAACTACGGCGCCGGCCTCCTCCTCGACGAGATCGCGCGCGGCTGACACCACCAGTGGTCAGCGCCGGAAGGTCGTCGAGGGTATCCGTGGTCCAGGTGCGTGCAGCGCAAGGCGGCGTCGCGAAGGCAGACTGGGCGTCTTCAGAGCGATGCCAACGCAGCGATGTGCGTGCCTGGGCCGCGGAGACTCCGAGGAACTGACGGAGCCGACCACTAGCCTGTGCCACATGTGTGGTCGCTACGCCTCGAGCAGACAGCCTGAGGACCTCGTCGAGGAGTTCGAGATCCGCAACCACGAGCTCCCGCATCTCGAGCCCGACTTCAACGTGGCTCCCACCAAGGAGGTCTACGCCGTCGTCGAGCGTCCGCCCAGCGGCGAGAAGGGGGCTGATCCGGAGCGTCAGCTGCGCGTGCTCACCTGGGGTCTGGTGCCGTTCTGGGCCAAGGACCCCAAGGTCGGCAACCGGATGATCAACGCCCGGATGGAGACGGTCGCAGAGAAGCCTGCCTTCCGTCGCGCGTTCGAGAAGCGTCGGGCGATCCTGCCGGCGGACGGGTACTTCGAGTGGTACCCGACCGAGGAGCTCACCAAGTCGGGGAAGCCGCGCAAGCAGCCCTACTTCATCCGGCCCGCCGACGGTGGCGTCCTGGCGATGGCCGGCCTCTACGAGATCTGGCGCGACCCGACCAAGGAGGAGGACGACCCGACGCGGTTCCGCTGGACGTGCACGGTGCTGACCACCAGTGCGGAGGACTCGCTCGGTCACATCCACGACCGGATGCCGATGATGCTCGCCCCGGACCGGTACGACGCCTGGCTCGACCCCCGGCACGCCGGCAAGGACGACCTGTTGGCGCTGCTCGAGCCGGCTGCGCCAGGGCGGCTGGAGGCGTTCCCGGTCTCCACGCTCGTGTCCAACGTGCGCAACAACGGGCCGGAGCTGCTCGAGCCCCTGCCCTTGGACAACCTGCCTTTGGAAGACGTGTCCCGGGAAGGGAAGAGCTGATGCCCATCGAACGGATGGTGCCAACTCCGAAGGGCGACGCCCGGCTGCTCGTACGACGTGCCAAGCGGCCGATCGCGATGCTGGTGCTCACCCACGGCGCGGGCGGAGGAGTCGACGCGCCCGACCTGGTCCGGCTGGCGCGCACGCTTCCCCAGCAGGACATCTCGGTGACGCTGGTGGAGATGCCCTGGCGGGTGGCCGGGAAGAAGGTGGCACCGGCGCCGGCAGTGATCGACGAGTGCTACCTCGCCGTACTCGACAACATGCGCACGCGCAGCCCGCTGGTCCTGGGCGGGCGGAGCGCCGGTGCGCGTTCGGCATGCCGCATCGCACGCGATGTCGGTGCCCGTGGGGTCCTGGCGCTCTCCTTCCCGTTGCATCCGCCGGGCCGGCCGGAGAAGTCCCGCCTTGCCGAGCTCCAGCGGTCACGGGTGCGCACCCTGGTGATCCAGGGAGAGCGCGACCCGTTCGGCACGCCCGAGGAGTTCCCCGGCGACATCGACCTGACCGTCGTACCGGCCGCGGACCACTCGATGAAGGTTCCGAAGTCCGCCCCGTTGAGCCAGGCCGACGCACTGGCCGTGGTGCTGGAGGCGACGCTGGAGTGGGTGGTCCGCGAGATCACGGGGAATCGAAACGGCTGAACCGATGTTGAGCACGGTAGATCCGCCGCTCACCAGCTGAACCCGGAGGGAAAGCCCGTGCTCGCCACACTCGACAGGTCCACGTCTGAGGACCCGTGGGTAGTCTGGGACGCAATGACTGACTCCGAATCCGAGGCTCTGGGCCTCGTCGACCCGGCTGAGATCGATCCCGCCACCGAGAGCGAGGTCGAGCGGCAGCTGCGCTTCGAGCGCGATGCTCTGCCCTTCATCGACCAGCTGTACTCGGCCGCTATGCGGATGACCCGCAACCCGGCCGACGCCGAGGACCTGGTGCAGGAGACCTTCGCCAAGGCCTTCGCCTCGTTCCACCAGTTCCGTCCCGGGACCAACCTCAAGGCCTGGCTCTACCGGATCCTGACCAACACCTTCATCAACACCTACCGCAAGAAGCAGCGCGAGCCGCAGCAGTCGATGGCCGAGGACGTCGAGGACTGGCAGCTGGCGCGCGCGGAGTCGCACTCCTCGAGCGGGCTGAAGTCCGCGGAGATGGAGGCGCTCGAGCACCTCCCCGACTCCGACGTCAAGGACGCCCTGCAGCGACTCCCGGAGGACTTCCGGCTCGCGGTCTACCTCGCCGATGTCGAGGGTTTCCCCTACAAGGAGATCGCCGAGATCATGGAGACGCCCATCGGGACCGTGATGTCCAGGCTGCACCGCGGGCGGCGCCAACTGCGCGAGATGCTCACCGGCTACGTGCGCGAGAACGACCTGCTCTCCAGCGGAGCAGCTCCCAAGGCAGGCTCATGATGACCGAGGACCGCTCGCACAGCCACGCTCTTGACACCGACTGCTCCGAGGTGCTCGGCCGGGTCTTCTTCTTCCTCGACAACGAGCTCGAGCAGGCCGACTGTGCCCAGATCCAGCACCATCTCGACGAGTGCGGCCCGTGCCTGGCTCGCTACGACCTCGAGCGGACCGTGAAGACGCTGGTGGCCCGATCCTGCTCGGAGAAGGCTCCGGAGGGCCTGCGCGAGCGGGTGCAGCTGTCGATCCGGCAGATCCAGATCGAGATCTCGCCGCGCGACTGACCCCGCGCACGCCACTTGGCGATGGGTGCACGATTTCGTGTGGTGCGCCGTACCTGAGAGGATGTGCGTCGGCTTCGAGGGAATTTCCCGGAGCGACGACGTAGGAGGACCTCATGGGCAAGACAGGCCGCAAGCGCCGCGCGCGCAAGAAGAAGGCCGCGAACCACGGCAAGCGCCCCAACGCCTGAGCCTCGCTCGGCCGCGGACGCTATATGGAACTCGACTCGACGCTGCTGCAGGGCCGCGCCCTGATCGACCAGACCTCAGCCGCTCACGCCGAGCGCTGGGGATTCGGTACGGCGAGCCGGTGGGTGCTCGACCAGGGCAGCGGACGCATCGTGTGGTCCTTCGAGGACCACGTCGCGTCGGCGCAGGCGCAGATCCTTGGCTCGTGGAACTCCGAGGTGAACACCTTCGTCTGGTCGTGGGACAACGAGACGATCCAGGCACCCCTCTGCGCGAGCGCTGAGGAAGTCCGCGCCTTCGGCGTCGAGAACGACGTGCCGGCGCTGTGCACCTCACCGCTCAAGGTCGACAAGGAGCAGGTGGGTGACCTGATGGCGCTCGCGTTCGTCGTCGGACGGTGCACCGGGCTGTTCCAGCCTGTCGACGGTCCGCTCGCCAGCTACATCGCGTTCGGCGCCGTCACGATCGAGGAGTCCGGCGGACGCACCTCGACGTTCGACCTGGCCGCGCCGTGATCCCCTCCGGTCTGGCGCCGGGTCTCACTGCCACGATCGAGCGCACCGTCGGCGATGACGACACCGCTGCCTCCATCGGCTCGGGCAGCCTGCCGGTGTTGGCGACGCCGCGGCTGCTGGCCTGGTGCGAGGCCGCCACGTGCGCTGCGATCGAGCCCGTCCTCGGGGCCGCTGAGACCAGCGTCGGCACCCGGGCCACGCTCGAGCACCTTGCCCCCTCCGCCGTCGGGTCGACGGTGCAGGTCACAGCGACCACGGTCCACGTCGATGGCCGGCTGGTGCGGTTCAGCGTCGGGGCGCGTCAGAACGCGAAGCTGGTCGGCTCGGGCGAGGTGACGCGCGTTGTCGTGGACGCGGAGCGCTTCATGTCGCGGGTGCCGTAGGAGCCGCGTAGGCGAGCAGGTTGACCCCGGGTACGGGCGACCAGTCGTCCTCGGGTGCACGGGTGAACCCGAGCCGCCCGTAGATCCGGTGGGCTGAGGTCATCGCGTCCATGGTCGACATCCGGACGCCGGCGTACCCCAGCTCGCGCGAGCGCCGCAGGCACAGCGCAACCAGCTCCTGACCCACTCCGCGCCCGCGAGCTGAGGGACTCACCGCGAGCATCCGGAACTCGCCCTCGTCGGCACGTGAGATCTCGCGGTACGCCGAGCCGACGGGGCAGAACGTCACCGAGCCGATGACCCGACCGTCCTCGATCGCGACCCAGACCTCGGCCTCATTCGCTCGGCGCGGGGTGTCCACGAGCTCGAGGGCGTAGCTGTCGGCCTCGTCGATGTAGCCGCCGCCGAGGTAGACCTCGGCGGTGAGCCGACTCACCTCATCGAGCTCCTCGGGGCGCACCAGGCGAATCTCCATCCGGTCGTCTCTTCCGCTCTGTGGACCAGGCTCAGATGCCAAAGGTGTTGCGCGGGTAGGCCTCGTTGACATCGGTGATCACGTTGACGAGGTAGGGGGCATTCGCGGCGAAGGCGCGGTCGATGGCAGGTCCGATCTCGCCGGGGTCGGTGACGGTCTCGCCGCCGCCGCCCAGGGCTCGGACGACCTCGTCGTACCTGGTCTGTGGCGCGAGGTCGGCCGCCACGTCGTACCCGTAGAGCATCTGCATCGGCCCCTTCTCCAGCCCCCAGGCGGAGTTGTTGCCGCAGATCATCACGACCGGAAGGTTGTGGCGGACCAAGGTGTCGACGTCCATCAGCGACATCCCGGCCGCGCCGTCGCCGTACAGCAGCACGACCTGCGCCGAGGGGCGCGAGATGCGGGCGGCGATCGCTGCGCCGAGACCGGCGCCGAGGCAGCCGTAGGGCCCGGGGTCCAGCCAGCCGCCTGGTCGCTTGGGCTCGACGTACTTGCCGGCGAAGGATACGAAGTCGCCACCGTCGCCGATGACCACTGCGTCCTCGGCCAGGCGGGGGACCAGCTCGCCGTAGATGCGGGCCGGGTGGATCGGGTCGGCGGTGGCGCTGAGGAGCTCGGCGTCGCGCGCAACTGCGGCCTTCACGGTGTCCTGCAGCTTGGTGACCCACCCGGACCAGTCGGGGCGGCGTACGAGGCCGGCGATGGCGTCGCGCAGGCCGTCGAGGACCAGAGTGAGGTCACCGGATGCCTCGGCGGCGAGGTCGGCGTGCTGCGAGAGCTGGCCGGGGGAGTCGGCGAGGTGTACGACGCGGGCGGGCGTCGCCCCTTCCCCGTTCTTGGCCTTCCCGCCGAAGACCCCGTAGCCGAGCCGGAAGTCGAGCGGTGTTCCCGCGACCACGACGAGGTCCGCACCGCCGAGGGCGGCGCCGCGCGCCTTCGTGACCAGCAGGGGATGACCACCCGGGATCAGCCCGCGACCCATGCCGTTGGTGATGACAGGAACGCCGGTCTCCTCGACGAGGCCCAGCGCGGCCTCCTCGGCACCGTCCGCCCAGACGTCGGTGCCCATGATGAGCACGGGTCGTTCGGCCTGGCCGAGCAGCTCGGCGACCTCGCTGATCGCCTCGCCGTCGGGCTCGGTCCGAAGGCGCGCGCCCACGACCGGCCGGGTTGTGGCGGAGGAGTTGAAGAACTCGTCCATCGGGATGTCGACGAAGACCGGTCCGCGGTGTGACGTACTGGCGACGGCGAACGCCTCGTGCATGCCCTCGGCGACCTCGCCGGCGGAGTGGATCGTGCGAGCCAGCTTGGACACCGGCGCCACGATCGGGGGCTGGTCGAGCTCCTGCAGGGAGCCCATGCCCCAGCGGTTGGCCGGTGCCCGGCCACCCACCACCACCAGAGGCGAGCCGTTGAACTGCGCCTGGGCGATCGCACTGATCCCGTTGGTGACTCCGGGACCGGCGGTGAGTACGGCGAGACCCGGGGTGCGGGTGAGCTTTCCGATCGCCTCGGCGGCGAAGGCGGCGGTCTGCTCATGGCGTACGTCGATGATCCGCATCGGCGGGTCAGCCGTCACCGCGCCGTCGTACATCGGGAAGACGTGGGCACCGGAGAGGGTGAACATGACCTCGACGCCGTGCGCGCGGGCCACGGCGACGGCGTGCTGACCTGAGTGGGCCTCCACCGTGCCAGCACCCGGCTCCCCGGTGGACGCCTCGGTCGAGGCCTTGGCCGGCTGGTCGTTGGAGTGCTCGGGTGCCTGCGTCATGACGCGAGGTTAGCCCCCGGCAATGAGCACGTCAGCGTCGCCGCGGCGCCTGCTCCTAGGCTTGCCGCGTGCCGACACTCCAGGCCCTTGCCCGGGCCCATACCGACCTCTCGACCGAGGACCTGGAGTGGCTCTCGAGGTTGCTGGCCGACTGGCAGATCATCGCGGACCTCAGCTTCGCCGATCTGGTGCTGTGGTTGCCGGCTAGTGACGGGTCCGGCTACTGGGCCGGCGCTCAGATGCGGCCGACGACCGGGCCGACTGCGTTCGTGGACGACATCGTCGGCTCGTTCCTCCAGGCGGGGAAGCGGCCGTTGCTCGACAACGCGCTGAGCCAGGGTCGGATCGCGCGTGAGGGGGATCCGGAGTGGCGCGACGACGTCCCCGTCCGCGTGGAGGCCATCCCGGTACGCCGGGGCGAGAACCTGATCGCCGTGGTGGCCCGCAACACCAACCTCCAGGGGGTGCGTACGCCGAGCCGGCTCGAGCTGTCCTACCTCCAGACCGCCAGCGAGCTCTCCCAGATGATCGCCCGTGGCAGCTTCCCGTTCCCGGGCCAGCGCTCCGACCACGCCGACACCCCACGGGTCGGGGACGGGTTCATCCGCGTCGACGCCATCGGGGACGTCACCTACGCCAGCCCGAACGCCCTGTCGGTCTACCGAAAGCTCGGACTGACCGGCGACCTGAGTGGCAAGTCGCTGGCCGGGATCACCCGCGAGCTGGTGCCGGCCGGGATGAGACCCGACGAGGAGACGCTCAGCGCGGTCCTGGGTGGACGGATGCCGCGCGACACCGAGCTCGGAGGATCGATGGCCACGGTGATCCTGCGTTCCCTCCCCTTGCGCCCGGAGGGCGAGCACACCGGTGGGGTGGTCCTGCTGCGCGACGTGACCGAGCTGCGCCGCCGGGATCGCGAGCTGGTGACCAAGGACGCGACCATCCGCGAGATCCACCACCGCGTGAAGAACAACCTGCAGACCGTGGCGGCGCTGCTCAGGCTGCAGGCGCGGCGGATGGAGATCCCGGAGGGGCGGGTGGCGCTCGAGGAGGCCGTACGCCGGGTCGGCGCGATCGCTGTCGTCCACGAGACGTTGAGCCAGGCCTTCGACGAGACCGTCGACTTCGACGACGTGACGGATCAGCTGACCCGGCTGGTCACCGAGGTGGGTTCGCGGGGAGTCCCGGTCCGCACCCGCCGTACGGGCTCGTTCGGGGCGATCAGCTCGGACGCGGCAACGCCCCTCGCGATGGTCTTCACCGAGCTCATCCAGAACGCCGTGCAACACGCGTTCGACGACGACCGCGGCGGCACGATCGAGATCCACTGCGCCCGTGACGGGGTCGGCCTGCGGTTGAGCATCGAGGACGACGGGGTCGGACTACCGGCCGGCTTCGACCTCGAACAGGCGCCGAGCCTGGGGCTGTCCATCGTGAGCACGCTGGTGGGCGAGCTCAGGGGACAGATCAGCCTCGGGCCTCGGGAGTCGGGCGTGGGAACGCGTGTCGTCGTACAGGTCCCGAACGTGACCTCGCAGCCGCGCTGACGAATATTCGTGGATTCAGGCTCAGCAAGGCTCAGGCGGTGCGCACCCGGGCGCGGGCGTTGCGGCGCTTCAGGGCGCGGCGCTCGTCCTCGCTGAGCCCGCCCCAGACACCGTGGTCCTGCCCGGCCTCCAGGGCCCATGCGAGGCACTGTTCGCGCACGTCGCAGCGGCGGCACACCTGCTTGGCCTCCTCGATCTGCAAGATCGCGGGGCCGGTGTTGCCGATCGGGAAGAACAATTCCGGGTCCTCGTCGAGGCACGCGGAACGGTGACGCCAATCCATGGCTGGGGTAACCCTCCGGAGTACTAGTGAACTCATTCACGATGTTGGCCCGACAGCCAGTGAGAGCCAATGCCGGGGTGTTTGTGGCGCGCAGATCAGATCCTGCTGCAGCGCAACCGGTCGATCGTTGCAACTCTATGGTCCGATGACAACCCCAACGGAAGGTCACGTTAGTCACAACCTGAGACGGAATAGGCTCATCCGGTGATCCCGGACCCCCTCCACCCCCGCGACGAGGGGCCCGAACAGGGCCCGACGGCGAGGTCGCCGTACTCCCGGTACGGTGCGCCGGCACCCCTGGTGGTCGCCGCCTGGCTGACCTTTGTCGAAGGGCTGCTCACCGTCGCCTTCGCGATCACCGAGGTGATCAGCGTGGACAGGGACCGGTTGGTGATGGGGGTGACCACCGGCGTGTTCTTCCTGTCGTACGGCGCCGTCCTGGTGGCCTGCGCCTGGGGGATGAACACCGTGCGCCCGTGGTCGCGCGGGCCGGTGCTGCTCGCCCAGCTGATCTGGCTGGGTCTGGCCTGGAACTTCCGGACCGGGGACACCCTCCCGGTAGCCATCGGGCTTGCGGTGGTGGCCGCCATCGTGCTGGCGGGGCTGCTCCACCCGCGCTCCATCGACGCGCTGGAGCGCGCTAGCTGACTTCGCGGAGCGAGTCCCGGAGCTGCTCCAGAGTGCGGTTGAGCAGCCTGGAGACATGCATCTGCGAGACCCCGATGTCTTCCGCGATCTGAGACTGCGTCATCCCACGGAAGAACCGCAGCAGCAGGATGCGCTTCTCACGCAGCGGGAGCTGCTCGATGAGCGGCTTGATCGACTCGCGGATCTCCACATGCATCAGCGCCTCGTCATCCATGCCGAGGCTGTCAAGCATGCTGTTGTTCGACCCTTCCTCCCCGTTGTCGCCGGCATCGAGGGAGAGCGTCGCGTAGGCGTTGGCCGACTCGATGCCCTCCATCACCTCCTCCACAGAGACCCCGAGCTTCTCGGCGAGCTCTCGCGGGGTCGGTGACCGGCCCAGATCCTGAGACATTTCGCCGGTGACCGCGCTGATGGACATCCGCAGCTCCTGCAGCCTGCGAGGCACCCGGACGGCCCAGCCCTTGTCGCGGAAGTAGCGCTTGATCTCGCCGATGATCGTGGGGGTGGCGTACGTCGAGAACTCCACACCGCGGTCATTGTCGAAGCGGTCCACCGACTTGATCAGCCCGATCGTGCCGACCTGGATGAGGTCGTCGAGCGGCTCGCCACGGTTCGCGAACCGCCGCGCGCAGTGCTCCACGAGCGGGAGGTGCAGGTTCACCAGCTCCTCGCGGCACGCGGTCCTCCGAGGCTCGACCGTGGTCGTGTCGGTGAGCTCGTCGAAAAGGGCGTGACTCAGCTCCCGGGTCGAGATCTGGCGCGCGGTCAGCGGCGCTCGTCGCTCGTTGTGTCGGCGCCCCGAAGCTTCCCCACTTTCAGGCCCCGCACCGGACTCACTGCCGGACACGAATCACGCTGCGATGCTCGATCGCACTGTGAAGGACAGCCAGTGCAGCCGTCCTTCGCGACTGATCAAGACGTCGCTCGTCAGGGCTGTGAGCACCTGCCAGCCGAAGCTGTCCTCGTCGGGGTCGTCGTCGCTGCTTGTGTCGGCCGCCACCGCAACCCGGATCGAGCCGTCGCTCAGGTCGAAGTTCGCGCGCATGTCGCCGCCCGGGTCGGCGTGCTCCAGCACCAGGGCGCAGGCCTCGCCGACGGCCATGCGCAGGTCCTCGATGTCGTCGAGGGTGAAGTCCATGCGAGCGGCCAGGCCTGCCGTGGTCATGCGCAGCACCGCGACGTACGCGCTCTCCGCGGGGAGGCGCAACTCGACGTCAGGATGGGTCACGGCGGTGTCCTCGAGACTCGGATGGGGGTCAGGTGGGGTCAGTAGGATCCAGAATAGTGCGGAATGCGACGCTGCGGGCGTGGTCCGGGAATGCCGCGATGTGAGGGGTTTGCGCCGGTTCGCGTACCTGCGCCCACCCACGACCATCCAGACCCGGCATGACGCAGCTCGACCCCCGTGCGCGGGGCACGGGGGTCGAGATGGTTGTGCTCGCGGGCTCAGCGCTTCGCGGGCTCAGCGCTTGCTCAAGCCTTCTTGGTCTCCGCGAAGATCTCGGCGATCTCGTCGATCTTGGCCAGCAGTTCGTCGGCCTTGCCCGCGTCGAGTTCGCCCTTGGTGCCAGCCGCACCGGCCAGCTTGGTGGCCTCGTTGATCAGCGTGTGGAGCTGCGGGAACGCCTCGAAGTGCGGGGGCTTGAAGTAGTCGGTCCACAGCACCCACAGGTGGTGCTTGACGAGCTCGGAGCGCTGCTCCTTGATCAGGATCGCGCGAGTCCGGAAGTCCGGGTCGTCGTTGTCGGCAACCTTGGCGATGATGGCCTTCACCGACTCGGCTTCGATGCGCGCCTGTGCAGGGTCGTAGACACCGCACGGAAGATCGCAGTGCGCGGAGACCTCGATGGTGGGAGCGAACAGCTTGTGCTTCAGCATCCGGATGGTTCCTCTCGCAGAAGTGGGCGGCGCATTTGTGCTCCAGCGCCTGGCTTCCTGCGACACTACAACCGACCGCGACCGGGGCTCCAAGAGGGAGGTCGACGTGCCCGTCATACAGCTGAGGACACGTGTGAGTGGGGCGTTGACACGTCTGGCGCCCCGCCTGGGGATGGCCCTCGTGCGGGGCAGGTCGATGACGCCCACGCTGCTCGACGGGGACCGGCTGCTCGTCCAGTACGGCGCGAAACCGCGGATCGGCAACCTGGCCGTAGTGCGGTTCGCCGACGGCGTGGTCGCAGTGAAGCGACTCGACCACCAGTCGCGTGACGGCTGGTGGGTCGTCCGCGACAACGCGTTCGAGGGTCGGGACTCGTGGTCCGGCGGGGCGATCAGTCCGGACGGCGTACTGGCTGTGGTGCGCGCGCGGATCTGGCCACGGCCAGGTCGCCTGCCGGGACCGCCGCCTGCGTGAGAATCCGCCCCGACTTTCGCATCGACTCCCCGACAACCTCTGCCCAAGGGATGACTTTCATGGTTGCATCGGACCCCATGCAGGATCTCGAAAACTCCCACGCCAATGATCCCGTCTTCGCGCTGCACGTCGGCGGCAAGATGGAGATCGCGTCACGCGTTGCCCTCAGCGGTCCTGAAGAGCTGTCGATGGCCTACACGCCGGGAGTGGCGCGGGTGTGCGAGGCGATCGCGGCCGATCCGGAGCTCGTCGACGAGTACACGTGGATCGCCAACACGGTGGCCGTGGTCACGGACGGTACGGCGGTGCTTGGGCTCGGTGACATCGGCGCCCGTGCGGCCATGCCCGTGATGGAGGGCAAGGCGGTGCTGTTCAAGCAGTTCGGCGGCGTGGATGCCGTCCCGATCTGCCTCGACACCGTCGACGTGGAGGAGATCATCGAGACCGTCGTACGACTCGCACCCAGCTTCGGCGGCATCAACCTCGAGGACATCTCCGCACCCCGCTGCTTCGAGATCGAGGACCGGCTCAAGCAGCTTCTCGACATCCCGGTGTTCCACGACGACCAGCACGGTACGGCGGTCGTCGTGCTCGCCGCGCTGGAGAATGCGCTGCTCCTGACCGGTCGTCTGATGGAGACGACGCGCGTCGTGGTCTCCGGTGCCGGCGCAGCGGGTGTCGCCGTCACCCGGATCCTGCTCGCCGCGGGTATCAGCGATGTCGCCGTCGTGGACCGGGCCGGCGTGCTGGCCTCCGACCGAGGCCCGCTGAACGACTCCAAGCGAGCCATTGCGGAGAGCACCGCGGACCTCACCGGTCGCCGGGGCTCGCTCGCGGACGTGATGGCTGGAGCCGATGTCTTCATCGGCCTCTCCGGTGGCACGGTGCCCGAGGAAATCGTCGCGACCATGGCGCCGGAGGCGATCGTCTTCGGCCTGGCCAACCCGAGCCCGGAGGTACATCCAGACGTGGCCCACCGGCACGCCCGGATCGTCGCGACCGGGCGCTCGGACTTCCCCAACCAGATCAACAACGTGCTGGCCTTCCCGGGGATCTTCAGGGGCGCCTTCGACGCACGGGCACGGGCGATCACCGAAGGCATGAAGCTCGCCGCAGCCGACGCCCTCGCTGCCATTGTGGCCGACGAGGCGCGCGACGACCTGATCATCCCCTCGCCCTTCGACCCCCGCGTAGGCCCCGCCGTGGCCGCCGCCGTGGCCGAGGCCGCCCGGCGGGACGGGGTCGCTCGGCGGTAGGGGCTGGGGTTTCCCACGGTCCCGTGGGAAACCCGAGCTTCCCGTGCCTTGCAAGGGACGGGAAGCTGTGGCTTTTCCACGGGAAGCAGGTGCGCGAGTGACGTTCCGAACCGGCCGCTAGGGTCGAACCATGTTTGCCGTGTACGCCGAGAGCTTCTCCTCCGACTCCCCGCTGGACGGTCTCGTGGTCGGTGAGCGACCCGATCCCGAGGTACCCGAAGGCTGGACCACGGTCACCGTCAAGGCGGCCGCGCTGAACCACCACGACCTCTGGTCCTTGCGTGGAGTGGGCCTGAAGGAGGGGGCGTTGCCGATGATCCTGGGCTGCGACGCGGCCGGACTCGCCGAGGACGGCAACGAGGTCGTCGTACACGCCGTGGTCAGCGACCCATCCTGGCGCGGGGACGAGACCTTCGACCCGAAGCGGTCGCTGCTCAGCGAGCGTTACCAGGGCACGTTTGCCGACAAGGTCGCGGTGCCCAAGGTCAACGTCGTCCCCAAGCCGGCGTCGTTGTCGTTCGAGGAGGCTGCGTGCCTCCCGACAGCGTGGCTGACGGCGTACCGGATGCTCTACTCGCAGGGCGGGCTGAAGGCCGGCGACACCGTGCTGGTGCAGGGTGCCGGTGGCGGCGTGGCCACTGCGCTGATCAGCCTCGCTCGTGCCGGCGGGCTGAAGGTCCTCGCGACCAGTCGGGACGAGGAGAAGCGCAAGAAGGCGCTCGACCTCGGCGCGCACGATGTCTTCGAGTCCGGGGAGCGACTGCCCGTGAAGGTGGACGCGGTGATGGAGACCGTCGGCCGGGCCACCTGGTCGCACTCGATCCGTGCGCTGCGTCCGGGCGGCACGATCGTGATCTCCGGTACCACCTCCGGACCCAAGCTCGATGATGCCGAGCTGACGCGCATCTTCTTCCTGCAGCTGCGGGTCATCGGCTCGACCATGGGCACCCGCAGCGAGCTGGCCGCGCTCGTCAACCTGCTCGACGCGAGCGGGGTGCGGCCGCTGATCGACCGGACCCTGCCGATGGACGAGGCCAGGGACGGGTTCGCAGCGATGGCCGAGGGCGACGTCTTCGGCAAGATCGTCTTCACTCGCTGATGTCGACGCACCTCCTCACGGGTGCCGGGTCGGGCATCGGGGCTGCTCTCGCAGACTCCCTGCACGCGCGTGGGGACTCGCTGGTACTCGTCGCACGTTCCCAGCAGCGAGCGGACGAGCTCGCCTCGCGGTGGGGCGGGGCGCAGACACTGGTCGCCGACCTCGCTGTCGCTGGGGCCCTCGACGACCTGGCGCTGCCTGACTCGCTCGACTCGGTCGTGCACGCGGCGGGCGCGGTCGACCTCGGGACGGTCGCCGAGCTGACCTCCGAGCAGTGGCGCCAGCAGATCGACGTCAACCTCCTCGCGCCAGCGGAGCTGACCAGGCTGGCGCTCCCGGCGTTGCGCGCTGCCAAGGGGACCGTGGTCTTCGTGAACTCCGGCGCAGGCCTGCGCGCGAACCCCCATTGGTCGGCGTACGCCGCGTCCAAGCACGGCCTGCGCGCTCTCGCCGATGCGCTGCGGGGCGAGGAGCAGGCGCACGGGGTGCGAGTCACCAGCGTCTATCCGGGCCGTACCGCCACACCCATGCAGGAGCGGGTGCACGACCAGGAGGGCAAGGAGTACGACGCCAGCGACTGGATCCGCGCTCAGACCGTGGCCGACGCGATCCTGCGGGTCCTCGACCTGCCGCGCGACGCCACCATCCCTGATGTATCGGTGAGTCCGGGCCCCTGACCAACCCCGCAGACCGATCTGCGGAGTCTGTCGTGCACCTGGTTCGTGCTGTGCTCCGCTGATCGGGTGTCCGTTTGCGATCGACCAGCTGGTGGGCTCGGCTGCTTCTCGGCTTGCGGAGCGTGGTCTCGGCTGGCCGCTCGCTTCGCTCGCTGCTCGACCACCTACGGCGCGGGCCGCCCGAGCCCCCCGGCCCCGATCTGCGGAGTCTGTCGTTCACGTGGTTCGTGCTGTGCTCCGCTGATCGGGTGTCCGTTTGCGATCGACCAGCTGGTGGGCTCGGCTGCTTCTCGGCTTGCGGAGCGTGGTCTCGGCTGGCCGCTCGCTTCGCTCGCTGCTCGACCACCTACGGCGCGGGCCGCCCGAGCCCCCCGGCCCCGATCTCCGGAGTCTGTCGTGCACGTGTGGTGCGTGCTTTGCTCCGCTGCTTCTCGGCTTGCGGTTGTGGTCTCGACTGATCGCTCGCTTCGCTGTTCGACCACCTACGGCACGGACGCGCACGACCCCCAGACCTGAGTCAGAGCGCCCGGACGCTGTTGTTCCGGGCGTCGTGGGTGAGCTCGACCTTGCCCAGCGCCTCGAGCAGGGGCGGCAGGTACATGCCGAACCTCCCTCGGTAGCCGTTGCGCTGGCCGTACCACCCGCCGACCGGGTTGCCGGGATCACGGCCCCACGCCTCGACCGAGCCGTCTTGAGGGGTCTTCTTCTCGTCCGCGGCGCCCAGCGGCACCCACTCGCCCTGCTCGCTCAGCCAGGCCGGAAGGTCGTCGAGCGCACTCAGCAGGTAGGTGAGCCGGGTCGAGCCGACCTGGCAGACGAGCAGCGGGGGGTCGGCATCCTCGTCGCGATACATCGTGTACGACGAAGATCCCGGCGCCGTGGTCAGCTGCCAAGGGTCGTCCTTGGTTCCGGTCCCAGTTGGCATGTGCTCCCCTTCGGTCAGGGTCCCCGGACCCGGTGGATGCGATGACGTGCGGCAGCATTGTCTCCCGGCCGACCGATGAGTTCGACAGACGAGTCGGGTCTAAATCAATTGCAGACACCCTTCCCGGGGCGTCAGGCTTTGC
This sequence comes from uncultured Actinomycetota bacterium, assembly GCA_963759525.1. Classification (GTDB taxonomy): domain Bacteria; phylum Actinomycetota; class Actinomycetes; order Propionibacteriales; family Nocardioidaceae; genus Marmoricola. Next base: position 35,982 of record CAVWZO010000003.1, on the reverse strand, counting down.
TCAATCCCACGACGAACGAGGTCCCTCATGCAGTCCGCCCAGAGTCCGGTCCAGAACGCGGCCGCCCCTGACTACGCCGTGCTGCGGTGGCTCGTCGGCGCCACCTTCGTGGTGATCCTCAACGAGACGATCATGATCAATGCGATCCCCCGGCTGATGGTCGACTTCGACGTCAACGCCAGCGCCGCGCAGTGGCTCTCGACGGCGTTCATGCTCACCATGGCCGTGGTCATCCCGATCACCGGCTGGTTCCTGCAGCGCGTGACCACCCGCTTCGCTTTCGGGCTGGCGATGGGCACTTTCTGCGTCGGCACCCTGCTGGCAGCGCTGGCATGGACGTTCCCGGTGCTGCTGGTCGCGCGGGTGATCCAGGCCGGCGGTACAGCGGTAATGATGCCCCTGCTGATGACCACCCTGATGGCCGTCGTACCCGTGAGCGACCGCGGCCGCGTCATGGGCAACGTCACGCTCGCCATCTCGGTCGCCCCGGCGCTCGGGCCCGCCGTTTCCGGCGTGATCCTGCACTCCTTCTCCTGGCGCTGGATCTTCCTCTTCGTGCTGCCGATCGCGGCCGCCATCGGCCTGCAGGGCCTGCGTCGCCTGACCAACGTCGGTGAGCCGGTCGCCGGAACCGTCGACTGGTGGAGCGTCGTCATCGCCGCTCTCGGTTTCGGCTTCCTCGTCTACGGCCTCAGCGAGGTCGGAGTGCCGGGTGACCACACGGTCGCGTACGCCTCGCTCGTCATCGGCGTGGTCGGAGTGGCCAGCTTCGTCTGGCGCCAGCTGGTGCTCCAGCGCAGCGACCGGCCGCTGCTGGACCTGCGCACCCTCCGCATCCGGACCTTCACGGTCTCGCTCGGCGTGATGGCCTTCGCGTTCATGGCCATGCTCGGTTCGATGATCCTGCTCCAGCTCTACCTGCAGAACGTGCGCGGGATGAGCCCGCTGGCGACCGGCATGCTCGTGATGCCCGGCGGTCTTGCGATGGGCCTGCTCGGTCCCAAGGTCGGTCGGATCTACGACGCCCACGGCGCCCGCGTGCTCGTCCTTCCCGGTGCCGTCGCCCTGCTGGCCTCGATGGCGGCCTTCGTCGCGCTTGGCCAGGACACCCCGACCTGGATGATCCTGATCGTGCACGTGGTGCTCATGATCAGCCTGGCCGCTCTGTTCACCCCCGTGTTCACGATGGGTCTGGGCGCTCTGCCGCCGCACCTGTACTCGCACGGCAGCTCGCTGCTCGGCACGGTCCAGCAGGTCGCGGGAGCCCTGGGTACGGCGCTCGTGGTGACGGTCATGACCAGCCGCGCGGTCTCGCTCGCCGAGGGCGGTGCCGCGCCACTGGCCGCGTCGCTGGGCGGCATGCGCTGGGCGTTCGCTGTGGGAGCCGCGCTGTGTGTGGTCGTACTCGGACTGGTGACCATGATGCCGGCTCGCCTCGACGACCACTCCTCGCACGACGAGGCGGCAGATCCGCACGACGAGGTGGCCGAGCTGGACGAGGACCCGCGCGAGGACTGCGAGGTCGGGGCCTGACTCCGACCGTCACTCAGGGCAGGCCGCCGGAGCGCCAGCGCAGGGCTCCCACCAGCAGCATCCGCAGCTGGGTGCGGGCCTGCTCGGCGATCGTCTGCTCCGCCTCGGGGCGGGAGGCCAAGATGGCCTCTGCGTTGCCGACCATCGAGGTGACGATCAGGTTGGAGAGCACCCGCAGGTCCTCGGTCGACCAGAACGCAGGATCGGTGAGCCGGGCCAGGTCGGCGGCGAGCTCGCGCTCGACCAGCTCGATCTGGTGGCGGATCGCGGCCCGGACCGCCGGCGGCCCGGCCACGCGCTCCCGGAAGATGAAGGCGAAGTGGTCGCGCTGTGAGTGGACGTGCTCGCCGAGCACCTTCACCGAGCTGTCGACGATCGTCCGGTAGGCGATGTCGCCGAGGCCAGGGTCGCCACGGCGTACGACGCGCAACATCTCGCGCAGCGATGCGAAGGACTCCTCAACCAGGGCCAGGCCGAGGTCCTCGATCGAGTCGAAGTGACGGTAGAACGCAGTCGGCACGATGCCGACCTGTTTGGTCACCTGCCGGAGGGACAGCGCCACCAGGCTGCTGTCCGCACACAGGCCGAGCGTCGCATCGAGGATCGCTCGGCGGGTGCGCTCCTTGCGTTCAAGACGTGACTCCACAGGCGGCTTCACGAGGCGAGCCATCAGTCGGCCCGGCGGCTGACCTCGACGCCGTCGAGATAGACCGCGCGCACCCGGTCCCCGAGCTTGGTCACGTCTTCGGGGTCGCCGTCGACCAGCACCAGGTCCGCGCGCTGGCCGGGCCGGATGGTGCCCCGGTCGGTCGCGACGTCGAGAAGCTCGGCGGCCGACCCGGTGGTCGCGTGCAGGGTTTCGAGCGGCGACATTCCTGCCTGTTCCATCAGCTCGAGCTCCTCGAGGTTCGAGCCGTGTGGTCCGACTCCGCAGTCGGTGCCCATCGCGATCCGTACGCCGGCCTCGTGCGCCCGGCGGACGCTGTCGGTGTGGGCGTCTGCGACAGAGCGAGCCTTGTCGACCGACGACGCGGGGATGGGCAACCCGGCCTCGGCAGCGGCGATGAGGGCTCGGGGTGCGTGCAGCGTGGGCACCAACCACGCGCCTGCCTGCACCATCATCTCGATCGCCTCGTCGTCGAGGTAGATGCCGTGCTCGATCGAACGGACGCCGTTGCGCAGCGCAGCCTTGATGCCGCCGGCACCCTGGGCGTGAGCCATCACGTGGATGCCCGCTGCTGTGGCCTCCTCGGTCATCACGGCGATCTCGGCGTCCCGGAAGTGTCCGTGCCGGGGGTCGTCGCGAGGAGAGAGGACTCCGCCGGTCGTGGCGACCTTGATGACATCCGCGCCCGCCCGGATGATCTCGCGGACCCGCCGGCGCACCTCGTCGGGACCGTCGACGCGCCCGCTCGGGCGGCCGGGATGCGGCACGAAGAAGGGCACGTCGCCGCCGCAGATGCTCCAGTAGTCGCCGTGGCCACCGGTCTGGCTGAGCATGATGATCGAGATCTGCATCCGGGGCCCGGGGATCATCCCGCGGTCCACAGCCTCCTTCACGCCGAGGTCAGCGCCCCCGGCGTCGCGGATGGTGGTGACACCTGCCTCGAGGGTCTTCCTCAGGTTGGCCACGGCGCTGAAGAACTGCAGGCTGAACGGGGTCTCGATGATGCGCATCTGGCTCGGGTTGTCGAGCATGACGTGCACGTGGCAGTCCATGAAGCCGGGTGAGATGTAGCCGCCGGAGCAGTCCACGGCGACGTCTGCGTCGAGACCGGTCCCGACGTCGACGATGCGCCCGTCCTCGACGACCACGTCGCCAGGTGCTGGGCGACCGGTCGTCCCGTCGTACACGATGCCGCCGGCGAAGATCGTCCGAGTCACGTTTGCGACCCTACCGAGCGCACGCAGGTGGACGTGCTGGGCCGGCGCTCAGCCCGCGCGCTCGTCAGGGGTGCGGAAGGTGCGGCGGTACTCCGCGGGCGCGACGCCCACGTGCGTCCCGAAGTGGTGCCGCAGCAGCGCTGCGGACCCGAAACCGGCGCGCGAGGCCACGGTCTCGACCGGGAGGTCGCTGCTCTCCAGCAGGGTGCGCGCGTGGTGCAGCCGCTGGGCGAGCAGCCACTTGCCGGGGGTGGTGCCGGTCTCCGCGGCGAACCGGCGGGCAAAGGTGCGCTCGGACATGGCTGCGCGCCGGGCCAGGACTCGCACCGGCTGCTCCTCGGCCAGGTGCTCACGCATCCAGATCAGCAGCGGGGCGAAGCTGTCGGCCTCGCAGGTTGGGACGGGCAGGTCGATGTACTGGCGCTGACCGCCGTCGCGCTGGGGCGGTACCACCATCCTGCGCGCGATCCGGTTGGCGACCGCCGCACCCAGCTCGCACCGGACATGGTGCAGGCAGGCGTCGATGCCGGCCGCGGTGCCGGCGCTGGTGATCACCCGGTCGTCCTCGACGAACAGCACGTCGGGGTTGACCGTCGCGTTCGGGAAGAGTCGCTTCAGCTCACTGGTGTGCCGCCAGTGGGTGGTGCAGGAACGGCCGTCCAACAGGCCGGCCTCGCCCAGGAGGAAGGCGCCGGAGCAGACCGAGAGCACCCACGCCCCACGGGCGTGCGCGCGACGGAAGACGTCGACGAGCGCCTCGGAGGGCGGCTCGTCGTAGTCGTACGCCGGAGCCACCACCAGATCGGCGTGCTCGGCATCGGCGAGGCCGTAGGGGGTGGTCATCGAGATCCCGTTCGCCATGGCGATGGGTTCGCCGGGCCGTTCGGAGCAGATCCGGAAGTCGATGGGTGGTACGCCGTCGTCAGTCCGGTCGACTCCGAAGACCTCCTGAACCACTCCGAGCTCGAACAACCCCGGACGCTGGGGGACCACGACAGCAACGCTGGAAAGTGCCATGGCAACAGTATGGCAGAAAATATGCGGGGAGTGACATTGCTGCCACTGGTGGCTGGAAACTTTTGGAGGCAAACTTACTGCCATGACAACTTACATCGCAGCTCTCGTGATCCTGTCCCTGCTAGCCGGCGTCTGGGTGCTCCTCGAGCGCAACCACCGCCGCACGGCCGGTCTGCCCCATGCCGCCACCGGTGGCAAGGTCGAGGTCGACAGCGACCTGTGGCGCGTGCGCCACGACCTGGGTGTGGCCCGTCACGCCTGACGCCCGGGGATCGACCCCGCTGACGAGTCGAGTAAGGTTAGGCTTACCTAAGTCTGACGTGCTCATCTCGGAAGCCAGGAGGACCCCGGGTGTTCGCCCCATCCCTGCGCCATGTGTTCCATCCAGTCAACATCGAGGAGTATCTCGAGTCGATCGGCGCTGGCGCCGACCACCTCGCTGCCACGATCGGCAAGGTGACCGGTCCCAGCGCCGGCACGACACCCGATGAGGCCTCAGGGCAAGTCACGGACATCGACCTCGATGTACCCACGGACGGCCTCACCGACGCCCTCGACGAGCTGTCCCGGGTCTACCTCGACGAGGCGGTCTGGTTCCACGAACCGACCTATGCCGCGCACCTGAACTGTCCGGTCGTCATCCCGGCCCTGCTCGCCGAGCTCTTCGTCTCCTCGGTGAACTCATCGCTCGACACCTTCGACCAGAGCGTCGGCGGCACCCAGATCGAGCGCCACCTCGTTGACTGGACAGCCCGCCGGATCGGTTTGCCCACCTCGGCAGCACCGAGCCAGGCCCATGTGGGCACCCGGGCGGACGGCATCTTCACGAGCGGTGGCACCCAGTCCAACCTCCAGGCCCTGCTGCTGGCGCGTGACACCACGATCGCCCGGCACCACGTGCAGACCGACCAGCTACGCGTCCTGGTCTCCGCCGACGGGCACTTCAGCGTCGAGACGTCCGCCCGCCTGCTCGGGCCTGTCGCCGACGGCGGTCGTCCAGGTGCCGTGTGACGACGCCCGGCGAATGAGTGTGGAAGCGCTGGAACTGGCAGTCCAGCAGTGCCTCGACGACGACCTGGTGCCGATGGCCGTGGTCGCGACGGCCGGGACGACCGACTTCGGCGCGATCGACCCTTTGCGGCGGGTTGCCGCGGTCTGCGAGCGGTTCGGCGTCTGGCTGCACGTCGACGCGGCGTACGGCGGCGGGCTGCTCGCCTCGCGGCGCCGCCGACACCTGCTCGACGGGATCGAGCTCGCGGACTCCGTGACCATCGACTTCCACAAGACCTGGTTCCTCCCGGTGTCCGCGAGCGCGGTGATCGTCCGCGACGGCAGCACCCTGCGGCACGTGACCCACCACGCGGACTACCTCAATCCCCGGGAGACGACCGACCCCAACCAGGTCGACAAGAGCCTCCAGACCACCCGGCGCTTCGACGCCCTCAAGCTCTGGATGACGCTGCGGATCATGGGGCCGGACTGCATCGGTGACTACTTCGACGCGGCCATCGACCTAGCCCAGCGGGTCCATGAGGAGATGCGGGACATGCCCGCCGTCGAGGTGGCGGCGGCCCCCGGGCTGAGCACGCTCGTCTTCCGCTACCGGCCTGCGAAGTCGCCTGTGGAGAGCCTGGGCGCGCTCAACGCGCGGATCAGGGCTGAGCTCTATCGCCGCGGGAACGGCATGGTCGCGGCGACCAAGCTGGACGGCAGCACCTGGCTCAAGCTCACCCTGCTCAACCCGATGGCCGAGCTCGATGACATCACCGGGATCCTCGCCGAGATCTGCGCGATCGGCGCCGAGCTGGTCCCGGCATCGGAGGTGGCGTGATGCACGTGCACGACTTCGTGGCCGTCGGCATCGGTCCGTTCAACCTGGGCCTGGCCTGTCTCACCGACCCGCTCGACCTCGACGGGGTGTTTCTCGAAGCGCGGCCGGAGTTCGACTGGCACCCCGGCATGCTGCTCGACGACGCCACCCTGCAGGTGCCGTTCCTCGCAGATCTCGTCACGATGGCGGACCCGACCTCGAGGTTCAGCTTCCTGAACTTCCTCAAGGACACGGGCCGGCTCTACTCCTTCTACATCCGGGAGTCCTTCTACCCGCTGCGCCGGGAGTACAACGACTACTGCCGCTGGGCCGCCGAGCGCCTGCCCTCGGTGCGCTTCGGTCAGCGCGTGGAGCGCATCGAGCACGACGGCGCGAGCTATGAGGTGCACACGAGCACAGGAGCGTGCTTCCGGGCACGGCGCCTGGTCCTGGGCGTCGGCACCCGGCCCACCGTCCCTGAGGCGGCTCGGCAGCTCCTCGACGAACCGGCGGCGGGCGACCGCTCTGTCCGACCGGGTGTCGTGCTACACACCGCGGACTACCTGCAGCACCGCGACGCACTTCGTGGTCTGGCGTCCGTCACGGTCGTGGGCAGCGGTCAGAGTGCCGCAGAGGTGTACGCCGACCTGCTCGACTCACTTGTCGCGGGCCAGGCCCTCAACTGGGTGACGCGCTCGCCGCGGTTCTTTCCCATGGAGTACACCAAGCTCACCCTCGAGATGACCTCACCCGAGTACACCGCCTACTTCCAGTCACTTCCCGAACCCACCCGGGAGGACCTGCTGCGGGAGCAGAAGAGCCTCTACAAGGGCATCAGCTCTGACCTCGTCGACCAGATCTTCGACCGGCTCTACGAGAAGCGGGTCGGCGGTGGCGTGGAGACGACGCTGGTGACCTGCTCCGAGCTGGTGGGCGCACGCGCCGATGGTGCGTCGTACGTCCTGGACCTGCATCACCACGAGTCCGGTGAGGACTTCGCGTTGCGCACCGACGGGGTGGTCCTCGCCACCGGCTACGCACCCGAGGTGCCAAGCTTTCTCGACCCGATCCGGCACCGGATCAGGTGGGACGAGCATGGCCGGTTCGCTGCGTCGTCGTGCTACGCGGTCGACCGGTCGGGTTCGGAGATCTTCGTGCAGAACGCCGAGGAGCACACCCACGGGTTCGTCGCGCCCGACCTGGGCATGGGGGCGCACCGCAACGCCACGTTGGTCGCCGCGATGCTCGGCCGTGAGGTGTACCCGATCGAGAAGCGGGTCGCGTTCCAGCACTTCGGCGTGCCGGACCACCTGCGGGTCATGGAGGACGCCAGATGAGCGCCTTCGACCTGCAGATCCAGCCTCTCGTGGTCGAGCGGGACGTTGACTCGCTGCACGCCTGGGTCACCCATCCGAGGTCGGTCTACTGGGAGATGCAGGGCGCCAGCCGCGAGGACGTGGCCGAGGAGTACGCCGCGATCGGTGCGAGTGACCATCACGAAGCGTTCCTCGGCCTGGCCGCCGGCCGGCCGCAGTTCCTCGTCGAGCGCTACGACCCCCGGCACGGCTCGCTGGCCGGCCTCCCGGAGATCAGGGAGGGCGACCTGGGCATGCACGTGCTCGTCGCCCCGACTGAGAAGCCGAGGCACGGCTTCACCCGCGCGGTGATGCGGACGGTGATGCGCTTCTGCCTCGCCGACTCTGCCGTCCGGCGGGTGGTGGTCGAGCCCGATGTCCGCAACGAGGCCATTGCCTCCCTCAACGCCGCGGCGGGATTCGTCGTACTGCGCCAGGTCCAGCTGCCCACCAAGACCGCGGCCCTGTCCGTCGCCACCCGCGAGTCGTTCGCCGACTCCGACCTGGAGAGTGAGCTCATCGCATGACCACCACAACATCCACCAGCAACGCCCTTGGGGCAACAGCCCACCTCACGCCCACGAACCTCGCTCGCGCACAGCGCGCCCTGGTCGCCAAGGCGATCGCGGAGTTCGCGCACGAGCGCATCCTTGAGCCCCTCCGTGAGGGTGATGGCTACGTGGTCGAGGCACCGGACGGACAGTCTCGCTACCGGTTCACCGCGCGCGAGCTCGCACTGGACCACTGGCTGATCGACCGAGACTCCTTGTCACGTGAGCGCGGAGGCGTCCCGGCGGACCTGGACGCACAGGAGCTCATCGTCGAGTTCGCTGGCGTGCTCGGCATCCCGCCGGCGCTCTTGCCCACCTACCTCGAGGAGATCGGGAGCACGCTCGCTTCGACGGCATGGAAGCTCGAGCACCACGGCACCCGCTCGCCGGAGCTGGTGGACGCCCACTACCAGGACGTCGAGGCGGCGATGACCGAAGGCCATCCCGGCTTCGTCGCCAACAACGGCCGCATCGGGTTCGGGATCGACGACTACGAACGGTGGGCACCTGAGTCGGGTCGTCCGGTCAGGCTGGTGTGGCTGGCCTGTCGACGCGAGGTCAGCGAGCTGAGCTGCGGGGAGGGCATCGACGAGGCCGAGCTCTACAGGGGGGAGCTCGACGAGTCGGTGCACGAGTTCTTCCGCGACCGGCTGCGCGAACGTGGCCTCGAGCCCGCGGACTACCTGTGGCTCCCGCTGCACCCGTGGCAGTGGACCAACAAGGTCGCGATCACCTTCGCGCCCGACCTCGCGCGCGACGACCTGGTCTACCTCGGGACCGGCCCTGACTCGTACCGGCCGCAGCAGTCGATCCGCACCTTCTTCAACGTGTCCCGTCCCGATCGGCACTACGTCAAGACGGCGCTGTCGATCCAGAACATGGGCTTCATGCGTGGGCTTTCGCCGGCGTACATGACTGGGACGCCGGCCATCAACGACTGGGTGTGGCAGGTCGTCACCGCCGACCAGACGCTTCGCCGCTGCGGCTTCGGCGTACTCCGCGAACGGGCGGCCATCGGCTACACCGGCGACGTCTTCCACCAGCTCGGACGAACCTCTCCGCACCAGAGGATGCTCGCGGCGCTGTGGCGCGAGAGCCCGGTTACCCGGCTCGAGCCCGGGGAGCAGCTGGCCACGATGGCCGCCCTGCTCCATCGTGACTTCGAGGGAACCTCGTGCGTCGCCAGCCTGATCGAGCGGTCGGAGCTGGGGCCACTGGAGTGGGTGCAGTCCTATCTGCGCGCGCACCTCCGCCCGCTGGTGCACTGTCTGCTGGCACACGACCTGGCCTTCATGCCCCACGGCGAGAACCTGATCATGGTGCTGCGCGACGGGGTGCCGCTGCGGATGCTGATGAAGGACATCGGTGAGGAGGTCGCCGTACTCGGCGACCAGCCGCTCCCGGCAGCCGCCGAGCGGATCCGGCACCAGATCCCCGATGACCAGCTGCCACTGCCCATCCTGACCGACGTCTTCGACGGCTTTCTCCGGCACCTGGCGGGCATCCTCGACGAGGACGGTCTGCTGGCCGAAAGCACGTTCTGGGCGTCGGTCCGGGCCTGCATCGAGGACCACGAGGCAGACCACCCCGGGCTGGCCGAGGCGGCGAAGCGTTACGACCTCTTGCGTCCCGAGTTCCGGCACAGCTGCCTGAACCGGCTGCAGCTGCGCAACACCATCGAGATGGTCGACCTCTCGGGCCCGGTCGAGTCGATGCTGCACGCGGGAACGCTCGTGAACCCGGCGGCGCGAGGCAGTGCAGGCTAGGTGTCCAGCACGTGCCGCAGGTAACGGCGCGGTTCGTCGAGGTAGCGGCGCCAGTGCGTGACGAGCTCGAGGTCGTCGTACGACGTCTCGCGGATGCCCCACTCGCCGAGCTCCAGCAGCCGGGCACCCGGCAGGGCGGCCAGTAGGGGTGAGTGGGTGGCGCAGACGAGCTGGGCCCCCTCCGAGGCCAGGTCGTGCATCGTGCCCAGCAGGGCGAGCAGGCCGCTGAAGGAGAGCGCCGCCTCGGGCTCGTCGAGGCAGTAGAAGCCGGGGGAGTCGAACCGCGTGCGCAGCAGCTCCAGGAACGACTCGCCGTGGCTCATCTCGTGGAACCGGGAGTCCGGGACCGAGGGGTTCGGGTTGTCCTCGAGGTAGCTGAAGAAGCCGTGCATCGACTCGGCGCGCAGGAAGAAGCCCCATCGGCTGCCGCCTGGGTTGCGCTCGGCGCGCAGCCAGTCACTGAGCGGCGACTCGGTGGCACGCGTCGAGTGCCGGGCACCCCGGCTGCCACCTTCGCGGGAGAGGCCGAAGCCGATGGCGAAGGCCTCGACCAGCGTCGACTTGCCCGTCCCGTTCTCGCCGTACAGCAGCGTGACGCCGGGAGTCACCTCGAAGCCGTCGCGGAGGACCTGGTCCACAGCGGGCAAGCCGGACGGCCAGTCGCCGGTGGCCTCGCCGTTGGGCACGAACCGCCGGATCGGTCGCGCATCGCCGAGCTTCCGGCGCGGGCGGGCAGGCACCGACCTAGTCGATTCCTGGGTCGATGTCTGGGTCGTCGTCGGGATCGTCGAGGCGGGCGAGCCAGGTGGCGAAGCGCTCGACAGGGGTCTCGAAGTCGGGGTGCACGTCGGTGAACTCCTGCAGCCGCTCGGCGACCCAGGCCAGGGTCACCTCCTCGTCACCCCGCCGCCGCTGCAGCTCCTCGATGCCGCGATCGGTGAAGTACACGGCCCTAGGCCGTCTCTCTCGCATCGGCGGATGCAGGCGCGGCCCCGCATCCCGACCGGCTGCGTTGTCGGCGCTCGACGCAGCGCGCTGCGCCTCCGCACCTCCGCCTTGCCGGATCGGGCGCGGATGCCACGCCTGCATTACCCGCCGCTTCTCGAGACACGGCCTAGTAGTTCGCCTCAGCCGTGCCATCAACCGCGGCGAACGCCGCGCTCATGATCCCCCTGAGCTCCTCGACGTGCCGCGAGTGCTGGCCCACGGACGGCGAGCTGGAGGCGGGCCGCGAGATGATCTTGATCGGCCGGTCGAGCGTCGGGAACAAGTTGAGCTGGAAGTGCGGGCCCGCGCCCATGTTGGCGGGCTCGTCCTGCACCCAGCGGACCTCCCGGAGCTTCGGGTAGCGCGCGATCTCGGCCTTGAGCTCCTCCTCGGGGCGCGGGTAGAGCTGCTCGACCCGGGCGATGGCTGTCGTCAGCTTGTCCCCCTGCTGCTTGGCGCGCTCGACCATCAGGTCCCAGGTAATCCGGCCGCTGCACAGCAGCAGCGTGTCGACCTGCTCGGGGTCCACCGTTCCATCGGCGATGAGGGGCTGGAAGGTGCCCTCGGTGAAGTGCTCGGGCTGGGACGCGGCCTCCTTGCGCTTGAGCATCGACTTCGGGGTGAACACGATCATCGGCCGGTGCGCGTCGCCGAGCGCATGCCTGCGCAGCAGGTGGAAGTAGCTGGCCGGCGTCGAGGGCTGGGCCACCACGAACGCGTCGTCGGCCGCCATGGTCAGGAACCGCTCGATCCGAGCCGAGGAGTGGTCCGGACCCTGGCCCTCGTAGCCATGCGGCAACAGGAGTACGACGCCCGAGGACTGGCTCCACTTGGTCTCGCTCGAGCTGATGAACTCGTCGATCACGGTCTGTGCGCCGTTCACGAAGTCTCCGAACTGCGCCTCCCAGATCGTGAGTGCGTTCGGCCGGGCCACGGAGTAGCCGTACTCGAAACCGAGTGCGGCGTACTCGGAGAGCAGCGAGTCGTAGAGGTAGAAGCTGCCCTGCTCCTCGGAGAGGTTGGCCAGCGGTGTCCACTCGTTGGCGTTGGTCCGGTCGATGATCGTGCCGAAGCGGCTCACGAAGGTGCCACGACGCGAGTCCTGCCCGGCCAGCCGCACCGGGCGGCCCTCCATCAGCAGCGAACCGAGTGCCAGCACCTCGCCGGTGCCCCAGTCGATCGGTCCTTCGTTGATGGCTGTCGCGCGGCGCTGCAGCTGCGGCAGCACCTTCGGGTGCACCGTGAACCCCTCGGGTGCGCTCACGTAGGCGTCGGAGATCCGCTTGAGCGTCTCCCTCGGGATCGCCGTGGTGTAGTCCTCGTGGCTCTTCACCGGGTAGTCCGGAACCGTCGTCCAGCTCTCGGGAACGCTGCTGGCCTCGCGGACCTCGGTAAAGACGCGCTCGAGCTGCTTCTGGTAGTTCTTGAGAACCAGCTCGGCCTCCTCGAGGGTGATGTCGCCTCGGCCGATCAGGGACTCGGTGTAGAGCTTGCGCACCGAGCGCTTCTGCTCGATGAGGTCGTACATCAGCGGCTGGGTGTACGACGGGTCGTCACCCTCGTTGTGGCCGCGCCGGCGGTAGCAGACCAGGTCGACGACCACGTCCTTGTTGAACGCCTGGCGGTACTCGAAGGCCAGTCGGGCCACGCGGATGCACGCCTCGGGGTCGTCGCCGTTCACGTGGAAGATCGGCGCCTGGACCATCCGGGCCACGTCCGTGCAGTAGAGCGAGGAGCGCGATGCGGCCGGTGAGGTGGTGAACCCGACCTGGTTGTTCACCACGACGTGGATGGTGCCGCCGGTGCGGTAGCCGCGCAGCTGGGAGAGGTTCAGGGTCTCAGCGACCACACCCTGCCCGGCGAACGCGGCGTCGCCGTGCACGAGCAGCGGCAGCACGGGGAACGCCTCGCCCTGGTTCAGCACGTCCTGCTTGGCCCGGGCGATGCCCTCGAGAACGGGGTCGACTGCCTCGAGGTGCGAGGGGTTCGCCGCGACCGACACCTTGATCTTGTCGCCACCGTCGGCGAGGAACTCCCCCTCGGCCCCGAGGTGGTACTTCACGTCGCCGGAGCCCTGGACGGTCCGCGGGTCGATGTTGCCCTCGAACTCGCGGAAGATCTGGCTGTAGCTCTTGCCGACGATGTTGGCGAGGACGTTGAGCCGGCCGCGGTGCGCCATCCCGATGGTGACCTCGTCGAGGCCCTCCTCGGCGGCCGCCTCGCAGATCTCGTCGATGAGCGGGACGGTTGTCTCGCCTCCCTCGAGGCTGAACCGCTTCTGGCCCACGAACTTGGTCTGCAGGAAGGTCTCGAAGGCCTCGGCCTGGTTGAGCTTGAGCAGGATCCGCAGCTGCTCCTCGCGGGGCGGCTTCTTGTGCGGCTGCTCGACGCGCTCCTGGATCCAGCGCCGCTGCTCGGGGTCCTGGATGTGCATGTACTCGATGCCGACGGTGCGGCAGTACGAGTCACGCAGGATGCCGAGGATCGAGCGCATCTTCATGAACCGGCGCTCGCCGGCGAAGGAGCCGGTGGCGAACTCGCGGTCGAGGTCCCACAGGGTCAGGCCGTGCGACTCCACCTCGAGGTCGGGGTGGCTGCGCTGCTTGTACTCGAGGGGGTCGGTGTCGGCCATCATGTGGCCGCGGACGCGGTAGGCGTGGATCAGCTCGAGGATGCGCGCCTGCTTGCTGATCTCGTCGTCGTGGCTGGTGGAGATGTCGTTCGACCAACGGATCGGCTCGTAGGGGATGCGCAGGGAGCGGAAGATGTCGTCGTAGAAGTTGTCCTCGCCGAGCAGCAGCCCGTGCACCAGCCGGAGGAACTCACCGCTCTGAGCACCCTGGATCACGCGGTGGTCGTAGGTCGAGGTGAGCGTCATGATCTTGCTGATGGCGTTGCGGGTGAGCGTGTCCTCCGACGCCCCCTGGAAGGCCGGCGGGTACTCCATCGAGCCGACCCCGATGATCGTGCCCTGCCCCTTCATCAGGCGTGGAACCGAGTGGTTGGTGCCGATCGTGCCGGGGTTGGTCAGGCTGATCGTGGTGCCCTGGAAGTCTGTGACCTGCAGCTTGCCGGCGCGCGCCTTGCGGACGACGTCCTCGTAGGCGGTCCAGAAGTGCGCGAAGTCCATCGACTCCGCTGCTTTGATGGACGGCACAAGCAGCTGGCGGGTGCCGTCCGCCTTGGGCAGGTCGATGGCCAGGCCCAGGTTGACGTGGGCGGGCGTGATCAGGTTGGGCTTGCCGTTGACCTCGTCGTACCCGACGTTCATGGCGGGCATCGAGTTGAGCGCGCGTACGAGGGCGAAGCCGATCAGGTGGGTGAAGGACACCTTGCCGCCGCGGGCACGGGCGAGGTGGTTGTTGATCACGATCCGGTTGTCCCAGAGCAGCTTGACCGGCACCGACCGCACGCTCGTGGCGGTGGGCACGGTGAGGCTGGCCTCCATGTTCGCGACCGTGCGCGCGGGGGCGCCCTTGAGTACGGAGTACTTCGGCTCGTCGCTCACCTCCACATCGGCTTTCTTCTCCGGGTCCTTCGGCGTGGGTCGGTCGTTGCTGGTGGCGGCACTCTTGGTGGCGCCCTCGCCGGTGTTCTTGTCCTTGGACTGCACGCTCTTGGAGCTCTCGGCCTTCTTCTCGGTGGTGTTCTGCTCGTTCCTGGACGCGGTGCTGGTCTGGGCCTTCTTCTGGGGCTTGATCTCGGGCGCGGTCTTCGTGTCCGACCCGGACTCAGACTTCGCGGCTGCCGGCCGGCGCTTCGGAGCACCCGTTGACTCGGTCACGTTGCCGTTGGTGGCGCCACCGTTGCCGCCGCTCGATCCCTCCGAAGAGGTGGCTGAAGAGGCGCTGCTCGAGGTGCTGGAGCGGGTTCCCTGGCGCTGGTCCTTGCCGAAGAAGTCCCACCACACCTTGTCCACGCTGTCGGGGTCCTTCTGGTACCGCTCATACATCTCGTCCACGAGCCACTCATTGGCTCCGAATCCCGACATTGAGCTGTCCTCAGTTGGCTCGGGCACGGCCAGTTTCGCCTCTTCCAATGCGCGTCATGGGTAGTACGCCACAAGGCTAGACCCACCGGCGCGAGAACCAGAGGGGAGGCGGCCCCCGAGTGGCGGGCGGCGGGGGCGTGCTCGCTGTCAGCCCCGGCGCGACATCCGGTGGAAATGGAGATGGTGTGGACTTTGGGTCACCAGGTGACCCAAAGTCCACACCATCTTGATGTGACCGTTTTGGATGCGCCCGTGGAAGGATTCGAACCTTCGCTCCCGCGTTCAGCGGAGCGCGGTGCTCTGGCTTTGGATGCGCCCGTGGAAGGATTCGAACCTTCGCTCCCGCGTTCAGCGGAGCGCGGTGCTCTGGCTTTGGATGCGCCCGTGGAAGGATTCGAACCTTCGCTCCCGCGTTCAGCGGAGCGCGGTGCTCTGGCTTTGGATGCGCCCGTGGAAGGATTCGAACCTTCGCTCCCGCGTTCAGCGGAGCGCGGTGCTCTGGCTTTGGATGCGCCCCGGGACCTGGAAGTGCGCCCCTGGAAGGATTCGAACCTTCGCTCCCGCGTTCAGCGGAGCGCGGTGCCCTGGCTTTGGATGCGCCCCTGGAAGGATTCGAACCTTCGCTCCCGCCTCCGGAGGGCGGTGCTCTGGCTTTGGATGCGCCCCTGGAAGGATTCGAACCTTCGCTCCCGCCTCCGGAGGGCGGTGCTCTATCCCCTGAGCTACAGGGGCCCGGGGTGCGGTGGCGAGGTTACCCCAGCGCCCAGACGTCATACGAACTGGTCGCCCCCACAGCCTCTTCGTATGACGTCCCGCGCAACGTCATGCGGGGTGGTCGCCGGGGCAGCCACTTCGCATGACGTCCGGACGCCGTCCGGGGCGAAGGTGGCTCGCCGTTAGGCTTGAGCGGTGACGCCCGCCCAGCTCTCCGATGCCATCGTTGCCGTCCTCACCGCACAGGTCGAGGCGGGAAACCTGAGCCTGCCCGACGGGGTACCGCACGAGGTGGTCGTGGAGCGGCCGCGCAACAAGGAGCATGGCGACTACGCGACCAACGTCGCACTCCAGCTGGCCAAGAAGGCAGGGATGGCGCCACGCGTGCTGGCGCAGTCCATGGCCGACGCGCTGGCTGCCACCGACGGCATCGCCAAGGTCGACATCGCGGGGCCGGGATTCCTCAACATCACGGTCGCCGCGGGAGCGCAGGGCAAGGTTGCCGCCGACGTGGTGGCCGCCGGGGAGTCCTTCGGCTCCTCGGACGCCTTCGCCGGGGAGCAGATCAACCTCGAGTTCGTCTCCGCGAACCCAACTGGCCCGCTGCACATCGGCGGTGTCCGGTGGGCCGCGGTCGGTGACGCCCTGGGCCGCATCTTCTCGAAGACCGGCGCCGAGGTCACCCGGGAGTACTACTTCAACGACCACGGTGGCCAGATCGACCGGTTCAGCAACTCGCTGCTCGCGAGCGCCAAGGGCGAGGCGGTGCCGGAGGATGGCTACGGCGGGCAGTACATCGACGACATCGCGCAGGCCATCCAGAAGTTGCGGCCCGACGCGCTCGAACTTCCCGAGGATGAGTCCCGCGAGGTGTTCCGGGCCGAGGGCGTCGAGATGATGTTCGCCGAGATCAAGCAAAGCCTGCACGACTTCGGAGTGGACTTCGACGTCTACTTCCACGAGGACAACCTGCACAAGAGTGGTGCCGTCGAGAAGGCGGTGAAGCGCCTGACCGAGCTGGGCAACGACCATGAGAAGGATGCGCCGCTCTGGCTGGCAACCGAGAAGTTCGGCGATGACAAGGACCGGGTGATCATCAAGCAAGACGGCTCGGGCTCCTACCTGTCCGGTCGACCTGGCCTACTACCTCGACAAGCGGAGCCGCGGATTCGACCGCTGCCTGATCATGCTCGGGGCCGACCACCACGGCTACATCGGCCGGCTGATGGCGATGTGCTCGGCGTTCGGTGACACGCCTGGCACGAACCTTGAGATCCTGATCGGGCAGATGGTGAACCTGCTCAGGGATGGAAAGCCCCTGCGCATGTCCAAGCGCGCGGGCACAGTCGTGACCATCGACGACCTCGTCGGCGCCATCGGTGTCGACGCCGCGCGCTACGCCCTGGCGCGCTACAGCTCCGACTCCACGATCGACCTCGACCTCGACCTGTGGGCGAAGCAGTCCAGCGACAACCCCGTCTTCTACGTGCAGTACGCCCACGCCCGGCTTGCTTCGATCCTGCGCAATGCGGCGGACCTCGGCCTTGGCGCCGCGGACGAGGCCTTCGACCCTTCGCTGCTCACCCACGAGCGTGAGGGTGGCCTGCTGCGCGGGCTGGCGGAGTTCCCCCGGGTCGTCGCGGGCGCCGCCCAGCTTCGGGAACCGCATCGGGTGGCGCGCTATCTCGAGGACACGGCCTCGAGCTTCCACAAGTTCTACGACACGTGCCGGGTGCTGCCGATGGGCGACGAGGAGCCGACGGACCTGCACCGCGCGCGGCTGCTGCTCGTCGACGCGACACGCATCGTGCTGGCCAATGGTCTGGCCCTGCTCGGCGTCTCCGCGCCGGAGCGCATGTGAGGACCGACCATGCGAGCGCATGAGGCCGGCTGGGCGCACGCCGCCGTCTCCGTCCGTGGACCGGCGTGGCTGCGCGAGCCCGATGACCCCAACGTGCTGGTCCCTGAGCTGTGGTCGCTGACCGCAGCCAAGGTCGAAGGTGTCCTGGAGGTCGGTGGGGTCAAGATGACGGACCTGGTCGCCGAGCACGGGTCTCCGGCGTACGTGCTGGACGAGGAGGACTTCCGCGCTCGCGCCCGGGCCTTCCGTGACGGCTTCGCGGACTGGGACGTCTTCTACGCCGGCAAGGCCTTCTTGTGTACGACGGTCGCCCGGTGGATCGCCGACGAGGGGCTCAGTCTCGATGTCTGCTCCGGCGGGGAGCTGGCCGTGGCACAACGCGCCGGGTTCCCGATGGACCGCGTCGGCTTCCACGGCAACAACAAGACGGTCGATGAGCTGACGCGCGCGGTCGAGCTCGGGGTCGGGAGGATCGTGGTCGACTCCTTCCACGAGATCGAGCGGCTCCTCGACATCACCAGCAGTCCCGAGCGGGGGCAGGCGCCGGTGAAGGTGATGGTGCGGGTGACCGCTGGGGTCGAGGCGCACACCCACGAGTACATCGCCACGGCCCACGAGGACCAGAAGTTCGGGTTCTCGATCAGCAGTGGTGACGCACTCGACGCCGTACGCCGCATCCTCGACGCGCCCGGCCTCGAGCTGCTCGGGCTGCACTCCCACATCGGCTCGCAGATCTTCGACTCCTCGGGTTTCGAGGTCGCGGCCCGGCGCGTGCTCGCGCTGCACGCGGAGATCTCCAGCGAGGTGGGCGTCGAGCTGCCCGAGCTCGACCTCGGCGGCGGCTTCGGCATCGCCTACACCACCCAGGACGATCCTTCCGACGCCGCGCAGCTGGCCATCGAGATGTCCAAGATCGTGCGCGACGAGTGCAAGGCACGCGACCTGGCCGTTCCCCGGCTCTCCATCGAGCCCGGCCGGGCGATCGCGGGTCCGGCGGTGTGCACCATCTATGAGGTCGGCACCGTGAAGGCCGTCGAGCTCGACGGTGGCGCGGTGCGCACCTACGTCTCGGTCGACGGCGGGATGAGCGACAACATCCGGACGGCGCTCTACGACGCCGACTACTCCTGCACCCTGGCCAACCGGACCTCCGAGGCCCCTGCCCTGATGACCCGCCTCGTCGGGAAGCACTGCGAGGCCGGCGACATCATCGTCAAGGACGAGTTCCTGCCGGGCGACGTGGCAGCCGGTGATCTCGTCGCCGTGCCCGGCACGGGCGCCTACTGCCGGTCGATGGCCAGCAACTACAACCACGCGCTCCGGCCCCCGGTGGTCGCCGTGCGCGACGGCCAGTCCCGGGTCGTCGTACGCCGGGAGACGCTGGACGACCTGCTGGCCACCGACCTCGGCTGAGCCTGCGCAAGCACCAGCTGACGGATAGTGTCCCGGGCGCGTGTGACCAGATGGGAGGATGTGACGCGATGAACGAGCACTCCCCGAAACAAGTACGACCAGTGAAGGTCGCCCTCCTCGGCTGCGGCGTCGTTGGCTCACAGGTTGCGCGGCTGCTGCAGGAGCAGTCCGGCGACATGTCGGCACGCGTGGGCGCCCCCGTCGAGCTCGTCGGCATCGCCGTACGCCGGCTCGGAATTCCTCGCGGTGTCGACCTGCCCGATGACCTGTTCACCACCGACGCGGAGGCGCTTGTCGCCCGCGGCGACATCGACGTGGTGGTCGAGGTGATCGGCGGCATCGAGCCCGCCCGGTCGCTGATCCTCTCCGCGCTCGAGCACGGAGCCAGCGTGGTCTCGGCCAACAAGGCCCTGCTCGCCGAGGACGGCAGCACCCTGTTCGCCGCCGCCGCGAAGGCTGGTCGTGACCTCTACTACGAGGCGGCCGTCGCCGGTGCCATCCCGATCGTTCGGCCGTTGCGCGAGTCGCTCGCCGGTGACCAGGTCACCCGCGTGCTCGGCATCGTCAACGGCACCACCAACTTCATCCTCGACCGCATGGACACCGCGGGTGCCGGGTTCGAGGAGGCCCTCGAGGAGGCCCAGGCGCTCGGGTACGCCGAGGCCGACCCCACGGCCGACGTCGAGGGGTTCGACGCGGCGGCCAAGGCCGCGATCCTGGCCAGCCTCGCCTTCCACACCCGGGTGACCGCGGCCGACGTACACCGTGAAGGCATCGCCGAGGTCACCGCCAGTGACGTCGCCTCCGCCACCGAGATGGGCTGCGTGGTCAAGCTGCTGGCGATCTGCGCCCTGGAGGACGGTCCCGGCGGCCCGGCCGTGTCCGCGCGGGTGCACCCCGCGATGATCCCGCGCAGCCACCCACTGGCGAGCGTGCGCGAGGCCTACAACGCGGTGTTCGTGGAGAGCGCCTCTGCCGGCCAGCTGATGTTCTACGGGCCCGGCGCGGGAGGCGCACCCACCGCGAGCGCCGTGATGGGCGACCTGGTCACAGTCGCGCGCAACCGCCTCTCCGACGTGCGCGGCGCAGGGGAGTCGTCGTACGCCGACCTCCCGGTGCTGCCCATGGGGGAGACCCAGACCCGCTACCACATCCAGATCGACGTCGACGACAAGGCCGGTGTGCTCGCAGCCGTCGCGCTGGCGTTCGCCGAGCACAACGTCTCCATCCAGACCGTCCGCCAGGAGGGCCGGGGAGACGACGCCCAGCTGGTCGTCGTCTCGCACCGCGCGAGTGACTCCGACCTGGCTGCCACCGTCGAGACCCTGCGCGCCATGGCCAACGTCCGCGACGTGCAGTCGGTGATGCGGGTGGAGGGCGAATCAGATTGAGCCCGGCCTCGCGACAGTGGCGCGGCGTGATCGAGGAGTACGGCGACCGCCTGCACCTGCCAGAGGGCACACCGACCATCACCCTGCGCGAGGGCGGCACGCCCATGGTCGAGTCCGCCTGGCTCAGCGGGTTGACCGGTGCCGAGGTGTGGCTGAAGGTCGAGGGCGACAACCCGACCGGCTCCTTCAAGGACCGCGGCATGACCGTCGCGCTCTCGGTGGCGGTCGGCCAGGGCGCCGAAGCCGTGGTCTGTGCCTCCACCGGCAACACCTCGGCCTCGATGGCGGCGTACGCCGCACGCGCCGGCGTCAAACCTCTGGTGCTGGTGCCACAGGGCAAGATCTCCGCCGGCAAGCTGGCCCAGGCGATCCTGCACGGCGCCCAGGTGATCATGGTCAGGGGAAACTTCGACGACTGCCTGCGCATCTCGCGGGAGCTGGCCGAGCACTATCCGGTCGCACTGGTGAACTCGGTGAACCCGATGCGGCTGGAGGGCCAGAAGACGGCTGCCTTCGAGATCGTCGACTTCCTTGGCGACGCCCCCGACGTACACGTGCTGCCGACCGGCAACGCGGGGAACATCTCGGCGTACTGGCTGGGCTACCGAGAGGCCCACCAGGCCGGTGACACCACCAAGCTCCCGGTGATGCGCGGCTGGCAGGCCGCGGGTGCGGCGCCGCTGGTCATCGGTGCGCCGGTCCCGGACCCCGAGACGGTCGCCTCGGCGATCCGGATCGGCAACCCGGCCTCGTGGGACCTCGCGATGGAGGCGGCCGACAGCTCGGGCGGCAAGTTCCGGCAGGTGACCGACAGCGAGATCCTCGCCGCCCAGTGTGAGCTGGCCGCGCGCGAGGGCGTCTTCGTGGAACCTGCCTCGGCTGCGGGAGTCGCCGGGCTGCTGCTCGAGTCCTCAGAGGGCATCAGGTACGCCGACCAGCATGTGGTGGTCACCGTGACCGGCCACGGCCTCAAGGACATCGACACCGCACTGTCGTCCTTCACGGACCTCGTCGACACCGTCTGCGACGCGGAAGTCGAAGCGGCAGCAGCGGCCGCCGGTCTCGCGTGATGGCCGGGGCGTGATGGCCGGGCTCGACGCGAGCTTCGTCACCGGAACCGTGACGGTCGAGGTGCCCGCAACGAGTGCCAACCTGGGTCCTGGCTTCGACTGTCTCGGGGTTGCTCTCGAGCTCAGGGACACCCTGGTCGCGGAGGTCGTCCCCGAAGGGCTCGAGGTGCGCGTCACCGGCGAGGGAGAGCACGAGGTGGCCCTCGACGAGGAGAATCTGGTGGTGCGTGCGATGCGCGCCGCCTTCGAGGCGATGGAGCTTCGTCCTGCGGGACTACACCTGGCCTGCACCAACCGGATCCCACACAGCCGCGGGCTGGGGTCCTCGTCCGCCGCCATCGTGGGCGGCATCGTGCTGGCGCGCGCCCTGGTCGAGGACGGTGAGCTTCGCCTCGACGACGCTGCGGCGCTCTCGCTCGCCAACCGGCTCGAGGGTCATCCCGACAACGTCGCTCCTGCCCTCCTCGGCGGGTTCGTGATCAGCGGCGTGGACGGCGACGTCGTGTGGGCCCAGCAGTCCCCGGTCGACCCGGCGGTGGCGGCGGTGGTGTTCGTGCCGCCGTACGGCGTCCGGACCGACGTCGCTCGCGGCCTTCTCCCGCAGACCGTGCCCCATGCGGATGCGGCCGCCAACAGTGGTCGCGCTGCCCTGCTGGTCGCGGCCCTGGCGGCTCAGCCTGCCCACCTCCTGCGGGCGACCGAGGACTTCCTGCACCAGCGCCAGCGCGAGCCCGCGATGCCCGAGTCACTGGCCCTCGTGGACCACCTCCGGGGACGAGGTATTCCCGCTGTCATCTCTGGTGCCGGTCCCACCGTGCTGGCCTTCGTGACCGACGATGTGGAGGTCGTTGACGGCCTCGGTCCGCCGGGTTGGCGGAGCCTGCGGCAGCGGCTCGGTGGGCCCGGAGCTGCCGTGCTAATGTGACAAAGCGTCACGACCGGCCCCCCGGGGAGAAGCACCGGAGCCGATGAATGGACGCGACCCAGCCGATCACCTCCTCCTGGAACCCGACACGTGCGTGTCCGGAGTCCCCCAGCCGGTATCGGTCACCAAACGCAACAGCTCAGCTGGCGGCCTCGCCGTACAGCCGACAAGGGGAAGGACCCCCGCATGACCGAAACCACCGAAACCGCCGCCACCACGGCCGCGCCCGCCGCTGGTGCGCGCAAGGGCGGCGGCGGTCTGGACACCATGTTGCTGCCCCAGCTCAAGCAGGTCGCCAGCGGGCTCGGCATCAAGGCCACGGGAATGCGCAAGGGTGCGCTGATCGAGGCCATCAAGACGCACCAGAGTGGGCAGGGCAACAAGGGCGGCCAGAGCGGCGGCAAGGACGGCGGCCGAGAGACGGCGGCCAGGACGGCGGCCAGGTAGACAAGGGCGGTCGGGCTCGCAGCCAGACCAACAAGAGCGACCAGGACCGGGCCAAGGACCGGGCCAAGGACCGGGCCAAGGACCGGGCCCAGGAGGGCAACCGGGACAGCGGCCCGAACGGCGGGCGGGACAGGGGTCCGGACCGAAGCCCGGAGAAGGCCACAGACCAGCAGGATCGCGAGCGCCAGCAGCACGACGGCCAGGGTGACCGCCAGCAGGGTGACCGCCAGCAGGGTGATCGTCAGCAGGGTGGGCCGAACGACCGCAGTGCGAACCGGTCAGAGAACCGTGACGACAACCGTGACAGCGACCGCGACAACAAGGACGGCAACCGTTCGCAGGAGAACAGGTCCTCCGCGGACAACCGTGCGGACGCCCAGGGTGACGCCAACCGCGAGACCAACCGATCGGGCGACCGGAACCAGGGCATCACCAACCGCGGCGGCGACAACCGCAACCAGGGCGACAACCGCAACCAGGGCGACAACCGCAACCAGGGCGACAACCGCAACCAGGGCGACAACCGCAACCAGGGTGGCAACCGCAACCAGGGTGGCAACCGCAGCGACGAGGAAAGTGACGGAAGTCGTCGCAACCGTCGTCGACGCGGGCGCGACCGCGGGGACCGCAACCAGCCCGTCGGCAACCAGGGCGGCAGCAGCAGCCCCCGCGGCAGCCGCAGCGAGCCAGATCTGCAGATCCTCGACGACGACGTCCTCGCGCCGTGCGCCGGAATCCTCGACCTGATGGACAACTACGCGTTCGTCCGCACCAGCGGCTACCTGCCGGGTCCCGATGACGTCTATGTCTCGATGTCGATGGTGCGCAAGTTCGGCTTGCGCCGCGGCGACGCGATCACCGGCCAGGTTCGCCAGCCCCGCGAGGGCGAGCGCAAGGAGAAGTACAACCCCCTGGTCAAGCTCGACGCCGTCAACGGCACCGACCCGGAGGACGCGAAGGCGCGTGTCGATTTCAGCAAGCTCACGCCGCTGTACCCCTCGGAGCGGCTGCGCCTGGAGACGACCTCCACCAACCTGATCGGTCGCGTCATCGACATCGCCTCACCGATCGGCAAGGGCCAGCGCGGCCTCATCGTCTCGCCGTCCAAGGCCGGCAAGACGATGATCATGCAGTCGATCGCCAACTCGATCACCACGAACAACCCTGAGTGCCACCTGATGGTCGTGCTCGTCGACGAGCGTCCCGAGGAGGTCACCGACTTCGAGCGCTCGGTCAAGGGCGAGGTGGTCAGCTCGACGTTCGACCGTCCTGCGAGTGACCACACCATCGTCGCCGAGCTCGCCATCGAGCGCGCGAAGCGTCTGGTCGAGCTCGGCCACGACGTCGTCGTACTCCTGGACGGCATCACCCGCCTTGGCCGCGCGTACAACCTCGCCGCCCCTGCGAGCGGCCGGATCCTCTCCGGTGGTGTCGACTCCGCGGCGCTGTACCCGCCCAAGCGCTTCTTCGGTGCCGCACGCAACATCGAGGACGGCGGCTCGCTGACCATCCTCGCCACCGCCCTGATCGAGAGCGGCTCGAAGATGGACGAGGTCATCTTCGAGGAGTTCAAGGGCACCGGAAACATGGAGATCCGCCTGCGGCGCGACTTCGCGGACAAGCGGATCTTCCCGGCGATCGACGCCGTGCAGTCGGGAACCCGTCGCGAGGAGCTCCTGATGAGCAAGGAGGAGCTGTCCATCGTCTGGAAGCTCCGCCGGGTGCTCTCCGGACTGGACGGGCAGCAGGCGCTCGAGCTCCTGCTGGAGAGGCTGAAGAAGTCGAAGAACAACCTCGAGTTCCTGATGCAGGTACAAAAGACCACGCCAACGGCAGGCGGTCAGGGCGACTAGGAGCGGGGCGACTAAGAACTGGGCGACTAAGCCCGATATGCAACGGCAGACCCACTCCTGCGGATATGCTCATGTTTGGTTAGTGCTGACATCTCGAGGGGAACAAAAAATGGCTCGCATCGTGATTGCGGACGACGACGCGGATATCCGCGAACTCGTCGTGTTCAAGCTGCGGCATGGCGGACACGAGGTCGTGCCCGTCGGCGATGGTGCAGCAGCCGTCGAGGCCTGCGCCGCCGAGAAGCCAGACCTGGTCATCCTGGACGTGATGATGCCCGGCATGAGCGGACTCGACGCGGCTCGTGCGCTGCGGCAGAACTCCGACATGGACGCCCTGCCGATCATCATGCTGACCGCCCGCGCACAGGAGTCCGACATCGAGCAGGGCTTCGAGGCCGGAGCGGACGACTACATCGTCAAGCCGTTCAGCCCGCGCGAGCTGGCTGCACGGGTCTCTGCCGTGCTCGCAAGAGGCCGCTAGCAGGTGACCTCGCCGGCCTCATCATGACCGGCGACTCCATGTGCGGTTCCGGACCTGTGATGGGAAGGCGCAGACCCTGCGCGCTCTGGCGTGCGCAGCCGTCGTGCTCAGTCTCTGGGCGTGCTCGCCGGACACGACGACGCCTGTGCCCAAGAACGGGTGACCGGAACCCCAGGCGACGAAGGGGCGCTGTGGTGGGCGTGTGACGACGTGATCATGGTGCGGTTCACGCTGACGGCGCCTGCCGAAGGGCGCGACACGGAGGAGGACCTGACCCGTTATGCACGCTCGGTTCTTCCCGCAGCGTGCAAGGTGACCGGCCTGTGACAGCCGAATGAGGGGGACTTCGTGATGTCTGTGTGTCGAACCGCGGCGGTCGCATTCGTGCTGGCGCTGATGGCGGGATGCGGCGGTCCGGACCTGCCTGAGGTGGACCGGGCGGACGTGCTCGCCGCCGAGGACTTGCCCTCGCCCCCGGAGTCGGGCGAGGTACGGAAGCTCGGAGTGCTCGCGGCCGGCGAGTGCGGGATGAGAGTCGTCGGCATGCTGGACAGCCCTGCCAACGACAGCCAGGTCATCGCGTACGCAGGAGTCGACGACAACGAGGTGCGGTCGGGTGCGATCCGGTTCGCGACCACGACGGCGGCGGAGACGATGATGGCTGACATCGAAGGCGCCTACGAGGCTTGTGTCGCTCGTGACGCGGACGTCGGGATGGAGCGGCTGGCGCTGGACTCCAGGCGCTTCGGGTGGACCGTTGAGGGCACCAATGGCCGCCCGTCCGGCGCGATGGCGTTCGCCCAGGTGGGGCCGACGATCGTCGGGCTCCGGGTCTCCCACTCCGGTGATGCGAAGACCGTCGATATCGAGCCCCTCGTGGATCGCGCCGTGGTGCTCGCCGAGCAGGGCTGACCTGGTACCTGGCGCGGCCGCGACCCCGATCACGGGCGTTGACCTGCCGGGAACAGCCAAGCGCCTACGACTGTTGTGCACAGTGCCCACCGATTGGCTCCTGCGCTGCCCTCGGTGGCACACTTGGACGCTGGCTCCGGTTCACGCACCTCATCGAGGGCGACCCGGCGGCTGTAACCCCCGAGAGGACACCATGAAGAAGGACATCCACCCCGAGTACGTGACGACCGAGGTCACCTGTACCTGCGGTAACAAGTTCACGACCCGCAGCACCTCCACCAGCGGCTCCATCCGCTCCGAGGTCTGCTCCAACTGCCACCCCTTCTACACCGGCAAGCAGAAGATCCTCGACACCGGTGGCCGTGTGGCCCGCTTCGAGGCCCGCTACGCCAAGAAGGCCGCCGGCAAGAAGTAGCTTCCGGGCTGCAGGTGAAACCGTCACCCACTCAGGAGCCCGCCAATGTTCGAAGCCGTCTCGCAGCTCGCTGACGAGCACGCCGAGCTCGAGGGCAAGCTGGCTGACCCGTCGGTCCACTCCGACCAGTCGCTGGCCCGCAAGCTCGGTCAGAGGTACGCCGAGCTCAGCTCCGTCCTCCGCGCACACGACGAGTGGCTCCTGCTCGGTGAGAACCTCGAGGCCGCCCGCGAGCTGGCCCAGGACCCGGAGCTCGGTGAAGCGTTCGCGATCGAGGCCGAGGAGCTGGCCCTCGCCCGGGCCACCGCGGAGGAGCGGCTGCGTGCCCTGCTGATCCCGCGCGACCCGCTTGACGGCAAGGACGTCCTGCTGGAGGTCAAGTCCGGCGAGGGCGGCGAGGAGTCGGCACTGTTCGCCGGTGACCTGCTCCGCATGTACACCCGGTACGCCGAACGCCGTGGCTGGTCGACCGAGGTGCTCGATGCCAACGAGTCCGACCTAGGGGGCTACAAGTCGGTAACCGTCGCGGTGAAGGCGAAGGGCACCCCCGCACCCGGGGAGGCGCCGTTCGCGCTGCTGAAGTTCGAGGGCGGTGTGCACCGGGTCCAGCGGGTCCCGGTGACCGAGAGCCAGGGGCGGGTGCACACCAGCGCCGCCGGCGTACTCGTGATGCCGGAGGCCGAGCCGGTCGAGGTGCAGATCGAGGACAAGGACCTGCGCATCGACGTGTTCCGCTCCAGCGGCCCTGGCGGTCAGAGCGTGAACACGACCGACTCGGCCGTGCGGATCACGCATGTGCCGACGGGCATCGTGGTCAGCTGCCAGAACGAGAAGTCGCAGCTGCAGAACCGCGACCAGGCGATGCGCATCCTGCGGGCCCGGCTGCTGGCCGCGGCCGAGGAGGAGGCGAGCGCGGAGGCTAGCGACGCGCGGCGTTCCCAGGTACGCACGGTGGACCGCTCCGAGCGGATCCGCACCTACAACTACGCGGAGAACCGGATCGCAGACCACCGCACCGGCTACAAGTCCTACGACCTCGACCGGGTCCTCGACGGCGACCTGGAGAGCGTGATCGCGTCCTGCGTCGACGCCGACATGGCTGCCCGGCTCGACTCCCTCACCGAGTGAGCTCCCCGCACGTCGAGCCTCGTGCGCTGCTGCGCGCCGCTGCGGCCCGGCTCAGCGAGTCGGGCGTCGCCAGTCCTGAGTACGACTCGGCCGAGCTGCTCGCCCATGTCCTGGGTACGACGCGGAGCCGGCTGCCCATGGTCGACTCGATCGCCGCGGATCAGGAGGCTGCCTTCGAGGAACTGCTCGCACGACGGGCCGCCCGCGAGCCCCTCCAGCACCTGACTGGCACCGCTGCGTTCCGGCACGTCGAGCTGCAGGTCGGACCCGGAGTCTTCGTCCCTCGTCCGGAGACCGAGCTCCTCGCGGGCTGGGCGATCGACCGTGCTCGCGAGGCCGGCCTCGAAACGGGCCGCGAAACCGGCCAGTCCCCGGTCGTGGTCGACCTCTGCTGCGGCTCCGGCGCGATCGCCCTGAGCGTCCTCGACGAGGTTCCCGGCGCCCACGTCTACGCAGTGGAGCTGGACCCGGACGCGCACGCGTGGGCCGCTCGAAATCTGCCGAGCGGGGTCGACCTGCGCCTTGGTGACATGGTCGACGCATTCTCGGAGCTGGACGGCTCCGTCGACGTGGTCGTGTGCAACCCGCCGTACATCCCCCTCGAGGCGTGGGCCAGCGTCGCTCCCGAGGCCCGCGACCACGACCCGGCGCTCGCGCTGTGGTCGGGCGAGGACGGCCTGGAAGCCATCCGGGTGCTCGAGTCGACAGCGGCGCGACTGCTGCGACCGGGCGGCTGGGTCGGCGTCGAGCATGCCGACGTACAGGGCGACTCGGCCGTGGAGGTGTTCGCGACCGCGGGTCGCTGGACCGAGGTGCGCGACCATTGCGACCTGGCAGGTCGTGCGCGCTACGCGACGGCTCGGCTGGCACGATGACCGGGTGAGGGCAGATCGTTGAGGAGCGGGCGATGAGGTGCGGGCGGTGAGCACCCGATACGACCTCTCCGACCCGGAAAGTCGTGAGCAGGGGGTGACCGCCGCCGTTGCCGCCGTACGCCGGGGCCTGCTGGTCGTGCTCCCGACCGACACCGTCTACGGCGTGGGCGTGGACGCCTTCGACGCAGAAGGGGTGCAGCGACTCCTCGACGCCAAGGGCCGCGGCCGCGACATGCCGCCGCCGGTGCTGATCTCGGCCGCCACAACCCTCGACGCCCTCGCCACCGACATCCCCGACTGGGCGCAGGGACTCACGGAGCACTACTGGCCGGGCCCGCTGACGATCGTTTGCCGCCAGCAGCCGTCACTGCGGTGGGACCTCGGTGAGACCCGCGGCACCGTTGCCGTCCGGATGCCGCACGACGACGCAGCCCTCGA
This sequence comes from uncultured Actinomycetota bacterium, assembly GCA_963759525.1. Taxonomy (GTDB): domain Bacteria; phylum Actinomycetota; class Actinomycetes; order Propionibacteriales; family Nocardioidaceae; genus Marmoricola. Next base: position 7,165 of record CAVWZO010000003.1, on the reverse strand, counting down.
CCTTCTCGGGCGCACCGGACCCTTGGCTGTTTCGTCGGCCAATGTGACCGGCGAGCCCGCCGCCACGGACGCGGACGAAGCCGAGCGCATGCTCGGCGAGTCGGTCGAGGTGGTCCTTGACGGAGGCCCGCGGTCGGGAACCGCGGCCTCGACGATCGTCGACTGCACCGGCACCCGTCCACGGGTCCTGCGCGAGGGCGCCCTCGGCTCCGCGGAGCTCAAGGCCTTCCTCGAGGGCCTCGGCACCGAGTTGGACGAGGACCCGGCCGGTGCGTGAGTACCTGCTCGTCTTCCTCGTGGCCGGTGTCGCCAGCTATCTGCTGTGTGTCTTCGCCCGCGAGCTGGCGATCAGGTCCGGCGCCGTGGCGCGCGTGCGCGACCGTGACGTGCACGCAACCCCCATCCCCTACTTCGGGGGCGTCGCGATGCTGGGCGGCCTCGGGACCGGGCTCCTCGTCGCCCGGCACCTGCCGTTCCTGAGCACCTCGCAGCCCGCCGTGTTCCACGACTCCGGCATCGTCCTGATCGCCGGAGCGATGATCTGTGTCGTGGGCGTCGTCGACGACCTGATCGAGCTCGACGCACTGACCAAGCTGGGTGGGCAGATCGTTGCCGCCGGGTTCATGGTGCTCAACGACGTGCGGTTCTGGTCGCTGAACCTGCCGGGTGTCGGCCAGTTCGTGCTCGACCCCACCCAGGCCGTCCTCCTGACCGTGCTGCTCGTGGTCAGCACGATGAACGCCGTGAACTTCGTTGACGGTCTCGACGGGCTGGCCGGGGGAGTGGTCCTGATCGGGGCGATGGCGTTCTTCGTGTTCTCCTACCGGCTGGCGGATGCCAACGGCTACACCCTCGCGATCACCGCGGCCATGCTCTGCGCCGCGCTTGGTGGAGCTTGCGCCGGCTTCCTGCCGCACAATTTCTTCCCGGCGCGCATCTTCATGGGCGACTCCGGTTCGATGCTGCTCGGCCTGGTGCTCTCCGGTTCGGCCCTGACCCTCACCGGCCAGTTCGCAGACGTGTCCGTGCAGCAAGGCGGCGGCGGTGGTTCGTTGGCGATGCTGTTGCCCATCCTGCTGCCGGTCTCGATCCTGATCATCCCGCTCGCAGACCTGGTGATGGCGGTCGTACGACGCACCCGGCGGGGGCAGGCGTTCTACCAGCCAGACAAGGAGCACCTGCACCACCGGTTGCTCGAGATCGGCCACAGCCAGCGACGTGCGGTGCTGATCATGTGGCTCTGGGCCGGGCTCATCGCGTTCGGGGGAGTGCTGATCAGCCTGTACTCCGGGACGCTGACGTGGGCAGTGCTGGGCGCGGGGTTCCTGACTACGGTGGTCCTGACCTTCATCCTCCCGCGCGTCCAGCGACCTGGGGAGCCCCGAACGCAGGACCATCTCCTGCGCTGACGGACCCCTGCTTTCCCCTCCGACAGACTTTGTGCTAATTTTCACAAGACCGCCGAACGACGACGATCCGACGAGGCCGCCAATGATGACGACCCCCACCTCGAGCACCCGCGACCCGAGCAACGGCGCGCCTGTCGGCGCCGGACTTCTCGCCCCCGAGCGCTGTGGTAGTTTCGCGCGGTCGGAGTCCGACATCGCCCCTGCCAAGCGGCAGGGGTCCACAGATTTCGGCAGTCCTGAACCCCCCAAGCAGAGACTTCACGAAAGCAGACCGGCTACATGGGCGACGAGCACACCGAGAACGCCTTTCGGGGGCGTGACCTCGCAGGCCTCGGCGGGCTCCTGGCCGGCGCCGTGGTCGGAGGCATGGTCATTGGACTTCTCGTGGACGACCAGGTCGGGTCCTCACCGATCGCCACTCTCATCGGCATCGCCGTGGGCGTCGCAGTCGGAGTCGCTGGGTTCTGGGTCCGCGTCCGTGCGGCCCTGCGGGACTGAGGCGCTCCGATGACCTACGACCCCGTCCGAGCCGCCGAGCCGGAGCTCGATCCCCGACTCGAGCCCCAGCTCCCGCCCCGCGACAATGAGCAGTCACCCGAGCTGGTGTCCCCGCTGGCCTCCGGCGAGAAGCCGTCGATCAGGCGGGTGCTCAAGGACCAGCGCAAGGCGCTGTGGGTGGCGCTCGTCCTGGTGGTCGCCAGTTTCTGGGTGCTCGGCCAGCTCGACCGCTGGGCCCTCGGCACCGGCCTCGCGATCGGTGTCCTGCTGGGGGTGGTCAACCACGTGGCCACCGAGCTCTGGCTACTGCGGCTCATCACCTCGGGGGAGCAGCCCACCCGCAATCAGATGATCACTGCGACACTGGTGCGCCTCGGCCTCCTGACCGTCGTGGCGTTGGGCATCGCCATCGCCTTCTGGCCCGACGGTTTCGGGGTGCTGCTCGGACTGGCCGTCTACCGACTGATCTCCCTGCTGATGACCAGCTTGACCCTCCTGAAGGAGCTGAAGAGCCAATGACGTTGAGTCGGGTTCGCAATGCAGCCCTGGTGCTGGCAGCCGTGAGCTTCGTGGTCGGAGTCGTGTTGTCGTTCTCCGAGTCCGGTGCGGCGCCAGAGATCACCATCGGCCATCACGTCACCGGCACCATCGCCGGACTGACGTTCAACATCGACACGATCATCTCGACGCTCGTCGCCGGGGCACTAGTGCTGATCCTGGGTTTCGCGGCGCGCAACCAGCTCACCAAGAACCCCGACGACCACGTCCCCAGCAAGATCCAGCTGCTGTGGGAGGTGATCGTCAACCAGGTGCAGAGGCAGGTCGAGGATAACCTCGGCAAGGTCCACCCGTTCGTTGCCCCGCTCGCGGTCAGCCTGTTTTTCTTCATCCTGTTCGCGAACTGGCTCGAGTTGCTACCGCTCAGGATCAACGAGGAGTTCCACCTCCTGTCGGTCCCGACCGCCGATACCAACCTGACCTACGCGCTCGCGCTGTTCACGATGATCAGCGTGTGGGTCTACGGGATCCGGCAGAAGGGCCTGAAGGGCTACCTCAAGCACTTCGCCGAGCCATTCCCCCTGCTGCTGCCCCTCAACGTCCTCGAAGAGCTCATCAAGCCGGTCACGCTGGCCCTGCGACTCTTCGGGAACATCTTCGCCGGGGGCATCATGCTCTCGCTGATCACGCTGATCCCCCTCTACGCGTTGTGGGCCCCAAACATGCTGTGGAAGGCCTTCGGCGCCATCATCGCCGTGATTCAGGCGTTCATCTTCGCGCTGCTCGCCGTTCTCTACTTCGCGATGGCCGGCGCCGGACACGGCGACGACGAGCATGAGGAGGAGCGGGAGGAGCAGGACCGCGACTCCGAGCCCAGCGAGCCGGCGTCCGTTCCTGCGAGCTGACCAGTCGGTCGCTAGACCGAAAGAAGCACAACCCAGGCGTCCGCCAAGACGCATGACATGAGGAGAGAAGAACAATGGCAGTATCAGATGAAGCCGTCACGCTGGCGGGTGCGTTCGTCGGCGGGGGCATTGCCCTCGCAGGTGGCGCCATCGGCGCCGGTGTCGGTGACGGTCTCGCCGGTTCGTCCTACATCGAGGGTGTCGCCCGTCAGCCGGAGGCTCAGGGCCGCCTGCAGACCATCTTCTTCCTGACCGTCGGTCTGGTGGAGGCGATGTTCTTCATCAACCTCGCCTTCATGGCGCTGTTCGTCTTCGTTCTCGGGTGACCTCCATGACTGCCGGCATCGCGGCGCTCATCCCGGCGTCGAGCAGCGGAGGAGGCCACGAGGAGACCCAGAACTTCCTCGTGCCCAACGCGACCTTCTTCGTAGAGCTGGCTGCGTTCCTGCTGCTGTTCTACCTGATCGCGCGCTACCTGATCCCGCCGATCAACCGAGCGATGACGGCGCGTCAGGAGGCGATCCGCAAGGAGTTCGCGGAGCTCGACGAGGCCAAGGGCGACGCGCACAAGGCCGAGGAAGAGTTCAAGGCGCAGGTCGCGGACGCCCGGAAGCAGGCTGCCAAGATCCGTGAGGAAGCCAACGCGCAAGGCGCCCAGATCCTCGCCGAGGCTCGTGAACGCGCCCACTCGGAGGCGGACCGGATCATCGAGCACGGGCACACGCAGATCGAGGCCGAGCGCAAGCAGGCGGTCGCCTCGCTGCGAGCCGAGGTCGGCACGCTGGCCACCAAGCTCGCGAGCCGCATCGTCGGGGAGAGCCTCGAGGACGACGAGCGCAGCAACCGCGTCGTCGACAGGTTCCTGGCCGACCTCGAGACGATGGAGACGGCTGAGGCGGCTGGCAGCACGGACGGGGACCGTTGATGCTCCGCGGGGCATCCGCCGAGTCCCGGACCGAGCTGATCTCGCAGCTGGAGAGCTCGCCGGGCGGCGACACCGCAAAGCTGGGCGAGGAGCTCTTCGGGGTTGCCACCGTGTTCCGCGGCGAGCCCGCCCTGCGCCGGATCGTCACGGACGCCTCGATCGAGCCGGCGGCGAAGGCTGACCTGGTCGGCAACGTCTTCGGCAACGCCCTGGGAGCGAACTCGCTGGAGCTGGTCAAGACGGCTGTGCAGCAGCGCTGGGCCGGTTCACGGGACCTCGCCGACGTGATCGAGAACCTGGGCGTGGTGGCGTCGGTCCGGTCCGCGGGCGGCGACGGCCCGAGGATCAGCGATGAGCTCTTCGAGGTGCGTCAGCTGATAGACGGGGCTGCCGGGCTGCGCTCGGCGCTGTCGGACCCGTCACGGTCCGGAGAGGACAAGGTCGCACTGCTGCGTGGTCTCTTCGGCGGGAAGGTGCTCCCCGCGACGCTGCTGTTGCTCGAGCAGGCATCCTCCGGCACCCACGGTGCCATCGACGGTGCTCTCGAGGACTTCCAGCACAGCGCGGCGAACGCCATCGGGGAGAAGATCGCCACCGTGCACACGGCACGCGAGCTCTCCGCCAGTGACCGGGAGCGGCTGGCGCAGGCCCTCGGCGCGCAGTACGACACCTCGATCCACCTGCAGGTCGTCGTCGATCCAGACGTCATCGGCGGGCTCCGGGTAGAGATCGGTGACGACGTCATAGACGGAACCGTTGCCAACAGGCTCGAGGACGCACAACGAAGGCTTGTCGGCTGACCAGGCCCCAGGCCCGTTGACACCCAAGACAACTGACACACCCGAGAAACCAGGGAAGAGGCACAGAGATGACGGAGCTTCAGATTCGTCCGGAGGAGATCCGGGACGCGCTCCAGAAGTACGTCGAGGACTACAAGCCCTCAGCCGCCACGAAGGAAGAGGTCGGCACCGTTGCCGAGGCCGGCGACGGCATCGCGCGTGTCAGCGGCCTCCCTTCGGCCATGGCCAACGAGCTGCTCGAGTTCGAGGACGGCACCCAGGGCATCGCCCTGAACCTCGACACCCGTGAGATCGGTGTCGTGGTTCTGGGTGACTTCGCCGGCATCGAGCAGGGCCAGACGGTCCGTCGTACCGGCGAGATCCTCTCGGTCCCGGTGGGTGACAACTTCATGGGCCGGGTGATCGACCCTCTCGGCAACCCGATCGACGGACTCGGCGACATCGAGGACGAGGGCCGGCGCGCCCTCGAGCTCCAGGCCCCGGGCGTGATGGCCCGCCAGTCGGTGCACGAACCGCTCGCGACCGGCATCAAGGCGATCGACTCGATGACCCCGATCGGCCGCGGCCAGCGCCAGCTGATCATCGGCGACCGCTCGACCGGCAAGACGACGATCGCCATCGACACGATCATCAACCAGAAGCAGTACTGGGACACCGAGGACCCCGACAAGCAGGTCCGCTGCATCTACGTCGCCATCGGCCAGAAGGGCTCGACCATCGCTGCGGTGCGTGGCGCCCTCGAGGAGGCAGGTGCGCTGGAGTACACCACGATCGTGGCCTCGCCGGCGTCCGACTCAGCAGGTTTCAAGTACCTCGCGCCCTACACCGGCTCCTCCATCGGCCAGCACTGGATGTACGCCGGCAAGCACGTCCTGATCGTGTTCGACGACCTGACCAAGCAGGCCGAGGCCTACCGCGCGGTCTCGCTGCTACTCCGCCGCCCGCCGGGTCGTGAGGCCTACCCGGGCGACGTGTTCTACCTGCACAGCCGTCTGCTGGAGCGTTGCGCGAAGCTCTCCGACGACCTGGGCCACGGGTCGATGACCGGACTGCCGATCGTGGAGACGAAGGCCAACGACGTGTCGGCGTACATCCCGACCAACGTCATTTCGATCACCGACGGGCAGATCTTCCTGCAGTCTGACCTCTTCGCCTCGAACCAGCGTCCGGCCATCGACGTCGGTGTGTCGGTGTCGCGGGTCGGAAGCGCGGCCATGACGAAGGCCATGAAGACCGTCACCGGTTCGCTCAAGGTCGACCTCGCACAGTTCCGTGCCATGGAGGCGTTCGCGATGTTCGCCTCCGACCTCGACGCCGCCTCTCGGCAGCAGCTCGACCGTGGCCAGCGACTGATGGCCCTGCTGAAGCAGCCGCAGTACTCGCCGTACCCGGTGCAGGACATGGCTGTCTCCCTGTGGCTGGGCACCTCCGGGCGCCTTGACAAGGTTCCGACCGAGGACGTCCTCCGGTTCGAGCAGGAGTTCCTGGACTACATCCGCCGCTCGCACAAGGACATCCTGGAGACGATCGCCGAGACCACGAAGTTCGAGGACGAGATCGCGAGCTCGCTCGAGAAGGCCTACGACGACTTCCTGGACCAGTTCGAGACCGGCGAGGGCAAGAGCATCAAGGCCGGCCACGAGGAGTCCGCGCCCCTCGAGGACGAGGACATCGACCAGGAGCAGATCGTCCGGCAGAAGAAGGCCTGACCCCCATGGCCGTATCCCTGCGCGAGTACCGGGCGCGGATCAAGTCGACCGAGTCGATGAAGAAGATCACGCGCGCCATGGAGCTCATCGCTGCCTCGCGGATCATCAAGGCGCAGCAGCGGGCACAGGCCGCAGCGCCCTACGCCCGCGAGCTCACCAGAGCGGTTTCGGCGGTGGCGACGTACTCCAACGTCGACCACGCGCTGACCACCGAGCCCGAGGACCCGAAGCGGGCCGCGATCCTCGTGATCACGAGCGACCGTGGGCTGGCAGGCGCCTACTCCTCGAGCGTCCTCAAGCAGGCCGAGCGGCTTCGCGCCAAGCTCCAGGACGACGGTCGGGAGGTCGACACCTACATCTCCGGGCGCAAGGGCGAGGCCTTTTACAAGTTCCGCGGCCGCAAGATTGTCAAGGCGTGGAC
>CAVWZO010000002.1:0-381558 GCA_963759525.1 uncultured Actinomycetota bacterium | reverse complement strand
GCCAGGTTCCGCGCCGAGCTCAAGGCCCGCGGAGGCACCGGCCGAATCGTCGTACTCCCCGACTCGGTGCACACCGCCCAGCTCGCCGCGGACGCTCTCGGCTGCGAGGTCGGGGCGATCGCCAACAGCCTGCTCTTCACGGTGCCAACCGAGGACGGGGACGGCGAGCCGCTGCTGCTGCTCACGAGCGGCTCGCACCGGGTGGACACCGGCAAGGTCGCCGCGGAGCTGGGCGTCTCGTCGCTGGAGCGGGCCAAGCCAGAGTTCGTACGACGGCACACCGGTCAGGTCATCGGCGGCGTCTCGCCCTTCGCCCACCCGGCGCCCGTGCGTACGTACCTGGACCCCGTGCTGCGCCAGTACGACGAGATATGGGCCGCCGCGGGCCACCCCGCAGCGGTCTTCAGCAGCACCTTCGAGGAGCTGCAGCGGATGACCGGTGCCCCCGAGCTGGAGGTGGAGTGACATGGAGCTGTGGATCAACCCGTCGTGCAGCAAGTGCCGCGTGGCCAAGGCAGAGCTCGACTCGGCCGGGATCGCCTACACCGAGCGCCGCTACCTCGAGGACGTGCCGACCACGGCCGAGCTCGCGGAGGTGCTGACGCGGATGGGCCTTGAACCGTGGGACATCGCGCGCGCCAAGGAGACCAAGGAAGCCGGCATCACGATCCCGAAGGACGCCGAGCACCGCGAGGACTGGCTCGCCGCGATGGTCGCCAACCCGCTCACCATCCAGCGCCCGATCATCACCGCCGACGACGGCACCACCGTCGTCGCCCGTGACCCCGAGACGCTCTCCGACGTGGTCGCGCGGTCATCGTGAGCCTCGTCCCGCTGGTCTTCTCGAGCGGCTGGGCGAGCGGCGTCAACGCCTACCTCCTGGTGCTCGTGCTCGGCCTCTCCGACCGGTTCGGCGACTTCGAGCAGATCCCGGACGAGCTCGCCCGGACCGACGTACTCGTCGGCGCCGCGGTCCTCTATGCCATCGAGTTCGTCGCCGACAAGATCCCCTATCTCGACTCGACCTGGGACGCGATCTCCACGGTCATCCGCCCGACGGTGGGCACCGCCATCGCGCTGCTCGTGTCCGGTGAGGCCACGTCGGTCGAGCAGGCCGGCTACGCGGCCCTCGGCGGCGGCACCGCGCTCGCCAGCCATCTGGTCAAGGCCGGGTCGCGGCTGGCGATCAACACCTCACCGGAGCCGTTCACCAACATCACGGCGAGCCTCGCCGAGGACGGCGTGGTCGTCGTGGTCGCACTGCTGGTGATCCATCACCCGTGGATAGCGCTCTCGGTCACCGCGGTCCTGCTCGTGCTCGGGCTGGCCCTGCTGGTCTGGCTGATGCGCCGGATCCGGCGTGGGTGGCGCCGGTGGCAGGACCGCCGGGAGCGGCGTACGGCGTACTAGGGCCGCCCGTAGGGTGACCGCCATGGCGCGCGTGGTGGTGATCGGGGGCGGGTACGGCGGGCTCGCCAGTGCCGCTCGCCTGGCCAAGGTCGGCCACGAGGTGACCCTGGTCGAGGCCCGCGCCGTACTCGGTGGGGCGATCGGCTACGTGGAGCAGGACGGGTTCCGCTGGGACGCCGGGCCCACCCAGACGTTGCTGCCGGCGGTGCTCCGCGACCTCTTCCGCAAGTCCGGCCGCGCGCTCGAGAAGGAGGTCGAGCTCGTCCCGGTCGATCCGGTGGCCCGCCACATGTTCGCCGACGAGACCTGGCTCGACCTGCCGGGCGGCAGCCGGGCAGCGCAGATCGCTGCCGTCGACGGCCTCGGGGTGGGCCTCGGCGCCCAGTGGGCGGCGTACGTCGACCGGTTCGCCGACGACTGGGAGGCGCTGCGACGGGACTGGCTCGAACGACCCTTCTCCGTGGAGCACGCGAGCAAGCACACCAAGGCACTGCTCTCCACGAGGCTGACCCTGCACAAGCTCACCCAGAAGGCCTTCAAGGACGAGCGGCTTCGCCAGCTGGCGTGCTACCCCATGGCGCTCGAGGGGCACGACCTGCGCAACGTGCCGGCCTGGATGGGGATGTGGACCTACGTCGAGCAGAACTTCGGCGCCTGGACCGTCCCCGGCGGGATGGGGTCGCTGGCCGACGCTCTCACCTCGCGCCTGGAGACGCGCCGCGTGAAGGTGCTGCTCTCCACGAAGGCGCTTGACCTTGAGCTGTCCGGCGGCCGGGCTGTCGGCGTACGCACCGACGGGGGTGTGATCGACGCCGACCACGTCGTCTGCGCGGTCGACCCGCGGCGGCTGCCGGCCGTGCGGCCGCTGGTCGAACGCACCATGCCGGTGATCCCACCGGTGACTTGCCACATCGGCGTGGTCGGGGAAGTGCCCGACCTGCCGCGCGAGGTGGTTCTGCATGGCAACCCGATGGTGGTGCTGCGTACCGGCGGGCGGGCGCCCGCAGGAGCCCACGCCTGGACGCTCCTCGGGAGGGGCCGGCTCGCAGAGGACATCGTGACGGCGATGCACCGGTCCGGCATCCGGGTCCGCGAACAGGTGGAGGTCCGCGTCGACCGGTCACCGCGCGACCTGGTCGAGGAGTGGGGCGGCTCGCCGTACGGCGTCCTCTGGCAGGGCCGCAACACCGTCACCCGGCGGTTCGGACCCACGACCCCGGTCCCCGGTTTCTACATGGCCGGCGCGCACGCGACGCCGGGCGCCGGCCTGCCCGCTGTCGGACTCTCCGCGGCCCTCGTGGCGCAGGCGATCGGCCCTGCCTGACGCGGGTTTCGCCAGGTGCTCGGGGCTTCAGGCGTGGACGGACAGCGCGGCGTAGATCTCGCGGGTCGCCTTGGACCGGTTCAGCGTGTAGAAGTGCAGCCCGGGCGCGCCGCGTTCGAGCAGGGTGTCGCAGAGCTCGGTTGCGATCGTGATGCCCTCGGCGCGTACGGCGGCCGGGTCGTCCTTCAACGGCTCCAGCCGGGCCAGTACCTCATCCGGGATCTGACGGCCCGAGAGCTCCACCATCTTCGCCATCGAGTTGAAGTTCAGGATCGGCATGATGCCGGGGATGATCGGGAAGTCGATCCCGACCCCACGCGCCCGCTCCACGAGCCCGAAGTAGTCCGAGGCGCGCAGCACCATCTCGGTCACGGCGAACTCGGCTCCGGCGTCGTACTTGGCCTTGAGCACGGCCACGTCGGCGTCGAGCGACGCGGAGTCGCGATGCCCCTCGGGGAAGGCCGCGACTCCCACCGAGAGGTCACTGACCTGCCGGATGAACGTGACCAGCTCGGAGGCGTACTCGACCCCGCCGTCGGTTGAGACCCACTCGGTGCCGGGGCCGCCGGGCGGGTCGCCCCGCAGTGCGAGCACGTTGCGCACACCGGACTCGCTCAGCGACTGCAGGATCCGGGCCAGCTCGTCGGTCGTGTGGCCCACGCAGGTCAGGTGCGCCATGGGCAGCATCGAGGTCTCCCGGGCGATGCGAGCCGTGATCGCGAGGGTGCGGTCGCGCGTCGTACCTCCGGCGCCGTAGGTGACCGAGACGAACGTCGGCTTCAGTGGCTCCAGCTCGCTGATGGAGCGCCAGAGGACCTCTTCGCCGGCCTCGTCCTTGGGCGGGAAGAACTCGAAGGAGAACGAGCGAGCACCCTGCCGCAGGAGTTCACCGATACGCACAGAGCCCTCAGACATAGGTCCGAGAATACGGGTCTACGCTCGCCGGATGACTTCGCCGCACCATCCATGGGACGCATCCGGCTTCCGCGACGACGTCGGTTCCACTCTGCAGGAGTTCGTCAAGAGCCAGGCTGAGTGGATCGACCGGCTCGGGCCCGACGCGCGGCGCCTCGTCGAGCACGCCCGCTTGAGCGTCTCCGGGGGGAAGCGTTTCCGTGCGGCGTTCTGCTGGTGGGGTCACCACGCCGTTGCCGAGCCGACCGACCCGCTGGCGTTGATGCGCGCGTGCGCCTCCATCGAGCTGCTGCACGCCAGCGCCCTCGTGCACGACGACTACATGGACGCCTCCGACGTACGCCGTGGCCGCCCCGCGACCCACAAGGTCTTCGAGCAGATCCATCGCGAGCGTGGGTGGGCCGCCAGTCCGGAGCAGTACGGCGCGGCAGCGGCGATCCTGCTCGGCGACCTGCTGCTGAGCTGGTCCGACGAGCTGCTGCGCACCTGTGGCCTGCCCGCGGACCGGGTGCTCGAGGCGCTCGGCTACTTCGACCTCACCCGCAGCGAGGTCGTCACCGGCCAGTTCCTCGACGTCTCCGCCCAGGCACGCGGGGCGGCCGACGTGGACACGGCGATGACCGTGCTGCGCTACAAGTCGGCGAAGTACTCAATCGAGCGCCCGCTCCACATCGGTGCCGCGCTCGCCGGAGCGAGCCCCGAGATGATCACCCAGCTCAGCAGGTTCGGGTTGCCGCTGGGCGAGGCCTTCCAGCTGCGCGACGACCTGCTGGGCGTGTTCGGTGACCCGGCCGTGACGGGCAAGCCGGCCGGGGACGACCTGATCGAGGGCAAGCGCACCGTGCTGGTCTCACTCGCGCTCGACGCCCTGCCCGACGCCGACGCGAAGGTCCTCGACTCCGCGCTCGGCACCGCCCTGGACGCCGAACAGGTCGAGCGCCTGTGCCGCTTGATCGACGACTCCGGCGCTCGTGCACAGGTCGAGTCCGTGATCAGCCAGCTCACCGAACGATCGCTGGCCGCCCTCGACGCCGCCGAGGTCACCGACCGGGCCCGCGCCGTACTCGCCGGGCTGGCCGGGCAGGTGACGCAGCGGGCGGTCTGAGACCGGTCGCTTGTCGGGGCTGGTGTGACTACAACGCCAGCGCCTGCGCCCGCCGCTTGACCTCTGAGCCCCGGTTCTCGCGGAGGGCGTCGATCGGCCGGCCGGGGAGGGAGTCGTCGGGGGTGAACAGCCAGGTCAGCATCTCCCGGTCGGTCCAGCCGCCGTCGGAGAACAGGGTGAGCAGGCCGGGAACACCCTTGACGATCTCGCCGTCCATGACCAGGTCTGCGGGGACCTGCTGGCCTGCTCCGGGCGCCGGCACCGCCGCTGCGAGGTGATGCTCGCGGATCAGGGTGCGGACCTTGGTCACGGTCACCCCCAGCTCGGCGGCGGTCGATTTCCAGTCCAACCAGTCGGTGATCAGGGTCTCCAGGCCGTCATCCGGCGTGTTTTCGCTCACGCGCACATGCTCCCACCACGCTCAGCGGAGGCCTTCACCTGCCGGATCTGACCACACCTTGCCTCTAAACTGGCTGGTCAGTCGGGACCCTTCCCCGCCCGACCATGGAGGACATCGTGGACCGCACTGCCGACGCGCTGATCGGGCGCGTCCTCGACGGCAGATACCGCGTGGGCCCGAAGATCGCCCGCGGCGGGATGGCGACCGTCTACGAGGCAACCGACCTCCGGCTGGACCGCACGGTAGCGGTCAAGGTCATGCACGAAGGCCTGGCCGGCGACGACGAGTTCGTACGCCGCTTCCAGCGCGAAGCCCGCTCGGCGGCGCGACTCGGCCATCACAACGTGGTGGCCGTCTTCGACACCGGCGATGACAACGGGACCCTCTTCCTGGTGATGGAGTACGTCCCCGGGCTGACGATGCGCGACCTGATCCGCAAGGAAGCCCCGATGTCGCCGGCCAAGGCGCTGGCCGTGATCGAACCGGTGCTCGGCGCGCTCGCCGCAGCCCACGAGGCCGGGATTCTGCACCGCGACGTCAAGCCCGAGAACGTCCTGATGGCCGATGACGGCCGGGTCAAGGTCGCCGACTTCGGGCTCGCGCGCGCCATCAACTCCGAGACCCAGCACACCGCGACCGGTGGGGTGCTGATCGGGTCGGTCTCCTACCTCTCTCCCGAGCTGGTGGTCAACGGGAAGGCCGACGCACGCGCCGACGTCTACGCCGCCGGCGTACTCATCTACGAGATGCTCACCGGCCACAAGCCGCACCAGGCCCCCAGCCCCATCCAGGTGGCGTACAAGCACGTCCACGAGGACATCCCTGCCCCCTCCGCCTCGACGGCCGGGATCCCGCCGTACGTCGACGCGCTCGTCGCCCGGGCCACGGCCCGCGACACAGACCTGCGACCGGCCGACGCCCGCGTGCTGCTCCACCAGGTACGCCGGGTCCGCAACGCCCTCGACCACGGAGTCGTGAGCGATCCCGACCTGATGGAGGACCTGACCCCGACCACCCCGGTCGGCGGCACGCGCACTCCCACCGGCGAGCTGCCGGCCCAGATCATCGAGCCGCACGACCTGAGCAGCCTCGACCATTCCGGGGCCAACGACCAGGTCTACGACCAGACGCGCGAGTCGGCGGTGCTGCCACCGACACCACCGCACGACCGCCCCATGGCGATCGCCCCCACACCCGGCCGACCCGCGCAGGCACAACGGCGCTCGCGTCGCGGAGCCGTACTGTTGGCGATCACCCTGGCGTTTGCCGTTCTCGCCGCCGCCGGGGGCTGGTACCTCGGCATCGCCCGTTACACCTCGACCCCCGGCGTGCTCAACCTCACCGAGGCTGCCGCGCGGGTCAAGCTCGACGACGCGGGCCTCTCGATGAAGGTCGACAAGGAGTCCTACTCCGAGACCATCGCCAAGGGTTCCGTCATCTCGACAGCCCCCGGGCCGGGCGACCGGGTGCTCAAGGAGGGCACGGTCGGTGCCGTCATCTCGCTCGGCCCCGAGCGGCACAACGTGCCCGACGTCAGGGGCAAGACCCTCGATGACGCCCAGCAGGCGCTGGACGAGTCCAAGCTCGAGTACGGCGATGCCGTCGAGCGCTACGACGAGTTGGTCCCCAAGGGGCGGGTAGTCGGGACCAACCCACCGACTTCCACTCCCCTGCGCCGCAACGCAGCGGTGGACGTGATCGTCAGCAAGGGCCCGAAGCCCATCAAGATCCCCAACCTCACCGGCAGGCGTGCCGAACCCGCCGAACGGGCCCTCGAGAAGCTCGGCTTCAAGGTGGACGCCACCCAGGTCAACAGCGACACCGTCCCCGTCGGCGTCGTCGTCTCGCAGAGCCCCAGCAACGGCACCGGACAGAAGGGCGACGTCATCTCGCTGGTCGTCTCGAAGGGACCGGTACTGGTCACGGTGCCCGACGTCACCGGCATGGGCCTCGAGGCCGCCAAGGCGCGCCTCGAAGCCGTCGGCCTCAGGGTCACCGTCCGGCGGGCGAGCCTCTACGTCGGGGTCCAGTACGTCGTGACCACCGACCCGGCCGGCGGAACCAAGGCCCCGCGGGGCAGCGTGGTCGTCGTCAGCGTCGTCTGATCCCAACCGCCGACACGGCGCCAATGCCCCACCCGGAGCCGCCCAGACGGCGCCAATGCCCCACCCGGAGCCGCCCAGACGGCGCCAATGCCCCACCCGAAGCCGCCCAGACGGCGCCAATGCCCCACCCGAAGCCGCCCAGACGGCGCCAATGTCCCACCGAGAGCCGGCCAGACGGCGCCAATGTCCCACCGAGTTCCGGACACACGCGCCGTCTCGGCGTCCTCCACCGAGACACACGCGCCGTCTCGGCGTCCTCCACCGAGACACACGCGCCGTCTCGGCGTCCTCCACCGAGACATACGCGCCGTCTCGGCGTCCTCCACCGGGACACACGCGCCGTCTCAGCGTCGTACACCGCGTCGGCTCGCCGGGCCGAGTTCACGTTCGTCACTCCAGTCACACTGGTAACGTCGGGCGCTCGCAACCGTCAGCAGACGGAGGAACCGTGTCTCTTCCCCGACGCACCCTGTTCGCGCGCCCGGCCGCGTTCCTGGCAGCCGTGAGCGCCGCGGCGCTCCTGCCCCTGGTCCCGATCGCCCCCGCGGCCGCGGAACCGTGGCCGGGGCACCCCGACCGCTCACTCGTCCGCTATGTCGTCCGCCCCGGCGACACCGCGACCGGGCTGGCGGTCCGGTACCACGCCTGGACCGCCGAGCTGATCAGCCTGAACCGGCTCGGCGCGAACGGCACCCTGCGGCAAGGACAGGAGCTGAAGATCCCGATCGTGATCTCCGCCGTACGCCGCGCCCGCGGCCAGGCTCCGCGACCTCGAGTCACTCGCAAGCACGCGCACCCACGCAAGCAGCGCGCCCGGCCGGTACTGCACAGCGCTACACCACCTGGTCGCGGCTGGCGGCACTCCGACATGACCCGGGACCAGGTGCGTCGTCTCGTCGCGGCGACGGCCCGGCGCTACGACGTACCGCCGAAGCTCGCGCTCGCCATCGCCTGGCAGGAGTCCGGCTGGCAGCAGCGGCGCATCTCCTCCGCCGGCGCCATCGGCGTGATGCAGGTGATGCCGGACACCGGCCGCTGGATGCGGTGGTATCGTCGGTCGCAAGTTGCGCCTGCGCGACACCCACGACAACGTGCTCGCGGGCATCATGACGATCAGGGTGCTCCGGGGCTGGACCCGACGCGACAACAACGCGATCGCCGCGTACTACCAAGGCCTCGGGGCCGTACGCCGGCACGGCTACTTCGACGACACCAGGACGTACGTCGCCGCAGTCCGCGCCCACGAGCGACGGATCGCCCGTACCGGCACGCCGATCTAGTAACGGCGTCTGCTCTACCCGGTCACCTTCGGCGCCCAGTCCAGGCCTGGGGTGCCGTCGTCTCCGACCCCATCCGTCAGCGCGTAGTCGTGTGACCCGTCCGGCAGGTAGGCCCGCACCTGGAGTTCCTCCTGGTTGTCCTCCCCCGGCTTCGACTTCATGCGCTGCTGCACCGCGATCTTCTTGCCGTCGGGAGACCAGGCAACCACGCCGTAGTCGCGGCCCCGGGGGTTGGACAGGTAGCTCACCCGGAACGGGGTGCCCTTGCCGCTGCGGGGCAGGGTGACGAGCTCAAGGAAGTAGTCCGGTTCGTACTTCTCCTGGAAGCGGCTGGTCACAAAGGCGATCGTGCGTGAGTCGGGCGACCAGTCCGGGGTGTAGTTGAACTCGCCGGTGGCGGTGAAGGTGCGCAGGTTCTTGCCGTCCGGGTCGATCAGCTTGATGATGGAGTGCGAGGCAGACGTGAAGGCGATCCGGGTGCCGTCTGGCGACCAGGCGGGTCCGTTGACAAAGTCGCCCACCGTTGTCTGGTAGATGACCGTCTGCTTGCCGGTCGCGACCACGACCTTCACCAGGCTGTGGTCGCCGCTGACGACCAGCTGCTTGCCGTCGGGCGACCAGGTGACGTTGGTGCGGTAGTTGGTGAAGACATCCTCAGTGTTCTCGCCCTCTCCCTGGAACCTGGCCACCCGTCGCTCGGCACCCGTCGAGAGCACGCGCACCCAGACGTCCACCCAGGACTTGTGGTTGGGGCCTTGGCAGTCGGTGCACCCGTCATCCGTGAACGCCAGCTGCCGGCCATCGGGGGAGTACTTGGGGTTTTTGCCGCTTGTGAGGAGGGTCCAGCTGTTCGCCGGCCCGGGCGTCTGGGTGGAAATGTCATAGAGCTGCTCGACGAACACCAGGTTGCCGTTCTTCACAGGCGGCGTGGTGGCGCCCCCAGCCGCGACCGGCGCCGCTGTCAGCATTCCTGCCGCTACTGCGACTGCGACCGCGCAAGACCTTATCTTCATCCCAAGACCCCCCCGTTGTGACGCGCGAGCGCATTGCCCGCCACGTTTTTTTGAACCAGACACCAGCAACGCCCCTCGCACAAGGGCCCGGCCCGACCCCCGTGTCGCGGACCAGCCCAGCCGTTGCCCGGGCTGGACTTTAGGCTTCCGACATGCACCCGGCGCCCCCGGGCACCCGGGTCACTCTGCTCGCCACGCTCGCCCTGCTGGCGATCACGGCCAGCTGGGGCTCCACGTTCTTCCTTATCCACGACCTGCTCGACCGGGTGCCCGTCCTGGACTTCCTCGCGGTCCGGTTCACCATCGCCACGATCGCGATCGTGCTGGTCTCCCCGCGGGCCGTCCGCAGGCTCCCCAAGGAGCGCCTCCGTCATGCGATCGTGCTCGGCGCCCTGTACGGGGGCGCGCAGATCCTGCAGACGGCCGGGCTCGCCCACACCGCCGCCAGCGTGTCGGGCTTCATCACCGGGATGTACGTCGTGTGCACGCCACTATTCGCCGCGGTCCTGCTGCGCACCCGGATCGGCGGACTGACCTGGGTGGCGGTCCTGCTCGCGGTCACCGGGCTCGGCGTACTCACCCTCGGGGACGTCTCGTCCGGGCTCGGTCTCGGGTACGGCGAGGCGCTGACCCTCGTCTCCGCGATGATCTATGCGCTCCACATCGTCGGGCTCGGGGCCTGGTCGAACGCCCGGGACGCGCTGGGCATGTCGATCGTCCAGTGCGGCGTGATCGCAGTGATCTGCTCGGGCGCAGCGGCGCCGGGCGGGATCGTGCTGCCCCAGACGACGGCGGACTGGCTCTCCGTGGGCTACATGGCGGTCTTCGCCGGGGCGGCCTCACTCCTCGGCCAGACATGGGCGCAGGCTCACCTGTCGCCCACCCGGACCGCGATCATCATGAGCATGGAGCCGGTCTTCGCGGCCTTCTTCGCCGTCCTGCTGGGCGGCGAGTCGGCCACCCAGCGGATGCTGTTCGGCGGCGCCCTCGTGCTCGCCGCCATGCTGATCGTCGAGCTGATGCCTCGACGCAAGATCGAGGGCGAGGTCTCGCACATCGCTGTATAACGGCTCGGTTGCGGCTGCCCGGATCGTGGAATGTAGGTCCGTCATCCGGACGCCCACGCCTACCCTCGACCCATGGTCGTTGTGATGGCTCCCGGTGCCACGGAGGAGCAGATCGCGCACGTCACCGAGCGCGTCGAGGAGACGGGCGGACAGGCGTTCGTCAGCCGGGGCGTCGTACGCACGATCATCGGGCTGGTCGGCGACATCGAGTCCTTCCATGGGCTCAACCTGCGCAGCATGGCCGGCGTCCAGGACGTCTACCGGATCTCCGACCCGTTCAAGCTGGTCAGCCTGCAGCACCACCCCGACCGCTCCACCGTCCACGTGGGACCGGCCGGCAACCAGGTGCCGATCGGCCCGGAGACGTTCACGTTCATCGCGGGACCCTGCGCGGTCGAGTCCGCCCAGCAGACGCTGGAGGCGGCCGAGATGGCGAAAGCCGCCGGTGCCAAGCTGCTGCGTGGCGGTGCGTTCAAGCCGCGCACCTCGCCGTACGCCTTCCAGGGCCTGGGCGTGAAGGGTCTCGAGATCCTCGCCGGAGCCCGGGAGGTCACGGGCTTGCCCGTGGTCACCGAGGTGGTCGATGCCCGCGACGTGCCGGTGGTCACCGAGCACGCCGACATGCTGCAGATCGGCACTCGCAACGCCGGGAACTTCGGCCTGCTCCAGGCCGTCGGGGAGTGCGGCAAGCCGGTACTGCTCAAGCGTGGGATGACGGCGACCATCCAGGAGTGGCTGATGGCGGCGGAGTACGTCGCCCAGCGCGGCAATCTCGACGTGGTCCTGTGCGAACGCGGCATCCGGACCTTCGAGCCCAGCACCCGCAACACCCTCGACATCTCGGCCGTCCCGGTCGTGCAGGGCATCAGCCACCTGCCGATCATCGTCGACCCCTCGCACGCCGGCGGCCGCCGCGACCTCGTCGTACCTCTCGCCCGGGCCGCGATCGCGGTCGGCGCCGACGGTGTCATCGTCGACGTCCACGGCGACCCCGAGCACGCGTTGTGCGACGGTCCGCAGGCGCTGTTCGGCGCGGACCTGCGCGCGCTGGCCAAGGCTGTTCGCCAGCTGCCCCCGGTCGTCGGCCGCCGCTGACGCCTGGCTGGCGCTAGTGGTCATCGACGGAAGTTCGTCGAGGGTATCCGTGGTCCAGGTGCGTGCAGCGCAAGGCGGCGTCGCGAAGACAGACTGGGCGTCTTTCAAGCGATGCCAACGCAGCGATGTGCGTGCCTGGGCCGCGGAGACACCGACGAACTTACGGAGATGACCGCTAGCGTCGGCCCATGGCACGACCCACGAGCATTCCCGAAGGACTCGTCCTGGAGCTGTCGCGCGCCAAGGTGCTGCCCGGCGCGAGCCACGAGGCGGACCGCTGGATGCAGATGCTCGACGAACGCTCCGAGGAGTGCGTCGCGACGCTCGACCGGGAGCGGATGGCCGTCGAGATGGTCTTCCGGCTCAAGGAGGACGGCGAGGACTACCTGTTCTGGGTGACGATCAGAGGAGATGGCGGAGCGTCACTGGAGTCCTCCGAGCACGCCATCGACCATGACCACATCGCCCAGGCCCGTCGTACCAAGGAACCTGGGTGGGTCGAGGCCGAGCCCCAGGTGCTCCTGCTCCCCGAGCCCGTACGCCGGGCCGTGCTGGCCTGGGCGCTCCGCGACTAGCGCGACCGAGCGATACTCGGCGGTCTCAGGTGATAGCGAGCAGCTCGGCCAGCACCTTGGCGGCCTGCTCGACTGCCGCCCGGTCCACGTCGAGATGGGTCAGCATCCGCACCTTGGTCGGGCCGACAGCGCCGACGAGCACGCCCTGCTCGCGCGCTGCCGCCACCAAGGCCGGGGCGTCGGGTACGTCGACCACCACGATGTTGGTCTCGGTCAGCTCAGGGTCGATGCCGCAGGCCTCCGCGAGCAACCGCGCGTGCTCGTGGTCCTCGGCCATCCGCTCGATGTGGTGGTCGAGCGCATACAATCCCGCGGCCGCGAGCACGCCGACCTGGCGCATGCCGCCACCGAGCCGCTTGCGAAGAACGCGCGCCTCGGCGACCTGCTCGGTCGTACCGAGCATCAGCGACCCGATCGGCGCACCGAGTCCCTTGGACAGGCACACCCCCATCGTGTCCGCGATCGCGCCGTACTCCTCGAGCGGCGTCCCGGTGGCGACGTGCGCGTTCCAGATGCGGGCGCCGTCGATGTGTACGGCGCACCCGACCGTGTCGGCGTACGCGCGCAGGTCCTGCAGGTCCCGCAGCGGCAGCACGGTCCCGCCGGCGAAGTTGTGCGTGTTCTCCACCGAGATGACGGTCGTACGCACGAAGAACGGCCCCATGTCCGGCGCGTGCATGTGCCGGATCGCCTCGAGATCGATCTGCCCCTGGTCGTTGACCCAGGTTCGGCTGGTCAGGCCGGTGAGAGCACCGTGCGCGCCGAGCTCCGCACGCAGGATGTGCGCGCGTGACTCGCAGAGCACCTCCCGGCCCGGCCCGGCCAGCGCCGCGAGCGCGAGCACGTTGGCCATCGAACCAGTCGGGGTGAACAACGCAGCCTCGTGGCCGAAGAGCGCCGCCACCCGTTCCTGCAGTCGCAGCACGGTGGGGTCCTCGCCGTAGACGTCGTCACCCACCTCCGCCTCGGCCAGGGCCCTGCGCATGCCCTCGGTGGGGCGGGTGACGGTGTCGGAGCGGAGGTCGATCATGCAAGGAGCCTACGGATGCGCGTCAGTGGAGAAGGTCGGGCGTCTGCCAGTCCTTGCCGAGCACGTGGTGGTCGACGAAAGCCAGCACCGTGTCGTACCAGACCTTCGCGTGCTGCGGCGTCAGGATCCAATGGTTCTCGTCCGGGAAGTACAGGAACTTGTGCGGCATCTCGCCGTCCTCGGCCTCCGCGCGGGAGGCGAGGTCGGCCCACAGCCGCAGCGCCTCCCCGATCGGCACGCGGTAGTCCTTGTCACCGTGGATGACCAGCATCGGGGTGACGATCTCGTCCGCGAACAGGTGCGGGGAGTTGGCCGCCGCCATCTCCGGGGTCATCTCGCGCGCCCAGTACCACGGAGCATCCGTCGTCGGCCCAAACTGGTCGAGCGCCCACAGGCTCGCGTGCGTGACGATCGCCTTGAAGCGGTCGGTGTGCCCGGCCACCCAGTTGGCCATGTAGCCACCGAACGAGCCACCCATCGCAGCAGTCCGCGTCTCGTCGATGTCGTCGCGTGCGGTCGCCGCGTCGGTGGCCGCCATCAGGTCGGTGTACGGCGCGGCGCCCCAGCTCCCCCAGCCCCGGGCAATGAAGTCGAGCCCGTAGCCGGTGGACAGTGCCGGGTCGGGCAGCAGTACGGCGTACCCCTGGGCCACCGCGAGCCACGGGTTCCACCGCCACGACCATGAGTTCCACGAGCCCAGCGGGCCGCCGTGGATCCACAGCAGCAGTGGCGCCGGCTGGTTGGCGGACGAGCCCTCCGGGAGTGCCAGCCACGAACGAACCCGGGTGCCGTCCTCAGCGGTGGTCTCGACCTCGGTGAGGGTGCCGGGAAGGGCGGGTGAGTCGCTGGGCGCGGACAGCAGCACGGACTCCTGGTCGGGCGTGGTGGCGTCGAGGCGCACGGGACGCAGCGGCTCGAGGTAGGAGGTGCGCATCGCGTAGACGGTCTGCCCGTCGGGCGCGACCTGCACGTCGGAGTAGGAGAAGTCGTCGGCCGTGAGCCGGGTGACAGCACCCGACTGGGCGTCCATCCGGAAGACCGGTGCCCGGCCGTTCTCGTCGGCCGTGAGCACCAGCGCACTGCTGTCCGGTGTCCATTCGATCGAACCTGCCGGCCAGTGGTCCCAGTCGCCGGTGAGGTCGCGCACTGACCCGTCCGCCACCGACACGACCGCAATCCTGACGTCGCCCGGGTCGTGCGGGGTGGAGCGCTTCTCGCGTACGACGACGAGGCTCTGTCCGTCCGGGCTGAACCGCGGCTGGCCGTGCTCGAACTCCTCTTCGTCGACCAGCACTGTCCGCTCGCCGCTGGCGACGTCGATTACCGCCAGCGCCGCACGCAGGCCGCCGCGCTCGGGGACGCCCCAGGTGGTCGCGACGGTCGAGCCGTCCGGGCTGACGTCGTACTCCAGACGCTCCAGGGCGCGGCCCGCGTCCGGTGTGAGGTCGGTCAGCTCGACGCGCGGGTCCCCGTTGTTGGAGGTCGAGCCATCCTCCTGCAGCGAGCCGGTGAAGATCCGCGGAGCAGCGGGACCGAGGTCCTCGTCCCAGAAGCGCACCGGCACGCTCTCGTGCAGGATCGCCGAGACCTTCTTCTCCTTGCGCTCCTTGCGCTTCTCCTTCTCGCCATCGTGGCTCTCCGAGCTCGGGAAGGTCGCCGAGGACAGCACCACGGTGCCGGCGTCGGTGGCGACGCGGACGCCGTCCACACCGCCCGGCCGCGACGCCACGACGCGAGCCTCCCCGCCACCCGCGGGCAACAGCCACAGCAGGGCGACCTCGTCGTCGTCCTCCTCCTTGGACTCCGGGTCAGGCCGGGCCGAGGTGAACAGCAGCGAGCCGTCGGGCAGGAACGCAGCGCTGCGCTCGCCCTTCGCACTGCGCGTCAGCCGCCGTGCCGCGCGCTCACCGCTCGGGTCGACCTCCCACAGGGCCGTCACGTACTTGGTGCGCTTGGGGTTCAGCGTCTGTACGGCGGTCACCAGTCGGGAGCCGTCCGGGGAGAGCGCCAGGCCGGAGCAGCGTGGCAGGTCGATGTACGCGTCGAGGTCGTGGAAGGGAGTCGGGCCGGAGTCAGTATGCGATGCCGAGTCAGTCACCCTTACTGATTATCACGTAGCCCATCAGGCGGCAGACTCGACCGTCGCGACCGGCTCGAGGGCGAAGGCGAGGATCTCGCCGACGTCAGCGACTGGGCGCACGTCCAGCTCCGCGAGCACCTCCGCTGGTACGTCGTCGAGGTCCGGCTCGTTGCGTTGCGGGATGAACACCGTCTTGAGGCCGGCTCGCTGTGCTGCGAGCAGCTTCTGCTTCACGCCGCCGATCGGCAGCACGCGGCCGTTCAGAGTCACCTCGCCGGTCATCCCGACGTCCGAGCGCACCGGCCGGCCGGAGGCCAGCGACGACAGCGCCGTCACCATCGTGACGCCCGCGGACGGTCCGTCCTTCGGTACGGCGCCCGCCGGCACGTGCAGGTGGAGCGCCCGGTCGAGCGCGGTCGCGTCGATGCCGTGCTCGGCACCGTGTGCGCGCAGGTAGGAGAGAGCGATCTGCGCGGACTCCTTCATCACGTCGCCGAGCTGGCCGGTCAGCGCGAGGTGTGCGTCGCCCTTCATGCCGGTCGCCTCGATGAACAGCACGTCTCCTCCGGTGCCGGTCACGGCCAGGCCGGTGGCAACACCCGGCACCGCCGTACGCTCCGCCGACTCGGGCAGGAACCGTGGTCGCCCGAGGAACTCGCGCAGGTTGTCCTCGTCGACCGCAACCGAGGTGTGCTCCTTCGACGCGAGGCGGGTGGCGACCTTGCGCAGCACGCGCGCGACAGCCCGCTCGAGCTGCCGTACGCCGGCCTCGCGGGTGTACTGGCCGGCCATCAGCCGCAACGCCTCATCGGAGACGGTGACCTCGTCCTCGCTCAGAGCCGCCCGCGATAGCTGGCGGGGCAGCAGGTGCGTCCGGGCGATCGCCACCTTGTCGTCCTCGGTGTAGCCGTCGAGGGTGACCACCTCCATGCGGTCGAGCAGCGCGTCCGGGATCGTGTCGGCCACGTTGGCCGTCGCGAGGAACAGCACGTCGGACAGGTCGAGGTCGACCTCGAGGTAGTGGTCGCGGAACGTGTGGTTCTGCGCCGGGTCCAGCACCTCGAGCAGAGCAGCAGCCGGGTCGCCGCGGTAGTCAGAGCCGACCTTGTCCACCTCGTCCAGAAGTACGACGGGGTTCATCGAGCCGGCCTCGGAAATCGCCCGCACGATGCGGCCCGGAAGCGCACCGACGTAGGTGCGCCGGTGGCCACGGATCTCCGCCTCGTCACGGACGCCGCCGAGCGAGACCCGGACGAAGTTCCGCCCGAGTGCACGCGCGACCGACTCCCCCAGCGACGTCTTGCCGACGCCGGGAGGCCCGACGAGAGCGAGCACGGCACCGGAGCCTCGTCCGCCCACGACCTCCAGGCCGCGTTCGGCGCGACGGGCGCGGACCGCGAGGTACTCCACGATGCGGTCCTTCACGTCGTCGAGTCCGTGGTGGTCGGCGTCGAGGATCTCCCGCGCCCCGGTGATCTCGGTCTGGTCCTCGGTCCGCACCGACCAGGGCAGCTCGAGAACGGTGTCGAGCCAGGTCCGGATCCAGCCGGACTCGGGGCTCTGGTCGCTGGCCCGCTCCAGCTTGCCGACCTCACGCAGCGCGGCCTCGCGGACCTTCTCGGGCAGCTCGGCGGCCTCGACGCGCGTCCGGTAGTCGTCGGCACCCTCGGGCTCGCCCTCCCCCAGCTCCTTGCGGATCGCGGCCAGCTGTTCACGAAGCAGGAACTCCCGCTGCCGCTTGTCCATGCCCTCGCGGACGTCGTCGCTGATCTTCTCGGTCACCTCGAGCTCGGCGAAGTGGTCGCGCGCCCACCCCAGAACCCGGGTCAGCCGCTCCTCGACCCCAGGCGTCTCGAGCAGGTCGCGCTTCTGCTCGTCTGAGAGGTACGGCGCATAGCCGGCCATGTCCGCCAGCTCCGAGGGGTCGCCGACCCGCTGCACGGTGTCGATGACCTGCCAAGCGTTGCGCCGCTGCAGGATGGCGATGACCACCCGCTTGTACTCCTCGGCCAGCTCCCGGACGTGGTCGGTCAGCGGACCCTCATCGACGGTCTCGGCCTCGACCCACAGCGCCGCCCCGGTCCCCGGCACACCGGAGCCGATGCGCGCGCGTGTCCCCGCGCGCAGTACGGCCGCGCGAGCACCACCGGGCAGCCGGCCGACCTGCTCGATCGTCGCGACGACGCCGTGCGTCGGGTAGCGGTCGGCGAGGCGGGGTGCGAGCAGCAGCTTCCCGTCCGACCCGGCCTGGGCGGCGTCGACGACGGGACGGGTGTCGCCGTCGAGCTCGATCGGCACGACCATCCCAGGCAGTACGACGAGGTCCGGCGTGGACAGGAGGGGCAGGGTGATGACGTCGTTCATGGGGCTTCCTCGATTCTTGAGTCGCTTAGGCTCAACTTCGAGTCGAGGGGCGGTGTTCCCGCCTCCCCGTCCGCTGTCAGCGAACGGAGTCCGGAGCTCGGGTCAGGACACGAACGCTGTCATGCGGATCGAGACGAGCAGTCCGGGCACGTCGACACCGAGCTTCGCCACATGGCGGGTCGGCGGGTTCGACGGGAACCACCGCGAATACTCGTCGTTGAGGCCGTCGAAGTCACCGGGATTGGCGAGCAGGAGCCCGACCTCGGACAGAGACGGTTCCAAGGCAAGATGATGTGGACTTTGGGTCACCTGGTGACCCAAAGTCCACACCATCTCTGTTCCAACCGATGTCGCCCCACTGCCCGGCGAGGCGGGCTTTCCTGAGGTGCCTGCAAACCGGTCCCAAGCCGCCTAGACCAGCACCGGTCCCACGGCGGGCGCTGCCGTACTCTCGATCGACGCGTGCGCGGAGGGAGGGGCCATGGGGGGACGTTCGGCAGCCCTTGTCACCGGGCTGGTCAGCACAGCCGCGCTGGCCCCCGGCACACCGGCGACTGCCGCGCCACTGGACAAGGGCCACCTCCACGACGTCGTCACCAACTTCTTCGACTGCGACGGCCCCGGTCCAGGAGGACGTCGATGTGTACGTCAACTTCGTGCTCAACAAGCGCGGGTCGTCACCCTTCCCCCACTTCCACAAGACCGTGCGGGGCACGATCGCGTGGACCAATCTGAACACCGGCGGCACGTTCACCCAGGTCTTCGCCGGCAACAGCTTGGACCAGACCATCGTCGACAACGGTGACGGCACCTTCACCAGCACCGTCTTCACCGCTGGCGGTGCTCGCTACTACGACCAGAACGGCAAGCTAGTGCTCAAGGATCCCGGCCAGTTCCGGTTCGCCATCGACGTCGACTACAACGGCACACCCGGCAACCCCGACGACGATCAGGAGGTTGCCGACTCGTTCCGGGTCGTCCGCGACTCAACCGGGCGCAACGACACCACGGGCCGCAGCTTCTGCGCCGACGTAGTGGAGTTCACCAGCTAGGCCATCTCGGCACATCGTCTTCCCACGCCGACCCAGATGAGCTGGTCATTGTGCGCAAAGCAGTGTTGGTCGTCGCCATGGTGCTATGCGCCACCTTGCTGCCCGGCGGGGTGGCCGGCAGCGTGGCCGGCTCCCCGGGAAGTGGAGGGGCCTCGCCCGGCGCTCCGGGGATCGGCGACCCCTACTTTCCGCTCGACGGCAACGGCGGGTACGACGCCCGGCACTACGGGCTGGCGATCCGCTACAACCCCGCGACCGCTCAGCTGCATGGCGTCGCCACGATCCGCGCGACGGCCACTCAGACCCTGTCCGCGTTCAACCTGGACCTGCTCGGACTGACGGTCCGTGCGATCACGGTCGACGGGCGGCCGGCGTCATGGACCCGAGCCGGCCAGGAGCTCACGATCACACCGGCCGCCGCGCTCAAGAGCGGGAAGGGCTTCGTCACCGTTGTTCGCTACGACGGCATCCCGATAACACTCGAGGACGCGTTCGGGCCGAGCGCATTCAGGCACACGGACGACGGCGCGATGGTGACGGGGGAGCCCGACGTTGCGGCAACGTGGTACCCGGTCAACGACCATCCCAGTGACCCAGCGGCCTACACGTTCCAGGTCACCGTGCCGCGCGGGGTCGAAGCGACAGCGAACGGCGTGCTCAAGGACCGAAGGGACCACGACGGGTTGACCACGTGGACCTGGGACGCGAAGGAGCCGATGGCGTCCTACCTGGCTACGACCACCATCGGGCAGTTCGACCTGCGTTCGTACACGCGTGACGGGATCCCGTACGTCGACGCCATCGATCGGGACCTCTACACGCCGACTGCCCTGCCCCGGACGGGCAAGCGGTACGCCTTCTCGCAGCAGGCCGACGTCTCCTACCAGCGGCTCACCCGCACCGTGCAGGTGCCGAGCAGCGGCGCCCGGCTGTCCTTCTGGATGGCCAGGGACACCGAGCAGGACTGGGACTTCGCCTTCGTCGAGGCCCGCACCAGTGGGGGCACCGACTGGACGACGCTGCCCGACCTGAACGGGCACACCACCGATTCGACCGGCTTCTCATGCCCGTGGTGGTTGGGGATTCACCCGTTCCTGGAGCACTACCAGGGCCTGGGCGACGGCTTCTGCACGGCCACCGGCAGTACGGGTCAGTGGTGGGCCGCCAGCGGCGCCAGTGGGGGCTATGAGCAGTGGAGCGTGGATCTGTCGAGGTTTGCTGGGCGCCGCGCCGAGGTGTCCATCAGCTACGCCAGCGACGACATCTTCCAGTCCAGCGGGGTGCACGTGGACGACATCGTGGTCTCGACCGGAGCCGGCACCACGTCGTTCGAGAACGACGGCAACACCCTCGACGGATGGCGCGTGTCCGGGCCACCCGCCGACAGCCCGGGCAACCAGGCCGACTGGATGATCGGGACCGCCGCGCAGGCACCCTCCATCGGCAAGCTCGTGCGGGGCTCCCTGGACCGGCAGCCGGAGTACCTGGGATTCCTGGCGCGCACGTTCGGCACCTACCCGTTCAGCACCTCCGGCGGCGTCGTCGACGACGTCGACACGTTCGCAGCGCTGGAGAACCAGACCCGCCCGGTGTACGGAAAGGGCTACTTCCACGACCGGACCGACGCCGAGTACGTCGTCCTGCACGAGCTCGCCCACCAGTGGCTCGGCGACGACGTGCACCTGAAGCGGTGGCGGGACATCTGGTTGAACGAGGGCTTCGCCACCTACGCGAACTGGCTGTGGGACGAGGACCAGGGCGTGCTCACCGCGCAGGAAAGCTCCGACCATGTGGCGGGCATCCCGGCCGACTCCCCCTTCTGGGCCGTGGAGATCGGGGACCCGGGCGGGGACGATGACCTGCTCGACTTCCCGGTCTACTACCGCGGGGCGATGACGCTGCAGGCCCTTCGCGTACTGGTCGGCGATCCGACATTCTTCCTGATGCTGCGCCGCTGGACGGAGACACAGTCCGGCACCCCAGCGACCACCCAGGAGTTCATCCGGCACGCGGAGCGGTTCTCGGGCCGGGATCTCGGCGCGTTCTTCGACACCTGGCTCTTCTCGCCTGTGAAGCCGCCGGAGCTGGAGGCGGCGCTGAGGACCTCGGGTGCTGACGTCGCGTCGTCGGGCACGCAACTGGAGAAACGCCTGCGGTCCGGACTGCCCCTTCCCTAACTGGTCGATCGGGACGGACAACCCGATCACCGGGCTGTCGACGAGCTCGCGCAACTACTCTGGCTGTGTGGATGACCACAGGGCGTGGTTGGCGGGTGTGTTCGATCGGGCGGCGCCCACGTATGACCGCATCGGCGAGGCCTACCACGCGTACTTCGCCGGGCGGCTGCTCGACCGGGCTGCCCTGCCTCGCGAGGCCCACCTGCTCGACATCGCCTGCGGACGAGGTGCAGTCCTCATCGCCGCCCAGGCGCGCGGTATCGACCGCCTCACCGGGATCGACGTCTCGCCGACCATGATCGAGCTCGCGGGGACGGACCTACGCGCGGCGGGAGTCACCGACGTCGACCTACGGGTCATGGACGCCGAGCATCTGGCGTTCCCCGATTCGATGTTCGACGTACTCACCGCTGCCTTTGCGTTGTTCTTCCTCCCTGACCCCACGCGCGCGGCCGCCGAGTTCCAGCGCGTGCTCCGGCCAGGCGGTGTCGTTGCAGTGTCGACCTGGGGCGAGGAGGACGAGCGGTGGGGCTTTGAGGACGACCTCCTCGCAACCACGGGCTCGCTGCGTCACCGGGCTCTGCAGCAGCCCTTCGACCGCGCCGAAGATGTAACGGAGCTGCTCCGCACGGCGGGCTTCACCGACCTGCAGGTGCGTCAGGACGAGACCGAGATCCACTTCGCCTCCAAGCAGCAGTGGTGGGACTGGCGCTGGTCGTTCAGCGTGCGCGGGCTCCTGGAACAGCTGGCGCCGGAGGCTCTGGTCGCGTATCGCGACGCGTGCTTCCAGGATATGGATGCCCTCCAGACGGCCGGCGGCTATCCGCTCCGACTCAGAGCGCTCATCGTCACTGGGCGGAGATAAACAGGACCGAGCTCACTTTCCCGTGACGGGTTCGCTGCTCGCCAGCTCCTCGAAAACTGTGATCTGGAGCCCGGCCGGGGCCTCGAGTCGGGCGTTCAGGGAGTTCCAGGGGGTCGTGGTCGGGGGAGCCAGCATCTCCGCACCACCGTCCACCAACCGGTCGACGGTGGTGGCAGCGTCGTCGACCTCGAACGCGACGCGCAACCGCGGCGCCACCCGACGACCCACTTCCACCTCATCGATCATGGTCACCTGGGCGGGGTTGGACAGCTCAAGAGTGGCTCGACCTGCGTCAAGGATCATGACGTGCTCGCCGTTGTCGCCTTGCAGGTCCAGCTCGACCGGCAGGCCGAGCACGTCGCGGTAGAACGCAACCGCGGACTCGAAGTCTTCGGCCTCGACGACGAGCCGCAGTTGCCGGACTTGTGGTGTGGCGGGGTCTGTCACGCGATCAGTCTTGCTCAGCGAACATGTTCGAGTCGATCGGGGCCGGGCGGTTGCCCCTTACTTCGACGGGCTGGCCCTAGGCCCGCAAGATCTTGTCCATCGCCTTACCCTTGGCCAGCTCGTCGAC
Source organism: uncultured Actinomycetota bacterium (assembly GCA_963759525.1). Classification (GTDB taxonomy): domain Bacteria; phylum Actinomycetota; class Actinomycetes; order Propionibacteriales; family Nocardioidaceae; genus Marmoricola. Next base: position 359,127 of record CAVWZO010000002.1, on the reverse strand, counting down.
GAGCTTGTCCAGGTAGCGAATCTTCTGCATCAACGGGTCTTCGACCTCCTGGACGCGCACCCCACACACGGCGCCGGTGATCAACGATGCGTTCGGATTGAGTCGGGCGTCGGCGAAGAACCCCTCGAACGTCGTACCCGCGGACAGGTGGGCACTCAACGCCGACTCGTCGAAACCGGTCAGCCACTCGATCACCTGGTTCAGTTCGTCCGTCGTACGCCCCTTGTTCTCGACCTTCGTCACATAGTGGGGATAGACCGACGCGAAGCTCGTGGTGAAGATTCGGCTCACGCTTGTGAGGGTAACGCTCGCACCGGCACCTCGCAGAGATCACAGACAAACCGGGGAACACCTTTCGCCATGGGAGGCGTTAGTGGTCGAGGCTTCGCACTGGGACGCACTGGTGGCCCGGGGGACGCACCTGCTCCACGTCCGTGAGTCGATGATGCGAGTGGTGGACACCGGCACCCCTCGACAGCAGGATGATCCGCAGGCACCGGTCCTGGTTTTTCTGCACGGCAACCCCACATCCTCGTTTCTTTGGCGCCACGTGGTCACGGCACTCATGGACCGGTTCCGATGCGTTGCCCTGGACCTGATCGGGATGGGCGGTTCCGGCAAGCCAGACCTCGACTACACCTGGGCGGTCCATCGCGACTACGTGGCCGAGGCCCTTGCGGGGCTCGACACCGAAGGCCGAGCCATCCGGCTGGTGATGCACGACTGGGGCGTCGCACTGGGGTTGGACTACGCCCGCGAGCACCCCGAGCGGGTGGTCGGCGTGGCGATGATGGAGGGACACCTGCGGGCGCTGGGTTCCTGGCAGGACTTCGACGAGGCGGGCCGCGAGCTGTTCGGCGAGCTTCGCGACCCCGTTCGGGGACGACGCAAGATCGAGGAGGAGAACTTCTTCATCTCCACCGTCCTGCCCAGCGGAATGCACCACCAGCTCACCGAGGATGAGCAACGTGCCTATGCAGCGCCGTTTCCGACACCTCGCAGCCGGCATCCGATCTGGGCGTGGGTGACCCAGATTCCGATCAACGGTGACCCTCCCGACGTACGGGATGCACTCGACGCAAACCTCGCCTGGCTGGGATCCACCCAGACTCCACGCCTACTCCTGCACGCCGATCCCGGCGCCATCATTGACTGTGCGTACGCCGCCGAGATCGCAGCACGTTGCCCAGGGCTAACGACCCGCACCGTTGGGCCAGGACTTCACTTCCTCCCCGAGGACCAGCCCGACGCCATCGCCGAACATCTCGCCACCTGGATTGACGGCTAGCCGCGGACCTCGGCCATGAATCGCTCGTACTTCCGCTGGCCGAACAGCCGCCAGATGACCTTGACCGGAGCCGGTAGCCCGCCCATCATCTCGGCGGCCTCGGCGGGATCAGCTGCCGCCAGCATCTCCCCCATCGCGGTGAACCGCTGCTTTGGTGTGAACTTGCTGAAGGCGACCTGTCCGAGGTTGTCCCACTCCGACTGGGTGATGTGGACCGCGATCAGAGGCACGATGTCGCGCTCCTCCTCGGCGAGATGCTCCTCGAGCCTGTCAATGACGTGGCCGAGGGCCGCTGCCAGCGCTTTCGATCGGTCGGGGGTCGGCGTTGCCTCCCATGCCAGGAACTCGCGCCCCGTCTCCTCGATGGCGTCGTGCACGCCAGTGTGCTGCTTCTCCATGCGCGTGATGAGTGTGTCCGACAGGCTGGCCCGCTCGCGGAGGAGCGGCCAGAGCAGCGCGTCCTCGCTCGAGTGGTGGGCCTCAAGACCATGGAGATGGAAGCGGACGTACTCCGCCACGGCACCGACGCGACCAGTGTTGCCGGAGGCAAGCACGGCCTCCCTCGCCTGCTCGAACCCGCGCCCGATGAGGCGGTGGATCAGGGCCATCTCCCAGGGATCTGACTTGTTTGGCGTGCTCGTTACCGCGGTCATGTTGCCTCCCAGGCTCCCCCAACTCACTAGTGATCGTCACTAGTGAGTGACTACTGTTACTTTGATCGTTGTGACGAAGACTGTCAATGCCCCGAAGCGGACTCGGCGCGAGCAAGCGGCGGCGACGAGGAAGCGAATGATCCGCGCCGCGATCGAGGTCTTCGTCGAATCCGGGTACGTCGGCGCACGGATGAGCGACATCGCGGACCGAGCCGGGGTCGCGGTCCAGACGGTCTACTTCACGTTCCACACGAAGGCCGAGCTGTTGCAGGCATGCTTCGACCTTGAGGTCCTCGGGCCTGAGCGGCTCCGCCCTTTGGAGCAGGCACCCTTCGCCGACCTCCTCGAGGGGCGCTCCGGCCGGGCCGCGCTTGGCGGGTTCGTCCGCGGCAACACGGCGATTCTGAGACGCGTCGCGGCCATCAAGGAGGTCGCCGAGTCGGCGTCGCACGAGCCCGATGCCGCCGCGGTGGTCGCAGACAGTGAACGCCTGCGCCGCAAGGGTCTGACCGAGGTCGTTGAGCTGCTCACCGACCGGTTTGCGCTCAGGGCGGGACTTACCGATGAGGACGCCACCGACCTGCTCCTGATGCTCTCCTCGTCCGCGCCGTACCTGACCCTGCAGCGCTATGGCTGGAGCGAAGAGAAGTACGTCGAGTGGCTGACCGACACGCTAGCCAGACAGCTGCTTGCCCAGCCGGGGCGGCGCGCGAAACAACGCTGACCGGCCCGTCGTCAGGCTTTCAGCCAGAGCGCCCGACGCGCGTGAGCCACTCAGCGACGAGTGCACGCAGGACGTCAGGCTGCTCGTGGGGCAGTGCGTGACCTGCGTCGTCGACCACGGCGAGCGACGCGTGCGGGTAGTGGTCCAGGAGGTCCACGGCAGCGGCGTACCCGACTGTCGAGTCCAGTCGCCCCGCCACGACCAGCGTCGGACCCGCGAACGCCGGCCCATCATCGTGGGCGAGTTCCCAGCGCTCGCCGATCCGCGCCGACGCCGCGTGGTCGACCAGCGCGACTCCGGGGAGGACGTGGCGTTCGTAGCGCTCAAGCATCTCCGGGCTCTGGACCACGAAGTAGCTCCGGAACTCGTCGTCGCCGATCTCGCCCGACCCCACAACGACGCGGTGCTCCGGGATGTCGCGCAGGCCCGGCAGCATCGGGCACACCAGCGCGAGACCAGCCACCTGCTCTGGCTTCCTCGCGACCATCGCCTGGGCGTGGTAGGCGCCGAAGGAGTGACCCATCAGCAGATGCGGTGTCCCGTCAGCGACCTTCCCGGCGAAGTCGAGCAGCGTGTCGAGGACGTCCTCGGCACTGCGCAGCTCGTCGGACGCCACCGTCCGGCCCATCCCGGGGAGGTCAGGATAGATCCGCCGGAAGCCCGCAACTCCGTCGAAGGCTGGCTCGAAGCACGCCTCGGCCTCGCGATGGTCAACGCCGCCGCCGTGCAGCACCACCACCGGCCGGCCCTCTCCGTGCTCCACGTAGTGAACCTCGGTCTTACCCGCTGTTGTCTCCACCCCGGCAATCTAGTGGCCATTCCCTTAAGGTCGTCGGGGTCCCCGCGGCCCAGGCACGCACATCGCTGCGTTGGAGTCGGTCGAAGGAGGTCAACTACGACTTCCCTCCTCCGCCTTGCGCTGCACGCACCCGGACCACGGCTACCCTCGACGAACTTGCGGTCATGACCACTAGCCACGCACGCAAGTGGGTTAACCGTGGTGTTGGGGTTTCCCACGGTCCCGTGGGAATCGCCAGCTTCCCGTGCTTTGCAAGGCACGGGAAGCTCAGGTTTCGACCGGGAAGCTGGGGCGGGTGGTGTACGACGGGGCCGGGGCGCCGCTGAGTGGGTAAGCCGTCAGCATCAGAAGCGACATGGGCCGCGTCGCGGGGTCAGCCCTTGACGTAGGAGAGGTGCTCGCAGACCAAGCCGTCGCGGAAGCGGAGTACCTCGACGCCGCGGACGTGGCCGGGGTCCGAGCCCGACCACGCGTAGCGCCAGCGGACGACTGCCCGGTCGCCGGAGACGAAGGACTCCTCCTCGGTGAAGCTCAACCCCGGGGTTGCCATCACTTCGGTCCAGGCTGTGCGGACGGCGGCGCGACCCTCGTGGCGCTGGCCGTCGGGCGCCGGCGAGGTGGTCTCGAAGACGATGTCGTCGGTCACCAACGCGATCGCGGCATCGACGTCGTAGGCGCCGAACGCGGCGTTGAACCTCGCCAGCGTCTTGTGGTTGGGGCCCCATCCCGGGTCACGGCCGAACCGGGCCAGGAGATCGTGCTGCGCGTCGCCGGTGAGTGGGCCGCGTGCCGAGATGGCGCCTCCACCCCGGTACAGCTCCTCACGGTCGTCGAACCAGTCGGCGATCGCGTGCACGAGATGGGGGTCCATCCGGGTGTCGCCTCCAGTGGCCGCCGCTACGTCCCAGCCGTGGACCAGGTTGTCGGCGGCCAGCTGCATGGCGTACTCCTCCTTCGGCGTCTCGCCGAAGGACAGCTGCACGGTGCCGCCCTGTGGCAGCTGCGTCGCCACCGTCGTGATCGCGGCCCGGGCCGCCGTCAGGGCTGACCCGATCGGGTCCGCGCCGAGCACGTCTCCCTCGAACCGGTCACCGACCTCCGCGATGGTGGCGCCCTCCATGAGCGGGACGGTCCAGAGATTCTCGTTGGTCACGTGATTGGCCAGGTCGCGCACGTTCCAGGTGCTGCACGGCGTCGGATCACCCCACTGGTCCTCCTTCACGGCGTTGACCCGGTCGGCGAAGAACTCGACGGTCCGGTGATAGAGCGTGTTCACGTCCATTGCGTTGTCCCTCTCAGATGAGGCCGGTCTCGAAGGCAAGGTCGGCCTGGTGCAACCACCACGGCAACGCCACGCGCTCCCGCTCCCGCACGGCCGGGTCGGGGTGCTCGACGATGTCGAGCGCCTTGTTCCAGCCCAGCCAGGTGATGCCGGCGAGGAGGCCCAACCGCAACGCGGCTTCGTCGTACGCCGGGCCGGCGACCTCCCGCTGCAGGGCCACGAGGCTGTCGAGCGTCGCCACGATGGTCTCGCTCTCCCCTCCCCCACCTGCCGGGCCGAACAGGTGCGCGCAGCCGGCCAGCAGCCGGCCGATGTCGAGCTCGGCGGGCCCCGCCGAGGCCACCCCCCAGTCGATGAGGGTCAGGCACCCGGGCCGGTCGGGTTCGAAGGCCATGTTCACCGTCGCAAGGTCCCCGTGCACGAGGGTCGTCGGCAGGGCAAGGCAGGCCGTCGCCAGGGGCGCGGTGTCCTGGGCCAGCGCGAGCACCTTCTCCCCCACCTCGCCCGGCGCGACCTCGGGCCAGTACTCCCACCCACGCAAGGCGTAGTCCACGAGGGTCTCGCCGGCGTAGGGCAGCAGCCTCTGAGGCTCGAAGAAGTCCAGGACGGAGCCGAGCGGCGTCAGCCCGTCGGGCGCCGAGCCAAGGAACGCTGCGTGCAGGTCGGCCACCGCCCTGAACATCCTCCCGGCCTGCTCCCTGGTGACGATGGACTTCCAGCTGAGCACGGCGTCCCCGAGGTCACGCATGACCAGCACGCCGTACCCATCGTCGTCGAACCAGCCGTCCATGACCGGATGCAGCACCGTCGCCGGCAGCCCGTCGAGGATGCCGCGCCGGAAGAAGTCGACCTCGCGGCCGCGGGTATCCCCGGAGAGCCGCATGACCAGATCAACGGACGGGTCGAAGCGCTTGACCACCACCCGGGAGCCGTCCGCCAGGAGGACACGCTCCAAGGTCGCTCCGGAGCGGCCGTCGTCGTTGACCGGTGCGCGGTCGAGGGCGGTGTCGAGCACCGCACGATCCACGTCAGACCCCGATCCGCCTCCACGGGCCCCAGATCGCGAACGTCAAGCCGCGGTTTGCCTGGATGTTGACGAAGAGCGTGTGGCCTCCGGGCGAGAACGTCGACCCCGCGAACTCGTCCCCGAAACGGGGCGTGCCGGTCGCGCTGACCAGACGGTTCAGTGCGATGTCCCAGAGATGTCCACGGCGGGACAGTCCGCGGATGTAGTTGTCGACCATGCTGTCCTCGCAGACGACGAGCGTCCCTCTCCTGCTGGTCGTGATGTTGTCGGGGAAGTCGAACCGGAGGTTCGCTTCGGCGGTGTCGACCGGGGCCTGGAAGAGAACCTGCAGCTTCTTCGCGCGGCAGTGGTACGCCCATACCTGACCATTGCCGCGGCCGAACCCGTTGGCGTTGTCGTCGTCCGAATCGTCCTCCGCGGGGCCGCCACCCTGGGTCGAGGTGAAGTAGACGACGTTGTCGTCGTAGACCTGTCCCTCGAGCCGCGAGAAGAGCGCAGCACCCTTCGCTCGCCCCTGGTCGCCGACCGCGACCAGCGCTGCGTCGTTGGTCGTCGGAGCCGGTTGGCCCGGCGTGTACGGGAAGGTCGGGTTCGGGTCCTCGATGTCGACCCACTTGACGTCGTAGGTCGCCCGCCACCCGCTGTCGAGCCTCGAGGTGGATGTTCGGCCGGCCCTTGACTGCGAGCATCTGCAGGCGACCGTGGTTGTCCAGCCTGCCGGTCTTCATCGGGTTCCTCGCGGGGATGTAGCGGTAGAAGCCCGACGGGAACTCGAAGTTGTCCTCGGTGAGGTAGAGCACGCCGTCGACCGGGTCGAACGAGACCGCCTCGTGTGAGAAGCGTCCGGCGCGGGTGATCGGCTTGCGGTTGCTCACCCCATCTGCTGGCACCTCGAAGATGTACCCGTGCGGCTTCTCCAGCTCCAGGTTCGAGGCGCCGGTGAAGTCAGGTCCGACGTCCGGACCATTGACCGTCTCCTCGCACGTGATCCACGAGCCCCACGGCATCACACCGCCGCTGCAGTTGAACATCGTGCCGTTCAGGCTGGTGTGGCTGCGCACGACCTCACCGAAGGGGGTCACCTCGACAGTCGTCGTGCCGGCGCCGGCCTTCGCGTCGTACGGCGTACCGGTGCCGAACGCCGGAACGTTGGGGTTGTTGGTGATCTCGTGGTTGCGGACGAGCACCACGTTGCGGTTGGGGCCACGGAAAGCTCCCATGCCGTCGTGTCGGCCAGGAAGCACCGTTCCGTCGTCCAGGGTCACCGGGGACTCGGTGTCGTGGAAGGACCGGTACGAGAAGCCCGCCGGCAGGTGCAGCCGAACGATTCCGTCCCGCGCATCCGGGATCGGCCGTAGCGCGCGGAACGCAGCATTGGGAGCGGCGGCCGCAGTCGGCGGGGCCAGCAAACCCTGGAACGGTCCGCCCGCAAGTGCGGCAACGGCGGCGCTCTTGAGCACCGTACGACGATCTACTTCCATCTCTGCCTCCCAGGCTCGTGGCCCGCCGCCAACCGTCCACGCTAGACCTCGCTCTGGCGAAAGTCAGCCCCTGGATGGCGGTTGGCCTCAGACGGTTCCAGGGCAAGATGATGTGGGATTTGGGTCACCTGGTGGCCCGAAGTCCACACCATCTCCGTTTCACAGGCGGAGCGTCGACCGCGGGTGGTCAGCCCTCCCCAAGGACCATGACTTGGTCTCCCGGGCCGTAGGTTTGGTTCATCGATTTTGGCGGGTTGACCGTCACGCCGTAGCCATCCATCCTGCTTCGGGCATGCGCCGCGATGCGGTAGCCAATGGCGGTTTCTCCGCGCCCGGCTGCGGCGTGTGACACGGTGTAGAAGTTCGCTGACGCGAGCCGGGGACAATGTAGTCGCTGGCCGGACGTAAGTAGATTCCGCTGCCTCGGCTCGAGAACAGGGCCTCGAAGACTTCGCACAGTCAGTAGCGCAACCGATCACTCGTGCTGGGCTTGTCCATTCGTCCTCACGTCCGTGCCGGTGCTAGCACGCGAACCCGCGAAGCGCCATGGCGTCATCGCTCACCCTATTTCCACCGGTGCTTCCCGGCATGCGTTTCGGGTATCTCCCGCTGACCTCCATCCAGTCAGCGGGGTCGAGTGTCAACCGCGAGGCCCTGATGCGGCAGGTTGCGACGGCAGTCGGTCACCGGCCCCACCGGTGGGCTTCGGGTCAGCGACAGCTCGACCGACGTGGAAGTCCTGGCCGTGGTAGCAGCGATCGATGCTCCGCATCATCGCGTTGAAGAATCGGCGGTACGCGTCCTCGGTGACCACGCGCTTGAACCAGGTCCACCGGTCGAGGCGAGCCAGGGCCATCAGCGGAGGGACCGGGAAGTTCTGGCAGGCCAGGAAGGTCACGATGGTGCCGACCCCGTCCGGCGCGCGGGAGAACGACATGTAGCCGTCGTCGCAGACGGCCGAGCCGTTCGGGCTGTGCACGGTGACCATCCAGACCCGCTGCTCGTCGGCGCTGTAGTCGATCGTCTCGAGCTTGTACACGTCCAGCTCCTCCTTGAGCATGAACGCGGCATAGTTCGGCTGCGGAAGCGCGACGACCCGCACGCCCTGGTGACGCGTGCGGCCGAGCTCGTCCCGGTTGACGACCACCGTCGTGACGCCAAGGGAGTCCCGGTAGAACTGGCCGACGTGGCCGATGTCGACTCGGGAGATGAACTCGTCGTACGGCACGTCCAGCCGCCGCTCGCCGCGGAACAGCACTGTCTCGCTCAGGTGGATCCAGCGCAGTCCATGGGCGTCGGGCGAAACCTCGTCGAGCAGCCGCTCGACGTCTTGCATGGCAGGGATGATCTGCTCGAAGTCCCAGGGCTCGTACCTGCTGAGGTCGACGGCGAACTCGGGCGCCCGGCGGAACACGGTCCCTTTGGCGAACACGACCTGGAACGCCCATCTGAGGGTGGCGACTGGATTACTCACGGAACAGACCTCTCGACTCGGAACTCACTCGGAACTACCTGGACCCAGGGCGACGGCGCTCCTGCCCATGGCCACGTGTGGCTGGGGCTCAAGGACACGACCGCGCAGACGGAGTGGCAGGCGGACGGAGGGGAACCACCAGTTCCACCGGCCCATTAGCTGCATGGAGGCGGGCACCAACACACCGCGGATCAAGGTGGCATCGATCAGTACGGCGAACGCCAGCCCGACGCCGAGCTGCCTGAGCGGCGTCACGTCCGACAGCGCGAAGCCGAAGAAGACGGCGATCATGATGGCCGCGGCGCTGCTGATCACCCGGCCGGTGTGCGCAACACCGTGCACGATCGCGCGGGTGTTGTCCTCGGTCTCCCGGTACAGCTCGGCAATGCGTGAGATCAGGATGACCTCGTAGTCGGTGGACAGCGCCACCGCGAGCGCCACGATCGTGACCGGCACGATCGGATGCAGGTCCTGGGGCTGCGACCAGCCGATCAGCTGTGCCCCGAGCTCGGTGGTCGACAGCAGCAGGAGACCGCCCGCGCTGGCGCCGAGCGAGATCACGACCAGCAAGATGCCCTTGAGGGGCAGGACGATCGAACGCATCGCCATCATGAAAAGCACGAGCACCAGCACCAGCAGTACGCCGATCATCAGCGGCAGACTCTCGAACAGCGCCTCCTTGGCGTCCAGCCTCATCGCGGACTCCCCGCCCACTTCGTACCGGACACCGGGCAGGGATGCGTGCAGCTTGCCGTCCCGCAGGCTCGTCACGAGCGCCTCGGTGCGGTCGTGCGCGGGACCGTGGGTGGTCGCGACACTCACCCGGTAGGCATCCTGCAGTTGAAGAGGTAGCAGGTTCACGCTGCGCACCTCAGGGTCGTTGCGGAGTACGTCGGCCACCCGGCGCGCGTGGCGCTCGACCGTGTCCGGAGTCGCGTGCACGACGATCTCCACCGGGGAGAGCACGCCGGGTCCGTACGCCTTCGCGCCGATCTCGGATGCCTGCCTGACCTGGGAGTCGGCGGGCATCGCGGCTGCGGAAGGCAGGTCGACGCGTTGGCCGATCCCGAAGGCGGGGATGCAGAGCACAGCCAGCAGGCCGGCCCCGACGATCAGCCAGAGACGGGGTCGGCTGGTCATCTGCTCCCCCCAACGCCCCCAGAAGCCGGACGACTCGCCCTCCCGCCGGTGCGACCGCGAGATCCTCGACCGCCGGAAGGCGGACAACGCGTCGGCGAGGCGATCCGCGCGGTGAGCAGGGCCGACTGGCAGACCGGTGGTGTTCCTCACCGTCGCCCGCTCCGCCTGACGCAGGAGCCGGTAGCCCAACGACCGGAGGATCAGCGGTGCGGCGATGAGGGCAGCCGCGAGGGCGCACACCGTGACCAGCATCATCCCCACAGCGGCCGTACGGATCGACCTGGCGTCGACCAGGAGCATGGTGGCCTCCGCCAGCAGCACCGTGAGCCCCGACCAGGCGATGGCGACGCCGGTGGTCCGCATGGCGTCGCGAACGGCTTCGTCGACGTCGGTTCCCTGCAGCAGGGCCTCCCGGACCCGCTGAACCAGGAACATCGCGTAGTCGACCGCGAGCGCGAGCCCGACCATTGCTGCAGCGTTGGTGACGTACTCCGAGAACGGGATGCCGAAGGCCAGGGCACCCGCGGCGCCCAGACCCCCCGCGAGGGCGGCGAGACCGATCGCGAGTGGGACGAACGTGGCCGCCACCGACCCGAACGTGAGCAGGAGGACGACGATCACGATGGGTACGCCGACCTTCTCGGCGCGCAACAGGTCGCTCCGCGAGAGCTCGACGAGCTCTTCGCGATGCGCGCCGTACCCGCCGAGGAACGCCTCACTGCCCGGCGGTGCGAGCCCCTCGATGTCCAGGATCCTTCTGGCGACGTCGATCGACGCGTCGACGCCGCCCGCGGTGGACAGTCCCAGCACGGTGACGGGACCCGCTTCGCGTGCCGGCGGCGGGAGCGGCAGCGCCACCACCTCACGGACACCCGGCGTGCCGGCCAGGTTCGTTCGCAACGCCCGCAGCGCGTGTGCTCCGTCGGTGCCGGACTTGGCGGCCTCGCCGGTCACGACGACGAACAGGGAGGGCTGGCCGTTCCTGCTGAGCTCCCTGGCGACAGACTCCGCATGGCTGGAGGACGAGGCCTCACCTCCAGGCACCGCCCGGCCCTCGAGTCCCACGGCGAAGACCGCACCGAGAGCGGTCAGCAGCACCCAGACGGCGATGATCAGCCGGCTGCGACGAAAGAGCACATCGACTAGACGGTCCACTGTGGTCTCCTGACCGAGGATCAGCACGCCTCGCGTGCATCGGTCGGTGACGGGCTCAGCAGGGTGCTGTGGTGGAAGCCGAGCCGGGGGTCGCTCCACCATCGCAAGCCGGCGTCGAACTCCTGGAGCTCCGGCATCTTCACCCGCAGCCTGACGGTGTTCTCCGGGTAGTTGTAGACGGTGATCGTGTTCAGGCCCCGGTTCGCCGTGAACAGCAGCGAGTTGTCCGCCGAGATCTGGCAGGCGTAGACCGAGTCGACCAGCGAGCCACGCGCCACCCGCATTGCGCGCAGGTGGTTGTGGCCGTTGGTCAGGATCGACCCCCGCGTCAAGGAGTCGGCGACGGTCCGTGCCGCCTGCCGCCCGGCGCGGAGCTGGGTCCCCAGGTCCGGCCGCTCGTCCAGGATCCGGTACGACGTGAAGCTCGCCAAGTCGATCATCACGATGGTTCCGCTGGCGCCGTTGCAGTAGATCAGCTCGCGGTCGGAGACGCAGACGTCGGAGTTGATGTGAGCCGGAGTGTCCTGCCCGGCAGACCAGTGCCGCATCACCTCGCCGGTCTCGGCGTCGATCTCGAAGACGTACTCCTTGAACTGGGCGATGCCCCACTCATGCCAGTCGGACCCGTTCTGCGCACCCACCCTGAAGGAGAGCGCGTAGAAGCGGTCCTCTGTCGGATGGACCGCGACATGCCAGCACGTCGCCGGAAGCTCGATCCTGCGGAAGGTCCGGTTGTGCAGGTCGAAGATGCCGACCTCGCGGGCCTCCCCGCGGCCGGGGTGGTCCATGCCGCCGTACACGACGTAGCGTCCCGAAGCCGTGAGCTTCATGGCGTGCGGCAGCTTCACCCCGTGGTCGCCGAGCCGCTCTGCCTTGTCCAGCCGGCTGAGGTCGGTCATCCACAGACCCTCACCCATCGCGGCAATGGCCTGCGTGTCGTTGAGCCAGGCGACGTGGGTACTGCCCTTGATGGAGGAGTCGGTCGGCTCGAACCGCAGGGTGGAGATCCGGTCGACCTCGCCGAGCGTGTCGGTGTCGTAGAACATCAGGTGCTGTCCGGTGCTGCCGAGGAAGCCCACCTGGCTGTCCGGGCTGACGCTGACCGCGTGGCCCCCCGCCATCCCGTCGTAGTACTTGATGTCGTAGGCGTAGCGCCCGGTGAGGGGGTCGTACTTGAAGACGCAGACGCCTGCCCGGCCCTCGAGCCCGTTGAGGCCGTTTCCGTCCAGGGCGATGTGGAAGCTGTACGGGTACTTCATCGCAGATTTCCCTCCTCGACAGACCGCGGACTCAGGGACGTCGCTGGGTACGGCGGGTGCGCCCGAGCAGGTACATGGCGCCGGTCAGGGCACCGGCGGTGGCTGCGACTGCCACCTGCTGCTCCAGCCCCTGTCCACGGTTCGGCCTGCCGATGCCGATCGGCTTGCCCTCGTAGCGGGCCATGATGTTGGCGAACGTCTCGTTCCAGAAGCGCCGGTAGGCGGCCTCGGTCAGGCGGGTCCGGAGCCAGGTCCAGCGAGACATGCGGGTGAGCTCCATGATGCGCGGGAACGGGAAGGCCTGGCGGGCAACGAACACGATCCGGGTCTGGTGCGGGTTCGGCACGCGGCTGAACGCGAGGTACCCGTCGTCCGCGGACGTGGACGCGTTGGGGCTGCACACCGTCCTCATCCAGTTCCGCTGCTCGTCGGCGCCGTACTCCATGCACTCGAGCTTGTAGACGTCCAGCTCGTCCTTGCCGAGGAAGGCCGTGTAGTTGGGCTGGGCGAGCGCGGCGATCCGCTCGACCTGCAGTAGCGGTCGCCCGGCCTCGTCGCGGCGAAGCACCTGCGTGTTGATGCCGAGCACGTCGCGGAAACAGTCACCGACACGGCTGACGTCGACCCGCTCGACGAACTCGTCGTACGGGATGTCCACGAAGCGGATGGCGTAGAACAGCACGCCGTCGGGTCGGTGGATCCAGCGCAGCCCCTCGGAGTCCAGGGGAACCGCCTCGAGCAGCCGCTCCACCTCCTCGCCGGACGTGGTGTCGTAGGTGAAGTCCGGCGATCGGTACTTGCTCAGGTCGAGCTTGATGGGCAGCCGCTTGCGGGACAGGGTTGGTTTGGCCAGCGTGACCTGGGCGGCCCTCAGCATTTGTCTCGGTGCCAGGTCTGTGCGCAGGCTCCCCTGCGGGACTGTGTTGGGAGCCGCGTGGCGGCGGTAGAGGTCGCTGTGTGTCGTTGCTGTGTTCATTGTCGGTTCCTTCGATGAGTCGTTGCAGTGATTGGTCGGTGGCCTCAGGCGGTCTTGAGTCCGCTGATGCCGAGGTCTGGCCCCCGGAGCGCGCGCTCCTGTGCCACTCGCGTACTCCCGTGGAGCTCCACGTGGTCCCCGAAGAGACCCAGCAAGATGAGCTGGGTGACCTCGGTCAGCACACGTTCCGCGACCGGCTCCACGATGCTCGCCAGCGAGGGCACTCCGAAGTCGAAGTCGGCGATCAGGGCGGTCTTCACACCGCCCGGCTCGGGTTCGAGGACCCAGCCGCCGTAGAACTCCTCGAAGTCGCCCTCTGTCTGGTTGAAGTCGAGCCGCAGCTCGTCCCTGCGGAACCAGTCCTCCTCGGTCCATCGCAGCAGACCGCTGCGGAACTCGACGACCCAGCTGCTTCGGGCCGGCCCGTCCGCTGGGCGGTCCAGCTCGACCGAGCGGACGACGTCCACCAGCCGTGCGTAGTGGGTGAAGTCGGCGAGTGTGTCGAACACCGTGTCGGCGTCGACATCCCGGATAAACGCATGTACTTCGACGTGACGCATGTCAGCCCACTCCTACGGTTGTGGCGATCGGGTAGCGCGCCGAGACCTCGACGCAGGCGGCGTCGTACGCCGACAGCAGGAACTCCGTGTCGTCGTCGCTCATCACGGCCGGCGGAGTGAACCTGAGCACTGTGCTGGCGTTGAGCGAGTAGTTCACGATGACGTGCTGGTCCATCAGCGCGGCCAGCAGCTCACCGGCGACCCCGGGATCCTCAGCCTCCACACCGATGAGCAGCCCCACGCCTCTGACGTCCTTGACCAGGTGCGGGCAGCGCAGCCGGGTGATCTCCCGCATCCCGGCGAGCAACCTGGCCCCGATCGACGCCGACCGCTCCACCAGTCCGTCACTCTCGATGGCCTCGATGGCCGCGCGGGCAGCTGCCATGGCGATGGGCGCTCCGGAAAAGGTCGAGGTGTGGATGAACGGGTCCTTGTTGAAGGCACTGAAGATCTCCGGAGTGGCCACGATCGCCGAGACCGGGACGATGCCGCCGGAGAGCCCCTTGCCGACCAGGAGGATGTCCGGAGTCACGCCTTCGCGGTCGGCACCCCACCAGGTTCCCAGCCGGCCGAGTCCGGTCTGGATCTCGTCCAGCACGAAGATCGCGCCGTACTCGTCGCAGATCGCGCGTACCTCGCGCAGGTAGCCGTCGGGAGGAATGATCACGCCGCCCTCGCCCTGGACCGGTTCGAGGATGACGCAGGCCTCGGGTCCTGTTCTCAGCTCGGCCGCGAGGGCAGCTGCGTCCCCGAACGGGACGTGGCTCACGTCCGGCAGCAGGGGGCGGAACGGGTCCTGGTAGAGGGGGTTTGCGGTAACGCTCAGCGATCCCAGGGTCTTGCCGTGGTACCCACGGGTCGTCGAGACCAGGCGACGCCGCCCGTGCGTGCGAGCGAGCTTGATCGCGGCCTCGGTCGCCTCGGTCCCCGAGCACGCGAAGTGCACGTGCTCGAGGCCGTCGGGGGTCGATCGAGCTAGCGCCTCCGCGGCTCGCGCCGCCTGTGGTTCAAGGAGGATCCGGGACGCGATCGGGTTCGTCTGGATCTGGCGGATGACCGCCGACTCGACGTGAGGATGGCGGGCACCGTGGATGAACACCCCGTAGCCGCCGGCGTTGAGGTAGCGCCCGCCGTCGGAGGTGTCGATCCACGCACCGCGGGCGGACACCTCGAGCTGGGTTCCGAAGACCTCGGAGATCTTGGCGCGTCCACGGGAGAGGTGCTTGCGGTAGGCGTCCAGCACCGCCGGGTAGTCGGGCTCCCGGTCGATCTGGATCACGGTGGTGGTGGACATGTCGCTCCTGTGGCCTTCAGTCGATGACGACGGGTTGTCCGTCGAACCACCCGAGGAGGGTGTCGACGGAGCTGTGTCGTGACGGTGGGTGGAAGCCAATGGCGTGCGAGGCCGCGGCCAGGTAGGCGATCTCCGACGACTTCACGAAGGACATCCCGCCGAGGAGCTCGACCGCCTTTGACACGGTCGACCGAACGGTGTCGGCGACGGTGAACCGGGTGATCAGGGCGTGGGCCAGGCCGTCGTTTCCACCCTCGCCGTCGTCGAGGGTGCGAGCGGCTCCGTCGAGCATCGCGGCGGCCGCGTGTACGGCCATGCCGAGTCCCACTCGCTCGTCCGCAGACCCCCGCTCACCGACCAGAACCCGCTCGACAAGGGCCGTCGCGACTCCGAGGTAGCAGGCAGTCACGAGCAGCTCGAACCAGATGAACCCCAAGGTCTGCAGGTCATCCAGCTCGCCGTCGTGGCCGGCCTTGAGCTCGATGACGAGGTCCGGGTGTACCTCGACCTCCTTGAGGACCACCGAGTCCGACTCGGCACCGGCGAGCACCCAGGAGTCCCAGAAGGGCTCGACACTCATGCCCGGTGAGGCCGCGGGGATGAGGGCAATGCCCGTACGCGCGCCCCCGTCCGGGTCCTCGAACAGCACGCTGGCCGTGAGCAGGTCCATCGAACGGGAGAGGCTGCACGGCTGCTTGCGCCCGCTGACCCGCCAGGTCTGGCCGTCCCAGACGCCCTTCATCGTGGGCGCGAGGATTCCTTGCGACGTACGACCCTCGGCGAAGCCTGAGGACAAGAGCAGCCGGTCACGCGCCACGCCGTCGAGGAGCATCCACTCGAGTCCCTCGCTGGACTCCGCGAGTGCCACCAGGCTGGCCACGGAGAACTGGTGCATGGTCGTCGCGACGGCAACGGACGGCGATCGGGACGCCACCGCGCGAGTGACCCGGACAGCGTCGACCGCGGAGGCTCCAGCGCCGCCGTGAACCGTGGGGATCAGCAGTCCGGCCCCACCGGCGGCCCGGTACAGCTCGATCCCGGGGCTGCCTGGAGACTCCAGCTCCTGGAAGGGGACGCTGGAGAGCTGGTCGTCCAGCCCGGGAAGGTAGCGCTCACACGCCGCGCGTTCCTGCTCGAGCAGCCTCATCGCTCCGCCTCGGTCGCCGCCGACTCGAACACGGCCGTCCTCGGCTGGACACCCTCCGCGATGCTGATGCCCTGCAGGTGCGACGTGCGGAGCAACGGGTAGTTGAGCTCGCCGAAGGGACCACCGGTCAGTCCCGTGCCGCCGTGGGTCGACAGGCACGGCACGAAGCCGATGTGCGAGTCGTTGACCTTCAGCAGCCCACCGTTGGTCACCCTGCTGGCCATCGCGTCGATGACCGCGGGGTCGGTGGTCCAGAGCGAGTTGCGCAGGCCGTACTTGTTGCCGTTCACGAAGGCGATGACCTGGTCGAGCAGCAGCTCGTCGTCATCGTCGGCCACCGGCACCACGACCGGGAGCAACGGGAAGAACGTCTCCTCGCGCACAGCCGCCAGCTCGCGAGCGCCGGCCAGGCCGTCGACGCGAAGGATGGTGGGGGCCAGGAACGGTCCCGTACTCGACGTGGTTCCGTCGACCTCCATCCTGTGCCCACCGGTGACCACGTCCGCGCCAGAGGTGGTCGCCTCGTCGAGGTACTGGAAGTAGTCGTCGCTGCGCAGTACCGGCGAAAGGAGCACGTCTGGGTCCTCGGGGTACCCGGGCCGGATCTTGGCGGCCAGGCTCGCCAGCCGCTCGAGCAGCTGCTCCGCGATGGCCGGGTGCGCGACGGCGTACTTGGGCACCATGCAGATCTGGCCCGAGCCGAAGAAGCTTTCAGTCAGCGCCTCCGCGGCCAGGTCGAGGTCCGCGTCCTTCCACACCACGCAGCCGTCGTTGCCGGCCAGCTCCAGCACGGGCTTCTTGCCGCGCGCAACCGCGTCCACGCCGATCTTGATTCCGCGCTCGCTGCCGCCGAAGAAGAAGATGTCGTCGACCAGAGGGCTGTCCAGCCAGCGCTCCACGATGTCCTTGGACCTTCCGCAGACCAGGCTGAGCGTCCCGGGAGGGGCACCCAGCTCCTCGAGGATCGGCGCGACGATCTCGCGCCAGACGAACATGACGCCGTACGGCGAGCTGCGGGGAGCCTTGACCACGAGGGAGTTGCCCGCGACCAGGGCAGGGACGCCGAGCACCGAGTTGGACGCGGCGGCGTTCTGCGGCGGGCTGAGCACGACCACGCCGTCGGGCTTGCGGACCAGGACCAGCCGACGAGGGCCGATCTGGTGCTCCTCGTGCAGCTGCCGGCGCCACAGCCGGAGGGTCTCCGGGGCCGTGCCCTGGAGGACACCGGCGATCTCCCACTCGGCCAGCTTGCGGGGGTGACCCTCGGCGACGAGCACGTCGACGAACTCCTCGTGCCGACGCAGTACCTCCTCGTGCACCCGCTCTGCGAGCCGCATCCTGGTCTCGAGCGGGTACGCCCCCCAAACGGGTGCGGCTTCCTTGGCGTCGACCAGCGCCTGCTCCAGGTGGTGGTCACTGGTCAGCGAGCAGCGGGCGACAACAGCCGGAATCGTCTCCCCGTCAACGCGGGCGCCGCTCTCGAGGTCTCGCTTCAGCACCAGGTTCGACATGAAGTCGGCGAGCAAGTCCGAGGCCTTGATCGTGTAGACCCAGTTTTCCGACGCGACATCGGAGCCGGCGATGTAGGAACTGTATGAACGCATTGAAGAGGACCCATCCTTCGCATGAGGAACATGGAGCGCAGCATGGTCATGGGCGTTCTAGTCCCCTGCGCCTCGCCCGAGCCCATCGGGTATTCAGAGGGTTTAGGTGAGCGTTAAATACCGCCGAGACGGCGCGTGTGTCCCGGGAACAGCCGCCCAGACGGCGCGTGTGTCCCGGGAACAGCCGCCCAGACGGCGCGTGTGTTCATCCGCCCCGTGCATCCCAGCCGTCTCGCCGGGTCTGCGTGGGACACAAGCGCCGTCTCGGCGGGTCTGGCAGCCCGGAGCGTAGGTGGTCGAGCAGCGAGCGAAGCGAGCGATCAGTCGAGACCACTCTGCTCAACCCGAGGAGCAGCCGGGACCGTCGGTGGTCGATCGTGTGTACGGACAACCCGATCAGCGGAGTCCCGCACCCACCAGGTGCCGGCCAGACTCCTCTAATCGGCCGGCGGCCCCATGCCAACGTGCGGTACGCCGCCAAGGAGGACCACCGAGCGTAGGTGGTCGAGCAGCGAGCGAAGCGAGTGATCAGTCGAGACCACTCACCGCAACCCGAGGAGCAGCCGGGACCATCAGTTGCTCGATCGTGTGTACGGACAACCCGATCAGCGGAGTCCTGCACGCACCAGCTGCAGGCGCGACCACCGCTGATCGGCCCGCGGGGTGCGTCCGGTACGCCGCCAAGGAGGACCGCCGAGACGGCGCCTGTGTCCCGGAAGCAATTGCCCAGACGGCTGCAATGTTCATCCGCGGGCGTGCATCCCGGCCGTCTCGGCGGGTTTGCATGGGACACAACCGCCGTCTCGGCGGGTTTGCATGGGACACAACCGCCGTCTCGGCGGGTCTGGGTGGGACACAACCGCCGTCTCGGCGGGTCCCCTTCGAACAAGGGACTGGCGCACTGGTCCGCTGGTGTGAAATCCTATTAACTTAATAAAGTTACAAGAGATGATTGAAAGGGGGACCGCCATGCACCTGAACTGGCGGTTCTGGCGCCCGTGGGACCAGACCATGGCGATCGCCAACGCCCGCACCGCGAGCACAGAACTGTCGCGATCTCGGGCCGAGCGCGAGGAAGTCGACGGCTACCTGGCGCGGCACCTCGAGAACAGGGCCAAGGCACTCCCAGCCTGACGGTCCCCACCACGCAAGATGGAGAGGACCCCGTCCTCTCCACTTACAACGTATAACGCACTGGGGGGCTTGCGGCAAGACCCGGGTCGTGCCGCAGAATCGACGGCCGTAACACTGCTGCTCGATCGGAGCCGATGACGTGAGCCGCGTGACAACCAGCGCGTTTGACCTTCCCGAACACCTCAGCCCCAAGGCCGACCCGGCGCTCATCGCCGTCGACGAAGAGCAATTCGCTGCCATCGCGGAGAGCCTCGATCAGTCGATCGCCGACCTGTCCGACCGTCTCGATGTCGCCCGCAAGTCGCCCGGCGGCATCGGCCAGGAGGCGATGGACCGCGACCACGAGGTCCACCGGCTGACCGCTCACCTGCGCACCCTTCGTCGCTTCGGGCTCGACCTTTGCCTCGGACACATGGTCAGTGCCGAGGACGGTGAGGCCACGTACGTCGGACGCCTCGGTCTCACCGACAGCAACGGCCGTCGACTCCTGGTCGACTGGCGCTCCCCCGCGGCCGAGCCGTTCTTCGGAGCGACCCACGCCAACCCGATGGGTCTTGCGAGCCGCCGCCGGTATCGCTGGACCCGCGGCCGGATCAGCGACTACTGGGACGAGGTGTACACCTCTGACGGGCTCGAGAGCCGCGCGGCGCTCGATGACCAGTCCGCGTTCATCGCCAGCCTGGGCAGCAACCGGACGCCCCGGATGCGAGACGTCCTCGGCACCATCCAGGCCGACCAGGACGCGATCATCCGCGCGGGGTCCCGTGGCGCGCTCGTCGTGGACGGTGGTCCGGGCACGGGGAAGACCGTCGTCGCCCTGCACCGCACTGCCTACCTCCTCTACTCAGACCCGCGGCTCGGGCACCGCCGCGGCGGCGTGCTGTTCGTCGGTCCGCACCAGCCCTACCTGGCCTACGTCGCCGACGTGCTCCCCAGCCTCGGCGAGGAGGGCGTGCAGACCTGCACCCTGCGCGACCTCGTTCCCGAAGGACTGGCCGCGGCGGTAGAGACCGACCCGGAGGTGGCCCGCCTGAAGGCGTCGGCAGACATGGTGAGGGCGATCGAGCCGGCCGTCAGGTTCTACGAGGAGCCGCCGGCCGAGGGCATGGAGGTCGAGACCCCGTACGCCGACATCTGGGTCAGCCCTGCGGACTGGGCCGACGCCTTCGACGCGCCGCCACCCGGCACGCCGCACAACGAAGCGCGCGACCAGGTCTGGGAGGAGCTCCTCACGATCCTGGCGAGCGAGCACAAGCACGCCGAGGAGGACGAGGAGGACCGGGAAGACCGGGACGACCCGGTCCGCAGGTCAATCGCCCAGAACCGGGAGCTGGCCGAAGCCTTCAACAAGGCGTGGCCGCTCCTCGAGGCGACCGACCTCGTCGGCGACCTCTGGGAGGTACCCGCCTACCTGCGCCTGTGCGCCCCGTGGCTCAACCCGGAGGAGGCTCGGCTGCTCCGACGCGACGACGCCAGCGCCTGGACCCACGCCGACCTGCCTCTCCTTGACGCCGCCCGGCAGCGGCTCGGCGATCCCGAGGCATCACGCCGCCAGCGTCGTCACGACGCGGCCGTCGCCGCCGAACGTCAACGGATGGACAGGGTCGTCGACGAGCTACTTCAGGCCGACGATGACGAGGGAATGATGGCCCAGCTTCGCCAGGACGGCATCCGCGATGCCCTCGTCGACGAAGGCGCCCTCCCCGAAGCCGACGCCGACCTGCTCGGCGGCCCGTTCGCGCACATCGTCGTCGACGAGGCGCAGGAGCTCACCGACGCCGAGTGGCAGATGTTGCTGCTCCGCTGCCCGTCCCGCAGCTTCACCATCGTCGGGGACCGCGCCCAGGCCCGGCACGGGTTTACGGAGTCGTGGCAGGAACGGCTCGAACGCATAGGGCTCGACAGGATCGACATTGCCTCCCTGAGCATCAACTACCGGACTCCGGAAGAGGTCATGGCGCAGGCCGAGCCGGTCATCAGGGCCGTCTTCCCGGACGCCAACGTGCCGATCTCTGTCCGCAGCAGCGACATCCCCGTCGTGCACGCGTCCACGTCGGACCTGGGCTCGATCCTCGACACCTGGCTCGCCGCGCACGCCGACGGAGTCGCCTGCGTCATCGGCGCGAATGACCTTGAGGATGGCAGTTTCGGGGCGAACTCCCGCGTCCGATCGCTGACCCCGGAGCTCTCGAAGGGGCTCGAGTTCGACCTCGTCGTCCTCCTTGACCCAGAGTCGTTCGGCACTGGCATCGAAGGTGCTGTCGACCGCTATGTCGCGATGACCCGGGCAACCCAGCAGCTCGTCATCCTGACCGCTGACCCAGGAGAGGTTCACCCGTAGCGGTGCTCCCTCCGACGTGCTTTGCTGCTGTCGGAGAGGGAGGTCCCCCGTTGAGTATGCTCACCCGTACCCGTGTATGTCTGGTTGCCCTTGTAGCGGCCGCGATTCCCCTGATGGCGGCACCTGCCGCGGACGCAGGCCGCGGGCACAAGCATCCTGCCGTCACGGTGATGACCCAGAACCTCTACCTCGGCTCGCCGCTGACGCCTGCCCTGGACCCGAGCGTCGACACCATTGAGAAGTTCATCGCCGCAGTGGCGCAGATCTACGGCACCGCGCTCGCGACGGACTTTCCCACGAGGGCGAAGGACATCGCGAGAACGATCGCCAGGGAGCAACCCGATCTGATCGGCCTGCAGGAGGTCACGAACTGGGTCGCCTCGCCGACGCCGACCCACACTGGCCCACCGCCCCCGAGCCAGGAC
The DNA here is from genome assembly GCA_963759525.1 of uncultured Actinomycetota bacterium. Lineage (GTDB taxonomy): Bacteria > Actinomycetota > Actinomycetes > Propionibacteriales > Nocardioidaceae > Marmoricola. Next base: position 337,364 of record CAVWZO010000002.1, on the reverse strand, counting down.
TTCCTGGAGATCCTGACCACCGAGCTGGAGGCGCGCGGACTCGACTACGCGGTGGCCGCGGTGGCGGACAACGCCGACATCGGTCCTGTTCCGCTCGTCGCCCCGACTTTCGGGTGCGGGCTGAGTGCCACGGACTGCCTTGTGACGCTGCAGGACCGAGACGTCATCCTGGTCAACAAGGACACCCGTGGCCTCCACTGGTGGGGAGCTCGTAGTGGGCGGTACGACGCGCAGCAGACGTTCACGCCTCCCGGCACCACCACGTCGGTGTCCTTCGCGCGTGGCTGGGTCACGATCGAGGCCAAGTACCGGGGTGAGCGGTTCCGGTTCGCGAACACCCACCTCGAGGTCGACGCGTATCCGGGAACTCAGGAACCACAGGCGGAAGAGTTCCTCGCCCGAACAGTTCGGCCCAAGCGCGCCCTCGTCGCGGTCGGCGACTTCAACTCGGCGGCGGACGGCACTACGACCGACTCCTACGACATCCTGAGGGGCTCGCTCCGCGACGCCTGGCGGGTGAATCCCGGCGACCCCGGGTACACCAGTGGACAGAACGGCACCTTGAGCAACCCGACTTCACAGCTGCGCCAGCGCATCGACCTCATCATGACGCGTTCGTCATGGCGGACGAGGCTGCGCGCGGTCGAGGCGCATCTGGTCGGCAACACACCGTTCCAGGCGATCGTGCCCCTGTGGCCCTCCGACCATGCTGGCGTCGTTGCCACGCTCCGCCTGCGTTGATCCAGTGGCTGAACGCACCCTGATCCTGTTGCGGCATGCGAAGTCGGACTGGTCAACCGGTGAGGCCGACCTGAACCGGCCGTTGGCAAAGCGTGGTCGACGTCAGGCCCCGGAAGCCGGTCGATGGCTGGCCGCGAACATCGACAGCGTTGACCTGGCCGTGGTCTCCCCTGCCGAGCGCGCGCGGAGCACCTGGGAGCTCGCCTCGGCCGAGCTGGCTGCGCCCCCACCAACACGGTTCGACGAGCGCGTGTACGCCGCGTCCGGAAGCGCCCTTCTCGGCCTGGTGCGGGAACTGCCCGACGACGTGACGACAGCGCTCCTGGTCGGCCACAACCCGGAACTCGAAGATCTGGTCTCGAGGCTCACGGGTCACAGCGTGCAGATGGTGACGTCGGGTCTCGCCGTGATCTCCGTTCCTGGACCGTGGTCGACCGCAGGTCATTCCTCGGCGGGACTCAGGGCAGCGGGCCGCCCACCGACGGACGGTGTGGGCGAGTAGTCGGTCAGTCGTCGTTCAGGTCGAGATAGAGAGTCAGGATCTCGACGGCCTCGTCCATCTTGTTCCCGATCGGCTCCGTGCCTTCGGCGAAGATCTCGACCTGGACGATGTGATTGTCGTCCTTGGTGGCAGCCTCGCTTCGCATCGGCGCCCCGAACGCCTTGCCGTCCTCACCTTCGTCGATGGACGTGGCCTGCGTCCCGTTCGCCTCAGCCGTGGACTCGAGCTCGGCAAGGATCTCGTCGCTGATCAACCCGGAGCCACTCACGATCGACACACCGGCACCCTGCCCGCCACTCGAGTAGCCGCATCCGGACGCGACAAGAACATCGCCTGACATCGCCAGCTCGACACGATTTCCGACGATGTCCGAGACCTTCTCCGCGGTGGGACATTTGACGTCGCCGCTCGTGACTCCATCCGCGACGTCGTTCACTGCCGACGCGAACCTCCACACGGCCACAGCGATCACGACGCCGATGACGACCACCACGGCCCCCACTACCCCGAGCCCGATCAGGCACCCCTTTCCGCTCTTGGACTGCGGCGCGGGCCCTGGCGGAGGCCCGGGCTGAAAACCTGGCTGTGGCCCTGTCAGGGGTACTGGCGGGGGCGGTGTCGCCGACTGCGGCGGGTACCAGCGGCCGTCGGAGGCAAGCCACCAACCAGGGCCGGGCGGAGTGGGCTGGTCGCCGCTCATGCGGTCGACCCACCCTTGGGTCGGTACGCGAACGCTGCAGCCATCGTGACCATCGCGACGAACCCGCCTCCCGCCGACGCCGCGCGCACCTGCGACAGCCAGGCGTCGACGACCTCCTCGGACAGCTGCCCGGAGTGGACCGCGGTGGCAGCCATCAGGCTGACAGGTGGCCGGTTGCCTGCATCGGTGGGTCGGAGAACCAGGACTTCGGCGGTCAACGTGGTCTCGGTGAAACCGGTCCTGTGCAGCAGGTCGACCAGCTGCGAGCCGGCCGCCGGATTGGCGAAATTCGCGGCCCAGGCGTCACGGATACTTGCCGCCACGTCGGGGTCTCCTGGCCAGAGAACGAGACTGCGCCAGTCCGTGTCGATCAGCGCGATACGTCCACCCGGACGAAGGACACGCAGCATCTCGGCAACGCACCCCTCGGGCTCTGGCACGTGCTGGAGAACTCTCTCGCACCGAAGTACGTCCACGGAGGAGTCGCCCAAGGGCAGAGCGTCGGCTGGGCCCGCCTCGAACAGGGCGGGATTCCCGACGGCCTCAGCACGACGTCGAGCCTCGGCGACCATGACCGTGCTGACGTCCACGCCAATCGCCCGGCCCTCCGGCGCGACGGTCACCGCGAGCCCTTGCGCGTCTTCGCCAGTGCCGCATCCCACGTCCACGGCTGTCATGCCGGGATGCGGATCCAGGTGCTCCAGAGCCCTCGCCTTGAGCCGGCGGATGCCAGGGAACTGAGCCATCACGTCCAGGGCGCTCACGTGGGCGAGTTGGTCCTCCCGCGTGCCTGCATCCACAGTGCTGAAACTGCCACCAGGCAGCTGGTTCTCCGAACCGCTCTGAGCGCCGACCACGCTGGCCTCCTGATCGTCAGCAACACCGGCCTGCCCCGGCCGATGTCAATGGAACGTACAAGATGATGTGGGCAACGCGAACCACATCTTGTGCTCACAGACTCCATGGTGGGAGCGTCGCCAAGACAGGCTGTGAGTCTTGGGAGGGCGCATGCGGACCTATCACCTCGCCTGGTGGAACGTGGAGAACCTCTTCGACGAAGAGGACGCGGTCGCTCTCGGTCGCCGTACCGACAAGGTGTTCCGGGCCATCCAGAACGACATTGCCGGCTGGACACCACAGCTGCGTGACCGCAAGATCGAGCAGCTCGCCTCGGTGATCGCCTCGATGAACCGTGGTCGAGGCCCCGATCTGCTTGGGGTGGGTGAGGTCGAGAACCTGTTCGTGGTGCAACGGCTCGTCGATGCGGTGAACTCGGTCCTTCCCGCTCCACGCGACTACCAGGTCGTCCATGCCGACACTGATGACGGTCGCGGCATTGACGTGGCGTTCATCTATGACGACACGTTGCTCGACGTGCCGTTGCCACTGGAGGAGTCGGTCTTCTTCCACGTCGTGATGCGACGCAACGCCACTCGCGAGATCGTTCAGGTGAACTTCAAGATGAGGTCGCCCGCTGCGCGGACCTGGGCTGTGTTCGGCAACCACTGGCCCAGCAGGAGTGGTGGCCGGTTCGAGTCAGCCGGGTTCCGCGACATTGCCGGGGAGACGCTGAGCTACTTCCACCAGCGGGTGCTGGAGGTGCACGGACCCGACACGCCGGTGCTCGCGATGGGCGACTTCAACGACGAGCCGTTCGACCCATCCCTGGTCCTGCATGCCCTCAGCACCAGGCAGCGGACGAAGGTCACCCACGCACAGGAGGCACCGCTGCTGTGGAACCTCATGTGGCCAGCGGCCGGGGTACCCGAAGGCAGCTTCTACTTCGAGAACCAGCCCAACGTGCTCGACCAGTTCCTGGTCAACAAGTTCATGGCCACGGAAGAGACCTGGCTGAGGGCCAACCCGTCCACGGCGCAGATCCTCAAGCCCCCAGGGATGGTCGACGGCGGCGTCTACGGGAAGCCGATCCCGTTCGGGGGCATGGGGAAGCCGGTCAACGTGGACGGCTTCTCTGACCATTTCCCGATCGTCATGACCGTCACCGACCTCGGCTAGAGTCATCAACTTCGGTTGACAGAGGCCGGTCGCATCAACCATAGTTGATGCCATGGAGCCCGTTGACCTGCCGCCTCCGGACCAGCCCGCCGACGCGCTCGCCGCCGTCCTCGCGCTTCGACGCCTTGCCGCGTCGCTCGAGCGCTCGGCGGTGGACCAGGCGCTGCGCCAGGGGTGGACGTGGCAGCAGATCGGCGAGTCTCTCGACATGTCGGCCCAGGCCGCGCACAAGCGCCTGTCGCCGGCCCGACGCAAGCCCTTGACGTGAGAAGAGGATCAACTGTGAGCATTCGACGCGCAGCCCAGGACGTACGGTTCATGCGGAACCTGTTTCCGACCGCGGAGCAGGAAGCGACGGCGCTCGGTGACGAGCTGCCAGGCCCGGAACACCTCCTGCTCTCGGCGCTGCTGATGCCCGAGGACCCGACCGCCCGTGAGCTGCTGGGAGAGGTCGGGGTGACCGCGGACGGTCTGCGCCACGCGATCGGGCGCGTCCACGCCGCTGCCCTCGAGACGGTCGGCCTGAGCACCGACGCCGGCCTCGCCTCCCCACCGAACGGACCGGCTCGGCAGCTGGCGGCCGTACCGCTCATCGGGAGCAGCCGGTGTCGCCTTCCAGCGGGCCGTTGCCCTCACCAAGGGCAAGTCGCGGGTCTCACTGTGCGCGGCGCACATCCTGCTCGCCGTGGCCGAACAGGAGCGCGGGACGGCAGCACGCGCACTCGCTGAGATCGGCGTGGACCGGCCAGCGCTGGTCGAGGTCGCCCGAGCCGAGCTCGGCGCGGACCCGCGGTGAGCGACGCGCCCGCGCCGAGGCGACTGGCTGGGTTAGCGGGCCTGGTCCTGACCTGCCTCCTGGCCACCGGATGCTCCGTCGGACCCTCTGGCCAACCCGGCGCCGCCGGCAGCACGTCAGTAGGAACTGCCAGCAGCGCGTCCGCCGACCTGCTCCGGAACGTGATCGTCAGTGACGGGCCCGGCTGCTCGGCCGCAGTGGCCGTGCAGGGCAAGGTCGTCTGGGCGGGCGCGCGCGGCCTCGCGGACGTAGCTGCGGGCCGGCCGATCACTGTGGCTACGGAGTTCGACCTCGCCTCGGTCTCCAAGCAGTTCACCGCCACCGCCGTGTTGCTCCTGGCCCAGCAGGGCGCCGTCCACCTCAACGACCCCCTCGCCATGCACGTGAAAGGGATGCCCGCCTGGGCTCAGAAGGTGACGCTCGACCAGCTGCTGCACCACACCGCTGGGGTACCCGACTACACCCCTCGTCTGGTGAAAGCAGGAAGCAGCACCTCGGAGCCAGCATCCCAGGACGACGCACTGGCCACCATCGCTGCGATCCCCTCACTGGATGCCCCGGGCACAGCCTTTCGGTACTCCAACTCCCACTACGTGCTGCTTGCCGAGGTGGTACGAGCCGCCTCCGGCGTTGACCTACCGGCGTTCCTGAAGGCGCGGGTGTTCGACCCCCTCCATCTGGCGATGCGCATGGAACCTGCGGCCACGTCACCGACGATCGCCACGCCATACGCGAAGAACGGCACGAGCTGGCGGGCCACTCCGTCTCGGTGGACCCAGATCGGAGACGGATCGGTCCACACCACCCCCAGCGAGCTCGCCCAGTGGGGCGACCAGTACCGCACCGGGAAGGTCGGGGGCAAGGGGTGGCTCGACGCCATCACAGCGGGCGCAGTGCCCACCGGGGCACCGAACCGATCGCGATACGGCGCAGGAATCGAGATCGCCCCCGACGGCGCCCTGAGCCACCTCGGCGGCTGGTCCGGGTACGTCACAGCATTCGGCGCCTCAGCTGACCGGAGCACCGTGATCGCCCTCTCCTGCAACACCTCAGACCTGCCATTCGACACGCTCACCTCCGGCCTGCTGCGCATCTGGGTCAACGACCAAGGAGACGGCTGAGCACTTGGCCGCTGGCCCATGGAAAGTGAGCACCACCAGATCCCCGTCTGGTTCTCTGGGGGCATGCTCGAAGACCTGCCACCCTTTGCTGCCTGGCGCTTCGTCGAAGCGGTCGACGGGTTCGAGGTCGCGTACTTCGAACCTGGACGGCTGCGCGGGCACACGTCGGCTGTCGAGAACGGAGATGCCTACGCCGTCACCTACGAGATCACCCTGGACGACCGCTGGCGCACCCGGGAGGTACGCGTCTCGTCGGACACGGTGGCGGGTTCACGCAGCACCTTCCTGGTCTCTGACGGGGAGGGCAACTGGTCTGTGGACGGCGTTCCTGCACCGCAGCTCGACGGCCTCACGGACGTCGACCTCGAGGCCTCGGCGTGCACGAACACCCTGCCTGTCCACCGGTTGGTGCTGCCGATCGGCGAGGACACCGTTGTCTCCGCCGTCTACGTCCGGGCGCTCGACCTCGCCGTACGCCGCCTCGACCAGACCTACCGGCGACTCGACGCGAACCGCTTCGACTACAGGTCCGAGAGCGACTTCCGTGCGGTCCTCACCTACGACCCGGCCGGGCTGGTCGTCGACTACCCGGGGATCGCCGTGCGGTTCGCCTGACTCGCCTGACTACGCCGGCGCCCGCAAAGTCTCCAGCAGCTCGACCAGGTCCTCGACCAGGCCGCGCACCACCGGCAGCCGGGTCATCCGGATCAGCCGGTCGACCAGCGGCACCGCCCGCGAGATCAGGGCGCGCGTACGCCGCTGATCGGGGCTGCGGTCATGGACCCAGAACAGCACCAGGCCCATCTGCATGAGCCACAGCAGCTCCGGCAGCTCGCGTCGAAGAGCCGCCGTCACCTTCAGGTTTGCGCCGTCCAGCACCTGCTGGAGCAGCCCGACCGCGGCGTCGCGGGTCGGCTTGGACTCGTCGCTGAACGGCGACAGCGGGCTGCTCGGCTCGGCCGCGTTCCGGAAGAACTTGCCCGCGAACTCGTGGTACGGCGCGGCAACGCTCACCCATGCCTGCAAGAGCCCCTCGAGCCGAGGGACGAACGACTTCTCGCGCTCGAGGATCGGAGCCACGGCGGCGGTGTGCTCGGTCATGACCTGGTCGTAGAAGGCCTGGACCAGGTGTTCCTTGGAGGCGAAGTAGTAGTACGCGTTGCCGAGTGACACCTCGGCCTCGCCGGCGATCGCGCGCATCGTGGTCTTGTCGTAGCCGCCGGACCGGAACAGTCGGAGCGCGGCCTCCACGATGGCCTGCCGGGTCTGCTCAGCCTTGGCTGATCGGGGGGCAGGTTCCGGCACAGTCGTCAATGTAGTCGCCTCCTTGCGCCGCGGCCCTGGTCAGGGAACGGATGCCGGCCGCGGTGTACGCCGCCACCCTGGCCAGTGGCAGCCAGGCCGGGCGAGCCAGTCTTTCGGCCAGGGCCCGATGCTCGAAGGTCACCCACAGGCACATCACCCAGGCGTACTCGTTGGTCCAGATCGAACCGTCGTCGCCGATGACGGTGATCTCCTCCAGAGTGCGCGCGTGGTCAAGGGTCGGATAGCGATCCCTGGCCTGCGCCGACCCGGCCGCCACGAAGTCGATCGGCACCAGCAGCGGCTGGTTGCCCAGCCACTCCCGGAACCGGCGACACATCGGGCATGCCCCGTCGTACAGGACGGTCAGCCGCATCAGCGGTGCCCGGGGGGCGGGAACGCCGCCTGCTGAGGCACGAATCCCTGAGCCGGGAACGGAGGCATGCGCAGGTTCTCTGCGCGGGTGCGGCGGCGGATGGAGTTGAACACCCCGACGTTCATGAAGTGGACGACACCCAGCACCAGCATCACGATCCCGATCTTCACGCTCAGCTCCTCGATCAGGCCGGTGAGGTCCTGGACCCCACCTCCGCTGCGCAAGTAGAGGATCACGAAGCCGATGTTGAGCAGGTAGAAGCCCACCACGAGGAGCTTGTTCACCGCGTCCGCGAGCTCGACCTTGTCGTTGAACACATCGGCCAGGAAGACCCGGCCGTTGCTGGACAGGGTCTTGGCGACCCAGACCGTGAGAGGTACTGCTATGAGCAGGTACACGACGTACGTGCCAACGGTCCAGGTCATCTCGGGCTCCTTATTGAACGTGTTCAAAACGATGGTGAACAGAAGGTAGCACGATGTTTTGAACATGTTCAAGTCCGCCGGACGGGGGCCTCGGGACTCTCGTCAGTTCGGGTTCACCAGCAGGCTGAACGTGACCGCCGAGCTCCCCGCGGAGTTCGCCGTCGCGACCAGGCCACCCTGTGCGCCCGAAGGAACCTGACCGCTGTCTCCCAGCACCGCAGAGACGTGACCACTCCCGGTTCCGGCGGCCGTCGAACGCTGGGTCACCCCACCGGGCAGGGCCCACGACGTCGTCGCGCTGCTCTTGTCAGCCCAGTAGCTGACCAGCCACTGCTGGCCGTCAGGCGCGTTGACCGTCGGGGTGGAGTGGGCGGCTGTGCTGCTGGTCTGCAGCTCCGACGCGGAGTCGGTGAGCGGCGTTCCAAGGTCCACGCCGCGATAGGCCACGACGCTCGTCACGTCCTTGGCGTACGCGCTTGAGGTCACCGCCACCGAGGCGCCCGCGTCTCCTCCAGTGGCGATCTTGGTGTACGCCCGACCGGCGGTCGTGTCACCGCTCTGCGTCTCGATCTGGGTCCAGCCGGCCGGTCCCGTGTACGTCGGCGTCGTGCTGTTGGCGACGAAGAACAACACCAGCAGGTCGCCGGGCTGGACGGACCCGGGAATCGTGACCGTGTGGCTCAGGCGGTTGCCGGAGGTGGAGCTCGCGCCGACGAACGTCACCGGGGTCTGCGTGTTCGTAGGGTTCGCCGTCCGGGTGGTGGTGCCCGTGAGCAGGTGGTTGTCGGTCACCGTCAGCCTCACGGTGCGCGGCCCCGGCGACCCATACGTGTGCGACGTGGTCGCGCTGGCTCCGCTCGCGCTGGTTCCGTCGCCGAAGTCCCATGCGTAGTTCGTGATCATGCCGTCCGAGTCGCTCGAGGCGGAGCCGTTGAACGAGCAGTTCAGCAGGGTGCAGGAGACCGTGAACGACGCGGTCGGCGGCACCGGGTTGGCGACCGGCGGGCCCTGGTAGATGAACATCGCCCTCGAGGACCAGCCGCCCCCGGCAAGCCCCAGCGCGGTCGCGGTGCCGGCCACGGGGCCACTGCCGTTCCAGTCGGCCGCCCAGAGCGTGCCTCCCGTGTCCGCGAAGTACAGCTTGTTGCCGGCGACGAAGGCACCACGCATGGTCGAGAAGTTGACCCCGCTCACCGCGTTGGTGCTGAACCGCTGCTGGCCGACGACGCCTGACTCCGGCTCGAAGGCACGGTTGAAGAGCACGGTCTGGCCCGAGCGCGTGAAGTAGATCTTGCCGCGGTCGTAGAACAGGCTGGTGATGGTGGGCACGTCACCGCTGTGCCAGTCGGTCTGCGGGACGAGCAGATCCGCGCCGTTGACCGGGAAGGCCGTGCCGTACGTCGTCCCGTCGAAGCTACGGCGGGTCACTGAGCCATCGCTGTACGCCGTGTAGAGCGTGGCGTTGATCATGAACGCGCCGACGGTGGAGCCCCAGCCGGTGCCGTTCGGCGCGTCGGAGCTCGAGGTCACCTGCGTGCCGTCGAAGCCCCGGCGCAGCAGCTGCGACTGCCCACTCGCAACACGGAAGATGTCGCCGGGCAGCGTGTACGGAACGATCGGGGCCAGCGTGGCACCCGAGGCGAGGGGCAGGAACGCGACCTTGCGGTGGGTCTCGCCCCCGATCACGTCGGTGTCGGAGCCGACGAACAGGCCCGCGGGGGTGGCGATCATGTCCTTGACCCCCACACCGCGCGTGCGGGTGGGGTTCCAGGTGTACGGCATGCCGTTGAGCGTGTTCAGCGCCGCGATGCCCGGGCGGTCGACCGCACCCTGTCCGGCGGCGTCCCCACGAGTCGGGTTGTTCTGCCACCGCTGGTGACCGCCGACGTACGCGACGTTGTTGGTGACCTCGACCGACCAGGTGGTGTCACCGCCGGTGTAGTTCGTCCAGGTGGGCCGGATGCTGGTGCCGACGGCGTTCGTCTCGAACCGGGCGACCACGTCACACCCGGACGTGCCGGCGATGCTGCCTGCGGCACCGCCGTAGGCGCCGGTCGTGGTGGCCACGAAGAAGCTGCCGTCGGGCGAGAACTCCACGTCGGTCATGTAGGTCTCGAAGCTGGCCGAGCAATTCGACTCGAAGAGCGTGGTGTACCAGTTCGCGAGTGAGTACGTCGGTCCGCCGATGTCGAGCATGAAGATCTGCTCGTGGAACACGCCGTTGATCGTGGTGAAGTTGCCGACCGCGACCAGCCGGTTGTTCGCCGGGTTCGTGGTGATCTGGAGGACATTGGTGACGGACCCGTCTCGGTGCGCTCCACCGACGACGCCGTTGAAGTAGTCGTCACGTGCTCCCGAGGTCGCGTTGAGGGTCGCGAGCGCTCGCCGGGACACCCCGTGCACGTGGGTGAACTTGCCGGCGATCCACAGCCGGTTCCCGGTCACGGAGATGTCGCGGACCTGGCCGTTCAAGCTGCCCGCCTGGAACGAGGTGAGCTGGGCCCCGGTGCTCACGTTGACCCTGTAGAGCCGGCTCACCGGCACGGTCGTCCCGCCAGACGTGACGCTCGTGAAGTTGCCGCCGACGTACGCCGACGTACCGTCCGCCGCTGCCTGCACCTTGTACACGGTGCCGTTCGGGTTGGGCGCGAAGCTCGTGCTCACCTGCCCCGTGGTCGCGTTGAACGCGAAGAGGTTGTTGCGGGGGATGTCGGTCGAGCTGTCGGCGTTGCGCACCGTGGTGAACGTTCCGCCGACGATGATCCAGCTGCCGACCTGGGTCATCGTGACAACTTCACCGTTCATCACGTGCGGGGTGAAGCTGTCCGGGTTGTCGCTGACGATCCGCCCCGGGTGTGGGGCGCTGTTGCCGGTGTCCGCCGCCATGACCGGCGGGCCACCGGTGAGGCCCCCAATCGCAGCGGTCAAGGCAAGTACCAAAAACGCGACGACTGACCTGCGCACGATCTACCCCTGTTTTCCAACCCGGCCCGGACACGGACGTGCCTGAAGTGTCATCCGCAGTAGCTATTGCAGCAAGGCCCCTCTAGACCGCGGGGAGCGGGTCGTTTGTTTTCGTGGGCGGTACGTGGCAATACTCGACGACCGCCACTCCCCCGCGCCCCGGGTTGACGGACCCCGATCGAGGGCGCACGGTCGACCCATGTCCGTGGACACCCCAACTACCACTTGTCTGCGAGCCGGGCGCCTGCTGGTCCTCAGTCTCCTCACCACGATGTTCGCCGCCGGCTGCGGCAGCGCGGACGACAAGACCCAACCGCGGAAGGGGTCGGTCTCGGAGCAGCAGATCGTCCAGGTGCACTACAGCCAGCCGATGGACCCCGATCCAGAAGGCGAGGGCGGGTACGGGGTCGAGATGGATGTCATCGCCCGCGGCGTAGACCAGTCCCGCACCAAGTTTGACTGGTTGGTGGAGGGTGGCCGGGTGGACGAGAGCGTCCTCATCATCCGCGACGGCAACCGCGCCCTGCTGTTCAGCAAGGGGGACGAGAAGCCGTACACCCTGATGGAAGCGGCCGACGAGAATCCCGACGACCTTCCGTGGCAGTCGAGCCCGCTGGTGCAGGACAGCGACCTTTTCCGTCAGGTCTGTCCCGACGCGGCCCGCTCCGGCGCGCGCACGATTCTGGGCAGGGAGGCCGTGGGCTACGACTGCACCTGGGACGACCCGGACCCGGACATGTACCAGGCAGCGAAGATCTGGCTGGACAAGGCCACGCGAATGCTCCTCGAGCTCGGCAGCATGAAGGCAACAAAGTTCGTCGTCGACCCGGAGATCGAGGAGAACGCGTTCTCCACAAAGCCGCCGGCCGGAGCCGGCGTACACGTGATCAAGGCGACCGGGAAGGGTCCACCGCCGCCGCCCGAGGAGGAGCTCGACCCACTGGACGCGCTCGCCACGATCTCGGACACCGCGCCCCACCCCATCTACTACCTGACTCCAATGTTCGAGGGTGTGATGCTGTCCGACGTCAGCATCTTCGACAACGTCTCCGGCTCCGAGGTCCCGGGAGACCTGAGCCTGGACGCCGGCCAGACACTGTGGATCTCTTACGGCGATGACTTCGAGATGAGCACGTCGCAGTTCGTCCCCGGCGATTACCGGAGGGCGGTGGGCTGCAGCCGGCTCGAGCCTCTCCGGGGTGTCCCGACAGTCGAGCAAGCCGAGTCTTTCTCGCTGTTCACCGCCGAGCTCGTCATCCTGCTCGGAGTGGCCAACCCGAAGCAGGCCGCACCAGCAGCCGCCGCGTTGGTGCAAGTCGGCGAGGGGCCCACTGGTGCCGACCTGCCATCCCCATCGGCTCGCAACATGGCGCTGGTCGACAAGGCGTGCGGTGCGAAACCGGGCGACCACGGCAGACCGATGCCGAACTAGTGGCTAGCGACACGCGCATCTCAATCGGTGGTCAATCCAGATAAAGTCTAGTGATTTAGTGTTGAGTCTTGCCATGCACCGCTTCTGCTCCCTGACACGGCGTCGGGCGATCGACCTCATGGGCATCGCCAGCGCCGTCTGTCGCTGACCGTCACGGGACCAGCAGCGGCGGCACCGGTGGCGGCGGGTCTCGGAGCCTGACGCTGAGGTTCAACCGTCGGCGTTGCCGATCGCCAAGACGTGCATCTGGGCCGGTTGGGTGTTCCCAACCGGACCAGATGGTCGTTGACAGCGATCAGGCGACGCTGAGGGTGACGTCCATGTTGCCGCGGGTGGCGTTGGAGTAGGGGCAGACCTGGTGGGCCTGGGCGACGACCTGCTCGGCGGTCTCCTTGTCCACGGCGGGGAGGCTGACCTCGAGGTGCGCGGTGAGGCCGAACCCGCCGGTCTCGAGCATGCCCAGGGAGACGTCGGCGACGACCTCGGAGTCGGAGGTGTCGACCTTGGCCTTGCCGGCCACCAGCTTCAGCGCGGAGTGGAAGCACGCCGCGTAGCCGGCAGCGAAGAGCTGCTCGGGGTTGGTGGCGCCGCCCTGGCCGCCGAGCTCCTTGGGAGCGCGCACGGGAGCGGCGAGGATGCCGTCGGTGGTCTCGACGTGGCCGTTGCGGCCATCGCCGGTGGCAACTGCTGTGGTCGTGTAAAGGGGTGTCATGTGCACAACTATATTTGGCACGATTGAATAATGCAAGTTACACTTTGTGACATGCCTCGCACCTACTCCGCGCTCGACCTCGACATCCAGATCTGCTTCCCGCTGTACGCCACCACCCGAGCAGTCACCCGCGCGTACGCCACCCTCCTCGAGGACTCCGGGCTCACCTACCCCCAGTACCTCACGATGCTCGCGCTGTGGGGCGCCGGAGAACCCATGACGGTGGGCGACCTCGGTAACCGGCTGCGCCTCGACTCCGGCACCCTGACCCCGTTGCTGAAGCGACTCCAGACCGCCGGCCACCTCACCCGCCGTCGAGACACCCACGACGAACGACGCGTCCTGCTCGAGGTCACCGACCAGGGCTGGGAGCTGCGCGACCAGGTCGCCCACGTCCCCGGAGCCCTCGTCCGGATGCTCTCCCTGACCGCTGAGGACGGGGCCGAGCTCCGCCGCCTCCTGACCAAGCTCCTGGAGAACCTCGACGCTCTTGACTAGGAGTCCGGCTCCTCACGCAGGCGGGGCGGTGTGAACCCTTCGGGGTTGATACCGGTCTTGTCCGCGTAGAACTCGCGGATCCGGTCCATGTCGGCGCGCACGTTGCCGGTCGGCGAGAACGTCGGTCCCCAGCCCACGGTGCGCGAGGGGCCGTCCACGAACGCCAGGGTGATCGGCAGACCGGTTTGCTGCGCGATCCGGTAGAAGCCGGACTTCCAGTACTCCCCCTTGCTGCGGGTCCCCTCCGCAGCCAGGCCGAGCATGAAGGGCTCGTCCCCCTCGGCCTCGGCCAGGAGGTCGCGGATGGTCTCACCCGGATTCGCCCGGTCGAGCGCGACGGCCCCGGTCGCCCTCAGGAACGGAGCAAGCGGCCCACGGAAGAACTCCTTCTTGACCAGCAGCTTGAGCTGGATGCTTGAGTCCCACGCCAGCAGCATCGCGAGCACCCAGTCCCAGTTGGACGTGTGTGGCGCACCGACCAAGACACCACGCTTCGGCACCGTCCCCGCTGTCTTCCAGCGTGCGGCTCTCAGCACGAGGCGCGCGAAGTTTCGGCGGAGGAAGAAGCGTCGGCTCACGGCGTGACCGTACAGCGAACCGGGCTAGCCAGGGACCCGCGTGTTCGCCGATTCCCTTGCCATTCCGATCCTCTCGGTCTGAGATCGACGTAGTGGCCTCGACTCGTCAGATTGGCGAGCCCCGATCAAGGAGGAACCATGTCCGCATCCGAGACGCGCAACATCGACGAGCCGCACGAGTCACGTCCGTTCCAGGCCAACGGCCACATGGACGTCGTCACCCTGGCCGACTTCACCCTCGGCAGAGGAGTCTTCGAGCCAGGTTGGCGTTGGTCCAACGACGTCAAGCCGATCGCCGGCACGGACTCCTGCCAGGTCAGGCACACCGGCTACTGCATGTCGGGTCAGATGACCGTGCAGTTCGAGGATGGTAGCGAGGTCAACATCGGACCTGGCGACGTCGTACTCCTCGAGCCCGGACACGATGCCTGGACCGTCGGTGACGAAGCCTGCGTCCTGCTCGACACCGGTGTTGCGTCGTACGCAAAGCCTTCCTGACCCGGGCATCACGCGACCTGCCCGGCCAGCCGTACGACGGCGTCGACCACCTGCGCTCCGAACATGGCCGCATCGTTGTGATCGGCGCCTGCCACCACCACCAGCTCGGCGAGGGACGGGGCTTTCTCCGCCACCCGCGCACTGAGCTGTGAGGGCACCACCGAGTCACGGTCGCCGTAGATCACCGTCACCGGGACGTCGCTCGATGCGAGGTGCGCTACCACGGCGAACTCGTCACGGAGCAGGGTGCGCACTGGCAGCCACGGATAGTGGTGCGCCCCCACATCGGCCAGATCGGTGAACGGCGATCGAAGGACCACACCCGCGGGTGGCCGCTTCGCCTGCAGTGCCGCCACCACTCCCGTTCCCAGGGACTCCCCGAAGTAGAGGGTGCGCTCCGCGGGGTAGCCGAGCTCCTCCAGAGCCCGGGCGGCGGCGTCCGCATCGGCGGCGAGGCCTTCCTCGCTCGGGCTGCCCGGGTTGCCGCCATACCCGCGGTAATCCATCAGCAGGACGGCGAGACCACGCCGGCTCAACCTCCCAGCGAGCTCCGCCCGGCCCGCTCGGTTGCCCCCATTGCCGGGCGCGACCAGCACGGCCATCCCAATACCTGCCCCGGTGTCTGTAGGGCCCGCCGCCGGAACGAACCAGGCCCCCAGCTCGAGACCGTCCGTGGTGTGCAGCGTGACGTCGCGGGCTCCTGCGATGACATCGCCGGCAGGTGGCACCGGCGTGGGATCGGGGAAGTAGATCAACTGACGTTGCAAGGCCCACAGCACGCCGACCACGGCTCCCAGGATCAGTACCAGCACCAGAAGCCCACGCGCGATCCTCTTTCGCAGCCGCGGCGGGGCCATTCCTCATGCTCGCTGGGTCGGTTCCCGACCGCAAGCAACAAGAAGCGCCCGGCCATACGATGGCGACCATGATCACTGCTCTGCACACGCTGGTGTACGCCGAGGATCCGGATGCGGCGCGAGCCTTCTTTCGCGATGTTCTCGAGCTCCCCGGGGCGGACACCGGTGGGGGGTGGCTGATCTTCAAGAGCGGTCCCAGCGAGCTGGGCGTCCACCCAAGCTCCTGGGAGTACGACGGACAGGGTGGTTCCACGGACCAGCAGTTCGACGTGTCCCTCATGTGCGACGACCTGCCCGCGACGATGGCGGAGCTGACCGCGAAGGGTGCCGAGTTCTCCGGCGAAGTTGTTGATCAAGGCTGGGGCGTCACGATCCGGCTGAAGGTTCCGGGCGCCGGCGAGATGACGCTGTACCAGCCCAGCTACGACCCGCCGGCGACGTCGCTCTAAGCCTGGATCCGTGGAGGGACGCCGTAGCGAGCGGCACCAGAGGGGTGCGATGGCAAGGCGCCGGAGCGACGCTCTGCTTGTTCGTCCAGCGAGCGACGGCAACGCCGCCAGGGTGCCGCTCTGGGGCCGCGCAGTAGGCGGCCTTCCACGGATCCAGGCTAAGGCCTCTGCGGTTACCCGACCGGGTCAGGCTTCGGCTCCAGGACCACCACACTGGTCTCAGAAGATCGGAGGGCCGCATAGGCGTCCAACCCTTTGTCGATCTCGCGCCATCGAGCCTACAGTCGGGTCCGTTCATCTCCCTGGGCCGCGCGCGCACGCACGAGGCGCGGGCCGTCGGCGAGCACCACCTTGGCATCGGGATGGGCTTGCAGGTTTGAGCCACCAGGCGGGCTCGCCGGGTGACCACCCGTTCATGGCCAACCCGACGAGGTTCGGTCCGTCGTTGAGATAGGCGATGATCACTCCCCGCTCGAGCCCGGTACGACGCCCGGTGGTCGTCAGCCGAAGAGTGCCCCAGCGGTTCCCCTTCGGCCGCCACAACCCCAGCCGGCCACCGGTGCGGCGATACAGGCTCCGGTGTGCGTACCAGGCCAGGCGCACGAACCAGCGAGGTGGAAGGCGCGGCTTCCGTACGCGGTTGGGCACGTGGTCGGCCGACATGGAAGTCGAGGCTAACCGACGTCGGGGCGACCTGCTGACCTGATCGGACGGCCTATCGCGGACCCGTGCCGTCGCGTGGCTCGAGCACTTCGCGCGCGATGTTCTGGTCGGCCGCGGGGTGCTCGATCAGGGCCAGGATCCGGCTGGCCATGAAGCGAGCGGTGCGAACCGGCGTACCGCTGCGGGTCACCTCGGACACCGTGACGATGCCGCGCCCGGTCTCGATCTCGACGCGGCGCCCGTTCCGGCTCGCCACGATCTCGTAGGCGCGGACCTCTTCGCCGGCATCGATCACGATCTCCACGCGGTCACCACGCACAACATCACGGTACTCCGACGCTCCCCTGGGCTGCTTGACTGCACTGATGCGCCAAGCTCTCACTCTGATCACGGGAGGCACCCGCGGAATCGGCGCGGCCACTGCCCTTCGCCTTGCTGCACAGGGGCATGACCTCGTGCTCGGATACGCCCACGACGACAGCGCGGCCGATGAGTGCAGACGGGAAGTCGAGAACCTCGGAGCGCGGTGCCTGGTCGTGCGCAAAGACGTGTCCGACGAACGAGGAGTCGAGGAGCTCTTCGCGCGCGCTCGCTCGTACGGGCACCTGACGGGTGTGGTGAACAACGCCGGAGCCACGCTGCACATGGGGTCGCTTGCCGAAACGCCGCCTGAGGTCGTCCGGCGGACCGTTGACCTGAACCTGACAGGAGCTCTGTTCGTCGCTCGCGCGGCGGTGCGTGCGCTCAGCACGGCCTACGACGGCGAGGGTGGGGTGCTCGTCAACGTCAGCTCAGGTGCCGCCACCCTTGGCTCACCCGGCGAGTACGTGCAGTACGCCGCAGCGAAGGCCGGTGTGGACGCCATGACGAAGGGGCTCGCCATCGAGGTGGCCGGCGGCGGTGTGCGCGTGGTCGGGGTGGCACCGGGGCTGGTCCGCACCCGGATCCACGCGGACGCCGGTGATGCCGGACGGCTCGCGCGAATGGAACCGCAAGTCCCGATGGGGCGGGCGGGTGAGCCTGAGGAGATCGCCGACGTGATCGTGTGGCTGCTCAGCGACCAGGCTTCCTATGTCACCGGGACCACGGTTCGGGTCGCGGGCGGCCGCTGACCGGGGTCACTCCTGGGCCGGACCCGCGATGTTGATCAACCACTGGATCCCGAACTTGTCCTTGAACTGGCCGAACTCGTCGCCCCACATCTGCTTCTCGAGCGGCATCAGGATCTCGGCGTCCGCAGTCAGCTTCTCCCAGTAGCCGCGCAGCGTGTCGGCGTCGTCCCCGCTCAGACTGACCGAGATGCTGCTCCCGCTCGACGCTTCCATCCCAGGTGGGGTGTCCGATGACATCAACGTGAGACCGTCGGGCGTCTCGAGGTTGGCGTGCATGATCTTGTCGCCGCCGGGCCCGTCGTCGCCGTACTCGGCGAACGTGTTCATCGTCAGCTCACCGCCGAGCGCGGCCTGGTAGAACTCCATCGCCTCCCGGGCGTTGCCGTCGAACGTGATGTAGGGGTTGAGCCGTGATGTCATTCGCTGTTCCTTACCGTCCGGCGCTGGTCCTCGCAGGGTAAGACCGCACGGCTGGGACGTCGAGTGGGGTATCAGGCGGCGACCAGTCCTGACCGGCGATACTCGTCTACGGTGACTTGTTCATCGCTTCATCCACGAAGGAGGGACCCATGACGGGTTGGCAGATCCCCGGCGTCCCGGGCGTGCCGTCGATGGCTGATGTGCTGCGCTTGATGCAGATCCACGCCGAAGTGATGAAAGACCTACCCGAGACCATCTCGGAGCTGAGCAAAGCCGTGCGCGGACTGGCCGAAACCGCAGAGGCGACCAAGGAGACCGTGGCCGCAGCGAACCGCGTGGTCAAGCGGATGGAGTCCCTGATCGACGAGCTCGAGGATCCGGTCCGTGGGCTGCGATCGGGCATCGACGGCGTCTCGCGAGTACTCGATGCTCCGGTGCTGCAGCGTCTGCCCTCGATCGTGGAGTCGGTGGAGAGCACACTCGACCCGATCACAAGGACCGCGGAACGCACGAGGAATCGGATGGCGTCGGTTGGCCAGCGGCGACGTCGTGCGGTGGCCCGGGTTCGCAAGCTGACGCCTGGCCGCAGACGCGAACAGGACGGCTCCGAGGACGCTGAGACGCCCTAGATTGGTGTCATGAACACCATCCATCTCACCGACGAGGAACTCGAGCTGGCCCGTCACGCCCTCAACGCATACCTCCTGGCTTTCGGCCATGACGAGGCGGACACCCACCGAACCATCAGACAGGTGCTCGGGAAGTTCCACGCGGTGGAAACCGAGAGCGACGAGCCTCAGGCCACCGGCTGAGCGATCCTGTCGCGCGCCTACTCGCGGCCGACGTTCAACCCGACCGCGAGCACCTGGTCCAGCTCGATTCCGACCGACCTGCGCACCACATCCTTCAGTGGGAGCAGGTAGCGACCGTCCTTGGGAAACAGTGCCGTCCGGAACTCGACGTCGCTGATCCGCACCACAACCGGCACCTGGCCCCAGTACTCCACTCCCTTGGCAGCGAACTTGATGTCCGCGCTCTCTTCCTCGGGTATGCGCACGTAGTAGAACGGCGCAGGGCCTCGCCACTCGATCACCGGACCTTCGAACTCGAAGTCCATGAATCCCTCCAGGGCAAGATGATGTGGACGAGTCTGCTCTCACGGTCACTGTTCCTGACCGTCGTCTAGACCGCGTCGAGGCCCTGGGCGAAATGAGCGGACACAGCGCCCACCCCTCTGCGATCGTGCCTCACGGGAGGTTCCCATGAAGGCGCTGCTCAGAATCCCGCTGCTCGCGATGATGTGTCTCGCGACCTGCCTGCTCAGCGCGTGCGAATCCGGGGACACACAATCCCAGCCCCCACCCCAGCCCAGGTTTACCGTGCCGACGCTGCGGGTGCCGACGCTTGCACCGACGTTCCGGCCGAGCCCCCAGCAACCCGCACCCACGCCGAACCCGCAGGCCCCGCAGACCCCGAACTACTACTCGCTCACCACTGGGCAAGCCATCGGCTACCTGGAGGCAGGCATCGCGGTGGCCGGTCGCTTGCCAGATGGGCGAGAAGGACTCGCGATCAAGACCGAGACAACGGAGTGGGAAGACAAGCAGGTACTGGAGAATGTGTGTGAGCAGGAGTACGACTATTACGAAGAGAAAACTGTCACCAAGTGCCGGGACAAGTACGTCTACAAGCGGGTACCTGTCGCCAAGACCATCTACACGGTGAGCAACGGGGTGGCGCGACGAACTTTCTCCCAGGCCGCAGCGGCCATCGGCAACATCGCCCAGTACGGCGCGAAGCAGTGGCGCATAGCTTGAGGCCCGGTCGGGTAGCGCGACTCGACGCGTCCAGGGCCACCCATGCCCGGGCTGAACGGTCACAGATTCTCGCGCCCACACCTGAGGCAGGATGAGACCGTGGTCGACCTCATGGCTGGGACGGAAGCAGTGGTGGTCGACGGCGGGCTCTCGACGGCTCTGGAGGAGCAGGGAGCCACTCTCGACGGCGCGCTGTGGACCGCGCGACTGCTCGCCGAGGAGCCACAACGCCTCGTCGAGGCGCACCGCGCGTACTTCCGGGCCGGTGCCATGGTCGCGACTACGGCCAGCTATCAAGCAAGCGTCGAGGGACTGGTGGCGGCTGGGTATGACGCAGCCGAGGCACGGCGCCTGATCACGCTCAGCGTGACTCTTGCTCAACAAGCTCGCGATGGGCTCGCGGACACGCACCCGGGGCTGCTGGTGGCAGCGTCTGTCGGACCCTACGGCGCGTTCCTGGCCGACGGCTCGGAGTACACCGGCCAGTACGGCGTCTCATCGGCGCAGCTGCGCGACTTCCACGGGCCCCGGCTCGAGCTCCTCGCCGCGGCCGGGCCGGACCTGTTCGCCGTCGAGACCATCCCGGACGTCGACGAGGCGGAAGTCCTGGTCTCGTTGCTGGACGACATCGGCGTACCTGCCTGGTTCAGCTACTCCGTCCGCGGCGCCACCACCAACGCCGGCCAGGGCTTGGCGGAGGCGTACGCCGTGCTCACTGGCAGCCGGTCGCTCATCGCCGCGGGTGTCAACTGCTCGGAACAGACCGATGTCCTGGCTGCAGTTGTCGAGGCCCTGGCTGCGACGGGGCTTCCTGCCGTCGCGTACCCCAACCGTGGCGGGGTCTGGAACAGCGACGCCAAGAAGTGGGTGTACGGCGACCCACTCGATCTCAACCTCGTCGAGATCTGGTTCGCTGCAGGTGCCCGGTTCATCGGTGGCTGTTGTGGCACCGGCCCCTCCGACGTGGCCGCCATCGCCGAACACGTCAAGGGAATGCAAGCAGCGTGAGCACGAGCGTGTCGGCCACCCAGTCCCGGTACTCCTCTGGGCTCCATCCCCGTTCGGAGACCAGGCTGTCGTAGTTGGCGCGTGAGCACACCGTGATCAGTACGTCGGCGGCTTGCTGCGGTGAGAGCTCGGCACGCAAGGCTTGTTGCTCGGCCAGCTGTGTGGCCAGCTGCCGCATGCCTTCGAGGCGGCGCGCCGCATACCGTTCGCGTACCTGGGCAAGGTCGGGAATGCTCGTCGCGCGCTGACAGGCGTCAGACGTTCCCGATCGCCGAGGTGATCGTGATCCGGATCGCGACGCGGGCAGGGTTCTCGCGCGGCTGGCGGTACCGCTCGGCGTAGCGGCGTACTGCCTCGGCGACCGACTCGGGGTCGTCGCGGACCTCGGCTGTGCCTTCGATCGTCGACCAACGGCGGCCGTCGACCTGGCACACCGCCACGCGTTGGTGCACATCGGCGCGGAGGTTGGCGACCTTCTGCGACGTGCGCGAGGTGATCGCCCACGCAATCCCCCACTCATGCTCGCTCTTTGTGGCGCCGTCGACGTCGACCACGACGCCCATGGGTACGACGTGCGGCGAACCGTCACGCCGCAACGTGGTCACGGTGCAGAGATGCCGCTCGCGCCAGAACTCGAGGTGCTCGCCGACGAGCTGGTGGACACGTGGCACAAGCTCAGGCCTTGCGCAGCATCTCCGCGACCAGGAACGACAGCTCGAGCGACTGCACCCGGTTGAGCCGTGGGTCGCAGACCGACTCGTAGCGGTTGCCGAGGTCGACCTCGAGCAGCTCCTCACCACCGCCGACGCACTCGGTGACGTCGTCGCCGGTCAGCTCGACGTGCAGGCCGCCGGGCCAGGTGCCCACGGTGCGGTGTACGTCGAAGAAGCCCTGGACCTCCTCGATGACGTCGTCGAAGCGGCGCGTCTTGTAGCCCGAGGACGCCTCGAAGGTGTTGCCGTGCATCGGGTCGCACACCCACGCCGCCTCGATGCCGGCGGCGGTCACCTTCTCCAGCAGGGGCGGCAGGTGCTCGCGGATCTTGCCGGCACCCATCCGGGTGATGAACGTCAGCCGTCCCGGCTCGTTGGCCGGGTTCAGCCGAGCGGCCAGCGCGATCACGTCGTCAGCCGTGGTGGTGGGGCCGAGCTTCACGCCGATGGGGTTCTTGATGTGGCTGAGCAGCTCCACGTGGGCGCCGTCGAGCTGGCGGGTTCGCTCACCGATCCACACGAAGTGGCTCGACACGTCGTACGGGAGCTGGGTTCGGCTGTCAATTCGGGTCATCGCGTGCTCGTACTCCAGCACAAGCGCCTCGTGGCTGGAGTGGAAGTCGACGCGGTGGAACTCGTCGGGGTCGGCGCCGATCGCCTTCATGAAGTTGAGCGCGCGGTCGATCTCGGCCGCCACCTGCTCGTACTTGCGGCCCACCTCGGAACCGAGCACGAAGTCGGTGTTCCACGTGTGCACCTGGCGCAGGTCGGCGAAACCGCCGGTGACGAAGGCACGTACGAGGTTCAGAGTCGCCGCCGACGCGTGGTGGACCTCCACGAGCCGCTGCGGGTCGTGGGCACGGGACTCGGGGCTGAACTCGAAGCCGTTGACGGCGTCGCCCCGGTACGCCGGCAGCGTGACGCCGTTGCGGGTCTCGAGGTCGGACGAGCGGGGCTTGGCGTACTGCCCGGCCAGGCGTCCCAGCTTCACGACCGGCACCGACGCCGCGTAGGTCAGGACCACAGCCATCTGGAGCAGCACGCGCAGCTTGTTGCGGGTGTTGTCGGCGGTCACGCCGGCGAAGGTCTCGGCGCAGTCACCACCCTGGAGCAGGAACGCCTCGCCGTTGCCCACTGCAGCCAGCTTCGCCTTCAGGGCGTCGCATTCACCGGCGAAAACGAGAGGAGGCATGCTGCGCAGCCGCGTGACGGCGGCCTCGACAGCGGCGGGGTCGGCGTACGTCGGCTGCTGGGCCGGGCCCATGGCGTGCAGCTCGGCAAGCGTGGGTACGGACTTCTCGGGCACCCGCCAAGCGTACGCGGCCGGTCAGTCGTCCAAGTGGGTCAGGTCGACGTTCTTGCGAGCTTCCCGGTCGTCGCGGGTCAGGAACCAGGTCAGCACCCACAGCACGACGCCGACGCCCAGCAGGAGCAACGCGATCACGTACTGCTGCATCTGCTCCTCGTTGCGCGCCCATGGTCCCGCGAGGAAGGCACAGGTGAGTGCCCCGACCCAGGGCAGCACCGTGGGGGCACGGAAGTGCTCGCGGGACTCCTCGTCGCCGTAGGGGCGTCGCCGGATCACCAGCAAAGAGATGTTCACGACTGTGAACACGGAGAGCAAAAGCAGCGACGTGGTCCCTCCGAGCAGGGTGATGTTGGCTGCGCCGTCTGAGGACGCGTTGGCGCGCACGACGTAGGTGATCAGGCCGAAGGCCAGCAGTGTCGTGAAGATGATCGACACGTACGGCGTTCGACGCGACCGGTGCACATTGCCCAGAACCCGCGGCAGCACGCCCGCGTTCGCCATGCCGTAGAGAAGCCGGCTCGCCATCAGCATGTTGATCAGCGCCGAGTTGGCGACAGCGAACATCCCGATGAACGGGAAGATCTTGTCGAAGGGCAGATCGGGCGCGCCCGCGGCGACGACCTGGATCAGCGCAGAGTCGGACCCCTCGGCGGTGAGGTCTCCCACCGGAACGAGCGCGACGGCCGTGATCGACACGAGGATGTAGATCACACCGGTGATCCCCAGCCCGGTGAGCATCATCTTCGGGAAGTCGCGCTTCGGCTCCTCGCACTCCTCGGCCATGTTGACCGAGTCCTCGAAGCCGACCATCGCGAAGAACGCGAGGGCGGATGCTGTGGAGATCGCGAGGAAGGTGCCCTTGTCGCTGGGTGAGTCGAAGACCATCACCCGGCCGAAGTCGGCGTTGCCCTGGGTGACGGCGTACAGGCCGATGAAGATGACCATCAGCAGGCCCGAGAGCTCGACCATCGTGAGCACCACGTTGGCCTTGACGCTCTCCCCCACGCCCCGGAAGTTCACCGCCGCGACCAGGGCCATGAAGCCCAGCGACAGCACCATCAGCGTGAACCCGCCCTTGGGCAGATCCAGGGAGAGCCCGGTGTTCATGAAGTCCGCGAACGCGTACGACGCGGTCGAGGCCGAGGTGATCCCCGAGCACATCACCGTGAAGGCCACCAGGAACGTGAAGAAGTGGATGCCGAACGCCTTGTGCGTGTACAGCGCGGCGCCGGCCGCCTGTGGGTACCGCGTGACGAGCTCGAGGTAGCTGCACGCCGTCACCGTGGCCACCGCGAAGGCCACGAGGAACGGCGCCCAAGCAGCGCCGCCGACCTCCCCGGCAACGGCTCCGGTCAGCGCGTACACCCCGGTGCCGAGGATGTCGCCGACGATGAACAGCAAAAGCAGCCTGGGGCCCATCACCCGCCTGAGGTCGGGCTGCGGGCCGTTGACGTCGTGGTGCTCCGAGGTGGTTGCCGACATTGCTGCCTCCAGGTCCGGGTCCTTAGGTCATCGTGGCCCAGATCGGACGCGGCAGCCACCCCGCCACGCTCGGCCGACCCGCCGGGTGGTCCTAGTGTCCCGCGTCCGAAATTCCTTGGCGCTTCGCGCCACCATGGCACGCACATCGCTGCGTTGTCGTCACTCGCAGGAGGGCCAACTACAGCTTCGCTCCTCCGCCTTGCGCTGCACGCACCCTGCAGACGCCAAGCGGCAAAGGACTTCAGACGCGGGACACTAACGGACCTCGCAGTCCGTCGGGTCCGTGCAGGCCCGTAGTGCGTGCTCCTCGAGCAGCTCACCATGGGCGTCGTAGGCCCGGACCACGGCGATCTCGCGCGGTAGCTTCGCCCAGAACAGCGTGTTCCCCGGGCTCATCTCGTCAACGTCGAGCTGGGCCTCCACCTGCGAGCCGTCGGTCAGCTCGACCAGCACTCGAGCGGTCTCGGCACCGTGGAACCCGCCGATCAGGGTCCGGCTCCACTTGCGGTCCGAGTAGTCGTCGTCGGTGAACAGCTCCATCTCGGCACCGGGCTTCAGGAAGTCTTCGGTCCCGAAGCCGTAGAGGAAGACGAACCGACCGTCCATGTCCTTGACGAGCACGGTGGGCTCACACGCCGCTGCACCTCGAAACATCTTCGCGCACCCGATCCAGAGCGGCCCCGGGTCGATGAGCACCTGGCTGCCCTTTGGTGCGTTGTCCTGGTAGGCCGCCTCGGTGTGCCGCGAGGCCAGGTACCCCGGGCCCACGGTGCCGTGGAAACCGAGCTCCACCGGCGTCCCGACGATCCGCCTGGGCACGATGGCGCCGTAGGAGTCGGACCCCGGGGCCGCGACGTCCGGCAGCACGACCGTTCCGTCGACGAGATAGCTGCCCGGCACGTCAGCGAGGACGCTCCTCTCGTACGACGTCACCGACGTCTTCTCGTGGTCCTGGCCGGCCGACCGGACTGTGACCGAGTCCCCGCCAGGACCGAGCACCATCCAGACACCCGCCAGGGCCACGACGGTGGTCGCCACAGTTGCCCCGGTTGCCGCCCGGTGCGCCCAGCGACGCCGGCGGCCCAGCCGCCGGATCCGGTGGAGGTCGGGCGATGCTCCGCGACCCGGAGACGCCTCGTGCATGAGGTCGCTCAGCTCTTCGACCAGCATCAGCTCAGCCCTTTCGTGATCATCAGCTCTGGGTGGGTCTCGCGAACTTTGGCCAGGGCGCGCGAGACGGTGCTCTTGACGGTGCCGACGCTGATGCCAAGCTCCTCGCCGACGGCGGCCTCGGTGAGATCCCAGTAGTGCCGGAGCACGACGATGCGACGCTCGCGTGCACTCAGCTCACACAGCAGCCTGATGATCAGGTCCGCGTCGTCGACACCGTCCGTGTGGGCCACACCCGACCTGTCGTGCTGCTCCTCCGCGGGGACCTCCCGAAACCGACGACGGCGGAGTCGGTCGATGTTCGTGTTGACCAGCGTTCGACGCGCAAAGGAGTAGGCCTCGCCCTTGCGCACCCGCTTCCATGCGGCGTACGTCTTCACGAGCGTGGTCTGGGCGAGGTCCTCCGCCAGGTGCTGGTCACCGCAGAGCAGGTACGCCGTCCGGCGCAGCCTCGGCCACGCAGCGACGGCGAACTCGTCGAACTCGCGGTCCTGCGGGCTCTGGTGATCCTTCACGCCCATCACTACGCAGGATCCCCCGAAAGGGTTGTGCCGCGGGCCGGTTCAGCCGAAGAAGACCTCCGCCTCGGCGTACTGCTCGGGCTGCACGAGCTTCAGCTCGCCGGTGCCCTCGGCGAGGGGCACCCGCACGATGTCGGTGCCGCGGAGCGCCACCATCGTCCCGTAGTCCTTCTCCGCGACGGCGGTGACGGCCTGCAGGCCGAAGCGGGTCGCGAGCCAGCGGTCGAACGCGGTCGGGGTGCCGCCGCGCTGGACGTGCCCGAGCACCACGGCCCGGGCTTCCTTGCCGGTGCGGTTCTCGATCTCCCTGGCGAGCCGGTCGCCGATGCCGCCGAGGCGGACGTGTCCGAACTCGTCCTTCTCACCGCTGACGAGGGTCATGTCGCCGCCGTCGACCGGCATCGCCCCCTCGGAGACCACGATGATCGGCGAGTAGTGCGACTCGAACCGCTTCTCGACGTAGTCGCAGACTCTGGCGATGTCGAAGGGCTGCTCCGGGATGAGTACGACGTTGGCCCCGCCGGCGATACCAGCATGCAGCGCGATCCAGCCGGCGTGCCGACCCATCACCTCGACGACGAGCACCCGGTGGTGCGACTCCGCCGTGGTGTGCAGCCGGTCGATCGCCTCCATCGCGATGTTCACGGCGGTGTCGAAGCCGAAGGTGAAGTCGGTGCCGGACAGGTCGTTGTCGATCGTCTTGGGGACACCCACGACGTTGACCCCGAGGCCGGCGAGCTTGGTGGCAACTCCGAGCGTGTCCTCGCCGCCGATGGCGATGAGTGCTTCGACGCCGTCGGTCGCCAGGTTGTGCTTGATCTGCTCGACCCCGTTCTCGATCCTGAACGGGTTGGTGCGCGAAGACTTCAGGATCGTGCCGCCACGCGGCAGGATGCCGCGCACCTGCGCGATGCCGAGCTCGGTGGTCACGTTCTCAAGTGGGCCGCGCCAGCCATCGAGGAAACCGACGAACTCGAAGCCGTACTCGGTGACGCCCTTGCGGACCACGGCCCGGATGACGGCGTTAAGGCCGGGGCAGTCGCCTCCACCGGTGAGTACTCCGACGCGCATGCTTTCTCCTCAAATGTGAAATTGGAGTCGTTGAATCCAACCGCGAACCGGTGCGTCCGTCCAGCCCGGGCATCTAGGGTCGGTGCCCATGAGCGCAGCGAACAACGGGCGAGCCATTCTCGCCATCGACGCAGGTACGACGGGCGTGACCGCGCTCGTGGTGACTCCGGACGGGCGCATCGACGCCCGGGGATACCAGGAGTTCGGCCAGCACTTCCCCAAGCCGGGCTGGGTCGAGCACGCGCCGGAGGAGATCTGGCAGGCGACCCTGGAGGCCGTTCGCGACTGCCTGACGGCCTGGGGTGGTGAGCCCGCGGACCTGTCCGGCATCGGCATCACCAACCAGCGCGAGACCGTGCTGCTCTGGGACCGCGAGACCCTCGGATCACCACGCAGGGCGATCGTCTGGCAGGACCGGCGGACCGCCGCCATCTGCAGTCGGCTGCGTGAGGAGGGCCACGAGGAGCGGGTCACCGAGCTGACCGGTCTTCGCCTGGACCCCTACTTCTCCGGCACCAAGCTCCTGTGGCTGGCCGAGAACGAGCCCAACACCTGGGCCCTGGTCGGCCAGGGGCGGTACGCCGTGGGGACGGTCGACTCCTACCTGATCGCTCGGATGACGCGAGGTACTTGGCACATCACCGACGTCTCCAACGCGTGCCGCACGTTGCTCTTCGACCTCGAGTCGGGCGAGTGGTCAAAGGAGCTGTGCGAGCTCTTCGGCGTACCGATGGACGCGCTGCCGGAAGTCGTGCCCAACTGGGGCGAGCTCGCTCGTACCGACCCGAAGAGCTTCCTGGACCTCGACCTCCCGATCGCCGGCATCGCCGGGGACCAGCAGTCGGCGCTGTTCGGTCAGACCTGCTTCGACGAGGGTGACTCCAAGTGCACCTTCGGGACCGGCTCCTTCATCCTGACCAACACCGGGACCGACGTGGTCCGCTCCGACGCCGGCCTGCTCTCCACCGCCGCCTGGCGCTCACCCGCCGGCGAGACGACCTATGCCCTCGAGGGGGCGATCTTCGTGACGGGCGCGGCGGTGCAGTGGCTGCGCGACGGTCTCCAGATCGTCGGCTCCGCCGCAGAGACCGCGGCGATCGCCTCCACGGTCGACAGCACCGACGGGGTGGTGTTCGTGCCGGCGCTGACCGGTCTGGGCGCGCCCCACTGGGATCCGCACGCTCGCGGCACGATCCTCGGCATCACGCGGGGTACGACGCGAGCCCACGTCGTGCGAGCGACTCTCGAGGCGATCACCTACGAGGTCCGCGACGTCATAGACACCATGCCGACGAAGCTGACCTCGCTGATGGTCGACGGAGGCGCGTCGGCGAACGAGATGCTCTGCCAGTTCCAGGCCGACCTGCTCGGCGTACCTGTGCTCCGGCCGAAGATCGTCGAGACCACGGCACTCGGCGCTGCGTTCATGGCCGGACTCGGCACAGGGGTCTGGGGCTCGACCGAGGACCTCCGCGAGACCTGGATTCTCGACAAGGAGTTCAAGCCCGACGAGTCCGAGAAGACCACGCAGCGCATCGAGGCGTCGTACGCCCTGTGGCGCAAGGGCGTCGAGCGTGCCAAAGGCTGGACCGAGTAGGAGCGTCCCGACCCCCACCCGCGCCCTACCCCCCAAATCCCACAAATGTTGGATCGGGACGTCCGGATCGGCGATCTGCACGTCCCAACCCAACATTTGTGCGGTTCGGCGGGCGGGCGTGGTGGTGCCGCTAGATCTCGGTGCGTCCTCTGGTCCCCTTCGCCAGGGCGTAGGCGAAGACGGTGAAGCAGACCGTGGTGATCGCGCAGCCCCACCACATGACGTTCGAGAACATGAACGCGGCCTGGCCGGCGAGCACGGCAACGAAGGCCCACCAGCGGACCACTCCTCCGCGCCACAGCGCGATGGTCGCCAGCGGCAGAGCCAGCAGGAGTCCCAGCATGCCGGGCATCGTGAACCACGGGATGCCCCACATGGTCTCCGACATCCGGTCCTGTACGGCGACGACGGCCTCGGCGCCACCGTGGACCTGGCCGATGGCCGAGTCGTACCAGTCGATGAAGAGCAGACCGGGCAGCGTGGTCATCCCGATGAAGCCGAGGAACGCGGCGACGTTGGCCAGCCAGGCCCCCCTGCCCCGGATGTACGCCGCAGCCATGAAGGCCGGGACGATCCAGAAGGCGTAGGACCAGTGGAAGCCGAGCGACTTGAACTGGAGTGGCTCCGGGTTGGCGGTGTAGATCTCGTACATCCGCGATCCGGAGATCCCCGCGGCCGGATCGGCGTAGGCACCGATGACGGCGAAGATGCCGGCCAGCACGGGGGCGGCGATCAGGAAGGCGCGTCGTACGGCGAGGGCACTGCTGCGTCGTGGGACGGCGCGCGTCTCCTGGGCGGGGAACGAGTTGGCGGTGAGCGTGGTCATGGTGTTTCTCCTTGGCTCGGTTCGAAGGTTTCTCGAAGCCCAAGCCAACCCGTCGGCCGCCTCAACCGGATCTGGCGCGAGAGGGATTCCTGCCTCAGTCGTACGACGGGTCTTCGGCTCAGTCGTCCGTGGGATCTCCGGGGACCACTACTGCGTTCTCGTAAGCGAAGATGACCGCCTGCACGCGGTCACGAAGGCCCAGCTTCGTGAGGACGTTGCTCACGTGCGTCTTGGTAGTGCCCTCGGACACGAACAGCCGGGTCGCGATGTCGACGTTGGACAGGCCGCGGGCCAGCAGGCCGAGTACCTCGACCTCGCGCGGCGTGAGCGATCCCAGCCTGGGCTCCCGGCCGCGCACGGGCGGGGCAGGTCGACGAACGAAGGCGTCAATCACCCGCCTGGTCACGCCGGGGGCTAGCAACGACTCCCCCGCTGCCACGACCCGGATGGCGGCCGCAAGCTCCTCGGCGGGTGCGTCCTTGAGCAGGAAGCCGGACGCGCCCGCTCGCAACGCTTCGAAGACGTACTCGTCGAGGTCGAAGGTGGTCAGCACCAGCACCTTCGTGTCCACCTCGGCTGCGACCAGCCGGCGGGTGGCCGCGATGCCGTCCAGCACGGGCATCCTGATGTCCATCAGCGTCACGTCGGGGACCAGCCGCGAGACCACCTCGACGGCCTCCTCGCCGTTGGCCGCCTCGCCGACGACCTCGAAGTCGGGTTCGCCCTCGAGCAGCGAGCGGAATCCGGCGCGCACCATGCCCTGGTCGTCGACGATCACCAGCCGGACAGTCACGAGGGGGTCCCGATCGGCAGGCTCACCGCGAGCCGCACCCCGCCGGAGGGTGAGGAGCCCAGGTCGACGGTGCCGCCGTACAGGGCGACCCGTTCCCGGATCCCGACCAGGCCGTGCCCGCCGTTCGCGTTGGCGACGAGCCCGCGCCCGTTGTCCTCGACCTCGACGTCCAGGCGTTGCGGCGAGTAACGCACCAGTACCTGCGCCTCGCTGGCGCCGGCGTGCCGGACGGCGTTGGTGAGGCCCTCCTGGGCGATGCGGTACGCCGCCAGGTCGATCCCCGGACTGAGCGGGACCGGTTCACCCTCGACACGCAGGCGTACCTGCATGTCGCCCGAGCCCACCTGGCGAACCAGCCGCTCGAGCTCGCCCAGACCGGGCTGGGGAGCCAGGGACACCGACTCCCCTTCGGTCCGCAGCACCCCGAACAGCCGCCGCATCTCCGCGAGCGCCTCCCGGGCCGTCGCCTCGACCGCGGCGAGGTCGGACGCCTCGGCCGCATGCTCGGGTCCGAGGCGGCGGCGTACCGCCTGGGTCTGGATGGTCACCACGCTGATCGAGTGGGACACGATGTCGTGCAGCTCGCGGGCGATCCGGGTGCGCTCCTCGGCGGCGGCCCGGGCCGCCTCGGCCTCCCGTTCCCGCTCGAGCCGGGCGGCACGCGCGACTGCCTCGTCAGCACTGGCAATCCGGCCGCTCAGCACCACGCCCACGGTCCAGGGACCGACGAAGAAGACCAGGGCCGCAGCCAGGTCGCTGGGTTCGAAGGTCTCGATCACCGAGACCACCAGGAACGGCACGAGCGCCAGGCCGAGGCCGAGGTAGTTCCTCGGGGACTTGGTCTCGGCCCCGACCGTGAAGCACACAAGGACCAGCGAGAGCAGGGTGCTGAACTCCCCGGCGGGGTTGATCAGGAGGTTCGACGCGACCACGAGGGCCGCCACGACCAGCGGTGCCCGGCGCCGCCAGGCCAGCGCTGCCATCGCCAGCCCCGCGACTGCCAGGTGCTCGACCGGCGAGGTGACACTCGGGTTGAAGGCCGCCTCGGCCGCGGTCATCGCCACGAACACCGCGGCGATGACCGCGTCGAGCAGGGGCGGTCTCCAGTTCACGGCTCGACCGTAGGACACGGGCGGACCCGTGCACATCGGTCGCGCGACCGAGTGCAGAAGTCGGCTCAGGACCGGTGGGCGTCAGCGGCAGCCTGGATCTTCGCGACGTAGGCGTTCCACCACTGCTCGTCGTGGAGGTCGTGGTCGTTTCCGCCACGGCCGTCGATGGCCTCCCGGATGATGTCGGCGTGGCCCGCGTGGTGAGCGGTCTCGTCGAGCAGGTGCACCAGCACGTAGCCCAGCGTCGTCTCTTGCCGTTCCTCGGGCCACCACGGCACCTTCGCCGGCGCGTCCAGCCCGAGCACGCGGACCGACTCGTCGCCGTGTGCCCAGGCGCGGCGGTAGAGGTCCTCCAGCCAGGCGCGCGACTCGTCGGCGGTCGCCCACATGTCGTCGCCCTCCTCGAAGGACTCGTCCTTGTCCCACGACAGGGACTCGGGGAAAGGTCTCCCGACGCACTGGCCCAGGTAGCCCGTCTCGACCGTCGCGACGTGTTTGACCAGGCCGAGCAGGCTGGTGCCGCTCGGCGTCATCGGACGTCGTACGTCGTAGTCGCTGAGGCCGTCCAGGGACCCGATGAGGCTGTCGCGCGCTCGCTGGAGGTAGCGCAGCAACAGCTCGGGATGGGTGGGGTGTGCGATGTCGTCTTTCCCCATGCACGTGACCCTAGGGAACCCGACCGACAAGCCGGGCAAGCTCCTTCTCGGCCCTGGCGTGCGCACGCCGCGCCTCCTCGAGTACGCCGCGCGCGTCGTCGCGGGCGTCCCCCGCCTCCTCCAGCTCGTCATCCACCTGGTCGACGTCGTTCTCGATCGCGGCCAGCCGTCGACGGAGCTCGTCGGCCTCCCCCTGCAGCTGCAGCCGTCGTGCGTTGAGCGCCTCCACCGACTGGTCGACCTCGGCGAGCTCCTGCTCGGCCTCGGCGACCCGCTCGGTCGCCTCTTCGAGGGCTTCCTCTGCGGCAGCGAGCTTGACCCCACCGTCAGGTACGGCGTGCAGCCCGGTCGAAGCGGAATCGTCGTCGCCCGCCTCGGCGTCCTCGTCGACGGGCCCCTCGAGGGGAACCGCCCGGAAGTCCAGCTCGCCCGGAAGTGCGACCACAGCCTCGACGTCGAGCTCGGAGACGCCGGTCGAGGTGAACGCGGTGAGGATCCGGCCGGTGCGGATCACCTGGGCGGCCACCGGGTCGAGCATGGCCGCGTTCAGCATCCCCTCGACCTGGTCGACGACCGGCCCGGTCAGTCGCACGCCCGCCTCGCGTGCCAGGGAACGCGCCGTCGAGGCCAGTGCCGTGGTCAGCTGACGCCGCTGACGGGTCAGTGCCCGCAGCTCGTCTCCGTCGAGCGCCTCGGCAGCAGCGCGGAGAGAGTCGGCGAGGGCCAGCACGGAGTCGATCTGGTCGCTCTCCCGGCGGACGAGCAGGTTGACCGCCCACGCAGCCACCGACGGCTTCTTCAGCTTCTTGATCCGCTGCGCCAGCGCCTTGTCCCCGCACTCGCGAGCCGCGGCGTTGCGTGCCTCGGTGAAGTTGTCCGCGGAGCTGGCGTACAGCCGGTCCGCGATTCCGGTCAGCTCATCCACGCGAGACCTCCGTCAGTAGCAGCTCGAGCGCCCCGGCACACGCGGAGCTGCGGATCGCGCCCCGGTCGCCGTCGAAGAGGAAGTACGCCGACTGGACTCCGTCCGGGCCGGCCAGGCCGACGTACACCGTGCCCACGGCCTGCTCCTCCTGCCGGTCCGGGCCGGCGACCCCCGTCGTGGAGAGGGCCCAGTCCACTCCCAACAGGGCTTGCAGCCCGGTCGCCATCTGGGCGGCGCAGTCGGCCGAGACCACCTGCTCTACCGTCACCCCCAACAGCTCCCGCTTGACCTCGGTGGCGTAGCTGACCACCGCGCCGACGAAGGTCGCGGACGCCCCGGGAGTGGCGCTGAGCTGGGCGGCGAGCTCACCGCCGGTCAGCGACTCGGCACACCCGACCGTCTCACCGCGCCGAAGCAGCGCGACCTGGAGTGCGGCGGCGATGTCCGAACCCATGGTGCGACGTTAGCGTGCAATCCATGTCGCTTCCGATCGAGGACTACGCAGCCGTCGGCGACGGTCACACCGCTGCGCTGATCGGCATCAACGGGTCCCTGGACTGGCTCTGTCTCCCGCACTTCGACTCCCCCGCCTGCTTCGCCCGCCTCCTCGGAGACGAGGACAACGGCCACTGGCTCCTCGGCCCTGCGGGGGAGCACACGGCCGTGCGGCGCTACATCGGCGACACCGCCGTACTGGAGACCACCTACAGCACCGACACCGGCGAGGTGCGGGTCACCGACGTGATGCCGACCGGCGACCGGCGGGCCGACCTCGTACGCCGCGTCGAGGGCATCCGCGGGACGGTCTCGATCCGCCACAGCTGGGTGGTGCGCTTCGACTACGGCCGGGTCCGTCCCTGGGTGCACCGCGAGGAGGTCGCCGGTGCGCCGGCGATCATCGCCATCGCGGGCCCTGACAAGCTCTTCCTCGTCGGTCCTCGGCTGCCGCCTGCTGCGGACGGGCATCACGAGGAGACCTTCGAGGTGAAGGAAGGCGAGCGGCTGGACTTCGTGCTCACCTGGATCCCCTCCTACCGCGCGATCCCCGTGCCCATCGACATCGACGCGCGCCTCTCCTACACGCTGGACGAGCAGCAGGCGTGGGCGGATGCCTGTGAGTACGTCGGGCCGTGGCGCCACCAGGTGGTGCGCAGCCTGGTGACCCTGCGCGAGCTGACCGACGCCGACACGGGCGGCATCGTCGCCGCTGCGACCACCTCGCTGCCGGAGAGCTTCGGTGGCGAGCGCAACTGGGACTACCGCTACTGCTGGCTGCGCGACGCGGCGCTGGCCCTGGAGTCCTTCCTGGCCGCCGGACGCCGCGACAACGCCCACCGGTGGCGCGACTGGCTGCTGCGCGCCATCGCTGGCGACCCGGCCGACATGCAGGTGGTGTACACCATGGACGGAGGCCGGCAGCTGCCCGAGCGGGAGCTCGAGCACCTCGCGGGCTATGCCGGATCGCGACCCGTGCGCATCGGCAACGCTGCAGTGGAACAGCGTCAGACCGACGTCCTGGGCGAGGTGCTGGGAGCGCTGTCGATGGCACGCAACCATGGCGTCACCGAGACGCGGGACAGCTGGAGCCTGCAGCGGACCCTGGTCAACGAGTTGGCCGAATCATGGCAGCAGCCCGACCGCGGCCTCTGGGAGATCCGTGGAGAGCCGCGTCGGTTCACGCACAGCAGGGTGATGGTGTGGGCAGCGTTCGACAGCGTCATCTCGGGAGTCGAGGACCACGCCCTGGAGGGGCCGGTCGAGGAGTGGCGCCGGATCCGCGACGAGGTGCGCGCGGAGATCATGGAGCACGGCTACGACGTGAAGCGCAACACCTTCACCCAGCACTACGACACCGACGCGGTCGACGCCTCGCTGCTGGTGCTGCCGATGGTGCGCTTCATCGAGGGTGACGACCCGAAGATGCTCGGCACCATCGTGGCGGTCGAGGAGGACCTGATGCGCGACGGGCTGCTCCTGCGCTACCGCGCCGAGACGGGCATCGACGGTCTGGAGGGCGGCGAGTACCCCTTCCTGGCCTGCTCTTTCTGGCTGGTCTCGGCGTACGCCCTGGCCGGACGGTACGACGACGGCGCCGCCCTGATGGACCGGCTGGTCGCGCTGGCCAACGACGTGGGGCTTTTCAGCGAGGAGTACGACGTCGCGGGTGGCCGCATGGTCGGCAACTTCCCACAGGCCTTCTCGCACCTGGCCCTGGTCAGCGCCGCCATGAACCTGCGGTCATGACCGCCAACCGGTTCTGCGGAGTCTCGATGATCCGCTAGCACGCCTTGGGTAATGGGAGGAAGTGCGGTCTAGTCCGACAGAGGCGATTTAACACCCAAATGCCACAAGTGCCACTTCTCGTCGCACACTTGCTCCACCGGCCGAACAACATGGTTGGCGCACAGTAGCCGAACATTGGGGGGACATCAGACATGCGACACCGCGACCAGCACCAGGCCGGCGACAATCAGGCCAATGAGACCGGGTCCAGCGAGACCGAGGCCAAGCCGTCTGATACCGCCGAAGACACGGGGAACAGCCCGGGCGTGACCATGAGCCAGCTGATGGACACCGGTCGGCCGATAGTCGGCAAGCACCGCGCGCCGGTGCTCCCCATGCCGCACGTTCCCAAGCAGAACCTCCCCGTGCAGAACATCCCAGAGCAGCTGGTGCCCACGCACGACAACGGCCCGGAAAACGGCCCAGAAAAGGGCGCAGAAGAGGGTGTAGGAACGGGCCCCGACACGGGCGGGTCCAAGCCGGTCGAACCGGTCGCCGAGCTCGCCTCGACCATCCCCACGACCGCACTGTGGCGCGCCAGCCACCTTCCGCGCATATTCGTCGCGATCCTGCTCGTGCTGGCCACGATCGGCACGTCCGGACTCGGTGTTCGCTACGTGCAGAGCCGCGGCTCCGATGACTTCGTCGCGCTGATGATCGGCCTCGGTGTCGTGGTCGTCCTGTGGGCCGTGCTGATCGCGAGCACGCCGCAGGTCGTGAGGCTTGAGGGTTCCGTGCTCACTGTCCGCAACTCCGGAAGCACCGACAGCTTTGACCTTGCCGATGGCCTGCAGGACGTGGAGGTGGTCGGCGACCCGAAGACGTCACACTGGGCCGTGCTGCTGCACCGACCCAACAGCACTACCGTGGTCCTGCGCCGTCACGACGTCAAGGCGGACGAGCTCGACCCGATCGTGCGCCACTTCCGGGCCGTCGCCTTCCGGCGCGGGGCCGACCGCCAGGCCAGGTTCGCCCGCTGACGAGACCGCACCGGGCGGCTCCTCTGCCCGGACGGCCACCACTCCCGCGAGGATGAACAAGCCACCGAGCAGCTGGACCGGCCGGGGCAGCTGACCGAGCAGCGCCCAGGCGAACAGCACTGCGAACAACACCTCGGACAGCCCGACGAACGATGCCAGCTTGGCGCCGAGCACCCGCGCCGCGATGATCCCGGCCACGTACGGCGTCACCGCGGCCAGGACCGCGAGCTCGAGTACCGCCGCCCACCAGGGGAAGGACAGACCCGCCAGCTGCACCGGCTGGGTGCCGAAGGACATCGGCAGGATCCCGGTGACCCCCAGGACCGCGAACGCGATCGCGCCTACGGCCATGCCGCCGCCCGCCAGCACCAGCGGGGGCAAGGGCTGCTCGGCGACGTGTCCGGACAACAGGAAGTACGACGCCAGGCCACAGGCAGCGATCAGCCCCCACATGACGCCGATGCCGCTGACCCTGACCCCACCGAAGAGGTCAAGGACCAGCACCAGCCCGATGACCGCCAGCACGATGCCGACCACGGTCGGCCTCCGCGGCAGCCTGCGCGCCACCAGGCACTGCCAGGCGACCACGAGCACCAGGCCGAGGTACTCCAGCAGCAGCGCCACGCCCACGGAGAGGTGCTGCACGGCGTAGAAGAAGGCAAGCTGGGGTACTGCGATCGCGACCAGGCCGTATGCAACGACCTGTCGCCACCCACGACGGAGCAGGTGCCAGCGCCCGCCGAGCGCCCACAGGGTCGGGAACAGCAGGACCAGGGCCGCACCCGCGATCCGCAGGAACACCACCGACCCGGGGGTCCAGCCGGTGTCCAGCAACGACTTGGCGAACGGCCCGGAGGTGGCGAAGGTGGCAGCCGAGAGGAGCGCGACCAGGATGCCGGCACCCG
Source organism: uncultured Actinomycetota bacterium (assembly GCA_963759525.1). Taxonomy (GTDB): domain Bacteria; phylum Actinomycetota; class Actinomycetes; order Propionibacteriales; family Nocardioidaceae; genus Marmoricola. The sequence goes on along the minus strand of CAVWZO010000002.1, from coordinate 300,034 downwards.
TGGAACGCCGAGATGTCATGTCTTCACCGCCTGTCAGGAGCAATACGTCAATACACCGGTTACACTAGTGCCATGAGACGTCAGGAGTCAACGTGACTTTTGCCCATGACACCGAGATCGCGCTAGCCGCTGCGGCCACCCTGGTGAACACCGACCCCGGACGCGGATCCGGCGATGACACCCTGCGCACACGCGCGGACCTCGTGGGGCTTCTCGACGACCAGCACTGGAGCGGCGATCGCGCCGGTGACCAGGCCGAGCTCGACGCGGTACGAGCCCTGCGCCCGCGCCTGCGCGAGCTGTGGCACCTCCAGGAGGAGGACCTGGTCCGCGTGCTCAACGAGATCCTCGCGAAGGCCCGCGCCATCCCCCAGCTCGTGGACCACGACGACCTCGGCTGGCACATCCACGCGGTCCCCCAGGACGCTCCGCTCGACACCCGGATGGCCGTGGAGGCGGCGATGGCCTTCCTGGACGTGGTCCGGAGCGGCGAGCTCGACCGACTCAAGACCTGCGCAGCGGACGACTGTGAGGCCGTCGTCCTCGACCTGTCCCGCAACCGCTCCAGGAGGTTCTGCGAGTCCGGCTGCGGCAACCGCGAGAACGTCCGCGCGTACCGGGACCGACGAAGGGCCTGAACCTTTCGCGCGTCAGCGCTGCGCCGAGGCGGGCGCTCCGCGGCGGTGGCGTATGACGTCCCGCGCGAACTCCACACCGGAGGTGATGGTCAGCAGCACCGCAATGGCCAGTGCCACGGCCGAGACCCACCAGAGCAGCTCACCAGGCCCCTCGAGGGCGCCAGGAAGGTTGCCGAAGGGAGCGACGAAGCCGCTGAGTGCGACCACCTGCATCACCGTCTTGATCTTGCCGCTCTGCTTCGCGGGCATCACGACGTCCTTGGCGATCGAGAGCCGGGCGAAGGTCACCGCCCACTCCCTGACCAGCACGGTCACGGCGATCGTCCACCACAGCCACGCAGGCAGGAAGTCACTGACGATCGCGAGCCCGACGAAGGCCATACCCGTCATCGCCTTGTCCGCGATCGGGTCGGCGATCTTGCCGAAGTTGGTGATCAGGTTGTGCTTACGGGCGATGTCTCCGTCGACCTTGTCGGTGATCATCGCGAGCACGAACAACGCGAAGGCGACCCAGCGCCAGGTGATGCTGTCGCCCCCGTCGTGCAGCAGCGTATAGCCGAAGAACGGCACCATCACGATGCGCAGCGTGGTCAGGGCGTTGGGGACGTTCCAGTTGCTTCCCTGCGCGCCAGACGTCATCGCCCCTCCTCCAGCTCGGCCACGAGGTCGACTCCCTCGGAGGCGACCACCCGCGCTGAGATCATGTCACCGACCCCCGCGCCGGCGGGCACGCCCCGAAGCGTCGTGGATCCGTCCACCTCAGGCCCTTGGTGCGCTGCGCGCCCCTCGGCGAGCCCGTCGGCACCAGGCTCGAGCGACTCCACGAGTACGTCGACCCGCTCACCGATGCGCTCCTCGGCCCTCTGGGCGGTCAGCTGTTCGGCCAGCGCGGTGACGTGCTCGACCCGTTCGCGGATCTCGTCCTCGTCGAGCTTGTCCTCGAAACCCTCGGCCTCCGTGCCGTCCTCGTCGGAGTACCCGAAGATGCCGATCGCGTCGAGCCGCGCGTGGGTAAGGAAGTCACACAGGACGTCCAGGTCGTCCTCGGTCTCTCCTGGGAAGCCCACGATGAAGTTCGAGCGCGCGCCGGCCTCCGGGGCCTGCGAGCGCGCCTGCTCCAGCAGGCCCAGGAACGCCTCGGTGTCACCGAACCGACGCATCCGCCGCAGCACCCGATTGGACGCGTGCTGGAAGGAGAGGTCGAAGTAGGGCGTTACGCCCGGGGTGCTCGCGATCGTCGTTACCAGGCCCGGCCTGGTCTCTGCGGGCTGCAGGTAGGACACTCGCACCCGATCGACACCCTCGACGGCGGCGAGCTCGGGCAGCAAGGTCTCGAGCAGTCTCAGGTCCCCCAGGTCCTTGCCGTACGACGTGGAGTTCTCGCTGACCAGGAACAGCTCACGCGCACCCTGGTCCGCCAGCCAGCGCGCCTCGGCGAGCACATCGGAGGGACGGCGGGAGACGAACGACCCCCGGAAGGCCGGGATCGCACAGAAGGTGCACCGGCGGTCGCAACCCGACGCGAGCTTCAGCGGCGCCATCGGGCCGGTGTCGAGCCGACGCCGGTCCCCGTGCCCGGGCTGGTAGGTCGGCGCGTCGGTCCGGTCCGCCGGGGAGATGGGGAGCAGCTTGCGGCGGTCCTGCGGGGTGTGCGGGTGCAGCGTCTCGCCGGCGAGGATGGAGCGAAGCCGGTCGGCGATGTCGGGGTAGTCGTCGAACCCCAGGACCGCATCGGCCTCGGGTAGCGAGGTGGCCAGCTCGGCGCCGTACCGCTCCGCGAGGCACCCGACCGCCACGACGGCCTTGGTGAGGCTCTGCAGCCCCCCGTTTGGCAGCCCGGTGCCCTTCAGGTCTGCAGCCGCCAGCAGGGTGTCGACCGAGTCCTTCTTGGCCGCCTCGACGAAGCCGCAGGTGTTCACGACCACCGTCTCGGCTTCGGCCGGGTCGTCCACCAGCCGGAAGCCGCCGGCCTCGAGCCGGCCGGCCAGCTCCTCGGAGTCGACCTCGTTGCGGGCGCAGCCGAGCGTCACCATCGCGACCGTGGTCGACGCAGAGCGCGGGCGGGTCAGGGAAGCAGAGGAAGTGTTCATGGGCCTCGTCGAGTATGACCGACGGCCACGCGCATCAACGAATAGGGGCGACTCAGCCGAACTGCTTGCTCCCCGCAGCCTGGGAGTCCCCGACCGTCCCCTTGGCCCTGCCGAGGAAGGACACCTTCACCGCTTCGCCGTTGCTGGCGGTCACGTCGAACGGGGCGAGACCGATCACCTGCTGGCGCTGGCCCTCGCCGAGCTCGTTGGCCCACAGGATGCGGCCGTCACGGTCCCGTACGACGACCTGGGGGCTCGCGCCCACCGCAGACACCTCCAGCGTCGCCAGCGTCAGCTTCGGAGTCTGAGCCGCATCCGCCTTGGCCAGGCCGGCCGAGTCGACCACGTTGGGGGCGGGGCTGACCAGCTCCTGGGGGGTGTCGTTGAACACCCGGGCGACCCCCCACACGCTGACGAGGGCGAGCACGCAGGCGACCAGCAGGCTCCAGCGAGGTCCCGTTCGGGCGGCGCGTACGCCCCCACCGATACCGGTGGCCAGCTCGGCCTCGAAGACCTGACGGGCCTCGACCTCGGCCTTGGCGTAGTGGTCGTCGTACAGGTCGAGCAGCTGCTGGGGGTCGAGTCCGAAGATCCGGGCGAGGGTCCGCAGGTGCCCGCGGGCGTAGAAGTCGCCACCACAGGCCTCGAAGTCGTCGACCTCGATGCACTCCAGGACGTGTGGCCGGATGCGCGTGCGTTCACTGAGCACGTCGATGCTCAGCCGGGCGCGGTTGCGGGCGGCGGCGATGAGTGGCCCGATCAGGGCCTCTTCCGCGGGCCGTGGCGCGGTGCTCTCCAGGCCCGTCTCCCGCGGCGCGAAGTCGTCCACGCGCGCCACGACCACAGGGCACTCCGCCGTGCGCTGCGCGGGGATCGAAGGCGGGTCCGGCAGCATCCGCACCGAGTCGCGGACAACCTCGGACCGCGCAGCCGGGAGGGGTTCCCGCCCCGGGGCGACGGGGTCGAACTCGGGCTCGGGCTCGGGCTCCTCCTCGACCTCCTCGACCTCGGCTGCCTCCTCAGCGACCTCGACCTCGTCGAACTCCTCAGCGACCTCGTCGGCCTCCTCGACCGACGGCTCGTCCGGCGCATCGGCCTTCGCCAGCCGGGTGACCACCAGCACCGGCGCCAGTCCGCTGGCCAGCGTTTCCAGGGCGGCGGCGAGGTCGCCGGACACGCCGTCGTACTCCACCTTGGTGGTGCGGGCGAGGGGCACGAGGTAATACCCCCGGCACGTCAGCACGCGGGTGCACCACGATCTGGCCGTCGCGCAGCCACGACGCCGGCGACTGCACGTCGACGTGCTCGACGTCCTGCCAGCGCAGGCCGCTCCAGGTCTCACCACGTCGGACACGCACGCCCTGTTCGTCGGCCACCATCAGCGGGGCACGACCGTCGCGGATGACTAGCAGCTGCAGCAACGCGACCGAGGCGAGCAGAACGCACCACGGCCAGTCCGCCATGGAACCGGTCTGCAGGGCGCGCGAGAACCACGCGACGGTCATCACGGCGGCAGCCAGAGCCACCAGGGCCGCAAGCCTCGAGTTGTGCCGAACCGATACACCCATCACTGGTCCCCCTGGAGGTTCGAGATCACGTCGTCGAGGTCGTCGGGTTTGATCATCACGTCGCGCGCCTTGGAGCCCTCGCTCGGCCCGACGATCCCTCTGCTCTCGAGGATGTCCATCAGGCGTCCGGCCTTGGCGAACCCGACGCGGAGCTTGCGCTGCAGCATTGACGTCGAGCCGAACTGCGTGGACACGACCAGCTCGATGGCCTGGACCACCAGCTCCATGTCGTCACCGATGTCGTCGTCGAGGTCGCGCTTGGCAGCGGTTGGCGCGGTCACGTCGTCGCGGTAGTTCGGCTGCAGCTGGTCCTTGCACTGCTTGACCACCAGGGCGATCTCCGCCTCGGTCACCCAGGAGCCCTGGACGCGTACCGCCTTGGAGGTCCCCATCGGAAGGAAGAGGCCGTCACCCTGACCGACCAGCTTCTCCGCACCCGGCTGGTCGAGGATCACCCGGCTGTCGGCGAGCGAGCTCGTCGAGAAGGCCAGGCGCGAGGGCACGTTGGCCTTGATCAGGCCGGTCACGACGTCCACGCTCGGACGCTGGGTGGCCAGGACCAGGTGGATCCCGGCCGCTCGCGCGAGCTGGGTGATCCGCACGATCGCGTCCTCGACGTCGCGGGGCGCGACCATCATCAGGTCCGCGAGCTCGTCGACGACGACACACAGGTAGGGGTACGGCACGAGGACGCGCTCGCTACCCGCAGGCAGCTGGACCTTGCCCGCCCGTACGGCCTTGTTGAAGTCATCGACGTGCCGGAAGCCGAAGTTGGCGAGGTCGTCGTAGCGCATGTCCATCTCGCGCACGACCCACTGCAGTGCCTCGGCCGCCTTCTTCGGGCTCGTGATGATGGGGGTGATCAGGTGCGGGATGCCCTCGTAGGCGTTCAGCTCCACCCGCTTGGGGTCGACCATGATCATCCGGACCTCGTCCGGCGTGGAGCGCATCAGCAGCGAGGTGATCATCGAGTTGATGAAGCTGGACTTTCCGGAGCCGGTCGCACCGGCCACCAGCAGGTGCGGCATCTTGGCGAGGTTCGCCACCACGAAGCCGCCCTCGACGTCCTTGCCCAGGCCGACGACCATCGGGTGGTGGTCGTTGCGCGCGTTGTTGGAACGCAGCACGTCGCCCAGCGAGACGATCTCCTTGTCGACGTTGGGGATCTCGATGCCCACCGCGGACTTGCCCGGGATCGGGCTCAGGATCCGCACGTCGGCCGAGGCCACGGCGTACGCGATGTTCTTCTGGATTCCGGTGATCTTCTCGACCTTGACCGCGGGACCGAGCTCGACGATGTAGCGGGTGACGGTCGGGCCCCGGGTGTAGCCGACGACCTGGGCGTCGATCTCGAACTCCTCGAGCACCTGCGTCAGCCGACCGACCACCTCGTCGGAGGCCCTGGAGCGCGCCTTGTGCACGGAGCCGGGCTTGAGCACCTGGCTGTCCGGGAGCGAGTAGGTGATGTCGCCGGAGAGCGAGAGCTGCTCGACACGTGCCGGCAACGGGGTGTGTGAGGGCGGCTCGAGGCCTTCTTTCGCGGGGTCGGTCACCTCTCCGGTCGGCTCAGTGTCCGGGTCGGCGCTGGCTCCCAGCCGCGACCGGCGGCCCCTCCGACCGAGCTCGCGCCCCTCGATGACGGGTGTGTCGTACGCCGGGTCACCCATCTCAGGGTCGATCTCCCGCTCGACCTTCGCGCCCGTACGCCGCCCGCGTGCCCCCTTCGCAGCGGTCTCGGGCTCCTCCCCCTCCGCCGGCAGGTGCCGTCCCATGGCCCGGTCGGCGAGGCCACGCACCCGGGCGGGCACCTGGTACACGGGCGTGGCGGTGACCACGAGCACACCGAACAGGGCCAGCAGGACGAGGAGTGGCACCACGACGTAGGCGGTCTGGAGGAGGTCCATGAGCAGCTTGGAGACGACGAACCCGATCGCGCCCCCCGCCTGCTGGAGGGGTGCGGTGTCCCCGAGCTCGGGTCTGGGCGAGCCGTTGGCGATGTGCACGATGCCGAGAACCCCGAACAGCAGGGCGGTCCAGCCGATCACCTGACGGCCCGCCGGGCCGTTGCTCTCAGGGTCGCGCAGGTTGCGCCAGGCGACGAAGCACAGCAGCAGCGGGACGAACCACGCCACCAGACCCACGGAGCCGGCCACGATCGTGCGGGTGAACTCCCCGAAGTCGCCGGGGAGCTGCCACCACACGGCGGCGGCAACCACCACCGAGAGCCCGACCAGGAACAGACCTGCGCCGTCGCGCCGGTGCTCGGGATCGAGCTCGCTGGCCGTGCGGCCGATGCGGCGTACTCCCCCACCGATGGCGTGAGCGACCCCGAGCCAGGCCGTCATCAGCACCCGACCGAGTGCGGTGAACACCCAAAGCACCGGACCGGGTCCGTTGCGGACGGCCCGCGGTGCAGGACGGCGCGCAGCCGGGCGTCCACCCCTCTTGCGGGTGGACGCGCTCGACTTCGGGCCGGGCTTTCGCCCTGATTTGCCTCCCGACGCTCGGGATCGCGAACTTCGCGACGCCGGCGGGGAAGACGTACGGGTCGCCATGCTGGGAATCTACCCCGTAGACCTCATCTGCCCCTCGCGTCACACGCCGCGCGGCGACCCTGTCTGGAGGGGGTCTCAGCTGCCTGGGCCGTCGATCAGCGGTAGCCGGAGCCTGAAGGTGCTGCCCTTGCCGAGCTCGGAGGCGACGATGATCTCGCCACCGTGCATCTGGGCGATCCGGCGCGAGATGGCCAGGCCCAGGCCGGTGCCGGGGATCGAGAGTGCCTCGGGGTTGCTTGAGCGGTGGAAGGCCGAGAACAGGTGCACCTGGTCGGCCCCGGAGATGCCCAAGCCGTTGTCGACGCACATCACGTAGGCGTGCTGGCCATCGGTGCCGACCTCGACGTGGACGGTGCCGTCCTGCCGGCTGTACTTGACCGCGTTGCTGGTCAGGTTGTCGATCACCTTGCCGAGCTCCTCAGGGTCGGCGCTGACCAGGACCGGGAACTCAGGCATCTGGAGTGTCATCACGACCCTCCCCTGCTCCGCCTGCATCGCCATCAGCTCCAGGCTCTGCTCCGCGAGCTTTCGCACGTCCACCAGACGGCGCACGGTCTCGCGCTTGTCCTGGATCTGCGAGTAGTTCAGCAGGTTCTGCACGAGGCGGTTCAGGCGGTCGGCGTTGCGGGAGATGGCCTCCACCGAGCCGATGCCGGTATCGAGGTCCTCAAGCAGCTCGATGTGGCCCATGATCGAGGTGAGCGGTGTCTTGAGCTCATGGGAGATGGTCGCGATCAGCTCGCCCTTGTAGCGGTCGAGCTCCTGCAGCTCCCCCACGAGGTGGCGCTCGCGCTCGTAGAGCCGGGCGTTGAGCACGACCCGCCCGAGCGTGCGGCCGACCTCCATGACGGCTTCCTGCTGGTCCTGGGTCCAGTTGCTGACCGAGACGTCACGGGCCAGCAGCACGTAGCCCAGCAGCTCACGGCCCACACCGACCGGGGCGAACATCAGGCTGTAGCCGGCGTGGTCGTCCACCAGCTTGTTCACCAGCACCTGCTGGCTTTCGGTGAGCCCCTCCTCGAGCAGAGCGGCGTCGCCCTGCTGGATCACGACGGGACGGCCGATGTCCCATGCACGTCTGGCCAGCAGGCTCTTGAGATGGACGAGCTCGCGGCTGAGCTCCTGGTCGTCCGGTGGGTACGCCGCCGACTGCTCGACCTGGCCCAGGTCACCGGAGGGGAAACACCGGATCCACAGGTGCTCGGTCTGCAGGTGTCGTGCGATGGCCTGCGCCGCCTCGCGCAGCGAGAGGTCCAGCTCCGCGAGCTGACCGGCGGAGGACACGGCGCGCAGCATGTCTCCCATGCGCACCTGGTCCCCGAGCCGCTCACGCTGCTGGGCGTTGTACATCGCCAGGCCGGCCTGCACCACGAACATCTCGAGGAGCTCGCGCTCCTCCCTGTTCGGGATCCGGTTGCCGGGCGGTAGGTCCACTGACATGTTGCCGAGCAGCTGTCCGGTCGCGGAGTACAGCGGCGCGTAGAGGGCGTCCAGCGGGTGCCAGGACTCGGGTGACGTGCCGGGCTCGAAGTCCGGCACCCAGGCCGACTCCTCGAGCGCATCGGGCATCCGGTCGTGCGGCACGAACCGGAGTACGCCCCACTCGTCGGCCTGCGCGAACTCGTTGAAGATCGAGGCGACCGGCGTACGCCGCCCGATGATCTGCCTGCGCACCTCGTCGGGGCCGGCGACCGTCGTCATCACGAACGTGTCGCCCTCGAGCCGGGCGATCGCGGCGATGCCGTAGCCGAGCACCTCGACAACGCCTCGCGCGATCTCGTCGAGGACCTCGGACAAGTCTGTCGACGAGTTGACGCGCAGCATCAACTCGTAGAGGCGGCGGAAACCCTCGGCACGAGGAGATTCAGTCAATTGCATCAGCGCGGCTCCCCGGACCAGGTCGTCATGGAGGACCGGAGCTTGTCTTGGTCCTGAAGCCGATTCTAGGGTGATTCGCCCGCTTCCGTCCGTGGATTAGCCCAGTTCAGGATTGACCGGACAACTACGCCTCGAGGACGACCGGGATGATCATCGGGCGCCGGCGCAGTCTGCCACCGACCCAGCGGCCGACCACCCGCCTGATGGTCTGCTGGAGCTGGTAGGCGTCGTCGACGCCCTCCGAGACCGCCTTGTCGAGGGCCGCGATGATCGGGTCCTTGATCTCGTCGAAAGCGGTGTCGTCCTCCGCGAACCCCCGAGCGTGGATCTCGGGGCCGCTGATCACCTTGCCGGTCTGGGAGTCGATCACGACGATCACGGAGATGAACCCCTCCTCGCCCAGGATCCGGCGGTCCTTCAACGAGCTCTCGGTGAGGTCCCCGACGGAACTCCCGTCGACGAACACGTAGCCGCACTCGACCTTGCCGGTGATCTTGGCGATCCCCTTGACCAGGTCCACGACCAGTCCGTCCTCGGCCATCACCACCCGGGAGGGGTCGATCCCGGTCGCCCTGGCCAGCTCGGCATTGGCGAGCATGTGCCGGATCTCGCCGTGCACCGGCATCACGTTGCGGGGCTTGACGATGTTGTAGCAGTAGAGCAGCTCCCCGGCGCTCGCGTGACCGCTCACGTGCACGAGTGCGTTGCCCTTGTGCACGACGTGGGCGCCATAGCGGGCCAGCCCGTTGATCACGCGGTAGACGGCGTTCTCGTTGCCCGGGATCAGCGACGAGGCGAGTACGACGGTGTCGCCCTCCTCGATGTGCACGAAGTGGTGGTTGCGCTGGGCGATCCGACTCAGTGCCGACAACGGCTCACCCTGCGAGCCGGTGGAGAGCAGCACCACCTTCTCCGGCGGCATGTCCGCAGTCGCCTTCGCCTCGATGAGCAGACCTGGTGGCACGTCGAGATAACCAAGGTCGCGCGCGATGCCCATGTTGCGCACCATGGACCGGCCCACGTAGGCCACCTTGCGGCCGTGCTCCGCGGCGGCGTCCATCACCTGCTGCACGCGGTGCACGTGCGAGGCGAAGCAGGCGACGATGATGCGCTTCTGGCTGGTGTGGAACACGCTGTCCAGCACCGGCGCGATGTTCTTCTCCGACGTCGTGAACCCCGGGACCTCGGCGTTGGTCGAGTCCGTCAGGAACAGGTCCACGCCCTCCTCGCCGAGGCGGGCGAACGCGCGCAGGTCGGTGATCCGGCCGTCGAGCGGGAGCTGGTCCATCTTGAAGTCGCCGGTGTGCAGCACCATGCCGGCTCCGGTGCGGATGGCGACAGCGAGGGCGTCCGGGATCGAGTGGTTGACCGCAACGAACTCGAGGTCGAACGGACCGAACGTGATCCGGTCACCCTCGGCGACGATCTCCTGTAAGACGTCCTTGATCCGGTGCTCTCGCAGCTTGGGGCCGACCAGCGCCAGGGTCAGCTGTGAACCCACGAGCGGGATGTCGGAGCGCTCGCGCAGCAGGTATGGAACCGCGCCGATGTGGTCCTCGTGGCCGTGGGTCAGCACGAGGGCCTCGACGGTGTCGAGCCGGTCCCGGATCGCGGAGAAGTCGGGCAGGATCAGGTCGACGCCCGGGTGGTTCTCCTCGGGAAAGAGCACGCCGCAGTCGACGATGAGCAGTCGTCCGTCGTACTCGAAGACCGTCATGTTGCGGCCGACTTCCCCGAGGCCGCCGAGCGGGGTGACCCGGAGGCCCCCGCGCGGAAGGGCAGGGGGCGCGGACAGCTCGGGGTGGGGATGGCTCAACTGAGAAGACCTGCTTCGGTGAGGGCAACGCGGACGGCCTCGACCATGGCGTCGTCAGCCTCCACGAGTGGGAGCCGGACGGCGCGGTTGTCGTGTACTCCGAGGAGCTCGATCGCAGCCTTCGCGGTCATCACGCCCGGCCCGTGACCCATGATCGCGTCGACCAACGGGATCAGCTCGCAGTAGACCTTGAACGCGCCGTCGAGGTCGCCGGCGTCGACCCGGGCCACCATGTCGGCGTACTGCTCCCCGGCCACATGGCCGACCACCGACACCACACCGGCGCCGCCGTGGGTCAGCCAGCCGAGGTTGAGCACGTCGTCACCGCTGTAGTAGCTCAGCCCAGTGTCCTGCATGATCCGGACCCCGCGGTACAGGTCGCCCACCGCGTCCTTGACCGCGACGATCTTCTCGTTCTCGGCCACCCGGGCGAGTGTCTCCGGGGCGAGAGTGACACCGGTGCGCCCCGGGATGTCGTAGAGCATGATCCGCAGCTCACTGACCGCGGCGATCGCCTCGAAGTGGGCGGCGATGCCCTCCTGAGTGGGCTTGCTGTAGTACGGGGAGACCAGCAGAGCGCCGTCTGCGCCCGCCTTCTCGGCCTGGCGGGCGAGCTCGATGGAGTGCGGCGTGTCGTTGGTGCCGATGCCGGCGAGCACGGTGCAGCGATCGCCCACAGCATCAATGACCGCGCGCAGGATCTCGCCGTCCTCAGCGACCGTCGTCGTGGGCGCCTCACCGGTCGTGCCGCTGACCGCGATGCCGTCGTTGCCGTGGTCAGCGAGATGGGTGGCCACCCGGGCGACGCCGTCGAGGTCGACGCTCCCCTCGGAGGTGAACGGTGTGACCATCGCTGTCAGCACCCGGCCGAACGGGGCAGAAGGCAGGCTCATGCCCCCTAGGTTATCCATGACCTGCCCTTCGCGGGGCGGGCGTCGGCGCACCCGGGCGTCGGCATATCCTCCTGTGCATGAGCGACAGCACGCACGAGCCCGACCCGAACCAGCCACAGGGCGAGCCCCCGACGGATGGCCAGGGTCAGGCACAGGGGCAGGCACAGGGTCAGCCCCAGGACCAGCCGCCGCCGCAGTACAACCAGCAGTACGGCCAGCCCCCGCAGGCGGTCACCGGCGCGTTCATGCTGGCGCACCTCGGCCAGGAGTACGGCCCCTACGGCTTCGAGCAGCTTCGGCAGATGGCCCTCACCGGACAGCTCAAGGGCGACGGGCAGCTGCGTGAGCAGTCCACCGGCGGCTGGTTCCCGGCCAAGCAGCTCCCCGGACTGTTCTCCAACCGCGAATGGCTCATCACGGTGCTGCTGTCCTGGTTCCTCGGCGTGTTCGGTGTGGACAGGTTCTACCTCGGCTACACCGGTCTCGGCGTCGCCAAGCTGCTCACGTTCGGAGGCTGCGGCATCTGGGCACTCATCGACCTGATCCTGATGCTGCTGCGCAAGGTCCCGGACGCCGACGGGCGACCACTCGCCTGACGGTCAGACCTGGGGCATGACCTGGGGCATGACCTGGGCCGCGACGAGCTCGAGATGTTCGAGGTCGTCGATGTCGAGCGTCTGCAGGTAGATCCGCTGGGCGCCGAGCTCGGCGAACTCGCCGATCCGGTCCACCACTTCAGCGGGCGTACCGGCGAGATGGTTCTCGCGCAGATCGTCGGCGTCCTTGCCGATCGCAGCCGCGCGCCGGCGTACGACTTCGTCGGTGGCGCCGCAGCACAGCACCAATGCGTTCGAGTACACCAGCTCGGCCGGGTCGCGGCCGATGTCCTCGCAGGCCTGGCGCACGCGAGCGAACTGCGAGCCGGTGACCTCCCGGGAGACGAACGGCAGGTTGTACTCGTCCGCGTAGCGAGCCGCGAGCGCCGGCGTACGACGCTTGCCCTTGCCGCCGACGATCACCGGCGGGCGCGGCCGCTGCGCCGGCTTGGGCAGGGCTGGTGACTCGGTCAGCGTGTAGTGCTCGCCAGCATGGGAGAACAGCTCACCCTCCGGGGTGGACCACAGCCCGGTGATGATCGCGAGCTGCTCCTCGAGCCGGTCGAAGCGTTCCTTGGTCTCGGGGAACGGGATGCCGTAGCCCGCGTGCTCCTGCTCGAACCAGCCGGCGCCGAGACCGAGCTCCACACGACCGCCGCTCATCTGGTCCACCTGTGCTACCTGGATCGCCAGCGGACCGGGAAGCCTGAAGGTGGCCGACGTCATCAGGGTGCCCAGCCGGATCGTGCTGGTCTCCCGCGCGAGTCCCGCCAAAGTGGTCCACGCGTCCGTTGGCCCGGGCAGGCCGTTGCCACGCATGGACAGGTAGTGGTCCGAGCGGAAGAACGCGCCGAACCCGAGATCCTGCGACGCCCTGGCGATCCGGAGGAGCTGGTCGTAGGACGCGCCCTGCTGGGGCTCGGTGAAGACACGCAGTTCCATGGCTCAACCGTAGGGTCCACCCGCGGCCCGAACTCCACAAATGTTGGCGAGGAGCGTCCGGACCCGCCTCGGAGACGTCACAACCCAACAAATGTGGAGTCGGGCGCGTGCGGGCGCGCGTCCAGACAACCGAACCCCACAAATGTGGAGTTGGGACGTCCGGATCCGCGTACTCGACGTCACAAGCCAACAATTGTGGAGTTGGGGCGCGATCAAGACCAGAGCAGCATGCAACCGGCCCAGTTTCACGGAGTGGCTCCACAGGCTGTCGTCGTCCACAGCAGGTGAAAGGTTGTTCAGGTCCACGGTCGACGCAGACGCGGCGTACCCCCAGCGAGTGGGGAAGAACCAGCTCAACGTGGCCAGCGGTCCGCGTCCGTCGATCGGGAACAGCCCACCGCACATGACCAGCTGACCCATGACGAGCAGCACCAGCGGCGGCATGGCTTGTTCTGTGGTCGCGACCCGCGACGAGATCGCCAGGCCAGCCGCCACCCCGGTGAGCGCCGTCGCGACCGTGGCTACTGCGAGCTCCACCAGACCGGATCCGAGGAGCACTGGCGTCGGTGGCGGGTCGCGGAAGGTGGACAAGAAGCTGACCAGCACAACTGACTGAACGGCCGCCAGGAACGAGAACACCGCCATCTTGGCCAACAGGTAGCCGATCGGGGAGAGGCCGGCGTCGCGTTCGTGCTCGAAGATCTCTCGCTCGCCGACCAGGTCGCGAACCGACACGGAAAGTCCGAGGAACGACGCTCCGACCACGACCAGTACCAAGAGGCGAGCTGCCTCGACACTGACCGGGTCGGTCGTGGATCCGAGTCCGTCGGAACCGGGAACAGCGAGCGCGAGGACCCCGAGGGCTACGGGCATCCCGAGCAGCAGGAGCAGGTAGATCCGGTCCGCGAGGACGAGCCGCACGTGTCGCTGGAGCACCACCCGAGCGCTCCGTCCGAGCCTGTGCAACCCGATCGGCTCCTCCGGCAGGTCGTAGGCGGCGGCAGGCGCTGGCTGGCTGAGCGGCTCCGATGCACGCTCCGATACCCCAGCGGCGGGCACGGACAGTGCCGCGAACGTCGTCGCCCAGCTGGTCGTACCGAAGTGGGCGAACACCCCGTCGGGAGGGCCGTTGTAGGCAACAGTCCCTCCTGCCCGGAGCACGATCACCTGGTCCACGAGCCTGAGGTGCTCGAGGTCATGGGTGACGACGAACACGCGCTTGCCACGGTCAGCCAGATCGCGCAGCAGCACCATGATCTGCAGGACCAGGGACGGATCCAGGCCGGCGGTTGGCTCGTCGAGGATCAACATCGTGGGATCCGTCAGCATCTCCATCGCGATGCCGACTCGCCTCTGCTGGCCCCCGGAAAGTCGTTCGACCCGGGTGTCTGCGTGCGGGCTCAGCCCCGGCTGATCGAGGAGCTGGTCGATCAGCTCGCGGCGCTCGACGTGGCCGACGTCCATGGCCAGCCGCAGCTGCGCGGTGAAGTCCAGAGCCTGCCGCGCGGTCAGCGAGCTGAACCGCAGGAGATCGCGGCCCTGGATCAGCTGGGTGGCAATGAACAGCTCACCCTGGTGCTTCCCGGAGTCGAAGACCGAGATGATGTGCGGTGAGTCGAGGGAGGCCAGGATGCTGGCCTCGCGCTCGAACCGGACGCGGAAGTCCGGGTCCGCCGCACACTCCGGGTTCAGCACCTTCAGCGCTACCGCCCGGCCCAGATCGACCTGCCTGGCCTCGAAGACCGAGCCCATCCCACCTCGGCCGAGGTGGCGACGGATCTCGTACCGCCCGAACGTGTCACCGATACCCGGGAACGTTGACATGAGACCTCTCCCGGCGCACACCTGACGTGAATGAGGGCGAATCACCCTCAACTGGGCAAACCCCTAGGATCGGGCGTTTCGACGCCTAGACCACGAACCAGGCCACGACGAGGCCGCTCTCGCACCGGTCAGGAACGTCGCTCCAGCCAGCGGACCTCGTACGGCGGGTCGTTCTCGAGGTGCTCCTCGAGCCGGGTCTGCTGCCACTCGGCCTCGTCGAAGTCCGGGTAGTGGGTGTCGCCGTCAGGCGTGGCGTGTACCTCGGTCAGGATCTGGTCCGTTGCAAGGGCCATTGCGTCGGCGTAGACGAACCCGCCTCCGCCGACCATCACCACGTCGTCGAGCCCGGCCCCGATCGCGAGGGCCTCCTCCACCGAACGGGCGACCAGGACACCGGCGTAGGACCAGTCCGGGGTCTTGGTCACGACGATGCTCTGCCGGCGTGGCAGCGGAGCGCCGATCCCCTCGAACGTCGTACGTCCCAGGACGAGTGGGTGCCCGATCGTGACCCGCTTGAAGTGGGCGAAGTCGGCGGGGATCTTCCACGGGATGTCGCCGTCGCGGCCGATGACGCCGTTGGTGGCCCGTGCGGCGACCAGGACAACCTTCGTCATACGGAGATGGGTGCCTTGATTCCAGGGTGCGGGTCGTAGCCCTCGACCCGGATGTGCTCGAGGTCGAAGCCGTCGATGGTGGTCACCGAAGGATCAAGGTGCAGCGTCGGCAGCACCCGCGGCTGGCGGGTCAGCTGCAGCTCGGCCTGCTCGAGGTGGTTGCGGTAGAGGTGCGCGTCGCCGAAGGTGTGCACGAAGTCCCCCACCTCGAGCCCCACCACCTGCGCGACCATGTGCGTGAGCAAGGCGTACGACGCGATGTTGAACGGCACGCCGAGGAACACGTCCGCCGAGCGCTGGTAGAGCTGGCAGCTCAGCCTCCCACCCTCGGACTGACCCGCGATCGGGGCGACGTAGAACTGGAACATCGTGTGGCAAGGCGCCAGCGCCATGTCCGGGACGTCGGCGACGTTCCACGCCGAGACGATGTGGCGCCGCGAGTCGGGGTTGGTGCGGATCTGCTCCACCACCTGGGCCAACTGGTCCACGTGGCGACCGTCGGGAGTGGGCCAGGAGCGCCACTGGTAGCCGTAGATCGGCCCGAGGTCACCGTTTGCGTCGGCCCACTCGTCCCAGATCGTGATGCCCCGGTCCTGGAGCCACTTCACGTTGGTGTCGCCGCGCATGAACCACAACAGCTCCCCGAAGATCGACCGGGTGTGGACCTTCTTCGTCGTCACCAGCGGGAACCCCGCGTTCAGGTCGAAGCGCATCTGGTGGCCGAACACACTGCGGGTGCCGGTGCCCGTGCGATCGGACTTCTCGACGCCCTGGTCGAGGATTCGGCGGAGGAGGTCGAGGTACGCCTGCATGCAGACAAACGTACCCGTGCAAGGCTGGTGGTCATGGTGATCGGTCTCGGTGCGGCGCTGCTCGCGGCGCTGCTGTTCGGTGTCGGCGCTGTGGTGCAGGCCGTCGCCGCGCGCCGCGGCAGGCTGATCTCCCTGATGATGGCTCTGGTCGCCTTCATCTACGTCGTGGGCTGGGCCTTGCACCTGCTCTCCATTGCCCTCGTCCCGCTCTACGTCGCCCAGGTAGGGGTCGCCGCTTCCCTCGCCGTCACCGCCGTGATCGCCTCGACCTTGCTGGGCGAGCCGCTGGCTGCGCGACATCGGCTCGCGATCGGCGTCATGGTCGCCGGCCTGGGTCTGCTGTCGGTCTCTGCGGGTCCCGTGGGCGACCACCGGTTCGAGACCAGGGACACCGTCGTCCTGTACGTCGCACTGGTCGCCATCCTGGTCCTCGGACTGATGGCACAGCGGGTCACCGGGCAGCGAGGGGGCGTGCTCCTCGCGACGCTCGGCGGGTTTGCCTATGCGGGATCCCCGATCGCCACACGCTCGTTGGTCGACCCTTCCTGGGGCTGGTACACCATCGCCCCGGCGCTCACCATCGGCCTGTACGGCTTGCTCGGGTTCTGGCTGTACTCGATCGCGCTGAGACGCGCAGCCGTCGTCGCCGCGAGCGCTCCCCTGGTGCTGTTCCAGACCGTGGTGCCCGCCGTCGTGGGCGTGATCATCTTCGGCGACGCCGTCCGCGACGGATGGTGGCCGGCCGCCGCCGTCGGCTTCGTGGTGAGCACCGCCGGCTCGCTCGCTCTCCGTGACGCGGAGGGGATGCTCGAGCACATCAAGGAGCCAGGACACGAACGGGTGACCGACCACCAACGCGGCTGAGCGCCGATGGTTGGATGGCCCCCATGAGCACCAGCGCCGACGTCTCCGCCCGGATCGCCTGGGCCGAGGACGCGGCTGCCATCGCCGCTGTCCAGGTCCGGGCCTGGCGCGCGTCGTACACCGAACTGCTGCCCGCCGAGGTGCTCAGCACCCTGGACTCAGACCAGATCGCCGACGGCTGGCGCCTGGCGCTCGCCCGCCCCGACGACGCCCGCAACCGTGTGCTGGTCGCGCTGGAGCGCAACCTGGTGACCGGCTTCGTGGTGACCGGTCCCGCGACGGACCCCGACTGCGACCCGGTCTCCACCGGCGAGCTCACCGACCTGACCGTCGACCCGCACAAGCGCGGGCAGGGGCACGGCTCGCGACTGCTGCAGGCAGGTGCGGACACGCTGGTCGCGGACCGGTTCAACCGAGCGGTGACGTGGCTTCCTGCGGGCGACGACGCGACGCGCGCCTTCCTGACCAGTGGTGGCTGGGGGCCCGACGGCGCCCACAGGACGCTTGACCTGCTGGGGGACGGCACCACTACGGTCAAGCAGGTCCGCCTGCACACGACCCTCGTCGACTAGCCGGGGTTCAGCTCAGCCGCCACGACCGATGCCCGCCCGGGGCCGCCCGAGATGGGCCCCGGACGAGCGAGTTGAGGGGCGGACGAGGAGCCCGTGTGCCCAGCACGGGCCCCTCGTCCTGGGGACTCCTGACACATCCCTGGGGGGAGGGAAGGTCAGGACACGGTGACCGCGCTCCATGCAGCGGCAACCGCGGTGTATTGGGTGCTGCGAGAGCCGTAGAGGTCCCTGGCGGCGTTGAGTGTGGCGGTCCGGGCGCCCTTGTAGTTGGTGCTCGACGTCATGTAGACCGTCAGCGCCCGGAACCAGATCCTGGCGGCAGCGGTCCGGCCGATGCCGGTGACCGTCTTGCCGTTGCAGGTGGTGGAGTTGTGCGCCACACCGCCGATGGCCTTCGAGCCGGAGCCCTCGGACAGCAGGTAGAAGAAGTGGTTTCCGATGCCGGAGCTGTAGTGCACGTCGACGTTCTTGGCGTTGGTCGACCAGCAGTTCAGCGAGCTGCCGTCTGCGGACGGGTTGTCCATCCGCCGGAAGCCGCGGTGGTTCCTGATGTCGAACTCCTCGCCGATCAGGTAGTCACCCGGGTCGTTGGGGTTGGCGGCGTAGAACTCCACGGCCGTGCCGAAGATGTCCGAGGTGGCCTCGTTCAGGCCTCCGGACTCACCGGAGTAGGTCAGGCCAGCGGTGTTCTCGGTGACGCCGTGGCTCATCTCGTGGCCGGCCACGTCCAGGGAGGTCAGCGGCCCATAGTTGACGCCGTCCCCGTCGCCGTACGTCATCTTCGTGCCGTCCCAGAAGGCGTTCGCGTAGTTCGTGCCGTAGTGGACCCGGTTGAACGAGCCGGTGCCGTTGCCGAAGATTCCGTTCCGGCCGTGCACGAGCTTGTAGTAGTCCCAGGTCACGTTCGTGCCGTACTGCGCGTCGACCGCGGCGGACTCGCGACTGCTGTTGGTGCCGTTGCCGAAGGAGGTGTCCGGGCTGGTGAAGAGAGTGCCGGGCTTGCAGCCCGAGCCGAAGATCTGGCAGAAGAAGGAGTCCTGCGTGTTGTTCATGTCGGTGGTGTGGGTGCCGCCGCGGGTCGGGTCCTTGAGCTGGTACGTCGAACCCGACTGGGTCAGCCGCAGCGGGACGGTGCCGCCGTAGAGCGACCGGCCGGACCCGTCGACGTTGACGATCTCCTGCTCGGCGCGGATGACCTTTCCGGTCCGCGCGTCCACGAAGGTGGCCAGCCGGCTGGGTGTGCCGTTGGTCTGGCGACCCCCGCTCAGCACCCGCCAGGCAAGGCGGGGACTGGCGCCGGAGGCGTCGACCACGAGGGTCGCACCGTCGAGCTTGGCCTGGGTAACGGACCTGGTGGCCGCGGTGAGAGCCTTCGTGCCGGCCTCCGAGCCGGAGACCGCGGGGGCCACGCCGAGATCCAGGGTCTTGCCGAGAGTCAGGCTGCTGCCCTTCCAGGCGCCGGCGCCGGACTGGTGCACGACGAGGTCACCGCCCACGACCTCGAGCCCGCGGTAGGTGCGGTGCAGTCGGACGTGGCTGGTCCCGTCGGCGTCCACCGTGGTGCTGACGGCCTTGAGAGCCTGGCCGGTGCCGAACTTGGTGGTGCCTGCGTGGGACTTCGCGGCAGCAATCGCGTCGGAGGCCCTCCCGGAGGAAGAGCCGGAGGAGTCAGCCGCCTGCGCGTGGCCGGTGCCGAGGGTGGCTGCAGCGACGGTCACGAGGACCGTACTGACCAGCGTCACGCTCTTGCGCATCGAGGACCTTCACTCTCCGGGGTGGGTGAGGAGAATCGTCGATTCCCCCGTACGGGACCAGCCTGCCTGCCAGAGGGGACGCGTGGCACCCTCACGAAGTTGCGTTGCGTAAACATGCAACATTGCACGAACCCGCTGTCCGGGGGCTCAGAGGTCCAGCAGCTCCTCGAGTCCCACCGTCAGCCCGGGGTGGTCTGCGATCTTGCGCAGCCCGAGGAGGACGCCCGGCGTGAAGGAGACACGATCCAGCGAATCGTGGCGAATCGTCAAGGTCTCCCCCACGCCACCGAGGATTACCTCCTGGTGCGCGACGAGCCCGCGGATGCGCAGACCGTGGACGCGGATGCCGTCGACCTCGGCGCCCCGGGCGCCGTCGATTCCGGTCGAGGTGGCATCGGGGATCGGGCCCATGCCGGCGTCGCGACGGGCCGCGGCGATCAGCTCCGCCGTACGCCGAGAGGTGCCGGACGGAGCATCGGCCTTGTCGGGGTGGTGCAGCTCGACGACCTCCACGGACTCGTAGAAGCGGGCCGCCTCGGCTGCGAAGCGCATCATCAAAACGGCGCCGATGGAGAAGTTGGGGGCCACCAGGACCCCGGTGCCCTCGCTGTCCGCGAGCCAGCCGCGCAGGGTCTCGAGCCGCCCGTCGTCGAACCCCGTGGTGCCGACCACCGCGTGGATGCCGTGGGAGATGCAGAACTCCAGGTTGTCCATCACCACGTCGGGGTGGGTGAAGTCGACGACTGCCTGGACGCCCTTGTCGACGAGAGTCTGGAGCTCGTCGTCGGCGTCGATCCGCGCGACGAGCTCGAGGTCACCCTCGGTCCGGCCGGCCTCCTCGACCGCATCGCACACGGCCCGGCCAACCTTGCCCAGCGCGCCGAGCACGCCCACCTTGAGAGTCCCGGTATCCGTCACGGGGTCAGGTTAGCGACGTCAGATCCAGGCGCCATTCCCAGATCTGGCCGAGGGTGTCGTCGGAGAGAACCGCGGCTCGTGCGAAGCCACATCGTTCGAGGACGCGGGTCGAGGCATTCGGCTCCGCGAGGGTGTGAGCGAGCACGCTGCACACGCCCTCCGCCGCGGCCCGGCGTACCCACTCGGCGACGGCACTGGTCGCGTGCCCGCGGCCGCGGGTGTCCGGGAGCCACGCTGTAACCCACCTCGACAACGCCGTCGCGAGGGGGTCCTTTGTAGCCGCCGAGCCCGACCACGGCCGCGATTGCGGGGTCGATGATGAGATGGCTGGACCATGCAACCGGCTCACCGGCCTCGAGACCCTGCACGATCAGGTCGAGCGCCTCGGGAAACGCCAGATAGTCGGTCGCGAGAGCGAGTCCGCTGGACGCCGTGAAGGACTCCGGATCGTGGCGAAGCAGGCGAGCCTCGTCCGGTTGGAGGGAGCGGACCACGGTAGTCGCGCGGTTCGTCACCTGCCTCGACCTCCCGACTGGCTCAGGCGTTGACCGGCTGCTGAGCGGCCACTCGATGGTGCAGCATCGCAAGGTCCGCTGCAAAGGGCACGAGGGTCGTCAGCCGGTGGCGTGGTGCGGGATGCTGGGACGGTGACAGAACGCAACGTCCTGGGTGACGAGCTGCAGCCGTGCGGCACCGACCCGCTCACCGGGTTCTTCCGGGACGGCTGCTGCAGCACCGGCCCCGAGGATCTCGGGAGCCACACCATCTGCGCCGTCGTGACGGCAGAGTTCCTCGATCATCAACGCCGCATCGGCAACGACTTGTCGACACCCATGCCCCAGTACGGCTTCCCCGGGCTGGTTCCGGGTGACCGGTGGTGCGTGACAGCCATGAACTGGGCCCGTGCCCACAACGACGGTGTCGCCGCACCGGTCGTGCTGGCCTCGACCAACGAAGCGGTGCTTCAGGTCGTCCCGTTGGCAGCCCTCCAGCAGCACGCCGTGGACGTCCCCGCCGACCCTGGGGCCCTGGAGACGTAGGCGCTCGAGGGGTCGAGTGGCCCGCGCGTAGGTGGTCGAGCAGCGAGCGAAGCGAGTGGCCAGCCGAGACCACGCTCCGCAAGCCGAGGATCAGCCGTGCCCATCAGGTGGTCGCGCACGCACAACCCGATCAACGGAGCCCAGCACCAGGTGCACGGCAGACTCCGCAGATCGGCTGAGCGGTGGACCGAAACGCTTACCGATCACTCCTGGACCACCAATCGGCAGCTCGCGGCCGGGCCGGCAACAAGGTTCGAAGACCAGAACCCGCAACCACAACGGTCGAGCCAAGCAACCGCGAGCGACAGGCATCGGCGCAACCAGAGCCGACAGTAACCACACCTCTCGATAAACGCAGTGAGCACAGGTGGCCGTCAGGCGCCCGACCGGCGCCGGGTTGCGGCTACCTCTCGGCTTACTGCAGGTGGTCTCGACTGATCGCTCGCTTCGCTCGCTGCTCGACCACCTAGGCAACAGCGCCGACGTTACGACAAGCCCCACCAGAGGAGCCCAGCACGCAACGGGGTGCATGCCAGACTGGGCTGTTCGGCTGAACGGTGGTCTCGACTGATCGCTCGCTTCGCTCGCTGCTCGACCACCTAGGTGTACCCGGCCGGCCCGGCGACCCGCGCTCAGCGCGCAGGGCCCACCGACGCCAACGTCTGCGGCCGCGTGTAGAGCTCACGCGCAAGGGTGTGTACGTCGTGCGCGGTGACGGCGTCGAGGCTCTCCAGCACCTCGTCCACCGAGCGCAGCCGGCGCTGGAACAGCACCGCCTCGCCGAGGCGGGTCATCCGCGAGCCGCTGTCCTCGAGGCTCAGCACGAGGCCACCGCGTGCCTGCCCCTTGCCGCGCTCGACCTCCTCCTCGGTGAGCCCGGAGTCGGCCACCCTTAGGAGCTCCTCGCGCACGACGCGCAGCAGCTCCTCGGACTTGCTGGGCAGCGAGCCGGCCGCCACCCCGACCATGCCGGCGTCGGAGTAGCCGAGGCCGAAGGAGTAGACGGAGTAGGCCAGACCGCGACGCTCTCGGACCTCCTGGAAGAGCCGCGAGCTCGAGCTCCCGCCGAGTGCGGTCTGGAGGATGTTCAGCACGTAGCGTCGCGGGTCGGAGCGGGTGAGTCCCTGCATCCCGAGGACCACGTTGACCTGCTCGAAGGGTCGCGCGGCGGACACTTCACCGAACCGCAGGGGCCTCGGACGGGCCGCGAGCCGCGGTCCTGCCGGGGGCTGGTCGCCGTCGAGGAAGCCGTTGCGCGAGAACGCGCGCCGCGCACGTCGTACGACGTCGGCGTGGTCGACGTTGCCGGCCACGGCCAGCGTCGTCACCTCCGGCCGGTAGCGCCGCTGGTAGTAGGACCTGATCTGGGTCCGGGTGAGCCCTTTGATCGAGTCAGCAGTGCCGGCGATCGGGCGGGCCAGCGGCGTGCCGGCCCAGGCGGTAGCAGCGAAGAGGTTGTGCACCACGTCGTCAGGGTCGTCGTCGTGCATGGCGATCTCGTCGAGGATCACCTCACGCTCGGCCTCCACGTCCTCGGCGGTGAGGAGGGAGGAGGTGAGCATGTCGCCGAGGACGTCGAGCGCCTTCGGCAGGTCCTCGTCGAGGACCCGCGCGTGGTAACAGGTGTACTCGCGGGCGGTGTAGGCGTTGAACTCCCCGCCTACCTCGTCGAGGGCGCTGGAGATGTCCATCGCCGAGCGGGTCGGGGTGCCCTTGAACAGGAGGTGCTCCAGGAAGTGCGACGCGCCGTTGAGCCGCGCCGCCTCGTCCCTGGACCCCACCTGCACGAACACCCCGACCGCCGCGGAGCGGACTCCGGGCATGTGCTCGGTGACGACGCGCAGACCGCCCTTGAGGACGCTCCGGCGTACGCCGTCGGGAAGATCCTTCAAGCTCCGGTCACTCGGAAGAGTCGCCAGAGGAGTCGCCCGATGCCTCGTCGGAGGACCCATCGGAGGACTGGGACGCGCCCTCGTCCACGACGGGGATCAGCGAGAGCTTGCCGCGGTCGTCGATCTCACCGATCTGGACCTGGATCTTCTGGCCCACGGAGACGACGTCCTCGACGTTGTCCACCCGCTTGCCACCGGCCAGCGCGCGCAGCTTGCTGATGTGCAGCAGGCCGTCCTTGCCGGGCAGCAGCGAGACGAAGGCGCCGAAGTTGGTCGTCTTCACCACGGTGCCGAGGTAGCGCTCGCCGACCTCGGGCATCGTCGGGTTGGCAATCGCGTTGACCGCCGCACGGGCGGCCTCGGCAGCCTCGCCGTTGGTCGCACCGATGTAGACCGTGCCGTCGTCCTCGATCGACAAGGTGGCGCCCGTGTCGTCCTGGATCTGGTTGATGACCTTGCCCTTGGGCCCGATGACCTCGCCGATCTTGTCGACCGGAACCCGCACGCTGATGATGCGCGGCGCGTGCAGCGACATCTCCTCGGGCTCGCTGATGGCCTCGGCCATCACGTCGAGGATGGCGATACGGGCGTCGCGCGCCTGGGTCAGCGCCGCGGCGAGGACCTCGGCGGGGATGCCGTCGAGCTTGGTGTCGAGCTGGAGCGCAGTGACGAACTCCCGGGTGCCGGCGACCTTGAAGTCCATGTCGCCGAAGGCGTCCTCGGCGCCGAGGATGTCGGTCAGCGCGACGAACTCGTGCTTGCCGTCGACCTCGCCGGAGATGAGCCCCATCGCGATACCTGCGACCGAGGCGCGCAGTGGCACACCGGCCTGAAGCAGCGACAGCGTGGAGGCGCAGACCGAACCCATCGAGGTGGAGCCGTTGGACCCCATGGCCTCGGAGAGCTGGCGGATCGCGTAGGGGAACTCCTCACGCGTGGGCAGCACGGGCAGGAGCGCGCGACGTGCAAGCGCACCGTGGCCGACTTCGCGGCGCTTCGGCGAACCGACGCGGCCGGTCTCACCGGTGGAGAACGGCGGGAAGACGTACTTGTGCATGTAGCGACGCGACTTCTCCGGGGAGAGCGTGTCCAGCTTCTGCTCCAGGGTCAGCATGTTCAGCGTCGAGACGCCCAGGATCTGGGTCTCCCCGCGCTCGAACAGCGCCGAGCCGTGCACCCGCGGGATCACGCCGACCTCGGCGGACAGGGTCCGGATGTCGGTCAGGCCACGGCCGTCGATGCGGACCTTGTCGCGGAGCACACGCTCGCGCACGAGCTCCTTGTTCAGCGAGCGGAACGCTGCGCCGATCTCCTTCTCGCGGCCCTCGAAGTCCTCGGCGATCTTCTCGAGGAGGCCGCCCTTGATGTCGTCGAGACGGTCCTCGCGCTCCTGCTTGCCGACGATGGTCAGTGCCTCGGCGGTGTCGTCCTTCGCGGTCGCCTCGACCGCGGCGTAGACGTCGTCCTCGTAGTCGAGGAAGACCGGGAAGTCCTGGACCGGCTTCGCGGCCTGCTTCGCCAGCTCGGCCTGAGCCTCGACCAGCTGCTTGATGAACGGCTTGGAGGCATCGAGGCCCTGAGCCACGATCTCCTCGGTCGGCGCCTGGGTGCCGGACTGCACGAGGTCCCAGGTGGACTCGGTGGCCTCGGCCTCGACCATCATGATCGCGACGTCACCGGTGTCGGTGACGCGGCCGGCAACCACCATGTCGAAGACTGCGTTCTCGAGCTGGCTGTGTGTCGGGAAGGCGACCCACTGTCCCTCGATCAGGGCCACGCGGGCGCCGCCGACGGGGCCGGAGAACGGCAGGCCGGAGAGCTGGGTGGAGAGCGACGCCGCGTTGATCGCGAGTACGTCGTACGGGTGGTCGGGGTCGAGCGCCATCACCGTGATGACGACCTGGACCTCGTTGCGCAGACCCTTCTTGAAGGTCGGGCGCAGCGGGCGGTCGATCAGGCGGCAGGTGAGGATCGCGTCCTCGCCCGGGCGGCCTTCGCTGCGGAAGAACGATCCGGGGATCTGGCCAGCGGCGTACATCCGCTCCTCGACGTCGATCGTCAGGGGGAAGAAGTCGAACTGGTCCTTGGGCTTCTTGCCGGCCGTGGTGGCCGACAAGATCATGGTCTCGTCGTCGAGGTAGGCGGTGACGGCACCGGCGGCTTGACGGGCCAGCAGCCCGTGCTCGAACTTCACGGTGCGCTTGCCGAACTTGCCGTTGTCGAGAACGGTCTCGACAACTGTGATCTCGGGTCCCTCAGTCAAGGGTTTCCCTTTCTACTCGCGGAGCGAGCCGCGCGCTCTGAGCCTCAGTGTGGGGCCGGTCTTCGATCGAGGCCCGCTGTATGGGGGTGCGTCACGCGAACGTCACGGATCACACAGAGGGCCACTACCGAGGACCGAGCCGGCGTACGCGGGCCGCTCCTGGATTTGGTTTGTGTCTTCAGTTGTACAACTAATGAAAACGCACCCACCCGGAGGGTGAGTGCGTTTCTCGAGTCAGCGACGCAGGCCGAGGCGGGAGACGATCGAGCGGTAGCGCTCGATGTCGGTCTTCTCCAGGTAGTTCAGGAGACGACGACGCTGGCCCACGAGCAGCAGCAGTCCACGACGGCTGTGGTGGTCGTGCTTGTGCAGCTTGAGGTGTTCTGTCAGGTGGGAGATGCGGTGGCTCAGGAGCGCGACCTGCACCTCGGGGGAACCGGTGTCGCCCTCTGCGGTGGCGTACTCGGCAATGATCTTCTTCTTGGTGTCTGCGTCAGTACCAATCGACACGTTGAGCTACCCATCTTTCGCTAGTTGCGCGGCGCGCCGGGGCCTGTTCACCCGGGCACTCTGGAGTCCGCGGCCGTTGCACGGCGGAAGTCGCCCCTGAGGGCAACCGCTAAAGGCTATCAGCGCCCCGCGGATTTCCCCGAATCGGTGGCGGGCGGGGTCGGCAGCGACACAGGGGGTACGACGGCCAGCGGCGCCACCGGGAGGGCGGGCGGCTGGTTTGTGGTCCAGACGCTCGAGTCCCGGCTCAGCCCACGCTGTGTCCTCACCGGGAGCGGGAAGACGTTGAACAGCTGCTGGCCGCCGTTGAGCCACGGATAGACCACGCCGATGCCGTCCGCCGTTCGCAGCCGCCGATCCGTGTCGACCGCGAGAGGCCGACCCTGCTGGTCGAAGAGCTGCACGCCGGTCAGCGGCCGGCCCTTGGCGTCGTAGGCGAAGACGTTGCGCACCCGGTGTCCGTCCGACATCAGGCCTGGATCGCGGTCGGGGCTGACGTTGGCGTCGGCGTACTCGTAGATGTACCCGTTCGCCAGGAGGTGGCTGTCGTAGGTGTCGGGGAACTCCCCCAAAATCGCGAACGTCACCACGACCGCGAAGGTGTTCAGGCCGGCCAGCACGGTCCGCGCGAGGAGCGACACGTCCACCTTGCTGCCCGGCCACACCTGGCCGCTCCCGACCATCACGCTGACGACCACGGCGCCCAGCAACAGAACGAGGCCCAGGTGGTACCCACCGAACGAAGGCACGACGGTGAGCAGCTCCCTCGTGCCGGTGGCCATGTCGAGGAGCTGCACCGCGACCCACGCACGGAAGACCCACCAGGCGGGCTGGGCGGCTCGAGCCACCTGCCAGCCCCGGGCGACCACAGGGTGCGACTCCACCGAGCGGTCCCAGCGCTCGCGGGAGCCGTCGAGGAACCGAGCGAACCGCTGTCGCGGAGGGACCCGCGGCCGCTTCCCCGGACGGCGTTCGTCGAGGCCGGCCGCGGCGCGCAGCTCGGCGGCGTATGCCGCGGGGTCACCGAGGTCTGCGTCGCCCTCGGCGAGCCGCTCGGCCAGATCAGCCTCAAGTCCCCCGAGCAGCTCCTCGCGCTCCTCCTCCGACAGGTCGCCGAGGCGGTCGCGCATGGCCGCCACGAAGGTCTGCACCTCCGGGGTGTGGTCGAGCACCGCAGTGGCCTCGTCAGTCCGGCTGTCGGCCCGCTGACCGATCGGCTGGGTCTCGTCGTACTCGCTCATGAAGCAACTCCTTGCAAGATGCTGGTGACGGTGGCGGAGAAGGACGTCCAGTCGTCCTTCTGTCGCTTGAGCTGGGCGCGCCCGACGGGCGTGATCCCGTAGTACTTGCGATGCGGGCCGGTCTCGCTGGCCACGACGTACGACGTGAGGGCGCCGCCCGCGTAGAGCCGGCGCAGGGTGCCGTACACCGAGGCGTCGCCCACGTCGTCGAGACCGCGGTCGCGGAGCCTTCGGACGATGTCGTAGCCGTAGCCGTCCTCGTCGTCCACGACAGCGAGTACTGCCAGGTCGAGCACGCCCTTGAGGAGCTGGGTGGTGTCCATGGGCGGCACACTACTACGTGATACGCACTAGTGCGCAGAACGGAGGTGGTCGTGGGCGCGTCACGGACGGCGAATCGGCCGCTCGCAGGTCCGTGCGAAGATCTCGGGCATGGAGACCATCGCGCCCCCAGTCGAGTCACGCAAGGTCCTCACCGCGTGCAACCTGTGCGAGGCCATCTGTGGCCTGGAGCTGACCATCGAGGACCACCCGGACGGGCCAAAGGTCACCTCCGTGCGTGGAAACGCGGACGATCCACTCTCCCGCGGACACATCTGTCCCAAGGGCGTCGCCCTCGCCGACATCCAGGAGGACCCCGACCGGTTGCGGCGACCGGTCAAGCGGGTCGGTGACGAGTGGGTCGAGATCACCTGGGACGAGGCGCTCGACCTGACCGCTGACGGCCTCGCGACGGCGATCAACAAGCACGGCAAGGACGCCGTGGGGATGTACTTCGGCAACCCCAACGTGCATTCGCTCGGGTCCCAGACACACGGCGTCAACATGAACAGGAGCTTCAGGTCCCGCAACAAGTTCAGTGCCAGCTCCGTCGACCAGGTCCCTCACCAGTTCGTCGCCTGGCAGCTCTTCGGACACCAGCTGATGCTCCCGATCGCCGACATCGACCGGACGTCGTACTTCCTGGTCTTCGGGGCCAACCCGATGGCCTCCAACGGCTCACTGATGACCGTGCCCGACTTCCCGAACCGGCTGCGCGCGCTGAAGAAGCGCGGCGGTCGCATGGTGGTCTTCGACCCGCGGCGCACCGAGACCGCGAAGGTTGCCGACGAGCACCACTTCGTGCGCCCGGCCACCGACGCAGCTGTGCTCCTCGCGATGGTGCACGTGCTGTTCGAGGAGGACCTGACCGACCCACCGGACTACGTCAGGGGCATCGAGTCGGTGCGGATGGCCGTCGCGGAGTACACCCCGGAATACGCCGAGGAGGCCTCAGGAGTGCCCGCCGACGAGATCCGACGGATCACCCGTGAGTTCGCTGCGGCGGACGGTGCAGCGGCGTACGGCCGGGTCGGCCTGTCCACCCAGGGCTTCGGGTCCATCTGCCAGTGGGCCATCCACTGCCTGAACATCCTGAGCGGCAACTTCGACCGCGAGGGCGGAGTGCTGTTCACCGAGCCTGCCGCCGACGTCGTGGGCAGGGCCATCCTCGGTCGCGGCCACTACGACCTGTGGCGCAGCCGCGTGCGGGGCATTCCCGAGTTCGGCGGCGAGCTGCCGGCCAGCACGATGCGCGAGGAGATCGAGACCCCGGGCGAGGGACAGATCCGAGCGGTGCTCACGGTCGCCGGCAACCCCGTGCTCTCCACGCCCGACGGGGGCCGCCTCGGGGAGGCGCTGGCGGGTGTGGACTTCATGGCTGCCGTGGACATCTACCTGAACGAGACGACGCGGCACGCGCACGTGGTGCTGCCCCCTACGACGACGCTGGAGCGCGACCAGTACGACCTCGTGTTCCACTCCTTCGCGGTGCGCAACACCGCGAGGTGGTCACCGCCCGTGTTCGAGAAGCCCGAGGGCGCCATGCACGACTGGGAGATCTACCGCGAGATCACCCTGCGCACGGCAGCACGGGTGGACAAGAAGAAGCCGATGGCCAAAGCGCTCAAGGAGAGGGCCGCACTCAGCGTGAGCCCGGCGACCATCGTCACCACGCTCCTGCTCACCGGCCGCCGTACGACGATGCGCGCGCTGCGCTCGAAGCCCGAAGGTGTCGACCTCGGGCCGCTCAAGCCGACGATGCCGGCGCGGTTGCAGACCAAGGACAAGCAGATCCACCTCGCGCCGGACCTGGTGATGGCGGACCTGGCGAGGCTGCGCAGCGCCATTGCGGCGCAGCTCAACGGCGGTCAGAGCAACGGTTCGCTGCTGCTGATCGGACGGCGCCACCAACGCGACAACAACTCGTGGATGCACCAGAGCGAGCGACTCACCCGGGGCAAGCCGCGTCACCAGCTGCTGATGAACCCCGAGGACCTGGACGCGCACGGCCTGACCGACGGGTCCCGCGTGCGGGTGGCCTCCCGCGTGGGTGAGGTGACCACCGAGGTCCGCGCAACCGACGACATGATGCGCGGTGTGGTCTCACTCCCCCACGGCTTCGGTCACCAGGGAGCGGGAATGCGCCTGAGCAAGTCGAGCAAGGTGGTCGGTGTCTCGGTCAACGACATCACCGACCCGGAGCTGATGGACGTCTCCGGCAACGCCGCGCTGAACGGCGTACCCGTGACGGTCACCCAAGACTGAGCCGGCTCACCGCAATGGGAATCGACGACATCCTCGCGTCGCTTCCGGACCACCGCCGCGAACTGTTCGTGGCACGCCTGGAACGGTGGTTGCCCGACCTCGAGGCCGCGCTGATCGCGTTGTACGCAGACCCGGCGCTCGTCCGGGACCGCCTGGTGCGCCTCGCGGCGACCGCCTTCGCCGCCAGGTCGGACGAGCTGCACGCCCTCGACCTGAAGCGTTCGCTCGCGCCCGACTGGTTCCAGCGCCCGGAGATGGTCGGGTACGCCGCGTACGCCGACCGTTTCGCGGGCACGCTCAACGGGGTCGCGGACCACGCGTCGTACCTCGAGGATCTCGGCGTCCGCTACCTGCACCTGATGCCGCTGCTCACACCGAGGCCCGCACCCAACGACGGCGGTTACGCCGTCGAGGACTACCGCAGCGTCCGTGCCGACCTCGGCACGATCGATGACCTGAGACGGCTCACCAAGGTGCTGCGCGGTCGCGGGATCAGCCTCTGCCTTGACCTGGTGCTCAACCACGTGGCGAGGGAGCACGAGTGGGCGCGCAAGGCGCAGGAGGACCCGACGTATCGCGACTACTTCCTGGTCTTCCCGGACCGCACGGCCCCGGATGCCTACGAGCGCACCCTGCCTGAGGTCTTCCCGGACTTCGCACCCGGCAGCTTCACCTGGGACGCCGACCTGGCGGGATGGGTGTGGACGACGTTCAACGACTACCAGTGGGACCTGAACTGGGCGAACCCCGACGTGTTGTGCGAGTTCACGGACATCATCCTGACCCTGGCCAACGACGGCGTGGAGGTCTTCCGGCTCGACGCGATCGCGTTCACCTGGAAGCGGTTGGGCACCAACTGCCAGAACCAGCCAGAGGTGCACGCCCTGACCCAGGCCATGCGCACCGTGACCCGGATCGCCTCCCCGGCCACGCTGTTCAAGGCAGAGGCGATCGTCGGCCCGCAGGACCTGTTGGCCTACCTCGGGCAGGGTGAGCACTTCGGGAAGGTCAGCGATCTGGCCTACCACAACGGGCTGATGGTCCAGATCTGGTCGATGCTTGCCAGCCGCGACGCCCGGCTCGCCTCGCACGCACTGCAGCAGCTGGAAACGGCGCCGAGCACGACCGCATGGGTGACCTACGCCCGGTGCCACGACGACATCGGCTGGGCGATCGACGACCATGACGCCGCGGCAACCGGAGTGAGCGGCTTCGGGCACCGCGCGTTCCTTTCGGATTTCTACGCCGGTGAGTTCCCCGGCTCCTGGGCTCGCGGGCTGGTGTTCCAGGAGAACCCCTCGACAGGCGACCGCCGCATCTCGGGCAGCCTGGCGTCACTGGCTGGCCTCGAGGCCGGTGACCCGTTGGCCCCGGCGCGCATCCAGCTGGTGCACGCCATCGTGCTGGGCTTCGGGGGCTTGCCGGTGATCTGGATGGGCGACGAGCTCGGCTTGGTCAACGACCCGGACTGGGACACCGAGCCCGGCCATGCCGAGGACAACCGGTGGGTGCATCGACCGCGGATGCCGTGGCCGGCGCCGACAGACGTGCACGGCATCAACGCAGGTGTGCGCGCTCTCATCGAGGCGCGACGCGGCCTGCCGCAGCTGCATGCCGCGACCTCGGCCGTCGTACTCGACCCTCGGGACCCGGGTGTGCTGCTGGTGTCGCGTCCGCATCCCGAGGGGACGATGCTCGGCGCCTACAACGTCACCGACCGCCCGGCCCACGTGCCGCACGAGGTCCTGAACAACCTCGGCCTGGCTCCGGGCCACGTCGTGGACCGGATCTCCGGCCGCGCGCCGGACTCGAGCGACGACGCCGTCCAGCTGCCCGCGTACGCCGGCGTGTGGCTGACGGCCACTCCCTAAGGGGTGCTGCCGCCGCGCGCCGCGAGATAGACCGCGCGCACCCCGACCGCTCGTTCCAGCTCCGCCTTGATGTCGGTGAAGAACTGATCGCGGTAGGTGTCGTCGGTGACGGCGTAGACGGTGAAGTACAGGCCCGAGAACGCTGCGAGGAACACCGAGACCTGGAGCAGCTCGACCGAGAGGTTCGAGGCCAGCGGGAGCGCGTGCGGGGGTGAGGCGATCCAGGCCTCCTGCACGCCCTGGGTCATGGTCACTGCGCCGAAGATGACAAAAAACGCGAACACCGACGTCGCGAGCAGCACCACCTGCACGGCCTGGGTGACCATCAGGACGAGCAGCAGGTTGGTCCTCTCCAGCCCGTGCACACGGGTCTGGTCGGTGAGCTTGTGCTGGGTCGACTCGTCGTCCATCACCGACTGGGCGTACTCCGCCAGCGGGGTTCCGCGACACACCTCGACCACGGCCGCCGCGTCGACCTCCCGGTCCACGTGGTCGAGCTCCTCGGGCAGCCGGGCGAGCAGGAAGCCGCCAGCGATGCCGGTGAACAGCAGCACGGTCACCCACAGGACAGCGCCGTCGAGGGTTGCAGAGACCTGCCACACCTCGGCGTTGACGAAGAGGAACGTCATGAAGAGGAGGAGCAGCGGCAGGGCCCGGGTGATCAACGGGAAGAGCATGCGCAGGCTGCGCATCGTGCGCCCGATGGCCCACCTCGCGATCGGCCAGGCTCCGAGTCGTCGTCCGGCATAGGTCGCGGCGACCAGCCCGGTCAGCGTCACCATGGTCGCGGGGGCGAGGCTGACCTCGTCGGCAAGGAGGGCCAGTACGACGCCCAGGGCCAGCGCGACCAGGGCGATCAGGGCCAGACCCACCAGGGTCTGCCTGCTGTGCAGCGCCTTGTGGGCCGACGCTCGGCGCTCCGGGACGAACCAGGGCAGCCCGTGGTCCACGAACCACCGGTCTGCCTCGGGGCCGGTGCCCGGCACCATCGGCTGGGTGGTCATGCGAGTCCCAGCACCTCACGGGTGTGTACGACGTCCTGGGTCATGCTCTCGATGAGGCTGTCGACGCCGTCGAACCGCACCATGCCCCGGATCCGGGCGACGAAGGACACCTCGACCAGCTGGTCGTAGAGGTCGAGGTCGGTGCGGTCGAGCACGTAGGCCTCCACCCGTCGTTCGCGCTCGCCGTCGAAGGTCGGGTTGGTGCCCACGCTGATCGCCGCGGGCATCGGCTCGCCCGTTGCCCGTCCGGTCGCCCGGTCGATGAGAGTCAGCCACCCGGCGTACACCCCGTCCGCAGGAGCAGCGAGACCACGGGTGGGGACATTGGCCGTCGGAAAGCCGAGGTCGCGACCCCGGCGCTCGCCACGGGCGACGGAGCCCACCAGGGAGTAGGGACGTCCCAGCGCCTCAGCGGCACCCTCGACATCGCCACCGGCCAGGCAGGTGCGCACGTACGTCGAGGACCACACCTGGGGTCCACCGTCGAGCGCCACCCCCTCGACGCGGAAGTCCCGCGACCGGCCGGCTTCGGTCAACATGGCGACGTCGCCAGCGGCCTTCGCGCCGAACCGGAAGTTGCCGCCCACGACAACAGCGGTGGCGTGCAGGGCGCCGACGATCACGCGGTCCACGAACTCCTCGGGACTCCACGCGGCGATCTCGCGCGAGAACGGGATCACGAAGACGTCGTCGACGCCGGCCTCGGCCAACAGGTAGCAGCGCCGGTCGATGTCGGTCAGGGCCAACGGTGCGTGCTCGGGGCGGAGTACGGCGATCGGGTGCGGGTCGAAGGTCACCGCAACCACGTGCAGACCATCCTCGTCGGCCACCTCGCGTGCGCGAGCGATCACGTGACGGTGGCCGAGATGGACCCCGTCGAAGTTGCCGATGACCACGACCGTACGACCGAGCTCGGTCGGCACCTCGTCGAGGGAACGCCAGACTCGCACGGCGTGAACACTACTGGCGCGCGGTCAGACGAAGACCGCGACCGCCCTGGCCAGTGGGTCGGAAGCGGGATCGGCCGGGTCGCGCACCTGCTCGTAGAGGGCAAGGAACTCCCCGTCCGGGGCGAACATGGCCACGGGGCCGGCCGCGTCGAGCTCCACAGACAGCTTGCGACCGAAGCGCACGTCTTCGGCCGCCGCCGCATCGAGGTCGTAGGCCGGGAACCCGATTCGCGCCGCCTCGGCAATCGGCAGCGTCTCCAGGTCGTCCCCCAGCTGCTCGAGGGTGCGGGCGACGTCGAGGCCGAACGGCCCGACCGCCGTACGACGTAGTGCGGTCATGTGCCCGCCCGTGCCGAGAAGGTCGCCGAGGTCACGGGCGATCGCACGGATGTAGGTGCCGCTCGAGCAGCGCACCGAGACCTCGACGTCGACAACGTCGTCGCCAAGCTGGATCCCGTGCACCTCGATCGAGTCGACGCGAACCCGCCGTGCGGCGAGCTCGACCTGCTCGCCCGCGCGCACCCGTTCATAGGCCCGCCGGCCGGCGACCTTGACCGCCGAGACGGACGAGGGGACCTGGTCGATCAGGCCCACGAGCGAGCTCAGCTCGTTGATCACCTGGTCCTCGGTGAGCCCACCTGTCGAGGCCGTCTTGATGACCTCACCTCCGGCGTCGTCCGTCGTGGTCGAGGACCCGAGCCGGAGGGTGGCGTCGTACGCCTTGTCGGTGAGCTGCAGGTGGCCGAGCAGCCGGGTCGCCCGGTCGATGCCGAGCACGAGCACGCCGGTCGCCATCGGGTCGAGGGTGCCGGCGTGACCCACCTTGCGGATGCCGGCCAGTCGGCGTACCTGAGCCACCACGTCGTGCGAGGTCAGGCCCGCCGGCTTGTCCACGATGACGAGGCCACTGACTGGTCCCGCCCCAGGGTCGGGCTCGGCGGGACTCAATCGTCGTCGAGGTCGAGGTCGCCGGCCTCGCGCGGCTTCTTGTAGGGGTCAGGCTCCCCGGCGTACGCCCCGGCGTTGGCCGACTGCGCGGCCGCAGCATCGGACTCGCGGACCCGCTCGAGCAGGTCGTCGATGTGCCGGGCCGTCTCGGGAAGCGCGTCGTGGATGAAGTCCAGCGTCGGCACGTGCCGCATGCCCAGCTGCTTGCCGACCTCGGACCGGATCAGACCCTTTGCGGAAGCAAGGGCCGCCGCGGTGCCCTCCAGGTCCTCGTCGGCCCCGAGAACGGTGTAGAAGACGCTGGCCTGCAGGGTGTCACCGGAGACGCGGACGTCCGTGACCGTCACGAAGCCCAGGCGCGGGTCCTTGACCCGGCGCTCCAGCATCTCCGCGACGATCACCTTGATCCGGTCGGCAATCTTCCGGATGCGTGGGTTGCTCATCGCCTATCCCTTCTCCTGCAGGTACCGTGCGAAATCTTCGGTCTCAGGACCTCGGGATCTCCTTCATCTCGAACGCCTCGACGACGTCGCCTTCCTTGATGTCGTTGAAGCCACGCAGAACCAGACCACACTCGAAGCCCTCGCGGACCTCGGCGGCGTCGTCCTTCTCGCGCTTGAGCGAAGCCAGGTCGAGGCTGTCGGCCACGACTGCGCCGTCGCGGATCAGGCGCACCTTGGCGTTGCGACGGAGTACGCCGCTGGTGACCATGCAACCGGCGATGTTGCCGATCTTGGAGCTGCGGAAGATCGCGCGGATCTCCGCCTGCCCCAGGGTCTGCTCCTCGAACTCCGGCTTGAGCATGCCCTTCAGCGCGGCCTCGATCTCCTCGATGGCCTGGTAGATCACCGAGTAGTACCGGATCTCGACACCCTCGCGCTCGGCCATCTCGGTGGCCTTGCCCTGCGGGCGGACGTTGAAGCCGATGATGATCGCGTCGGAGGCAGCCGCCAGGTCCACGTTGGTCTCGGTGATCGCACCGACACCGCGGTCGATCACGCGCAGCGACACCTCGTCGCCCACGTCGATCTTGGCCAGCGAGTCCTCGAGCGCCTCGACCGAACCGGAGACGTCGCCCTTCAGGATCAGGTTGAGCTCCTGGCTCTCGCCCTTCTCCATGGAGGCCATGAAGTCTTCCAGGCTGCGACGGACGCGACGCTTGGCCTGCATCGCCGCACGCTCGCGCGCCTCGCGCTTCTCGGCGATCTGACGGGCGATCCGGTCGTCCTCGACCACGATGAAGTTCTGGCCCGCTCCGGGGACGCCGGAGAGACCGAGCACCATCGCGGGACGGGACGGGTCCGCGACCTCGATGTTCTCGCCGTGCTCGTCGAGCATGGCGCGCACCCGGCCGTACGCCGGACCCGCCACGATCGAGTCGCCGACACGGAGTGTTCCGCGCTGGACGAGGATCGTCGCCACGGGTCCACGACCACGGTCCAGGTGCGCCTCGATGATGAGGCCCTGGGCGTCCTGGTCGGGGTTGGCCCGCAGGTCGAGCGAGGCGTCCGCGGTCAGCACGACCGCCTCGAGCAGCTTGTCGAGGTTCAGCTGGGACTTGGCCGAGACATCGACGAACATGACGTCGCCGCCGTACTCCTCGGGCACCAGGCCGTACTCGGTGAGCTGGCCGCGAACCTTCGTCGGGTCGGAATCCGGCTTGTCGATCTTGTTGACCGCCACCACGATCGGCACGCCCGCGGCCTTGGCGTGGTTCAGCGCCTCGACCGTCTGCGGCATCACGCCGTCATCGGCGGCCACGACCAGCACTGCGATGTCGGTCGCCTGCGCACCACGGGCACGCATGGCGGTGAACGCCTCGTGACCGGGGGTGTCGATCAGGGTGATGCGACGTTCGGTGCCGTCGACCTCGGTGTGCACCTGGTAGGCACCGATGTGCTGGGTGATCCCACCGGCCTCCTTGTCGACGACGTTGGCAGTACGCAGCGCGTCGAGGAGCTTGGTCTTTCCGTGGTCGACGTGACCCATGACGGTCACGACCGGCGGCCGGGCCTCGAGCATGTCCTCGTCACCCTCGTCGGACCCGAACTGCAGGTCGAAGGAGTCGAGCAGCTCGCGGTCCTCGTCCTCGGGGGAGACGACCTCGACTGTGTAGTTGAGCTCCTCACCGAGCAACTGCAGGGTCGCGTCGTTGACCGACTCGGTAGCGGTGACCATCTCGCCGAGGTGGAACAGCATCTGCACCAGCGATGCGGGGTCGACGCTGATCTTCTCGGCGAAGTCGGTCAGGGACGCACCGCGGGCCAGGCGAACGGTCTCGCCGTTGCCCTTGCGGACGCGCATGCCGCCGATCGTGGGGGCTTCCATCTGCTCGAACTCTTGACGACGAGCGCGCTTGGACTTGCGTCCACGGCGGGACGGGCCGCCAGGACGGCCGAACGCACCCTGCGTGCTGCCGCGCTGACCCGGGCGTCCTCGTCCCGGACCACCGGGACGTCCGCCGGGCGCGCCACCGGGACCGCCTGGGCCGCCACCCATGCCGGGTGCGCCACCAGGGCCGCCGCCGAAGCCCCCGCGAGCGGGGGCACCGCCGCGGGCCGGGGCTCCGCCTCGTCCACCAGGTCCACCAGGTCCGCCACCGGGACCTCCGGGACCGCGGCCACCAGGGCCGCCGGGACCACGTTGTCCACCTGGGCCGCCACCGAAGGCAGCCGGGGACTTGGGCATCATCGCGGGGTTGGGCCGGGGCATGCCGTCGCGACCCGCCGGCGGGCGGGGCGGGCGGTGGTCGCCCGCGCCGGTGCCGGCACCAGGAGCGGCGCCGGGCGCGGGGGCGGGCCGGCTACCCATGCCCTGGGTCGAGGAGAACGGGTTGTTGCCCGGGCGGGGAGCACCCGGACGGGCCGGACGCGGACCCGGCTTGAATCCGGATCCCTCGCTCGCGGCGGGTGCGGCGTCGGCGTCGCCGCC
Source organism: uncultured Actinomycetota bacterium (assembly GCA_963759525.1). Taxonomy (GTDB): domain Bacteria; phylum Actinomycetota; class Actinomycetes; order Propionibacteriales; family Nocardioidaceae; genus Marmoricola. The sequence continues at coordinate 262,464 of CAVWZO010000002.1, read as the reverse complement.
GTCGGTGTCCGGCTCGGCGGCGTGCCCGGTGTCAGGCTCCGCCGGAGCCTCCACCTCCGGCTGCGGCGCCAGGTCCTCGGCCTCGGCCGGGGGCGCCTCGGCCACGGCACGCGGCCGCGGACCTGGCTTGAAGCGGGGTGCCGACTCCTCGGCAGCGGGCTCCTCGGCCGCAGGCTGCTCTGGCTCTGGCTGGGCAGCAGGCGCCTCGGCCTCGACCGGCTCGGCGGCGACTGCCTTCTTGGCAGGCGCCTTCTTGGCTGCCTTCTTGGCCGCCTTGGCCGCTGCCTGGGCAAGCAGGTCGGCGCCGTACTTGTCTTCGAACTTCTTCTCGACGGGAGGCTCCACCGTCGAGCTGGGTGCCTTCACGAACTCACCCAGGTCGTTCAACATCTTGAGGACGTCCTTCGACGGGACGTCGTACTTCTTGGCGAGTTCATGGACTCGGACCTTGGCCACGTGGTTCCTCCTGGTCCGAATCCCTGCCTTTCACAGAAGGGAAGCTACGGACCGCTAGTTGATGTGCATGCTCATCGCGCTGTTCTCATTGCGAGGGGTCTCATCGCAGGCTCATGAGCTGATGCTCCAGTTCTTGTAGGTACTGACTAAGTCGGTTTGTTTTCAGCCGGTTCTCGATCTAGCTGCTGAAGGTGCTCCCTCAACCGCTCGAGGCTCAGCGCCCCCCGGACCTCGGCATCATGCCGCAGGGCCCGGGCGAAGGCACGTTTGCGCTCGGCGAGTGCAAGACATTCGAGCGTCGGGTGCAGATGCGCCCCACGTCCGGATGCGGTGCCACTCGGGTCGGGTACGACGAACCAGGATCCAGGTTGCGATCCATCATGGTTCTCCGCGTCCGTCCCTGCGACGATCCGCAGCAACTCACGCTTGGCGGCTCGTTCCCGACATCCGATGCACGTGCGGACGGGACCGTCCGTGCGCGTCGAGCTGTCGAGTTGTGGAACCACCGGCCAACACTCTACCGGGGTCCGGCCGCTTATCCGAACTCGGCGGACCCCAGTAACCTGCCGGGATGCGCGAACCGCTCGCCGATGTGCACGCGGCCCACGTCCTGCGCCTCTCCCAACTTGACCCGCTGCTGCGCGTCCCGGCCCTGGACTTGGAGGGCGAGCAGTCGGTGCTCTGGTCCCACGACCAGGAGGCCGCTGCCGTCGTGGACACCCGAACGACCGACCCGGACACCGGGCCGGGCCTCTGGGTTGATGACCACATCGTCCGCGTGCAGCTGCGCTGCGCCTCTGATGTTGCGGCTCTGAATGCGGCTGACCTGCTCCTTCGCTCCACTCGCGTCTTTCCGGGCCTCGGCCCCGTGCATCTCGCCGTCGCGGCCCGGGACACCGCGCTCATCCGACCGCTGCTCATGTCGGGCTTCGCCTGCACGGCTGTCCTCGCGGCCCGCCGACTGACCGACGCAGACGCATGGGAGCCACCGCAGCAGACCTTTGGTGAGCAGCCGCTGGTCGTCCGCGAAGCGGGCATGGCGGACCTTGCCGTCGTCGTGGCCGCGGGAGTCTCGGTGCAGGCATTCGACGCGCGCGTGGGCACCTTGCCGATCCGTCCGGGAGCCGCAGACGTACTGCGTCCCGGACTCGAGCGGGCGCTGCGCGACCGGCCCGGCTGGACCTGGGTGGTGGAGCTTGACGGTGCGCCCGTCGGCGTGTGCCAGCTGGAACCGCCCGAGGATGCCCAATGGGTCGCCGGAGAGGTCACGAGCCCGTCGCCGGCGTACCTCGCCAGCCTGCATGTGGACCCGCTGGCACGACGATCCGGAGCGGGCTCGATGCTCATCGCCGCTGCCCACCGGCGCGCTATGGAGGCGGGCGTCCGGACCGTCCTGCTCCACTACGGGGCCAACAACCCGCTGTCGGCCCCGTTCTGGGGTCGGGCCGGCTACCGGCCCGTCGTCACCGCCTGGGCAAGGCAGCCGAACTCGTAGTCTCTGGTGGCATGTCTCCCTTCGTCGACGACTTCGACGGCCAGGACCTCGACACGTCGGTCTGGCTACCCCACTACCTGCCCGGCTGGAGCTCTCTCGAGCAGACCCGCGCGTCGTACCGCCTGGCCGACTCCTGCCTCACCCTCGACCTCCAACCGGGTGCCGGCCACTGGTGCCCGGAGGACCACCATCCGCCACTGCGGATCTCCGGCATCCAGTCCGGAAACTTCTCCGGTCCCGTCGGCAGCACCCAGGGCCAGCAGCCCTTCCGCGACGGGCTGACGGTCAAGGAGGCGCAGGAGCGCTTCGAGGGGTACCTGCCGTCAGGCGGTCATCTCGAGATTCGCTGCCGGATGGTGCTGTCTCCACGGTCCATGGGCGCGCTGTGGCTGGCCGGCTTCGACGACAGCCCCGAGCGGGCGGGCGAGATCTGCGTGACCGAGGTGTTCGGCAAGGACGTCGTGCCGGGTGAGTCGGCCGAGGTGGGCGTCGGGCACAAGCAGATCCGGGACCCCGACCTGGCCCAGGACTTCGCTGCCCCTCGCCTGGCGATCGACGTGGCCGACTTCCACACCTATGCCGTCGACTGGGACGCGGACCAGTCGATCTTCTCGGTGAACGGTGAGGAGGTACGTCGCTGCACCCGGCCGCCGACGTACCCGATGCAGCTGATGCTGGGGATCTTCGACTTCCCCGAGTGGAGCATCGGCGACGACGACCACCTGGTGCCCGAGCTGGTGGTGGACCGGATCAGCGGCAGCTGAGCCGTCACTCGGCCGGCAGCGGCGGCGCGATCGGCGCCTCGTCGGAACGGATGTCGATCCGCCACCCGGTCATCCGCGCGGCCAGGCGGGCGTTCTGGCCCTCCTTGCCGATCGCCAGCGAGAGCTGGAAGTCCGGCACCACCACTCGCGCCGAGCGAGAGGCCTCGTCGACCACGGTCACGCTGGACACGCGGGCGGGGCTCAGGGCGTTGCCGACCAGGGTCGCCGGGTCGTCGGACCAGTCGATGATGTCGATCTTCTCGCCGTGCAGCTCGTTCATCACGGCCCGCACGCGCTGGCCCATCGGACCGATGCAGGAGCCCTTTGCGTTGACTCCGGGCACGTTGGACTTCACCGCGATCTTGGTGCGGTGGCCGGCCTCGCGAGCAATGCCGCAGATCTCGACGGTGCCGTCGGCGATCTCGGGAACCTCGAGGGCGAAGAGCTTCTTGACCAGGCTCGGGTGGGTGCGCGACAACATCACCTGGGGACCGCGCATGCCCTTGCGCACGCTGATCACCAGGCACTTGATCCGGGTGCCGTGCGAGTAGTCCTCGCCGGGCACCCGCTCCCCGGATGGCAGCAGCGCCTCGAGCTTGCCGAGGTCGACCATCACGTCGTCGGGGTTTCGCCCCTGCTGGATCAGGCCGGAGACGATGTCTCCCTCCTTGCCGGAGAACTCCCCGAACTTCCGCTCGTCCTCAGCGTCGCGCAGCCGCTGCAGCATGATCTGCTTGGCCGTCGTCGCTGCGATCCGGCCGAACCCCTCGGGCGTGTCCTCGTACTCTCCGACGACGTTGCCCTCCTCGTCGGTCTCCTGCGCCATCACCGTGACGTGCCCCGTCTTGCGGTCGAGCGCGACGCGGGCGTTCTCCTGGCCGTCGTGGGACTTGTGGTACGCCGTCAGCAGCGCCTGCTCGATGGCCTCGACCAGCACCTCGAAGGAGATCTCCTTCTCCCGCTCCAGCATGCGCAGGATGCTCATGTCGATGTCCATCAGAGGTGCTCCTTCTTGAACTCGATCTGGATCTTGGCCTTCCGGACCTCGGCGTACTCCACGCGGCGTTCGGTGCCCTCGACGTCGAGGAGGGCACCGGCCTCGTCGCTGTCGGTGATCCGGCCGGTCAGCGCCTCTTCCTCGCGGAAGGTCACCTTGACCAGGCGGCCCTTGTTGCGGCGCCAGTGGCGCGGCAGGGTGAGCGGTCGTCCGACCCCGGGCGAGGAAACCTCGAGGGTGTAGGCCTGCTGGCCCATCAGGTTGGTGTCGTCCAGCACGCGGGAGACCTCACGGGTTGCGTCGGCGATGTCGTCCATCGTGACGCCACCGTCCTTGTCGATGGCCACCCGGAGGATGCGTCGCTTGCCGGCGCTGGAGAGGTCGACAGCCTCGAGGTCGAGCCCCAGGTCCCCGATGGGGCTGGTCAGCTCCTCAGCGAGGCGATCTCTGGTGTCCGTCGCGGCCATGGCTCCAGACCTCCCTGCTGTGCTGTTGTGTTGATCTCAACCCTAACGCGAGGACCAACCGGACCAGACCAACCGAGCCGCGCCCTCCAGGGCGCGTCGCGCACCCTAGGATTCGGGCGTGGTCGACTTCCCCGCCTCGGGCACCCGGGGGCCTCTCACGAGGCGCTCGCTGCTCACGGCCGGCATTGCGGGGATGGTCGGGGTCCTCGTGAGCGGGTGCGACTCGAAGAGCTCAGCCCCGGACGACACTCCCGAGCCCAAGGCGCAGCTGGCACCTGACGTCACGGTGGCAACGACTGCCCTGGCCGAGATCCGGGCCGTGCGAGCGGCGGTGACCAGCACCCGGTCCCGATTCCCGGCAGCAAGGTCCCAGCTGGCATCGCTGGTGCAGATGCACCAGGCCCACGAGGAGTCGCTCGCGGATGCGGTCCCGGCCCGGGCGCGCACCTCGGCCAGCCCCGCGCCGTACGTCGTCCCGCGCCAGCGGGAGGTCGCGCTCCGCAAGCTCGCGACGACGGAGCAGCACCTGCACGACACGTTGGGCGGGCTCGCTGTACGCGCGCAGAGCGGCGACTTCGCCCGCCTCCTGGCCAGCATGGGAGCTGCGGTCAGCCAGCAGCTTGCGGTGTGGTCCACATGACCCCCGTCGAGGCGTTGCAGAAGGCGCTCGCAGCCGAGCACGCGGCTGTCCATCTCTACGGGCTGCTCGGCGCCCAGTCCTCGAAGTCCCGGCAGCCGTCGTTGTTCGCGAGACTCTCGCTGGCCTACGAGGTCCACCGAGACTCCCGCGACCAGCTGACGGTGCGGATCAGCGACAAGGGGATCGACCCGGTCGCCGCCGACGTGGACTACGAGGTGCCGGGGCGCACCACTACGCCCGGCCAGATCGAGGCCGTCGCCCGAACGATCGAGCGCCGCGTGACCCGCACCTACGCTGAGCTCGTCGCGAACACCGCAGGCCGCGACCGGCGCTGGGCCATCACTGCACTCGACGCGAGCGCGGTGCGCGAGGTGTCGTTCGGTGCCGCGCCGAGCAACTTCCCGGGGCTGGACTGACGGGGCTGGGCTGAATCACTTCTCGCCCGGCGGAGGGTTCGCAAAGGCGGCGCCGAACGCCTCGCACTGGCGTCGCATGATCTCGCGCATGGGCGTCCCCCGCGGTACGCCGTAGACGGTGCCCGGGAAGTCGAGCGGCTCCTGTGCCTGCCACAGCTCGTCGTGGCGGTCGGGCGAGAACAGCTCGGCCGGACGCCCGGCGGCAATCCAGCCGATCGGCACCACCGTGCCCGGCGGCAGCTCGGAGTTGACGTGCAGCACGCTGTTGATGCGAAGCTCGGACCCCGCACCGGCACGCGAGCCGGGGAACATCGACACACCAGTGGCGACGAACACCTCGTCCTCGATCGTGGTGCCGTTCAGGTGCGTGTGCGGTCCGATCAACACCGAGTCGCCCACCTCGAGAGGGTGGTCCGCGCGTCCCCGGAGCAGGGCGTGCTCCATCACGAGGACTTCGGAGCCGATGACCACCGGCCCGAGGTCGCCGGTGATGACCGCACCGGCGAGCACCCGTGATCGAGGGCCGATCGTGACGTCGCCCGTCACCACGGCAGAAGGGGCTACCCAGGCTTCGGGATGTGTGTGGGGCATGGACGCAGGCTATGCGGCCCGGATGGTCACGGTCCTCAGTCCGTCGAGTCGCGAACTCGGCCTCGCGCGGCAGCCACCAGCTCGAGGTAGTCGGACCTGAATGGCTCAACGAGCTCTGACTCCAACATCGCTTCCAGGTTCCAAAGAACTCGCTGCTCAGCTTGGTCCTCGAACTCGTGGTCACTGTTGTTGAATCTGCCAAGCCACGCGAACAGCACCAGAGCTTCGTCTGGGGTGAGTGGCAGCTCTATGTTTTCAAGGGCGGAGTCGTCGCTCATCGCGACATCATGCCCTTCCCTTGGAGCAGCGGCCCGTCGCATACTGCTTCGAGAGCGGGGGGCCATGACGCTGCGGGTTCTGAGAGTTGGCGCGGGCGTGCTTCTGGGCGCGTCCGGCGCACTGATGTACGCCGCTTCGTGGCAGCGCTGGGCCGGCGCCTGCCCGTGGGGCGACGTCGAAAGCACGCTGTGCAGCAGCCGCCAGGACCATCTCTACGATTTCGTGGCACCCGGTCCCCCGTGGGAGCCCGTGGGCGATGCCGCGCAGCTGGCCGGGTGGTCCCTGCTGGTCCTCGCACTCGCCTTCGTGCTGCTGCCGTGGGCCCTCACCGGCCGCCGGCCGGGCGTCGTCTCCGCTGCGGCGCTGGTCGGTGCGGTGCTGGCCACCGGAGCAGTGGGCGTCGCTACCCTTCGTTCCGGACTCACCGGCGGCGTCGTACACCCGATCTCTGATGACCTGGCCCTGTACGCATGGGCCTTTGTGCCCCCGGTTCTGCTGGTTCGATTCGCGTTCGCCGCCCGCGGGTGGACTCTGGTAGCAGCGATCTGGCTCTTGCTTGCCACTCCGCTCGTGGCTGCATTCTCGTACGCGGTGGGGCCCTACGACGCGCGGCCCTGGTGGGAGGCGATCTCTGGTGTGCTCACTGCGACGGCTGGCCTGTGCCTGCTGGGGGCCGCCGCGTTCAGCAGTCGATCCCGCATGTACGAGAGCGTCGTCACCCTGGCCACCCCGGCCCCCGCGGGCAGGACTGCGTCCCCCAGCTAGCAGCAATCGACGCATTCGCGCCAGGGGTGCATCTACCGGAGGGAGCAGTAGACATCGACTGGCGACTCTCTACCATCGGCCACTCGGACCGGATTCCGGGCCACGCAGAGTCTGTCTCCGTCGCCGTAGTCGGGACTCGTGGCGGTGATCGTGTAGGTCCCAGGCTTCAGGCTGACGGAGAAGCTGCCGTGCGCGTTGACGGTGGCCTTGCTCGACGATCCCCCTGTTACGAAGATGGTTCCCCGCGAAAGCGCACGCCTGCCGGGGTATGGACCGCCCATCAGCAACAACCGTCCGTTGAGCGTGCCTGCCGGCGCATGGAGGTTCAGCACCTTCGTGCTGTTCCGACTCTCGGGCACTGTGCAGGGCTTTCAGTGGTGTCCCCTGCGCTGCAGCCACCCGCGAGAACCGCATGAACCGTGAACGGGATCAGGACGGAGAACCGTTGCACGCCAAGTCGCTGCCCGTGGCACGAAGAGCCCGCACGCATCCGCATGCCCATGGGACGCAATCTTTCCCTCGGTGGTTCCTCTGGACAGGTATCAAGGGCGCGACGTGAGGCGGATCGCGCGATCAGCGCTGATGTGAGTGCGTTCGGCCAGCCCGCGCCTTCAGTACAGCGCCGAGGCCTTCTTCGCGCTCGCGCGGTCGCAGGCGTTCAGGTCTTGTGCTTCGAGGTGTTGTTCTCGCCTTTTCGGGACGGCTGAGTCAGCAGGCTTCAAGATGACCCTGTGACGCCATTCAGATCGTGGGGAGTACCCGCGGCTGCCGCGGTGGTCGTCTCCGCGGCCATTGCGCTGCCGGTCGTGCTGTCCGAAAGCGACGGGGAGTCCGGCGCCGAGGCAAAGCCGGATCGCGCCGGCGACGCACTGGCGTTGGACAACCTGCCCACCGGGGCCAAGCCACAGGGCGGCTACCTGGTCGGCGACGAGTTCCGCGACGGTGCCAAGAGCGTGTCCTTCACTCTGGAGACCGGGACCGAGGTCACTGAGCTTGTGACCGTGTCTGGTGGCTACCTGCTGAGCATTTCAGACGCCCTCGGGAACCAACGGGTGCGTTTCGTCGCCGACGACGGCACCATGTCACGCACCTGGGACGTCGACCGCGACTCGTTCTTCCCGACCTGGTTGCCTCGGGTGATCGCGGGTTAGGAGCGTTCGTGCAGCTCGGCGGAAAGTCAGTGGTCGTGCAGGACGGCGGCCGCACTGTGACCGAGCTGAGGCCTCCCAATGGAGCGTTGGACATCGGCTTCGCCCCGGTGGCCGTGAGCGGCACCGACTGCACCGCCGACTCGCCGTGCTGGTGCACGGGCTCGAGTACACCGGCGGTGACGGCGCTCGAGCGACCACCTGGACGGTCCGACCGGGACGGCCGGCGGCAACGGATCGGAAAGGGATCGGCGAGGTGCGCACCGTCGCGGCCAACGGATTCTCGGCTGGCACCGTCAAGATCATCGAGGACGGCGACGGCGCCTGTGCCGGTGTCGCCGACGCCCGAGAGTCGGTCCTCTGGACCACCTGCAAGGACCGCCTGATCGCCTTCTCTCCGGACTCGAAGCTGGTTCTCGCCAGCACCTCAGGTCTTTTGGGCTCCGGGGATCACGAGTTGACGGTGTTAGACGCGCGCAGCGGCCAGGAGAGGCTGCGACTCAAGACAGCCAGGAATGTCGGAATCTACGAGATGGTCTGGGAGGACGCCGACCACGTCCTCGCGGTCATCAGCGACTGGCAGGTCGACCCCGAGACAGAGGACCACGTGGACTTCCGGTGGGCGGTCGTGCGCATCAGCCTCGATGGCAACCGGGAGTACGCCGTAACACCGGTTCCCGGGCACGACGATGACTACGACGGGCCACTGGACCTGCCGCAAGGCTGACGACTCGGTCCAGGCTCTGGTCGATCGGCGCCGAGGAACCGCGACTTGGGCTGGTGAACCGGTCGCACGCGAGCATTTGACCTCGGCACGGGTACGGGCAGCGTGATGCGTCCGGTGGTGAGGAGTTCGACCCCTTGGATCCCCAGACGCAGTGCGTGCATGGCGAACTTGGTGTCGTAGCCGTGCACGGCCACCAGCTCGGGCCGGTTCGTGTGTGCACCTTCCTCGCCAGTCATGGCGGCCTTCTGGGAGCGCAGGTAGCCAAGGAAGCGTTCAGCCGCCAGTTGCGAGACGAAGCGATGCGCGTTGCTGACCTGTTCAGCTCCAACTTCGTTGCGGTACACGACTTCGTCGTCTGGGACGAAGAGAGCCAGAAGCACAGTTGGGTTGCCGGCGAGCGCGAGGCGGGACCACTTGCGGGCTGAGTAGATGACGACGTCGAGGTCGCCCGCGCCGGAGCGGTTGTCCAAGCCGCCTGGCTTGTCCCACACGGTGTGCCGTTGGTATTGCTCGAACTCGACCTCGTGGCCGCTGTCGTCAATGCCACGCGGTACCCGCGCCAGCCCGGTCACGAACTGTTGCGGTTCCAGGCCAGAAACCCATCTCGTCTCGATCGTCTTGCCCACTAATCGAGGTGCCGTGGACGCCGGAGCCGACTTGCACGCGCAAGATCAAGCCTGCTTCCGCGATGGACCGCGCTTCTTCTGAGGCGTGCGGGTGCTGGAAGCCAGCTGGCAGGGTTCTGTCGCCCTCGATGACGGAAGCAGCGGGCATGCGCCGAGGCTACGTGCACGACGCCCTGCATGTGATGGCTTTCCGCTGACCGCGTGTGTTCGCAGATCGTGGCAGACATCCGGACGTTCGGGGGTCAGCAGAACCCGGTGAGGTAGAGGAGCTGGTTGCCGTCGTCGTCCTCCCAGACCCCGGCGTTCCAGACCTCGTGCTTGCTCAACTCTTTGCTCGTGGGCTGAGAGGAGGTGACGTACGACCTGATCTCGGCCCATGCCTTCTTGGCGTCCTCGCCCTCCAACCACTCGAACTGACCGCTGCTGTACATGTCGAGGACTAGGGGTGCTCCTCCCGAGGTCACGAGGTCGTCAGCGACGCTGCGCTTGGCCTTGGTGCCTCGACGGCTGTACCCACGCTCATCCGCACCCGTGATCTTGCCCTGGTCCTCGTGCTCAGGTCGCCGGCGGTCGCTGAGGTCGGAGCCCATGACCCCACGATAACGATGCCGCGGGTCCGCGTTCGTCCGTCAACCTGACTGCGCGGATCGCGGCATGTCCGGAGGTCTCGGTGCAGGGTCCCAACGCGCGCGTGCGGGCCACGGGGAGCCGTCTTGACGAGAAAGTTACGTCGGGCAGACCTCCGCGCCCTGCCCGTGTGGCGTCATCATGTGTGGAGGGGTGGAGGCGGAGGACCCAGTGGAGCGCGTGGCCGAGGAAGCGGAGTTCAACGAGTTTGTCGTTGCCCGCAGTTCCGCGCTCATGCGCACGGCCTACCTCCTGACCCAGGACCATCAGCTCGCGGAGGATCTTGTGCAAACCGCATTGTTCAAGGCGGCGCTGAGGTGGCAACGCATCACCGGTGACCCGGAGCCCTACGTCAGGCGAATCCTGTACACCGAGAGCATCTCCTGGTGGCGGCGTCGAGCCCGCCGGGTGGCTGAGTCGGCGCCGCGGTTCGACGACGGACAATCCGGTGCGGGTGTCGAGGTCGACGTCGACTTGCAGATGACGCTGGAGCGCGCGCTGCAGCGGCTGACCCCTCGCCAGCGCGCGGTCCTGGTGCTGCGCTACTACGAGGACTTGACCGAGGTGGAGGCAGCTCGGGTCCTGGGCGTGGGTGTGGGGACGGTGAAGTCGATGCACCGCCAGGCGCTGGCACGGTTGAGAGCGGCTGCGCCGGACCTCGGAGAACTGATCGGGGTGGACCATGGCTGACCAGTTGCGTGAGGTCCTGACGCGTGTCGCTGACCGCGCCGGTCCGGCGTCGATCGACCCGCTGCTGTGGTCGAAGGCCGCTCGCGCGCGACGACGTCGCGATGGGTTCACCGTGGCTGCGGTTGTCCTGGTCGTGGTCGCACTCTTGAGCGGGATCGCCGCGGCGACGGGAGTCCTGCGCAATGCCCCTCCGCCACCCGTAGACCGTCCGGACCCCCCGAAGCTGATCCAGATCGAGGGGATCGAGGGGGAGGGGGGCCTGCCCCTGGAGAAGGACCTGGCGATCGGCCGGGCGTCGGTCGCCATCGCGAACGACACCGCTGCTTTCGTGGTCACGGTGGACGATGGCGTCGGTCACCGGATCGCCCTCCCCGGCTTCGACGCAGCCCTGTACGCCACGACCGCCCTAAAGGAGGGTGTCGACCTTCCCGAGATCCTGTCGCTGTCGCCCGATGGCACCAAGCTCATCTACGCCTGGCACGAGCCCTTCGTGCCGCCGCCGGCGACGTGCGGCTCGCGGACGGTGTGCGGGGAGCCAGGGGAAGGCTGGGTCGAGAGCGGCGCCCGGCTGCTGGATCTGACCACGGGTGCCATCGACACTTACCCGTCCGGGCCGGATGACCTCGGAGTGACGACGCAGATGGGCAGGTTCACCTGGAACTTCCGGTGGTCGCCCGACAGCCGGTTCGTGGCGTTCTCCGAGGGATTGACGACCACTCTGGGTTGGGGGGTGGGCGAGGCGTGGGGCGGACGCGTGCTCGACACGACTCAGAAGGTGACGTGGCACCAGCAGGATGGGACCCAGACCAACCCACGCGGGGTTCCCCAGATGCGCGGCGACGCTCCTGCCGTGAACGAGGCGGGCCTGACCGCCTGGGTGCACACACCCGACCTGCGTGGCCGTCCCCAGTACCGGGAGCAGTCCCTGATGATCGGGACGGACGGCACCTCGCGACCGCAGCCACTCCCGGACGAGGCGATCTGGGGAAGCGTGCGGTTCTTCCCCGACGGACAGACGCTCCTGGTCGAGCCGGCGAGTCCGAGCGACCGGGTGCTGGTCGTTGACCCCGCCCGGGCCGACAGCGCCCGCCAGCTCCGGCTGGAGGGTGACCTCCCCAGCGAGCAGGTGCGGACCCAGCTGCTGGGGTGGGTCGGCCCTGACAAGATGCTGGCCGCGGTGCACCAGGCCACCGGCACCAGGGCGTGGCAGGCAGACGCGGACCTGGCGTTGCTGACCATGGACCTCGACGCCGGGACCGCGGACCTCGCGGTGGTCGGGCACGTGGACGCGGGCGACACCGGCAGCACCTTCAGCTACGCCGCAGACCTCATGGCGGTCGACATCCCCACGGACGAGTCCGCCAAGTCGGTGGTCGACCAGCCAGATCCGGCGAGGGACTCAGACGGCTCGCCCACCCTCAACCACACGGCGATCTCCGACCGCCCCTGGCTGGCCTTGGCTGCCCTCGGCCTTGCAGTTGGTGCCGCACTGCTCGTGATGACTCTCCGGCGGAAACGCACCTGAGAGCGCCGCCCGCACATCGGCACGAGCGCGCGGACAGCGGCGGATGCGGACGTTCAGGACCGCCGACCGTCGCATCCGGGCATCATGTATGGCATGCCATTCGTGACCGGCGGGGTGCTTGAAGAATGGGGGCCACCGCAACGGGCCTTGCAGACCGTCCAGCGGGAGATCCGCGACCTCAATGGACGCAAGAGCGACGACGACTATTGCGTGGACTTGGCGATGCGGACCTGGCACAACTTTCGCGAACCGGAGCAACCACCCGGCGTGACACCGGGTCCCGTGGGTCGAACTCAGCGAAGGTTCATCGTGTGGCACTCCGTGCGTAAGGGCCTAGAGACACCAGACCAGGTCCGCGACTGGCTCGTGCAGGTTCTGCCTGAGACTGAACGTCTGGTTCGTGAGTTCCTGCCGACGAAGTCCAAGTCATACCCAGCCCAGCAGTTGGGCGACGAACTTGCCGCACTTCGCGGACATCTTGCCCACTCTGGATAGACGGTCGACCACGTCCGCTCATCGACTTGACCGCGCGGATCGCGGCAGAAGCGGACGTTCGCCAACCTTCAGAGCCGGACGTTGCTTGGTGAGAGGCCTTCAACGCGCGGATCGCGCCGCGGCGACTACAGCATCGAGTTCAGCCCGTAGCGCTGCACCAGGTCAGGGATCCAGTCCATCTGGCCCATCTGGCCTCCAACGCCGTAGCGGTCATCTAACGCATCCATCTCGGCCAGGTCGGGTTCACCGGGATTAGTGAGTAGGGAAGCCAACTCGCGAAAGAACATCTCGAAGCCTGCAGGCGAGATGATCTCGAGAAGGCGAGCTGGTTGATCTGTGGGGTTCCAGAAGGTGTGCGGTATGCCGCGGGGCTTCAGCACGTACGCGCCTGGTCCTACGGTCAAATCCTGGTCGCCGATCCGAACCCCGATCTCGCCCTCGAGGACGTAGGAGTATTCATCCTCCCGCTCGTGGACGTGTGGAATCACAAGCGTGCGAGGCTCGACAGGATGCTCCACGACTGAGAAGGCACCACCTGTCTCGTGTCCCTCGATCTTGAACACGACTCCCAGGCCGGCGCCGATCTGAACCCGCTCGCCCTCCGCGGGGCCGATCGACAGGCGCTTCGACCCCATCTCCACGACTCCTTTCGGGACCCATTACTCCACCCCTTGTCGACCTGACAGTTCATAATTTCAGCGGGGTCTAGGGAGCCAACATCAGTTCTTTTTAGCGTAAGACCGAGTCGGGGGTAACGGAAAGAGCAGGCGAAAATCACCGCGCGACCATTCCCGAGCGTGCCCAGGTTCGAAACGGCTGGCCCGCGACCGCGTGATGAGGCCGTACCGATTCCGTACCATGGTCGGCCTTTGCGGAACCCACGAGCGCTTCGCCCTGAACTTCCTGGGGGGATTGAGCATCCGCTCATCGGCTGGTCGAAATGTTCTGGAAGATCACGTGCATATGGCGATCTCGCTGACGGTCCAAGTGCAGGACACGATGCACGGGGTAGTCAGAACGTTCGAAGAACCAACGCCCGCTGCACCTTCCGCATCCACCTCCGGGCGCGTACGGTCGACAGGGCTCCCGGTCCGTGTGACCTACGTCGAGGACTCGGCTCCTGATGGCTCGGAGGAGACACCCTCTCGGGTGTTCCATCGTCGCCCGCCATCCACAGAGAGAGCACACCATGGCCAAGTACATGATCAAAGCTTCGTACTCGCCCGAAGGAATCAAAGGCGTCATGGCGAAGGGCGGCTCCGCTCGCGCGGAAGCTATCGAGAAGTTGGCCTCGGGCGTTGGCGGCTCCGTGGAAAGTGTCTACTTCTCGTTCGGTTCTGATGACCTTTACGCCATCGTCGATGCGCCAAGCCATGAGGCGATGGCAGCTATTGCCGGCACGGTCGGTCAGACCGGTGCGGTCAGCAACTACGAGACCGTCGTTCTGTTGACGCCGGCGCAACTTGACGAGGCATCAAACATGACGGTCGACTACACGCCGCCAGGAAGCTGACCTCCGGCGAACATGCGAACAGTCAACGACGCCGCGCGGTCGCAGACACCTTCGGCGTCCCGGGCGTAGACACCGTGGAGGGCGACGTCCTCGCGAGTCCAAACGCTCTCGAGCCCTACTCGGGCGGGCGTGACGGTGGGGGGCACACCCAAGCAACCCCTCCAAGTGAATCCGCGCGCCGCAACCGAACGTCCAGCGACGATCCGCGCATTCCGATGTCAGGTGCGACGCACTACGTTCCGCCACGGGCTCGCCGATTGTAGAGCTGGATGAGCACCGGGCTTCGCCATTCCCGCCAGGCGTTGAGAGGGCGAGATCTAGGGTGAGGTAGAGCCCGTCATGATCGACGCAGACGTCATCGGATGGGTCAGCCACGGGCGACTCACACCTGTCCAGAAGAGGTCACTACGAGAAGCCGCCGACCAGTTGGCCCGCTCGCTCAGGTCGTTTCCCGTCGAGGCCCAGCCGTACTTCGAGCGGCTCTTCAGGATCGCTCGCGGGACCCTCGCCGTCGACTGAAACCTGACGCTCATGTGGTTCGAGCAACGCGTCCGGACATCAGCGATACGCGCGGCCAGGCCGAGATGTGGAGTTCGCCATGCTCGCCCAGAGTCGGATCGAAAAGGCGCACCCTGGACGTTTGAGCGATCCACCGGGAGTCGGAGGAACCGGCACTCTCTGCGACCTGATGCGGGATAAGTGGTCACCCCTGATGACGGATCACGGCTTCGTGGTGGCGAAAGAGAACGCACAGAAAGTCGCGCTGGACTCCCCGGATGTCGCGTTGTTGTCAAACATGACCTCCGAGGCGATATCGACGTTCACGTTTTCCACATGGAAGCGCGATGTGGGCGGGATGGTCGTATTCAGGCATGGTCGGCAGGGCATCAGTCTCGCGGCTTCTTGAACTCGCCCTTGCTGAGATGCAGGCCGAACCCGCAGTGCTGCGAGGCGACATCAACTTCTACGGCGAGTTGGCAGAGCGTCAAAGCGCCTGTAGTCAAGAGTGGACCGCCTACTACTCGGGCCGAGGCCAGGCAAGCAACCTCTGCCCTGATCGCCAGCGTGGGGCAACGTCCGCCGCGATCCGCGCGTTCATGCTTGTTTTTGCGAGGTGTACGCACCTTCGCGCACGAGGGTGCCTGGCTGACTGCTGCGGGCCCGATCGTAAGGCCGCGACGAGGTCGTCGTCTTCGCGGACGAGTAGAGGTGTTCCGCTCGGCATGGACTCGTAATGTGTCTGCGCTGTGTGCTTGGTCGTCAGCGGCTGGGGAACGTCCGCTCATCGGCTGATGTCCGGGTGTTCACTGCCCTGTGAGCAGGGCGCCGGGTCAGCTCGCCAGCAGGATGTTGGTGAAGCGGGCTTCGAGTCGTGATGTCGGGGCTGGCGTCTGTCGGGGTCGGGGGATTCGGCGGGTGCCGGTGTGGTCGACGAGGTAGGTGGCGCCGTAGGGGTCGCGCCAGAGGTAGATCCCGGGGAAGGGCTGGCGGACGGCCCAGTTTCCGTGGGTTTTGATGCGGTGGTGCAGGCCGACCATGGGGCCGTAGTTCCCGACCCGTGACTGCTTCTCACCCGCCTCGGCGCGATGTTTCGTCCAGGGGATGGTGTGGTCGATCTGCATCGCGCGGGTGGTGTTGCCCGCGTAGGGGAAGGTGTCGGCCGGCGTCAGCAGATGCACGGCCTGTCGATGTCGGTGCGGGATCTCCCAGGCATCGACTGGGACTTGGTCCAACGGGTCGAGGACTGGGGTGATCTTGAACCGGCACCGTTCGCCGAGGTGGCGACGTACCCAGTCGGTGGTGACCGGGTCGCATCCCTCGACCCGGGCCACCTCCCCGGCGCTCTGGTCGGTGAGGCCGGCGAGGTGGACGAACAGCCACACGGTCGGGAGCAGCTTGGTCTCATCGAGCAGCTCGGCTGCCTGGGTGGGGTCGAAACGTCGCGGTGTCGTGTCCACGGGCTCGGTCGGGGCCGGTTCTGGTTCCGGGCCGCCTGCCGGTGCGGGCTGGTCGGGCTGGTCGGGCTGGTCGGGCTGGTCGGGTTGGTCGGGCTGGTGTTGCCAGGTGGTGTAGGCGTGCAGGATCTGCACTGCCTGGGCGGGGTTGGCCAGGATCAGCACTGCCTTGACCCGCCGCTGGTCGAGGCTGGAGGTGTCGCCCATGGCGAGGAGGGCTTGGGCGAGGTAGGCGACGGTGGCGTCGAGGCGGGCGATGGTGGCGAAGTGGGCGCGGATGTAGAACCCGCGCATCCCGTGTTCGGTGGAGCGGGTGGCCTTGGCAAAGGTGTCCTGGGCGGAGGCTTGTTCGCGGGCGGCGGCGGTCTCGGGGTCGGCGGCGATGATGGCGGCCTCGACCAGGGTCTCGAACCGGGTCCAGGAGACCCGTCCGTCTGCTGAGGGGGCGACCCGGGCGTCGACGTAGGCGGCTTCCTCAACCGAGAGGTGGCGGGTTTTGCGGGCCACGTAGCGGGCGTGGCCCTCGGCGATCTCGTGTGCCTGGACCCGGGCCCAGTGCTCGGGGAGGCGGTGGGTCAGGTCGAGCACGTCGGCGACGAGTCGTCCTCCGGCGTGGGTGGAGAGACCGATGCGGGCGGCGAGCACCGCGGGGGCGAACTCGGCCACCAGCGGTGTGCCGTCGCCGCCGAGCTGTATCGCGCGTTCGACGGCCGGGGCGTTTGGCCTGTTCGGGGTCGACGGTGCCTTGGCCGTGCTGGTGGGCGAACTCCGCGACCAGCTGCAGGAGCTGTACCCCGGTCTCGAGCTGGCGTTGGTGCAGCGCGTCGACCTGATCGAGGAGCCCGTGCTCCGTGAGGTCTGCCAGCTGCACCGTCATGGACCAATTCAAGCATCGAGCACTGACAGGTTCGGTCGAGATTCCCCTTGTTGTGGAAGGGAATTCTCGACCTTTTCGCGGTGGGCTGCGGTGGTCTCAACTGGCCGCTCGCTGGCGCTCGCTGCTCGACCACCTACAGGGCGGGGTCGTGGTGGTCTCGGCTGGTCGCTCGCTGCGCTCGCTGCTCGACCACCTACAGGCCGGCGGGTCTCGACTGGTCGCTCGCTGGCGTCCTGGCTCCTAGTCTGGTCGCACCATCAGACCTGTGACTGAGGAGCCGTCCATGACCGAGTTCGTCACCACCAGCAACGGCGACCGGGTCGCCTACGACCTGTACGGCTCCGGCCCTGCGCTGGTCTTTGTCGCAGGCGCAGGCCCGTTCAGGGCGATCGACCCGGGCACCACTCAGACCGCGGAGATCGCAAGTGGTCTCGGGCTCACCACGGTCGTCTACGACCGGCTCGGCCGCGGTGAGAGCGTGGTCGAAGGTCGGATCGGTCTTGAACGTGAGATCGCTGCCCTGGCGGCGCTGATCGAGGTCGCGGGCGGGAGCGCGGTGCTGTGCGGCTACTCGTCTGGATGCTCGATCTCACTGGCCGCAGCGGCCGCGGGGCTGCCTGTGAACGGGTTGGCGCTGTGGGAAGCGCCGCTGGGGGCGCCGGGCAGTGGTGGGCAGGAGTGGGCCGACCAGGTCGGCCGGCTGCTCGAGGGCGGGGATGCGGAGGGGGCCGTCGAGCAGTACATGAACGACATGCCACCCGACTTCCTCGAGAGCTTGAAGCAGTCGCCGATGTGGCAGCAGTTCATCGTGCAGGCGCAGAGTCTTCGCCCCGATGGTGAGTCACTCGCCTGGGCGGAGTCCGCTCCGCACGCCGAACTGTTCCGCGACATCCGGGTGCCGGTGTTGGCGATGGTGGGCGAAGAGACGTTCGACGTGATGCCCCTCGCGGCTGGATTCATCGTGGACGCGATCCCGGGCGCGACCCAGAAGCGGATGCCCGGCGCCAACCACAGTTACGAGCCCAAGCCGATGGCCGTCGAACTGGCCTCCTTCGTCAAGGACACATGCGCGGCGGCGCCACCTGGGTGATGAGACCATTCGATCGTCGCAGCTCAAAACGAATGTGAGAGAGCCAGTGGGACTACCGGTTGTGCACTTCGAGATCATCGGCAGTGACCCGGCGAAGCTCCGCGAGTACTACGGCGAGCTGTTCGGGTGGGTGTTCGACACCGGCGCGGCCGGCGAAAGTAGCGGCATCCCGGGTGGCGTCGGTGGTGGCCCGGGCTACGACAAGCGCGTCATCTTCTACGTCGGCGTCCCGGACGTCGAGGCCGCGCTGCGGAAGGCCGAAAGCCTCGGGGGGACCCGCGGGATTTGCCCCGAGGGTGCAGAGGGCAGGGACATCGCGGTCGGACACTTCACCGACCCAGAGGGCAACCTGGTCGGTGTCGCCGGTCCCGCCTGACGCCCGGTCAACCTCGGTTACAACCGCGGGTCAACCGGCTCGGACTCCAGGGCAAGGGTGGCGAAGACCGCCTCGTGCACCCGCCACAGCGGCTCGCCGCGGGCGAGGCGCTCGAGGGACTCCAGGCCCAGGGCGTACTCACGGAGAGCCAGCGACCGCTTGTGGCCGAGGTTGCGGTCCCGCAGCCTCACGAGATTCTTCGGCTCGGTGTAGTCCGGGCCGTAGATGATGCGAAGGTACTCGCGGCCGCGGACCTTGATGCCCGGCTGCGCCAACCCTCTGCGAGTGCGGGTGAGGTTGGCCAGCGGCTTGACCACCATCCCCTCCCCGCCGCTCGCGGTGAGGGACTCCCACCACTCCACGGCGGCGGAAACCGACGCGGCGTCGGTGGTCTCGACGAGGACCCGGCGCGTGGGGCGGACCAGCGTTGGCGCTGCCGCGACGAGCCGGTCGGCAACGTCGAGGTGCCAGTCGTGGTCGCGGTGGTGATGCGTCCTCTCACGCGTCGCCAGCACCTGGAACGGGGCGAGGCTGACGCCCTCGAGCCCGTCGGTGGGCCAGCAGTAGCGTCGGTACGCCGCGGCGAAGGCCTCAGCGTTGGCTGCACGAGCCTGTGTCCGAGACAGCAGGTCGACCAGGTCGATCCCGCGCGTCAGAGCCGCCTCGAGCCCGGCGACCGCAGCGGGCAGTGCGTGGCGGGCCGCAGAACCGACGGCGGCGTATTGGTCGCGCAGCAGGTCGCCGGCCTTCGCCGACCACGGCAGGATCTCCGCGTCCAGGAGCAGCCAGTCGGTGTCGAGCTCGCTCCACAGACCCGCAGCGTCGACGGCCTGGCGCACCTGGCCGAGCCACGCCTCAGTCGTGGACCGGTCGAAGAACGAGCGCCCAGTGCGGGTGTACGCCGCCCCCGACTCGCCGTCGGTCGCCCCGAAGCGGGTGGCAGCGACCTCGTCGTCGCGGCACACCAGCACGACTGCGCGCGAGCCCATGTGCTTCTCCTCGCACACCAGCTGCGTGACGCCGAGCCCGTCGAAGGCCGCGAAGGCCTCGTCGGGATGTTCCAGCAAGTCGTCTCGCTTCGAGGTCGCAGCGGGAGCCATCGTGGGTGGGAGGTACGGCACCCAGCGCGGGTGCAGAGCGAAGCGGCTCATCACCTCCAGGGCACCGGCGGCGTTCTCCTCGCGCACCGTGACGTTGCCGTGGTGAGCGGTCTCGACGACCCGCTTCCCCAGCACGTCCTCGATGTCGAGCTGGTCGTGCTCGCGCCCGGTCGCGCGAGACGGCTCCGCCGCGGTCGGGAACGGCTTCACCGGCTCGTACCAGACCTGCTCGGCGGCGACCGACACCGTCTCCTTCTCCGGGTAGCGCAGCGCGCTCAGCCTCCCGCCGAACACGCAACCCGTGTCGAGGCAGAACGTGTTGTTGACCCACTCCAGCTCCGGGGTCGGCGTGTGTCCGTAGAGCACCATCGCCCGGCCGCGGTACTCATCCGCCCACGGGTAGCGCACGGGAAGCCCGAACTCGTCGGTCTCGCCGGTCGAGTCGCCGTACAGCGCGAAGCTGCGGACCCGACCCGACGCCCGCCCGTGATAGGCCTCCTTGAGGCCTGCGTGCGCGACCACGAGCCGGCCCTCGTCGAGGACGAGGTGTGAGACCAGGCCATAACAGAACTCGGCCACCTCGCTCCTGAACTCCGGCGTCTCATGCGCCAGCTGGGCGAGCGTCTCCTCGAGTCCGTGGGTCACCTGCACCTGGCGGCCGTTGAGCGCCCGGATGAGCTTGTTCTCGTGGTTGCCCGGAACGCAGAGGGCGTGACCGTTCCCGACCATGCCCATCACCAGCCGCAGGACACCGGGGCTGTCCGGCCCGCGGTCCACGAGGTCGCCGACGAAAACCGGTCGCCTGCCCTCGGGGTGAGTGGCATCGACCGGCCGGCCCTGGTCGTCGCGGACGAGTGCGTACCCCAGTCGTTCGAGCAAGGTCTCGAGCTCCGAGCGGCAGCCGTGGACGTCGCCGATGACGTCGAACGGCCCCGGCTGGTCGCGGAAGTCGTTGAGCAGCCTCTCCCGTACGACGGTCGCGGCTGCGACCTCCTCGACGCTCTTGAGGACGTGGACCTTGCGGAAGCCCTCCTTGGTGAGGCCACGGAGCGAGCGACGCAGCTGGTCCCGCTGACGGTGTACCACGCGGGAACCGAAGGCGCGGTCCGGCCGGTCGGCGTTGCGGGCGACGCAGAGCTGCTCGGGGAGGTCGAGGACGATGGCGACCGGGAGTACGTCGTGTGCCTTCGCCAGCTCGACCAGCTTGCGACGAGCGTCTCGCTGCACGTTGGTCGCGTCCACGACCGTGAGCCGGCCGGCGGCCAGCCGCTTCCCGGCGATGTAGTTGAGCACGTCGAAGGCATCAGCCGTCGCTGCCTGGTCGTTCTCGTCGTCGGCAACGAGGCCGCGGCAGAAGTCGCTCGACAACACCTCGTACGGCCCGAAGTGGTCCCGCGCGAAGGTCGACTTGCCCGAGCCCGAGACACCCACCAGGGCGACGAGGCTCAGCTCGGGGATGGGGAGCTCGCTCACGACGCCTCCCGGGCAGGCTGGTCGTCGCGAGTGAAGACGGCCATCTGGGTCGGCGGGCCGACGACCGGGTCGTCATCGCCGACGGGAAGGAACGCCACCGCGTAACCGGTGCGCTTCACCACGCCGGCTGCCCAGTCCGCGAACTCCGCGCGCGTCCACTCGAACCGGTGGTCGCGGTGTCGCATCGTCCCGGCGGCGAGCTTCTCGTAGCGCACGTTGTGCTCGACGTTGGGGGTCGTCACGACCACCGTCCGCGGACGAGCATGGCCGAACAGCGTGCTCTCCAGGGCCGGCAGCCGCTCGGGGTCGAGGTGCTCGACAACCTCCATCAGCACGACGGCGTCGTACCCGGCGAGCCGCGCGTCGCGGTAGGTCAGTGAGGACTGCAGGAACCCCAGCCGTGCCCGCTGGCTGTCGGGCATCCGCTCGAGGTTGAGCCGACGCCTGGCGATCTCGAGCGCGCGGGCGGAGACATCGACACCGAGCACCTCGCTGAACTCCGGGTTCCGGACCAGCTCACGCAGAAGCGCACCCTCGCCGCAGCCGAAGTCGACCACCCGTGCCGCTCCCGCTACGCGCAGCGCCTCGAGCACCGCCTGCCTGCGCTGAACGACCAGTGGCCGCGGCACGGAGGAATCCTCCGCAGGAGCCTCCTCAAGCGCGTCGATCGGTTGCTCGTCGACCTCGGCCAGGCGGGCCACTGCCGAGGCGACGAGGTCTCGCTGGTGCGCCAGGTAGCGACGCGTGATGAGCTCACGCGCCGGGTGCGCAGGTAGCCAGGCGCCGGCGGCCCGGACCAGCTTCTCGACCTCGTCCTCGGAGACCCAGTAGTGCTTGGAGGAGTCGAGCACAGGCAACAGCACATAGAGGTGGGACAGCGCCTCTGCCAGCACGAACCTCCCGTCCAGCCGCAGGTCGACGTAGCGCGAGTCGCCCCAGCCCGGCACCGTCTCGTCCAGAGGGAGGGCAGTCGCCGCCACCGTCCAGCCGAGCGGCTCGAAGAGCTCACGCACCAGGTCGGTGCCGGCGGCTGATGGCAGCACCGGGACGCGCACCTCCAGTGGCAGCACCTCATCGACGAGGTCGGGCCGGGCGTCGCACCGGCCGGCCATCGCGGCGCGGAAGACCTTGGCCAGCGCCACAGCGAGCATCGAGGAGCCGGCGTACGGGCGGTCGTTGACGTACTGGCTCAGCGCGAAGGTGTCGCCGCCGTACCTGCGCCCGCGGACAAGCGCGACTGGATCGACCTCGAGCAGCAGGGCCACTGTGCAGCGCTCGTCGGTCGCCTCCGGGTAGAACACGTGCGCCACCCCTGCGGACACCTCGAACTGCTGCGCCCGTCCGGGGTGCTTGTGGAGCAGATAGCCGAGGCCGGTCGCGTCCGTGGCCGTCGAGGTGATGGTTAGGTACACCGGCGCCATTGTCCACGAAAGGTCGCGGCAGGCAGCCTCATTTTCAGGTCAGTTCACCAGCGTCGTCTTCGGTCGTACGACGCAGAACTCGTTGCCCTCGGGATCGGCGAGCACATCCCACGACTCC
The DNA here is from genome assembly GCA_963759525.1 of uncultured Actinomycetota bacterium. Classification (GTDB taxonomy): domain Bacteria; phylum Actinomycetota; class Actinomycetes; order Propionibacteriales; family Nocardioidaceae; genus Marmoricola. The sequence continues at coordinate 239,833 of CAVWZO010000002.1, read as the reverse complement.
TGGCCGGTTTGCCCCACGTCGACGCGACGAGCGCCGAGGCCGATCAACCTCTCGATCTCGGCGTCGCGGTCATCGGCTGTCGTGGTCAGGTCCAGGTGCACCCGGTTCTTGGCCGTCTTGCGTGTCTGGCCGGCCGGCATCAGGCACAGGCCCACCGGTGCGTCGGCGCTCGGTCCGATGACCACCTCCCGCTCCCGGGCGGACAGCACCGCCCAGCCCAGTGCCTCGGACCAGAAGTCGGCGAGCATCGGCAGGTCGTGGGCGTCGATCACGATGTGGTGCAGGCGAAGCGGCATGCCGCTCAGTATCACCAACGCGGACGAGCGTCTGGCCCGGCATCAGCGGACTTTTCCGAAGGCACGAGCCGATCGCGCCAGGTGGCACACACTGAAGCCATGCAGCCACCCGACGCGAGTCCCAAGGAGCAACACAGAGTCAACCCGGTGGAGGGGCTCTGGATGATGGGTCTCTTGGCAGTGTGGGGGCAGCTGGCGGTGGGCGCGATCGTGACGTGGAGCTTCTATCGTTCCCCGCCCGGCTCAGATCCGGGTGCTGTGGAGAGCGTGTTCGCATTCGTGATCCCCGTAGCCGTCGGGATGCTGATAGGTGCAACGATTAAGGACTTCAGCTGGCGTCGAATGGTTCGGCGACATGTGGAGGCCGTGCATCCCGGCTGGGTCGTTCCGAGCACGCCGCCCCCGAAGGTCTAGTGTCTCGACCAGATTCGCTCAGAGTCGGTCGAGCAGGTCCGGGATCTCTGCGAGCTCGTGCGCGACCGCGTCGGGATCGCCCTCGGAGTGGCCGACCTGCTCGACCGGGATGTCGCTGTGCGGGATGTGGATCGCCTTCAGGCCGGCGTTGTGCGCGCCCCAGATGTCGTCGTAGAGCCGGTCGCCGACGTACACGCAGCGGCCAGGGTCACTTGCATCGACTGCCTTCATCGCCGCTGCGAAAGCATCAGGGGACGGCTTCGTCCACGGGATCTCGCTGGTGTAGACGTCGCCGTCGATCAGGTCCAGCACCCCGTCGCGGCGGAAGAAGTCCTCGTGCCAGGCGCGCGGCCAGATGGTGTTCGAGAGCACGCCGACCTTGATCCCGCGCTCGCGCAGCGTCTCGAAGAGCGGCACTACGTGCGGGTCGGTCGTGGTGTGCGGCTCCCAGAACTCGCGATAGTGGCTCAGCAGCTCCGGGTCGTGCGCGAGCCCGGCCTCGGTGAACAGGTCGGCCACGGTAGAACTCTGCTGGAGGTCGCGGCTGCGCCCCCAGATCACCTGGTTCGCGCGATGCAACGCCTCGGCATGCACCCCCAGCTCGTCGTCGGACGCCACGACGGCGTGGGCCAGGGCCAGCGACTCCGCGTGGAAGTCGATGTCGTGCCACTGCGTCAGGGTGCCGCCCCAGTCGAAGATGACCGCGTCGATCTGCATGGGGAGGACGGTAGTAGCCGGGCGCTTGGATGCGCCAACCATTAATAGAGCGCGTGCTCTACTATTGGCTTCATGAGCCCCACCGTCACGACGTACACCCTCAGGAATCGCGGGACCGACCTGCGAGTGGAGACCTGGGTCGAGCCCACAGGCAAGAAGCGGAACCGCGCGCGACTGCTGGTCGACGGGACCGAGGTCGACGAGGGCGCCAGCGAAGAGATCGGTCACGTCGACCTGGGCAAGGACGCCGGCCACCCGACGCGGGTGGTCTGGTGGTGGACCGGCCGGGTGGCCCGCTGCGCGCTGGTCGAGCCCGGGGAGGGCGACGTACGCCGCCGCAGTGTGCCCTACGCTCCCCCGCCCGGGACGAGAGCAGCGCGCGTGCATGCGTGGGGGGAGGCGCACCCCAACCTGTACGCCGCGCGCCACGTCGTCATCAACGTCGGGGGCACGATCATCGCCGTCCTCGGGATCGGCGCGATCATCAGCGCGCTCCTCGGCGGGCTGCTGCCCAAGATCGACTTCGGCTGGCTACCGGACATCAACGCGCCGGAGTGGCTGAAGTACCTCGACCCTGCCCGCTACCTCGCGCCCTTGTTCCAATGGGTGCCGCCACTGCTCGAGCGGCTGTTCGGCTGGATCCCGGACTTCGAGATGGGCTGGCTCAAGTACGTCATCGGCTTCCTGGTCGCGGTCTCCATCGCCGTCAGGGAGACCCGTCGGCGCAAACGAGTGGCCCAGGAAGCGTCCGTCGAGGTGGAAGAGCCGAAGTGAGGACGGTCGACCCGGCCCGACACGCGGCCCGGCGCGCCGCGATCCAGGAGGCAGCCGCCGTCGTGTTCGCGGAGAAGGGCTACACCGGAGCGACGACCGCGGCGATCTGCCGGGCGGCCGGTATCGGGTCGGGCACCCTGTTCCACTACTTCGGCGACAAGCGCTCGATCATGATCTCGCTCTTCGCCGACGACGAGGTGGTCAACGGAGAGCTGATCGCCACCCTCGACGAGGACAGCGCGCTCGCCGAGATCTGGCGGCTGCTCGACCACCTCTGCCGCGACGTCGCCGACCCGGTCGCTCCGGGGCTGGTCTGGGCGATGCTCCAGCTGGCCCTCGACGACGAGGAGTTCGCCGGCATTCTCGCGGCGAGCGACGAAAAGGTGCGGGTCGCATTCGCCCGGTTGCTGGTCCGGGCGGCGGCCGACGGCACCGTCGACGCCTCGCTGGACCCGACGCGAGCAGCACGCTGGCTCCAGGGCCTGGTCGACACGCTCTACCTGATGTGCGGCGACGAGGGCTTTGACGCGGAGGCTGAGGTCGCCGAGGTGCGGACGATCGTGGTGCGCTATCTCGGGTCAGCTGCCCACGACTGAGGCGAGGTGCGCCACCGCCTCTCCGACCGGCACCTCCGTGCGTTCTCCTGACCGCCGGTCCTTGACCTCGACGTTGCCCTCGGCCAGGCCGCGGCCGACCGTGACGATCGTGGGTACGCCGATCAGCTCGGCGTCCTTGAACTTCACCCCGGGACTCACCTTGGGCCGGTCGTCGTAGATCACCTCGACCCCGGCGGTCTCGAGATCTGCGGCCAGCCGGGAGGCTGCCTCGAAGATCGCCGGGTCCTTGCCGGTCGCGACGATGTGTACGTCGGCGGGTGCGACGGCCCGCGGCCAGACCAGGCCGAGCTCGTCGTGGTTGCCCTCGGCGATCACCGGGACGGCCCGCGAGACGCCGATGCCGTAGGAGCCCATCGTGACGGTCACGAGCTTCCCGTTCTCGTCGAGCACCTTGAGGTCGAGCGCGTCGGCGTACTTCCGCCCCAGCTGGAAGATGTGACCCATCTCGATGCCGCGCGCGGTCTCGAGCTCGCCGGAGTCACAGTTGGGGCACGGGTCGCCGTTGCGCACCTCGGCTGCCTCGATGGTGCCGTCAGCGGTGAAGTCGCGCCCGGCGACGAGGTCGAGCACGTGGCTGCCGTGGACATCGGCGCCGGTGACCCAACGGGTGCCCTCGACGACGCGCGGGTCGAGCAGGTAGCGGATGCCGGATTCGGAGGACTCCCCCAGTGCAGCCGGGCCGATGTAGCCCTTCACGAGCGCGGGGTACTTGGCGAAGTCCGCCTCGTCCATCGCCTCGATCTCGGTGGGCTCCAGCATTCCCTCGAGCCGCTTCTGGTCGACGTCGCGATCTCCGGGCAGCCCGATCGCGAGCGGCTCGCGGGTGCCGTCGGCATGCTTCAGGACGACGAGCACGTTCTTCAGAGTGTCGCCGGCGTGCCAGGAGCGGTCGTCGCGCGCGTACTTCTCGTTGAGGTGGTCGACCAGCGTCTGGATGGTTGGCGTGTCCGGGGTCTGCTCGGCATGCGCGGCCGGTGCGTCGGCGTACTGGACAGGCTGGGGGGCGCGCACCTGGACCGCTTCGACATTGGCGGCGTAGTCGCAGTTGGTGCAGCGTACGTAGGTGTCCTCCCCCACCTCGCTACGGGCGAGGAACTCCTCGGACTTCGACCCACCCATCGCGCCACTGGTGGCCTTGACGATCACGTAGTCGAAGCCGAACCGGTCGAAGGTCTTGATGTACGCCGCGCGGTGGGCGGCGTACGACGCATCGAGGCCCGCGTCGTCGATGTCGAAGGAGTAGGAGTCCTTCATCACGAACTCGCGGCCGCGGATCAGGCCGGCCCGGGGACGCGCCTCGTCGCGGTACTTCGTCTGGATCTGGTAGAGCCACGCCGGCAAGTCCTTGTACGAGGAGTAGAGGTCCTTCACCACCAGGGTGAACATCTCCTCATGCGTCGGGCCCAGAAGGTAGTCGCCACCCTTGCGGTCCTTGAGCCGGAAGATGCCGTCCCCGTAGTCGGTCCAGCGACCCGTCGCCTCGTAGGGTTCGCGCGGCAGCAACGCCGGGAACTGCAGCTCCTGGGCGCCGATGGCGTCCATCTCCTCGCGCACGATCTGCTCGACCTTGCGGTAGACGCGCAGCCCCAGCGGCAGCCAGGAGTAGATGCCAGGGGCGGCACGACGGATGTAGCCGGCCCGCACGAGCAGCCGGTGGCTCGGGACCTCTGCGTCAACGGGATCCTCCCGGAGGGTCCGCACGAACAACGTGGACATCCGAAGAATCATGGGCACAGGTTAGTCGTGGGCTCCCGGCCGGAGACGAGGTGGCGCCCTTGTTACGCTCGTCCCGTGCCCGAGCCGGTCCCGTTCGACGAGTCCCTGGTGCAGCGGGCCCGGGCGCTGATGTCCACCGGCCGCGCTGTTCTCGGCGTCTGCGGTGCCCCCGGTGGCGGCAAGTCGACCCTGGCCGCGGGGCTGGCCTCCCGGATCGGAGACGACGCGGTCGTCGTACCGATGGACGGCTTTCACCTCGACGACGACGAGCTCGCGCGGCTCGCACTCAGCGGGCGAAAGGGTGCCCCCGAGACGTTCGACGTCGACGGGTATGTCGCATTGCTGAGCAGGATGCGTGCGCAGACCGACCGCACCGTCTACGCCCCGGCGTTCGACCGCAGCCGTGAGCTCGCGGTCGCCGGCGCGATCGCTGTACGCCCGATGCACCGGCTTGTCGTCACTGAGGGCAACTACCTGCTGTACGACGAGCCGGGCTGGGCAGAGGTGCGGCCCCTGCTCGACGAGGTCTGGTTCGTGGAGGGAGACCCGGTCACCCGGGTCGAGCGCCTGGTGGAGCGCCACGTCGCACACGGCAAGCCGCTCGAGCTCGCGCGCCGCTGGACCCTGACGTCTGACCAGGCCAACGCCGACCTCGTGGCACGCACCCGTGGGAGGGCCGACGTCGTGGTGCGCGCCGACTAGCCGACCAGGTTCATCGCTCGCTTCGCAACCACCATGGGCAGCGATCAGGGGAACAACTCATAGGTGGTCGAGCAGCGAGCGCCAGCGAGCGGCCAGCCGAGACCACCGACCCTGCCGCAACGCCGGCCCCGACGGGCTGCAGCATGTGGTCGCGGTCTGTCGCGTCGGTTGCGGAGGGGGTCGAGCGCTCCGCAACCACCGTGGACAGCGATCAGGGGAACGACTCATAGGTGGTCGAGTAGGTGGTCGAGCAGCGAGCGCCAGCGAGCGGCCAGTCGAGACCACCGACCATGGCGCAACGTCGGCCCCGACGGGCCGCAGCGTGTGGTCGCGATTTGTCGCGTCGGTTGCGGAGGGTGGTCTCGACTGATCCGCTCCCTCCGCTCGCTGCGTCAGACGCACGACTCATAGGTGGTCGGCGTGGCTTCGCTCGCTGCTCGACCACCTGGAGGTCGGCGTGGCCTGCTCGCTTCGCTCGCGGCTCGTCCACCTCGGGGTCGGCGTCGTCGATTGATTGACCCTTCGGTTCAGAACATCAGCGTTGCGAAGGTGCCGGCGTCCTCGAAGCCGACCCGGCGGTACGCCGCGCGAGCCGACACGTTGTGGGCGTTGACGTAGAGCGACACGACCGGCGCGATCTCACGCAGGCAGGTGTCCACCACGGTCGCCATGCCGGCCGAGCCGAAGCCCTGGCCACGCAGCTCGGGGTCGACGTACACGCCCTGGATCTGGCAGGCGCTCGGCGTCGCGCAGGCCACCTCGGCCTTGAACACCACCCGGCCGTCCTCGATGCGGGAGAACGACCACCCACGGCCGATGAGCTGGTTGACCCGCGCCCGGTAGAGGTCCTTGCCGCCGTCGAGCTCGGGCGAGATGCCGACCTCCTCGGTGTACATCGCGACGCACGCCGGGTAGAGGACGTCCGCCTCCTCCTTGGTGGTACGCCGCACGAGCGGGTCGCCCTGAGCCGACGGAGGCGATGTGGCAATCAGGTGCGGCTGGTTCCAGCGGAGGTCGCGAGGACGGGGCCAGTGCTCCTCGAGCCCGGCCCAAAGCAGCGCCACAGCGTCTTGTGGCCCAACGATCGTGGAGCTCTTCTGTCCGTTCCACGCGGCCCTCTCCACGAACGCCTCGCACGCTGCGGGCGTCGCGTTCACCGGCACCAGGTTCGCGCCCACATGGCACATCGAGACCAGTCGGCCGCCCTCGACGTAGCCCCACATCTCGCCCCCGAGCCAGCGGGTGTCGAGCTGAGTGATCCTGGTGCGATAGTCGGCGAAGACGTTCGTCACGGGGTCGGTCGCGACCAGCGCGAGCGCCTCGGAGACGTCGTTGGGGCCCAGCACGCGAATGCACTGGCTTGTCCTGACCACGCCCGGAGCCTACGACACAAGGCCTACCGTGTTCACAGGTCACGCGGGTGCTGTGGGACTACCGTGACGACATGCTCCATCGCCGGGTGCCGGGCCTGCTGCTGGCGTTGCTCCTCGCCACCCTGACGGCCTGCGGAGGCGCGGACGAGCCTGAGGACGAGGCCGACGAGCCGAGCAAGGAGGCGCTGTCGTGCCGCGAGCAGTGGAAGGGTCTCGAGGACGACGTCGAAGGACGCAGCTCGCGCACGAACCCCTCTGCGCTGGCTCCGCGCTGGAACAGCGTCGCGGCGACGGTGGAGCACTATGCGACCTCGGCCACGGTTGATGACTGCGGGGAGACCCTGGACGCCCAGGAGCAGGCGATCGACGACCTCACCGCGTTCGAGAAGCAGCTCGCCCCATACGACATGGAGCAGCAGCTGGAGGCGGTGCGCGCAGGTGCAGAGGCGTACGCCGCTGCACCCCGCCCGCCGGCACAGAAGCAGAGCGTGCGTCCCCCGAAGCCGGCCGACGTCGCGAGGGCCCTGAACACGCTGAGCACGCAGGCACCACTGGCGACACAGCAACAGCGGCCGGGATGGCAGCAGGCGCACGTGGCCGATCTGGGCGTCAGGGAAGCGATCGCGAAGGCGGTCAAGGACCTGGCCTTCCTCTCCGGGGAGAGTGCGGCCTACCGGGCGTGCAGCGCGGCCCTGACCCAGATCCGCACCGCGCTCAGCGTGCGGTGAGTGGTCTCGACTGATCGCTCGCTGCGCTCGCTGCTCGACCACCTACGGGTCGGCGCTCGCTCCTCAACGCAAGGCTGCTCGACCACCTGATTTCGGTGGTTGAGGAGGGCGCACCGGCGCCCGTCTGGAAACCACAAGGCATCCGGTGAGCGTCAGGAGACGCTCACCTGGGCGGACGCGCCCTCCTCGGCCTCCATGCCCTCCGCGATGCGCATGGCCTCCTCGATCAGGGTCTCCACGATCTGCGACTCGGGGACCGTCTTGATGACCTCGCCCTTGACGAAGATCTGGCCCTTGCCGTTGCCCGACGCGACACCGAGGTCGGCCTCGCGTGCCTCGCCGGGACCGTTCACGACACACCCCATGACGGCGACGCGCAGCGGCACCTCGAGCCCGTCGAGCCCCGCGGTCACCTCGTCGGCCAGCTTGTAGACGTCGACCTGGGCGCGGCCGCACGAGGGGCAGGAGACGATTTCCAGCTTGCGGGGCCGCAGGTTCAGCGACTGCAGGATCTGGATGCCGACCTTGACTTCCTCGACGGGCGGGGCGGACAGCGAGACCCGGATGGTGTCCCCGATGCCCTTGCTCAGCAGCGCGCCGAACGCCGTCGCCGACTTGATCGTGCCCTGGAACGCCGGGCCCGCCTCGGTCACGCCGAGGTGCAGCGGCCAGTCGCCTGCCTCGGCGAGCAGCTCGTAGGCACGCACCATCACGACCGGGTCGTTGTGCTTGACCGAGATCTTGAAGTCGTGGAAGTCGTGCTCCTCGAACAGGGACGCCTCCCACACCGCGGACTCGACCAGCGCCTCGGGGGTCGCCTTTCCGTACTTCTCCATCTGTCGCTTGTCCAGGGACCCGGCGTTGACGCCGATCCGGATGGAGGTGCCGTGGTCCTTGGCTGCCTGGGCGATCTCCTTGATCTGGTCGTCGAACTTCTTGATGTTGCCGGGGTTCACCCGTACGGCGGCACAACCGGCCTCGATCGCGGCGAACACGTACTTCGGCTGGAAGTGGATGTCGGCGATCACCGGGATCTGGGACTTCTGGGCGATCGCGGGAAGCGCCAGGGCGTCGTCGGCGGACGGGCAGGCGACGCGCACGATGTCGCAACCCGAAGCCGTCAGCTCCGCGATCTGCTGCAAGGTCGAGTTGATGTCCGAGGTCAGCGTCGTGGTCATCGACTGCACCGAGACCGGGTGCTCGCTGCCGACGCCGACCTTGCCCACCTTGATCTGGCGGGTCTGGCGACGTTTGGCCAGCACTGGCGGCGGGGCCTCGGGCATGCCGAGCGAAACCGTGGTCATTACTTCTTCTTCCTTCTGGGTCGGGCTACGTGAGCGAGATCGGCGCCACGATGTCGGCGTAGATCAGCACAATGCTCATCAGCAGGATGAGACCGGCCATCACGTAGGTGACGGGTAGCAGTTTGGCAGCGTCGACCGCACCGGGGTCGGGCCGGTGGAGCAGCCTCGCGACTCCCCGGCGGGCAGCCTCGTAGAGCGTCGTGGCGATCCCACCACCGTCGAAAGGTGGGAGCGGGACCAGGTTGATCATGCCGAGGAACAGGTTCAGCCCGGCCAGCAAAGCCAGCACCGAGAAGAACCGAGCACCGACTGACGCCTCCTGGGTCGAGGCCATCTCACCGGCGACGCGGCCCGCACCCACCACGCTCATCGGGCCGGTTGGGTCACGCTCCTCGAGGCCGACAGCTGCGCGGCCGACGTGGTAGAGCTTCACCGGCATCGCCCCTATGGCCTTGATCGTCTCCCACGTGCCGTTGGCCATCGTGGTGACGACGAACCCGAGACCCTGGCGTTCGACGACCTGCGTGGGCACCACTCCGAGGAATCCGGCCTTCGTGATCCGCTCCGCGTCGTTGAGGTCCGGGACTGTGGAGACGACAGTTCGGGGACGCAGGGTCACCTGGTTCCCGTCGCGCTCGACCACGATCGTGGCGGTCTCGGCGCCGTTGGCCCGGATCTCCCCCCGAATCTGCTTCCAGGTCGTCACCTCGGTCCCGTTGAAGTTGACGATGCGGTCCCCCGGCAGGAAACCCGCCGTCTTGGCGGGAGACGCCGGGTCAGCCTCCGTGCACTTGCGGGGCGGCTTCTTGAGGTTCTCCTTCGTGACCGCGATCACGCACTCGGAGACGGTCTCGACCGAGGTCGTCGCCGTCGGGACGCCGTACCCCATGAACACGACGGCGAAGAGGAAGAAGGCGATGAGCAGGTTGATCGTCACGCCGGAGCCCATGATGATCACGCGCTGCCACCACGGCTTGTTGTAGAACAACCGGTCGTGGTCGGCCTCGTCCACGAGCTCGTACTCCGCCGAGCGGGCGTCGTCCATGAGCTGGGCGAACATCCCGGTCTTGGTGTTGCGGACCTTGTCGGGATCCTGGTCGGGGGCCGGCGGCAGCATCCCGACGAGCTTGCAGTAGCCACCGAGGGGGATCGCCTTCAGTCCGTACTCGGTCTCCCCACGCTGCCGCGACCACAGGGTGCGGCCGAAGCCGACGAAGAACTGGGTGACCTTGACGTTGAACAGCTTGCCCGGGATCAGGTGCCCCATCTCGTGCAGCCCGACGGAGACGAGCACGCCGACCACGAACAGCAGGACACCGAGCGTGTACGTCAGCACGGTCATCTGGTGGGATCCTTCAGCTCGTTCAGGGTCTGCACGCGCGCCCAGGCATCCGCGGCCAGCACGTCGTCGACGGTGAGATCTCGCTCAAAGCCTACGTCGTGGGCGCTGAGCACCCTTTCCACCGTGTCGACGATGTGGATGAAGGGCAGTCCACCTGTGCGGAACGCCTCGACACAGATCTCGTTGGCGGCGTTGTAGACCGCCGGCGCGGTGCCACCGAGCTCACCTGCCCGCCTCGCCAGGCGAACGGCGGGGAATGCGTCGTGGTCGAGCGGGAAGAACTCCCACGTCTGCGCGCTCGTCCAGTCGACCGGAGGTGCCGTGGCCGGGACCCGGTCTGGCCAGGCGAGGCCGAGCGCGATCGGGATGAGCATGGTCGGCGGGCTTGCCTGCGCCAGTGTAGAACCGTCGCTGAACTCGACCATCGAGTGCACGACGCTGGTCGGGTGCACCACCACCTCGATGCAGTCGAACGCGATGTCGAAGAGCAGGTGCGCCTCGATGACCTCGAGGCCCTTGTTCACCAGGGTGGCGGAGTTGATCGTCACGACGGGACCCATGTCCCACGTGGGGTGGTTCAGCGCCTCCTCCGGTGTGACCTGCGCCAGCTCCTCGCGGGTGCGCCCCCGGAACGGTCCCCCGCTCGCGGTGAGTACGAGGCGACGTACCTCCCCAGGCTTCCCGCCGCGCAGGCACTGTGCGAGCGCACTGTGCTCGCTGTCGACCGGCACGATCTGGCCCGGCTTGGCCATGGCGGTGACGACAGGCCCGCCGATGATCAGGGACTCCTTGTTGGCCAGGGCGAGGGTGTTGCCGGAGTCGAGCGCCGCGACGGTCGGTCGCAGGCCGACGGCACCGGTGATCGCGTTCAGTACGACGTCGCACGCCATCCCGGCCGCCTCCGCTGAGGCGTACTCCCCCAGACCCGAGTACGACGGCGCGAACTCGGCGACCTGCTCCTCGAACAGCTGCTCCTGTGACCCACCGGCCGTGAGCCCGACCACCCGGAAACGGTCGGGGTTGGCCCGTACGACGTCGAGGGCCTGGGTGCCGACCGACCCGGTCGACCCCAGGATGACGACGTCACGACGTGGGCTCACCCGGGCATTGTCTCAGCGCCCGTAGACGACGATGTTGCTGGTGCTCCTCTCGTCGAAGGCGGTGCCGTACCAGTCGCCCCAGCGTTCGTGCACGCGCAACCCCGCAAGGCGCGCCATCAGGTCCATCTCGCTCGGCCACGTGAAACGCAGCTGCACCGGCCGTAGCTGCACGTCACCCTGCCGGAAGGCGACGTGGTTCTTGTGCATCAGCTGGGCGACCACGTCATAGCGGCAGATGTCGAGGACGACCTCATCGAGGTCCACCGCCTCGGCGTCGACGTACTGCCCCTCGCGCAGGGACCGGAGGTCGGGCACACCTGCTTCGAGGACGAACAGGCCGTCGTCACGGAGGTGCCGGGCGGCGTTCATGAAGCAGCGCACCTGCGCGTCCTGGGTGGTCAGGTTCGAGAGCGTGTTGAAGATCAGGTAGATCAGCGCGTACTCACCCTCGACCGGTACTTCGGCCATGTCACCGATGACCACGTTGATGTCGGCACCGCCGGGCTTCTTCCGCAACTGTTCGACCATCTTGGGCGAGGCCTCCACACCGTCCACGCGGAGACCCCGCTGGGACAGCGGCAACCCGATACGGCCGGTGCCGATGGCCAGCTCGAGCGCCGGGCCACCCTTGGCGAGCTGCTCGAGCACGTCGACGCACGCCTCGGTGTCCGTGCGCTCGTTCCTGCTGTCGTAGTCGGCAGCGAAGCGCTCGCCGAAGGTGGTCGTGGAGTACTCCATGCTTCCGACGCTAGGACGGGTGCGGTTCGGGTCGCCAATGCTTTTCGTCCGCGCTTTTCGTCCGCGGTCCGTGAATGTCAGTGTGTCCTCATGGACTGGACCCTCGAAGTCGTCATCTTGCCCGTCAGCGACCTGGACAACGCGATCGCGTTCTACCGCGACCAGGTGGGCTTCAACCTGGACCACGACACCCGGAACGAGCACATGCACGTCGCCCAGCTGACCCCACGCGGTTCGGGCTGCTCCATCGTGGTCGGGGACCTCCCGACCCAGAAATCCATGGCACCGGGATCTCTCCATGGTCTCCAGCTCGTCGTGGCCGACGCGCAGGCAGCCCGCGAGGAGCTGCTGTCCCGCGGGGTCGAGGCGAGTGAGATCCAGGTCTTCGACGAGCGCGACGGCGGCACCTTCTTCGGGTTTGCCGACCCTGACGGCAACTCCTGGACGATCCAGCAGCTCAAGGTCCGCGGCGAGAAGCCGCTCATCCCGCACGACCACCGGGGCCGCTTCGGCGAGGGCGTCGAGCTCTGACCCGACGCTTCAGACCTGCAGGAGGCTCCTGAGCTCGGCCGGGGAGTACGGCGGTGCCGACCCGGCCAGCACGGCGATCTGCTCGGCCACGCTCCGCTCCGGGGAGTACGCCGACTCCGGGTCGAGCACCTCGCACGCAGCCGGGTCCGTACGCCCGGCCCGGATCATGGCGTCCCAGTCCAGGTCGGGCTCGCGTACGTCCTCGCCACGAACGATCCGGTTCCGTCCAACGGCAGGAACCTCCGAGCCGGAGAATGCCACCACGACGGGCGCCTCGACGTCGTCGCGCGTGGTCACCACGCCGCCGATCCGCGCGGCAGCCAGGGCCGCCACCACCGCGTCCAGGTCGGACTTCGCCCGGGACTCGAAGTCGATCACCACCGGAACGGCTGGGCCTACCCCGAGGTGGTGCAGCACCCCGCCCAGGGCGGCGACCTCCTCGAGCAACCGCGCATGGCTCATCGTGCCGACCACCGGGTCGTCTCCCCGGCCAGCGATCACGGCCGCGTCGAGCAGGGCGAAGCTGACGTTGGTGGTGGTCATGACGGCAGGCTAGTGAACGGCCCCTACGGGATCCGCTGGTCCCGGCTGCTGCTCGGCTTGCGGAGCGTGGTCTCGGCTGGCCACTCGCTTCGCTCGTTTCGACTGGTCGCTCGCTGACGCTCGCTGCTCAACGCGAGGCTGATCGACCACCTACGTCGCAGGGCGCCTCGCGCGAGCGCTGGCCTCGGGGCGGTTGTCAGGCACCTCGCCGCTTGATCGGCGCAGGGACCAGGGCTCGAGCTTGCGGTAGCCCTTCACTGACGTACGGCGCGCGCGGCGCAGCTTGAAGTGCTCCCCGGAATGTTGCCCTGAATGTTGAAGGCCCTCGAGCTCGTCTGCGAGGAACCGGTCCACCAACACCCGCCCGGGGCGCGCCGTCGAGGTCAGCCGTGACGCGACGTTCACGACTGGGCCGAGCACGTCGCCCAGGCGGGCCAGCGCGGGGCCCCAGGCAAGCCCGACCCGGATCTGGGGGAACTCCTCGTCGCGCTGCGCCTCCTCGGTGAGCTCGAGCCCGATCCGGGCAATCGCCTCCGGCTGGTCGGCGACGAAGAGGATCTCGTCCCCGATGGTCTTGATGATCCGGCCGCCGTGTCCCGAGATGATCTCGAGCGAGCGTTCCTCGAAGTGGTCGACCATGTGCCCGATCTCGCTGGGGGGCCGCGTGCGGCTCTGGCGGGTGTAGTTGACGATGTCCGCGAACCCCACGCCCATCGTGGTGCCTCCCTCGCCTTCAACGGGGTCCTCGTCGTTGTCGGCCAGCAGCAGCCGTGCAGCAGCTGCGAGCGTGTGCCGGCGCCATACGTAGCTCTGCAACGACTCGACGGCCGGCGTGACCTCGTTCATCACCTCGCGGAGCTCGTCGACGTCCATTGCGTCGGGATCGACGATGTTGGCCAGCAGGCCCATCTGCCACTCGGCGAGCCGGGCGAAGCTGCGACCGAGCGCGCGCACAAGCGCCGCCTCGTCCTCGGGGTCGATCAGCCCGATCTCCAGGAGCCGCTGAGTGAGGCGCAAGGCCTCGAGATCTGCGTGCGTGAAGGCGGGAACGTCGGCGCCGACGGCAGTGAAGCCCAACGAGCGCCACCTGAGACGAGCCTCCTCGAAGGAGATCCCGACCTCGTCGGCGAGCTGGTTGCCGGTGAGCGAAGGCTCTTCCCCGAGCAGGAACACCTCTAGCAGGTCGATCAGCTCTCGGCGGTCGGGGCGTGCTGCCACGGGATCAGGCCTTGGGGTCGCCGAGCCGGTCGGCCGTCGTCTCCCTCAGTGCATGACCGAACGCCGGAACCTCGCCCAGCAGCTCCTCGAGGGACTCCTTGGTGAAGTGGATGACCTCGACGGGAGTGAGGCTGACCACGCTGGCGGAACGGAGCTTGTGACCAACGATCGCCATCTCGCCGATCACGTCTCCGGGTCCGAGGCGAGCGATCTCTTCCTTGCCCTTGCGGACGGCGACCTCGCCCTCCACGATCAGGTACGCCTTGTCGCCGGGAGTCTTCTCCCAGATCAGCGACCAGTTCGCCGGCAGGTGCACGTGACGGCCCTTGGCGATCACCGTCTTCAGGTCCTCGGCGCTCAGGTCCTCGAGCCGGTTGAGCTGCTTGAGCTGCTCCGGCTGCGGCACTTCGGCCATCGGCGCTCTCCTCGTCACGGGCGGTTGGTGCTGTGCATCTTCCCCGTACGGCTTGGTGGTGTCCACACGCGCGCAACGTGACCCTGCAGACATGAGTTCGTGGTCACACCCACCCCTCAGCCGGCAGCAGGGACGCACAGCACCGGACGAGTGCTGAGCTGCAGGAGCTTGTGCGGAGTGGAGCCGAGCATCGCGCTCTTGATCGGGCTCTCACCCGATGTGCCGACCACGATCACCGTGGCGTTGCACGCATCGGCCACGCTGATCAGGGCCTCGGCCGGCTTGGCCACCACCAGCTCCACCTTGGCGTCCAGACCCGCTGCCTGCGCGACCTCGAGCGCTCGCGCGGTGGCATGCCGCCCGAGCTCGACGAGGGCCTCCTTGTGCGCGGAGAACTCCTCGCCCATCCCTCCCGGCGGTGCCAGCCCGTAGACCAGGATCAGGGGTTCCCCCAAGCGCACGGCCACATCCACTGCCACCCGGAGCGCCTGCTCCGCGCCCGGCGACTCGTCGTACCCCAGCACAAGTGTCATCGCGCTCAGCCTTCCAGTCCGTCGGGATCGCCCTGCGCGGCCTTGCGGCCATGGACGATGTCGGGGTCAGCCACACTCGGGCGTTCCTGCCAGAAGCGCGCATCCTGCGTACGCCAGAACGTCATCAGGGTGAGCCCGACCAGGAAGATGCCGGCACCGATCACCAGCGGTGGCCCGACGCCCAGCCACGACTGGCCGCTGTAGGAGTTCTCGGGGTCGGACATGTCGCGGATCGAGAGAACGAGCAACCACAGCAGGAGTGCGGACCCCACCAGCGGGCCGATGCCGATCAGGACCAGGTTCTTGGCGCTCTCCAGGAGGTGTCGGCGGTAGAAGATCGCGCAGGCAATGCCGGTCAGCGAGTAGTAGAGGGCAATCAGCAACGACAACGCGGTCAGCGAGTCGAACAGCGCGTTGGCCGAGACCTGGTAGATGCCGACGTACCAGACGATCGCGATCCCGGCGACCCACCAGGTGCTGACGTCGGGCGTCTGGTGCCGGGGATGGATTCTGGCGAGCTTCGTCGGGAACGCGTGCCGCCGCGCCATCGACAGGCCGGTGCGCGAGGCCGGGATGATCGTCGTCTGCGTGGACGCGATCGCCGAGGTCGCTACGGCGAACAGCACCACCCAGTCCCAGCCGCCCATCACATGCCCTGCGATCTCGGCGAAGACGAACTCCTCCTCGCCGGCGTTGTCGGTGAGCCATTGCGTGCCTGCGAAGGCCACCACCGCGTAGGCGACAGCGACGTAGGTGCCCAGCAGGATGAACGTCGACCACAGCCCTGCCCGTCCGGGAGCGTGCGAGCCGTCGGTGGTCTCCTCGCTCAGGTTGACCGCAGACTCCCAGCCCCAGTAGGCGAAAACACCGAGCAGCAGCCCCGACGAGAGGGCGGCTCCGCCCTCGGCGAACGGGTTGAGCCAGGTCAGCGACGGGGTGATCTCGTCAAGGGGGCTCGACCCGTCAAGGGCCTTGAAGAGCGCCACCGCAGCGAAGACCAGCAATGCTCCCACCTGGCCGAAGATCAGCGTGTTCTGGACCTTCGCCGAGATGGCGGTGCCGAGCACGCAGATGTACGTCATCAGCAAGATGAGCCCGACGGCCAGTGGCATCCGGATCCACGCGTTCGCCGCAGCGTCGTCGGCGCCGAACATCATCAGCGAGAAGCTGACCCCGACGTCCGCCAGTGACCCGATCACCAGCACTCCGGTCATCGTGATCGACCAGCCGCCGATCCAGCCCAACCACGGGCCCATCGCACGAGTGACCCAGCTGAAGGTGGTGCCGCAGTCCTGGTCGACGCGGTTGAGGTAGAGGAACGCCGTGGCGATGAGCATCATCGGCACGAACGACGCGAGCAGCACGCCGGGTGCGTACACGCCGACCAGCGCGGCGATTGGTCCGATCACAGCTGCCAGGGAGTACGCCGGAGACGTGGCTGCCAGACCGATGACCAGCGCGTCCACGAATCCGATCGCGTCGGACTTGAGGTGCGCCTGTTCGGGTGCCGTCGCCGTCATGCCCCTGTCCTACAGGATGCGCAGCAGTGTGGATAGCCCTGCTGATCCTTAGGCTATTCCGCGGTTGCGGGGGTCAGCCCTCGGCTGCCAGCTGCCCGCAGGCGCCGTCGATCTCGCGGCCGCGGGTGTCTCGGACGGTCGTAGGGATGCCCTTGGCCTCCAGCCGGCGTACGAACTCTCGTTCGTCCTTCGGGTCGCTCGCGGTCCACTTCGAGCCAGGTGTGGGGTTGAGCGGGATCAGGTTCACGTGCACCCATCCCCAGTCTCCATAGGAGTTGAGGACGTCACCCAGCATGTCGGCCCGCCATGCCTGGTCGTTGATGCCGCGCATCATGGCGTACTCGATCGAGACCCGGCGCCGGGTCGTCCTGGCGTAGTTCCAGGCCGCCTCGACCGTCTGCCCCACCTTCCAGCGGGTGTTGATCGGCACCAGCTCGTCGCGCAGCTCGTCGTCGGGAGCGTGCAGGCTCAGCGCCAGGGTCACCGGGATGCCCTCCTCGGTGAGCTGGTTGATCCGTGGCACGAGGCCAACCGTGCTGACCGTGATGCCGCGCGCGGACATGCCGAGGCCGTCGGGAGTCGGGTCGGTGAGTCGTCGTACGGCACCGATCACGGCCCGGTAGTTAGCCATCGGCTCGCCCATGCCCATGAAAACCACGTTGGAGACGCGCCCGGGACCGCCTGCAACCTCGCCCCGGGCGAGCGACCTGGCACCGGCCACGACCTGCTCGACGATCTCGCCGGTGGACATGTTGCGCTGGAGCCCACCCTGGCCGGTGGCGCAGAAGGGGCAGGCCATGCCACAGCCGGCCTGGCTGGAGACGCACATCGTGACTCGGCCCGGGTAGCGCATCAGCACCGACTCGACGAGGGCGCCGTCGAAGAGCTTCCAGAGCGTCTTGCGGGTGTTGCCCCTGTCGGCTTCCATCGTCTTCAGCGGTGTCATCAGTCGGGGCAGCAGCCCCTCCACGAGCTCGGCCCGCTGTCCGGCCGGAAGGTCGGTCATCTGCTCCGGGTCGTCGACCAGCCTGGAGAAGTAGTGCGCGGAGAGCTGCTTCGCCCGGAAACCGGGCAGCCCCAGCTCCTCGAGCCGTGCCTTGCGCTCAGCCGGGGTCAGGTCGGCGAGGTGACGCGGCGGTTTCGGCTTCGGTCCTCGGGGTCCCTTGGGCTCCTCGAAGACGAGGGGAAGGCTCTTGACGGATTCACTCACAACCCCGACATCCTCCCATCCGGGGGTGGCGTCATACGAATCGTGGGCGGTGGGCCCCAGCTCGTATGTCGTCCCGGGAGCCTGAGGTCAGGCGTAGCTCTGGGAAAGTCCGATGATCAGCACGATGCACGCTCCGGCGAAGAGGATCAGCAGGGTGGCTGTCCCCGCGAGGATTCCGATGGCGAACCACCTCGTCTTCTCGACGACGAGAGCTGCGACGAACAGGGCGAAGAGCAGGAGCGAGATGACCCCCGCGATCGCTGCTCCGGCAGACGGGTCCCCGCCCAGCCCTTCGGCGACAGCGGATCCGCCACCGCTGAGGATCCCCGAAATGACGATCACCGGGATCGTGAGCGCCACCCCGACCCAGAACTTCGCCTTCTTCGACATGCCGTCACGCGGGGCCTCTCCGGGTCCCTGCGGATAGGGGCCGGGTGGTCCGCCGTACGGGGGTGACGGTGGGCCTCCGTACGGCGGGGGCGGCTGCTGCGACATCCGGCTTCCTCTCGGTCGATGACTCAGCGGAATGAGACGTAGATGCCGTAGGCGGCGCCAGCGGCCAGGACGACGAGGTAGAGCAGCACCAGCCGGGTGTCCCCGAGCTTGCACCGAGATCGCAGCAGACCCTCGCGGCGGGCCCGCGCATATCCGAGTACCGCCACCAGCGAGAACCCGAGCAGCGCCCACGGTCCGAGGAGCCAGCCGAGCAGGGCGACTGTCGCGAAGACGCAGAGCTTGAGCGGGTCGAAAGGCTGCTCCACCAGATCTTGGTCTGAGTTCTCCAGATGCGGTGGGGTCACCTGACGGGGGTCGGTCACGAGCGTTCCCCGTGTGATGTGAAGGGCAGGAGCGGCAGACCGACAGCGGTCGAGATCCGGCTCCGCGACAATGGCGCCCACGCCTGCACCGCGCAGAACGGGGCGCACTGGTGGGCCACGTCCCCAGACGCCGACGGAGCAGCGTTGACGGTCGCGACGTGCACGCAGCACTGGGTGAGCCGTTCCTCGATCATCGTGTTCATGTCCATGAACGGCTTCACGGTCACCCGGAGCACGCGCTCGCCCAGCATCTGGCGCAGCCGGTTGCGCTGCCCGTGTCCCTTCCCGGGGAGCTTCGCGGCCGCGAGCGTCGCGAGAGTGCCGATCCCGAGGTCGCAGTTGCTACAGATGTCGCGCCAGATCGTCGCCATCGACGGGTGCGAGAGGGAGGACTGCTCCGAGAGCAGGTCGAGCAGCGATCCCTTCACCACGGCGCGCAGCTGGTCGGGGATGGCGTCGTCGGCGATCCGGTTCGCCAGCACGTCGGGCTCGAGGTCCAGCCACCGCTTGAGCCGCTCATGGCCGATCAGCGACACCAGCGAGTTCCAGCTGCCGGAGTCGTCGCGAAGGAGGTAACCCACCGAGCAGCAGTGCGGGTGCGAGCACGGCAGGGCGGTCAGGTCGCGCCACGTCACCAGGCCGGCGGTCTGCTCCTCGAGACGGGCAAGCACGCCCGTGTGGGTCAACCGGTCCAGCGGGTCGAGCCCGGTGCTGCGTCCGGAGCCGAAGACCGGCTGGATGGTGACGCCTCCGACGTACGGCGTGTCGAGGGCGCGCTTGATCACGAAGCCGATCTCGTCGTCGTTGACACCCAGGGCCGCAGTCATGGTGAGGGTTGTGAAGATGCCGGCGCCGGAGAGGCGTTCGATGGCACGCTCCTTGAACCGCCGGATGTCGGCGCCACGGTGGTGGGTGGACGCCTCGGCGGACTGGCCGTCGTACTGCAGGTAGACCTCGACGCGCTCGCGGTGGCGCCCGAGCGTCTCCAGCAGATGGTCGTCCTGGGCGATGGCGAGGCCGTTGCTGTTCACCAGCACCCTGACGATGGGCCGCTTGGCGACTTCGTCGAGCAGCTCGGCCAGCCGTGGGTACAGCGTGGGCTCGCCGCCGCTGAGCATCAGCACGTCGATGCGGCCGTGCTCGCGCGCGAGACGCGCGTCGATCGAGGCCAGCACATCTTGCAGTGGGACCACTGAGGCGAGCGACGGGGCGGAGGAGGCGAAGCACGTCGGACACTTCAGGTTGCAGTGGTCGAGCAGGTCTTCAAGCAGGATGCACGTGTGCTGTGTCTGCATCTCGGGCAGCCCGTCGGCGTACGCCGCTGGGACTGGCGCGAAGTTGCCGAGCACGTCAGGGGTGTGCACCTTGGTCGGCGCAGTCCACTGCTCGAGGTAGGTCAGGATCTCCGGCGACTCGTCGTACAGCGTTCGGACAAGGCCGTGGGTCGCACAGCCGCGCTCCAGCCAGATCCGGTCCTCGCGCTCCACCAACCAGCCCGACAGCCGCTGCACCTCGGTGAGTGGGCGGTTCGGTTCCTCTTCGTGGCACAGCGGGCAGAACGCGTTGACGTAGCGGTGGATCCGGTCGCCGCGCAGCGGCATCCCAGGACCCGTGCGCCCCGTCGTGGCTGTCACTGGTTCACCAACTCCTCGAGACCCGGCTGCGCAGGACTGTAACCTCCCGAGCGCGCCTTCACGACGATGCGCAACACGACCAACGGGATCGCGACGGCCAGGAAGAGCTGCGGCCGGGTCAGCCCCTGCCAGACGACCTCGTTGCCCCGGACGAACTCGACCAGGAAGCGGAAGACGCCATAGGCCGCGACGTACCAGACGAAGGACTCCCCCGGAGGAAACGAGCGCCGACGCAGCCAGAACCAGATCACAGCGAAGGCAGCGAGGTGGAAGGCGATCTCGTAAGCGAACGACGGATGCAGCGGCACCCCTGGGTCGGCGCCCAGGTGTGACGCATCGGCACCGTCGAGAGTGATCCCCCACGAGGAGCCGGTCGGGGTCCCGGGCAGCTCGGTGAGCAGACAGCCGATCCGGCCGATCCCCATGCCCAGGGCCACGGCCGGAGCGAACAGGTCGCCGGTGCGCAAGCGGTAGCCGCACAGCCGCTTCGCCAGGTGCACACCCAGCCAGGCACCGACCAGACCGCTGAGGATGCTGCGGTTCCCGTAGACCCACTGCTCGGCCAGGCCGGCGTTCTCGCGCAGGTCCGCGTGCTGGAGCCAGGTGCCGAGGCGCATGAAGATCGCCCCGCCGACCAGGGCGCCCGTGACGACGATCAGCAGCCGGTCGTCGGTGTGGCCGCGCCGACGCGCCTCGATGACGAAGACGACAACCGCGGCGAGCACGCCGAGCCCCACGAAGAAACCATGGGTGTCGACTCCCCACATCGTCGGCAGCATGCGAGCCAGCCTTCCACGAAACCGCGCGGGGATCGTGAGTCCGACTACTCAGATCCTGAGTGATTCGGCGTGGCGCAGGGTGCAAGGTGCAAGGTGCCACTGGCCTTCAGCTACGCCTCAACCGATAGAACGTCTCCTCGAACTTGAGCGCACGGGCCAGGGAGTCTGGGGCGGAGTCCGCGATGACAGCATCCGTGATCTCCCAGTCGGGGAACGCCTCCTCGACGTCCGCGCGGGTGCACCCGCGCGGCAATGGTCCCCGGCGCCCGGGCGCGAAGCAGTCCAGCAGCACCGTGGCGTCGTCTGATGCCACCGCGCTCACCTCACGGCCCATGGCCCGGCGCCCGTCCGGGTCCAGGCCGTGGAACGTGCCGGTGTCCAGGACCAGCCGAAACCCGGCTCCGACTTCCGACGACTGCAGACGGGTGACATCGGCGTGGACGAGAGCCATGTCCACGCCGGCCTCCCGGATGCGGTCCCTGGCGCGGTCGAGAGCCTTGTGGACGTTGTCGACTCCGGTGACCTGCCAGCCACGGCTCGCCAACTGCACTCCCCAGACCGCGCTTCCGCAACCGAGGTCGAGTGCCTGGCCGTACGGCGGCGCGGCGGCGGACTCCTCGCGGGCGATCAATGACAGCAGCTGCTCAGCGAACGGCGGATGGTCAGCGAGGTCCTCCCACGGGTGGAACCCGAGCCTGTACGACACCTTGTAGAACGTGCTCATCGAGTCACCTCCCCGATTCCAGGTTCGACATGACGGTGCCGATGGCAGCCCCGAGCAGGTCGGTGGGACTGAACTCGACGACCTGTGCGCCCGCGTGGTGCACCGGTGTGTGACCGGGCGGGACGTAGTACGCGTCCCCGGTGCGGTAGCACTCCGCGTGGTCCGCGAACAGGAACTCGATCTGACCCGACACGACGTACCCCCATCGGGGGAACTGGCAACGGTCATCGGGCAGACCCACGAACAGTGGCGCCATGTCGAGATCCGCGGTGTGCGACTCGAAGCAGACGGTGTACCCGCCATCGAGGTTCTCCAGACGGACGTCCAGCCCGTCCAACATGATCGACTCTGACGCGGTGTCTCGAGAAACGCTTGGCATGGCCGGCCTCCTGATGTCTTGGTCCCGCGGTCGCGGAACTGAGGTCACGCTAGGAAACCGATCCGGCCCCCGCATCGGCGAAAGCACCCACGTCCTGATCGGTTCGACGTGGGTACCAGTGCCCATTCATGTGCCCCTCAGAGGAGATCGGCCTCGTACGCCGACGCGGTCGCCGCCGCACGCGAGGACACACCGAGCTTCGCGAAGATGTTGCTCACGTGTCGGTCGACCGTCCTCTCGCTCAGGCCCAGCTCGGCACCGATCGACCGATTTGTGGAGCCGTGCGCGACAAGTCGGAGCACCTGGACCTCGCGAGCGGTCAGGAGGCGCTTGCCGGAATCACCCTTCCCTGGACTCGTGCTCTCGAGCGTCGCCAGATCGACCACCGCTCCGAGCGCTTCGAAAGTGGCTCGCGATGCAGCAACCTCGAGCGCTGCCCCCTCCTCGTCCCCGAGGGCGCCCCGCGCCCGTGAGATCAAGATGCCGGTGCGAGCCACGTCGTAGGCCGCCTCGAGGCTGCGGAACGAAGAGCTCGCCCGCCGCAGCGGCGCGAGCGCGGCCGCTGCGTCACCTTCGGCAAGCGCGGTTGCGCCGGAGGCTCGATCAGAGACTGCGGCGAGCATCGGCGAGCCGAGGGAGCGGGACAGATCTGCGAGCTCGTCGCAGGCTGCCCGAGCGGCGGGCACGTCATCTGTCGCCAGCATGACCTCCACGAACGCGGCCAGCAGCTGCGGACGGTTGACGTGGCCGTCGGCCTCGGCGAGGGCGCGCTCCACGCTACGGGCTGCTGCATCACCCGCGCCCTGCGCGAGGCGGAGCAGCGCGAGCCCCGGCTGCGGATCTCTCCCATGGGTACTGGCGTCGGCATAGCACCGATCCGCCTCCTCGAACTGGCCCCACAGCCGGTGCAACTCCCCCTGCTGGTAGATGGCCGCACCGAGCGCAAACTGCACGACCGGTGAGGACAGTCGACTTCGGGCCAGTCCTGCCTGGGCCATGGCTTCGACCCACGCGCCCTTGAGCTGCATGAACTCCGAGCGGTGGACCAGGCACAGTCCGGCATACGGCACGACATCGGGTTGTGTCTCGCACCAGAGCCCGAAAGCCGCCGTCCATGCCTGCCCACGACGTACGTCGACCAGGTCATGACACGCGTCGATCGCCGTGCAGTAGCTGTCACCCACCACAATCGGTGATGTCTCACCAGCCACCACCGCCAACATTGCCTCGTCGAGCAGACGGACTCCGCCGGTGAAGTCACTGCGGAAGATCAGCACCCGACCCAGGGCAAGCCTGGCGAGCGTCGTCAGATCTGTCTCACCGCACGTCTGGGCCACTTCGGCGGAGGTGCTGAGGTGGCCCTGCGCCCCGGTCAGATCCCCGGTGAACACAGCGTGGAGCCCCCTCATGTATTCGAGATGCGCACGCTCAGGTGAGTCGTCCGGAGCGTCGCCGATGACCCGCTCGGTGCGCCCGATCCAGCCGATCGAACTTGAGAGCTCGCCTGCATTGAGGAGCCGGAAGACCAGCCAGAAGGCACACTTCACCGCGCCGAGGCGGTCGCCCGTGAGCAAGCGTCGCTGGTGTGCCTGCCGCCAGGCCTCGTCGCTGGCCTCGTTCTCGGCCACCAGGAAGGCCGCCACCGCCAGCTTCTCGAGATCCGCCGCATGCAGCGCTGACTCGGAGTCGCAGGCGGACAGGAGCTCCCACGCCTCACGCCATGACGACCGCTCGAAGCACGCACGGGCGCGCCGCAGTCGCTCATCGTCAGCCATGCACCCTCCGGGTTCCACGCTGTCTCTTCGCCCAGTAAAGCCCAGGCCATGCGGCTCCACCATCGGGCTGGGAGCACGCACCCGCTGCACCACGGCACCGTGTGATCGACGAGAGACGGCAGGATGAAGCCATGGCGCGGTGGGTGCTGCACGTCGACATGGACCAGTTCATCGCGGCGGTGGAGATCCTTCGGCACCCCGAGCTCGCCGGGCTGCCCGTGATCGTCGGCGGCCGCGGGGACGCGACGGAGCGTGCGGTGGTGTCCACGGCTTCCTACGAGGCCCGCGAGTTCGGGGTGAGCTCGGGGATGCCGCTCAAGACTGCGGTACGGCGGTGCCCCGAGGCGGTGCTCCTGCCGGTGGACGCTCCGGCGTACACCGAGGCCTCGGCGGTGGTGATGGAGACCCTGCGAGCGATCCCCGGTGCCGTGGTGGAGGTCCTCGGCTGGGACGAGGCGTTCGTCGGGATCAGCACGGACGACCCGGAGCAGGTGGCCCGGACCCTGCAGGCCGACGTACTCGCGGCGACGCGCCTGCACTGCTCGGTGGGGATCGGCGACACCAAGGTGCGCGCCAAGATCGCCACGGACTTCGGCAAGCCGCAGGGGATGTTCCGGCTCACGCGGGAGAACTGGTTCGCGGTGATGGGCGAGCGGCCGACCAAGGACCTCTGGGGGATCGGCAACCGGATCCAGCAACGCCTTGCCGCGATCGGCATCAAGACCGTGCGCCAACTCGCGGGGACGCCGGACGAGCCGCTGGTCGCGGAGTTCGGCCCGAACACCGGACCCCACATCGGGCGCCTCGGCCGCGGGGTCAGCAGCGCCACGGTGGACGACACTCCGTGGGTGGCCCGCGCGCACGGCCGTGAGACCACCTACCAGCAGAACCTCATTCTCCCGGAGGAGATCGCAGCAGCGATCCGGGCGCTGGCCGAGCAGGTGGTCGAGGACATCCGCGCCGAGGGCCGCGCCTGCGCACGCGTGCACCTGAAGGTGCGGTTCGCGCCCTTCTTCACCTTCAACCGGAGCCGCAAGCTGCCCGAGCCCACCTTCGACCCGGCTGTGCTCGCCGAGACCGGGATCGACCTGCTGGAAAAGCTCGATGACTCCCGCCCCATCCGGCTGCTCGGACTGCGAGCCGAGATGGTGCCGCCGGAGGGCGGGTACGACCCGCCCCGGACCCACGGCCGCCGCGGCAACCCCTGATGAAGGTGCTCGTGCTCGCCCGAGGCCTCTCATCGCCGCCCGAACCTCACAAATGTTGGGTTGGGACGTCCAACAGCTCGGTCTCGACGTCCCGGTCCAACATTTGTGGGATCTGGACGTCCAGCTGGTCGACCTCGACGTCCCGGCTGCACATTTGTTGGGTTCGGACGTCCAGCTGGTCGACCTCGACGTCCCGGCTGCACAATTGTTGGGTTCGGACGTCCAGCTGGCCGGTCTCGACGTCCCGGTCCAACATTTGTGGGATTTGACGTCGAACTGGTCGATCTCGACGTCCCGGCTGCACAATTGTTGGGTTCGGACGTCCAGCTGGCCGGTCTCGACGTCCCGATCCAACATTTGTGGAGTTCGGCTCCTGGTCGCCGGTCACAGTCAGTCGAGACGAGCGGTCAGACGTCCACCCACGTGGCCTAGAAGACGAGATAGTGCAGCAGCAGCCAGATCGGCGGCGCGGTCGCGAGCAGCGAGTCGAGCCGGTCCATCAGCCCGCCGTGGCCGGGGACGATCTGGCTCATGTCCTTGATGCCGAGGTCGCGCTTCATCACCGACTCGCAGAGGTCGCCGAGGGTGGCCATGACGACCGTGATGACACCCAGGATGATCCCGACCCACCACTCACCCTCGAGCAGGTGTACGACGAGCACGTAGCCGGCCACGACACAGGCGACCGCCGAGCCGGCGAACCCCTCCCATGACTTCTTCGGCGAGATGACCGGCGCCATCGGGTGCTTGCCGAAGAGCACCCCGGCGGCGTACCCACCGATGTCGGACGCGACGGTCACGATGATGAAGGTGAGGATCGCGTTGACTCCCTCATCCTCCGCGAGCAGCAGTGCCACGAAGGACCCGAGGAAGGGAATGTAGATCAGCGTGAACACCGACGCCGTGGCGTTCTGGACGTAGCCGTCGATCCCGCGGCGCAGCAGCCACAGCATCGTGACGAGGGCGGTCACCGCCGTTGCGGTGACCAGCGCCGGCGCGCCCCACAGGAACGCGACGCCGACCATGACGACCCCGCCGAGCATCAGCGGCTCCTGCGGCAGGTCGATGCCCCGCGTCAGCAGGCCCTGGTGCATCTCCCAGATCGCCACGACGACCGCGATACCCACGATGAACATGAACGCGGGCGACCAGAACGCCAGAGAGAGCACGATCGCCACGGCCAGGACGACGCCCGAGGCAATCGCGACCGGGAGGTTGCGCCCGGCACGACTCGCCTTCTTCTCGGGATTCGCCGCAGGGTTCGGGGGTTCCCCGGGCTGTCCGGGAGCCGAGGAGGTCTCTGTCATGGTCGTCAGACCTCGATCAGCTCGGATTCCTTGTGCTTGAGCAGGTCGTCGATCTGGTCGGTGTGCCGCTTGGTGGTGGCGTCGAGCCGCTTCTCGGCGCCGGTGACGTCGTCCTTGCCGACCTCGCCGTCCTTCTCGAGCTTCTCCAGCGCCTGCTTCGCGTTGCGGCGGATGTTGCGCACCGAGACGCGGCCTTCCTCGGCCTTGGTCTTGGCGACCTTGATGTACTCCTTGCGCCGCTCCTCGGTGAGCTCGGGGAACACGCACCGGATGAGTCGGCCGTCGTTGGAGGGGTTCACCCCGAGGTCGGACTCGCGGATCGCCTTCTCGATGGCCGCCATCGCGCTCAGGTCGTAGGGCTGTACCAGGATGATCCGGGCCTCCGGCGCGGTGAAGCCGGCGAGCTGCTGGATCGGGGTCGGGGTGCCGTAGTAGTCAGCGGTCAGCTTGGAGAACATCGAAGGGTTGGCGCGGCCCGCCCGGATGGCGGAGAACTCCTCGCGGGTGACCTCGACGGCCTTGGCCATCTTCTGGTCGGCGTCCTTCAAAGTGTCGTTGATCAAGGCGTCTCTCCTAGTCGCGGCTGGTCGGTTCGCCGTGTGTCGGGCCGGCGTCACCGGCGCTGACGAGCGTCCCAATCTTTTCACCCTGCACGACCCGCAGGATGTTTCCCTCAGGCTGCATGCCGAAGATGATCATCGGCATGTGGTTCTCCATGCACAGCGCGAAAGCGGTCGCATCGGCCACCTTCAGGCCCTGCTGGAGGGCCTCGACGAACGTGAGCTCGTCGTACTTCATGGCGTCGGGGTTGGTGCGCGGGTCGGAGTTGTAGACACCGTCGACGCCGTTCTTGCCCATCAGCACGACCTCGCACTTGGTCTCCAGCGCGCGCTGGGCAGCAACGGTGTCGGTGGAGAAGTACGGCATCCCCGCGCCGGCGCCGAAGATGACAACCCGGCCCTTCTCGAGGTGCCGGATGGCGCGGCGCGGGATGTAGGGCTCGGCGACCTGCCCCATCGTGATGGCGGTCTGCACCCGCGTCTCGATGCCTTCCTTCTCCAGGAAGTCCTGAAGGGCGAGGCAGTTCATCACGATGCCGAGCATGCCCATGTAGTCCGCCCGGGCGCGGTCCATGCCGCGCTGCTGGAGCTCGGCTCCACGGAAGAAGTTGCCGCCGCCGGTGACGATGGCGACCTCGACGCCGGTGCGCTGGACTGCTGCGATCTCGCGCGCAATCTTCTGGACGACATCAGGGTCGACTCCGACCTTGCCACCCCCGAAGACCTCGCCGGACAGCTTGAGCAGGACTCTCTGGTAGCCGCTCACGTCATCCCCTTTCCCTGGCGTTCTGCGTGGCCCTGTGCCGAACTAATGGTGTGATGGCCGAAGGCCGGTCCGATGCTGACATGTGCCTGCATCGAACCGGCCTCCCACGTCTTGCGTCTGCCGACAACCTAGTTGATCGAGGTGGATCAGGCGCCGACCTCGAAGCGGGCGAAGCGCTTGACCTCGACACCGGCAGCGTCGAGGACGGCCTTGACCGACAACTTGCTGTCAGTGACCGACGGTTGGTCGAGCAGGGCGACGTCCTTGAAGAAGCCGTTGAGGCGACCCTCGGCGATCTTCTCGATCGCCTGCTCGGGCTTGCCCTCCTCGCGCGCCGTGGCGGCGCCGATCTCGCGCTCCTTGGCCACGATCTCGGCCGGGACCTCGTCGCGGGAGAGGTACGTCGGCTTCATCGCGGCGATCTGCATCGCGGCGCCACGGGCAGCCTCCTCGTCGGAGCCGTCGTACTCCACGAGTACGCCGACCGCTGGCGGAAGGTCCGCGGACCGCTTGTGCATGTAGACCACTGACTTGCCGTCGAAGAACGCGACCTGGCCGAGCTCGATCTTCTCGCCGATGGTGATGGCGAGCTCCTCGACCACCTCACCGACGGTCTTGCCGTCGAGCGGCACCGCCTTGAGGCTCTCGGTGTCGGACGCCTTGGCCTCGGCGGCCGCGTCGGCGATGCGCTGAGCGGCGGCGATGAAGGCGTCGTTCTTCGCGACGAAGTCGGTCTCGCTCTTCAGCTCGACCAGTGCGCCACCGGAGGTGGCCACGAGACCGGAAGTCGCCTCACGCTCGGCGCCGCGGGCGGCGGCCTTCTTGCCGAGCTTGATGCGGAGCAGCTCAGTCGCCTTGTCGAAGTCACCAGCGGCTTCCTCGAGCGCCTTCTTGCAGTCCATCATCCCCGCGCCAGTGAGCTCGCGGAGCTTCTTGACGTCGGCTGCGGTGATCGCCACGCTCAGCTCTCCTTGTTCTTGTCAGCGTCCTCGGCCGGGGCGTCAGCGCTGGTGTCGGTGGTGGCCTCGGCGACCGGGGCCTCCGGGGTCGCCTCGACAGCAGGAGCCTCCGGGGTCACCTCGGCGGCAGGAGCCTCGGGGGTCGCCTCGGCGGCAGGAGCCTCGGGGGTCGCCTCGGCGGCTGCGGAGGCCTCGGCGGTGGCCGTGGTCTCTGCGGGCTTCTCGGCGGGCTTCTCGTCGCCACCAGTGGCGGCGGCCTTGTCGGCGTCGCCCTGGAGCAGGTCGCGCTCCCAGTCGGCGAGCGGCTCGTCGGTGCCGATGCCCTTGGCGTCACCCTCGGTCTTGACGCCCGAGCGGGCGATCAGGCCGTCGGCGACAGCATCGGCGATGACGCGCGTCAGGAGTCCGACGGCGCGGATGGCGTCGTCGTTGCCCGGGATCGGGTAGTCGACCAGGTCCGGGTCGCAGTTGGAGTCCAGGATCGCGATGATCGGGATCTTCAGCTTGCGGGCCTCTTCGACCGCGAGGTGCTCCTTGTTGGTGTCCACGATCCACACGGCGGAAGGCGTACGGCTCATCTCGCGGATGCCACCGAGGGTCTTGTCGAGCTTGATCTGCTCGCGCCGCATGTGGAGCAGTTCCTTCTTGGTGCGGCTGGAACCGGCGACATCGTCGAAGTCGATGTCGTCGAGCTCCTTGAGGCGGTTGATCCTCTGGTGCACGGTCTGGAAGTTCGTGAGCATGCCGCCCAGCCAGCGCTGGTTGACGTACGGCATTCCGACGCGGGTCGCCTGCTCGGCGATCGCCTCCTGGGCCTGCTTCTTGGTGCCCACGAACATGATCGTGCCGCCCTTGGCCACGGTGTCCTTGATGAACGCATAGCTGGTGTCGATGTAGGACAGCGACTGCTGCAGGTCGATGATGTAGATGCCGTTGCGCTCGGTCATGATGAAGCGCTTCATCTTGGGGTTCCAACGACGGGTCTGGTGCCCGAAGTGGACGCCGCTCTCGAGGAGCTGGCGCATGGTGACGACTGCCATCTGCTTCTTTCCGGTTGTGTCCGAGCGCGCTGGCGCACCCGAACTGTTTTCAGTTCGTTTGCAGATCTCCCCCGATGTCGCTGGGGGGCCTGCCCTGACGCCCGTGCGGAGCCCGACCCAGACTGACTGGGACTGAGAGCTCTCACCCGCGTGGATCCGCCCTGCCAGGAACTCAGGAACGGCACGGAAACGAGCGTGCGAAGTCAACCCTTGCGGGTTGCTGGGATCACTGTATCCGGGCACCGCTGAGGTGTCGAAACGTGGCTCGCCGCGGACGACCTGCCGAGGCGTCGCAGATTGAGGTCCGGTATCGCCCACGAAAGACAGCGATCAGCCCCGGACCGATGGGCGCTTGGATAGGTTTGTCCCGTGAAGCTGAGGACCGGAGCGGTCTCGCTGCTGCTCTTGGTCCTGACCGGCGGCCTGGCAGCCTGCGGGAGTGACGACAAGGACCCGGGCGAGGGCACCGCGACGGTCCCTTCCAAGACGCCCGCCCCTCCCCCCTCGCTGCTGCTCGACTTCGAGGTCGGTCCCAGCGTCGGAGAGGCCGTCGATGCGGTCTCCAACAGCGGCACTGGGGACGTTGGCGTCGTCGTTGCCGCCTCCGGGACTGCCGCAGTCGAGTCGGTCGAAGGCCCCGACGGAGGTCAGGCTGTGCGCTTCCCGGCGTACACCGGAGAGGCTGCGGCGCCGGCCGCAGTGCTCGTGGTCACCGCGACCGGGGACGCCATCAGCCCGCTCGACCGCGACTTCGAGTTCGGCGCCACGTTCTTGCTCGACGCGGAGTCGTCGGGCAGCGCCGTCGACGACGGCGACAACCTGTTGCAGCGCGGGAGCTTCAGCGACCCCGGCCAGTTCAAGATCCAGCTGGACCACGGCGTGCCCTCATGTCGCATCGTCGGTGACGCAGGCGAGGTATTCGTCGAGGCGCAGGAGGCCGTCAAGCCTGGCGCCTGGTACACCGTCTCCTGCGAGCGAGAAGGCTCCGAGGTCAGCCTCTCCGTGACGCCGTACGACGACCAGGAGGATCAGGAGCCCGCGCGCGCCACCGGTCCGACCGGCTCCATCTCGTTGCTCGCCCAGCCGCTGTCCGTGGGTGGCAAGGTCAGTCCGCAGGGCGTGCCGGTGGCTTCTGCGGACCAGTTCAACGGAGCGGTCGATGACGTGTTCCTGCGGATCGACTGACCGCCGTTTCGCGTCCACAGCCCGCGGCAGCCGCCGCCTGATCCACAGGACCCAGCTCGGCCGATCCCAGTCTCCGGTTCCGGACCCAGGGTGGTGCCATGCGTTTCCTCATCTGCTCCCTGCTCGCCCTGCTCCTCGGCCCGTTCCTCGGCGTAGCCACCGCGCCTGCAGGGGCGGACACCGTTCCCGCCCCATCGCGTGAGGGCGTCTGGCCGCTCACACCTCGACCCGATGTCGTCGCGGGGTTCGATCCGCCCTCGACCACCTGGGGAGCCGGCCATCGCGGCGTTGACCTGCTCGGCCGAGCGGGCCAGCCGGTGCACAGCTCCCTCGACGGCACCGTCACGTTCGCGGCCCCGTTGGCCGGCCGCGGTGTTGTGGTGGTGGACCACGGAGGCGTGCGGACGACGTACGAGCCGGTGACTGCGTCCGTCGGCGTCGGCGAGGTCGTCGGTCGCGGCGGTGTCATCGGCAGGCTGCAACGCTCCTCGAGCCACTGCTTCCCGCGCTCGTGCCTGCACTGGGGGTTGCGCCGGGGTGAGGCCTACCTCGACCCGCTCACCCTGGTCGGCGCCGGGCCGATCCGGCTGCTCCCGCTCGAAGGTGCGGTCAGCATGACGTCCTGTGGCCCCGGGTTGACGCAGGTAGCACGCGTCAGGCCCGCGGATGGGCAAGCCGGTAGGCCTGACGCAGCCGGTCCGTCGTGACGTGGGTGTAGATCTGCGTCGTCGCGAGAGACGCGTGGCCGAGCATCTCCTGGACTGTGCGCAGGTCCGCACCACCCTCGAGGAGGTGGGTCGCCGCCGTGTGCCGCAGCCCGTGCGGTCCCATGTCGGGGGCCTCGGGAACCTCGGCGAGCCTTGCGTGGACCAGGGTCCGCACCGCCCGTTGGTCGATCCGGGCGCCCCGGGCCCCGAGGAACATCGCGGCGCCGGCGCCGGGCGCGAACAGCTCGGGTCGACCGCTCTCGAGCCAGCGCCCGATCGCGCGGTCAGCGGGGACGCCGTACGGAACCGTGCGCTCCTTGCGCCCCTTGCCGAGGACCCGCACTACTCGGCGCCCCCGGTCGACGTCGTCGACGTCGAGGCCGCACAGCTCTCCTACGCGGATCCCCGTGGCGTAGAGCAGCTCGAGGATCGCGACGTCGCGAAGCCCGACGGCGCTGCCGTCATCGGCGTGTGTCGCGGCTGCCTCCAGCAAGGACCTCGCCTCGGCGGCGTTCAGGGCCGACGGCAGTGGCTTGGGCGCCTTGGGGGTCCCGAGGGCGGCGCCGGGATCGATGTCGGCCCGGCCGGTCCGTTGGGCCCAGGCGGTGAACACCCGCACTGCGGTGGCGCGGCGGGCCATGGTCGAGCGCGCCTTGCCCAGCGTCTGCTGCTTGGCCAGCCAGCTGCGCAGCGCCCGGAGATCGAGCGAGCCAAGTTCGGTGTGGCCGAGCGCAGCCGCGTGCTCCAGCATGCCGGCCACGTCGCCGATGTAGGCGCGCACAGTGTGCGCGGAGAGGTCGCGCTCCGAGGCGAGGTGTCGCTCGTACGCCGCCAGCGCGGTGGCCAGCTCCTCGGGGAGATCCTCCATCCCGTCAGCGTACGAAGCGCGAGGTCTACTCCTCCGGAGGCGCGACTGCGAGCGGGGTCGCCCGTGCCAGGCGCCGATCCGTGGTGACAACGACGGTGTCCAGCTGCGCGGCAAGCTCGACGTAGAGGGCGTCGGCCAGACTCACCTGGTTCCGCCGCTTCCACGCTCCAGAGATCAGACCGTCCAGCGAGTGTGCTCCGACCCTTGTCCGAGCCACCTCCTCTATCGCGGCGTCGACATCTGCGGTCATGGAGCTCCCGGCGCGCGCACGCCTTCCGAGCGCGGACAGCACCTCGGACTTGATGTGGGCTGGCGCCACCACCTCGCACCCGGAAACCTGCTCGGTGACCCAGTCCGCCGTGGGGCCAGCGATCAGCAAGTCAACGAGTGCAGAGGCATCGAGCACCACACGCTCACCTGTCATGGGCTGCTCATGTCGTAGCCCGGCGGGAAACTCGTCTCCGCGCTCTGCGCGGACCGCGTCGAGAGCCTCGATCGTGTCGGCGTGTGTCCAACCCTTGAGTGGAGGGTCTGCACGGACACGAGCGAGCCAATCACCGAAGTCACGGATGCGCAGCTCGCGCTCGAGGGCCTCCTGCGCGATCCCGGACACGTTGAGACCAGCCTCACGGGCTCGCTTCGCGAGGTCGTCGGGAAGGTAGATGTTCACCCGGGCCATACACACAGGATACACACTCGGATTCACGCAGGCTCCTCGTTGGAGGCCTGCCGCCAGCGGCCGAGGGAGTGCTCCACGAGGCCCGCGCGATGCAGGACAAGGAGGGCCTCCTTGGTTCGGCCGCGAGCGATGCCGGCTGTACGGGCTATCGAACCCGAGTCGGCCGCCTTCCTGAGGGGAACGGCATCGAGCACCTGACGCTCGCGCCGAGGCAGGCGGTCGCGAAGGGTTTCGGGCTCTCTGGGGTCCTCAAGGGTGAACGTCCCGATCGGACCAACCGCCTCGAGTACCTCCTCGCCCGACGTCACCAGCAACGCGTCCCTGGCGCGGATCAGCTGGTGTACGCCGGCCGACGGGGCGCTCGTCACGGGACCGGGCACCCCCATCACGGCCCGGCCCATCCCTGCGGCCCAGCTCGCCGTATTGAGCGCACCGCTGCGCACCGCCGCCTCGACCACGACCACACCCCGGGCAAGAGCCGCGATGACGCGGTTCCGTGCCAGGAAGCGGATCCGGGTCGGAGCGCACCCTGGCGGTGCCTCGGAGACCACCAGTCCGACGTCGGCGATGTAGTCGATGAGGTTGCGGTGCGCCGCGGGATAGGCGCGGTCGGCGCCGCAGGCCAGCACCGCGAGGGTGGGACCGCGGTTGACCAGGGCACCTCGGTGCGCAGCCTGGTCGATGCCGAAGGCCGCTCCGGACACCACGCTCCACGACGCACGGACCAGGGTCGCAGCGATCTCCGCAGCGACGTCAGCGCCGTAGGTGGTCGCCGAGCGTGAGCCGACGACAGCCACCGCACTCTCGGTCGCCTCGTCCAGCCGGAGCGAGCCGCGGCACCACAGCCCGACAGGGACACCTCCTCGCTCGTGGAGGTGGGGCGCGTGCGCCAGGTCGTCCAGCGCGGTGGGCCACTCCTCGTCACCGGGTATGACGAACCTGATCCCCTGGGTTGACGCCCGGTCGAGCTCCCGCGCCGGATCGACCCCCTCGAGCCGTTCGGCCAGATCGGCCCCCAGCTCCCGGTCAGCGGCCTGGTCACGAAGGCTTCTCAGGACCGTCTCGCCGCCGAGGTCGTGGACGAGGTCGGTGAGTCGGGGATCGCCCGGCTCACCGATCCGTGACAGCACCACCCGCGCAAGGCGTTCGGACTCGCCGGGAGCGCTCATGCCGACTCGCTGGCCGTGGGGATGCTGCTCAGCAGCAACGGCGTCGCGGAACGCAGACGTAGAGCCACGTCCAGCTCCAGGGCACCGGGCCGTGCGGTGCCGGCGAGGTCGGCCACAGACCAGGCGACGCGATGGACCCGAACCGCCCCGCGACGGGTGAGCCGCCCGGCGTACACCTCGGCCTCGAGACGGAGCCCTGCCCCGTCGGTCATCGGCCAGAGCTCTCGCAGCATGGGGCCCGGAACCTGGGCGTTGAGCCGCCACGGGTGGTTGGCGTAGCGCTCTCGCTGATGTTCGCGCGCGGCGGCAACGCGTAGGCGGATCGGGGCGCTTGGCTCGGGCCGGTCGAACGGCAGGATGTCGGCCTGCCGCTGCTGGCCCGGCTCGACGAACCGGGTGATGTCGACCCGGTCGGCGATCGGGCCGGAGATCTTGCGGCGGTACTCCCGTCGCTTCACCTCCGAACAGGTGCAGGTGTGGTCTCGGGACCAGGGGTGGTATTCGCCGCACCGGCACGGGTTGCACGCGAAGACGAACATCGCCCGCGCCGGGTAGGTGGCCTCCTCCTCCCCTCGGGAGATCGAGATCTCGCCGGACTCCAGGGGCTCACGCAGGGCCTCCACGACGTCGGTTGGGAACAACGGGAACTCGTCGAGGAAGAGCACTCCGAGGTGGGCCTTGCTCACCTCGCCGGGGCGGACGCGCCCAGTGCCGCCCCCGAGGATGCCGGTGCGCGAGGCCGAGTGGTGGGGTGCGCGGAACGGTGGCCGGGTGATCCGTGACGCCCCTGCCGGGAGAGTGCCGCACAGGGAGTAGACGGCCGTGAGCTCGAGTGACTCGTCGTCGCTCAGGTCCGGCAACAGGCCCGGGATGCGCTCGGCCAGCGTCGTCTTGCCGGACCCCTTCGGCCCCGTGAGCATCAGGTGGTGACCACCCGCGGCCGCGACCTCCACGGCGTAGCGCGTGTCGGCCATCCCGAGCACGTCTGACATGTCGAGGTCCTCCAGGCGCTCCTCGCCGCGCCAGGTGAGCAACGGCGAACCCGAGAGCGCCTCGACCTCCGGCGCCTGCGGCACCTCTTCCTCATGGTTGAGCAGGGCGACGACCTGCGCCAGCGACCTGATCCCGAAGACACGCATCCCAGGGCACCATCGATGCTTCCCCGATCTGCGGCTCCGGCACGTAGACGGTCTCGATGCCACGCGCGGCGGCCGCCATCGTCATCGGCAACACCCCGGGAACGCACCGGACCCGGCCATCGAGCGTGAGCTCGCCGATCATCGCTGCACGTTCCAGCGAGCTGTGCGGGAAGTTCCTGTCCGCGGCGGCCAGGACGGCCACGGCGATGGCCAGGTCGAAGTGCGGGCCTCGCTTGGGAAGGTCGGCCGGAGAGAGCAGGATCGTGGTCCGGCGGGTGTTGGGCCAGGTGAACAGGCTGTTCTTGACAGCGGCCCGGCACCGGTCGCGCGCCTCGGTGATGGAGGTGTCGGGGCGACCCACCAGTGCGGTCCCGATCAACCCGTCGGACAGGTCGACCTGTACGTCGACCACGTGGCCGACGGCACCGTGCAGCGACACCGTGTGCGTGGTGGCAACCATCAGCCGACCCCCTGCAGGTGCTCGACCACGGCTGCCCCGCGCCCGGCCAGCAGTACCCCGACGAGGTCGATGCGAATGCCTTCGGGATGGACGCCGTGCTCCTCGACCCAGCGCATCGCCAGCCGACGGAGCCGGTCACCCTTTGCCTGTCCGACCGCCTCGAGCGGGTGGCCGTACGCCGCGGAGCTGCGCGTCTTCACCTCGCAGAACACGAGCACGTCGCCGTCCCTGAGCACAAGGTCCACCTCACCCAGCTCGCAGCGCCAGTTGCGGTCGACGAGCACCATGCCCTGGTCGACGAGCCGCTGCGCGGCCACCCGCTCGCCGTACGACCCGAGGCTGTTGTTGTGTGCACCTATGTCCATGGCGGGAATTCAAGTCAGGGCGGCGACCCCGCGCCGAACCCGGTGCCAGACCTGTGGACGAGCAGCTTCAACTTCGAGGCTGTGGCCTCGAGACGGTCGCCGTCACTCGATGAGGCGGACGGGGTCCGCGATCACGGTTGCGTCCCACGTGGTCACGTCCGTGACCGAGTCTCCGCCGAACGACACCGTCACCCGGTACCAGCAGCCTGCGTAGTCCAGATAGCTGCATGTGTAGTCCGAGGGGATCGGGATCGTGATGGTCTCCACCCGGCCGTTGTTCTTGGAGCTCGTGCTCGGCGGTGGGAGCTTGTCGAAGGGAGCCACGCAGTTGGTCAGCGTGGTCTGGCTGCTGACTGATCCGCCGGCAGAGCCACCGTAGGCGGTGCAGCCTCCGGGGAAAGGCGTGGTCGTGATGCTGCCAGTCGCGTCGGGGGGCCTCTGGACCGTGACTTCGCCAGTGCCCGTGGAGTCGCCGGCGTCGAAGTAGCTGAACGAGATCTTCTGCCCTGCGGCGCCGGGAAGAACCCTGATCAGGTGGAAGGGGGTCGTGCCGCCGAGGGTGTTCACGAAGATCGGCATGTGGTTGTAGCCCGAGACCGCTACGAAGTTCTCCTTGCCGGCGTTGGTCACTGCCCGCAGGGCGAACATGTTCTCACCTCCGCCCGAGGTCGTGTTCCCGGTGAGGGCCGCCGCGTCGGTGTTGCCGCTCCTGATCAGTGTGCCGCCCGAGCCGCCCATCGACACGTTGGTGCGCACCTGCAGGTAGTAGTCGCCGGACCGCGTCGGGGTGAACTTGCACAGGCTCACCCAGTTGTGGAACTGCTCCGCGACCTCGGCGTTGTAGGTCGCCCCACCAGAGGACTTGAAGAGGTTGGCGCTGATGTTGGCGCCGGTGGCGTTGTGGGTGCCGTACTGCTTGATGCAGGGCGCGCCGGCGCTGGAGTTCTGGACCGGCGCGAGCTTGGGGTTCTGGGAGTCGGTCTGCTGCCTCAGCACGAACGAGGTGGTCGTGGCCGAAGTGAAGCTGCTGGGGTTGTTGTCGCCGCTGCAGTAGTTGTGGGCTTTGTCACCAGCATAGAGGCCGGTGTACGCGCCGTTGTCGGTGTAGCGGTTGACCGCGTCCTTGTTCTGGACCCAGGGGTTCACGTTGAGGTTCTGGTTCGTGGTGTTGTTGACGAGGAAGTCGCCGGTCGTGGAAGAAGCCCCGTTCCAGGACGGCAGGAGGCCGCAGGTCGACCCGGTCTCGACGTACATAGGGTCGTAGACCTGGAGGTTGATCTCAGTGTCCTTCGCCTCCTCAGCCACCTTGACCACGAAGACATAGCCGAACTCGTCGTACTCGAGGTTGTTGTTCGAAGAGTTGCATCCGTCCACCCCTGTGCCAGCGCTGCACCCCTTGGTCTGGTAACGGTCTCCCGACGCCTTGTCGGTCTGGGGTCCGAAGACGGTGGCCCAGTACTGCGGAGAACGCACGCAGCCGGCAGGAGGACTTGCGCTCTGCGCAGTGAGCACCGGCGTCACCACCGCCCGGTTGCCGGCGTTCGGCTCGTTGGCGAAGGTGTTGCAGGGGCTGCCCATGGGGGACGGGCCGAGGAAGTCGCCCACGGCGCTCCGGGTGATGGTGGTCTGGGGGACACCGATGGCGGAACCGAACACGTTGTGGACGACCTTTGTGATCGTGACCCTGAGCTGCGTGGTCTTGTCGCCTGCTGCCACGACCACGATGACGTCCGCGGCCGTGTCGTTGTAGCCGTTGCGCGCCGCAACCTCCTTCGCGAGAAGGACGGCGTTCGGCATGTCGTGCGGCAGGTAGGGAACTCCCGCCAACGCGGACGCGTCGGCCGCCTTTTGAACCCGCTGGACCTCGAGGTACCACCTGCCGACGTCCACGGCAGTGGCAGCACATCCGATGCCGACCAGGGGGACGACGATGGCGACGAGGATGGTCGCGATGCCTGCCTCGGAAGATCGCCGCACCCGCCACCTCTTCAGCAGCCGGCTGGCAGAGAACCCCATGCGTGAAGTACGTAGTCTCATAGGTGTTGGTTCGCCCCACATGACTGTGTGGGCAATGGTTCGAAGTTCATCACCGCGCGATCAGTGAGATGGATCGAGGCTCCGAAGAGCCCTGTCATCATCGGGTGACTGGCATCGAGGTAGATCCCGACCCGGTGCATCGGATTTGTCGGCGAGCCTGGGAAGCACGCGCTGATGCTCACTGAGCTCCAACTGCCGACGTGGTAGCGAAAGGCGTCGAGCGAGTCGCGCCATCGGAACTCGACGCAGTTGGTAACGCCTTGACAAGTTGTGGGCATCGTGGTGTTGCCGTCGGCTCCCGGGAAGCCGGCCGAGTTGGCCTTGTAGACCAGCAGGTAGTTGATGTTGTCGCCGGGCATGGACGACCCTCCGCGCTGGATCGCGTCCGCAGCCTCTTGGGCGAGAACAGGTGACGATGCTGGGGCGCAAGGCGGTGCCTCCAGGCCCGTCTCGCACGCCGCTGCCCCGGCGTTCGCGCCGGTCGCGGCCACGCGCGAACCCACGCGGACGCTGTTGGCCACACCGGCGTAGTCGCGCATCACGAAGGCGAACTCGATCATTCCGAAGATCAGCAGGACCAGGAGGGGAAACACCAGGGCCGTTTCGATCACCGTGGAACCGGATTCAGCGCGCTGTCGGCTCGTAAATGGCCACACTTGATCCCCCTTTTCATACCAAAAGGTACGACGTCGGGCGTGTGTCGTCTGCCAAACCGTGAAACTCGTGGGCACCGGATCGGACCGCGCACACTCCGTGCTCTGCGTGGAGCGCGGACGCTCAGACCTTGGGCGGCTCGATCTCGCTGTGGCTGAGCTCCTCGACGTTGACGTCCTTGAAGGTCAGCACCTTGACGTTCTTGGCGAGCCTACGGGCGGGGCGGTACATGTCCCACACCCACGCGTCGGTCAGCGTCACCTCGAAGAACACCTCACCGGTCTCCGTGCGGGCCTTCACGTCGACCTGGTTGCAGAGGTAGAAGCGACGGTCGGTCTCCACGACGTACTTGAAGATGCCGACGACGTCGCGGTACTCCCGGTAGAGGTTGAGCTCCATCTCGGTCTCGTACTTCTCGAGATCCTCGGTGCTCATCGCAGAACCTCCTGCAGGTCGGCATCTTCGGGGTCCCACAGCTCCAGCTGGGGCTCCAGACTGAAGGGTGGGGCGTCGGTGATCCCGGCGGCTCGCCGCACGTTGACGAACCTCATCCGGTGCACCGGGCTCGGACCGTGCTCATCCAGCGCGTCGCCATGCTCGGTGGTGCAGTAGCCCTTGTGCGTGGCGAAGTCGTACGCCGGGAACTGCTCGTGCAGCTCGCACATGATCCGGTCACGCGTGACCTTCGCGATCACGGACGCGGCCGAGATGCAGGCGGCGACCCGGTCGCCCTTCCACATGGCCAGGCCGGGAACCTCGAGCCCGTCCACGGGGAACCCGTCGGTGAGGACGTAGGCGGGCCGTAGCTCCAGCCGGGCCAGCGAGCGGCGCAGGGCCTCGACGT
Organism: uncultured Actinomycetota bacterium; assembly: GCA_963759525.1. Lineage (GTDB taxonomy): Bacteria > Actinomycetota > Actinomycetes > Propionibacteriales > Nocardioidaceae > Marmoricola. The sequence goes on along the minus strand of CAVWZO010000002.1, from coordinate 199,986 downwards.
TGGCCACGTGCATGCCCAGCCGGTCGCACTCCCCCGGTTCGATGATCACCACAGACCACGCGAGGGCGCGGCGCATCACCTGCGCGTAGCAGCGCTCACGCGCCTTGGCGGTGAGCAGCTTGGAGTCGGCCAGCCCCGGAACCAGGCCAGCTTTGCCCTCCGGGAGGATCGCCGCGGCTGCGACGAGGGGCCCGGCACACGCGCCACGCCCCGCCTCGTCGACGCCCGCGATCGGAGCCAGACCAGCCCTGCGTAGTGCACGCTCGTAGCCGTAGAGGCCGGCGTCGCGGCGTACGGTCGATCCGCGTGGCAAGGTTGTCATCGGCGGGTCACCGGGCTTCAGGAATGCCTTCGAACGTCTTGGGGCGGTTCACGATCTCGGCCCGCTTCCACGGCCAGATCAGCGAGAACACCTTGCCCACCACCAGGTCCTCGTCGACGAAGCCCCCGCCTGGATCGCCCATGTGGCAGCGCGAGTCGCAGGAGAACCCGCGGTTGTCGCCCATCATCCAGAGGTGTTCCTTGGGGACGGTGATGTCGAAATCGGTCAGGGAAGGCTCGGTGCCCTTGGGCAGGTAGGCCTTCTCGTCCAGCGCGTGGCCGTTGACCGTGACCTGCCCCTTGGCGTCGCAGCACACCACGCGGTCACCGCCGACGCCGATCACCCGCTTCACCAGGTGACCGCCGGTCGGGTAGAGCCCGATCTTCTCCATGACTCGCGTGATTGGCGAGTGCTCCGGGCCAGCCTCGGCCCTGCTCAGCCAGACGCCGGGGTCCTTGAACACCACGATGTCCCCACGGCTGGGAGAAGCGCTGCCCCAGTAGGAGACCTTCTGCACCAGGATTCGGTCGTTCTTGACGAACTGCGGCTCCATCGAAGGAGATGGGATGTAGAACGCCTGGACGAACAGGCTCTTGATGATGATCGCCAAGATGAGGGCGAGGCCAAGCAGCAGGATCGTCTCCTGCCACAGGGGCATCGCTTTCTTCGTGGACTCATCCGGGGCTTGGTCGTCAGACCGGTCATCCGACCCCAATGCCTCGTCCACGTTCGTCACTCCTTGAGCCTAACCGTGGCCGACAGATCAGGATGCAGAAGGGGAGTACTCAGGCCTCGCGGCGTTCCTTGATCTTGGCTGCCTTGCCGCGCAGGTTGCGCAGGTAGTACAGCTTCGCCCGGCGCACGTCACCGCGGGTGACGACCTCGATGGAGTCGAAGATGGGCGAGTGGATCGGGAAGGTGCGCTCCACGCCGACGCCGAAGGAGACCTTGCGGACGGTGAAGGTGCGACCGACCCCGGAGCCCTGGAGCCTGATCACCACGCCCTGGAAGACCTGGAGGCGGGCGCGGTTGCCCTCCACGACCTTGACGTGCACCTTGATGGTGTCGCCGGCCCGGAAGTGGGGGACGTCGTCACGCATGGTGGCGCCGCTCAGATCGTCGATGACGTTCGACATGATGTCTCCTCGTGACTGCCACAGGTCACCCACGGATGGTGGTTGATCGTTCGGGTGGTTCAGCGGGTACGCCGTACGGGCCTCCCCCTGTGGCAGGTGGACCGTGAGCACCGACCGACACGAGGTCGGACCGGCTGTTCTGGCTCGCTGAGCCAAGGAGCGATTTTGCCACAGCCAAGGGCGACGACGAAATCGTCCGAGCGAAGCGAGGAGGTCGAGCAGCGAGCGAAGCGAGCGACCAGTCGAGACCCGAGCGAAGCGAAGGAGCGGGTCGAGCAGCGAGCGAAGCGAGCGACCAGTCGAGACCCCGTGAGCCAGGAAGCAGCGTGGCCTGTCACAACCGACTGCTAGACAGGACCCGTGGACGTCTCCCGCGATCAGGTGCTGCGCTTCCGGGTGCACGCACAGCAGCTCGACCGGGAGCCGGAAGCCGAGGCCTCAACGGCAGCCTCCGTGCTGGACATCGGTGTCCAGGACACCGGACCGGACGGCTCCCTGTGGGCACTCGAGGTCCGTGGCTTCGCTCCTCACCCGTTGGACCTGTTCACGGCGTGGACGCTCCGGGGCGCGCCGCACGTCTACCGGCGGGCGCAGGTCGCAGCCGTCGCGGTTGCAGTCGCGCCGGTGTCCGAGCGGGACGCCGCCAAGCGCGTCTTCGACGCGGCTCGACCGTTGAAGCAGGCCGGGATCCCGGTGCTCGAGGCCCTCGACCGGGTCGCCGACGAGATGCGGTCGATCGTGACCAAGCCGACCGTCAAGGGTGATGTCTCCGGCGCGCTCAACGCCCGGCTGCCGGACCCGTACCTGCGCTTCTGCCGCCCCTGCAACACCGTGCACATCCACGAACAGCCGTTCCGATTCTCGGCGCTGCGCGGTGGGCTCGAACTCACGCCCGGCACCTCCCCACCCGTCCTCCGCCGGATCCCCGGTTGGAGGGGCAGCGCCGCGAAGGTGGATCCAGCTCTCGACCCCGTCCGGGCCGTCCTCCGACTGGTGGGTCCAGCTACCGTGCAGGAGGTTGCGGCCTACCTCGACTCCCCGGTCAAGGACGTCCGCGAGCACTGGCCCGACGACGTCGAGACCGTCAACGTCGAGGGCGTGGAGCGCTACCTGCTGGCCGATGATGTCGACGCACTGACGTTCGCTGAGTCTTCCGCTGCCGATGTGAGCGGTCTCGTGCGGCTGCTGGGGCCCTTCGACCTGTTCCTTCAGTCGCGCGACCGCGAGCTCGTCGTACCCGCCGAGGCGGACCGGAAGGACCTGTGGCGCATCCTCGGCCGGCCGGGAGGAGTGCTGGTCGGCCACGAGGTTCTCGGCAGCTGGCGACCACGAGCCTCCGGCAAGAAGCTGCGCCTGGCGGTGAACGCGTGGGCGCCCCTCCCCGACCTGACCGAGCAGGCCGAGCGGCTGGCCGCCTTCCGCGGCGTCACCTTCGACGGGTTTGTCGACAGCTAGTGTCTAGGGCCGGCGCTTGGTCAGGCGTACGGCGCCGGGCACCTCGGGGTCCTCGCCGACGAGCCGGTAGCCCGCCTTCTTGTACATCGCGATGTTGCGCTCGCTGTGCGCTCCGGTGAACAGCACGTAGCCGGTCACATCCGCGGGGGCGGCCTCCTCGATCGCGGTGAGCAGCATGCGCCCGAGCCCGCGACCCTGGAGGTCAGGAGCTGCCATGATCCGGCCGATGTCCCAGAGGTCGCCCTCACGCCGGCCACGGGCAGCGCCTATGAGCCGTCCTCCGGCGCGAAGCACCAGCGTGGTCCACTCCCGCATCCACTCCTGTACGTCGGCCAGGTCCTCCTGGTGCGCCGGGATGCTCACACCGGGGTTGGCCTGCTGCTCCTGGACCCAACAGGCCCGCTGGAGGGTGAGCAGCTCCCCGGCATCCGACGGCACGGCCAGCCGGAGCTCTCCTGCGACGTCGCCCACGTCGACCGCGCTCGAGGGGTGGGCGAGGTCGGGCCGGCGCTCGGCGGTGCGTCGTACGGACTCGGCGTGGCGCCACTGCGCCACCCGGGCGTGGTCGCCCGAGAGCAGTACGTCGGGGACCTGGTGCCCGCGCCAGCTCGCGGGCTTGGTGAAGACGGGGTACTCCAGCAGACCGTCCGTGTGCGACTCCTCCGCGAGAGAGTCGGCGTTGCCCATGAACCCGGGGAGCAGGCGGACGACGGCCTCGACGATCGCCAGCGCGGCCACCTCGCCGCCGTTGAGCACGTAGTCGCCGATGGAGAGCTCACGCACCTCCATCCGAGTGGCCGCCTCATCCATCACCCGCTGGTCGATGCCCTCGTAGCGTCCGCACGCGAAGACCAGGTGCTGGCGGGTGGCGAGCTCGGCGGCGACTGTCTGGGTGAACGGCTCCCCTGCGGGGGTGGGTACGACGAGCGTCGGGCGGCCGTCGGTGCTCCCCCCCGGGACCACCGCGTCCAGGGCCTCGCCCCACGGCTCGGGCTTCATCACCATGCCGGGGCCCCCGCCGTAGGGGGTGTCGTCGACAGTCCGGTGACGGTCGTGGGTCCAGTCGCGCAGGTCGTGCACGTGCACGTCGAGCAGACCACTCTCCTGCGCCTTGCCGGCCAGGGAGAGCCCGAGCGGGGCGAGGTAATCGGGAAAGATCGAGATCACGTCGATGCGCATGTCAGAGCTCTTCACTGAGGCGGTTTGTGATGGGCCAGGGCCGTCGCGAGCGTCGTCCAGCGCGTGCGATGGCAAGGCGGAGGAAGGAAGGCGGGGTGGATTCCCCTTCGACTGACGACAACGCAGCCAGCGCGCGTGATGGGCGGCGCGTAGCAGGCCTTGGGCCCATCACAGACCGTCTAAAAGACCGGGTTTGTCGTCGATGACGATCCGGCCGCCGGCGACGTCGACCTCCGGCACGAACACGGAGACGAACGGGAAGAGGACCTCCCGCTCCGGCGTACGGATGACCAGGAGGTCCTGGGCCGCGCTGTGCTCGACGCGGTCGAGCTCTCCGACGGCCTCACCGTCGGTCGTCTCGACACGGAGTCCGACGAGCTGGTGGTCGTAGAACTCCTCGGGGTCCTCGGGCAGCTCAGTGGGGTCGACGAGACAGGTCAGCTCGGTGCCGCGGGCGGCCTCGGCGGCGGTGCGGCCCTCGATCTCCTTGAAGCGGACAACCAGCTTGCCCGAGTGGGTACGGGAGTCGGACACGGTCAGCGCCCCCGTGTGGGTCTGCAGCGACGCGCCAGCAGCGAACCTGCGTTCGGGCTCGTCGGTGCGCGGTTCCACGAAGACCTCGCCCTTGAGCCCGTGGGCGCGGCCGATCCGGCCGACCACCACGTAGTCCTCCACCACACTGCTCCTTGCTGGACGTGACCCCTTGACCAAACGACGGGGGCACCATTCTCCACACGGGAGAAGGTGCCCCAGTCGACTGTTCGTGCGAGTGGCTAGCGCTTGCGGTCGACGTCCACGAAGTCAATCCGGGCACCGCCGCGGCCCGCGAGAGAGCCGACCACCGTGCGGAACGCGGTCGCCGTACGGCCGCCACGTCCGATGACCTTGCCCAGGTCCGAGGGGTGCACGCGCACCTCCAGGATGGACCCGCGGCGCAGCTGCTTGTCGGTGACGACCACGTCGTCCGGGTGCTCCACGATTCCGCGGACGAGGTGCTCCAGGGCGTCGGCGAGCATCCGGATCAGGCCTCGGTCTTGTCGGTGCTGGTCTTTTCGGGGTCAGCCTTCTCGGCCTCGGCCTCGGCCACATCGGCGTCGGCAGCGGCCGCGGAGGTCACCGACGACTCGTCGGCCGGGGTCTCGACAACCGGGGTCTCCTCGACCGGGGTCTCCTCGGCCTTGGCCTCTTCGGGGGCCTCTTCGGGAGCCTCGGCGGGTGCCTCGGGCTTGGCCTCGGCGGAAGGCGCCTCGGGCTTCGCAGCGACGGGTGCCTCCGGCTTGGCCTCGGGAGTCTCCGGCTTGGCCTCGGCGCTGGGTGCCTCGGGCTTGGTCTCGGCACTCTTGTCGGGAGTCTCGGACTGCGCCATCTTCTTGGCGCTTGCCTTCTTCTTGGTCACCGCGTCGCCCTTGGGCTCGTTGGCGGCATCCTTGAGAGCCTCGTTGAACAGCTCCTGCTTGTCGCGCTTGGGCTCCTTGGTCCGCAGGGTGCCCTCGGTGCCGGGCAGTCCCTTGAACTTCTGCCAGTCACCGGTCACCTTCAAGAGCGCGGCGACGGCGTCGGACGGCTGGGCGCCGACCCCGAGCCAGTACTGCGCCCGCTCGGAGGCAACTTCGATGAACGAGGGCTCCTCCTTGGGGTGGTACTTGCCGATCTCCTCGATGACCCTGCCGTCCCGCTTCTTGCGAGCGTCGACGACGACCACGCGGTAGTAGGGCTGGCGGATCTTGCCCATGCGCTTCAGACGAATCTTGACGGCCACGTTTGTGGTGTCTCCTTGCGAGTGTGTAGTGATGGGCCAGCGCTTCCCGGTGGGGCCAGGAGCGGTGCAACCCGGTGGGCGTTCGCAGTCCGGATGAGAGGGTCCAGACGGCGTACGGCTCAGCGCGCCATTGTGCCAGACGATCGCGACCGGGATGAAATCGCTCGCACCACGCGAACCGGATCGTCGCCCAGGATCTGCACGCTGAGGCCAGCCTCGATGCAGAAGTGCGCGGTGTCTGCGGCTTGACGCGGGCTGGTCTCGATCAGCAGGCTCCCTCCAGACCTGAGCCACCCGAGTGCGCCCGACGCGACGCGTCGATGCAGCTCGAGCCCGTCGGTCCCGCCGTCCAGGGCGACGTGGTGCTCGTGCAGCCGGGCCTCCGGCGGCATCAGCGCAACCTCGTCGGTCGGCACGTAAGGCGCGTTCACGAGGAGTACGTCGACCCGGCCACGCAGCGAATCCGGGAGCGCGTCGTACAGATCGCCCTCGTGGACCTTGCCCATCGTCACGTTCTGCCGGGCGCACGCGACGGCATCAGGGTCGATGTCCGCGGCGTGCAGCTCGACTGCGGGGACCGACGAGGCAACAGCGACCCCGATTGCGCCCGTCCCGCAGCACAGGTCCACGACGACCGGCAGATGGTCGGTTGCCGCGGCGAGCTCGATCGCCAGCTCTGCCACTGCCTCCGTGCGCTTGCGGGGCACGAACACGCCCTTCGCGACCTTGATGCGTAGGCCGCAGAACTCGGCCCATCCCAGCACCTGCTCCAGCGGTTCGCCCCCCACACGGCGGGTCAGCTTGAGCTCGAGGTCGGCCGCATCAGAGGCCTCGGCCTGCAGCAGCGCGGCCTCCCCTTCGGCGTACACGCATCCTGCCGCGCGCAGCGCCGCCACGACCTCGGGGTCAGGCAACGACCCGCCCACGCAGTACGACGCGCTCGGGCTCCGCCAGCACGGACAGGTCCTCGAGCGGGTCCCGGCCGTAGACCACGAAGTCCGCCGCCGTCCCCTCGGACAGCAGCCCGTCCAGCCCGAGCCACGCCCGGGCGCGCCAGGAGGCAGCACCCAGCGCCTCCGCGGGCGTGAAGCCGTACTCGGCCAGCTCCTTGACCTCGTTGGCGATGTTCCCGTGCCCGAGTACGCCGCCGGCGTCGGTGCCCGCATAGATCGCCACCCCGGCCTCGTGGGCCGCCATGATCGTCTCGCGCCGGCGGCTGTGCAGGTCGAGCAGGTGCTCGGCGTACTTCGGGAACTTCTCGCCCGCCGCCTCTGCGTATGTGGGGAACTGGTTGAGCTGGAGCACCGTCGGCACCAGGGCGGTCCCCCGCTGAACCATCGCGTCGATCAGGTCGAGCGAGAGGCCGGTCCCGTGCTCGATGCAGTCGATGCCCGCCTCGATCAGTCCCGGGAGGACGGCCTCCCCGAAGCAGTGCGCGGTCACCTTGGCGCCGTGGGCATGGGCCACGGCGATCGCCTCGGCAAAGATGTCCGCGTCGAACGAAGGTGCCAGGTCGCCGGCGTCGCGCTCGATCCAGTCGCCGACCAGCTTGACCCAGCCGTCGCCGCGCTGGGCCTCCTGGGCGACGTACGCCGCAAGCTCTCCGGGCTCGACCTCGTGGGCGAAGTTGCGGATGTACCTCTTGGTCCTGGCCAGGTGGCGGCCCGCCCGGATCAGCCGCGGCAGGTCCTCGCGGTCGTGGATCCAGGAGGTGTCCGCGGCCGACCCGCAGTCACGCAGCAGCAGCGCCCCCGTGTCGCGGTCGGCGATCGCCTGTTGCTCGGAGGTGGCGTCGTCGACGGCGCCGTCCTCGTCCAGACCGACGTGGCAGTGCGCGTCGACGAGGCCCGGGACGATCCAGCCCTCGGCCACGGTCTCGGCATCGGAGTGGGGCTCGTAGGTGACGAGCCCGTCGACGACGTACAGGTCTCGCGCTTCGCCGTCGGGCAGGACCGGTCCGCGGAATCGCGTGGGGAATCGCTGTGCAGCCATGGAGCCGACGCTATCGCGGGCGCTCCCGCTGAACCCGGCGCTCCCTGCAAGCCCTCGATTCATCTGCTCTAGACAGGTCTTGCTGGCTCCCCTGGTGCTGGGCAAGGTGAGGTGGGACGACCCCCTCCCCACAGCCGAGGAGCCCAGATGTCTGGCACACACCCGCTACGCGTTGTCACGGTCATCGGGACCGCCGTTGCGACACTGGCCGTCGCCGCGATGGCTCCGTCGTCAGCCGCTCCCACAGCTGCCCAGGGACGGGCCCAGGGACGGGCCCAGGAACCGCAGGAGGCGCGAACGCTCGTCACGGCGGGCCTCGACAACCCGCGCCACCTGGCCTTCGACAGGAGGGGACGCCTCTACGTCGCCGAAGCCGGGCGCGGCGGGGCGGACCCGTGCATCACCGGAATCGACGGAAACAGCGTCTGCTACGGCACCACCGGTGCGGTGAGCAGGATCGGCCGAAGGGGTGGCCATCGCCGCGTTGCTTCGGGCTTCCCCTCGCTCGCCGATGGAGGCGGTGACTACGCTACCGGCCCCACGGACATCTTCGTGGGCAAGCGCGGTCGGTACGTCGTCTCCATCGGACTGGCACAAAACCCCACTGAGCGCGCCGGCCTGCCGCAGGCGGGCCGCCGGTTCATGGGCACCCTGGCGTCTGGCCGATTCCACCGCGGCCGGTTCGTGTTCGCAGACCTGGCCGGGTATGAGGCAGAGGCCAACCCCGATCGTGGCCTCCGGAACAGCGACCCCGGCGGCTTCATCAGGCGCGGCCAAGGCTTCGTGGTCGCGGACGCCGGTGGCAACGACGTTCTCGCCGTCTCCCGGCGCGGAAAGGTGAGCGCCGTCAGGACCTTCGGCACCCGGCCGGTGCCGCCCATCGGCGCCGGTCCCCCGCTGGACATGGAGTCCGTGCCCAGCTCGGTCGCCCGCGGACGCAACGGCGTCGTGTTCGTCAGTGAGCTGACCGGATTCCCGTTCCCCGTGGGGTCAGCCAGGATCTACCGGATAGCTCCCGGCCAGCGGACCCAGGTGTTCGCGACAGGTCTCACGAACGTCACTGACCTGACCGTCTACCGCGGGCAGCTCTACGCCGTACAGCTTGCCGACGAGGGCCTCCTGGCATCCGGGGGACTACCGAGCGGCTCGCTGGTCAGAGTCGTTCCGGGAGGCAGGCATGTCACCGTGGCCGACAACCTGCAGTCGCCGTACGGCGTGGCCATCCGTCGGGGCAAGGCCTATGTCACGACCTGTAGCTCCTGCGCGGGTGAAGGCGGGGTGCTGAAGATCCCGCTCTTCCGCTGAGGCCGAAGCGGCGCACACGTCGTCCGGTTCGAGGGCTCAGGACCCGGACGAGGCACGAACCGACGTGCGACGCTGCGTCATGCGCTACCGACGGATGCCCATCGAGATCGAGTCGCCCGAGCAGCTCGGCTACGCCACGATCACCAACAACCTCTCCGAGAGCTCGACCAGTGACCGGCGGCTCTCCGACCTCGGCCTCGACCTGAACCTCGACGACCTCCTGCTCTGCTACGGCGACCACCTCGGCGACCCGTTCCTGCGTGAGCAGCTGGCCAGCCAGAGCGGAGTCGGTCCCGACGACGTTCTCGTCACCCCCGGCGCCGCGACCGCACTCTTCTGCACCGCCACCGCACTGCTGGAGCCGGGCGACCACATGGTCGTCATGCGCAGCAACTACGCGACCAACCTCGAGACGCCGCGGGCGATCGGGGCCGAGCTCGACATCGTCGACCTGCGCTACGAAGACGGATGGGCGCTGGACGTCGGGGAAGTACGCCGTCGGGTGCGTCCTGGGCGGACCAAGCTGATCAGCGTCACCGTCCCGCACAACCCGACCGGCACGATGATGACCGAGGCCGACCTCCGCGAGCTGGTCGCGATCGGTGAGGCTTCGGGTGCGGTGCTGCTGGTCGACGAGACCTACGCCGACCTGACGCACGGCGAACGACTGCCTGTCGCTGCCACCCTGTCACCCAGAGCGATCAGCATCGCCTCGATGTCGAAGGCCTACGGGCTGCCAGGTCTACGGGTGGGCTGGGCGCTGAACACAGACCCGGAGCTTCAGGAGACGCTGCTCGCCGCGAAGGAGCAGGTGGTCATCTGCGGCCCCACCCTGGAGGAGCACATTGCTGGCCAGGTGCTGGCCGACCGGGAGCGCATCGTGGGACCCGTGCTGGACGAGGTCCGTCAGCGCGTCGACCTGGTCTCGAACTGGGTGGAGAGGCAGGAGCTGTTCGAGTGGGTGCGGCCCACAGGCGGCGTCGTTGGCTTGGTCCGCTTCGAGGACTCCGTCAACGTCGACGCTGACCGTTTCCACCGCGTGCTGCTCGAAGAACACGGCACCTACGTCGGCCGCGGTCACTGGTTCGAGCTGGAGGACAGCTATTTCCGCCTCGGGTACGGCTGGCCCACAGCCGCTGAGCTCGAGGCAGGGCTTGAAGCCTTGACCGCCGCCGGCGAGCAGGTCACGGGCCAGGTCTGACTACTTCAGGTACTTCGACAAGTCCGGGAGCTGGGTCGGGTCGAACTCGGCGGGTGGTTCCTGGCCAGGTTCGAGCCCGAAGGCGCTTCCAGCGGCAGCGGCCGGCGTGTCGTTGACACCCGACTCCTGCTGCGCGCGCTTGGCCGGGTTGCCGGAGACGCGCTTGCCCTTGCTCTTCTTGGGCTGCGGGGCCTGGCGGCCCTTGGCCTTCTTGCCCAGTCCCATGCCGGGCGACCCTGGCATGCCGGGCGCTCCGCCACGAGCCATCTGCATCATCATCTTGCGAGCCTCGAAGAACCTGTCGACGAGCTGGTTGACGTCGGAGACCTGACGGCCCGATCCCTTGGCGATGCGCGCGCGACGCGAGCCGTCGATCATCTTCGGGTTGGCCCGTTCGACCGGGGTCATCGACTGGATGATCGCCTGGATCCGGTCGATCTCCCGCTCGTCGAAGTTGTCCAGCTGGTCGCGGAACTGGCCCATCCCGGGGAGCATCCCGAGCATCTTGGTGAGCGAGCCCATCTTGCGGACCTGCTGCATCTGCTCGAGGAAGTCGTCGAGGGTGAACTCGCCGCCTTGCCCGGAGAGCTTCGCGGCCGCCTTGGCGGCCTGGTCGGAGTCGAAGGTCTTCTCGGCCTGCTCGATCAGTGTGAGCAGGTCACCCATGTCGAGGATGCGCGAGGCCATCCGGTCGGGGTGGAAGAGGTCGAAGTCGGTGAGCTTCTCGCCGTTGGAGGCGAACATCACCGGCTTGCCGGTCATCTGTGCGATCGACAGCGCAGCGCCACCTCGGGCGTCACCGTCCAGCTTGGTGAGTACGACGCCGTCGTACCCCACTCCGTCGAGGAACGCCTTGGCCGTGTTCACGGCGTCCTGGCCGATCATCGCGTCGACGACGAAGAGCACCTCGTCGGGGGTTACCGCGTCGCGGATGTCCGCGGCCTGCTTCATCAGCTCCTCGTCGATGCCGAGCCGTCCGGCCGTGTCGACGATGACCACGTCATGCAGGGTTCGCTTGGCCTCTTCGACGCCGCCGCGCGCCACGGCCACCGGGTCGCCCACCCCGTTGCCGGGCTCGGGGGCGTGGACTGTCACCCCGGCGCGCTCACCCATCACCTGCAGCTGCTTGACCGCATTGGGACGCTGCAGGTCGGCGGCGATCAGCATCGGGCTCTTGCCCTGCTCCTTGAGCCATAGCGCCAGCTTGGCGGCGAGGGTGGTCTTTCCTGAGCCCTGGAGACCGGCGAGCATGATCACCGTCGGTGGGTTCTTCGCGAACCGCAGTCGCCGGGTCTCGCCGCCGAGGATCCCGACGAGCTCCTCGTTGACGATCTTGATGACCTGCTGGGCCGGGTTCAGCGCCTGGCTGACCTCCTCGCCGCGCGCGCGCTCCTTGACGGCGGCGACAAAGTCCTTGACGACGGGCAGGGCGACGTCCGCCTCGAGCAGCGCAAGGCGGATCTCGCGCCCGGTGGCGTCGATGTCGGCCTCGGAGAGCTTCCCCTTGCCGCGGAGGTTCTTGAAGGTGTCGGTGAGACGGTCAGAAAGCGTGGCGAACACGTGTGGGGTTCCTCGGGGTGCAGGAGGTCAGGACCAGTGGTCAAGGGTAACCGCAGCCTGCAGGTCACCCGTGACGTCATACCTTTTGGGCCCTACTGCGGCCACTTCGTATGGCGTTGTGCGGGTCACTCCAGGACGAAGGAGTCCATCAGCGCCTGCCGTACGGCGTGCGCAGCCGACGCCGCCCGTTCCTCCGACAGCGCACCGGCGGAGGCCTCCTGGACGTAGAAGACGTCCACCGCCTGTGGCCCCAGCGTCGAGATGTGGGCGGACCGCACCGAGACGTCAATGCACGCGAGCGCCGAGCACACGGTGTGGATCAGGCCAGACAGGTTGGCCGAGCGCACCTCGATGACCGTCGCACGCGGCGACAGATCGGGGCGTACGGCGACCGTGGGTTCGAGCTTCACCGGCTTGGCGCGACGCAGCTTCTGGGCGGCGTCGATTCGACCGTCGATGATCGCCTCCATCCGCTGGCGGAGCAGGATGTCGTCCAGGCCGGTCTCGGCGACGTCCCAAACGGAGACGCCGAACCCATCCTGTGTCCACGCGCGTGCGGCTCGCACGGACGCCTTCTGCAGCGCGAGCGTCGCCGCTGCGTCGGCCAGCAGCCCGATCCGGTCACCTGAGACAACGGTCACCTGGGACCCGTCCCCGGAGTCGATCGCGACCACCGAGACTAAGCCCGGGTTCGTCCGCACCTGTTCGGGGATCTCGATCTCCGTCTCCTCGTCGTCGGCCACGGGTTCGTCGGCGAGCGCGGCCGCGGACCGGCGTACGAGCGTCCGGATCAGCGACGCCCTCCAGCGGGTCCACGCCTTGTCCGACGTCGCTCGCGCATCGGCCTCGGTCAGAGCCGCCAGCAGCACGAGCTCCTCCCGGTCAGCCACCTTGGCGGTGACCAGCGCCACCGTGGCGGGGTCGTCGGGGTCCCGGGTGGTCGCCGTCTCGGGGAGAAGCAGGTGCCAGCGCACGAGCTCCCCGATCAGTTGCACCTCGCGGGGGTCGAAGCCGATCCTCTCGGCGATCTCGCGGGCGATCGGCGCACCGGCGACGCAGTGCTCGGTCAGCTGGCCCTTGCCGATGTCGTGCAGCAGCGCAGCCACCATCAGCACGTCAGGCCGGGCAACCCTGCGGATCAGCGCGGATGCCTCGATGCAGGTCTCCACCAGGTGCCGGTCGACTGTGAAGCGGTGCACGACGGAGGCGTGCGGCAGCAGGCGCACCCGCTCCCACTCGGGAAGGACCAGCTCGAGCGCCCCGGTCTCGTCTAGCGTCTCCCAGACGCCCAGCAGGCCTGGCCCGGCCGCAAGCAGGCGCACGAACAGGTCACGCGCCTCGACCGGCCACGGATCGGGGAGCGGGGCACTCTCGCGCACCAGCCGGGCCGCGGCCGTGGGAGCGAGCACCAGGTCACGCTCAGCTGCCTCGGTCGCGGCCCGCAGGAGCAGGAGGGGGTCGCTCGCGGGCTTGGCGCCACGGTCGAGCACGACCTCCTCGTAGGAGACGGCTACCCCAGGGGCGATCGGTTCCAGCCGTGGCCGGCGCTCACCGGTGGCACTCGGCCGGCGTTGGACGGCCTCGGCCCTGCGCCACGCCAGCCGGGACAGGTGCGTGATCCGTCGGGCCAGCTTGCGGGTGTGCACCTGGGCGGCGTCGCCGCCGGGAAGGTTGAGCACCTGGGCGATCTCTTCCCAGAACTCCTGCGCAACCCGGTCGGTGGCCCGCCCGGCCACGGTGTGCAGTGCGTCGCGTACGTCGAGGAGGGCCATCCGGCACCGCTCCAGGTCGGCGTGCGGTACGTCGACCAGCCAGCTGGCCACGAGCGCCTTGAGCACCGTGGCGTCCCGGAGACCGCCGACTGACTCCTTGAGGTCAGGGACCGACGCATGGGCCAGCTCGCCGGTCTTGCTGCCGCGGCCGGAGACCAGCTCGCGCAGCTCCTCGAGCCGGGTACGGGCGTCGCGACGCCACTGGGTCAGTACGGCGGTGCGCAGCCGCAGGCTCAGGTTCGGGTCGCCGGCCAGATGACGCACGTCGAGCATTCCGGTTGCGACGCGAAGGTCGGCGGCTGCCTGCTCGAGCACCTCGTCGACGGTGCGCACCGAGTGGTCGATGTTTGCCCCTGAGTCCCACAGCGGGTACCAGATGCTGGCGGCCCAGTCCCCTGACTCGACCACGGCGTCGTGGACGAGCACCACGTCGAGATCACTGAACGGAGCCAGCTCCTGTCGGCCGTAGCCCCCCACCGCGACCAGCGCGACTCCCACGTCGGGACAACCGGCCGCGTCGAATGCCTTCGCACACAGCTCATCGGCCGTGCGCGTCCGTTCCGCACGCTCGGCTGCGGTCACCGGGACTCACACAGCAGACTGGTCGCGATCGCCGGTGCGCACCCGCACCACGCTTTCGACGGGCGAGACCCACACCTTGCCGTCGCCGATCCGGCCGGTGGCGGCCGCGGCCACGATGGCCTCGGTGACGGCCTCGACATCGGCGTCGTCGAGCACGATCTCGAGGCGGACCTTGGGTACGAGCGCGACGTCGTACTCCGCGCCCCTGTAGACCTCGGTGTGGCCCTTCTGGCGGCCGTACCCGCTGACCTCGCTGACAGTCATTCCGGTGATGCCCACTGCCTCGAGCGCGGTGCGGACTTCTTCCCACTTGTGCGGCTTGATCACTGCCGTGACGATCTTCATGTCCACAGCCTCTCAGTCACTGGTTCCCGGTTGCGCGAACGGGCCCTCGGTGGCCCTCGGCGCGCTGAACGAGCCGCTGGTGCGGGCGCCGGCGGTCGAGTGCAGGTCGTACGCCGTCTCCGCGTGGATCACCAGGTCGATCCCGTTGACCTCGTGCTCCTCATCGACGCGGAAGCCCATGCCCCGGTGCACCAGCCACGCAATCACGCCGGAGACCAGGAAGGCGTAGGCGAACACCGAGGTCGCACCGAGGAGCTGTTTGCCCAGCTGGCCGAAGCCACCGCCGTAGAACAGCCCGTCCACCGCGGTCGGAGCGCTCGCCGTGGCCAGGAGCCCGATACCGAGGGTCCCGACCAGCCCGCCGACCAGGTGCACGCCGACGACGTCGAGGGAGTCGTCGTACCCCCAGCGGTACTTCAGCCCGATCGCCAGCGCACAGATGACCCCGGCGGCCAGACCCATGGCCAGGGCACCCAAGGGGGTGACCGACCCGCCACTCGGGGTGATCGCGACAAGCCCGGCGACCATGCCGGACGCCGCGCCAAGGGTGGTCGCGTGGCCGTCGCGGAAGCGCTCGAGGGTCAGCCAGCCGACGACGCCGGCAGCGCCGGCGCAGCTGGTGGTGACGAAGACGACCGCGGCCGCGTGGTTGGCACCCAATGCTGATCCCGCGTTGAAGCCGTACCAGCCGAACCAGAGCAACCCCGCGCCCAGCATCACCAGGGTCAGGTTGTGGGGGCGCATCGCGTCCTGCCCGAACCCCACCCTCGTACCGACGACCAGGGCCAGCGCCAGCGCGGACGCCCCGGAGCAGATCTCCACCACCATGCCGCCGGCGAAGTCGATGGTGCCGACCTGGTTGGCCAGCCAACCGCCGGTATGACCGTCCCTGTCGAAGTCGAAGACCCAGTGCGCGATTGGGGCGTACACCAGGACCGTCCACACGGACACGAAGACGATCCAGGAGCCGAAGCGAGCCCGATCGGCGATGGCGCCCGAGACCAGGGCGCCGGTCACGACGCAGAACAGGCCCTGGAACATCGCGAACAGGATGATCGGCACACTCAGCCAGCTGTCGGCACTTTCGGAGACAAGGGACTCCAGGCCGAAGTACTGGATCGGGTCGCCGACCAGTCCGGCGCCGACGTCATCGCCGAATGCGATGGAGTAGCCGA
Source organism: uncultured Actinomycetota bacterium (assembly GCA_963759525.1). GTDB lineage: Bacteria > Actinomycetota > Actinomycetes > Propionibacteriales > Nocardioidaceae > Marmoricola. The sequence continues at coordinate 184,203 of CAVWZO010000002.1, read as the reverse complement.
CCAGGACCCAGATGATGGCGATCGCGGCGAGCGCGCCGAAGCTCATCATCATCATGTTCAGCACGCTCTTGGAGCGCACCATTCCGCCATAGAACAGCGCCAGCCCAGGTGCCATCAGCAGCACCATGGCCGAGGCGGCGAGCACCCAGGCGGTGTCGCCGGTGTCGATCTTCTGCACGACTGGTCCGAGGGTGATGCTCAGGAAGGCCATGGCTGCACACTGGCGAACCGGAAAAACAGCCGCAGGTGCGTCCCACATGTCAGACATGCGGGACGCACCTGCGGAGGTTGTCAGATCGCAGCCTCGTCCCGGTCGCCCGTGCGGACCCGAACCACGCTGTCGACAGGTGAGACCCAGACCTTGCCGTCGCCGATGCGCCCGGTCTGCGCGGACTTGACGACGATCCCGGAGACGTCCTCGACATCAGCGTCGTCGACGAGGATCTCGATGCGGATCTTCGGCACCAGGGCGATGTCGTACTCCGCCCCGCGGTAGACCTCGGTGTGGCCCTTCTGTCGTCCGTACCCGCTGACCTCGCTGACCGTCATGCCGGTCACGCCGAAGGCCTCCAGCGCGGCCCGGACCTCTTCCCACTTGTGCGGCTTGATCACCGCTGTCACGAGCTTCATGCGTTTGCCCCTTCCTTGCGGCTGCCCGATGAGGGGGCGAGGACGGAGTGGCTGCCGTGGACCCCGGATCGGGCCCCTGAGGAGGCGGCGAGGTCGTACGCCGCCTCACCGTGCTCGACGAAGTCGATGCCCTCGACCTCGTCCTCATCGGCGACGCGCCATCCGATGACCGCCTTGACGATCAGGCCGACGATCAACGTGGCGACTCCAGACCAGAGCATGGCGTACAGGGCCACGGCCACCTGGATCACGAGCTGCTTGAGGCCGTCGCCGTAGAGCAGGCCGCCGCTGGTGGCGAAGAAGCCGATGCCGATGGTTCCCACCAGACCACCGACGAGGTGGACACCCACCACGTCCAGCGAGTCGTCGTACTTGAACCTGTACTTCAGGCCCACGGCCAACGCGCACAGGGCTCCGGCGATCACGCCGAGGCCCATGGAGCCAAGCGGCGAGAGCGAGCCACAGGCCGGGGTGATGGCGACCAGGCCGGCCACAACGCCAGACGCGGCGCCCAGGGACGTGGCCTTGCCGTCACGAAGCTTCTCGATCAGCAGCCAGCCGAGCATCGCGGCGCAGGTGGCGAGGGTCGTGTTGATCCAGACCAGACCGGTTTCGGTCGTGTACTGGGTCAGCATCTCGGTCTCGTCGGTGGAGGTGAACACAATCGAGCCGACGTTGAACCCGAACCATCCGAACCACAGCAGGCCCGCCCCGATCATGGTCAAGGTCAGGTTGTGCGGCTTCATCGGCTCCTGGGCAAAGCCGAGGCGCCTGCCGATGAGCAACACCAGAACCAGGCCCGCGACGCCTGCGTTGATGTGCACGACGGTGCCTCCGGCGTAGTCGACCGGGGCGACCGCGGCGCCTCCGTCACCGCTGAAGATGAAGTCGGCCAGGCCGTTCTTCACGCCGCTGAGGAAGCCGCCGCCCCACACCTGGTGAGCGAGCGGGAAGTACGACAGCGTCACCCAGAGCGGCAGGAACACCAGCCACGCCGAGAACTTCACCCGATCGGCGATCGCACCGCTGATGAGCGCGGCAGTGATCACGGCGAAGGTGAGCTGGAACGCCACGAAGACGAACTGGCTGGGATCGGTGTTCTCCAGGCCGAACTGGCTGAAGGGGTTCGAGAAGAGCTTGAACACCTCTCCGCCGGTCTTGCCGTTCTCGCCCGCGATCGTGGTGCTGTAGGACATCGACCAGCCCCACAGGGCGTAGACGATGCCGACGACGCCGACGGCGCTGAACGACATCATCATCATGTTCAGAACTGACTTGGAGCGGCTCATGCCGCCGTAGAAGAGGGCAAGGCCCGGGCCGGTCATCAGCAGTACGAAAGACGCTGACACCAACATCCAGGTGTAGTAGCCGTCCATGGGACCTCCATTGGTGAGAAATCTGAGCAGGGCCCCGCGCGTCAGTGACGGCGTTGTCGAACGACGAGGCGCCTCATGGTGCAACTCTCGGTTGCAAACGTTTCAGAGGTCCACGGGCCGTGTTTCGGGCCGGTCACACATGGGCAGGTTGTGTAACGCCCGTGTGAAATCCTGCCTGTGCAACGGCCTTCCGAAACCCGCCCATTTCGGAAAAGCCGTACATTTGGGTTCGCCCGAACCTATGCTCGACTGCGTGGAACCCATAATGGGGGCGGGGGTTGAATTGAATAATCAAACTTTGCCCGAAGTACGCCGTAAGCGCGGCCGCCCTCGCGATCCCGAGGCAGACGGCCGTATTCTCGCTGCGGCCGCGTCACTCATCCTGCTCCGGGGCTTCGACAGCATGACGGTCGACGAGGTGGCAAGCACCGCCGGAGTCGGCAAGGCCACGGTCTACCGACGCTGGGCTCGCAAGGAGGACCTCGCGGTCGCCGCGATGGAGCAGCTCTACCTCGACGAGATGCCGCCTCCGGACACCGGATCCATCCGCGGAGACCTGCACGCCCTGTACTCCTCGGTGATCACGTTCATCAACTCGCCCGCAGGCATCGACTACGTGCGCACCACCATCAAGGAGTCCATGCGCGACGAACGCATCGCCACGCTGTACCGCGAGGCCACCGAACGCGCTGAGCTGACCGCCCGCGTGGTCTACGAGCGGGCGATCGAGCGCGGCGAGGTCCGCGCAGACATCCCGGTGACCGCGACGGTCCAGCTCATCGGCGGTCTCGTCGTGATGCGCGCGATCACCCGGCAGGACATGCCGACGCTTGATGAGGTGGACGAGCTCGTCGACCTGGTGCTGAACGGCATCACTGCCTGACGGCAGCGTCCCACTTCTCCGGGGGGCCCTCGAGGCACCGGTAGCGCAGCAGCACCGCCCCTGCCGGAAACGACTTCGGCGGCTCGACCTGCTCGAACCGGGTGGCTGCTGTGCCTTCAGGAAAGAGCCTCTTGCCCTGCCCGATCACAACCGGACACATCCACAGGTTCACCTGGTCGACCAGGCCCTCGCGGAACAGGGTCTGCAGCAGGTTCGCGCTGCCCCACGTGTGGATCTGCTCATGCCGCTCACGCAGGGCACGAACCTCGGCGGCCACGTCGGTTAGCTGGGTGCTGGCGTCCCAGGACAGCTCTGGCTTTCCGCGGGACGCGACGTACTTGGGGACCCGGTCGAAGGCCCGCCCGATGTCGTTGGGCTGGCCCGGCCAGTAGCCACGGAAGATGTCGTACGTCGTGCGACCCAGCAGCAGCGCATCGGATGCCTGCACGTCCGCCTCAATCTGTGCGCCGGACTCCGAGTCACCGTACGGACGCTCCCAGCCGGCGTACTCGAAGTCTGCATCCTGCTCGGTGGGGCCACCGTTGGCCTGGATCACCCCGTCGAGCGTGATGTTCATGTTGACGTGCAGCTCGCCCATTTCGCCATCTCCTCGTCAATCGCGTTGTGTCCAGTTGGATCCTGCACGCTCAGCTCGACGCACCAGCGCCCTCTGGTCGCCGCGCGGCTCCACAGTGGTCGACGAGCCGCTTCCACCGCTGACACCACCGAAGCAGGTGTTCGGGCGGCCGCGAGAAACCCCTGACCAGGGTTCGGGGTATCTCACTGACCGATTCGCTGCGACCACCGCGCTCGGCCGTCCGGAGTAGCTGGGTCAGTTCTGGCTTCGGCTCTGGTCGAGCAGGGCGTCCACGAATGTCTCGGGGTCGAACGGCGCCAGGTCGTCGGCACCCTCTCCGACGCCCACCAGCTTCACGGGGACGCCCAGCTCACGCTGTACGGCGACCACGATTCCCCCCTTGGCGGACCCGTCGAGCTTGGTGAGCACGATGCCGGACACGTCGACGACCTCGCGGAACACCCGGGCCTGCACCAGCCCGTTCTGGCCGGTGGTGGCGTCGAGCACCAGCAAGACCTCCGAGACCGGGGCCTGCTTCTCCACGACCCGCTTGACCTTGCCCAGCTCGTCCATCAAGCCGGCCTTGTTCTGCAGGCGTCCGGCGGTGTCGATGACCACGACATCGACGCCGCGCTCCACACCCGCACGCACCGACTCGAAGGCGACGCTGGCGGGGTCGCTGCCCTCTGGGCCGGTGACGACGTCGACGCCGACGCGCTCGCCCCAGGTGCTCAGCTGCTCGGTGGCTGCGGCACGGAAAGTGTCCGCTGCGCCCAGCACCACGGTCTTGTCCTCGGCGACCAGGACGCGGGCGATCTTGCCGACCGAGGTGGTCTTGCCCGAGCCGTTGACCCCCACGACCAGGACGACTGCGGGCTTGCCGTCGGTGGCGGTGGTGGCGAGGGTACGGTCCATCGAGGGGTCGACCAGGGTGAGCAGCTCCTCTCGGAGCACGGTCGCAGCGTCACGTGCACCGACGCCCTCCACCCGCATCCGCGTGCGTAGCCGCTCGACCAGCTCCTGGGTCGGGGCGACGCCCACGTCGGCGGTGATCAGGAGGTCCTCGATCTCCTCCCAGGTGTCCTCGTCGAGGCGGTCACGGGACAGGAGGAGCAGCAGGCCACGGCCCAGGCCGCCCTGGGAGCGGGAGAGCCGCTGCCGGAGCCGGACCAGCCGCCCCGCCGTACCTTCTGGGCGCTCGATCGTGATGACCGGCGGCTGCGGCTCCTCGGGTGCCTCCGGCGGGCGCTCCTCGGTGATGGTGCCGGCAGGGGCCGATGAGGGCAGGTCGCGCCTCGGCGGCTGCTTGCGTCCGTTGACGAACGCGACCAGACCGACGGCGACAACGAGGATCGCGACGGCGAGGATGATGAAGATCAGCACGCTGCTCATGGAGCGATCCAATCAATAGAAGGGTGGGGCACGGTCAACGACGGGAGCGCAGACCCGCGTCGTCGCGGGCCCGGTGCTGTTCCCGGTCCTGGTGCTCGCTGTCGAGGGTGGGCAGGGACTCGACGCCGCGCCTCATCGCCTCACCGAGCTTCGGCGTGAACGGGGTCTCCTCGCCGCGGTGGGGATAGGCGGCGTAGAGCATGATGGCCGCTGCGAGCACGAGGGCAAGCAGCAGCACGACCACGATGGTTCCCATCAGGGAGCTCCTTCGTCGGGGAAGAGTCGGTGCCCAGCAGTAGGGCAGCAGTTGTCGGACAGTGGATGCGGTTACCCGCGAGGGCTCCAGTGAAACACGGAGATGGTCACGCCCTGAGCAGGGGTACGACGGCCTCGCGGATCTGCTCCGGAAGGGGGCTGACCCGTCGGCCGGAGCCCGCGTTGTCGACGTACACGTGCACGAAACGTCCCTCCGCCGCAGCCTCGGCACCATCGCCCTCGGGATCGCCCTGGAACAGCCCGATCCGGTACACCACCGAGGACGTGCCGACCTTGTCGACGACCATGCCCATGTCCACGGGCGCCGGGTATCCCATCTCGCGGAAGTAGCGGCAGCCGACCTCGGCAACCACCCCGATCGCCGGCAGCGACCGGATGTCCACCCCAGTCGCCTCCGCGAGGTGGGCGTTGACCGCGGTGTCGATCAGCTCGAAGTAGCGCGCGTTGTTCATGTGGCCGTAGACGTCGTCATCGGCCCAGCGGGTGGTTGCCTGGCGCCAGACGACGTACTCATCGCGGCGGGGGCGTGGGGAGCGCTCGGTCATCGGCCTCATTCTGCACGCTCGCATGCGGCTCGCTGGTACGCACCCACAGCAGTGCGCCCAGGCCGAGCACCAGGATGAGGAAGACGACGTTCTGCGTGAGCTTCGCGGCCAGTTCGACCCCTTGCGGCACCTCAGCAAGGAATCCCATCAACGTACGGGCGAGGACACCGCCGAACGCGAAGGCAGCCAGGTGCCGCCAGGTCCAGTCCGTCGAGCGGGACCGTACGGCGACGACCACGCCTGCCGCGACCAGCACGCCCCAGGCCAGCACCACACCCATCCAAGACATTGGCACCAGGTCGAAGGCGGCCATCAGGCCGAAGCCGGCCACGCCAAGGACCAGGGGGCCGCCCGGCCGTCTGCCCTCGACGACGGAGAGCGGGCGTCCCACCGGACTCATCGCAACCGCCACGAGGGCGAGGACGACCACCCCGGCGACGACATGGTCGAGCGCCGAGGCCTCGACGCCACCCTCGCCGCCGTCGCTGTGGATCAGCACTGCGACCCCGCAACCGAGGACCACGAGCACGAGGAGCCCGACGCGCCCGAGCCAGGGCCGGTCGCGCCCGTCCGGGAGGAGAGCCTCGACCACCACGAGCGGTGCGCCCACGCTCATCACGACGTGACCCATCACCCAGGACGTCACGGCGTAGACGCTGATCCCCCCAACGAGCGTCCCGGCCATGATGTCGTCCCAGTAGTCGATCTCGGGGTTCACGGGCGTGAACAGCGACCCGTCGACGAACGTGGCCATCACTACGCCGAACGCGGCGGCGAGCAGCAACCGGCCGGGCCAGCCGCGCCCAGTGCGTATGGCGACCTCGCGGATCAGCAGGGCGGCGCCGCCGTACAACGGCGCCATGAAGGCCACGAAGAACAAGATCTCCAGCACCCCTCCCACGTCGGGGAGGTAGGCCTGGAGCAGCTCGGCGAGCACCGGCGCAGCGAGCAGCAGGGCGAGCACCCCGATCAGGCGGGTACGCCGGGGCGCGAGCTCGCTGTGGCGGGTCATGAACCAATACTAGAGCATGCGCTCCAATAAAGACGATCGTCCGGATCAGGCAGGTTCCCGCTCGCGCAGCCGCTGGCTGATCACGGCGGAGACCCCGTCACCGCGCATGCTCACGCCGTACAGCGCGTCGCCGACCTCCATGGTTCGCTTCTGGTGCGTGATCACCAGGAGCTGGGAGGTCTCGCGAAGCTCCTCGTAGATCTGCAGCAGCCGGCCCAGGTTGGTGTCGTCGAGCGCCGCCTCGACCTCGTCGAGGATGTAGAACGGCGAGGGCCGCGCCTTGAACAGCGCCACCAGGAAGGCGACCGCGACCAGGGAGCGCTCGCCGCCCGAGAGCAGCGAGAGTCGCTTGACCCGCTTGCCCGGAGGGCGCGCCTCAACCTCGACACCCGTGCCCAGCATGTCGTCCGGGTCGGTAAGGACCAGCCGTCCCTCGCCCCCGGGGAAGAGGCGGGAGAACGTCGCCTCGAAGGACTTGCTGACGTCGGCGTACGCCTCGGTGAAGACCTGCTCGACGCGCTCGTCGACCTCGCGCACGATGTCGAGGAGGTCCTTGCGGGTGTTCCTGAGGTCCTCGAGCTGCTCGGTGAGGAACTTGTGCCGCTCCTCCAGGGCCGAGAACTCCTCGAGCGCGAGCGGGTTGATCCGACCCAGCTGGGCGAGCGCCCGCTCCGCAGTGCGCAGCCGCTTGGTCTGCTCCTCCCGGTCGAAGGGCACCGGCTCAGGCGGCGGGCCCTCGGCGTCCTCCCCGGCACCATCGATCATGACCGCGGGGATGAGCTGGTCGGGACCGTAGTCGGCGACCAGCCCGTCGGCGTCCAGGCCGAGCTCCTCGAGCGCCCGCTCCTCGAGCTGCTCGATCCGCATCCGTTGCTGGGTGCGGGCCATCTCGTCGCGGTGCACCGAGCTGACCAGCTCGTCGAGCTCGCGGCCGAGGTCGCGCAGCCGTTCCCGGGCCGCGCGCAGCTCCTGCTCGCGTCCCGCACGCCCCTGCTCCACCCGGGACCGCTCCGCGGCGGCCAGGGCGACCGACTCCTCCAGCCTGGCCAGCACGACGGCGGCACCGCGACCAACGGCCTCACCGACCTGGCCTTCGAGCAGGAGCTGTTCGCGTCGAGCGATCGCTGCGGCGCGGGCCTCGCGCTCAGCCTGGGCCGCGCGAAGCAGCGAGTCGGCCCGGCCGTGCAGGGCGCGGGCACGTTCCTCCGTCGTACGCAGAGCCAGCCGGGCGTCCATCTCGACTCCCCGGGCGGTGCGGGATGCCTCCGCGAGGCGCTCGTGCTCGGTGGTGTCGGGTTCCTCCTCGGGTGCCTCCTCAGCAGCAGTGAGACGGGCCTCGAGCTCGGCAAGCCCCTCCAGGTCACGGTCACGGGCCACCTGCGCGGCCTCGATGGCCAGGTCGAGGCGAGCCGCCTCGGCCCGCGCGTTGCGCACCTGGGAGCTGAACTGACCGAGCTCCTCGGCGACCGCGGCCAGGGTGGCGTCGGACTCGTGCAGCTTGGCGAGGGCGACGTCGACGCGACGCCGCGCCTCCTCGCGCTCACGCTCAAGCGTGGCCACGTCGAAGGTGAGCCGCTCCAGCGCGTGGACAGCGGTGCCGAGCTGCTCGGTGGCCTCGTCGACCGCGGCCTGCACCTCGAGGAGGCTCGGCTGGCTCGAGGAACCGCCGGCGGCGAAGTGGGTGCCGAGGAGGTCCCCGTCGCGCGTGACCGCGGTGAGGTCGGCGGCGTCGCGGACCAGGTCCTTGGCGGCGGCCAGGTGCTCGACCACGACCACCTTGTGCAGCAGCCGCACCAGGGCGGGCCGCAGGTCGTCGGGGCAGTCCACGACGTCCATCGCGTACGTCGCGCCGGTGGGCAGTCCCGGCCAGGCGGAGTCGTCGACCTGTGCACCGCCGAGCAGGATCCCCGCACGCCCCAGGTCGTCTTCCTTGAGGTGGGCGATCGCGCCCATCGCGGCGTCAGTGTCGCGTACGGCGACCGCGTCGGCGGCACTCCCCAACGCGGCCGCGACCGCAGCCTCGTAGCCCGACCTGACGTTGAGCAACGCGGCCACGGAACCGAGGAGGCCACTGACCGAGTCGGTGGCCGCGAGCAGCGCGCCCGCCCCGTCCTTCCGGTTCAGGCCGAGCTCGAGCGCCTCCCGGCGCGCTGTGAGCGAGCTGCGCTCCCTCTCGGCGGCGGTGACATCGCCCCGGAGCTTGGTGAGCCGGTCCTCGATGTCGCCGAGCTCAGAGCTGGCTGCCTCGTGCTCGGCATCCAGTCCCTCCTCGCCGGCGTCGAGCCCAGCGACGCGGGACTCGAGGGAGGTGAACGCGTGCTGGGCCCGCTCCGCGCGTGCCACGACGTCGGTCCTGGCCTGCGTGAGCCGGCCAACCTCCTCGTCCGCGGCGGCGGCACGGCTACGCAGCCCGTTCACCTGACCGTGGAGGCGGGCCATGCCCTCGCGACGGTCGGCCGCTGCACGCTGCAGCCCGGCGACCCGTCGCTCCTCCTCGGTGAACGCGAGCTCGGCGGCCTGCCGGGCTCGCACCGCGGTTTCGAGTCCTGCCCGGTTGCCCGCCACCTCCGCATCTATCTCGTTCTGCTGCGCGCGTGCGCGGGTCGCCTCGGCCTCGAGCTCGTCCGGGTCCCGGCCGGCGGGGACCTCGGGCTGTGACGCTGCGTTGCGTACACGCTCGGCTGCGAGCCCAGCCGTCCCGCGCAAGCGCTCGCGCAGGCCGGAGAGTCCGAACCACGTCTCCTGGGCCCGGGCCAGCGCCGGCAGGTCCTCGCGGAGAGCGGCCTCGAGCTCGGCCTCCGTCTCCCGGGTCGCGCCCAATGCGGCCTCCACCTCGGCGCGTCGTTCGAGCAGCACCGACTCGTCTGCCAGCTCCTGCTCGAGGGACGTGCGGGCCGCGACCAGGTCGGCCGCCATCAGCCTGGCCTTGGCGTCGCGTACGTCGGCCTGCACGCTCTGCGCCCGGCGGGCAACCTCGGCCTGGCGGCCCAGCGGCTTGAGCTGGCGCCGGATCTCGCTGAGCAGGTCGCTGAGCCGGGTCAGGTTGCCCTCGGTGGAGTCCAGCTTGCGGAGCGCCTTCTCCTTGCGCTTGCGGTGCTTGAGGACCCCTGCTGCTTCCTCGATGAAGCCGCGCCGGTCCTCGGGGGTCGCATGCAGGATCGAGTCGAGCTGCCCCTGCCCGACGATGACGTGCATCTCGCGCCCGATTCCGGAGTCGCTGAGCAGTTCCTGGACGTCGAGCAGCCGGCAGGTTTGGGAGTTGATGGCGTACTCGGACCCGCCGTTGCGGAACATCGTGCGGCTGATCGTGACCTCGGCGTACTCGATCGGCAGGGCGCCGTCGGTGTTGTCGATGGTCAGCTGTACCTCGGCGCGACCGAGCGGGGGGCGGCCCGACGTACCGGCGAAGATGACGTCCTCCATCTTGCCGCCACGCAGCGACTTCGCGCCCTGCTCCCCCATCACCCAGGCGAGGGCGTCCACGACATTGGACTTGCCCGAGCCGTTGGGCCCCACGATGCAGGTGATGCCGGGCTCGAGCTGCAGGGTCGTCGAGGATGCGAAGGACTTGAAACCCTTGAGCGTGAGGCTCTTGAGGTACAACGTGAGCTCCCTGCTGAGGCGTCGTCGAGGCGTCCGACATGCGCTGGACGCGGCATCCTCTCACCGGTGAGGGTCAAGGCTGCTGCGACGGGGAAGACCAGCGCCTCGACCCTATAGGCGGGTGGCCAGCGTTTTGCGGAGGCGTGCCGGGACTACTGGTTTCCCCGGCCGGCCGAGGAAACCACCCCACCACCCCGCCCGTTTTGTCTGTACGGCGTCACTTCGCCCCTGGCGCCACGATCTCGGCATCGGTGTGCGCGATGTGCACCAGCTGGCGCCAGATCAGCACCAGGAAGACCGCCGAGCCGACAAAGCCGAACCAGAAGGGCCCGGTGACACCCCACCGGTCGGCAATCAGGCCCCCGAGCACCGAGCCGATCACGATGCCACCGGTCACCCCGATCATGTAGACACCCTGGACCCGGCCCTGGAACCGGGTCGGCACGGCCCGCTGGCGCACGGTGATCGACGTGGTCCCCCAGACGAACGCGTGGGCGCCGAAGACGAACATCACCACCATCGCGACCCACGGAATGCTGTTCAGGGCCAGGGCGAGGTGCGTGAGCGTCTCGATGATCAGCCCGCCACGCATGATGTTGCCGAGGCTGACGTGCCGTGCGAGCCAGCCGTAAGAGACGGTGCCGAGCATGCCTCCGGCAGCCAGGGCAGAGGTCAGCAGCCCGAAACCGATCTCCCCCATCTCGAGTCGCTCCAGCGAGTAGAGAACCAGCACCGACCAGGCCGCCCCGAAGGTCACGTTGAACATGACGATGGTGAGCACGAGCGTGCGGATGGCTGCGTGGTGCCACACCCAGGCCAGTCCCTCGCGCATGTCCTTGCGGATCGTGGGCCGGACACCCGTCCCCTCGAGTCGGTGGTCGGGCAGCTGGATCCGGAGCACCAGCAAGATGCTGGCCGCGATACAGACGACCTGGGTGACGAAGGGAAAGGACCGCCCGAGACCGAAGAGCAACGCGCCGACCGGAGGACCGACGAGCTGGTTCAGCGTCACCACGCCTGCCATCACCCGGGCGTTCGCGATGCCGAGGTCGCGCTTGGCGACGAGCATCGGCAACAGCGTCGCCGTGGTGTTGTCAGCGAACGTCTCCGCGATCCCGAGCAGGAAGATCGCGCTGAGCACGACGGCGATGTTGACTTCGTCGGTGAGGATCGTGGTGGTCAGGACACCGAGCACGACCACCCGCGCGACGTTCGCGACCACGATCAGCCAGCGGCGGTCCACCCGGTCGGCAACCACACCCGCTGGAAGGCTGAACAGCACTGTGGCGAGGTACTGCAACGTCCAGGCCGAAGCGACGAGCAGCGGCTCACGCGTCTCGGAGGCGACGAGCAGTGGGCCTGCGGCGAGCATGATGCCGTCGCCGATGTTGCTGATCCAGCTCGACCCGAGCAGCCAACGGAACGAGGTCCCCAGACGAGCCGGAACCACAGTCTCGACCAGGGATCTGCTCATCAACAGCGATGCTCGCAGAGCGCTCCGACACCGGCAATCCGGTTATCTCCGGCGGGCCCGCGGCTCGTCGTACGCGTGCGCGCGGGCATGGTTGTGCAGCCGAGGGCCCAGCGCGGGGGCGAACCCCCCGAGTCAGCTCTTTGTCAGCTGTGGGCGAGCGAGCTGTCGCGCGCCACGGCGTGGTCCACCGACTCGCTGGCAACGGCGGCGAGCGCGTCGTTTTCCTGCTGGAGCCGAAGGATGGTCCTCTCGAGGTCGGCAACGCGCTGACGGAGGATGCGATTGTCCCCTGCCAGGCGGTTGGCCGCTCGTGGGTCGGTGCCGATCGAGTAGCCGAGTAGCGCCTTGGCCATGTAGGTGCCTTCCAGGGAGCGAGGGGGGTGGCCCTGTGGGACCGCCTACAAGAGTCTCATGCGCCCCCGAGTACATCAAGTGGCGAGCAGTCTGGCCCTTGATCCGAGCTGTGGACGCCGGCGCGGGACCGGCTGGCAGACGGGGCAGAAGTACGACGAGCGGTTCATGAAGGTGACGCGTCGGACCGGCGTACCGCAGCGGAGGCAGGCCTGGTTCTCGCGCCCGTAGACCTTCAGTGACCGCTCGAAGTACCCGCTCTGTCCGTTGACGTTGACGTAGAGCGCGTCGAAGGAGGTCCCGCCCTGATCGAGCGCCTCAAGCATCACCTCGCGGCAACCGGCCAACACCCGCTCCACGTCGGACTTTCGCAGCCGGGACGCTGGTCGCTCACCGTGCACCCGCGCGATCCAGAGCCCCTCGTCGGCGTAGATATTGCCGACACCGGAGACGATGTTCTGGTTCAGCAGCAGCCGCTTGACTCCCGAGTCGCTGCGCCGCACCCGGCGCACGAACGCGGCGTCGTCGAACGCCTCGTCTAGCGGGTCTCGGGCGATGTGTGCGATCTCGGGGGGAAGCACCGCTCCCCCGTCGGAGACGGCGAGACCGCCGAACATCCGCTGGTCCACGAACCTGAGCTCGAGCTGGTCGAGGGAGAAGCGGACGCGCAGGTGGCGTTCGTCGGGTACGCCGGGACGCTGCACCAGCATCTGCCCGCTCATCCCAAGGTGGCCGAGGAGGGCGTCGCCGTCGTCGAGGGCCAGCCAGAGGTACTTGCCGCGCCGGTGGGCAGCCGTGAACGTGCGCCCGGTGAGCCGCGCGGCGAAGTCGGCAGGGCCGCCTGCGTGACGGCGTACCGGGCGGGGGTGGAGCACCTCGACGGCCCGGATCGGATGTCCGAGCACGTGGGCCTCGAGTCCGAGGCGGACCACCTCGACCTCGGGAAGCTCAGGCATCGTCCGATGCGCGCTGCCCGGAGTGTGTGCCGGAGTTCTCGTCGGCTTCCTCGATGGCGTCTCGTACGACGGCCGGAACCGTCTCCTCGTCGACGGCCGGCACCTCGGCGACCAGGGTGCGGTACGCCGACTCGGCGGCCTGTTGCTCGGCCTCCTTCTTCGACCGGCCGACGCCGTGTCCGTGCAGCCGCTCGGCGACGCGGACCCGAGCCGTGAACGTCTTCATGTGGTCGGGTCCCTCCTCCTCCACGACGTACTCGGGGACCCCGAGCTCGTTCACGGCGCTGAGCTCCTGGAGGCTCGTCTTCCAGTCGAGTCCTGCGCCCATGGCGGCAGCGGCCTCGAGCATCGGGTCGAAGAGGAGATGCACCAGCCGGGCGCCGCTCTCGAAGCCGCCGGAGAGGTAGACGGCACCGATGAGGGCCTCGACCGTGTCGGAGAGGATCGAGGACTTGTCGCGGCCGCCGGTCGTCTCTTCGCCCTTGCCCAGCCGGATGTGCGCGCCGAGGCCGATGGTGCGGGCGACCGCGGCGAGGGCACGGGCGTTGACGACGGCGGCGCGGAGCTTGGCCAGCCGGCCCTCGGAGAGGGTCGGGTGGGTCAGGTAGAGGGTCTCGGTGATGACCACGCCCAGCACCGCGTCGCCAAGGAATTCCAGGCGCTCGTTGGTGGGCAGGTTGCCGTTCTCGTAGGCGTAGGAGCGGTGCGTGAGGGCAAGCTCCAGCAACCGGGGATCCAGGGTTGGATGCCCGAGTGCGTCACGCAGCTCGTCGGATTCGGCCGACCCCGCCGGAGGCAATCCAGCGCTCGCGGTCAGAGGACCTGTCGCCGGTCTGCCTTGGCGCCGTACTGCCCGCACTCGGGGCACGCACGGTGAGGCAGGTGTTTGGCGCCGCAGGCCGGGTTCGTGCAGGTCACGAGCGAGGGCGCGACGGCCTTCCAGGCAGAACGACGATGACGCGTGTTGCTGCGCGACATCTTCCGCTTCGGGACAGCCACGGTTGCTCCTTGTGTTCGGGTGATCTTGCTCGGTCAGTCTTGGGGGTCAGTCTTGGGAGGTCAGTCTTCAGGTTCTGCGTGCGGTACCCGTTTATCGGGGATTGATGCGTCTTCGTCCACGACCACGTCGCCGAGCGCGGCCCACCTGGGGTCGACCGGCGCGTCGTGCCGATGGTCCGGGTCGTCCGCGAGCCGTGCACCGCACTCGATGCACAGGCCCGGACAGTCGTCCCGGCACAGCGGCTGGAACGGCAGTGCAAGCACCACCGCGTCCCGCAGCAGTGGCTCCAGGTCGATCAGATCGCCCTCGAGCCGGCTGACATCGTCGTCTTGTTCGTCCCCGCGTGCGGCGTGTCCGGGGTCGTCGTACACGAACAGTTCCTGGAGGTCGACCTGGAGGGTGTCCTCGATCGGCTCCAGGCACCGCGCGCACTCGCCCTCGAGCTCGACTCGCGCCGTGCCGGTGACGAGCACCCCTTCCATGACCGCCTCGAGCCGCAGGTCGATGTCGACCGGCGAGCCCTCGGGAACGCCCAGGATCTCGATGCCAAGCTCTGCAGGCGCCTCGGCGGAGAACGACATCTTGCGCTGTGACCCCGGGCGGCGGCCGAGCTCGCGGGTGTCGAGCACGAGCGGCGCTCTCGGGTCGAGACTGCGCAAGGTGTCACTTCCGTCGTGGTGCATGCAGAACCTCCGGGAGTCTACCGGCCGATCTGTCGTGCGACCAAAACCGCCACCGAGGGCGGGACAGTGCGGCAGGAGGTCAGTCCTCCCGCGCGCGCTCGGCGAGGCGCTCGGTGAGACGGGTCAGCACCTCGGGGGGCAACAGGGCGGAGACGTCTCCGCCGAAGGTGGCCACCTCCTTGACCAGCGAGGAGGCAAGGAACGAGTACTCGGGACTCGTCGGGATGAAGATCGTCTCGACGTCGACCAGTGAGGAGTTCATCTGGGCCATCTGAAGCTCGTAGTCGAAGTCGCTCACTGCCCGCAGGCCCTTGACGATGGCGCGGATGCCGCGCTCCTCGCAGAAGGTGGTGAGCAGACCATCGAAGCCGGCCACGGTCACGTTGGGGAAGTCCACGCAGACCTTCTCCAGCATCGACATCCGCTCCTCGGCGGTGAAGAGCCGCTGGGACTTGGACTTGTTGGTACCGATCGCGACCACGACCTCGTCGAAGAGCTGCGAGGCCCTGGCAATGATGTCGATGTGGCCGTTGGTCACCGGGTCGAATGATCCCGGGCACACGGCTTTGCGCACGGGGCGCTCCGCGTCATCGGCGTACTGAGTCATGGTGGTCACCCTGAGTCGTCATCTGGGTCGTCATCTGGGTCGTCATCTGTTGCGTCGTTTCCTGGGGCCTCGTGATCGTCCTGCCCTTCGGGGCCCGCGGGATCGGCGCGAACGTACCAGAGCACTGTCTCGCCGTACCGCCGCTCTCGTTCGCGCACCAGACCCCGCGGCCACGTGGGTTCCACGCTACGCGCCGAGCGCTCGAGGACCAGCACCGCTCCAGTGGCCAGCCAGTCATGGGTGACGAGCAGGGCGAGCACATCCTCGACGGCCGCGTTGTCCAGGGGGTACGGCGGGTCGGCGAACACCACGTCGTAGGGAGCGCGCGGATGCTTGGCCAGGACGCGTCCGACGGGCAGGGACAGCACCTCGACCTCGCGGAACCCGAGCGCCGAGGCGTTGTCCTGCACGAGCCTGGCGGTACGACGGTCCGACTCCACCGAGGTGAGCACCCCGGCACCCCGCGACATCGCCTCTAGGCCGACTGCGCCGGAGCCGGCGAAGAGGTCGAGGAAGCGCAGCCCGGTCAACGAGCCCAGCTCGGACTCGAGAGCGGAGAACAGCGCTTCACGCACCCGGTCCGAGGTCGGGCGCGTGGCCTCGCCGGAGGGCGTCCTGAGCCGCCGCCCACCGGCAGTCCCGCCGATGATGCGGGTCATGCCGGCCCTCCATGGTTGCGCCCGCCAGCGTCATACGAAGTGGTGCCAATGACAGCCAGCTCGTATGACGTCCCGCGGGGCGTCATACGAGGTGGTCGCCATGACTGCCAGAACGTATGACGTCCGGGCGTCGCGCGGCGGCCAGTCCCAGCCCGAGCCCCAGGCACGGTCATGGTCATGTCATCTCCAGGTACTCCGCCTGCTCGGACTCCTCGAGCCGACGGGTCGCGTCTGCGAGCGCGGCGCTGGCGGACAGGTCCGGGTCGGCAGCCAGGTGGGCCGTAGCAGCGGCTCGGGCGCGCTCAATCACGTCCTCGTCACGCAGGACCGAGAGCAACTTCAGGCCGGATCGCCCGCCACTCTGCTCGATGCCGAGGACATTGCCCTCGCGCCGCTGCTCGAGGTCGATCCGGGACAGCTCGAAGCCGTCCCGGGTGCCGGCGACTGCGAGGAGTCGCTCCATGGAGGTGCTCGCGGGGTCGGCGGCGCTGACCAGGAGGCACAGGCCGGGGTGGCCCCCGCGACCGATCCGTCCGCGGAGCTGGTGCAGCTGCGAGACGCCGAAACGGTCGGAGTCGAGGATCACCATGACGGTCGCGTTGGGTACGTCGACCCCGACCTCGATGACCGTCGTGGACACGAGCACGTCGACCTCTCCGGCCGCGAACGCCTGCATCACCCTGTCCTTCTGGTCAGGCGCCATCCGTCCGTGCAGCATCTCCAGCCGCAGGCCGGCCAGCTCTACGGCCTCCAGCTGTGGGGCCATCTCCTCGACGGCATGCAGGGGCCGGGCCTCGGCGTTGTCGTTGGTCCCCTCATCCGGATCGATGCGCGCGCACACGACGTACGCCTGGCGCCCCTGCGCGACCTCCTCCCGCACCCGCTGCCACGCACGCTGGACCCACTCGGGCCGCGCCTGGGTGGGTACGACGGTCGTCTGCACGTCGCCGCGACCCGCCGGCAGCTCGGTCAACGTCGAGGTGTCGAGGTCACCGAAGACAGTCATCGCCACTGTCCGCGGGATCGGTGTCGCGGTCATCACGAGCACGTGGGGTGGCGCCCCGGCCTTGGCGCTGAGCGCAGCGCGCTGCTCGACACCGAAGCGGTGCTGCTCGTCGACGACGACGAGCCCGAGATCCGCGAACTGCACGTGCTCCTCGAGCAGGGCGTGCGTGCCGATCACGATCCCCGCCTCACCGCTGGCCGCGTCGGCCAGCGCCTGGCGGCGCCCGGCGGCGTTGAGCGACCCGGTCAGCAGCGCCACCCTCGTCGCGCCGTCCGCGCCTCCGAGCAGACCGCCGTG
This sequence comes from uncultured Actinomycetota bacterium, assembly GCA_963759525.1. Taxonomy (GTDB): domain Bacteria; phylum Actinomycetota; class Actinomycetes; order Propionibacteriales; family Nocardioidaceae; genus Marmoricola. The sequence continues at coordinate 166,876 of CAVWZO010000002.1, read as the reverse complement.
GGCGAGGTCGCCGAGCATGGCGAGGATGGAGCGCTGGTGCTGCTGCGCGAGCACCTCGGTCGGCGCCAGGAGCGCGGCCTGGCCGCCTGAGTCGACCACCTGCAGCATGGCGCGCAACGCGACGACTGTCTTGCCGGAGCCGACCTCGCCCTGCAGCAGCCGGTGCATCGGGTGCCCGCGCCCGAGCTCGGCCGCGATCACCTCCCCGACGCTGCGCTGGCCACCGGTGAGCGTGAACGGCAGGCGCTCGTCGAACCGGTCGAGGATGCCCTCCGGCGCGCCCGGGCGGGGGTTGGCGACGGTGGCCTCGATCGCCGCCCGCCGCTGGGCCAGCAGCGTCTGGGTGACGAACGCCTCGTCGTACTTCAAACGGTCCGCGGCCTTGACCTTCTGCCCCCAGTTGTCGGGGCGGTGGATCCAGCGCAGGGCCAGGGCCACCGTGATCAGGTCCTCCGCCTCGCGCACCGCCGGCGGCAGCACGTCAGGGATGTCGTCGACGAGGTCGAGAGCCGTGGCGATGGTCTGCTCGAGGTGCCAGGGGTTCACCCCCGCGATCGACGAGTAGAGCGGGATCAGGTCGGGCATCGAGGCGTAGGCGTCCTCGGCCGCGTCGCCGTACATCCGCGAGTCGGGGTTGGTCAGCTGCCACTGCCCGTTGAACCACTTGAGCCGTCCGTTGAACAGGCCTACCCGTCCCTGGGCTAGCTCCCTGGTGCGCCAGTCCGCCGTGCGCTTCTCCCGGTCGAAGTACGTGAGCAGGAGGGAGCCGCCCTCGGCGCGGACCCGGACCTCGAGCCGGTACGCCGTGCGGCGGGTGCGCCGGTCCTGGTAGGGCTTCTGCGCACAGCTGACCACCTCGCCCACCAGCGAGAGCAGGTCTCCCTCGTGGAGGTCCTCGAGCTCGCTGAGCGATCCCTTCCGCACGTAGCGGCGGGGGAACAGCCCCAGCAGGTCACCGACGGTCTCGACACCGGTCGCCTTGATGACCTTGTTCACGTGCTTGCCACCCACCGCCGCGACGGGTGAGTCCCAGCGGACCTGCACTCCCGCCATGCCTACTCCACCGCCATCAGCAGCGGGTAGCGCTCCTGTCCGCCCTCGTAGAGCGCGACGTCCACGCCGGGGTGGGCGCGCTGAACCCAGTGCTCGCAGGCCTGGGCGAGGTCTCCGGCCTCCGAGCCGGCGACGAGCGTCACCAGCTCACCGCCACCGCCGAGCAGCCGCTCGAGCACGCCGGTCGCGACCTCGTAGAGATCCTTGCCGACGATGGCGAAGTCACCGTGGACCACGCCGAGGGCGTCGCCCACCGAACACGGGCCGGCCGTGGTCATGGCGTCCTTCGCCGCGACGGTGACTGCACCGTGACGGGCTCCGCGCGCTGCGGCAGCCATCTGGACGACGTCGCTGTCGAGCGGGCGGCCGGGCTCGTGCACGGCCAGGGCGGCGATGCCCTGCACCTGGGCGCGCGTCGGGATGACCACGGTGTGGATGCCTTTCTGCTCGGCCTCATGAGCCGCTGCCTCGGCTACGCCGATCGAGTCGGGGTCGTTGGGCAGGACGATGACCTCCTGCGCGCCCGTGGCCTCGATCGCGGCCAGGATCTGCCCTGTGCTGGGGCGGCGGCCGGGACCACCCTCGAGGACCTCGGCACCGGCCTCCGCGAACAGCCCGGCCAGCCCGGGGCCAGCCGCGACGACGACCAGCTTGCGGCCACGTCGCTCGGCGCGCTTGCCCCGGGCAACGGCCACCTGTTCGGCGAAGTGCGTGACCTCGATCCGGCGAGGAGAGCCCGCCCGGATACCGGCCTCGACCGCGGCACCCACGTCATTGACGTGGATGTGCACGTTCCAGAGCCCCTCACCACCGACCACGACCAGCGAGTCACCAAGCGGTGCCAGCTCTTCGCGCAGGCGCGGGATGGACTCGTCGTCGGTCTCGAGGAGGTACATCACCTCGTACGCCGGCCCGTCCTCGCTCAGGTCACCGGTCGGGACCAGTGGCACCGGGATCGCGGACCTGCCGACCTGTGGCGTGGTCATGGTGGCGTGCTGGCCCGTGATCGCCGACTCGGCAGCGTCGAGCACCACGCACAGCCCGCGACCACCGGCGTCCACGACACCTGCGGCCTTGAGCAGCGGCAGCTGGTCCGGCGTACGGGCGAGCGCCTCGCGAGCAGCGCTGGCGGCCGCGTGGACGACCTCTCCGAGACGGTCCTCGAGCACCTCGGCGGCCTCTGCGGCGGCGTCGGACGCTGCCCGGGCCACGGACAGGATCGTGCCCTCGACGGGCTCTCCGACCGCGGCGTACGCCGCATCGGTGGCGAGCGCCATCCCCTCGGCGAACACCGTCGCCGACCGGTCGTCGGGGCCGGCCTGGCCGATCCGTCGCAGCAGCGCGCCCATCAGCTGGCTCAGGATCACGCCCGAGTTCCCGCGGGCACCGAGCAGCGCTCCCCGGGAGTAGGCCTGCATCCCGGCACGCAGGTCGCCCGGGTGCTCCTCGAGAGCGGCCAGCAAGGCGTCGCGTGCCGCCTCGACGGTGAGGAACATGTTGGTGCCGGTGTCACCGTCGGGCACCGGATAGACGTTGAGCGCGTCGATCTCCTCGCGGGTCGCGGCCAGTCCTTCCACCGCGAGGGTGGCGAACCGGCGTACGACGTCGAGGTCGAAGGTGGCAACCTCTGCTTGCATGCGTCGTACTCCCGGGCGGTCCGTCGTCGAAGGGCTCACCGTAGTTCCTTGCGTCTCGATTCGCGCCGAGCCACGGCTCTGAGTTATTCTCGTGCGGTTGTCCGGACCATCTCAGAGGGCCATCTCTTGTGGTCGGTTCCGGACCCCCAATCACAATCAAGTTCTATCCGAGGAGTGCACGGTGGCTGCCGTCTGCGACATCTGCGCCAAGAAGCCCGGCTTCGGCAACAACCGTCCGTGGTCGCGCAAGATCACGAAGCGTCGTTTCGACCCCAACATCCAGCGCGTCCGCGCCACCGTCAACGGTGCGCCCAAGCGCCTCAACGTGTGCACCGGCTGCATCAAGGCCGGCAAGGTCTCCCGCTGACCAACCCCTGAACCTTCTCCGACGAGACGGCGCATCTGAAATTTCAGATGCGCCGTCTCGCCGTCTCCTGGGCTCTCAGATGAGCCGTCTCGGCGAATTGGGGGTCAGGCGAAGTGCTTCCAGCCGGTCGGTCCGTCGTACGCCGCGCCGTCGACGGTCACCACACCTGGCTCGACGCCCGCTCCACGGGGCGCGCCCTCCGACGCGGCGACCTCCCCGATGGGCGTGAAGCCGTCCGGCAGGGCGGTGTCGGGCGGGAACGTGGCCACGATCGCGTGGTCGTCTCCTCCCCCGAGGATGAACTGCATCGGGTCAACGCCCAGCGCGGAGCCCACCGCCTGCATCGGCTCGGCCAGCTCGAACGCGTCCCGGCGGATGTCGATGGCCACGCCCGAGTCGTGCGCCACGTGGCCGATGTCGGCGAGCAGCCCGTCCGACACGTCGATCATGGCGGTGGCGCCGGCCCGGGCGGCGGCCAGGCCCGCGGCGTACGGCGGCTGGGGTCGCTGGTAGGCCTCCACCATCGCGCGGGGTGAGCGGAACCCCCGTGCCAGCACGGCCAGCCCCGCCGCAGCCCAGCCCTGCCTCCCGGCGAGTGCGACGACGTCGCCCGCCTGCGCGCCGCTCCGGCGTACGGGCGCCACCTCGCAGGTGCCCAGCACGGTCACCGCGATGACGACCTCGGTCGCGGTGGTCAGGTCGCCGCCGACGATGCTCGCCCCTACCAGCGCCGACTCCTCAGCGATGCCGTCGGCGAAGTCGAGCGCCCACTGCACCGGGAGGTCCGCGGGCGCGGCCAGCCCGACCGTGAGCGAGTGCGCGGTGCCACCCATGGCGTTGACGTCGGAGAGGTTGCTGGCCGCTGCCTTGCGGCCGATGTCACGAGCGGCCGCCCACTCGCGGCGGAAGTGCCGTCCTTCGACCAGCAGGTCGGTGGAGATGACCACGTGTCCCTTGGGGGTTCGCACAACAGCTGCGTCGTCCCCCGGTCCGACGTACACCTGCTCACCCTGGTCGAACCGACCCGAAAGGGCAGCGATCAGCCCGAACTCCCCCACGTCCGCGAGCGTGGCGTCGGGCGGAAACGACTCCGGGATGCTCATGAGCCCATCCCACCAGATCATTGAGAGGGCTCTCGCGGGACCGTCGTGTTCCGCCTTGGCTGGTCGTCCGGTAGGTTTCGACTCGGTTCAGACTTTTCCGTTCCATCGAGGGAGTCCCACATGGTCGTGCAGGCCTACATCCTGATCCAGACTGATGTCGGCAAGGCCGCAGAGGTCGCTCAACGGATCACCGACATCAAGGGCGTCATCCTCGCCGAGGATGTCACCGGTCCCTACGACGTCATCGTTCGCGCCGAGGCCCGCAACGTAGACGAGCTCGGCAAGCTGGTTGTCGCGAAGGTCCAGACCCTCGACGGAATCACGCGCACGCTGACGTGCCCCGTCGTCCACATCTGACCAGCACGTCAGCAAGAGCTTCGCGGCGACGCCCGTCACCCTTCGGGGTGGCGGGCGTCGTGGCACTCACGGTGCTCGCGGGTACGTCGTGCGGTGCGGTGGACGTCCGTGCGAGCGAGGTCAGTGGCTCGGAGCGCAAAGCCTGTGCCGATCTGGTCGAGGCTCTGCCCGACCGGGTTTCCGAGCAGCAACGGCGCGAGACCGAGGGCAACCCGCTCGGCGCAGCGTGGGGTGACCCCGCGATCGTCCTGCGGTGCGGGGTCGGAACTCCGAGCGGCTACGACAAGTTCGCCGCGTGTCAGGTCGCGGACGGCCTGGGCTGGTTCGTGCCGGACGAGCAGATGGCAGACCAGGGTCGCGACCTGGTGATGACCACCATCGAGCGTTCGCCCCGGGTCGAGGTCCTGGTCCCCGCGGAGTACCGCCCCCCGCCCGCAGTCATGGTCGACCTAGCCGAGGCGATCAAGCGGCACACCCGGCTCGTGAAGCCATGTAGCTGACCCGTCAGAACGGGACTTGAACCGACAGCAGCCCCTGGCCCGGCACGCGTCCGGAGAGAACCCGGCAGAACTCGAGCGCGTCCATCGAGACAGGTGCGCCGTCGTCGCCACGACTCCACCGACCACCTGCGGGACCCGACAGCTCGAGTGAATAGAGCTCACCGTGACGAGCGGCCCACTCGCGCACCACGTCGTCGACGATGCGCCCCTCGTGGTCCGCGGTGGGCTCCATGGGGATCCCTGTTGCCTGTGAGATGTCGATGCGGTGCATGAACGGGTCGCGGGTGAGGATCACGTCGAACATGTATCCGAAGGTCCACGGCTCCTTGTGCCCGTCGACGTCCTGCTCCTCGGGGATCGTTCGGTTCCGGACCAGCGCCGGCTTACGTCGTCTGGCACGGGCTGCACGGGGACCGGTGCGCCGCATCGCTTCGACCAGCTCGCCGGTGCTCAGAGCGGCGTTCTTCTCCACCTGCACGGCCGTGACCGCGTCGACGCTCAGACCACCCTCGCGCTTCTGTCGCTTTCCGGAGGCCATCTGCTGGCGCACCATCTCCGGGATCGAGGCAGCCATCTGGGTCATGCCGAGTATGTGCCCCGCCATCGCCCGCACGTCCCAGTCGGGACAGTCCGTGGGGGCCGACCACTGCCGCGGCGTCAGCCTCTCGAAGAGCGCGGTCACCCGCTCGTACTCCTCGGCCGCGAGCCCCATGGCGACCTCACGGTCGAGCTGGCTTGTTCGCGGGCCGTTCTTCGTCGCATGTTCGGTCGTCATGACTTCTCCTCGGATTCGGGCGCCAGGCCCAGGTTGTCGGCGAGCATGTCGACCGTCCGGTCGACGAGACGACCCCAGCGATTCCCGCCGGGGTCGTTGGCGAGCTGTTGGTCGGCCAGCCCGGCGAGCAGGGAAGAGCAGAGGTCGACGTCCTCCTCCTTGGTGACGCCGAACCGAACGAGTCGCGCGCGGAAGTGCTCCAGCGACTGCACGGCCGGCGCGTAGGCCTCCGGGCTCGGCTCAAAGCCCGGGATCGTGCGTTGGTTCATCAGCTGGTACCGGGCCAGGTCGGCGACCGCGAAGTCGAAGAACGTGTGCGCGGCCTCGCGCAGGAAGGCTCGCGCACCCAGGGAACCCACGTCGGCAGCCCTCTCGTAGCCCTCGGCCACGGCCAGGTACTGCGTCCAGGCGTCGGCGAACATCGCGTCGTACATCGCGTTCTTTGACTCGAAGTGGGTGTAGAGCGAAGGTGCCCGCATGCCGACCCGGTTCGCGACCTCGCGGAGGGTGAGCTGCGCGAGTCCCCGCTCCGCCGCCAGCGCCCAGGCAGCAGCCAGGATCTCCTGCCGCGTCGCCTCACGACGTTCGGCGATCCTATCTCTGTTCGGAGTGCCTAACATGGTTAGGCACTCTGCACGACGTGGGCAGGCTCGTCAACCCCCATTCGACCGCCGCCTGGTGTTCACCTGCCTCGGTCAGATGCCTGGCCCGAAGACCGGACGCAGTTTCAGCGGAGCCCGGTGCTTCGCTCCATCGCCAGGCGCACCAGCCGTTCGATCAGCGCCGGGTACGAGAGGCCGGACTCCTGCCACAGCAGCGGGAACATCGACGTTGCCGTGAACCCGGGCATCGTCTCCACCTCGTTCACGAGCAGGCGGCCGCCCGGGAGCAGGAAGAAGTCGACGCGCGCGAGGCCCTCGACGTCGAGCGCCTCGAAGGCCCGCACGGCGAGCTCGCGCAGCTCCGCCGTCGCCTCCTCGCCCAGCGAGGCCGGGATCTGGTAGCTCTGCTCGAGGTACTTCGCGTCGAAGTCGTAGAACTCGTGGTCGGCGCCCACTGTGATCTCCGCGAGGGCGCTGGTCTCCGGGGGCGCACCGTCAAGCCCCTGGAGTACGCCGATCTCGAGCTCGCGCGCATTCGTCGCCGCGGCCTCGACAAGCACCTTCGGGTCGAACTTCCGGGCCCCTTCGATCGCGTCGTCGAGGTCCTCGGCCCTGTCCACGCGAGTGATCCCGAAGCTCGACCCGGCGCGAGCAGGCTTGACGAAGACCGGGTAGTCGAGCGCCTCGACCGCCTCGCGGACCGTGGCCGGGTCCTGCTCCCACTCGCGGGGCCGAACCAGTACGTAGGGCAGCACGGGCAGTCCGGCCGCGTGGAAGAGCTGCTTCATGAAGTGCTTGTCGGTCCCGACGGCGCTCGAGAGTACGCCGGCACCGACGTACCGCACGCCGGCCATCTCCAGGAGACCCTGCAGGGTGCCGTCCTGGCCCCAAGGACCGTGGATCACCGGGAACACCACGTCGACCTCGCCGAGCACTCTCGGCACGTCGCCGGGCTCGGTGACGACCAGCCCCTGCCCGGGCGTGAGGGTGATCTCCTGGTCACCGGTGACCGAGGGCAGCTCGCCGCCCGGGCCGAGCGCGAGGTGTCCCGGTTCAGTCGACTCGAGCACCCAGCGCCCGTCGGGAGCGATGCCGACCGGCACCACGTCGTACTTCTCGGGATCGAGGGCCGCGATCACGCTTCCCGCGGAGATGCAGGAGATGGAGTGCTCACTCGAACGACCGCCGAACACGACGGCGACGCGCGGCTTGCGGGCCTGGCCGGAGGAGGTGGGATCCGAGGCGCTCACGGGGCGACCATACCGGCGGACACCGGTCCCCACGGGGCGCACGCGCGCTCGTCAGTACGCTGGTCAATACGCTGGCGTCATGCGCCCTTCCACCCGAGCCGTGCACCTCGGCCGTCCCCCACACGAGCCCGACCAGCCGTTCAACAGCCCGATCACCATGGCCTCCACGTACGTGGCCGGCGGTGACCTCGAGTACGGCCGGTATACCAACCCGACGTGGACCGCCTTCGAGGACGCGCTCGGCGGGCTCGAGGGTGGCCGCTGCCTTGCCTTCGCGAGCGGCCTGGCCGCAGTCGCCACGATCTTCGACCTCGTCGGCAACGGCGAGAAGGTGGTGGCACCCCGGCACGCCTACCTCGGCTCCCTCATGCAGCTGGCCGACCTGGACCTGCGCGACCGGGTCAAGCCCCACCTCGTCGACCTCAGCGACACCGACGCTGTGATCGCGGCCTGCGAGGACGCGTCCCTGGTGTGGCTCGAGTCGCCCACCAACCCCGCGATGGAGGTCGCGGACATTCCCGCGATCACTGAAGCCGCTCACGAGGCCGGTGCCCATGTGGTCGTCGACAACACGTTCGCGACGCCTATCCTGCAGCAGCCGCTCGACTCCGGCGTCGACCTGGTGGTGCACTCCGCGACGAAGTACATCGGCGGCCACTCCGACTTGCTCATGGGCGCAGTGGTCACCCGCAGCGACGAGCTGTACGACGTGCTCAAGGGCCGCCGGGACATGTTCGGCGCCATCCCCGGCACCTTCGAGGCGTGGCTCGCCCTGCGGGGGCTGCGGACCCTGCCGTTGCGGGTGGAGCGTGCGCAGGCCAACGCCCAGGAGCTGGTACGCCGCCTGCGGGATCGCGCCGACGTCGCAGAGGTCCGCTATCCCGGCTTGGGCGCCATGGTCGCGATGGTCATGCCCTCCGGGGAGATCGCCGACCTGGTCCAGCACTCGACCCAGCTCTGGGTCTACGCGACCTCGCTGGGCGGGGTCGAGTCGACCCTGGAGAGGCGTCGTCGCTGGAAGTCCGAGCCCGCCACCATCCCCGAAGGCTTGATCCGCCTCTCGGTGGGCATCGAGGACGTCGAGGACATCTGGGAGGACCTCAGCCGGGCGCTCGACACGGCCGGCCGCTGAGGCTCCGCTCAGTCGGGACCGGCGGCCAGGCCTGCACGCAGCTCGTCCACCTGGCTCAGGGCGACCCGTGCCGCCCGTTGCTCGTCCTCGGTCAGCGGCACGGCGTCGACCTGACCCACTACGGCCGCTGCGGCCTCCGGATCCCCCAGCCTGACCCGCAGCTCGGCCAGGAACGCCAACGCCTCCACGCGTGCGACCGGAGGCGCCGCGGTCTCTCGCGACAGCGCACCGGCGAGGATGCGGGCAGCCTGTCCGTCGTCACCCTTCGAGTCGGCCAGCACGACTGCGTTCGCGAGAGCGCCAGAGAGCTTGTCCGTCGGCTCCTCCCGTGAGGGTTCGGTGGCCACCTCGGAACCGGCCGCGCGCACCACCCTGATCCAGTTGCCGCCCGGATCGACGAGGCTGAACCCGGTGAGGTTGCCGACGTTCTTGCGTCGCCGCGGCCGGGTGATCCTCGGGAGCCCGGAGAGCGGGAGCCGTCCGTAGGTTGCGCGCAAGCCTGCGCTGAACGCCTCGAAGAGCGGCTCGGTGTCCTCGACGAGCACCAGGCAGGAGCCGTAGGAGTCCTCCGCGACGAAACCCTCGATCCCGAAGTAGTGCAGCTCGAGATCCTCACGTCGTACGACGAGATAGGGATTGGGCCGCAGCTGGCGGTAGGTGACCGCGAACCCCAGCGGGACCATGAAGTCCCGGATGTCGTCGATCGAGGCGCACGGCAGCAAGGGCACGGTGCGCTCGTTGGCCATGGAGGCATCCGAGCACGAGCGGCCGGTTGCTGCCAACCTGCGGCCTTGGCGCGCGTCAGTCCCGTTCGTGCTTGGTGTCGCGGGCGATGAACGCGTACATCATGTCGCGGGCGCTCATCTCGCCTGCGACCACCGCCGCCACGTGCTGCGCGACGGGTGCGTCGACACCGTTGTGGTCAGCGAGGTCGTAGATCGCGGCACAGGACTTGGCACCCTCGGCGACCTGACGCGTCGAGGCCACGATCTCCTCTGTGCTCATTCCCTGGCCGAGCTTCTCCCCGAACGTCCTGTTGCGCGAGAGCGGCGAGGAGCAGGTCGCGACAAGGTCGCCGAGGCCGGCCAGGCCCATCAGCGTCAACGGGTCGGCGTCCAGCTTCATCGCCAGCCGGGCTGTCTCGGCGAGACCACGGGTGATGATCGAAGCGGTCGTGTTGTCACCGAACCCGAGACCGATCGCCATCCCGACGCACAACGCGACGACGTTCTTGTAGGCACCGCCGAGCTCACAGCCCAGGACATCGGTGCTGCGGTACGGACGGAACGCCTGCGAGTGGCACACGTCCTGGAGCCGCGCCGCGACGGACTCGTCCGCGCACGCGATCACACTGGCTGCCGGCTCGCGCAGCGCGATCTCGCGCGCCAGGTTGGGTCCGCTGACCACGGCGATCCGCTCGGGTTCGGCTCCGGTGACCTCCGCGATCACCTCGCTCATCCGCTTGGTGGTGCCCAGCTCGACACCCTTCATCAACGACACGAAGACCGCGTCGGCCGGCATCAGATCTGTCCACTGGCCGAGGTTCTCGCGCAGCTTCTGCGAAGGCACCGAGAGCACCACGAACTCCGCGTCCGCAGCCGCCTCGGTCGGGTCCGCCGTGGCGCGGATCGACTCCGGGAGCTCAATCCCGGGGAAGTACTCGGTGTTCTCGTGGCGCTCGTTGATCGCCTGGCACACTTCGGGCCGGCGACCCCAGATGGTGACGTCGTTGCCCGCATCGGCAAGGACGAGACTGAACGCCGTACCCCAGGATCCGGCACCGAACACCGCGACCTTGCTCATTCCCGCTCCCGCCGCTTTGCCTTCTTGGGGTTACCGATCTCGCTGACCCCTGACGTCTTCGGGTCGAAGCGTACGACCGGAGCCTTCTCTCCGCGCAGTTCTTCGACGATTTCGGTGATCGCCGCCATGATCCGGTCGGTGGCCTCGCGGAGCACGTCGCTGGTGATCGGCTTGCCGGTCAGGTCGCTCAGGTCGACCGGGTTGCCAACCTTGTAGGACGTCGTCTTGCGGGGGAACGGGTGCGGTCGGACGGCGTACGCCGGCAGCAGGTCCTGCACTCCCCACTGCCCGACCGGGATCACCGGACACCCGGTGGCCAGGGCGATCCGGGCGGCACCGGTCTTGCCGCGCATCGGCCAACCGTCAGGGTCCTTGGTGATGGTGCCCTCGGGATAGATGCCGATCATCTCGCCTTTGTTCACAGCCGCGACGGCGGCGTCGAACGCGCTGGCCGCACCCTCGGCCATTCGTGAAACCGGAATCTGGCCGGCGTCGCGTACGACGTACTTGAACAGCGGCGTACGGAACAGCGCCTCCTTGGTCAGGTAGCGCACCAACCGGCCGTGGTCGTAGAGGAACAGGCCGAAGGTCATCGGGTCCAGGTGGGAGATGTGGTTGACGACGACGACGCAACCCCCAGCGGCAGGGATCTTCTCGCCGTTGATCCAGTCGCGCTTGGTGACGGCCAGCAGAATCGGCTTGGCTGTGCCGACGACAGTGGAGAAAGCCCAGCCACGCTTCTGCTGCAACTGTCGAACCTTCGCCACCCGGACCTCCCTGAGTCTGCCGCCGTTGCGTGCACGCGAGCCTACTGCCCCGTCCGCTGGCACTTGCCTGCTCGCACTGCCGCGGTCGTGCACGCCGACACGGACAGGCTCCTATCCGTTCTGGGCAGGCTGAGAGGATCGGGCGGTGTCTCACACGTTCGCGCTCTTGATGCCGGTGAAGACCTTGGCCATGGCCAAGTCCCGGCTCGAGATGCGACGGCCGGGCCAACGCGAGCCGATGATGCGAGCCTTCGCACTCGACGCGATCACGGCCGCCTCGAGAGCGACCGCGGTGGCGCAGGTCTACGTGGTGACCGACGAGCGGGGCTTCGAAGTGGGCGGCGCGCTTCGCCTTCCCGACGAGGGAGACGGCGATCTCAACCGCGCGCTGCACCACGCGGCGCTGCGGGTGCGCCTGCTCTACCCCGCGAGGGCGGTGGCCGCGCTGTGCGCGGATCTACCATGCCTGGCGCCCGACGACCTCGATGCTGCCCTCGCTGCAGGGCTCACGCCGCGATGGTTCGTGGCTGACTCGTCCGGCACCGGTACGACGCTTCTCGCGGCCGGCCCCGGAGTGGACCTTGACCCACACTTCGGGCCCGGGTCGGCCCGACGACACGAGGACTCTGGCGCCAGTCCCGTTCGCGCCGAGCTCACGACGCTGCGCATGGACGTCGACACCGAGGCCGACCTCGCCCGCGCTGAGCAGATTGGTCTCGGCCCGCACACGCAGACGGCTCTCGAGGAGCACGGCCACAGCCGCCTGTAACGCGGTGCTGTCGACGCTGAGCAACGCAAGCACATTGCTCAGCGTCGACAGCTCCGCGTTGCCTGCGGATGCCGCAGGTCAGGAGGACTTCTTGGCTGCGGCCTTCTTCGCGGTCGTCTTCTTGGCCGTCGTCTTCTTGGCGGTTGCCTTCTTGGCGGGGGCCTTCTTCGCAGCCGTCTTGGTGGCTGCCTTCTTGGCAGGAGCCTTCTTCGCGGCCGTCTTTGTCGTGGCTGCCTTCTTGGCCGGAGCCTTCTTCGCGGCCGTCTTTGTCGTGGCTGCCTTCTTGGCCGGAGCCTTCTTCGCGGCCGTCTTTGTCGTGGCTGCCTTCTTGGCCGGAGCCTTCTTCGCAGCCGTCTTTGCCGTGGCTGCCTTCTTGGCCGGAGCCTTCTTGGCGGGAGCCTTCTTCGCAGCCGACTTGGTCGCGGCCTTCTTCGCGCCGCCACCAGCGGCGCGCTTCGCCGCCGCGGTCGTCCTCTTGACGGCTGGCTTTGCGGCGGCCGGCGTGGCCTTCTCCACGGCGGCCAGCGTGAGCTTGGGCAGCTTCTTGGCGCCAGAGACGACGTCCTTGAGCTGTGCACCCGGCCGGAACGCCGGGACCGCCTTCTTCTTGGCCTTCATCCGGGCACCTGTCGACGGGTTCCGAACCCACCGCGCGTCGCGGACCCGCTTCTCGAACGAGCCGAACCCCGTGATGGCCACCTTCTCGCCCCTTGCGACCTCACGAGTGATGGTGTCGAGCACCGACTCCAGCGCGTGCGCGGCCAACTTGCGGTTGCCTTCGTAGCGAGCAGCGAGGCTGTCGATCAACTGACTCTTGTTCACAAGCTTCCCTTTCGTGAACGTCAGCCGAGCGCTTTGCTCGACTAATCCCCTTGCACGCTAGGGAAAAGTGACCTTCACCACAATGGGCGCGGCGCGTGTCGCAGCAGTTGTTAGTGCAATTGCGCCTTCAAATCAGTGAATTGTGGCTGGTTTCCACGAAGGACGCGTTTTCTCGAAAGCCGCGATGTCGTCTTCCTTGGACAACGTGATGCCGATGTCGTCGAGTCCTTCGAGCAGTCGCCAACGCGTGTAGTCGTCGATGTCGAAGGAGTCCTCGATGGCGTCAGGACCCTCACCAGCCTTGACGGTTCGCGCCTCCAGGTCGACGCTGACCGTCGCGCCGGGATGTGCTTCGAGGTGGTCCCAGAGACGCTGCACCACCTTCTCGTCAACCTCTGCCGCGACGAGGCCGGACTTGCCTGAGTTGCCACGGAAGATGTCGGCGAAGCGCGAGCTGATCACTGCGCGGAAGCCGTAGTTCTGCAGGGCCCAGACGGCGTGCTCGCGCGAGGAGCCGGTGCCGAAGTCGGGTCCGGCAACAAGCACCGAGCCGGCGGCGTACTCCGCCTTGTTGAGGACGAACGACGGATCCCCGCGCCAGGCTGCGAAAAGTCCGTCCTCGAAGCCTGTGCGCGTGACGCGCTTGAGGTAGACCGCCGGGATGATCTGGTCGGTGTCGACGTTGCTACGGCGAAGCGGGACACCCACACCGGTGTGCGACGTGAACTTGTCCATCAGGCACGCACCTCGGTGTCGGCAAGTGGTTCGAGATCGGAAGGGGAGCTGAGCGTTCCGCGGACTGCAGTCGCCGCGGCGACGGGTATCGAGACGAGGTGCGTCCGGCCACCCTTGCCCTGGCGTCCCTCGAAGTTGCGGTTGGAGGTGGACGCGCTGCGCTCGCCGGGGGTGAGCTGGTCGGGGTTCATGCCCAGACACATCGAGCAGCCGGCCCCGCGCCACTCGGCACCCGCCTCCTTGAAGATGATGTCGAGGCCCTCGTCCTCGGCCTGCATCCGCACCCGCACTGAACCGGGTACGACGAGGAGACGGGTGTCCTTGTCGACGGTGCGGCCCTGGATGATCTCCGCGGCGAGGCGCAGGTCCTCGATGCGGCCGTTGGTGCACGAGCCCACGAACACCGTGTCGACCTTGACCTCGCGCATCGGGGTGCCCGCCTCGAGCGCCATGTACTCCAGCGCCTTCTCCGCACCGATCCGGTCGTCCGGGTCCTCGAAGGAAGCCGGGTCCGGTACGACTCCGCCGAGCTGTACGCCCTGGCCGGGGTTGGTGCCCCAGGTGACGAACGGCGTCATGGTCGAGGCGTCCAGCTCGATCTCCTTGTCGAAGACTGCGTCGTCGTCGGTGCGCAACGACTTCCAGTGCTCGAGGGCGGCGTCCCAGTCAGCACCCTTCGGTGCCTCTGCTCGTCCCTCGATGTAGTCGAACGTGGTCTGGTCGGGCCCGATCAGGCCGGCCTTCGCGCCCCACTCGATGCTCATGTTGCACACGGTCATCCGGCCCTCCATGGAGAGCGCCTCGATGGCCGGGCCGCGGTACTCGACGATGTAGCCCTGGCCGCCACCGGTGCCAGTCTGCGTGATCAGGGTGAGGACGAGGTCCTTTGCGGTGACCCCGTCGGGCAGGTTGCCCTTGACCGTGACGGCCATCGTCTTGGGTAGCGCCTGCATCAGCGTCTGGGTGGCGAGCACGTGCTCCACCTCGGAGGTGCCGATGCCGAACGCAATCGCACCGAAGGCACCGTGCGTCGAGGTGTGCGAGTCTCCGCACACGATCGTCATGCCGGGCTGGGTCAGGCCGAGCTGCGGGCCGATGATGTGCACGATCCCTTGCTCGACGTCGCCCAGCGGGTGCGCGGGGACGCCGAACTCCAACGTGTTCTTCCGCAGGGTCTCCACCTGGGTCCGCGAGACCGGATCGGCGATGGGCTTGTCCCAATCGAGCGTGGGGACGTTGTGGTCCTCTGTGGCCAGGGTCAGGTCGGGGCGGCGTACAGTGCGGCCCGCGAGTCGCAGACCGTCGAAGGCCTGGGGGGATGTGACCTCGTGCACCAGGTGCAGATCGATGAAGAGCAGGTCGGGCTCCCCGTCGGCGCTGCGCACGACATGTTCGTCCCACACTTTTTCCGACAGCGTCTTGCCCATATCCGAATCCCTTCTGCTTCGTTTCACATCCTGAAGTGCAAGTTGTAGCCCTGCCACGTACACTATGTGTCATCCCATTCTACGAGACGGCAGTATTGCAATATGGACACCACGAGCGGAGTCGGCGTACTCGACAAGGCTGCCCTGGTACTGGCGGCGCTTGAATCGGGTCCTGCAACGCTGGCCGGGCTCGTGGCCGGCACCGGCCTGGCCCGACCCACCGCGCACCGCCTGGCGGTCGCGCTGGAACACCATCGACTGGTGGCCCGCGACATGCAGGGCCGCTTCGTCCTGGGGCCGCGACTGGCGGAGCTGTCCGCCGCGGCAGGTGAGGACCGCCTGCTCGCCACGGCCGGCCCGGTTCTCGCGAGGCTTCGCGACATCACAGGCGAGTCCGCCCAGCTGTGGCGCCGGCAGGGCGAGCACCGCGTGTGCGTCGCCGCGGCCGAGCGTCCCAGCGGCCTGCGGGACACGATCCCGATCGGTTCGCAGCTGACCATGCGCGCAGGCTCGGCAGCGCAGGTGCTGCTGGCCTGGGAGGACCCGGAGCGCATGCACCGCGGGCTGCAGAACGCCGCCTACTCCGCGACGGCTCTCGCCGGCATCCGCCGACGCGGCTGGGCGCAGTCGGTGGGCGAGCGCGAGCAGGGCGTGGCCTCGGTCTCCGCCCCCGTCCGCTCCCCCAGCGGCAAGATCATCGCCGCCGTGTCGGTCTCCGGTCCGCTCGAGCGCCTCTCCCGCCAGCCCGGCCGGATGCACGCCCCCGCCGTACTAGCCGCCGCCGAGCGCCTCTCCGAGTCGCTCCGCCGGGCTGCGGCCGAGTAGTCCCACTGGCCTCAGGTTTCCCACGGTCCCGTGGGAACCCCCTACGCAGTCAGCAGGCCCACGCCCAGGCTGCCGAGGCCCAGGGCGAGTACGACGGCGCCGGTGTAGACGACTGCGATCAGGCTGTTCGGCTTGGTGCGTCCCTCTCCCATCGAGGAGGCGAAGAAGCCGGCGGGCATCAGGATCGCCGCGGCGGGTACGCCGGACCGGGCGACCCAGTTCCACGCGCCTGAGAGGCTGGCCGTGTCGGCGTACAGAAGTGCGGTCAGCGAGAGCACCAGCAGCACACCCGCGTGGGCGTGCCCGGCCCGGGCGAAGCCGACCTGGAAGTCGGTGGCTCCGCCGCGCGAGCGCCACAGCTTGACCATGTAGAGGCCACCGGTCTCCACGGTCACCAACGACAGCAGAAGTATCCCCGCCAGGATTCGGGTCTCGTCACTCATGGTGCGCTCCTCAGCAGGTAGGGAAGAGGCATGCGGTCGGCGATCTCGTGGGCGAACGCTTCGTGCAGTGCCGGCCCCGGATGGAACCCGTCGGAGGCAAACGACTGGAGCACGCCGGCCAGCTCGGACCGGGAGAACTCCCGGCGGCCCTGGACCGCGACGACCGGCAGGAACGCGAGCACGGCGGCCCGGGACAGCTTGTTGGATAGTCTCACAATCCAATATTGGACAGAAGAACTATCCAATGTCAAGATCTGGTCATGTGGATGTCCCAGCTTTCGGAGCGCAGCGACCTCCCTGTCCCGACGATCAAGTACTACCTGCGCGAGGGTTTGCTGCACCCCGGCGAGGCAGTGGGCGCCACGCGGGCGCGCTACGACGACTCCCATGTACGCCGGCTGCGGCTGGTCCGTGCGCTCATCGACGTGGCCGGCATGCGCCTGGACGACGTACGCCGGGTGCTGACTGCGATCGATGACCCCACCCTGTCGCGCCACGAGGCGATCGGCAGCGCGCACTCGCGGCTGGCTCCACTGGTCGAACACAGCGGGAGTGCCGCGGAACGGCCTCGTGTCGATGCCCTGCTTGAACGGCACGGCTGGGAGCTGGACGAGCGCAGTACGCACCGCGACGCCCTCGCCGGGGCACTCGCGTCGCTGACTGCCCTCGGGCACGCGCCCGCGGACGAGGCGCTCGACGTCTACGCCGAGGCGGCCGAGCTCATCTCCGAACACGACGTCAAGTCGCTCGGGGAGACCGGCCCGGCAGAGGCGGCCGAGCACGCCGTCATCAGCACCCTGCTGCTGGAGCCGGTTCTGCTGACGCTTCGCCGCATCGCACAGGAGAACGCCTCCCGGCGCACCGGCCGGTGATTGGGCTGGACGGGCGTTAAAATGTAGTCTGTCTATCTACTTAGTCGCCCTAGCTTCGGAGCACCATGTCCATCCTCACGGCCGTCGAGGCGCCGCACGTGACCGACGACCACGTCGTCGTGCCTGCGTCCGTGGTGGACCCTGTCGTGGTCACCTTCGACGGGCAGTACGTCTGGTCCTTCTCCCCTGACCGGGACGGGGTCCGGAGCCGCGGCGGGTGGCAGGTCGCCTGGCCCGAGGTGCTGCGCACCGAGCTGGTCGGCACCGCCAGGGTGCGGCTCGCGGACACCCTTGGAGAACGCGTCCACTTCGACGGGGAGATCGCGTTCCGGGGCGCCACCACTCGGTTGCGGGTTCGCGACACGCACGGTCACCCGCTGGCCGTGGACCGGGCGGGCCACCTCACCCGCGTGTTCTCCGAGACCGGCGACGACGTACGACGCCACATCATCGAGGGCACCGCCCGGGCGATCGCCGACCTGCGCGACCACGTGGGCATCGACGCCCACGTGAGCTACGGCTGCCTCCTGGGCGCCGTACGCGAGGGACGGATGATCGGGCACGACTCGGACACCGACCTCGCCTACCTGAGTGCCCACTCCTCGCCTGCCGACGTCGTGCGGGAGTCGTTCCGGATCGAGCGTGAGATGCGCGAGCTCGGCTGGAAGGTGGTGCGGATGTCCGGCGCCGACCTGAAGCTCTTCCTGCCGCTGCCGGACGGCCGCAACGTGCACGTCGACGTGTTCGGCGCGTTCCACGTCGAGGGCGTCTTCTACCAGCTCGGCGGCCGCAGCGGCACCCTCCCGCGATCCGCGCTGACTCCCTCCTCGACCGTGTTGCTCGAAGGCGTGGAGCTCGCCGCCCCGGCCGACCCCGAAGCCGTGCTCGAGTTCCTCTACGGACCCGGCTGGCGGGTGCCGGACCCCGCCTTCCAGCCGGTGGACCCGCCGGCCGGCCTGCGGCGTCTGGACGGGTGGCTGCGGGGCTTCCGCACGCATGTGATCGCCTGGAACGAGCTGCTCCGTTACCGCCGCGACGAGATCCCCCGCCAGGGCTCCTCCTTCGCGCCCTGGTCACAGCACCGGATGCCAGCGGCTGCGAAGGTCGTCGACCTGGGGGCCGGGAACGGCCGCGACTCGGCCTGGTTCTCGCGCCGCGGGC
Source organism: uncultured Actinomycetota bacterium (assembly GCA_963759525.1). Classification (GTDB taxonomy): domain Bacteria; phylum Actinomycetota; class Actinomycetes; order Propionibacteriales; family Nocardioidaceae; genus Marmoricola. Next base: position 148,476 of record CAVWZO010000002.1, on the reverse strand, counting down.
ACGAGGTCGTTGCCTGCGACTTCGCCGGAGCCGCCGTACGCCAGACGCGGCGGCGGCTCGCCCGGACAGGCGTGACCGATCCCGACGTGCGAGTGCTGGTGCTCAACGACACCCGTTCTGTGTTGTTGACGGGAGCCGAGCTCGCCCGTGACCCGGAGCCGCCCGTGCTCTACGCCCGGGGGCTGGTCGGTTGCCTCGACGAGGACGCTCGCCGCAACCTGTGGCGGCTCGCCTCGATGTCGCTGCGACGGGGCGGCGCCCTGTTCCTGGAGGTGGCGGCTGCACGCCCGGGGCTCCCCTCACACACGGTCGACGGCCTGGTCCAGCGCGTGGCGATCGACGACCTGGTGCACGAGATCAACGCTGCCGGAGGTCACGTCGTCGACCTCAGGCAGGGGGCCGGTCACGACTTCTTCGACCAGCCCGACCCGCACGTCACCCGACTGGAGGTCCGATGGACCCCGACCCACGAACCCGAGGAGCAACCGTGAGCACGCAGACCACGAAGAGCAGGCGCGGCTGGTTCCGCAAGGCCCTCAGCATCCCCGAGCGCATCCGCGACCTCGAGGCAGGCGTGCAGGAGAACCGGCGGCTGAACCGCCGCATCGCCGAGCTCACCGAGGTGGTCGCCGAGCTGCTGGTACCAATCGCGGACCGTGACGAGGCGAAGGTACAAGAGCTGCTGGCGTTCTACCGTCGTACGACGCTGGCGCCGTAGGCCCTCAGAACAGGGCGTCCTGCTCCAGCCCGAGCAGCAGCTGCTTGCGCTCCAGCCCGCCTGCGTAGCCGGTGAGTGTCCCGTCGGCCCCGATCACCCGGTGGCACGGGATGACGATCGGGATCGGGTTGCGTCCGTTGGCCAGGCCGACCGCGCGTGACGCCGCGTTGGTCATGCCGAGCCGACGGGCGACCTCGCCGTACGACGCGGTCTCGCCGTAGCCGATACGGCGCAGCTCCGCCCACACGCGTTGCTGGAAGTCACTGCCGCGCGGTGCGAGAGTGAGGTCGAACTCCTTCAGGTCGCGGGCGAAGTACGCCGCCAGCTGGTCGACTGCGCTGCGCAGCAACGCGTTGTCGTCGTCGCGCTCACCGATCGGCTCGCCGCTGGGCGACCCCCGGAACGGGGTGTACTCGATCGCGGCGATCTTGCCGCCTCGCGCAACGATCCGCAGGTCCCCCACTGGGGATCCCGCCACGGTCCACATCGTCGTCATCTCCACTGCCCTCGTCGTCGTCACCCTATGTCTCCATTCCTGCGTTGAACCTGCTTGTCGAAACCTGTCTTCATCTCGTCGAGAACCACCGACCAGAGCCGCATCAGCGCGTAGGACCGCCAGGGGCGCCAGGCCTCACTCCGCGCGCCGACCTCCTCAATGCCCAGACGCTTCGCAGCGTTGCGCACCCCGATGTCGGTCGGCAGGAATACGTCGGGGTCGCCGAGCGCCCGCATGGCGACGTAGTCGGCTGTCCACGGTCCGATCCCCGGCAGGGCCAGCAGCGCCGCTCGCGTCTCGGCCCGGTCGGTGCTGCGGTCGAGACGCACGTCACCGCGGTCGAGGGCAGCCGCCAGCCCCGTCAGCGCCCTGGCTCGTGAGGCCGGCATGCGCAGCGTCGCGGGATCGATCTTCGCGATCGTGGCGGCGGTCGGGAACAGGCGCGTCACCGCGTGGTCGCCCTCCAGACCAAGGGGCTCGCCGTGCTCCTCGACGAGGCGCCCGACCGAGGTCCGGGCGGAGGCGAGGGTGACCTGCTGCCCCAGCACGGTCTGCACCGCCACCTCGATGCCGTCGAGGTGACCCGGCACCCGGAGGCCGGGCCGGTCGGTCACGAGCTTGCCGAGCGCCGGGTCCTCGGCCAGCGCCTCGTCGACGGCGACCGGATCGCAGTCGGCGTCGAGCAGGCGACGGGTGCGTTCCAGTGCCGGGGCGAGGTCACGAGCGTCGGTCAGCGTGAACGTGCAGGGCACCTGGCCGGTCGTTCTGGCCGCGAGCTCGAGCCGGACGACGCCGGGGCCGTGCGGCAACCGCACGGAGCGTTCGTACCACCCGGGACCGGTCGCCTCGACCCCCTCGACGGCATGGATAGCGAGGAAGAAGTGCACGTCGTCGGCGGCGAAAGGCTCCCGGACTGCGATCCGGGTGCGAATCGTCCCGGGCCTGCCCGTCGACCTCCTCGAGCCGGCCCCGTCGCGGAGGCGGGTGGGCGTCGCGGCGTACACCTCCCGGATGGTGTCGTTGAACTGCCGCACGCTGGCGAACCCGGCCGCGAACGCGATGTCGGCGAAGGTGAGGTCGGTCGTCTCGATCAGCACGCGGGCGGTCTGCGCGCGACGAGACCTGGCCAGGGCGAGCGGTCCGGCGCCGTACTCCTGGGTGACCACACGGTTGAGCTGGCGAGTGGAGTACCCCAGCGCGCTGGCGAGCCCCTCGACTCCCTCGCGCTCGACGACGCCGTCGGCGACCAACCGCATGGCACGAGACGCCACGTCGGCCGCTACGTCCCACTCCGGCGACCCCGGGGTGGCGTCCGGGAGGCAGCGACGGCAGGCCCGGAAGCCGGCCCCCTGGGCGCCCGCCGCGGTGCGGTAGAACGAGACGTTGCCGCGCCGGGGCGTGATCGCGGGGCAGGAGGGGCGGCAGTAGATGCCAGTGGTGCGTACGGCCGTGTAGAACATGCCGTCGAAGCGACGGTCACGTCCCTTCACCGCCCGGTAGCAGGCATCCTGGTCGAGATCCATGCCCCCAGTCTGCGGGTCCCCACCGACAGTTGCTAGCGGGAATCAGACATGACCGTTCACGCCGTCTTGTGGTCGCGACATCGAGGGCCGGCACGATGTTCGGTGGTTGAGGAAGGCGCCCCGGCGCCTGTCTCGAAACCACACGATCAGGTGGTTTCGAGACGCTCGCTGAAGCTCGCTCCTCAACCACCCGGGCTAGTTGCCAGCACGCCGAAAGCCCCACCCCGAAGGGCTGGGCTTTCGTTCGGTGCCTTGAGAGAGCGACCGACTGCTATAGCACTTCTTGCTATATTTCCTGAATGACGAGTCGGGGCGATGTGCTGCGCGAGGTGATGCTCGAGACGAGCACCACACAGTCGCACCTGTCACGGCTAAGCGGTGTGCGCCAGCCGAGCATCAGCGGCTTCCTCTCCGGCAGGGTCGACCTCAGCGACGACCAACTCGAGCGCCTCCTGTCGTGCATGGGCTACCGCCTCGAAGTCGTACGCCGCCCGGTCGTTCCGAAGCTCACGCGCTCCGAACGACGCTCGTGGCAACTCCACAGGCGCCTCTCGAGCCTGCTGAACAGCGACAGCCTCCAGGAGTGGCGCCCAAAGATCGAGCACAGCGCGGAACGGCTCAGCGGGCAGGTCACCGGCCAGCCGCATGAGAGCAACCTCCAGAGGTGGCGCGACCTCGTCGAGCGGGGCGGCCTCCCCGGTCTGCACCGTGTCCTGACCGGCCTCGACCGCGACTCGATCGAGATGCGCGAGGTCTCCCCCATGGGCGGACTGCTCACGCAGGAGCAGCGCTCCGAAGCGATTGCCCGGGTGGGCTGATGCGACGCCATCAACTGGAGCACGCAATCCGGACCGCCAGCCAGATCATCCAGCAATCGGAGTTGATCGTCGTCGGTTCGCAGGCGATCCTAGGACGTGAGCCTCGTAACCCAAGCCCCCAAGTGGGGGTCGCTCGGCTTTTGTCGGATGCGCTGCTCATGTCCGCCTTCTGCTCAACGAGAGCGACCACCAGCAGATCGCGGTCGGCAGCCGGACCACGCCGTCGTTCGTCGCATTGAGGGAGCACCGTCACGTTGTCGGCGTGACCGAGGTAGATGAGGCACCCGTCCAGAGCCTTGACGATCTCGGGTGTCGATTCACCCAGATAGGTGACCGTCACCCGGTTCGTCGGATGCAGCCACCCGCCTACCGGCCTTCCATCTCTGGCGTCCGATGCCCCCTGGACCATCAGGACGCTGAGCACAACGAGTTGGAACAGGGTCGCTCAGCCAGCGCCCCCTACCGGTGCCGAGATTGCACCCGCGCCGCCGCCGTGGCCGTGGCCGCGCTCTTGTGCGCCTGCCCAGCGTGACCGAAGTCGCCAGCCCTCTGCCGCCTGCCGCAGCGCGTGTCGAGGAGGGGTTACCTGCGCGCTGACGTTGTGCTGTTGAAAGCGTACGGTGGAGGGACCGACATGTGGATGCGGCTGGCCCAGACCCGACAGCCCGTGTTCGGAAAGGTTCAACCGTGCCCGTTGCTCGCGGCCCGATCTGGCTTGTCCATGCGGTCTCTGCCTTGGATCTATGGTCGTTTTCGAGCAGGTCTTCGCGATGACGGTCGGCGACCACACTGACGAGGTGTTGACCTTGGTGGCCGATGAGCCGGTCGAGGCTGATGACATGCCGGCCCTGATGGGTCGGCTGCAGCGGCTGTGTCGTGCGGCGCGGCGCGACCTTGCGGCCATTGGGGTGGGGGTCAGCATGGTCTCAGAGGCAGGTGGGCTGTTGACGGCCGCTGCGTCGAGCCCGGACAGCGCTCGGGTCGAGGAGTTGCAGTTCACGATGGGGGAGGGCCCGTGTCTGGCGGCGTTTGCTTCTCGCCGCCCGGTGCTGGTGGCGAACCTGAGCGAGGCCGCCACCACGACATGGCCTGGTTACGGACCGGCTGCCCACGATCATGGGGTTCGGGCGGTGTTCGCGTTCCCACTCCAGGTCGGGACTGCCCGCCTCGGTGCCCTGGATGTGTATCGCGACCAGCCTGGGGCGTTGTCGGCGTGGGCCCTGTCTCGTGCGCTCACCTTTGCGGAATTGGCGATGCAGACGGTGCTGGAAGCGCACGAGGCGGTCGCCGGGAGGGGCGACTCCTTCTGGACCGACGGGGATGACGCCCACTTTGAGGTCTACCAGGCACAGGGCATGGTGATGATCCAGCTCGGTGTGGCTCCGGCAGAGGCTCTCTCGCGGATGCGGGCCCACGCCTACGCGAACGACTTGAAGCTTGGAGAGGTAGCTCAGGACATCCTCCGTCGTAGACTCAGGTTGGAACCGGACCGCACAGGTCCCTAAATCACGGTGCGGTCGAAAAGCCGGCATTGCGATGGTTCCCACGTCTCTGGAAGAAGGACCCCCACATGTCGACGGTTTCGAAGGAAAAGTTGGCCGAAGTGTTCGTCGAAGTTGCCGACACCCTGGTAGGCGACTTCGACCTCGTTGAGTTCCTGCAGATGGTCACCTCATACACCTCCGACCTGGCCGACACACGCGCAGCCGGCCTGCTGCTCGCCGGACCCCAGGGGCGCTTGCAGTTGATGGCCGCCTCCGACGAGCGGGCCCAGATGATCGAACTTTTCCAGGTCCAAGCACACGAAGGCCCCTGCCAGGACTGCTACCGGACAGGTGAGCCGGTAGTCAACGCAGACCTGGGTGCCGCCGCGGAAAGGTGGCCCCGGTTCGCGCCGCGTGCCGCCGCGGCGGGCTACCGCTCGGTGCATGCGTTCCCACTGAAGCTGCGAGACGAGGTCATCGGCGCGTTGAACCTGTTCGGGACCGAACTCGGGAACATCGACCCGGCCGACGTCCGGGTGGTGCAGTCACTCGCAGACGTAGCCACCATCGGGATCCTGCAGGAACGAGCGATCCGGAACAGCGAGACCCTGACCGAGCAGCTCCAGGGCGCCCTGAACAGCAGGGTCGTGATCGAACAGGCGAAGGGAATGCTGGCCCAGATCCACGGTTTCACCCCCGACCAAGGGTTCGAGCGGCTCCGCAGCTACTGCCGCACGCACAGTGCCCGCCTGGGTGAGGTCGCGAACGCACTCGTTAACGACCCTGCCAGTGTTCCCGACCTCACGACCCCGGACTGAGACGTCAACTCAGGGTGCCGAGGCGGCCACTGTTGCCCCGAGCGCGAACGCACGACGCGGCGGCTGTGAGCGGCCTGCGATAGAGCGCTCGGCGAAACCCCATTCCGGATCTCCCGGGATCACTTGACCCGGCTGCCATCGGGATGGAGCCCGCTCGCGCACCGTGACACACTGGTGACTTGCCCCGGACCCCGGTATCGCGCATCGAACCGCAATCTGGAAGATCCGGGGTTTCACCATGTCATCTGACGACGAAGACATCATCGAGTTGCCTGACCCCAAAGGGGCCATCGGTCAGCCCGTCGCGGTGCTCATGACGAGTAGCTACGTGGGTCGGGACGACGCCTTGGAGATTCTGCTCGAAGGATCAGCAGAGGACAACTCCCCGGTGCGCGACGTAGCCGCCACCATCATCATCAGGCAATTGTTTGTCGGGACTGAACCCGGATGAGGGGAGTTCTGGACTTCGAGATGTCCAGTCAGGCCCGCGCGATTCAAGCAGTCGACCTGTTGAGAGCGGCCGGCCACGAGGACGCGTCCCACGCACCTCGCGGCTCCGGAAAACGCGAGCACATCATCAGCGTGACGGCTGACCAGGCGGGAGTTGAGTTCGAGGTGGTGCGCCTCGTGCAGGCGGTCGATCCCGATGCTCAACCCCTCGGCCCGGAGTCGCGCCCCCAGCAGGCCTGACGACCACCCCCGTCACCATCCAGAACGAAATGGGCTTCCTCGCGTCCCACTTCCCAGGCCCCCGGGCCAAGTACTGCGCCGGGGCCGACCAACGGATGCGGCCAACGGTTGGCCGGGCGCTGCTGGGTACAGATTCGGTACCTCGCGCAGTCAGCGGCCACGTCGCGAGGCGCCGCCAGCACCGTGTGGCCGCCCCCAATGACCCACGCGTGACCCAGGGAGCCGTCCACTTGGGCAGCCCACCAGTTTGCGGGCTCCGCTACGTTAAGGGATCCCTCTGCGGCTCCTGATAGTCCAACACGGGTGGGCCGCGCGTGGACGCAGCAGTTGCGTGTCTGGGGTGGGCGGACCCGCGTCGCCCTTTCGGTGGTCACCATGGCCAGTGGCGCGGGCGGACTGGCCCGGGGATGGGAATGACCTGTTCAGTGTCGTCTCGGCGCCGGTGACTCGGTCTCGATGGCACGCAGCGTGATCCCACCTCTGGTTGCTGCTCGTGTGATGGCGGGCACGGTGGAGCCGTGTAGCTGGGAGCCGTGGAGCTGGGAGCCGTGTAGCTGGCAGCCGGGCCTGGCGGGTTTGGCGGGCAGCAGGGGGGACAGACCCGGAGAATCCGGGCGCTCTGCGCCAGACCGGGCTGAACGACCTGCGGTCTGAATCAGTCGAAACCTGAATGTTCAGGACATTGGCGAGCGATGATGGGTGATCGAAGGAGGGAACGCTGTGTCAGATGAAGCGGATGCCATGGAGCTTTTCGGCTGGATCAGGCGGTCCTCGACGGACGGGGTGTGGGTCTTCGACGGTGCCGGGATCACCACCTACGCCAACGACCGCATGGCGGCCCTGCTCGGGCGTACGCCGGAGGAGATGGCTGGTTTCCAGGTGGTCGACGCGCTCGACGCGGCGGGGGCGGTTCAGTTTCGCGAGCATCTGGCGGAGTTGGCGGTCGCCGAGACGGGACGTCCCGTGTAACCGCGTCAATGGCGGAATGACTCAAGCGAACGAACCGCGCGGCGTCGACTGCGAGCTCGTGGTGGCCGCGGCGCACGTTCTGGATGAAAGGCGTGCCTCGGATCACCACGCTCGCCGTGCGATTCGTCTTGATCCCGCGCATAGGCCTGAGCCTGGCTTTGAACGGAGAACAGAATACGGAACTATCTGAGGTTTGCGGGTCCGTATTTCTTGGGGCTACGGTGCTGATGCTCTGGTCTTCCCAGACCCCGAAGGCACGGATCACTCCAATGATCAGGTGCCCAGATTCCTGCGCACTAGAGGTCTGCGCGTCCTTGGTCGTCGCGTCGCGTTCGTCTTATTGCGACTCTTCTCGCTCTTTGCAGCCCTCACCGTCAGGGGAGTCACACAGAAATGGTCCGTCGAGCCAGGCTGATGTTCCATCTGGCCGCTGAGTTTAGCCACGACATGGAGGTGCCACCGACCGCGAACATCGCCAGCCCGGGACTCTGCGAGGAGCGATGGTTCGCGTTGTGGCTCATGCCGCATCGTTCTCGGGCATGAACCGGCACCAGGACGCCGCACCCACAGCGGGAGTGGCGCGGACAGGGGGTGCAGGGGCACCCCTCACGCAGGGGTGCCCCTGCTATATCCGACCTAGCGCGAGCGACCTCCCGGAAGCACGAACCCTGTCGCGAAGAACACGACCAGAAGGGAGTCCAACCATGCATCTACTTGCCCGCACATTGCGGTACCTGGCCCACCGGTACCAGGCCGACCCGGGCCGCGCCGATCGGGACTCGTCCAACCAGAACATCGCCCGCACCAACGCCGCCGAGGCCAGCGCGACCCTACGGAAGCGACGTCGCGACCACGACGATGTCGAGGCATACCTCCAGGCGCGGCGCCTGCGCCACCCCGAAGGAAGCGCGGGGACGGGCCGCGATGGCCACCGGAATGAGCATGGATTGTAGGCAGCTGCTGGCGAGCTGTTCTGCTCTTGGCGGGCTGTTGGCTCGACTTCGGCCCTGGCATCTCGGATACCCCAGATCCAGGTTTGTCTACCTCGAGGCCAAACTCGCGCACGGGATCGTCCTGCCTGGCGACTTTGCTGATTCCCGCAGACTGGGTCGAACCCGATGGCGAGACAGACCCCCCGCGACCCCCAGGCCGAGCGGCGCGAGGACGCCGAGCTGCTCGACGCCGACGCTGCGCGTTGGGCGGTGAGGCCTTGGTGATCGGTGGATCATCGGGCGTACCCGGTTAGCAGCGCTCATGACGCACGTCCAGGAGACGGGCCCGGTCGCGCCGCGGAACGCGGTCGGCCGGGCATCGGGCAGCGCCCGACTCCACCAGAAAGCCCCACCATCACGACTACAAAGGGCAGCAGCACGCCCACAACGGGATCCGCGTAGGCCGACGCCCGCACACCCCCGTCAGGAACGGACGCCGTTCCCCGACTGATGGCCGATGCGCGCGAGCAACTGCTCGCTGAGCACGTCGTGCCCTAGCCGTCCCAGCTGCAGGGCGTCCGCGTCAACGCCCAGGCGCCGGAGGACCGAAACGGGATAGGTCCAGGCGTCTGCCCCCACGTCCTTCTGCGAGCGCCCGAGATGAGCGCGAGGTGATGTTGCATATCCGCTTGAGCGTGCCGTGCCGGGCGGCCTGGCGGGTGGTGCGCGGGTCTGTGCTCGGACCGCTGAACAGGTGCGAGGTGTGGCCGCTACGGGGCCGGGTGGGCGGTCACTGCTCGCGATCGGAGCGTGGCGTCTGAGCGTGGCCGGTAGTTGAGCTCGGCGAGCTCGGTGGCAAGCTTGGTGCGGAAGCGCGGACTGCGGCCGAGCAGCGGAAGCGCAATGTTGCGCGCGAGGCGGGCGGGGCGGCTGCGTGCTGTGGCGATCCGTGTCATCCGGTGGGTGAACTCGACCACCCGCTCGGCGACGGGGCGACGCTGGGTCTCGTAGCCGTCGAGGTCCCCGCTGGCCAGCGCGATGCCGAGAGCGAAGCCGTCCTGGATCCCGGTGTTCATGCCCTGGCCGCCCGCGGGGCTGTGCACGTGGGCGGCGTCGCCGGCGAGCAGCAGCCGGCCGGCGCGGTAGTGGTCCGCGACGCGGTGGTGAACGCGGAACCGGGAGGACCAGGCCAGCGCGATGACCGTGCCCCGGCCGGGGGCTCGCTCGTCGAGCAACTGTTGGACGAACTTCAGGTCGGGGGTAGGTGGGTCCTCCTCGACGGTGGCGACGACCCGGTAGTGCCCCCCGGGCAACGGTGCCACCACGGTGAGCCCGGCGGAGCCGAAGGTGAGCGACACCTCCTCGGGGCCGGGCGCCCAGTCCATCTCGACATCGGCGAGGACAAAGGACTCCGCGTAGGCGCTGCCGGTGAACCCGATGCCCGAGGCGGCGCGCACCGCGCTGTGCATGCCGTCCGCGCCGACGGCGTACTCGGCGCGCAGGGTGTGCCCGGTCGTCATCGTCAGTGTCACCCCGTCCGGGCCCTGCACCACCGAGTCCACCTCGTAGGGACGGTGCACGTCTGCTCCGAGGGCCCGCAGGCGATCGAGCAGCACGGCCTCGGTCTCGCACTGGGGGACCATCAGCGTGAACGGATACGGCGTCGGCAGCTCGTCGAACGGCACCGTGAGTAGCCGGCGAGAGCCGTTGTGAACCGCGAACCGGGTGATCGGGATACCGCGGGCGATCAGCTCCTCCGCCGCACCCAGCTCGGCGAGAACCTCCAGCGTGCCGGCGTGCACCACGGCGGCCCGGGACGTGTTCGCCCCCGCGGCCAGTCGGTCCACCACGACGAAGTCGACGCCGGCAGATGCCAGCGTGACCGCGAGCGCAAGACCGGTGGGGCCCGCACCAACAATCGCCACCTCGGTATGGGCCGGCAATTCCAATGCCTTCATGATCGATCTCCTTGACCTCTGGTTGCCAACGGTTGTTGGCCAACGTCTGTTGGCAAGCATGCGCCCCTCCCTTTGCGATGTCAACAGGTGGTGGCCTACAGTTGTTGGCATGGGGACGAGCAGCGAAGGCAACGCTGGGCGGCGCTCGGACCGCACGAAGGCAGCGATCCTCACCGCGGCGCGTGAGCGGTTTGCCGCCCGCGGCTACGAGCGCACGACGATCCGCGGTGTCGCCTCAGACGCCGGGATCGACCCGTCGATGGTCATGCGCTACTTCGGGAACAAGGTCCAGCTCTTCGATGCGGCGCTGGCCATCGACCTTCGGCTGCCCGAGCTCTCCGCGGTCAGCGCCGAGGATCTTCCGCGCATTCTGGTGCGCCACTTCCTCACCCGATGGGAGGGCGACCCGGCCGACGATGCGCTGCTCGTCCTGCTGCGCTCGGCGGTGACCAATGAGCGCGCGGCCGCACGGGTGCACGACGTCTTCGCCGCCCAAGTCGCGCCGGCACTGGCCGCCGCAATCGGCCCGGACCTCGAACCAGAGCGGGCAGCGCTTGTCTCTGCCCAACTCCTCGGGCTCGCCCTGACCCGCTACCTGCTGCGTCTTCCGGCCGTTGCGGAACTGACCCCGGACCAGATCGAGCGCTCACTGGCCCCCGCCATCGCGGCGACCCTCAACCCCACTTAGCTCACGCGCCGTGCACTGGGACGCGTTTCGAACAAACGAACTGCTGCGGGGAACCCTGTCGCGGGGTGCGTCACAGTTCCTCAGGAGTAGACGCTTTCCACGTGGATCGTAACGCCCTACCGTCATGTGGAGGAGCCATCGTTGCGGAGGTAGCCATGAGGGAAGCTTGGGAGCTTCTGAACGCGGGACCCGAGGATGCCGACCGATCGGTCTTGCTGCTACCGGCAGAGCCAACGCGGCCCGCTCGTTCAACCTCGTGATGACTGAGCAGGCGCTGTCCGGAGTTCGCCTGGTGGCTACGACGCTGCCGGGCATGGCGGGTGCCCCGCTCTCCGATGATGTGTCCATCCCCGGGTTGGCCCGTCGCGCCGGAGAACTGGCCAAGAACAACGGGTGCGACGTGGTCGTGAGCTTCTCCCACGGCGCCACGGTTGCCCTGGAGATGCTGCTGTCCGGTCACTTCCAGGGCCCGGTCGTGCTCCTCGGGATCAGCCTGACCACTGAGGACGAGGCCGGGTTCTTCCGCGCCGTGGTTCGGGCATCGGAGACGGTGGGCAGCTGGCCGATGGCGATCCTGTTCCGGCTCATGCCCCTGATGGCCAGTTCTGCCAAGACACCTGATACGCACAAGCGGGAACTGATGGAGGACTTCAAGCAGAACCGAGCCGGCGATTCGGTTCGCGTGTGCAGCGAGTACCTCGACTACATCGCCGCAGACACGGACTACGCAGCGCGGCTGGCCGCAGCAGGCAACCCCGTGTGGGTGGTCCACGCCGAGAAAGGGGACGGCGGCCTCACCGACTACGAGCGCGACACCCTTCAGTCGGCTCCCAACGTCACTCTGGTGACGCTCCCCGGAGCGGTGTTCCTCCTCCCGGACGAGGCGCCGACACAGACCGCCACGGTGATCACCACCGCCCTGTCCGCGGCCCGCGCATGAAGGTCAGGGCCACCACGACGATCGACAGGCCAGTCAGCGATGTGTTCCCCCTGATGGCCGACAACCGGAACGAGCCGCGGTGGAACAGTAACCTCAGCGACTCCGAGCTGCTCACAGCGGAGCCCATCGGCGTGGGCAGCCGCTTCCGGGCCGTCTATCAGGGGCAGGAGTGCATGGCGGTTATCGCTGAGCACGAGCCTGACCGCGTCGTGACCTTCCAGGTCGACGCGAAGCGGATGGACATCACCGGCCGGATGAGCTTTTCGCCTGCGGGCTCCGGCACCCGGCTGGACGGGGAGTTCGATCTCCGCCCGAAGGGCGTCATGAGGGTGATGCTGCCCCTAGTGGCGCCGCTCGTCCGTCGGGATTTCCCCAAACAGTTCGCGAACTTCAAGGCCTTCGCAGAGCAGCGCTGACCAGTCGGTCCGTCGGCTCCCACCGCCTGTTGAAAGTCGGAGTTCGACACATCCGGTCATCGGCGGTGCGCCGCCAGCCAGCGTAAGGACGCAGGGCAGCGAGCCGGTTCGGCCCTATCCTCGCTGCGTGACCACTTTCGCGCTCTGCCACGGCGCTTGGCACGGGGCTTGGTGCTGGGATCGGCTGGTCGACGAGTTGGCCGCCCGTGGCCATGACGCGATCACGATGGACCTGCCGGCCAATGACGCGGCGGCGACGTTTGAGGACTGCGCCGATGTCGTGGTGGCGGCGATGGCCGATGCGTCCGAGGACGCCGTCCTTGTCGGGCACTCATTGGCCGGCATGATCCTGCCCATGGTCGCGGCGCGGCGCGGCGTAGGGCTCATGGTCTTTCTCTGTGCAGTGGTTCCGAAGCTCGGAGGGATGGCCTGGGCGACGTCGGTCTCATGGGAGACGACGACTTGGAGCGGTCGAGGAAGCCGACGGCGCGATGGCTTTCCATTCGTTCGACGCAGCCCGGGCTATCTTCTACGCCGACTGTTCGACCGAGGATGCTGCTTGGGCCTTCGCGCGTCTCCGCCCGCTGCGGAACACTGCGCTGTGGGATCGGCCCTACCCGCTGCCTGCGTGGCCCGCGACGCGCGCGGCAGCAATCGCGTGCGCCGACGACCGCGCAAATCTATGCCCGCTACCAGAATGATGCACTCCGGCAGCGATTCGGCATCCAGCCGGTCGAGATGGGCGGCCACCACTCGCCGTTCCTGTCCCGGCCCGCTGCCTTCGCCGACGTCTTGATCCGGCTCGCGTTCTCGTCGCCGTGACCAGTTCTGAGTTCGATTGACCGCTTGACCGGCCAGGTAGGAGCCATCTAGGCGCGGATAGACCTAGCCCAAAGTGGGCGGCTCGACGCGGCTGCGCAATACGACCCGAACGCCGACTGGCCCGAACGACATCGGGAGAAGCTCCCGGTCCCACAGGCCGAACGTCTCGTGGGGATGATCGCGAAGATTCCGGCGCCGAGCCGAAGTCGCCAGAAGTGCGCGCAGGGCTGATTGCCCGAGCCTCGATGCCTTCCTACATCACTGGTGAGTGTTGCGAAGGTGTGGTCTAGTCAGAACTGTCTGGAGAGACAAACACCATGTTCCCGAGTTCGAGTCGCTCGTCGAGGGCATCGCGAAGCGCTTCAATTTCGGCGGGTGTCATGCCATATTCGTCCTCCAAGAATTTGACCGTCTCGTCCTCGAACATCATCCTGAACCAGCGTTTGGTGGACTCGACCAACTCGGCGGCGCGACTCTCGGGCACACTCCAGTAGATGTCGTGGAAGTTTTGACCTCGCTCGATCGACTGGATCAAGTCCTTTGACATCTGATCGAGAGCCAGGTCGGTGTCGACCTCTCGGGTCAGGAACCACTTGGACTCCAACCGCATCACGACGTCATTTTCGATGTCGGTCCGGTTCATGTTGGGCATGTCTCCAGAGCGTCTCGCGATTACGACACCGTCGTACCATCGAGGGTTGAGATCCGGCACCTGGGCCAAATGCAGGAACCCATGACTCGCGTCCTTGCTCTGCGCCTGTGCTGCGTGGGTCGCTAGGTCGAGACGCTGCACCTGGCGAAGCATGTACAACTCACCAAGGGTCTCCGTGAAGGGATCAAAGTTCGGACCGGAAGGCTTCCACATTTTCCGGACCAGGATCTCCCGAGCGATCGTCGTCAGGTTGGCATCGAGTTGTCCGAAGAGGCGAATCACATCCAGCACCTGCTTTTCCCGAAACGCACGCTGTGCAATGTCCATCTTCGGATCGCTCAGCAGGGGCACGAAGTCATGAAGACCGGCAAGCTTCAACTTGCTCGAGACTTCGTCATAGATCGCCAGACCCTTGCGAGTGATGGGATCGGCGTCCTCGAGCATCGACCAGAAGAACGTGAACGGGAACAGCATCCCGGGATCTGAATCAACGCACTTCACGGCTTCCTCCTCACGGTTCCAGGGTGCAGAAGACCGCACCTGTGTAGTTGCGGAAGCGCTCAGTCCCCAGCGTTTCCTCAAGGACGTCAAGGCCGGCCTCGATGGACTCCCGTGCGAGTCCGTAGGCGGACGACGCACTCTCTGCGAGTTCGCTGAGGCGTATGTCGAGCCGGCCGCTGAGCATGGCGCCGAACGCGATCAACTCGTCCATCAGCCCCGGATCGACCGCGTCGAACAACCTGCGGAGCAGCGAAAAGAGCCACGTCAGGACATCGTCAGCGCAAGTGATTGCTTTGCCCAGCAACTTCACGGCGCCTTCGACGTACCCGATCCCGACGAACGACAACACGATGTCGAGCAGCAAGGGGCCGAACCAGGCGCCGCACGCATAGCTGAACCTGATCAGCTCGGAGGCAATCTCCCCGTAGCCAGAGGCCTCGGTGATCTTGGGAAGGTCCTTCTCGAGCGATGAGGCGAACATCTGGCCGAGGTTTCTGCCAAGTTGCGCCACGTCGGAGGCCGACTCGGCATCGAGCAGGCGTCCAAGAACAACGGGTAGTGCCTGCATCACCCGGCACATGAAGGGGATGATCTCGTCTAGGTAGCCGACGGCAGCGATGATGGTGGCGGCGGTGTCATAAAGGTCGTGCAGGATCTGGTAGATCGTGCCGGCGATGAAGCACACCGCGTGCACGGGCCAAACCGCAGTGAGTAAGGCGTTGGCAAGCAGCAGATCGTAGACGGTCTTGGCCGACGCGATATTGGAGTCGGCAAACCCCGCCAGCAGCCCCAACACGATCTCCCTGCTGTTCGTGGCGATCCCGGGGTTGGACGAGACCAGGACGTGGATCGAAGTCCCGGGAGCAACGAGCCCGGTCAGCTCGGCCGCGAGGCTCAGGGCGAATGGTCCGAAGGTACTCGCCAACACGGTTGCGCCCTCGGCGGCCACGGTCGTGTCCAGGGGGCAGTCGGCAATCCCGTCGGCCAGCGGCGCCCGGTACGCGGCGCGGAGAAACCAGATGTACGCCGGACCGGAGGTCACCTGCTGATCGGCATAGTCCACATACGCCCGCAGCGGGTTCTCGCTCTTCAAGAGATCGATCAGGTCGGCCAGCATGGCGTCCTCATCGAGCACGGGCGACGTCGGCAAGCTCGACGGCAGGGCCGTGGCCTCGAAGCGCAGCGCGTCGATGTTGGCGGGATCGATTGCTAGCGCAGCATCCGTGAGGGCGACCTCGTCCAACGAGACCGCGTCAAGCAAAGTTTGATCGGCGCTGCCGCCGGTGGCCGGGCTCAGCGCCATCAGCTCGACGAAGCCACGTCAGTGGACTCGGGCGCGGATGCGAGTTCGTCGACTCCCTCGGGGAAGACCTTCTGCCAGACGCCCGCAGCGGTCACGTCCTTGGTCGCGATGATCCTCAACCGTGCCTCTCGCTCGGCGAGCGACATGGCGGCGGAGTCGTTGGCGAGTAGCTTCTCCCTGACCCGTTCGGCCTGCAGACCGATCGAATAGTCATCCAGCGCATTCGCCTGGCCCAGAAGCGCCTCGACGATGACGGCATCCGTGCGCAGAACCACGGTTCGCGCCGACATGATGACACCGTCAACGGTGATGTTGCGTCCCTCGGGCTCATAGACCGATTGCTTGGTTCGGTCGATGGTCTCGATCGTGCTCGTCGTGCCGTCGCGTTCGGTGAACTTCCGAGGAGGCGCCTGAAGCAGGTTCTGCACCTTGTTCTCGTAGTCGTAGATGTTCTTGAGCGCGAAGAGCACGTCGGCCTTGATCGTCGTCCGGTCCGCTGCGTTGCGGACGCAATAGTCCAGGAGCTTGTCGAGGTCGTGAATCGGAACCTCCAGCTTCATGTCGACATACCCATTGAAGAACCCGACGCGGACATCGACGAGATGCAGCAGGCTGATGTGCTGTTGGTTGAGCTGGCGGGTGACGAAGTTGAGCGCGCGGCTGACGTTGATGTTGGTGATCTCACGCTGGATCGCCGTCTCCTCGCCGGTTTCGACTGTCGACGTCGTTGAGCTGTTGACTGTCACGTCGCGCTGCGCGGAGGCGGTTTGAGCGTGCTTCTCGGTGGCCGACGACACGTTCTTGGAGAACTCCTCCCGCACGGTGTTGGTCGACCCGGAGGCACCGCCGCTCACGCTCGCGCTGGCCACCCCCCAGTTGGCCGAGGCCTCCGCCTCGACGTTCCACTCGGTGGTCTTGTCCTTCGACTCGGTGTCGGAGTTCTCGCTCTGAATCGTGGATTCGAGCGCATCCTCGGCGGTCGTTGTGTAGGAGTCGAAGATGGAACTGGTTGCCGCCTCGGTCGTAGAGCTGTTCTTGTACGTCGTGATGCTGATCGTGGTCTTCTCACCCGGCAGCAAGGAGAAGGTGGCAACCGTGCGCCCGGCGCCGTAGTCACCCAGGAAGTTCGACAGCCGATAGGTCTCCACCAGGTAGATCGCCGGTGATGGGATCTCCCCGACGTCCGCGAAGGTGATCGTGGTCCCACCGGTCGCCGTCTTCACCAGGTAGGGCAACTTGCCGACACCGAGATTCGCCACGATGGCATCATCAGAAATGCTGGCCACCTTGGTCTGGATTGGCGTCTGATGCGGTGTCGCGAGCGTGCCGCCGACGCCGCCCCCGGTGCCGGCGAGTGCACTGCTGGTGCGAGCCGATCGACGTCGGGTGGTGGTGCTAGTGATCGGAGGCTCTTGCGGATCCTTCGGCGGGTCGAACTCGATCTCACCGCCCCCGCCGCCCCCGCCGCCCCCACCGCCGCCGCCCCCAGTGTTGCCGCCACCGCCGCCGGTCGGGCTTTGGTTCGCGAACATCGATCCCGGGAACGTGGTGAAGGTGCGATCGATCACCCAGTCCTTGACGGCGGTCGCGCCCGTGCCGCTGCTTCCTTCTGGGATCTCTGGCGGCGCCGCGACCTCACCGATCAACTCCTTGAAAATGGCCGCATCGTAGTCCAGGCGGATCAAATTTCGCCCACTGTAGGAGGTCGGCTCCGGGACGTTGTAGTTCAGGACGGCGGGCTCGCCATCGGCGTCGAGCTGAACCAGTGGCTTATCGGTATTGGCCATGACGTACCTCCGCAGCTTCACGTGCGAGCGAGCGGAACTCGTGGCCACCGGAGTGGCCGCTGGGTCGGACACAGGTCAGCCGTCCGCCGGCCTGGCTCGCTTGGCACATTCGTGATTGCTCCTCCCTGGACTGTAAAGACCGCGGCTGGCGCGTAATTGATACGTGCGGGGAGCGCGCGCTGGCTCGGTGAGCCTCAAAGGAAGACCTGCAGAGCGACCCCATGAGCGCCGAATCTCTGGCCACCACCACGACCCGGTCCAGTTCCGTTGCGACCAAACCGGGCTACGGGCAATCCCAAGCGCGTCCCGCAAAGGATGCGGGTTACGGCGTTGGGCTACACCCAATCGCCGTAAGCGGATCCGCTTGCGGTGATCACTTCAGCAAAAGGACGACGGGTACCTGGCTCGCCGCAGAGGGTTGATCCGCCAGGGGATGACAACGCTGCACCGTGTGGCGCTTTCGGGGTCGCACTCCCCGGAATCGCCCCTGCGCACCAGCGCAAGCAGCGCAAAGGGAATCAGTTCTCCTGTGGGTTATCTCGTGCAATCGTCCTCTAGCACTTGCCGGGATCCGTCGCCGATTCGCTACTAGGCACGATGGGTTCTGTGCCCGAGCCCCTCGACTTCACCCCAACTGACGGGGCTGACGTCGAGGTCCTCGTTGACGGCACCTGGTACCCCGGTGAGCTCCGCGCCTGGCTTCCTCGCGACGACGGCTGGTAAGGCAACGTCGAGTACTCTGCCGGAGTCGGCGAGAACCGGCTCGACACCGTGCCCGCAGACCGGATCCGCCGACTGGAGGGATAGAGCGTCTGGTTTCTAGCTGGGCCCCGGTCGTGTCCTGTGGATACACGGCTCTGTCCAGCGGGAGCATGTGGTCAGCTTCGGCCCGTGCTGACAGCCTGTTTGACCATCTTCAAGAGTGTCCTCTTGTGGAGAGGCTTCGAGAGGTACTCGTCCATTCCTGCTTCCAAGCATTGAGCGCGGTCTTCGCCGCGCGCTCCTGCGGTGAGCGCGATGATGGGTGTGTTTCGGCTTGCACCCGCCTCTGCGCGAATGGCAGCCGTGGCCTGGTAGCCGTTCATCTGGGGCATCTGGATGTCCATCAGGATGGTGTCGTAGCGCTGGCTGGCTGCAGCGCGGGCTGCTTGGGCGCCGTTGCGGGCCGTGTCCACCTGGTAGCCCGCCTTGGTGAGGATCGCGACAGCGACCATCTGGTTGATCACGTTGTCCTCGGCCAGGAGCAACCGACCGGATTCGACCTCAGTGGGCGACAATGCAGTATGCGGCGCCACCGCGTCGACAGCCTGCGGAAGACCGAGGGCCTCACGCAGCGAGGTGCGCAGGTCCTCGCGGTGGATCGGCTTGGAGAGGCAGACGCCGTCGCCCAGTTCTGCAAGGTCTGCGAGATCGCGTGCCTCTGCCATGAGTACGAGGCGGGTGCTGAGAGTCGGATCGGTGGCGATTGCGGCCCCGAGCGCGACTCCTTCGAGTCGGCGCAGCGAGGTGTCGACGAGAGCGACTTCGACCGGTCGACCCTCCGCTGCTGCAGCGCGAAGCACGTCGGTTGCTGTGCTCGCCGAGACGACGGTCTGCACGTTCATGTTCCACCGGTTGAGGTAGTCGGAGAGGATCGAGGACTGGGTGGCGTTCTCCTCGACGATCAGCACGCGGACGCCGGCGAGGTCAACATCCGACAGGTCGTGACCGGGGGATGGCTCATCTGTGAGTTCCTGGACGCAGACCGTGAACCAGAAGGTGCTTCCGGTCCCCACCTCACTGGCGACGCCGACCTCACCTCCCATCAGCGCAACGAGCTGGGTGCTGATGGCCAGCCCCAGACCGGTTCCGCCGTACTCGCGGGTCGTGGAGGTATCTGCCTGGGTGAAGGGCTCGAAGATCAGCGCTTGCTTCTCTGCAGCGATGCCGACGCCGGTGTCCGAGAGCTCGAAGCGCAGAAGCGTGTCGACCCCGGCGCTCACGGTCGCCTTCACCCGGATAACGACCTCGCCGGCATAGGTGAACTTGATGGCGTTGCCGGTCAGGTTGGTCAGCACCTGTCGCAACCGGCTGGGGTCGCCGCTGACGACCTCGGGGACGGAGTCCTCGACGACGGCCATCAGCTGGAGGCCCTTGGTTTGCGCGGAGGGGGCCATGAGGGCGATGACGTCGTCGATGATCGTCTGCGTGCTGAACTCGATGTCCTCGACCTCGAGCTTGCCCTTCTCGATTTTGGCGAAGTCGAGTATCCCGTTGATCACGATCATTAACGCGTCTCCGGACTTGCTCAGGGTCTCCGCGAACTGTCGCTGCTGGTCGTCGAGCTCCGTGTCCAGCAGGAGCTCGGTCAGGCCGATGACACCGTTCATCGGCGTACGGATCTCGTGGCTCATGTTCGCCAAGAAGTCTGACTTGAGCCTCGAGGCCGCCCTCGCCTCATCGCGAGCCTCGGCCATTGCTGCCTCCGCTCCGGCCTCGGCCGTGATGTCGGACAGTGTCCCGACCCAGCCGGTGATGCCGCCTTCGTCATCGAGCATGGCCTTGGAGTTGAGCAGCAGGATGCGGGGCACCGACCCGGCGACCTGCATCGCGAGTCGAGAGGAGAACGCGCAGGTATTCGCACTGTTCTGGAACTCGGCCGCGAGTGCAGCGCGCTGCTCTCCGTCAATGATCAGGTGCCACAGCTGACCGGTCGCTGCGGCGGTTGGAATGCCGGTGATCTCGGACCAGCGGGTATTGGTGTAGATGTAGCGGTTGTGCGCATCGGTCTGGAAGATGCCGATGGGCGCGGATTCGGTGAGCAGCCTCAGCTGGTCGGCAGAGCTCTGCAGCTCGCGGGCCTTCGCGGCGTTGGCCTGCGACTGGAGGAAGAGGTTCGCAAACACCGAGACCTTGGCACGCAACTCGTCGGGGTTGACGGGCGTCGTGATGAAGTCGACAGCACCTTCGGCGTAGCGGTCGGTCATGACCTCATCGTTCTCGGACGCAGTGACGAAGATGATCGGGGTCATCTCCGACTGCTTCCGCAGACGGATCAGCGCTGCGGTCTCGAACCCGTCCATGATCGGCATCCGGACGTCGAGCAGGATGACGGCGAAGTCGTCCGCCAGCAGGCAACGCAGGCCGGCAGCCCCGGAGTCCGCCTCGACGATGCAGTAACCCAGCGGTTCCAGCACCGCCTTCAGCGCCAAGCGCTTCGCGGCGTCGTCATCGACCAGGAGGATGGGGACGGCCAATTGGGAAAGCGGTACCCGCGGCGCGGTGACGGGCTGCCGCAGAGCCGTGGTGGCCAGGTTCATGAGGTGGCTTGTGCCCGCGCGGCGGGCAACCACGGCGCAAGTGCCGCCATCAGCACGCCCGTGTCGACTGGTTTCGGAATGTAGTCGTCAGCTCCTGAATCTAGGCAGCGCTGGCGTTCGCCGGCGGCCGCCTTCCCGGTGACGGCCACGATGGGAAGAACTTGGAAGCCACTCATCTTCCGGATGGCGCGGATGGTGTCGTACCCGTCCATCACCGGCATCATGATGTCCATCAGCACGATGTCGATGTCCGGTGTGCGCTCAAGAGAGGCAATGGCCTCCGCGCCGCTTTCGGCGACAGACACGACCGCGCGCCCGCGCTCAAGAACGGCAGTCATCGCGAAGATGTTGCGGAAGTCGTCATCCACCACGAGGATCCGCAGTCCTTCGAGCATGTTGCCCTCGATGGCGACCGGCAGACGATCAGTCCCCGTGTCGGCACCCTCGAACTCTCGTATGTCCGGCGGGTGGGCCGGGGCAGGTTGGTTCCGGGACTGGGGCAGCCACGGACGCAGCGCCGCGACGAGCTCGGCCGCGTCGACCGGCTTGGGTACGTAGTCGTTTGCCCCTGCATCCATGCAGCGTTTGCGTTCACCGGCCATGACCTTGCCCGTGACGGCGATCACGGTGACGGTCTTGTGCCGCTCGATCCCACGGATGGTACGGATCGTTTCGTAGCCGTCCATCACGGGCATCATGATGTCCATCAGCACGATGTCGATGTCTGGACCCTGGTCCAGTGCGATGATGGCGGCCGCCCCGCAGTCCACCACGGCCACCTCCGCGCCGCCGCCCTCGAGCAGCGCGGTGATCGCCAACAAGTTGCGGGGCTCATCGTCCACCACCAGGAACCGCACCCCTTGCATGAACCTCTCGCCCAGTCCGGTCCAGCGCCGTCGGTCCCGGTCCGAGGTCAGATGGTCCACCGACACTTCAGGTACGGCGACAGCAGAGTGCTCGCGTGTGGTGACGGCCGCGACGCTGCGAGAGTTCGCTGAAGCTCGGGGCAGGGTGGTGGGAGCTGCCGGTTTCGCCATGGGAGCCATGGCGATGGCCGGCACGTAGACGGTGGGCAAGTACACGGTGAAGGTGCTGCCCTCACCCGGAATGCTGACGACGTCGATGGCGCCCCCGAGCAGCCCGACGAGCTCCCGGCTGATCGAGAGGCCCAGTCCGGTTCCGCCGTAAACTCGAGCGGTGGTGCCGTCGCCTTGGGCGAAGGCCTCGAAGATCCGCGTCTGCTGCACAGCGTCGATGCCGATCCCTGTGTCGCTGACCGAAATACCTAGCACTGATGAGGCCGAGGACAGTGTCTCGATCGCCGGGTCCCAGCCATCGCGGGCGAGGCCGATCCGCACGTGCACGTTTCCGCGCTCGGTGAACTTGAACGCGTTCGCGAGAAGGTTCTTGAGGATCTGCCGCAGACGCTGCTGGTCGGTGACGAGGTCGTTCGGGCTGTCCAGGTCGAGATCGATCGTGTAGCCGAGCCCCTTTTTCTGGGCGACCGGCGCGAACTCGCGCAGCAGGGCAGTGCGCAGCTCCTCGACGGAGACGTCGTCGCTGTGTGCCACGACGGTTCCAGA
Organism: uncultured Actinomycetota bacterium; assembly: GCA_963759525.1. GTDB lineage: Bacteria > Actinomycetota > Actinomycetes > Propionibacteriales > Nocardioidaceae > Marmoricola. Next base: position 126,079 of record CAVWZO010000002.1, on the reverse strand, counting down.
CTCGACCTTCGCGAGGTCGAGGATGGTGTTCAGCAGCTCCAGCAGCTCGTTGCCCGAGGAGTGGATGACGCTGGCGAACTCGACCTGGGTCTCGGTGAGGTTGTGCTCGGGGTTCTCCACGAGCTGCCGGGCCAGGATAATCAGGCTGTTCAGCGGCGTGCGCAGCTCGTGGGACATGTTGGCGATGAACTCAGACTTGTACTTCGAGGAGACGGCGAGCTGGCTCACTTTTTCCTCGATCAGCCGGCTGGAGGCCTCCACCTCGAGGTTCTTCTGCTCCGCCACGAGGTTCTGCTCCGCAAGCAGCCTGGCCTGACGGGCCAGGTCCTCGTTCGACCCGCGCAGTTCCTCCTGTTGTGAGCGCAGCTCCTCGGCCTGGGACTGGGACTGCTTGAGCAGCGTCTCGGTGAGCCCGGCGGCCTGGATCGTGTTCAAGACGATGCCCACGCTCTCGGTGATGGAGTCAAGGAAGGCCTGGTGGGTGAGGCTGAACGGGGAGAACGAGGCCAACTCGACCACCGCCCGCAAGGATCCCTCGAACAGGACCGGCAAGACGATGATGTTCAGCGGCACGGCCTCGCCGAGCCCGGAGTTGATGCGGACGTAGTCGTGCGGCACGTCGGTGAGCAGGATGCGCTTCTTCTCCTTGGCGCACTGGCCGACCAGACCCTGGCCCAGCCGGAACGTGGTGGAGAGGTGTTTGCGTTCCTCATAACCGTACCCGGCCTGCAGCTCCAGGACCGCCTCGTCGCCGTGGTCCGCAGGCGTGGTCATCGTGTAGAAGACACCGTGCTGCGCGGATACGAGAGTCGCGAGCTCGGAGAGAATCATGCTCGAGACGGCGGTGAGGTCGTCCTGTCCCTGCAACATTCGGGTGAAGCGCTCCCGGTTGGTCTTCAACCAGTCCTGCTCGACGTTCTGCCGGGTGGTCTCTCGCAGGTTGCGGATCATCTCGTTGAGCTTGTCCTTCAAGACTGCGACCTCGCCACTGGCCTCCACCCGCACCTGCCTGGTCAGGTCTCCCTCGGTGACCGCGGTGGCCACCTCGGCGATCGCTCGCACCTGGTTGGTGAGGTTGGCCGCGAGCTGGTTGACGTTGTCGGTCAGGTCCTTCCAGACACCACCGACCTCCTTGGACTGCGCCTGTCCACCCAGCTTGCCTTCAACCCCCACCTCGCGGGCAACGCGCGTGACCTCCCCCGCGAAGGTCTTGAGCTGGTCGACCATCGCGTTGACCGTGTTCTTCAGCTCGAGGAACTCGCCCTTGACATCGATCGAGATCTTCTTGCTCAAGTCACCGTTGGCCACAGCCGTGGTCACCTCGGCGATGTTGCGCACCTGTCCGGTCAGGTTGCCGGCCATCAGGTTGACGTTGTCGGTCAGGTCCTTCCAGACACCACCGACCTCGGTGGTGAAAGCCGCCGCCTGGCCGAGCTTGCCCTCGGTGCCGACTTCGCGTGCCACCCGGGAGACCTCGGAGATCAGCCCATTGAGCTGGTCGACCATCGCGTTGATGGTGTTCTTCAGCTCCAGCATCTCCCCACGCACATCAGCAGAGACCTTCTTGCTCAGGTCCCCGTCGGCCACCGCACCAATGACGCGCTGCATCTCGCTGGTGGGCCGCACCAATGCATCGATCAGGCTGTTCACCGATTCCAGGCTCCCCGACCAGCTCTGCGTCCACCCGCCAAGCACCGCCCGCTGGGAAAGCTCACCCTCCTTGCCGACGACCCGGCTCACCCTGGCCAACTCAGTCTCGAGTGCCTGGTTGGAGATGATGACCTCGTTCAGAGAGTCGGCGACCTTGCCCGCCACACCCGTCCACTCCAGCGGCATCCGGGCAGTGAAATCGCCCCCCTTGACCTGGGCCAAAACGCTCAGGAGCACCTTGCCATCGACGCAGTCAGTAGCTGGGACCGGAGATGCTGGCATTGCTGCCTCCATTGCGCGAACGCACCATGAGGCGGGGAACCCAAGCCCGCGAACCAGTTGGCAACCCGCCCAAACTGCATAAGAGGGTGAGCTCGAAGGTCCAGCCCTTGCCATTGGCCAATATGCCACCGAATGGTCTCGTATTGTCAGAATTGGTCAAACCGACGAGATTGTGCCATTTGCGGGCGCCCCGGTCAGGGATGCGTGCTAAGCGTCATCGGTCAGGGACCCTAGGCTCCGCCGCACAGCATGAGCCCAAGTCACCCAAGACCCCGCTGTGCGTACGACTCCACTTCGACGAGGTATCCGCTCCATCGGCGGTGAGCCAGAGCGACGTGGACGCGGGCGAGTCCGTGACATGCTCAGCCGTCCCAAACCCGGCCGTCCGGTTTCGCTCTCGGCAGACATCCGAGAGTCAGCGGTGCGTCTTCTGAAATGGGCGCAGCGCCGGGCTGCAGTTCCGGTCAGGGAACCCCGTACAGGAACGCCGCAGGTCACCGGCCGCGCCGATGTTCGAGCATCCCGGTAGAGCGGTTCCATGTCCCACATCGGGGACCTAAAACGGACGCACCGACCCTGTCGGCGTGGGCCTGCAACGCCGTGCTCGACCATCAGGTGGACTCTTCCTCAAAGCGCGCCAGGAGTTCCTGCCGGATTCCGCGCATCGTGTGGCAGGCCCGTGAAGTCACCCCGTGGTGGATGGGGTCGAGGGCGATCACGAGGCGCCGGTAGCGGCAGGAGTCGTGGAGTCCGAGATGTCTGCCAGAGCACCCAGGCACAAGCCGCGGGGCGGCATACGGCCCGGCGGATACGAAGGTCATCGGTCAGGTCATCGCACCACTGTCCCGCGGGCCGATCGCCGCATCGGACTATGCGCGAGCAATGGTGGACGACGACGCGCAAAGTCGCCTCTTCTGAACTCCTCGAAGTCCCAAACCGATTGAACGATGTTGACCGTCGACGACACCAAGAATCTCGTACGGAAACACCTGCCCACACGCGCGGTCAGCGACCAAAGACGTCGGCACGCATGCTACGAAAGTAGGTGAGTCGGGCCGCCGTGGGGTGGCCCGATGAGTCATTTTTCGGGCTGTCGTTGGAAACCGTTGGCGGTGAAAATCATGCACGGCGGGATGAAGTTCTGCCGCGGATCGCCGGCTGCTGCGCGCACCTACGTCGAGCAGGACCGATCGCGTGCTGATGACTACTACTTGGCCGAGGGCAGCGGCGTCCCGACCCGTTACGTCGCCTCACCGCTGACCGGGGTAACCCCGGCCGGGAGCCTCACCGGCGAGGCCTACGAGAAATGGGTCGCCGGCTTTGACGTCGAGACTGGTGCGCCGAAGGGGCGACTGCGATCGGATGCGAAGGCCCTGCGGTTCGTCGAGGTCGTGGTGAACGGACCCAAGACCTGGTCCCTCGCGGCCGCGCTGCATCCAGAGATCGCCGACACCCTCGATGCGGCCCAGACCCGTGCGGCCGAGCAGATCATCGGCTGGGTCGCCGAGCACGCCACCACCCGGGTAGGGACCCAAAGGCCGCCAGGTCCAAGTGCCGGAGAGCGAGATCGAAGCAGCGGTAGTGCGGCACTACACCTCGCGGGCCGGTGACCCGCACCGACACCTGCACCTGCACCGGCACGCCAGCAAGCACAGCAGCTATGACACCCGCACCAACGAGATGTATCGGCTCGTCGTGCTGTTCCTCGCCTACACCGGCGTCCTGTTCGGCGAGATGGCCGCCCTCCGGGTCTCCCGCCTCGACCCGCGGAGGCACCGAGCGGTCATCGCCGAGTCGGTGACCCCGCTCAGCGGACAGGGCATGGTCTGGGGCACCACCAAGAGCCACAAGCGCCGCGAGGTCCCGATCCCGTTGTTCCTCGTCGAGGAGCTTCGAGCACATGTGGGCAGCCGGCAACCCAACGATCTCGTGTTCGCCGGCATCCGCAACGGCGCACCCCTGCGCGTCAGCACCTTCCGCGTGCAGTTCGGCGTCGCCGCCGAGGCCATCGGCATCCCCGACCTGCACCCGCACCAGCTGCGCCACACCGCCGCGAGCCTCGCGATCGCATCAAGGCCGGATGTGAAGGTCGTCCAGCAGATGCTCGGTCACGCCTCCGCCACCGTGACGCTGGACACCTACGGGCACCTCTTCGAGGACCGCCTCGACGAGGTCGGCGACGCGCTGGACCGCGCCCGCGCAGCCGCCCAACAGCGCGCGGCCGCCTGGGAGTGTTGCCCCGTGTTGCCCGAGCGTTGCCCGAGCCCGATTCGGAGCGAAACAGCGAAGGGGCCCCGCCCGGCGTTTCCGCTGGTCAGGACCCCTTCTCCGATCTGTACCCCCGACGTGATTCGAACCCGCGCTACCGCGATGAACAGAGCGCGGCGTGCCAGCACGCCGAAAGCCCCAGCCCGGAAGGGCTGGGGCTTGTCGTTCGGTGGTACCCCCGACGGGATTCGAACCCGCGCTACCGCGATGAACAGAGCGCGGCGTGCCAGCACGCCGAAAGCCCCAGCCCGGAAGGGCTGGGGCTTGTCGTTCGGTGGTACCCCCGACGGGATTCGAACCCGCGCTACCGCGATGAACAGAGCGCGGCGTGCCAGCACGCCGAAAGCCCCAGCCCGGAAGGGCTGGGGCTTGTCGTTCGGTGGTACCCCCGACGGGATTCGAACCCGCGCCGACCTGGTCGACCGCAAGTTCGCTGCCACGACCCCGAACCAGCTCTGGGTCGCCGATCTGACCTATGTCCGCACCCACTCGGGCTGGGTCTACGCCGCGTTCATCCTCGATGTCTTCTCACGGATGGTGGTGGGCTGGCAGGTGTCCACCAGCCTGCGCACCGATCTCGCCCTTGATGCCCTCGACATGGGGCTCTGGGCACGCCAACGGGTCGGGCACGACGTCACCGGCCTGGTGCATCACAGCGACCGTGGAGTTCAATATCGAGCCATTCGCTACACCGAGCGGCTCGCCGAGGCCGAGGCCGTGGCATCCGTGGGATCGAAGGGCGATTCGTATGACAACGCGATGGCCGAGGCGTTCAACTCGCTGTTCAAGGCCGAGTGCATCCGCAATCCAGTTATGCGACCCAAGGGCGGCTGGAAGTCCGTAGGTGATGTCGAGATCGCCGTCGCCGAGTACATCGACTGGTTCAACCACAGGCGCCTTCATGGCGAGATCGGCCTGATCCCGCCAGCCGAGTTCGAGGCCAACCACTGGGCCAACACCGAGGTCGAGCACTACCCTGAAACACCCGTCCTCACCGAGGTCGGATCCAAGTAATCGAGCCTCCACGAAACCCGGGGCGATTCAAGACTCCCCGTAGGGCGTTGCGCGCGCGAACGCAGCCCGGTGTGTGTGGAGAGCGCGTTGGCTCGCGCCCGCCCCTGACGCCGAGCACGATCCCGTCCATCGTGTGGTCGCGCGGGTCGGCACGGACGGGGTCGACTCTCGTCATGTGTATGTGTCGGCGGTCTCAATGAGAACGTCGTGGAGAGCCAATTCGGCCGCTGCTCGCACGCGTCCAGGCCGGTGCGCCATCAGGACGCGGCGGGCCGGGGCGGTGTCTCCCAGTGAGATCACTCGGACGTCGGGGTGCTGGTTGACGGTCGCGGTGCGTGGGGCGAGGGCGATGCCGAGGCCGACGCTGACCATGGCCTGTGCCTCTTGGTAGTCGTTCGCGTGGAAGGCGATGGTGGGCGTGAACCCGGCGGCCACGGCGCTGCGTTCGAGCACCTCGACGACCGGGTGGCCGCCTGCGCGGATGATCCAGGGTTCGTCGGCCAGGTCGGCCATCTTCACGGTGCGTCTGCGCGACAGTCGGTGGGTGGCGCCGACGAGCAGGACCGTGGGGTCGGTGAAGAGTTCCGTCAGCTCGAGTTCCTCGTTGTCGATCCGCTGCCACTCGTAGTCCCAGAGCAGGGAGATGGCGACCGTGCCCTCCTCGAGCAGGCGGACCAGGTGATCCTCTCGTCCGCTGCTGATGGTGAGTTGTATTGCCGGGTAGAGCTCGCGGAATCGGCGGACGGCGAGGGGGAGGAACGAGCTGCCGACGGTGGGGAAGGTGCCGAGGGTGACGCTCCCGCGCCGTACTCCTGCGATGTCCGCGAGGTCCGCCTCCGCCGCTGCGAGCTGTCGCACGACCTTGCGCGCGTGCCGTGCCAGCACCAGTCCCGCATCGGTGGGTGTCATGCCGCGGGCGTGGCGGTCGAGCAGCGGTTGGCCGGCCTCGCGCTCCAACCGCAGGAGCTGTTGGGACACAGCGGATGGCGTGTAGCCCAACGCGGTCGCCGCGCTGGTCACGGAACCTTCTTCCACGATGGCCAGCAGGACCTCGAGGCGTTTGACGTCGAGCATGACTCCAGTGTGCATGAAGTAGTGCTTCACGGCCATTAAGTGTGCTCCAGCATTCCTAACAGGGCTGGGGTGACTGTTGCGTTCAGGAAACGCGAGTCGTGCATGAAGCAGTGGTACATACCATGGTGCAGATTCGTGATTGTGCTACAGGCCTTGGGGACTCAGTCTGAAGACGCCCGGAACAAACCGGGCGGTCAGCCCAGGAGGCCAGATGCACGACATCCCCGCGACGTGGATGCGCGGAGGCACCAGCAAGTGCTGGGTCTTCCGCCGCGCCGACCTGCAGGTCGGCGACCTGTCGATCGACGACGTCCTGCTGCGGATCTACGGCAGCCCGGACCACCGCCAGGTCGATGGAGTGGGCGGCGGGACATCGACAACCAGCAAGGCCGTGATCCTTGCGCCGTCCGAGCGGGACGGCGTCGATGTGGAGTACACGTTCGCCCAGGTGGGCATCGATGAGGCCAAGATCGACTGGGGAAGCAACTGCGGCAACTGCTCGGCTGTGGTGGCGTCGTTCGCCATCCGCGAAGGCTGGGTGCCGACGAACGACGGTGAGACTGCCGTGCGGGTGTTGAACACGAATACCGACCAGCTGATCGTGCAGCGTGTGGACACCCCCGGCGCCGAGCTGCTGGAGGCTGCGACCGAGAACATTCCGGGGGTTCCGTTCCCGGGTGCACCGGTGAGGATGGGTTTCGTCGACCCGGCCGGTCGCAGCACGGGTCAGCTCTTCCCGACCGGGCGGGTGTCGGACACGATCGAGGTGGCACAGCAGTCCGTCACGGTCACGCTCGTGGACGCGGGCGCGCCGGTGGTGGCCGTCTCCGCCGCCGACTTCGGGGTCCGGGGCGACGAGGATCCCCACGAGCTCGACGCCACCCCGGGCTTCTCGCCCGGCTGGATGACGTACGCCGCCAGGCAGGGGTCCTGATGGGCCTGGCCGACACGCCGGCGCTGGTCGCCGGCGCCGTACCCAAGCTGGCGATGGTCTCGTCACCCGCGAGTGAGGAGCACACCGATCTGACGGTTCGGATGCTGTCCATGGGTCGTTTCCACCCTGCTGTTCCCGTGACCGGGTCTGTGGCCCTAACCCTCGCTGCCGGCGTGCCGGGCACGGTCGTGCACGACCTCGCTCGCGGCGACGCTGCTGCTGGACTCCGCCTCGGCACCCCGGCCGGATGCGTGACCACCTTCGTCGAGGAGCACGACTCAGTCCCGGTCGTCGGAGTCATCCGGACCTACCGGCGCCTCGCGCACGGATCCGTGCTGCTTGCAGACCCACCGCTGCTGCCCTCCAACACGGCGTGACCAACCACCCACTTGACATCGCGCCCTCGTGCGCGGCTCCCTTCACCTGGAGGAACAAATGAACCAACATCTCACCGATGAAGACGCCGAGGTGGCCGTGACGCCCACGGCAACGTCTGCGCTCGAGCCGGGAGCACCGGCGCCGAATCCCAAGGTGGCCGGCAGCATCGTGGCCGGCTTCGCCGCGCTGGCAGTGGGTGTCTCGGTCCTCGGCGGCGATCTACTGAACCCGGTGGCCTCGACCGCTGATGGCGACTACGCCGGAGAGACAGTCTCGATGATGATCCCCCTCGCGGAGGGCGGCGGGACCGACACGTGGGCGCGCTTCGTCGCCTCCGCCCTCACCGAGAAGGTGCCTGGCTCTCCTGGACTCGCTCCGGAGAACGACGACGGCGGGGAGGGCATCCTCGGCACGAACCACTTCATGACCTCCGCCAAACCCGATGGCACCGAGGTGCTCGTCAGCACCGCGTCCACCGTCGTGCCGTACCTGCTCAACGTCCCGGCCGTGAACTACGACTTCAATGAGTTGCGTCCGATCCTGGCCAACGGCACCGGTGCCGTCGTCTACGCCCGGTCGAAGGCGGGCGTCGCGGGGGTCGAGGACCTGATCGACCGGGACGAGCCGCTCATCTTCGGTGGCATCGCTGCCACCGGTCTCGACCTCACGACCCTGCTTGCCTTCGACCTGCTCTCCGCCGACATCGACTCGACGTTCGGCTTCGAGGGGCGTGGCCCGGTCAACCTCGCGCTCCAGCGCGGCGAGGTCGACATCGACTACCAGACCACGTCGGCCTATGGTCCCGCCGTCGAGCCGATGGTCAAGGACGGCACCGCGGTTCCACTGTTCTCACTCGGCCAGGTGAACGCCGAGGGCGAGATCGTGCGCGACCCCAACTTCCCCGACATCCCCACGGTCGTCGAGGTCTATGAGGAGTTGTACGGCGAGCAGCCCGACCCCCAGCAGCTCGCCACCTACCAGGCGATCCTCGCGCTCACCTACACCTACCAGAAGGCCATGTGGGTCCCGGAGGACACCCCGGACGAAGCGCTCGACCTCCTGCGCTCCACAGCGGAGGACATGGGAGCGGATCCGGCCTTCCAGAAGTCCGCTGCCGAAGTGCTCGGGGGCTATCCGATCGACGCCTCGGAGGACCTCGAGGAACGCATCGCTGAGGCCTATCAGGTGGACGACGACGTCCGCGCCAACGTGCTCGAGCTGCTCGAGTCCACCTACAACATCACGATCGAATGAGGACCCGATGACCGACGCAGCCTTCTCCGCACTGGCCTCACTGGCCAACCCGTCCCTGCTCATCATGCTCGTGATCGGTGTCGTGGCCGGCCTCGTGATCGGGCTGATCCCCGGCCTCGGCGGCACCGGTGCCGTCGCGATCCTGCTGCCCGTCACGTTCGGCATGGAGCCCGAGCAGGCGCTCGCCATGCTCATCGGGGCTCTGGCCGTCGTGCACACCTCCGACACCGTCGCCGCCGTCCTGCTCGGGGCGCCGGGCTCGGCCTCGGCGAGTGTGACCATGCTCGACGGCTACGCGATGGCGCGGAAGGGGGAGGCGAAACGGGCGTTGTCGCTCGCCTTCCTCTCCTCGATGGCCGGTGGGCTGATCGGCGCGGTCGGCCTGACCCTGGCCATCCCGCTGGCACGCCCGCTGGTCCTGTCCTTCGGCAGCCCCGAGCTCTTCATGCTCACCATCTTGGGAGTCTCCCTCGCAGCCGTCCTCTCCCGAGGCAATGTCGTCAAGGGTCTGACCGCCGGATCCCTCGGACTGTTGCTCGGTCTGGTGGGCACGTCCCCGACCACCGCCGAGGAACGGTTCACCTTCGGCTCTCTCTTCCTGGGTGACGGGGTGTCGCTCGTCGCGGTCGCGCTCGGCATCTTCGGCCTGGCCGAGATCGCCAGCCGGGTCGGCCAACGCCGCGTCACCGAACAGCCGGTCGCTCTCAGCGGCGGTTGGGGTGCCGGCATCCGCGAGTGGCTCACCCACTGGACACACGTCGTCCGAGGCTCACTGATCGGGATCTGGGCCGGCATCCTGCCGGGCGTCGGTGCCACGGCGGGCACCTGGTTGGCCTACGGCCAGGCCGTCGCGACGGCCAAGGACAAACGAAAGTTCGGCAAGGGCGATCCCCGTGGCATCGTCGGCCCGGAGAGCGCGAACAACTCAGTCGAGGCCGGCGACCTCATCCCGACGTTCCTCTTCGGCATCCCCGGCGGAGTGCCGTCCGCGATGCTTCTCGGGATGTTGCTGACCTATGGCATCCAGCCCGGCCCGGCGATCGTCACCGAGCACCTCGACCTGATGTACGTCATCATCTGGTGCTTCGCGATCGCCAGTGTCGCGGGAGCGTTCCTCTGCTTCCTCGCCACGCCGACCTTGGCCAAGCTCACCAAGGTGCCCTTCGCCATCCTCGGCCCGGGACTGCTGGTCGTCATGCTGCTCGGCGCCTACCAGGAAGGCGGCCAGCTCGGCGACCTGTGGGTTATGGTCGTGCTCGGTGTCATCGGGTTCTTCCTCAAGGCCACAGGCGTGCCCCGCGCACCGTTCCTCATCGGATTCGTGCTCGCCATACCGATGGAGCGCTACTACTACCTGACCACGAGCCTCTACGACAGCTCGGCATGGATGGCACGCCCCGGCGTGCTCGCCTTCGCGGCCATCTTGGTGGTGCCGCTGCTGTGGTCGCTAGTCAAGCGAATCCGAACCGCTCGCTCCGGCGTGGCCGACGACGGCCACCGGAACGAGGCGGAGATCGACGACCCTGCAGGTGACGAGCTCGAGGGCTCGATGACCGGAACGCGCTGGTCGCTGGCCGTGGCTGTCGGTGCAGTGCTGCTCTTCGCAGGAGCGCTGGTCATCAGCGGATCGTTCTCCGACGAAGCCCAGCTCATGCCTCGTCTGGTTGCCGGTTGCGGCCTGATCGCAGCGCTGGCGCTGCTCTGGCAGGAACGGCGCAGTTGGCAGGGAGAGTCCCATGACACCGATGACACGCTCGGGGTCGGGACCACTCCCACGTCCGGTACCACCATGCTCGCCACCCAGCTCGAGGCACGCCTGCACACCCGACGCGATGACCTGGTCGTCGCTGCCCGGACCTTCGCCTCGATGGCGGCCTTCCTGCTCCTGGTGTCCTTGGCGGGCTACCTGGCCGCCGCGCTCGTGTTCGTCCCGATGTTCCTGCTCTACACCGCGCGTGCCAGGCCGAGGACAGCGATCATCTACACGCTGGTGCTCGGCATCGTGATGTTGTCCCTGCCGTCGCTGCTCCCCGTCGACCTTCCCCCGGGCCTCTTCCACTGACCCGGCACCGCGACCCCGCTCCATTCCGCACGTCGAAAGGATCGTCATGACCATCGTGGTCGCCTACGCAGACACCCCACCCGGTCACGCCGCCATGACCGCCGCAGTCGACACGGCCACGGACGGGGAACAGGTGATCGTTGTCCCGGCCGTCCGTGGCGACACTCCGCCCGACGTCGCCAAACTCAAGGCGCGCTGGCCCGAGCTGACCGGACGCGTCGAGGCCGACCGGGCCGACCTCGCAGACCCCAGCGACGCCGTCGTACAAGTCGCGCAACGACGCGAGGCACGGCTGGTGGTGCTCGGCCTCAGGCAACGCACGCCGGTCGGCAAGATGGTCTTCGGGTCCACCGCGCAACGCATCCTCCTCGATGCCACCTGCCCCGTCTTGGCTGTCAAGCCGCCCAGGGCAGAGGTATGACGCATGGGCGAGGCGGCGCCAGCTGCGGTCCAGCATCACGGCTGTTGCCGGCTCTGTCGTCAGATTCGTTGCGAAGGGCGAGGTTGTTGATCCTCAACATTCCGCGTACTCGTGCAGGCCGAGACGTCCCGCAAGGGGATCGGCTTGCGGTCAGCCGGCGCGCGCATCGCAGCAATTGAGCACGGATGCGTGCACGTTCAATTGTCGGTGCGGCCCCGCGGGACGGCGAGTTAGCGCGGTTGCTGTGACCAGCGCGCGCGTTCCAGCACGTCGCGTGTCCGCTCGGGCGATATCCGGTGGCTGGCGATGTCCTCGGGCCAGGTGGCCACCTCGGCTTCGGCCCAGTCCGTCCACGAGGCGACGCGGGCATAGAAGTCGGTGACGAAGGCGCCGAAGAGCAGCGTGGTCGCTCGACGCTGGTCGTAAAGTCCGTCCCTCTCGGCGAACTTGTCGCCCCCTTCGATGCTGCCGGCGCTCCACCTTGTTCGGCGGCGACCATTCGACCGGCCGAGACGCGCATCTTCTAGACCCGAGAGTCGATGCGGCGCGGGTCCGCGCGATGTACACCCATCCAGACTTCACCGGACGCGGCGTCGGCAAGCTCATCCTGACTCTGTGCGAGAGGGCGGCAGCGGCCGAGGGGTTCACGTGGATGCAGCTGCACGCGACCCTTGCCGGAGTGCCCTTGTACCGTGCCTACGGCTTCGAACCGCTAGAGGAAGTCATGATCGACAGCAGCGGCGCGCCGATCCCCTGCGTGCACATGACCAAGCAGATCGGGTGAGCGGCCAGCGGCGCGTCACCCCGCGCCAAGCAGGTCGGTCCCCACCACGAGACCACCGCTTCCGCGACGGCCAACGCAGGGGCGATCACCGCGGGGGCATCGCCGACCAAGCAGCCAGGTCCGCGCATATCGGCATGGAAGTGCGTCGGTGCGGTCCGCTTCGCGGAGCCACGTCGCCGCCCATGATCGCGCACAGCGTGTAGGATGACCGGCTCAGCCACCCGATGGTCCGCGAGTCGACCGGGAAAAATGGGTCGCGGCGACCGTGCACCACCAGCGTCGGCATCGCGAGCTCGGCGAGCCGCTCGCGCCAGCGCGGCTTGCAGTCGAGCCTGGCGAACGCGATGCCCAGCTGGTTGGCCATCTGCACTGCCGGCACCGTGCCCGGTGTGCGGTCCCGTGTGCGTGCGGCGGCCGCTCGGGTGGCAGCGGGATCGTTTGCGAGGATCTCAGCGCCTTCGGCGGCGTACTCCGTGACCGCGTCGCAGTCGGACCAGTCGGGCATCGAGCGCGAGAACTGCCGGCCCATCGTCGCCCCGTCATGGTCAGGCAAGTCGTCTCGACCGGGCCCGGGGTTACGGGTCGTGTTCCGGCGAGGGTCAGAGCCGAGAACGCCTCCGGGTGGTCGAGCGCGGCAACTTGGGCGACCATCCCGCCGACGCCAATGCCCGCCAGGTGCCGGCCGGTCGTCGAGTTCGCGGACGAGTGCCGCCGCGTCGGCGGCAAGATCGCGCAGTGTGTGCGCGGGCGCCTGGGGATCGAGAGTGGTCGACGCACCTGAATCGCGCAGGTCGTGCCGCACAACGTGACGGCCGCCGCGCGCGAGGGACTCGCAGAGCGTGTCGGGCCAGGAGAGCATTATCGTGCCACCCGCGCAAAGAACGAGTGGCGCCGCCGCGTCGCCGAAGTGCTCGACGCCGAGCGTGACGCCGTTCGCCTCGACCGTCGTCATCACACCAGCACCTCCGCGATGACGCCGCCGGAGGCGTGGTACGAGCAGATCGTCGGATACATCGTGGCCTCCAGGACAGCGTCGGCGACGGTGGCGCCCGGAAGGACGGCCAAGCAGCGACTTCCCGACGAGTTTCGGCGCGCAGAACGTTCACGACCGTCCTGCGGTGTCAGGGATGGACAAGCGGCGGGACGAAAACTCACCGCCCCGCCGTCTGGGGAAACCGTAGCGGAGGTACCAGCGCACCGCCAACAACATCACCTCGGGCGGAAAACGGAACCCGACGAACCCCGACGGCATCGACACAGGCGGTCCCGGCCAGCGAGAGCGCTTCATCGAGCCAGCCTCGTTGTCATGGCAGCGATCCGTCAACGCAACAGACATCCCAGGTTTTTCAAAGTCAAGCAGCGGTCGTGGCGTGGTGTGCCCAGGCGGTGTGTTCGTCATAGAGGGTGTGGGTCTTCAGGCAGCCGTGCAGGATGCCGACGAAGCGGTTCGCGAGCTGGCGTAGCGCGGCCTCGTGGCCGATCCTGCGGTCCCGGAGCTGCTGGTAGTAGGCCCGTGCTCCCGGTGATCCGCGCAGTGAGCAGAAGGCCCATTGCTGGAGGGCGTCGCCGAGACGTCGGTTGCGGGCGTAGCGGGCCAGCACCACTTTCTTGGTGCCAGAAGCGCGGGTGACTGGTGAGGTGCCCGCGTAGTTCTTGCGCGATTTCGCGTCGACGTAGCGGTCCGGGTCGTCGCCGAACTCTCCCAGGACTCGGGCGGCGAGGATCACACCGAGGCCGGGCAGGCTGATGTAGATCTCAGCGTCCCGGTGCCGGCCAAAATGTTCGCCCACCACCGCCCCGAGCTGGTCGATCTGGGTGTTCAGCGCGGTGATGATCGCGACCTCGCTGGCCACGACCGCGGCGTAGGCGTTCTGCAGCACCGGCGGCTGGCGCAGCTCGGGTGCCCGCAGGATGTTCCGCAGCCGCTGGGCTCGGTCCTCGACACGGCGACGACGGGCGCGCTTGAGGGCAGCCCCGATCACGGTCTTGCTGAGCCGGGCGGCCTGGTCGGGGTCTGGTGCCCGGCCCAGCAGCTCGAGGGCATCGGGTGCGTCGAGGTCCTCAAAGGCCAACAGGGCCGCGGGAAAGTACTCCCGCAACGTGGATCGGAGCCGGGCCACGTGACGACTCCGGTCCCAGATCAGCGACTGGTGGGTGCGTGCGGTCAGCTTGATGGCCTCACCCAGGTCGGTGTCCTCAGCGACCGGTCGATGATGGGCTCGGTCCAGGCGGACGACCTCGGCCAACAGGTGGGCATCGGCCGCATCAGACTTGGCTCCCGAGGTGGAGTGCCGCTGGCGATAACGGGCCACCGAGAGCGGGTTGATCGCGAACACCTCATAACCCGCCGCGACCAGGGCAGCGACCCACGAGCCGCGGTCGGTCTCGATCCCGACCTTCACCAGGCCCGCAGCCTCGGCAGGGTCCAGTTCGACCCAGTCATCAGGCATCTGCGCAGCGACCAACGAGTGCAGCCGGGTGACTCCCTCGAGCCCCTCGGGCAACCGTCGCCGAACCAGCACCTTCCCGTCGTCATCGACGATCTCGATGTCGTGATGGCCCTCTGCCCAGTCATCTCCCACGAACAGCATCAGCACTCCCGTCCCGGAGTCTGCACGGTGCAGACACCCCACACCCGGCAGCGTGGAGGAGACAGCCAGCGATCTAATGGTCAAGTGCTCACCGCAGACCTCACGGGCACAACATCCCAGCAGCGGATACGCCTCCTCACGACCAGCGGGCGCACGGTCTGTTGCAAGACCTCAACGATCAGAGCCCAAGAGTGCTGACCCGCCAGCCGCTACCAGAACCGAGCCTGCCAAACAGCCCCGGCAAATGCCATTAGAGCCCTCTCCACCGATCGATCCGCAGGATTGTGTTCCTTGGCGTGCTCATTCATAAACACGCCGAACCTCGCGCTCCCTAGGCATGGGGCCAAGCATTCACAGGGATTCTTCTGGGGGCCTGCGGGGCAGAACGAGATCTATGGCTGGGATCATCGGCAGACGCGACGTTGATCTTGGACGCCCAGGGTCGGATATCAGATGGGTGAACCTCGGACGGCGCGTGGCTTCGCTGCGCGGCGAGGTTGGAGGGTCGGCCTCGACTTCGCCTGCTTGTTGGAGAGCCGGTATGCAGGCATCCTCGACCCGGCCAGCGGCGCAGCCGGCTGCGGGATCGACCTCCCGCTATGGGAGTCTCACGTGGCCAGGCTCGTCCAGCTCGGCTACCCGCCGGCGGCCGCCCGGTCCCACCTGACGTGGAGCCTGGGTCGGTTGATCCTGACCCGCGGCGACCCGGACCTGACCGCGATCACCACGGATCACCTCTACGCCGCGGGCAGGAGATCCACCAGGTCGGCGCTAGGGAGGACTTCCTCGATCTCAGGCGCTGGTCGGCGTCGTTCAAGTGTCAGAATCAAGACGACTGAGCATGTCCACGCTGTGCTTCGACTCCGGCAGCCTGCACCGGTGCGTGCCGGTTGCTGTCAGCGTTGCAGTCAGACCTCCGCGTCAGCCTCGCCCGAAGATTCCGCGACGGGCTTCCTCGATGCCGAACAAGCGCGGCCGCCAGAATCAGTACGGCGTAACTAGCGCCGAGACCTACGGCGATGTAGGCAGCGACGACCGCGATCGTGGCAGGAATCGGCGGAGGCATCTTCCGAATCGACGTCGCCGCACTTGGTCGGACCTAGGGTCGAGTTGGCTCTGCCGCGAAGATCGCGGCGATCGCGGCGTCGACGTCGAGGTGGACGGACTCCTCGCCAGGAGCCACCACATCGTGACTCAGCGTCAGGAAGTTCGTGATCTCCCTGGGGTTCGCTTGCAGCAGTGCCCGTCCGTCCGTTGTCGAAAGTTCGATGAGGAGAATGGCACGGCCCTGACCACTCACGCCGGGCCACACGTGCACGTCCCCGTCGCCGCAGGGTTGGTGAAGTCCTTCGGAGATCAGGTCGCGGGTGAAGGTCCACGCGACAGGGCAATCTACGTCACCGATCAATAGCGCAACAGCGTAGGGGTCGCTCCGGTTGTAGCTCAGTTCAGCTGGTACTGGTCTGCTGCCCCCTTCGTTGTTGAGCAGCTCCAGTGTCACGGTCCTGGTGAGGAGAAGGTCTGAGGTGCTCGCGGGGGGTTCCATGTGCAACATCTTCGTCGCCCACCGTGGGCTATCGGCAGACGCGAACTCTTCAACGTCTGTAGTGCGCTTGTACCCGTTGCCACCCCTCACTTGCCCTAGGCTGCGTCGGCACGGGTCGTCGATCGGGCGGTATGACTGGCCGGAAGCAGCGATGCTGTGGATCCAGTCCGCTCGCCACGCGCCGCTCGCGCCTGATCAGACCGGTGGAGCAGTCAGGATCTCGCGTACGCGCAGCGCGAGGTCGTCTACGCCAAAGGGCTTCTGCATGAAGCCAGCCGAAGCGCCCGGGACTTCGAGGTCGAGTGAAGCCTCTGCGCTCCCGGACATGAATAGAACCCTGTCTCTCGGGTTGTAGGCCACGGAATGCCGCGCAATCGCGGTGCCGTCGGCGCCGGGCACGTCGTGGTCGGTGATCAAGAGGTCGAGCTGCTGGCTGGTGATCAGTGCCAGCGCCCGCAACGCCGTTCCGACTCCCGCGACCTCGTATCCCTCTGAAGTGAGGATGCGAACGATCAACAACCGCAACGGCTCGAAGTCCTCGACCACCAGAATGCGTGCGGCCTGTGGCGGATGCGTCAACCCGTTCTCTCCGGACACCCGGGTGGAGGGTCGTTCGCTCACGGCGCGTTCCTTGGGATGTAGCCGGTGTCCTCGCGCTTGTCCGTGTCCGGAGGTACTAACCGATCCGTCGTGGCCTGGGAGGTGTCCCGGTCACGTCGGGTCATGGTGACACTGGGCCCGCTCATATCCACTAGGGCGTGTCCCGCAACCTTGAGGGGTCGGTTACCTGAGTATGTCGATGTGCATGATCGCCATGAGCTGACCGATGGGCAGTGGCAGCTGCTCGAGCCCCATCTGCCGGGCTCGACTGCGGGGAGGGCGGGCCGTCCCTGGGCTGATCACCGACGGGTCGTGAATGCCGTGTTGTGGCGGACCCGGGCCGGGTCGGCATGGCGTGACATCCCGAGTGACTACGGGCCGTGGAAGACGATCTACAACCGGCACCGCCGGTGGTCTGCTGATGGGACCTGGGAACGGTTGCTGGGCGAACTCCAACGGGGCGCCGACGCCGGTGTTCAGAGCTGGGACGTCGGGATCGACTCGACGGTGATCCGGGCCCACCAGCACGCAGCCGGAGCATCCCACACCCCTCCCAGCGACGTGCCTGCGAAGCGGCTGGCCGTTGCTCTGGACGACTTCGAAAGCACCCGTGCTCGCTCCCGCCCTGGCCGCACAGGGAGCAGAACTGAACTACACGAAATCATCGGCTACTGATCCAGATTCCCCGCCACAGCAGGCGAAACCCACCCAGCGCGAGGCATTGGGTCGTTCTCGTGGCGGGCTCTCGACCAAGCTCCACCTCGCCGCGAACAGCCGTTGTCGGCCTTTGGGTTTCATCACCACCCTGGGACAGCGCCACGACTCGGTCGCCTTCGAACTGACGCTCGCCCAGGTCGCGGTCGCACGGGTCGGGCCGGGCCGGCCAAGGACGCGTCCCGACGCGGTGCTGGCCGACAAGGCCTACTCCTCGCGAGCGATCCGAGCACACCTGTCGGGGCGCAAGATCAAGGCAGTGATCGCGATCAAGGACGACCAGCACACCGCCCGGCTCAACAAGGGCGCCCGCGGTGGCCGACCGCTCTCATTCGACAAGGTCCACTACCGCGACCGCAACACCGTCGAACGAGCAGTCAACAAACTCCGCGCGCACCGCGCCGTCGGCACCCGCTACGACAAACGCGACTACATGTACCGAGGCACCATCACCGTCGCGATGATCTCGATCTGGCTCCGCGACCCCGTCATTCACCCATTACGGGACACGCCCTAATACAGCCGCTCGCCGCGGCCGGCAACATAGGAGATCGACCCCGAGTTGACAGTGCATCTGCAGCTAGAGGATCACGGCTTGGAGGGGTAGGCGATGATTCCCTGCCTCACGGCCGTTGCGACCGCTTCCAGCTTCGAGTGCGCGTCCAACTTGGTCAAGATCGACTGGACGTAGTTACGGATGGTGTTTACGCTCAGGAAGAGCTCTCCAGCGATGAGCTTGTTCGTGGTCCCGCTTGCCAGAAGCCTCAGGACCTCCAGTTCCCGCTCGGTCAGATCTGCGCCCGGCGGCCGGTACGACCTGTTGAGCTTGGGCAGCAGTCTGATGAGCTGTTCTGATGAGATCAGGGCCTCTCCCGCAGCAGCCCCGCGCACCGCGTCAGCGACCTCGCTCGAAGCACGATCCTTGGTGAAGAACCCCGAGCAACCTGCCTCGATCGCCGAGAGCAGGACCTGGTCTTCCGCGTCGCCGGTGAGCATCACGATCATCGTCTCGGGCCAGCGCTCCTTGATCTCGGACGCCACGGCGACCCCGTCGGCGTCTGGCATGTGGTAGTCGATGAGGAGCACTCCCGGGTGGAAACGTTCCACCAGCCGCAGTGCATCGACGCGGTTGGACCCAACCCCGCGAACGGAGATGCTGTCCTCGTCGGCGAGGAGGCGAGCCAGGCTCTCCGCGAACATCCGATGGTCGTCAACGATGACCACGCCGATCTCGTCGACTGTTTCGTCATTCATCGAGGACCTCTCGGATGGTCCGCAACAGAGTTTCCTGGCGCACTGGTTTGGCGAGCAGACGTCCCGTCAGCGGTGTGTCACCTGAGTCGTAGGAGGACATGAAGATGAGCGGGATGTCGGGAAGATGCACGGCCAGCCTGGCCGCGAACTCGTCCCCGCGCATGCGTGGCATTGCTACCTCGGTGAGTACCAGGTCGATGGTGCCGCTCTGTCGCTCGAACAACTCGAGGGCCTCGATTCCGTCGCTGGCCACGGTCACGTCATAACCGTTGGCGCTCAGCAGGCGGGCCGTCCCGACGCGCATGTGTTCCTCGTCCTCGACGAGCATGATGCGCTCGGTGCCGCCCACACTCTGGGGTTCCGCAGAACCGGTTGAGGTGACCCAACGCCCGGAGGCGGGTAGCCGGATGGTCACCGCGGTGCCGACGTCCACCTGAGATTCAAGCGATACGTCTCCGCCGCTGCGACGCACAATGCTGTGGACCGTAGCGAGGCCCAGTCCAGACCCCTCGGTGCGGTTCTTTGTGGTGAAGAACGGCTCGAAGGCTCGGGCGAGGACGTCCGGCGACATCCCGAGTCCGGTGTCGAGCACCCGCAGGACGACATCGTCGTCAGGGGACGAACCCCGGCCAGGTTCGCAACCAGACATGATCGTCAGGATGCCTCCTTCGGGCATCGCGTCACGCGCGTTCATGGCCAGGTTCAGCAGGATCTGCTCCAGCTGATGGCGGTCAGCGACCGCGACCAAAGGCGGGTCACCCATCTGGAGGTCAAGGCAGATGTGCTCACCGATGGTGCGTGCGAGCATTGAGGCCACGCCCTTGACCACTTCGTTGATCTCGATCGGCTCAGCGTTGACAACGTCACGGCGCGCGAAGGTCAGCAGCTGGCGGGTCAAGGCGGCTCCCCGCTCTGCGGCTGCCCTGATCTCGCCCAGGTCGGTTGAAGCCATCTCGTCGTCGACCCTGCGCTCGACCAGTGTCGTGTAGTTGAGGATCACGCCCAGCAGGTTGTTGAAGTCGTGTGCAACGCCGCCGGCGAGCTGGCCCAGGCTCTCCAACCAGTGCGACTGTTCACGCTGAGCCTCCAGGGATTGCTCTTGGCGCATGTCCTCCAGCTCTATTCGTTCAGTGATGTCTTGGATGGCGGCCAGGACGAGTCTGACTTCGCTGCCTTCGATGGCGGTGAGGGTGATCTCGGCCGGGAACTCCGAACCGTCCCGGCGCCGTCCCGAAAGGGTTGGCCGGGCCCCCATGGCCCGTACCTGGGGATCTCGCAGGTAGCCATTGCGATGCCTCGGGTGGCGGTCGTGCGCGGCGTCCGGGACCAGCACCTCCACGAGGCGCCCCACGAGCTCGTCGGCCGTCCAGTCGAAGAGTCGCTCGGCCTGGGCGTTGACTAGTTCTATTACTCCATCGGCGTTCACGCCGATGATGGCATCCGGCGCAGACGACAGCACGGCTTTGAGGTTCTGCTCCGTTCGACGAGCCAGTGTGACGTCACGGATCGCGGCCGCCATCAGCTGTCCGATGTCAGTGTCGAAGGAGTTCAGAGTGATTTCGGCGGGGAACTCCGACCCGTCCTTGCGCCGAGCCCACAGTTCGAGCCCGGCCCGCATGGGTCGTGAGGTCGGTTTCCGGTCGTAGCCCGAACGCAGGGCTGGGTGCTTGGCGCTGAACCGATCCGGTACCAAACATTCCACCGGCTGGCCCACGAGGTCGTCGCGCGTCCAACCGAACAGGTGCTCCACCTGATCGTTCACGTAGACGATTACGCCCTGCGGGTCGACAGCCAGCAAAGCGTCCGGAGCGGCGGCGAGCATGCCTCGGAGGTCTGCCTCGGTTGGCTCCACGGCCGCACCCCAGTTCCTCGTGTCCGCCAGTTGCCTGTCGAACAGACCCACAGTAGCCACGCGTGACGCGGGCGGCGGGAATTACGGCCATATTGTTTTCGATACCAGCCAACTTGAGACGGTATCGGAACACGGCCACCCGCTTGAAGAGTCCACACGGTGCAGTTTGGCTCGGACAACGGGTCGAATGCACTCTGCGTCGCGGTCCACCCGCGCCTACCAACTGCCACCGAGGACGCGTTAGGTGGAGGTATCGACGTCGACCGGAGAGCAGTGAAGTCATGATTCGAACCAACCAACGGGCCTGGCCCGCTGGCCCCCACGCCCCCGCCGCGACTGATGGTTCGGCCAGGGCCAGCGCAACCACCGCGATGGCTCGGGTGAGCGCGTATTGGAAGATCCAGGACGTGGCCGTACCGAGCGACATCGGGCAGCTCGGGATGCGATGCGCCCTCGACGCCTTAGGCGCGAAGGTGCTGAACTCCACACCTGTCATGATCTCCTGCCCGAACGGGCGTCGCGTGCCCGGCACGGTGCTAACGGTGGGATACCCGGCCTGCTGATCGGCGTCACCATGGGTTTCTGGCTTGTCGAGCTGCGGGTGCCTGGGTCGCGATATGGGTCCCAGGTGATGGGTCCTTGATGAGACATCGGTCACAGTCGCGGGCATGTCCCGACTTGTCACGTGGTGGAGCTGAGGGATCCGAACCCCCTGCCGCATTCCCGTGACCATTCAGTTGCCGCGGTTCGGCCATTGGCCGCCTTTGACCCAGGCAGGACAGCAATGCGGAGCTGTTGGCGACGAGCCTGGCACACGGAAAGCGCCGACCTCCGCCACGGCGACGTGGTCGGCGTGCCTCACGTCGCGATAGGCGAACGTGTGTGCCGGCCGATCATGGCGAGGAACTCGAAGATGTCGTACGGCTTGATGAGGATCTCGGCCGCGCCGAGCTCGAGCATCTCGTCGGCGGTGCTTCTCGCAGTGTCACCGGTGACGACGACGACAGAGATGCCAACGGTGGCCGGCGTGCCTTGAGCTGTTGGAGGACGTCTGCTCCGGTGCTGCCGGGGAGGTGGTTGTCGAGCAAGATGAGGACGGGCAGGTCCTGCCCGGCCGCGTCGAGGCCGTCGTGTGCGGTGTTGGCGGTCCGTAGCTCGAGGTGTGCTCGTTGCGCGACGAGTCGTCCGACCAGTCGCTGGTTGCTGTCGTTGTACGCCACCAGCGACTGTGCCGGTGGGCTTTCCAGGACACGACGGACACCGGGCCTCGCCGCGTCGACGTCCACAGGCGCGCCCCTGCACATCGGGTAGCAAACCAACCGTTCAGCTCAGCCGCTGCGTGTCTGGATCCAGAGCTAGAACGGGTCTTTCCGCGGAGTAGACCCCCAGCTCGTCATTGGGGGAGACCGTCACGACCATGAGGATGTCGCCCCCTACGCGGCGCCTCTCCATCGCGACGTCGTCATACCCCTCCGATCTGAGCACGGCTACAGCCTGGAGGGCTTGGCCAAGGCTGGACATCTGGAAGTCCATGCTGCTCTCCCAATGGGCAACCTGCGGTCGGCGGGCCAGGTCGCCGAGTCGTGAGCGCGGGAACCGGGCCGGGGCTGGGCCGGATTCCCTCCGGTGGGCTCCTCCTGCGTCGTCGTCAGGGAGTGCCCACTAGTCGAAGAATGCCATGAGCAGTGCGCTGAAACCAGACGGGGCTCGCTCCCAGACCCTAACTCTGTCCATTGTGCGCCGTTAAATGTATATTCGCACGATTCATAATACGGGGCTAGAGTACTGTCGCGGGTCTCGATAGGGGCGCAGAGCCATGGAGCAGAATGGATCCGACCAAAGCACGATCACACCCGCCCGCGCCTACCCAGCGCGAGCGCAGTCCCGAAGTGTTTCATCGTGCGGTCGAAATCCTGAGGACCAAGCACCACGTCAGCGACTCGCTCGCTTACGCGATGCTGGTCAGCCAACTCCTCCGAGACTGACCGCGGTCGCACCACGGGCGGCGATCAACAACGCCACACCCCCCTCGTCGAGCTCAACGACGTCGGACACCAGCTCCCACCACCCCACACCTGGGCACTGGTCGTCGTCGACACACTCATCGAGTTGCACCGACCCGGCGCAACTGCCCCCAAGCGTCGACAACCGCTGACCCGGACGAGGATCGCCTCGGCAATTCGGAAGACCGAGGGTAGCGATCCCCCTGCGTCCCGCAGGAGGATCGTCGAGCCCTTGGCGTGTCGGTCGTAGAACGTGGCAGGGGGGCAGACAAGTCCATCCGGACCTGATGGAGTTCGTCTCGACAACGTCCGAGTAGGGAAAGATGAGTGCGTCGCCTGTGGCGGGTCTTCCAAGTGTGGCCACGTTCAGCGCCTGTACGTCGAGGCCTCGCAGCGCTGAGTTGTCGACCGTGACGCTCGCGGTGGTCGAGGTGATGACCGCACCACTGCCGTCAACGAGCACGACTCGCAAGTCGTAGCTCCCCGAACCGCTGGGCGTGCTGTCCCAGGAACAGGTGTTCGGCGACAGCGTCGGACACAACTCGGTCCGGTTGGATCCGCTCGACGGCCTCACGTCGATGCGCACTGAGACCACGCCGCGGTTCGAGTTGGCCGAGGCGCTGACCATAATCCCACTGCCTCGCACAGTTGATCCGGAGACGGGGCTGGTGATGCTCACCGACGAGATGGTGTTGTCAATGGTCCGTGCGATCGGTGTGGTCGAGGTCCGGTTTCCGGCCAGGTCGAAGCCCACAGCGCGGAACTCGTAGGCCCCGTCAGGGACACTGGTCGACAAGCAGGTGCACGTGTACGGGAGATCGGTGTAGGTGCCGCAGTCGTTCCAGGCGTTCGCGCCCTGTGCCCGGTACTGCACGATGACCTCGTCGATCCCGGAGTCGAGGTCGTCGGCGGTCACATGGAGGTCGACCGCACCGCGCAGCGGTGAGCCGGGCACGGTGAGCTGACGCCGACAGGGGCTGTGTTGTCCGCGAGACGGTCGCTCGCGACATTGTTGTACAGCGTTCCGGCGATGCTCGTCGCCTGAGCCCGGATGTCGTAGCTACCCGTCAGCGCGGTGGTATCCCAGGCGCAGCCGGCGCTGGTGGAGTACGTCGTGGTCTGAGCGCAGATGGTCTTCCAGGTCGTGGTGCCGGCGGGTGCGTAGGAGAACGCGAACTTCGCGCCCGCCGCCGGGCAGGGCCGACACTGCGGCTGTCAGGTTGACCGCGCCACTCACGTTGTCGCCGGGGTCGCCGAGCACGACGGCGGCGTTGTTGGCGAATCGGGTGGTCACAGCGTCTGATCAGCCCCGCCAACAGATTCCGCACGTGCGCCCGCGTCGTTTCCGGCAGGTCCCACCACCGGTCCAACGGGTCGGCCAAGGCAGGGTCTGGAAGTGCAAGTTGGACGGTTCCAGCGGCTACTCTCAAGGCAGACAAATAGGTTCACCTTCCCAGGTTCGTTGGCGCGATCAGGAGTGGGGCGAACCTATTTGTCGTTTGAGCCACGAGCACGACCTGAACGACGTGGCGACTGCATCCGCGTCACCAGCCCCAGCAACAGCCGCAGACCCTCCGCTGACGGCGCTCGTCTGAATCTCCCCAGTTCTGCTCACTGAAATTCCCCACCCGCGTGGCACCGCCGAATGCAGGCGGGCCCCTTCAAGAGTGGCGGTCTCTGACCACCAGCCACTACTCGAAGGAGCCCTTGCTGCTGATGCTGACACGGGAGGAAGACATCGACGCGCACGCACTACGACGGCAGGGATGGACGATCAGCGCGATCGCCAAGCACCTGGGTCGTGACCGCAAGACCATCCGTGCCTACCTGGCCGACGACCGCGTTGCTGGGGAGCGCAAGCCGGCCGGGCCGGATCCGTTCGAGTCGTACGTCGACTACGTCCGGGCGAGGTTGACCGAGGACCCGCACCTGTGGGCGGTGACCTTGTTCGACGAGGTCGTCGAACTCGGCTACGACCGGTCCTACCAGACCTTCACCCGGCAGATCCGCGACCGGGAACTCCGGCCGCACTGCGAGCCCTGCGCCGGCACCAAGGGCCGCGCCTCGGCGGTGATCCCCCATCCGCCGGGTGAGGAGACCTTATGTGGAACTCCACATAAGGTCTCCTATGTGGCGTCCGGGAATATGCGGCGTGATTCGGGATCGGGACGTGTGGTGGTGGTCTTGCGGCGTCGCGGGTCCGCATAGTCACAGCGATTCGAGGAACTCCAAGAGCGGATCGGAGGGTCGGTAGCGGCCGATGGTCGTCCCAGGGGGCGCGGTGCGGGAGAGCGCCTTCTCCTTGAGGGCGAGGTCGGCGTGCATGTAGACGCCGTAGGTGGTGCGGACGTCCTCGTGGCCGAGCCAGAGCGCGATGGTGGCGGCATCGACACCGTGGCGGCGAAGGGTCATCGCGCAGCTGTGCCGGAGGGTGTGCGGGGTGACCGGCTTGCCCGTGAGCGAGGGGCAGGACCCGGTTGCGGTGGCGACGTGACGGTCGACGAGGCGCCGGATCGCGTCCCGGCTGAGCGGTCTGCCGCTGGGACCTGGGAACAACGGGTCGCCCGGTGCACCGGCCCGCTCTGTGAGCCAGGCTTGCAGGACGGCCCGGGTCTGCTTGCGCAAGGGCGTGATCCGCTCCTTGCGGCCTTTGCCGTGGCAGCGCACGTGCGCACCGGTGCCCAGGTGGACGGCGCCGCAGGTCAGGGCGGTGAGTTCGCTGACCCGAAGCCCGGTTTCCAAGGCCAGCAACATCAGCGCATGGTCACGCCGCCCGATCAGGGTCGAGCGGTCTGGGGCGGCGAGCAGCACGTGCATCTCGGCCTCGGTGAGGTAGGTGACCAGCGACCGGTCGGTGCGTTTGGGTGGGATGGCAAGCACGCGTTGGATGAGCGCCGCGTGCTCGGGATGCCGGTAGGCGGCGAACCCGAACAGGGAGCGGATGGCGGTGAGCCTGGCGTTGCGGGTGCGGACGCTGACTCCGCGGTCGACCTCCAGGTGGTGGAGGAACGCCCCGACCAGCGGCGCGTCAAGATCGTCGATGTCGAGCAGGTGCGGTGCCTTGCCGGTTCGGCGTTGCGCGAACCGCAGCAGCAGGCAGATCGCGTCGCGGTAGGAGGCCACGGTGTGCGGGCTGGCATCGCGCTGACCGATCAGCCGCTCGGTGAAGAACGCCTGCAGCAGCGGCGCGAGCGTGTTCATGGCTTCACCTCCGCCATCGCGTCGACTCGGTCGGCGATGAGCTCGAGCAGCTCGGGGACCGCGGATAGGTACCAGTACGTGGACTTGGGCGCGACGTGGCCCAAGTACGTAGACAGCAGCGGCAGCCGCTGCTCAACGTCCAGGCCCTGCCGATACCAGCCGATCAGCGTGTTCACCGCGAAGCCATGCCTGAGATCATGCAGCCGAGGACGGCGATGGTGATCGGAGTCGGCGAGCCCTGCCTCGAGGACCAGGCGTGAGAACACGGTGCTGACGTTGTCGCGGAGCAGCCGAGTGCCGGTCGTGGAGGTGAAGAAGCTCGCGCTGTTGGGCGCGTGGCGATTTCGTCGCCCGTCCGGCCGGGGTCGTCGGCTGTCACGTCGTTCGGCGTAGCCGGCCAATGCCGCAACGGTGCTCGGGTGCACCGGGATCTGCCGGGACTTGCCGAACTTGCTGTTGCGGATGGTGAGTAGCCCCTGCTCGAGGTCCACATCGTCGCGATCGAGACGGACCGCCTCGCCCTCTCGCATGCCGGTGACCGCGACGAGCCCGATCAGGGTCTGGTAGGTGTCGACACGATGCGCTGTGGGCAGGCGACCGGCGGCCGCGAGCAGCTTGGCGATGTCGTCCTGGGTATAGATGTAGGGCACCACTCGGTGAGACTGCGCGGGGAGCAGGCCAGACGGAGGGACCTCGGTGGCCGGATCCAGCGCACTGAGATAGCGGGCGAAGGCGCGCACCGTGCTCAACCGGACCGACCACCACACGCGCGCCGCGGTCGAAGGCTGCTTGGCCCAGGCCACGGCGTGACCGAGGGTGAGGTGCTCCGCACCCACGGCGTCCAGGTAGGTCACGAACTGGGTCAGCATCTGGGCTTGGTAGGTGAGCTTGTAGCCCATGGCACGGCGGGTGACCAGGTAATCCGCCAACGCTGCGTGAAAGTCGGTCATCGCGCACTCCCCGGCCAGGGCGTCGCGAGCTCGCGCAGCGCACGGTGGTCGACCTTCGCATAGATCGCGGTCACGGCGAGGGTGCGATGCCGCAAGACCTGTGCCACCTCGGGGAGCGACGCGCCAGCCTGCAGCATCTGCGTGCCCGCCGTGTGGCGAAGACGATGCGAGCCGAAGCTGCCCAGCCCGGCTCGTTCGCTCGCGGCACGCACCACCTCGCCCACTCCGTCCGCGGTCAGTCCGCGTATCGGTGCGCAGGCACGCAGAAACACCTCCCGTTCGGGACGGCGGGGCCGGCCCCGCCGCAGGTAGGCGGCGATGGCCGCGCCCACGTCAGGCGGCAAGGGCAGGCGTTCCTGGGTGCGTCCCTTGCCTCGCACCACGAGTTCGCCGGCACGCCAGTCGATGTCATCGAGGCAAAGCGCGGAGACTTCAGCGGCGCGGAGCCCGAGCCGCACGAGCAGCACCAAGATCGCGTAGTTCCGCCGCCCAAGCGGGCGCCGTCGGTCGCAGCTGGCCAGCAGCGCCGCAACCTGCTTCTTCGTCAAGCCGCGGGGCAGCCCGGCACCGCTCCACCGCGCAACCGATGGGACCGCACCACCCAGTGGCCTGTTGACCAGCCCCTCGACAAGGGCGAAGCCAAGGAAGGACCGCAGCCCGGTAGCGATCCGTTCGGCCTGTCGCGCACTGACCTGCCTGCACTGCGAGGACATGAACCCGCTTACGTCGGCAGCACCCAACTCGTGCAACTCGCGGCCCGCCTGCTCGGTCAGGAACCGGGTCACCACCCGGACGTAGTTGGCGACCGTGACCGGCTCGAGGCCGCGCTCCACCACCAGGTACTCGCGATAGTGCTCGATCAACACCTGCTGCCCGGACCGCTGCTCAGGGGCAGCCGGTGTCGTGGCCACCCCGACCTCGGTGAGGTAGTCAACCAGCCAGGACAACGATCTCGATGTGGGTCGCCACGAGCGGTTCTTCGCCCGCAGGGCATCGATGAACTGCTCCATCAAGTCCGGACTCAAGTCGCTGGCAGCCAGACCGCGCCGATCCAGGAACCTGCTCAAACCGCCCGCCAGATACAGATGCCGCTCGACCAGCCGGGGCGTATAACCCAGCTCCGTCAGCCGCTCCGCCATGCCCGGCGCCCACGGCGCCAGCACACCCTTCATGACCATCGCTCCGCTCCTCTCGAATCGCCTGAGAGGAGAAGCCTTTCGCCGGCGTGGCTCCTGCACCTATGTGGACTAGCTCAACAGGCAGCTTGCGACTCACCACGCCCACAGCGACCGGTTGCGTGCCCGACGCCGCATATTCCCGGACGCCGCATAGGAGGCCCAGTGGGACTGGCTGGAGCTGCCCGACCCACCCGAGCATTGGGGGTGGGGGTCGACCGCGCACCTGCTGGTCGGCTCCCTGGCGCACTCCAGCAAGTGGCGAGCCGTGCTGGCTCCCAGTGAGGACCAGGCCCAGCTGATCGCCGGCTTGGATGCGGTTGCCCGCAAGCTCGGCGGGCTCACCAAGGCCTGGCGGTTCGACTGGATGGCCACCGTCTGCCACCCCGCCTCGGGGAAGGTCACAGCGTCCTTCGCGGCGGTGGCCAAGCACTACGGCGTCTCGGTGAAGATCTGCCCACCGCGCCGCGGGAACCGCAAGGGCGTGGTGGAGAAGGCCAACCACACCGCCGCGCAACGCTGCTGGCGGACCCTGCCCAACGACGCCACCATCGCCGGGGCCCAGGCGGTGTTCGACCGGTTCGCGCAGCTCCGCGGCGACACCCGGCTGCGTCCGGTCCAGGGATCTGGCGGCGCTCGTGGGAAGGCCAGCGTGGCGACCGTGGCGAAGGTCGAGCCGCTCGCCCCAGTCCCGGCGACGCCGTTCCCGGCCACGATCACCGAGCAGCGGGTGGTCTCTGCCCAGGCCCTGGCCGCCTGGCGCGGCAACTTCTACTCCGTCCCACCCGAGCTCGCCCGCGCCACAGTTCAGGTCTCCCAACGGCTCGGGTCCGGCGTCGTGGAGATCGCCACCGTGTCATCGGGCAGCGGCATCGTCATCGCCCGCCACCAGGTCGAACCCGACGGCGCCGGAGTCGTGGTCCGCGACCACGGCCACGTCTTTGCTCTTGAGCGGCTCGTGCTGGCCGGCCACGACACCCGGGCCCCGCACCGCCGCAAGGAACGCATCCCACCCGGCACCGAGGCCCTCGCCGCAGCAGAGGTCCTTCGAGCCCGACACCAACCCGCCGACCCACTCCACGCCGAAGTCGTGGTCGACCCGACCAAGTACGCCCAAGCAGCCGAAGGAAGGAACACGCTCCCATGACCACCACCGAACCCACCCCAGCGTCGACACCGATGACGGGACCGCAGGCCAGCGTCTACCAACAGCTCCGCGGCCACCTCGCCACCCTGAAGCTCACCGCCGCGGCCGAGCACCTCCCCTCGGTGCTCGCCGAAGCAGACGCCCAGGGCTGGTCGATGACCGCCACCTTGGAGCACCTGCTCGCCCGCGAGGTCCAGGCCACCGAGGCCCGCAAGCTGGCCGGGCGGCTGCGGTTCGCCTCGCTGCCGACACCGGCCACCTTGGCGGACTTCGACTTCGACGCCGCCCCCGGCATCGACCCCAAGCTCATCAACGAGCTCGCGACCTGCCGCTACCTCGAGACCGCCACCAACGTCCTGCTCATCGGACCACCCGGCGTCGGGAAGACCCATCTCGCTGTCGGGCTCGGCCGCGCCGCCGCCGAGGCCGGCTACCGGACCTACTTCACCACCGCCGCCGACCTCGCCGCCCGCTGCCACCGCGCCGCGATCGAAGGCAGATGGGCCACCACCATGCGGTTCTTCGCCGGACCCACGCTCCTTGTCATCGATGAGCTGGGCTATCTCCCGCTGCCCGGCGAGGCCGCCTCCGCGCTGTTCCAGGTCGTCTCCCAGCGCTACCTCAAGACCAGCATCGTGCTCACCACCAACCGCGGCGTCGCCTCGTGGGGAGAGGTCCTCGGCGACACCACCGTCGCCGCCGCCATGCTCGACCGACTCCTGCACCGCTCCGTCGTGGTCAACCTCGACGGCGAGTCCTACCGACTCCGCGACCACCACGCCCGCAACGACAACCTGCGCCAAGCAGCCACCGGCAACCGCCGACCGCTACAGTGACCACGCCCGCGGGTGGGGAATTTCGATGAGCATCATTGGGGAATTCCGGCGAGCGCCATCAGACCCGGATCCGCGAGTAGTGGTGGCGTGATCCGCGTGTGAGACGACGAAGGTGCCCGTCCTGCTTGGAGAATCGAGGTTCTTGAGGCCTTCGAATGTCCAGCTGGGAGAGCACCTTGTCGGTGAAGAGAATACGTCGTCGTGGTCGGGTCCGGAAGCGTGTGCGGGTGGGCGCGCCGGATCCATCGCTGACCGCGACCTCGGGTGTCGCGGCGATCGCGGAGTTCGTCGACAAGCTCGACGTCGTGGGCCGGCTCGACCGCGGTATCGGCCTGCTGAAGAAGCGCGACCGCGGCGCGTCGGCGGGCGAGCTGCTGGTTGGCATGGCGCAGTCCCAGCTGCTGGGTGCCGATGCGCTGGTCTCCTTGGATCGCCAACGTGCCGACGTGGCTGCGTGCGAGCTCTCGGCGGTGCCGGTGTTGGCGTCCACGACCGCTGCGGGTCTGGCTCGCCGGTTCGGGCCGGAGCATCTGGCCGGGGTCGAGACCGCGATCGCTGACCTCGTGGAGCGATCGGTCGATCTGCTGCCCGTCCAGCGTCGGATCGGGCTCGGCGCGAGTGTCACCGTCGACCTGGACTCCACCGATGTGGAGGTCTACGGGTCGAAGAAGCAGGGCGTGGCCTACAACTACCAAGGTCAACGCGCTGGCCGTCCGCATCTGGCGACCTGGGCCGAGGCCGGCCTGACGACCGCGGCGGACCTGCTGGCCGGCAACGACGACGTCCGGCCCCGCGCGGCGGACATGCTGGGCCGCGGGCTGGCCGGGATCCCCGAACCCCTCCGTACTGCCGCTGCGGCTGCGGACCGTCTGCGCACGCGCGCAGATGCCGGCTACTTCACCGCCGAGCTCGCCAACGCGGCCGTCGCGCAGGGCTGTGACTTCGCGATCGCGGCGAAGCGGAACACCGCGATGTGGCGCGCCTACGCCTCCATTCAGCCCGACGCCTGGGTCGAGGCGCTCGGGATGCCGGGCGCGCAGGTTGCCGCGGTCGACTACGCCCCGGCCGGCTGGCCGGTCGACACCTACACGATCGTGCGGCGGGTCCGGGTCGAGGCCGAGACGATCTCGGCCGACCCGCGTTCGCGGCGGCGGCGCACCATCGACAAGGACCAGCTCGCGCTTGCGTTAGAGGGCACCGCCACCCACGCCTACGCCGTCTCGTTCATCGTCACCAACATTCCGGCCAACGACCGGCCCGGCGACACGACCGGCAATGCCGAGACGATCCTGGAGGTCGAGGCGTGGTTCCGCCGCCGCACCGATATCGAGGACCGAATCCGCGAGGCCAAGCTCGGCGCCGCACTCCGCAAGCTCCCCTCTGGCGATCAGAGCGTGAACACCGTGTGGATGTGGGCCGCGCTGCTGGCAGGGAACCTCTCGACCCTGCTCCAAGCACTCACCAGGATCGACCAGCACGGCCGCGCGCACGCCGCCCGACTGCGCCACGAACTGCTCTGCGTCCCCGCCCGGTTGGTCCATCACGGACGCCGGCTGACGCTGCGGCTGCCACCCGGCGACCACCTGCTCCCCGTCGTGCTCACCCGGATCCGAGAACTCGGCTCCGCGGCCTGACGCCGCCGTCCCACCCCGACCACCGAGGACCCGGAGAACCGTCACCCGCAACGACAGCGGGCACACCGACGTGCCCAACGACGCCAACACCGCACCCACAGCACGGATCAACCGATCGCGGTCAAGACCCACGCGCTACTCGCGGATCCGGGTCAGACATCGTCGCAAACTCATTACGGCTCCCATTCGACCAAGACGACTGAACCTCCCGCAACCAGGTAGCCGACACGCTGGCGACTGTGCTACTGCGGACGGAGTCGCCACTCAAAGTCTCAGCGGGCGCGATCCGACCATCCGAACTCAAATGATCGCCTACAGATATTGCCTCCGCTTTGGCAGCCTTCACGAGGGACTGTCCGCCGGGAACGGTGGGCCAAATTGGTACCTCTCACAGTCCGGTCGCTATTTCGTCTCGGCCGGGGTTCGCCGCCCAGGAGCCCGCACTTGCATCCTGCTCATCGATCGCTTGGCGTACCTTTCCCAATAGGAGGTCAGCAGAGAAGGGTTTGTCGACCATCGCGGTCTTGAAGGGAAGCGTGCCGTCATTGACGAGCACTTGGGGTGCATAGCCGGACATGAACAGCACCTTCACGTTGGGATCTGCATCGGTGACGCGGCGTGCTAGCTCGCCGCCGAGCATCCCGGGCATGACGAGGTCGGTGAGCAGTAGGTCGATTTCGCCTCTCCTCTCTTCGGCGATCATCTCGCCTGTGGGACCGTCTTCGGCGGTGACGACTCGATAGCCGACTCCGCCGAGAATCCGCTCCGCCAGGGTACGCAGGGCTTCGTCGTCCTCGACGAGGAGGATTGTCTCGCTGCCGAAATTCGGGGCGCGGGTGGCGGGCGCTGTCGGCGCGGGCTCGGCGTGACCCTGCATGACGGGCAGGAACATGCTGACGGTGGTGCCGAGACCGAGCTCGGAGTAGATGTCGATGCTCCCTCCGGCATGCTGCACCACGCCGTAGACGGTGGCGAGGCCGAGCCCTGTGCCCGTAGCCCTGTCCTTGGTAGTGAAGAACGGCTCGAATGCCCGGTCGCGAGCTTCAGCGTCCATGCCGACGCCAGTGTCGCTCACTCGCAACCGCACGTACCGGCCAGGGAGCCGTCCAGGTCGAGTGGCGGTGTAGTCGTCGTCGACATCGACATTCGAGATCTCGATCGACAGCCGCCCACCGTCCGGCATCGCGTCGCGGGCGTTTACCGCCAGGTTCACGATCACCTGCTCGAGTTGTCCTACGTTTGCCTCGACCGGCCATACATCGGGCTGCTGAGACAATTCAAGGCTGACCTGTTCCCCTAGCGTTCGGCGAAGCAGGTTCTCGATCCCGGCGGCTACGGTGTCGATGTTGACTGGGCCGGTCTCCAGGGCATCGCCTCTGGCGAACGAAAGCAGCTGGCGCGTCAGGACGGCGGCGCGGTGACCGGCGGTGCCAATTTCCCGCACGTCGATGAGCACCTGCCCCCAGCGTTGGGGGTCCTCTTCGGCGGGGCCTTTGAGTGCCTTTGCCGCGAAGTCGGCATAGTTCAGCATCACGGCCAGCAGGTTGTTGAAGTCATGGGCAACGCCCCCGGCAAGCTGGCCGAGACTCTCCATGCGTTGGGTGCGTTTGAGCAGCCTCTCGTTGTGGAGTTGTTCGGTGATGTCCTCGGCGACCACGATGCGTCCGGGCGCGTCCGGGAGCTGCAGGGGGGCGGAGGTAATGAGACAGCTGATCTCGGCATCATCACGGGTGGTCAGCGTCCACGGTCCCGAACGATCCACGAGTTCAGAGAGTCCGAAGGCGTCCTTGAGGTCAGCCGACTTGTCACTGACGAAGTCCTGGTACGGCATTGAGAGCAGCTCTTCACGGCTCCAGCCGAATCGCTCGACCATTGCCGTATTGGCCGCTACCAACTGGCCGGTCTCCGCATGGTGCACCCACACTGGCTGCGGGTTCGCTTCGAACATCGTCCGGTACCTCGCCTCGGACGTCTTGGCCTCGAGCTCGGCGTGCTGTCGTTGCGTGAGCTCGGCCGCCACGTTCTGGGTCAGGTGTGAGAAGTCCTGCCCCAGGGAGATCACTTCATGAGGACCGGAGGTGGGCGGTTCGATGGTTCCGTTGCCGGTCATGGCTGTGCGCACCGCCGAACTGAGCCGCCGGATCGGACGGGCGATGCCGAGATAGATCAGCTGGGTGAGGGCAGCTATCAGGAGAAGGGCGATGATGATGAACAGCGTCATCTGCCGGTTGGCGTCAGTTGCGTACAGCAGCGCCTCAGACTCCGCCTCGGAGGCGCGGACTGTCCATCCCAGAGACGAAACCTTCGCATCCCGGGTGATCGCGTCCTGCCCGATCGGCGCGCCGACGTCCGACGAGCCATCCTTGAGAAGAAGGTTGAAGCGCACAGGAGTGCTGCGACCGTAGCGGGCCTCGAGATCGGCGGGCACCGAGTCCACACGGACGAAAACGGCCACCACGCCGGACTCCTGGATCGGGGCAACGATGACGAGTGATTGATGCCCGCCGTCGTCGACCGGACCTATCACCCCCGGGGTCTTCGCGCCGAGCCATCCGGCTCCTGCGTGGACGGCTCGCTCGGGTAGCGCCTTCGAGGAGCACAGGACTTTGCCGGCCTGATTGAGGATGTCG
Source organism: uncultured Actinomycetota bacterium (assembly GCA_963759525.1). GTDB lineage: Bacteria > Actinomycetota > Actinomycetes > Propionibacteriales > Nocardioidaceae > Marmoricola. Next base: position 91,825 of record CAVWZO010000002.1, on the reverse strand, counting down.
ATGCGTCCCTCAGTGAAAGGTCCTGCGCCGCTGAACTCCAGAGCACACCCTTGCGGTGTCGGGATCGCGAACAGGGCTGCCAGTCCCGGGTTGGCGGCGAGGCCACCGGCGGTCTCCTGCCCGCTCTTCAAGGCCTCCGTGATGTCATCCGCGCCAAGCCCCGCCACGAGATCCAGGGACTGCACGGCGACCGCGAGGGCTCGGTCCTTGCGAAGATGCTGTTGGTAGATCGAGAGGCCGCCGACGACCAGGGCCGTCAAGATGATCAGGGCGAGTAGGTAGGCCTGCAGCGGAAGATGTCTCTTATGAGTATCGATCATTTCTTCCCCAATGCCATCTCGGCGGGTCGGGCACGGCGTCCGAGCAGGTCACTCTCCCCGAACTCGCAATCCGTTCCTTGATCTGAGGGTGCTGTGGGGTGTCTCGATGCCGACGGACCGCTCGGGGGTTGTAGTGGCGGCACATGGAGACTGTCGCCAACCCGTCCACAAAGGAACGGCCGATCTCCCGCGCGCACAGGGCAGACTCGTGCAGGCAGGTCAGGTTCGTTGACCCGGTTCCGAGTCGTCGATGGAGACTGGTCCCAAAGCCAGCGCCAGCCACCTGATCCAACCCGCTGCCCGTGGCCGCCGTGCGGATGCCTCGCAATGAATTCATTCCAGGAGTTCTCGGCATCCTCAAAGAGACCAAGCCAATGGACACGTCGGTCACTTCGTCTCAAGGGGGCCGCGTCCCGAAGCGCGCGGAGTATCTCACAGTAACAGAGATCTCGCGTCTCGAATATTTATTCATCAACCATTCCCACGTGGCCACCGAGCGTATTCAGACCTCGCCCGAGAGGCCACATATTGAGGTGGGTGAGGCGTTCCCGGGCAGCGGTCGATTCTTGAGCGCATCACGCCACGAGCCACCTTGAGGAGGCCCTATTTCCGGACTTGGACGAACGGGAGTGCGAAACCGATGTGGGGGGCGTGCAGGATCCCAAGAGGCCCTCGCGGAGTCCTGACGACGCTCGACGTGTTCTGGTCTGACCCGGATCCGCGAGTAGCGCGTGGGTCTTGACCGCGATCGGTTGATCCGTGCTGTGGGTGCGGTGTTGGCGTCGTTGGGCACGTCGGTGTGCCCGGTGTCGTTGCGGGTGACGGTTCTCCGGGTCCTCGGTGGTCGGGGTGGGACGGCGGCGTCAGGCCGCGGAGCCGAGTTCTCGGATCCGGGTGAGCACGACGGGGAGCAGGTGGTCGCCGGGTGGCAGCCGCAGCGTCAGCCGGCGTCCGTGATGGACCAACCGGGCGGGGACGCAGAGCAGTTCGTGGCGCAGTCGGGCGGCGTGCGCGCGGCCGTGCTGGTCGATCCTGGTGAGTGCTTGGAGCAGGGTCGAGAGGTTCCCTGCCAGCAGCGCGGCCCACATCCACACGGTGTTCACGCTCTGATCGCCAGAGGGGAGCTTGCGGAGTGCGGCGCCGAGCTTGGCCTCGCGGATGCGGTCCTCGATGTCGGTGGGGCGGCGGAACCACGCCTCGACCTCCAGGATCGTCTCGGCATTGCCGGTCGTGTCGCCGGGCCGGTCGTTGGCCGGAATGTTGGTGACGATGAACGAGACGGCGTAGGCGTGGGTGGCGGTGCCCTCTAACGCAAGCGCGAGCTGGTCCTTGTCGATGGTGCGCCGCCGCCGCGAACGCGGGTCGGCCGAGATCGTCTCGGCCTCGACCCGGACCCGCCGCACGATCGTGTAGGTGTCGACCGGCCAACCGGCCGGGGCGTAGTCGACCGCGGCAACCTGCGCGCCCGGCATGCCGATCGCCTCGACCCAGGCGTCGGGCTGAATGGAGGCGTAGGCGCGCCACATCGCGGTGTTCCGCTTGGCCGCGATCGCGAAGTCACAGCCCTGCGCGACGGCCGCGTTGGCGAGCTCGGCGGTGAAGTAGCCGGCATCTGCGCGCGTGCGCAGACGGTCCGCAGCCGCAGCGGCAGTACGGAGGGGTTCGGGGATCCCGGCCAGCCCGCGGCCCAGCATGTCCGCCGCGCGGGGCCGGACGTCGTCGTTGCCGGCCAGCAGGTCCGCCGCGGTCGTCAGGCCGGCCTCGGCCCAGGTCGCCAGATGCGGACGGCCAGCGCGTTGACCTTGGTAGTTGTAGGCCACGCCCTGCTTCTTCGACCCGTAGACCTCCACATCGGTGGAGTCCAGGTCGACGGTGACACTCGCGCCCGGCCAGATGCTCCGGCCCGAACCGGCGAGCCAGACCCGCAGCGGTCGTGGACGCCAACACCGGCACCGCCGAGAGCTCGCACGCAGCCACGTCGGCACGTTGGCGATCCAAGGAGACCAGCGCATCGGCACCCAGCAGCTGGGACTGCGCCATGCCAACCAGCAGCTCGCCCGCCGACGCGCCGCGGTCGCGTTTCTTCAGCAGGCCGATACCGCGGTCGAGCCGGCCCACGACGTCGAGCTTGTCGACGAACTCCGCGATCGCCGCGACACCCGAGGTCGCGGTCAGCGATGGATCCGGCGCGCCCACCCGCACACGCTTCCGGACCCGACCACGACGACGTATTCTCTTCACCGACAAGGTGCTCTCCCAGCTGGACATTCGAAGGCCTCAAGAACCTCGATTCTCCAAGCAGGACGGGCACCTTCGTCGTCTCACACGCGGATCACGCCACCACTACTCGCGGATCCGGGTCTGAGGCTGTCGGGTACAGGTGAGACGCCACTGACCGGGCGTTGAACCGCCCATCGGCGTGCGACCAGCGCCACCTTGCCCATTGCGAGACGCAATCGTCTTGGTGGGGCCAGGATGTGCCCATTCATGGGCAGCACTCTGGCCCCCACATGATTCGGGGGTGTTGCAGTGGAACACACTGATGCCGTCGTCCGGGGTTTGCTGGCGTCCGCTCCTGACGCTCTCCTGGTGGTGACCCCCAGGGCTTGATTGTCTACGCGAATGATCAGGTGGAGCATTTGTTCGGGTGGGCTCGATCCGAGCTCATGGGCCAGCCCGTGGAGTGTCTGGTGCCAGAGCAGTTCAGAGGCCGGCATCCCGATTTGCGCGCGGGGTACGTGAGGCGGCCGACGTCGCGACCCATGGGAGCCGGACTCTCGCTGTCGGGGCGGCGTCGTGACGGTTCGGAGTTCCCGGCCGAGATCAGACTCAGCGCCATCGCCGACAGCGAGAGCCAGCTCGTGCTGGCCGCCATTCGTGACATCACCGAGCGCCTCGAGCTCGAGGAGGAACGCCGCGAACGATCTCTGGAAGCGCAACGCGAGCAGGCGCATCGACTGGCGAGTCTGGGCCAGCTCGCGGGCGGCGTCGCGCATGACTTCAACAACCTGCTCGGCGTGATCCTCAACTACGCGACCCTGATCGGACGCAGCGTCAAGACGAAGTGGTCGAGTCGGATCTCGGTGAGATCCGTGCCGCGGCGGAACGAGGCGCCGCCCTGACGCGGCAGTTGTTGACCTTCGCCTGGCGTGACGTGGTCAACGCCGAGCCGCTTCGACGTGAACGACGTCGTCGAAGGCGTGGCTTCGATGCTGGCACGCACCCTCGGTGAGCACACCACTCTCCAGCTACAGCTGGGCGATCCCCCCGTGGTCGTAGTCGTCGACCGTCATCAGCTGGAACAGATTCTGCTTAACCTTGCGATCAATGCGCGCGACGCAATGCCCGACGGAGGCGTCCTGACGATCATCTCCGAACGGGCGGTCGGAGGAGGCACAGCCTCGGCCGACGAGGTGGTCCTGCGCGTGCTCGACACCGGCGAGGGGATGCTGCCTGAGGTCGTCGCGCGCGGCTTTAAGCCGTTCTTCACCACCAAGGATCGCGCCCAGGGCTCCGGTCTCGGTCTCGCCACTGTCCACGGCATCGTGCGTCTATGTGGCGGAGACATCTCGCTCGAGTCTGAATTGGGGGGACCACTATCACTATGCGCTTACCGGCCTCGGCGCGATCTGTCGCTTCATTGGGTCCAGAAGGACCACGCAGCGTGGGTGGCCGAGAACGCATCATGCTCATCGAGGACCAGGAACCCTTGCGGGGAGGCACGGCCCGGCTCCTGGGCGCGTACGGCTACGAGGTGGTTGTTGCCGGGACGGTATGGAGGCCCTTGAGATGTTCGAGGGCACTGTTGCGTTGAGCGATCTGACGTCAAATGCACCGCAGATCTTCCGGTCCAGGCCCGGGCTGCCGGTCCCACTACGCCAGCGCAGCCACGGTTTCAGTCGGACAGGACGGCCCCTCTGGTGCTTGGCGCGACGTCCAACAAAAAGATCTCCTGCGCTGCGATGCAGTCGAGCCTTAATGCAACAGTGCCGAATTTGCCTGACCTGTATGGGGTTGGACGTGCTACGCGAGCTTCGCCACCGGGAAGACCACTTTGACGTACCGGTCATCATCGTCAGTGGACGCCGCGCCGGGACAGCTCGAGCGCGCCCTCGCCGCCCGCGCAGCCGACTATCTGGTCAAGCCCTTCACCATCGACGTCATGCTGGAGATCCTCGACGCTCACGCGCCTGAGTGCTGACAGCCGAAACCTGGGTAATGGGTCTCGATCCTGCAACCAGACCGGGGAGTCGAAAGTGAGGACGACGCGGTGCGGGGGAACAACGCGTCGGTCGAGGTTCGACTCCCCGGAGACTGCCCCGTCCTCTGGTCTGTTCCCTCCAGATCAGACCGGACTGGGGCCGTCGGGTGTGGAGCAAGCATTGCGCCTTCCCGTGCCACGCGCACGATGCACTTGCACCGAACCTAGGGGGCCTCATGCGACTACGTTCGACTGTCTGGGATCGCTATGACCCACGACGTACTCGCTGAGCTGTGGTTCAAGACGACACCACGACCGGGGGAAGTTGATCGCGTTCGAATCCTGCACCTCGGCACGTCTTCGGCTCGCCTTGCGGCAGGATTCGGGAAGGAAGCAAATGCACTCTGTTGAACCCGGCGATCAATGCGCGCGACGCAATGCCCGACGGAGGCGTCCTGACGATCATCTCCGAACGGGCGCCCGGAGGAGGCACAGCCTCGGCCGACGAGGTGGTCCTGCGCGTGCTCGACACCGGCGAGGGGATGCTGCCTGAGGTCGTCGCGCGCGCCTTTGAGCCGTTCTTCACCACCGAGGATCGCGCCTGGGGCTCCGGTCTCGGTCTCGCCACTGTCCACGGCATCGTGCGTCTATGTGGCGGAGACATCGCGCTCGAGTCTGAATCGGGGGTGGGGACCACTATCACTATGCGCTTACCGGCCTCGGCGCGATCTGTCGCTTCATTGGGTCCAGAAGGACCACGCAGCGTGGGTGGCCGAGAAGGCATCATGCTCATCGAGGACCAGGAACCCTTGCGGGGAGTCACGGCCTGGCTCCTGGGCGCGTACGGCTACGAGGTGGTTGTTGCCGGGACGGTATGGAGGCCCTTGAGATGTTCGAGAGGGACGGCGCCACGATCAAGCTGGTCGTGACGGATGTGGGCATGCCACGCATGCGCGGAGACGAGTTCGCGTCCAGGCTTGCCGAACAGCGTGCTCACGTCCCGCTCATCTTCATGTCCGGCCACGACTCGGTGATACACCCCTGACGGGGGGCTTGCTGGCCAAGCCAGTGCACCAGGAGACGCTCCTGAGGACCATCCGCGAGGTGCTTGAGGGCTGAGGCAGCAGCCGAGGAGATCGGCGTGGCTATCGTCGATGACCACCGAATGTTCGCGGAGAGCTTGGCTCGCCTCCTTGGCGACGAGAACCACATTTCGGTCCAGGGGGTCGGTGCGAACCGCCGTGAGGCGCTTCAGCTGGTGGAGCAGTTCCGACCGCGCGTGCTGCTGATCGACTATCACATGCCCGACGCCAACGGTGTTGCCGTCGCGTCCGAGATCAAGGAGCGTTGGCCGGAGACGATGATAGTGATGCTCACCGGCGACTCTGAGGATCAGATTCTGATCTCGGCAATCGAGGCGGGTTGTTCGGGGTTCTTCAACAAGGACCGGGCATCCAGCGAGGTCGCCGCGGCGGTGCGGGTCGCGTCCGCCGGCGAGGCTGTGATCTCACCGGCACAGCTGGTCAGACTGCTGCCCAAGCTCAACAGGTCCTATCGGCCCGCGGGCGCCGACCTGACCGAGCGAGAGCTCGAGGTGCTCAACCTGCTGGCTCGCGGCACCACCATCAGGGTTATCGCTACGGAGCTGTTTCTGAGCGTGAACACCATCCGAAACTGGCTCTTCGGAGTTCTCGGTGGGTGGTTGGGCCGTTGGTCGTGTCGTTCGGGGTGAGATGGGTCGAGGTCCCTCAGGATCGGGAGCGACCAAGCTGCCCGACTGAAGGACCTCGACGATGGCCGAGCCTACGTCGTGCTGCGCTGTGGCTGGAAGCTACTGCGCGCGCGTCGATGCCCTGTTCAATATGCCCGGCGTCCATGTGATCGACGTGGCCTGGTGTGCTCGCGGTGAGCGTGAGCGAGATCGTCTGGTGCTGAGGGTCGAGACCGGGCCAAGCCTGGTCGGCTGTCCCGGTTGCGGGGTGATCGCGAGTGGTCACGGCCGCCGGGTCCGGCGGCTGCACGACATCCCCGCGTTCGGTGCCCCGGTCGAGCTGGTGTGGCGCTCGCGGCGCTACCGCTGCGGGGAGCAGGCGTGCGCGATTGGCGGGTTCAGCGAGAAGGCCGAGCTCGCGGGGGCGCGGGCCAAGCTGACCACCCGGGCGGCGTGGTGGGCGATCAGCTGCATCCAACGCGACACCGCCTCGGTCGCCGCCGTCGCCCGGCGACTCGGAGTGGACTGGCACACCTTGTGGGACGCGATCGAACCGCTGCTGACCGAGCTGGCCGATGACCCCGCCCGGCTCGAGGGCGTTCAGGTCCTCGGGGTCGATGAGCACATCGTGCGCCACGAGGCGCTGTTGTTTCGGATGGAGGTGAGAGACCTACATCGCTTGGCCGTCGTAGCGGTCGAGTGAAGCTGGCGGCAGCCTGACCCAGGGAACGCTGGGAAGGGTGGGAGCAGCCGCGGTGAAGTCAGGGCGGTCCGGTACTACCGGACGGGCCGTGCCTGGTGAGCGAGACGGGAAGGTGTACGCGAGGAACCGGTGTCGTAAAGCCTCTTGATCGTCGACCAGCTCGAACCCGGTGGATTTGGGCTGGATAGCGGTGCGTATCTGTCCCGGGCGGCGTCGGCCAGACGTCGCCCGGGGCGGGGAACTGTCGGAACGGTTTATGTGTCGGGTCCGGCAGGTTGTGGTGAAGGTCTACGACGTCGTCGGGCGCGAGTCCGGGGGCGTGGTCACGACGAGGCCGCAGGGGCAAAGCCGGGCACCTCACCCGTCGACCGAACAACAGTGAACGTGGGAACCGTCCGCGCCCGTTCCCGGGTGATCGGGATAGGCGCGTTGCCTGCTGAAGGGCGTGGGCGGGGCGGAGCCGTCGTAGTACTCCGAGGCCGGGAGAGCCGGTCACAGGGCCGAGCTGGTGGGCCATGGGGAAGGACGGCAGCGAGAGGAAGCAACTGATGAGAAGGAGGGACTGTGATGTCCGAAGACGCGTCGGTGAACACCGGCGCCGTTTGCTGGCCTGGTGAAGACCAGGCGTGGTGGGCGGTACGGAGGATGCAGACCAAGTTGCATTGCTGGGCGGTCGGGGATCCCGGCCGCCGGTTTGATGATCTGTACAACCTGGTCTCTGACCCGGCGTTCTTGATGGTGGCGTGGGAACGCGTCGCTGGGAACAAGGGGTCGCGGACGCCGGGGGTTGATCGGGCCACTGTGGCTCAGATCTGCCACCGGATCGGGGTGGAGGCATTCTTGTGCGAGGTCCGTGCGCAGTTGAAGGCGCGGAACTTTCAGCCGGTCGAAGTGCGGCAGGTGATGATTCCGAAGGCGAGCGGGAAACTGCGCAGCCTGGGCATCCCGACCGTGGCAGACCGGGTGGTGCAGGCCGCTTTGAAACTGGTGATGGAGCCCATCTTCGAGGCGGACTTCGCTCCGTGCTCGTACGGGTTCCGACCGAACCGGCGCGCGCAGGACGCGGTCGCTGAGATCCACCACTTCACGTCGAAGGCGTACACGTGGGTGCTGGAGGCTGACATCGAGGCGTGTTTCGACATGATCGACCACGTCGCGTTGATGGACCGCCTTCGGCGCAGGATTGGCGACAAGCGCGTGCTGGGGCTGGTCAAGGCGTTCCTTAAGTCGGGGGTGATGACCACCATCGGCACTCGCGAGGCAACGCACACCGGTACCCCGCAGGGCGGGATCTTGTCCCCCGCTGTTGGCCAACATCGCGTTGTCGGCGCTGGATGAGCACTTCATGGCGAAGTGGAACCAGCAGATGGCGACCGAGGTGAAACGGCAGGGCCGGCGCAGACGTGGTGAGGCGAACTATCGACTGATCCGGTACGCCGATGACTTCGTCATCGTCGTGACGGGGAAGGAGGAGCACGCCCACCACCTGCGCGAGGAGGTTGCCAGTGTCCTGGCCCCGATGGGGCTGCGGCTGGCGCCGGACAAGACCCGCGTGGTCCACATCGACCACGGGTTCGACTTCCTCGGCTTCAACATCCGACGGATGCGGAAGCGGGGAACCAACAAGTGGTTCGTCTACACCAAGCCCTCGGCCAAGGCGATCGCCACGGTCAAGGGCAGGGTGAAGGTGATGACCTACAGATCGACCCTGCACCGCGAGCCCGGGTACCTCATCGAGTACCTCGGGCGGGTGCTGCGGGGGTGGGCCAACTACTTCCGACACGGTGTGTCCAAAGCCGTTTTCGCCGGGATCGACTCCTACGCGTGGGAGCGGATCACCAACTGGCTGAGGAAGAAGCACCGGATCGGGTGCCCAGAACTCCGGCGCAGGTTTTGCCTGCCCGGGACCTGGAGGCTCGCCGCCGACGGAGTCAGATTCAAGGGCGCAGCCAGCGTCCCTGTTGTCCGGTACCGCTACCGCGGCTACCAGATTCCGACCCCGTGGACACCGACAGGTGACGCCGCCTGAGCAGCAACCACCTCGTGGAGAGCCCGGTGCGGTGAGAATCGCACGCCGGGTTCGGCGGGCGGTCCGGGGAAACGGACTCGGAGCAATCCGAGCACCGCGCCCCGGGCCGACCCGACTGGCACCACGCACCACGGCCTGGGAAGGGACCCAAGGAGCTGACCGGGATGGTCGACCTCACCAAGAGACCGGACGCGAAGGGCAAGGTCAGGACCCACGCGCGGCTGCTCGATCTGGTCCCGGGCCGCTCGGGGCCGGCCTACGCAGGCTGGCTCAACAGCCGCGGCACCGAGTTCACCGACGGTGTGAAGGTCGCGACCCTGGACCCGTTCCGTGGCTACGGCAACGCGATCCGTGACGAGCTCGAGGACGCCGTCGCGGTCCTCGATGCCTTCCACGTGGTCAAGCTCGGTCTCCAGGCGATGGAGGAGACCCGCCGCCGGGTCCAGCAAGAACAACTCGGCCACCGCGGCCGCAAGAACGACCCGCTCTACCGGATCCGCAACGCCCTTCGCGCAGGCACAGAGAAACTCACCGAACGCCAGATCGATCGCATCGATGCCGGCCTCGAAGCCGGTGACCCGAACTGGGAGGTCACCATCGCCTGGAACGCCTACCAGAGGCTCCGCTCAGCGTTCGCGACCACGGACCTCCGGGCCGGTCACGAGATCGCCAAGCAGGTCCTCGAGGCCTTCCACACCTGCCCGGTCCCAGAGATCGCTCGTCTCGGTCGAACGCTGCGGTCTTGGGCCGAGCAGTTCCTGGCCTACTTCACGACCGGGCGCGCGAACAACGGAGGGACCGAGGCCGTCAACGGGATCATCGAGCTGCACCGCCGCATCGCCCGAGGCTTCCGCAACCCGACCAACTACCGGCTACGGATGATCCTCGCCGCCGGCAAGCTCACCCACCCAAATCTCCGATGAGCCCCGAAACTACGTACAGTCCATCCTGACCAAGCTGGACGCGCACTCGAAGCTCGAGGCTGTCGCGTCGGCCGAGGCTGTCGCGAATTGGAGTCACCCAGATTTCGCGCCGCAAATCTTGTGGTCAAACGAATCGCCGGGTCGTGTGCCTGAGGACACGCCATTGCGCGCGTGGGGCAAACGACCCGATCACCATCCGGCCACCAGCTACCGCAAATCTTCCGGCCGGCCGAAATGACACCGCCAAAACGCAACAGCCTCGCCGTGAGACAGGGAATCATCGACTACCCGTCCAAGTCCTGAACGGCAATGATGCAAATGCACCGTAAGCTGCGAGGCGATGGCCTGTACCGCAGCGCGCGTGCGTCGGCTTCACTCAGGAGCATGAGCCGGCCGACGACCACCCCGACGCAACGAGTGCCTGACGTTTCACCCTTTGGCAGGCCCTCCTTGGGTGCTTGGGTCAATATGCTCCGACGCGTGACGGACCGAGCAACAGTATTCAGGCAGAAGTTCCAGTGCTGGCTGATCGCGACCGTCACGGCACCGATGAGGGCAGTTCAATGAGTGACAGATCGCCCACCACGAAGATGCCTGCGCCGCGCGATTCTGCGGCAGGGGAAGCGGAAGCCGTGCGGATCCTGGTCGTCGAGGACTTCGATGCTCTTCGTTCTCTGCTGATCAGGGTCCTCAAACTGGAGGGTTTTCAGGTCGTGGGAGTCGACACGGTGTCCCGCGCAGTGGCACTTTGCACCAGCGAGCACTTCGACTTGTTGATCACCGACCATTCGTTGCCGGGCGGTAACGGCACCCAGATCGCACGCCGTGCCTTCGCCCACAACCCGCGCCTGAGGATTCTCTTCATCTCGGGGGACTCCGAGTCCAGCCTCGATCTCAGGGTTCCAGGCACCGTGGCTGAGTTCCTGCAAAAACCTTTCGAAATCGACGTGCTCACCCTGCGCGTTCGCCAGCTCTTGAGCGCCCCCTCGAATTGACGTCTCGGCCGCTCATCCTCGCTCTGCGCTGTATTCCCCCGCGACCTCGGCCCACACCTGCTTCGTAGGAACCCTCAATGTTTCGATGCTGAGAACTCCGGGCCGGGGAGCTCATCGTCGCGTGCAAGCTCGACGCGGTCCTTGCTCAGGACCTTGGCGCGGTACCTCGCTGGGTCCTAAGCAAAGCGAACGGGATGATGAGGTCACCGACGATTGATCCGAGCCGCCTGCAGATGCGACGCATCCCATCGAGTAGGTACACATTGCCGGGGACGAGCCTCTCGTGGCCATCCTCCAAGATCTTGAGGTAGCCGGCGATGGCTGGTCCGGGGTGTGCGCAGCTCGTGACTCACGGCAGCGACAAAGTGGTTCCTGCTGCGGTCCAGCGCGCCTGGTCGGTGGACCGCAGCCAGCTCCGGTCCAGTGCGGCCTGCCTGGGTCGGAAACGCCTGCTGCCCAATGACGTTTTGGCGACGGCAATGAACCGACGTGCCGCTCGCCCGCACCGATAAAACGCTTCACGCGATCAGACCCGGATCCGCAGGTAGCGGGCGGTTGAGCGGCGTGTGAAACGACGAGGGTGCCTTGCCTGCTTGGAGAATCGCCGTTGTCGAGGCAGTTGATGATCCAAGCGGAAAGAGCACCCTGTCGGTGAAGAGAGTACGTCGTCGCAAGCCTGCCCGGAAGCGTGCCCGGAAGCGTGTCTGGATCGGCGCGCCGGACCCGTCGCTGACCGCGATGTCGGGGGTCGCGGCCTTCGCTGAGTTCGTCGAGAAGCTCGACGTCGTGGGCACTTTCGACCGGGGGATCGGGTCGATCAAGAAGCGTGCCCGCGGTGCCGCCGCTGGTGAGCTGCTGGTGAGTTTGGCCCAGTCTCAGCTGCTGGGTGGAGACGCGCTGGTGGCATTGGACCGTCAGCGACACGACGCCGCCGCGGTCGAGCTGTCGGCGGTGCCGGCGGTCCCGGCGACGACCGCGGGCAGCCTGGCCAGGCGGTTCACGGCCACCCATTTCGCCGGTGTCGAGACCGCGAACGCCGCGCTGATCGCCCGCGCCCACCGGCTGCTGCCCGCTGATCGGCGCGCGAAGTTTGGCAGGCAGCGTCACGATCGACATGGACTCCACCGACGTCGAGGTCTACGGGTCCCGCAAGGAAGGCGTGGCCTACAACTACGCCGGACAACGCGCCGGCCGACCGCACCTGTCGCTTGCACCAAGACCGTCGACAGGCATCGTCGGCCGAGGTCTTTCAAGGGCCATCATTGAGAGCCTCAGCGTTCCGTCTGCGGGCGCTTCGGGTTTCACCGGAGCGCGTGAGGATCTGGTTGTCGGTGACGCTCAGAAAACTGAGCACTTTCGACGCGTCACATCTGCTCAGTTTCAATCGTCATCGACACTGGTCGGACTGGGGACGTGCACACTGCCAGCAGATGACCCAGGAGGTGCTGGCTGGTCAGCCGAGCGCGCGTCGGCACCCGAAGTTGAACCACGTGACCCGCCCCCAGTCGATCGCGCCACGACATGCCGCGGGACGAACGGGGGTTCATTGGCACTATCAACGTTGAAGTGTCTGCGTCTGCTCCTGTCGGGCTTGAGTGTCGATGATGAGTACATGGAACCCACCACAAACACCTCGCAGATGGTCGCACACGCCCTGTCGTTGGAGCTCCTCGATGAAGAAGGTACGAGCCGACTGGTGCCGGCGGAGATGCGCTACGACCTGAGCGATCCCTGTGCGGTGACGCTCTCGCTGCGAGACGGCGATGAGGCTCCCATCACATGGATCTTCGCTCGCGAGTTGCTCTCCGAGGGCCTTCATGGACCCTGCGGCGATGGGGATGTGCACGTTTGGCCTTGGTTGAGTGTCCAGGGCCGTGCCGTCCTGCTCGTCGCGCTGTCCTCAAACGACGGAACGGCCCTACTTCAGGCACAGCGCGAGGAGGTCGAATCGTTCGTTTCGTTGACTTACGAGCAAGTTGCCGCCGGCGAGGAATCTGCCTACATCGACATCGATGCGGTAGTTGCGGAGATCTTCGCAGCCGAGCCGACACAGGGATAAAGGGCTGCCCAGAGCCGCTCACTGGCCTGAGCTACGCCTCCCCAGAGCCAACAGCACAGTGCAGTTGATCTTGATGGTGACAGTCCTGCGAGTCGGTCTTGCCTCCTTCGGCGGTGGGTAGTAACAACCGGACCCGACGGAACCCGAGTCACGTTGGAAGAGCCGGTGCGCGAGATCAGCAGCGATGACAGCAAGGAGGCACCCGAGTACCTCGGCGCGATCAGCGCCTAACCAGTCAACGACGAATCACACACGTCGTACACCTCCTCAGAGGACTTGACCTCAGCGTTACCTCTGCGGGCGCTCCGGTTTCACCGGAGCGCGTGAGGATCTGCTCGGAATTGGGGATGTGCACGTTGCCAGCAGATGACCCAGGAAGTGCTAGCTGGTCAGTGTCAGCGACGATTGAAAACTGACCCCGGAGCGTCGGGAAAGGGTCAATTTGCACCGGCGTTGACAGGTCAGCCGAGCGCGCGTCGGCACCCGAAGTTGAACCACGTGACCCGCCCCCAGTCGATCGCGCCACGACATGCCGCGGGACGAACGGGGGTTCATTGGCACTATCAACGTTGAAGTGTCTGCGTCTGCTCCTGTCGGGCTTGAGTGTCGATGATGAGTACATGGAACCCACCACAAACACCTCGCAGATGGTCGCACACGCCCTGTCGTTGGAGCTCCTCGATGAAGAAGGTACGAACCGACTGGTGCCGGCGGAGATGCGCTACGACCTGAGCGATCCCTGTGCGGTGACGCTCTCGCTGCGAGACGGCGATGAGGGGCGCAGAGCCATGGACCCGAAGTACCGATCGGACCAAGCCACAGCCACCCCTACCGCGCCCCGTCCGCCCGAGCGCAGGCCGGATGTCTTCCATCGCGCGGTCGAGATACTCAGGGCCAAGCACCACGTCAGCGAGTCCCTCGCTTACGAGATGCTGGTCCGCGGTTCGATGCAGGCACAGACGACAGTGCGCGAAACCGCAACGAAAATCATCGCGCAATCCCTCGATACTCCTTGAGCACCCGGGCGGTCGCCCTGACCCGTCCTCGGTGACGCCCCGGGGCACATTGAATCGCCCCGGGTTTCGTGGAGGCTCGATTACTTGGATCCGACCTCGGTGAGGACGGGTGTTTCAGGGTAGTGCTGGACCTCGGTGTTGGCCCAGTGGTTGGCCTCGAACTCGGCTGGCGGGATCAGGCCGATCTCGCCATGAAGGCGCCTGTGGTTGAACCAGTCGATGTACTCGGCGACGGCGATCTCGACATCACCTACGGACTTCCAGCCGCCCTTGGGTCGCATAACTGGATTGCGGATGCACTCGGCCTTGAACAGCGAGTTGAACGCCTCAGCCATCGCGTTGTCATACGAATCGCCCTTCGATCCCACGGATGCCACGGCCTCGGCCTCGGCGAGCCGCTCGGTGTAGCGAATGGCTCGATATTGAACTCCACGGTCGCTGTGATGCACCAGGCCGGTGACGTCGTGCCCGACCCGTTGGCGTGCCCAGAGCCCCATGTCGAGGGCATCAAGGGCGAGATCGGTGCGCAGGCTGGTGGACACCTGCCAGCCCACCACCATCCGTGAGAAGACATCGAGGATGAACGCGGCGTAGACCCAGCCCGAGTGGGTGCGGACATAGGTCAGATCGGCGACCCAGAGCTGGTTCGGGGTCGTGGCAGCGAACTTGCGGTCGACCAGGTCGGCCGGCCGCTCGGTTTCAGCACCCTCGCTCGTGGTGGTCTTGCGAGTCTTCTCCCGCGGGATCCCACGCAGCCCGTCGACCTTCATCAACCGCTCGACGGTGCACCGCGCCACCGAGTGGCCCTCGCGGTTGAGCTCGGCCCAGACCTTGCGAGCCCCGTAGACACCGATGTTGTCCTTGTGGCATCGCCTGATCACCGGCACCAACTCGGCATCGCGCACCGCCCTCGCCGAGGGTGGCCTGGCCTTCGCGGCGTAGTAGCTGCTCGGGGCGATCTCGACGTCTGCCTTGCGCAGCACCTCGATGATCGGCTCGACCCCCAGCGGCTTGCCTTCGACGACCCGCGCACGGTGCTCGTCGATATAGGCCACGACTACTTCAGTTTGCGGTCGAGCTCCGCTGCCGCGAGAAAAGCTGACGCGGTCCGCAGAATCTCATTGGCCCGCTTCAGTTCACGGTTCTCCTGCTCGAGCTCCGCCAACCGTTTGGTGTCATCGGTCGTGGCGCCCGGACGGACCCCACCGTCGATCTCGGCCTGACGGACCCAGTTCCGCAACGTCTCCGGATGCATCCCGAGCTGGTCCGAGATCCGCTTGATCGCACCAGGCTTGGTCGCCGGGTCCTGTCTCGCCTCGACGGCCATCCGAGTCGCCCGCTCACGCAGCTCGTCGCCGTACTTCCTTGGTGCTGCCATGACTCTCATCCTCCATGGATTGAGAGCCTCCATCAGACCCGGGGCGATTCAGCTGTCCGTTCTGGCCGATACGGTGTGGTTCCTAACCTAGGAGACCAATGAGCGACGTTGACGGCACGGTAGTGCCTCTGTGGACCCTGTCCACGGCCGAGGGTTCGAGCGCCGTTCCCGGATACCACCACGAGGGCGGACTAACACCTGAGCGGTTGTCAGAATTGCGCTCCGCCCTGGCCGCGTTCGCATCGGCGCCGCTGGTCACGCTGGAAGCTCACCCGCTCCGGGTCAAGCATGATCGGAGCAGTGGGCTGCCTCTCGGCGCGATGAGCCCGCTGGCACAGGAGATCTCGCGCCTCGTCGCCGGCTCGCCGAAGGTCCCTGCCGTCACCCAGGTTGTCCAGTCCGGTGAAGTCCTCTACCGGATGCACGTACCCGCCAAAGTGGCCTCGCAGTTCGGAAGAGGCCTCGTGAAGCCGATGACGTCGAAGGCCGTCGACGGTGGCGTGTATGGCGACCTGGTCGCCAGCACTGGCAAGAGCGTCGTTGCTGCCAAGGCCACGTTCGTGCCCGTCGAGACGGTGGCCGCCGGAGCAACAGGCACGGCTGTGGGGACCGCCGCGGGCACGGCAGCGGCAGGCACTGCCATGACCGTGGCCGCTCCGCTCGTGCTCATGGCAGTTGCCGTCGGAGCGAGTGCATATGCAGATCACCAGCGGCAGCGGGCGATCGAGAACATCACGGAGCTTCTCGAGAAGCTCCACGATGACAAGCTGGAGGCCGAGCGCAGTGAGCTCGATGGCTGCCGCGACGCTATCGACAAGGCAACGGCGCTCCTGCTCGACCGCGGCAAAGTCGGAGCATCCCTGGGTTTGGACTCGGCTGTCCATGCGATCAGCGTCGCCACGGAGCGGGCACAGACGCGTGTCAAGAAGTGGGAAGCCAGTCTCGACGCTGTCCTCGAGGATGACCACGTCGACGTAACAGAACTGAATGTGGTGTTCCCCGGTATTGCCAGCGACGGCGGAGAGTTTCGCGCCCATCTTGAGATGGCAGCGCTCGCCGTCTCACTCAAGCGTCGAGTGATTGTCCTGCAGGGCGTGGAAGCCGGCCAAGGCGACCAGGAAAACCCGTTCGAGAACTTCGCCAGGAGCCTTCGCGAGGATCAGCAGCGGATCGATAACCTGGAAGGACGCATCGAGAACGTCCTCCGGCGACTGTCGGCGATTGAACTGCGTACCCCGAAACGGCTCATCGACAAGATGATGACCCGCAAGCAGGTCGACGGCCTGCTCGACGCGTCGTACCGGTTGCGCGCCCTCGACCCCGGCGCGGCTGCGTCGAACGCCGACGTCATCATCGACATCGAGAAGCGTGAAGATGGAACACTTCTCGTACTTCCGGCCCGCGCCTCCTGATCGCGACATCTGTAAGACGCCAATGGCAGCGGGCGACGCGAACTCCGGATCTGCGGTGAGTGCGTCACACGGCCGCCTGTGGGCGTCCGTGGACTGCCTGATCTGCAGAGGTAAGGAGTTGTTCGCTCTGTCCGGAGGTCGGATCATCACATTGCCAAATACACAGCCGTCGTCTCCCAATCACATTCGGACACGTTCCGCACTGGGCTACTTGGGCGGTTCGGGCGGGAGGGCCGATAGGTTTCTCAGCGTCCGACTCCCAGCGCAAGGAGAGCGCTTGTGAACCATCCCGGCTCGCTCGAGCCTTCGGGGCTCACTCTTGACGACCTGCTGCGGGTCTTCGACGTCGCGGTCGCCAACCTGGAGAAGCTCGAGCAGGTGTGGGCCCGGGCGAGGCCGCTCCTTCCCGATGGGCCGGACCTGTCGTCAACGACCGCGGAGTACGCCGATCTGTCGCGGTCCTGGAGCGACCTCCTCGAGGGCCTTCCTTCGATCGGCGGCTGGCGGATCGACTGTGAGCTGCCGGATCCCGCCGAGCTCGGACAGACGTTTCTCGACTACCTCGATATCGGGCTCTTCACAGATGAGGGTGTAGCGGTCGTCGGCGCGGCGGTCCGGCGGATAGGCGTCGAGGTCTCCCGAGGATGAAGGTTCTGACGCCGCTCATCTGGAAGACCTCGACGTGCCTGACGCTACCTTCGCGTGCCCTGACCTGACCACGTTCACCCACCTCGATGAGCTTGGTCTCGAGGTTGTGGGCCAGCGTCTTAAGCCGGACCGTGCGGTCCTGGCGTGCCGGGTCGTCGAGCCGGACCGCGTGGTGTCGACGTTGCGGCTGCGAAGGTGCGCCGCGTGACTCTGTGACCCGGCGGCTGGCGCACGAGCCGCTGGGTTGGCGGCCCACGACGCTGCTGGTCACGATCCGCCGCTACCGGTGCGGCGGCTGCGGGCATGTGTGGCGCCAAGACACCACCCGGGCAGCGCAACCGCGCGCGAGGCTCTCGCGTCGTGGTCTGCGGTGGGCGCTGGAAGGGATCGTGCGCCAGCACCTCACGGTTGCCCGCGTCGCCGAGGGCCTCGGGGTCGCCTGGAACACCGCCAACGACGCGGTCCTGGCCGAGGGCAAGCGCGTCCTGATCAACGACCCCGCCCGGCTCGACGGCGTCACCGCGATCGGCGTGGACGAGCACGTGTGGCGCCACACCCGCCGCGGTGACAAGTACGTCACCGTAATCATCGACCTGACCGGCATCCGCGACGGCACCGGCCCCGCACGGCTCCTGGACATGGTCGAGGGCCGCTCCAAGCAGGCGTTCAAGACCTGGCTCGCCGACCGACCCCAGACCTGGCGCGACGCAGTGGAGGTGGTCGCGATGGACGGCTTCACCGGCTTCAAGACCGCCACCACCGAAGAGCTCCCCGACGCAGTCGCGGTGATGGACCCCTTCCACGTCGTGCGCCTGGCCGGCGACGCCCTGGACCAGTGCCGCCGCCGGGTCCAGCAAAGCCATCCACGGGCACCGGGGCCGCTCCGGCGACCCGCTCTACTCGGCTCGCAGAACCCTGCACACCGGCGCCGAGCTGCTCACCGACAAACAGGCCCAACGACTGACAGCCCTGTTCGCGGCCGAGGTGCACGTCGAGGTCGAGGCCACCTGGGGGATCTACCAGCGCATGATCGCCGCCTACCGCGAACCCGACCGGGCTCGCGGCAAGAAGCTAATGCAGGACCTGATCGACTCGGTCAGCCACGGCGTACCCGCCGCGCTGAGCGAGGTCATCACCCTGGGTCGGACCCTGAAGAAGCGCGCCGCTGACGTGCTGGCCTACTTCGACCGCCCCGGCACCGTCCAACGGGCCGACCGAGGCCATCAACGGCCGACTCGAACACCTCCGAGGCTCCGCCCTCGGATTCCGCAACCTCACCAACTACATCGCCCGATCACTGCTCGAGACCGGCGGCTTCAGACCCCGACTACACCCTCGATTGTGAAGAGCCCGATATCGGCCTCCCGCCGACCGGCGCCTACCAACTCGTGGAGGAGCCCGAACATCACCTGGTGGAGTACCGGTACCGGCTGACCAAGCAGCGACGCCGGGTCACCCGACAGCGGCTCGAAGAGCTCGTCGCCGAAGCCGACACCACCCTTCTGAAGATCGTGGCCGAGCTCCCACCCGTGGTCGAGATCCCACCCAACAAACAGCAAGTCGAGGATCGACACACCGTTGACCGCTTCGGTCGGGGAGCTCGTGCGCGAGATCGAACGCAACCTAGGTGACACCGTCGAGCGTCGAGGCCGTTGGAGCGACCTGCATCGCCATATGCACTTCAGCCAGCCTCATGACTGGCGGGAGATCATCGAGTACGACTGGCCCTCGGTGAAGAGCGACATCGAAGCGGCCGCTTTCGATGACAGCGACCCGCTCCCGATCCCTGCCGGCATCGATCTGGGGTCGGCCGTGGCCAGCGACCCCACGGCGGCCGTCTCGACGCCGCTCGCGTGGGAGAACGTCGACGCGGAGCAGTTCGAGCGACTCCTCTTCGACCTGCTTGAGCAGCTGCCCGAGTTCACCAACGTCACCTTGCTCACCAACCCCAACGCGCCCGACCGGGGCCGCGACCTGGCCGCTGATCGACAGCTCACCGCTGGCTCCGACACGGTTCGCGTCGAGCGCGTGATCGTACAGGCCAAGCACTGGCTGTCGCGGGCCGTAGGCGTGCCTGAGTTGAGCGAGACGCTCGAAGTGGCCAGGCTCTGACAGAACCCGCCGGCCGAGTGGATCATCGTGGCCACCTCCGGACGCTTCACGACCAACGCCGTGGACTGGCAAGAGCAGCACAACGCCCGCGGACAGAGGCCGCTCATCGAGCTGCGGCCCGACAACCGGCTCGAGCGGCTGCTGTCCCGGTACCCGGGCCTGCCCGTCTCCTACGGTCTTCGCTGACTGAGCCCATGTCTCGCGGATCTCGGCGGGCCTCCGGCTCCGATTGTGCGTTTGACTGCGCCGTGCCGGGAGCCAGAGCCATACAGCTTCGGATGGATTGCATCTGGGGTCCAGGAAAAATGGGCGGACTGTTGCGTCATACCGCCGCGTGTGACGCACCCAAAGGCTGTCCGGATCGTCACGCGAAACGTCAGTACACGCTTGTCATGCACGCGATCGTCCAACACCTTTCGATCAGCCCTTGTGGGTGCCGGAAGGACGCTCCGGAAGCTGCGCACTTGCTGCGCCGCCTTCAAAGCGTTGCTTCCCTTCATGTCAGCTGGCGAGCCAGTCGTGGTTGCGGATGATGGCCTGGGTGCGTTCGCTGAGCTCGGTGGGTGCGCCGCCGTCGTCGGAGCGGTTGCACACCTCCTCGCGCAGGATGCGCTCAGCCTCCCGGTGGTCTCCCTCAGCCTCGGTGACTCGAACTAGGCACAGTCGGGTTGGCTCCTCGTAGGGGGCGGCGATGACGGCGAGTTCGGTTGCCGCTCGTGCGTGCGGCAGGTCGCCCTTCTCGAGGTAGTAGGTGGCGACGATGAATGCGACGTCGGCGATCGCGACGGTTAGGTACTCGTCGTGGCGCTCGCCTTCGAACAGCCAGCTCCAGCCGGCCTGCCGCTGATGGTCGAACGGCCGGCCGGTGACCAGCTCGAGGGCGGTGATCAGGTCGCGTCGTCCCTCGGCGCCGCCGCGGGACTGGCCGCGGACGCGGAGCCGCTTGAACAGTTCGAGGTCGACCAGTAGGCCGTCGTCGACCTGGTAGACATTGATACCGCGCACCTGGGCGGCGGGTGCCTTATCTGCGTTGGGCAGGTGCGGCTCGCCGGTCCTGGGGTTGGTCCCGAGCCAGCTCCTGACGACCTTGACGTAGTTGCGGGCCACGCCTGCCTCGATGCCGAAGGCGTCGCAGATCTCGTCCTTGGTGACTCCGTGGCGTCGCCGTAGCGCCATGAAGGCCAGGAGCTCGGTGAAGTAGGGCTTGCGATCGGTCAGCGCCTTGCCGTGAGTGCGGGCGGTGACTGGGCCGAGCAGGCTGAGCCGCGGCCGGTGACAGGTGGGTGAGAACCAGTCGGCGATGTCGGCATCCAGAGTGGGGTCGGATTCCTCAACTTCGGAGCGCACCCGGCTGTGTACCTTCGGTGCGACCGCGTCGAGGTCGGTAGGGACGACTGCGGCCTCGCGCAGGTACTCCTCATCGCCGCCTTCCAATAGCGATTCGGCCGGCTCACAAATCTCCCCCCCGGAGGCACCTCGGGGAACAGTGTGCTCGGGTCGCAAGGCGCCAGCCTTGTCGGCGTAGGCCTCCCACCCCTCGGTTGCGGATTCGTCGACAGGAACCGGCACCTCCTCGAGGACCTCGCTTTGCGCGTACAGGAGCGCGCAGCCGTGGGTCTCTTCGCTGGTGAGCCCGACACCGGCCAGATCGAGGCCCGCGTGCTCGAGGATGACTCGCCCGGTGCCGGTGACCTGGACCGCGAACCCGGCGATGTCTTCGCGCTCGCCGGTGACCAGGATCGAGGTGGCGGTTCGGCCGCTCTGCTCTGCGATCAGGGCCGCCAGCTCGTGGAGGCCGGCGGGTGCCTCGAGGGCCGAGTCCAGCAGCAGCAGCCGGCTGGGCCACACGTCGTCGTCGATCTGCCCGGTGCGGCCGGTGGAGACGTCGGTGCCGTGCGCGGTGGCGCGCTCGACCATGGCCACCGCGTCCGCCACGATCTCGCCAATGGCGGCGCTGGCCTCGCCGGGTGCGTGGTAGCGGACGTTCTCGTGCAGCCCAGCGGTTTCGGCGGCGACGCCGATGCAGTCGACCTCCACGGCGTGCGACCACGGGTTGACGGCCAGCTGGGCAGCGAGGTGTCGGGCGAAGTCTCGGCCGCGGGCGGCGTCGCCGGTGAGGGTGAGGGTGCCGAGCTCTTCGCAGTTGAGGAGCCAGAGGCTGCCGTCGGTGCTCTCGCCGATGGTGACCAGCAGCGGGTAGGGCGCCTCGACGTAGCCGGGAGTGGGGCCGAGTTCGTCGAGGTCGACGTCGGTGGAGCAGTGCCAGTGCGCTTGGTCCGGGGTGCCCTCCCACGGCGTCTGGAGCTCGGCGGGGCTGCTGAGGTGCAGGGTGATCCGGTGGGCGCCCAGCTCGACGGCTGCCAGCGCCGGCATCGGGATGCCGGCCGCGTGCGATGTCGAGGCGACCCGGCGCAGGATGGCGTCCATGAGCTCCACCGTGGCGGCCGTCTTCGCGCCGGCTGCGTTGATGCTCATCTCGGCCGGCGCGACCTCGGGGGTGAGGGCTGCGATCCCGCGGCCGGGACGGCGTGCGCGGGACTGGGCACGGCGGCGCTGCTGCAGGCCCAGGAGCAGCGCGCCCGCCAACAGCACACCGCCGCCGGTGAGACCGGCCAGCATCCATGGGGTGCCCAGGGCACTCTCGTCGCCGTTGGCGCCGGCGGCACGGTCGGCCGCGGTCTCGGGGGGCTGCTCTGCCTCAGCTTGGCCCTGGGGCGCGGACTCGGCCGGCGCTGTCGGTTCAGCCTCGGGCCTGGTGGACTGCTCGCGCTTCGGTGGCGTGGTGCTGCGGTTCCGGTTCTCGGCCCGGTCGCCGGCCTTTTTGCCAGCAGCGTCGCGGCGCTGCTCGTTGTCGCGCGGCCGGTGTCCGGCGCCACCCGAACCTTCGGTGGCGCCAGGGATGGTGAGCTTCCATCCGACCTCGATGTGGTCGGGGTCGGTCAGCTGGGCTCCGCCGGGCTGCTCGAGATCAGCGGATGCGCGGTAGATCTCCAGGTAGCGGGCGGGGTCATCGAGGGTCTTCTCGGAGATGTCCCACAGGGTGTCGCCGGCCTTCACGGTGTAGGCGCCGGCCGGGGGCTCCTGGTGTTGGGGTGTGGCGGCGGGCATCTGGTCGACGACGCCGGCGGGCAGCCGCAGTGTGGACCCGGGCGGGATGGCCTGGGTGCCTTGGGTGAACCGGGTGCCGTCGGCCAGGGTGGTGCCGCGGTTGAGGTCGAGGATCTCCCGCCACCGGGCCCCGTCGCCGAGGTGGGTTTCGGCGAGCCTCCACACGGTGGTCGCGCCGTCGACGGTGACCTGGGGTCCCTGGCTCGTCGTGGCGTCGTGACCGACCAGCTGGCTGGCGACGTGCTCCGGGTTGACGACCGGCGGGTCGGCCACGGTGGCCGAGCCGGAGGCCACGGTGCTGGCGCCGATACCGAGGGCGGCGATCGAGTTGATGAGTGCGCGGGCGAAACCCTTCTGCCCGTCGGTGGCGAACCGGAGGGTGCGTACCGCGGTCCCCCGGATCGCGGCAACGGCCTCGAGGAGGATGCAGGCAGTCATCTGGGCCCAGGCGAGCCAGCCCACCACGGCGATGGCGCCGTACAGGGTGCGGTTGGTGACCAGTTGCGCCTCCGCCCACCCTCCGGGGGGCCAGGGGTTGCCCATCCAGACCACCAGGGCCAGCGGGGCGCCGACCACCAGCGCCAGCACGACCAGGACTGCCCCGATCCCACGCACGAGCCTGTTCATGTGGACCTTCTCTCTGTGCCTCACCCGTCCGGGGTGGAGATGGCGCCCGCGGATCCGCTCTCCCGGATCCTGATCTCCCCCACTCCGAGCAGCCCGAGGAACTCCGGGTGGCGGGTACCGGTTGCTGTGACGACGACCGTGCTGCCCTGGACGCGGACGGTGCCGGACCATCCGGCCCGGTGGAGCACACCCTTGGCGTGGACGATCGCGTCGCCCGCGTCGACGGCGTCGGCGCCGGATCGGACCGCAGCCACCGACAGCTCGTCAGCGCCGGCGCGGGCTGCCTGCTCCGCAGCGCGCCTGGCCTCGACCCGCTCGTTGATCAGCTCCCCTCCACCCCCGACCAAACCCAGCAGGGCGACGAACGCGGTAGTGGTGTTGATCAGCGTCCAGGCAGCGGCTCCGCGCTCGTCATGCCGACGCCGCAACCGGCTGTGGTGCGCGAGCCGCGTGACCTGGTGACGCACATCTATGCGGGCCCTCGTACGCGGCGAGCTGCTTCTTGGTGTAGTTGTCCTCCCAGGCCGGTTCAGTGGGGGACGCCGGCTCGGTCGGGGTAGCCGAGGTCGTCTCCGTGGGCTCCGTCTTGGGCTTGGTCGTGGGCGCGTCATCCGCTCCACACGCGGCCGCGCCCAGCAGGAGCATCATGGCGGCTGCCAGGACAGGAGCACGTCGTCGGAAGCGCATCAGCACCAACCTCCCGAGTTTGCTAGTAGGTGCCTGCCCTGAGGGTAGACCGCACAGCCGACAAGACCATCTCGCTAAGTCGACGACGCTGCGCAGCAGCTGTGGTTTGCGTTGGTCCGCCCCCTTGATCCCGACGGATTGACGACCGGTGGCTAGCGACGGGCCAGCGGCCGCTCGAAGTACGCCATCGACACAGACAGGAGCTGAGCACCATGCTCCCCAGCCAAGCCCACGATCATCGGTGCCCGACAGCTCGCCCTGGCTGCCTTCCAGCTCGACGTGCGTCGGGTGGGTGGCTGCGGCCACGGAGACTCGACGGTAGCGCGCCCTGATCACCCCATGCCACTCATCATCGCTAAGCAGCATCCGCTCGCGGCAGGACCGGTCGGCCCACCCATGAGGCCAATGGAAGCGGCGCAGGCCCTCGCGATCACCCAACCGAAAGTCGCCGCTTCGGCACTAGTGGTATTGCGTTCCGCGGCAACGAGCCGATGGGTCATCGCGGGCTCCCGAGCTCCTCGAGGTTTGACGTGATGCAATGATGACAAGCATCTGCGATAAGCGCAATAGCTTCCGTCGGGCAGAATGCGGCGTGTGCCGCGACTTTCGATGCCCGAAGACCAGCCGGCGGGCGTGCGTGTCGCGATCGACGTCATCGGTAACAACGTGCGTACCGAGATCCTGCGGATCCTCGCACGTCACGCGATGACGACCATCGAGTTGGCCGAGCGACTCCGGGTCCACCATGCGAGCGTCCATCGTCAACTCGTTCTCCTAGAGGAGCACGGGCTCGTCGCGGCTGACGTCGGCAGGGGTCGCCGGCGAGGTCAAACAGTGACCTGGCGCGCCGACCCGGAGAAGGTCGCCGGGGTGGGAAAGCTCTGGATCGACTACGCCTCAGGCGACTGAGGCTCCGCGGCTAAAGCTTGGGAATGCTCGAGTGCGGCCCGCACAACGCTGGGGCGCACGCGAAGCGCTCGAGCGAGGCCTCGCAGGTGATCCTCGTTGGCTGGTAGGCGCTCCCAGCGGCCTGCTTCCCACCGCTGGTATGTCACCGTCGCCACATGGATGCGGGTCGCGACCTCAGCTGCAGACACCCCGGCAGCGAATCGCAGTGCGCGAAGGTCGGGTACGTCGCCCACCAGATCGAGGAGCTCGACGGCAGGTAGCTCAAGAGCCTTGGCCACCCGCACCAGGACATCCGGGCGAGGTTCGGATGTGCCCCGCTCCCAGCGCGAAATGCGTTCTCCGCCGGCGACTCCGATCAGGCGCGCGAGCTGGTGCTGGGTGAGGCCGGCGCCTTCCCGCGCGGCGCGGAGCGCTACTGCGTCAACGCCTGATGGCATAGCGCGAACCTAGTCGACCCGCGTGCCGCTTCTCTCCCGGCCGAGCCAGGCCTGTTGCAATGGCGTTGAGACTGACCGAGTGGCGCAGCTCCTCCTCCGAAGCTGGCCAGGGTGCCGTCCTTCCTGCTGCAGCAGGTCGATCGCCACGAGGGCCAGGGCCCGCTCACTGGCCGCGCGGCCGCGGCGACTCTTGTTGGGGCGCACTCCGGCGAGCCAGCCAGCGAGACCACGACTTAGTAGGCGCCCACGGAACGCCGTGTCGCGCAATGACCCGACGACCCGTGGACCTAGATTGACCTAGAAAACCACTATCGTCTAGGCGACTCTAGGAGGCGTACTCATGGACCAGAGCCCGTACACCCCCGGCGCCGGCCACATCCCTCCCGTCCTCGCCGGGCGGGACGGGCTGCTGCGTGACTGGCAACTCGTACTCAACGACATCCTTTCCGGCGGCCGCGTACGCGCCCAGGACATGATCCTCGTGGGACCACGGGGCGTGGGCAAGACCGTCACGGTCAGCGCGTTCGCCAAGCTGGCCAAGGACCAGGGCTTCGAGGTGGTGAACCTCCAAGCGGTCTCCGGACATGCCGGCCTGGTCGAGGCCCTGCTGCAGCGCGCCCGCACCCGCCTCGCCGAGGAGGCGGGCCCCTGGCAGCGCGCACGGAACGCCTTCGAGCGCGTCGGCGGAGTCAACCTCACCGTCGCGGGCTTCGGAGGCGCGATCTCCACCCACAAACATGACCAGGCAGCTCCCGGCTTGGATGCCGGGACCCTCGCCGACGCGCTGGCCACGCTGGCGGCCGAGGTCCGCAACGACACGACAGTGGCGGCCTGCTGGTAACGGTCGACGAAGTGCAGGTCGCCTCCGGCCCCGACCTCGCGCTGCTTGCGGCGACCCTGCACCGCCTCAACGTGGACCATCCCTCCGCCGCGGTGCTATTCGCCGGCACCGGCCTACCGTTCACCCCCGACGCCCTGCGCAAGGCCGGGGTCACCCACCCGGACCGGCTCTTCGTCCTGGAATCCATCCCGCTAACCCTCGAGCACGAAGACGCTCGATACGCCGTCGTGGAGCCGGCACGCCAAGCCGGGGTCGTGTGGACCCCGGAGGCAGCCGATTCCATGGTGGAGGCCAGCAACGGCTATCCCGCCCACCTGCAGCTGTTCGCCCACGCCACGTGGACGGCCGCGGCCAGCCACGACCAGATCACCCTCGCCGACGTCGAGACGGCACTGCCCCAGGTCGCCGCGCAGCTCGAACGACGCACCCTGGGCCCCCGGTGGGACCGGATCAGCGACCGCCAGATGGAGTTCCTGGCCGCTCTCGCCCTGCACGGTGGTCGCGCATCGACCGCCTCGATCGCGGCCACCCTCGGACGCACCCAGCAGGAACTGTCCTGGCTCCGTGGGGAGCTGATCGAGGAGGGCGACATCTACGCCCCCAAGCGCGGCCAGCTCGCCATGGCCGTCCCCTTGTTCAACCGCTACGTTCTCAGCCACTACGAGCGCACCAGGCCCGAGGCCGCCACTGCCGTGCTCAGCCTCCAGGAGATGATCGCGAACGCCGGACTGGATGCCTCCGCCATAGACGGGAACGGAGAAAGCAGACATCCTGAAGCGGGCCCGGCAGAACCAGACCCGACAGCTGCCCCGCCCGACGGCAGCTCAAGGCGCTCACGCACCTGAGACCCTAACTTCACGCCGAGGCCCATAGACGCCTACCAAACCGGGAGCCTAAAGGCCCGTGCCCGCAGGGCGAGTCACGGATGATCGCCAGACACCTCGCCGACTCCGTTGGCCAGGAGAGGCGATCACCCTGAGCCCTGGGAAGCGTTGGCACACGATGAGCACAGCACCAGCAGAGGACCCGACCGGCGGCAACGGCCCAAACGGGCTCATCCGGTTCACCCAGCGCGGCGTGGAGGCCCTGGACGCGCTCGCCACCGAACTGACCGCCCGCTGCAGCGGTACGCCAGAGGGGATCGCGGAACTGCTCGACCAGGTCCTCCACGCCGACATCAGCGAGCTGGCCAGCTCGCTGATCGCGCCCGCGGACCAACCCCTCGTCATCGAACACCGACCCGGCGCAGGCCCCTGAGACCCCCGACGAGCCAACGCGCCGTCGTCTGGGCCGTCCCCAGGACCTGCCGTCGGCCGGCGACGCGGACGCGGACGGTGTATCCCCCGCTGACCCTTCGGGTCGGGGACTGAACTCGCGGCTGGCACTGCGCCGCAGCGACGCCGACACGTCGGGCACGAGCAGCTCCAGCGGAGCGACGTCGGCAGGCGTGCTCCAGACGCGGCAGCCATGGCCTGACAGCCCCGCCTCGGTGTGGGAACCCCACGGATGTGAACAGGGGACCATGTGATCGCCAGGGCCCAGCTCCCTGCCTTTGACCCTGAATACGACCCAGTTGGTAGACGACGGGAAGCTGCGGACTCTGAATGTCGGCGGCGGGCTGATCGCCAGAGGCCGCCACGACTCCTTAGGCCACCAATCCGACCGCGCACCGGGCGCAGTCCGGCTCCCCAGGAGGAACCTGTTGAGCGAGTACGCCGGCTACACCGAGGACGCGCTCGAGGAAGACGCACGCCGCCGCGCCCGGGAGACTGAGGCCAGCGAGAAAGCCGCCGCCCAGGCCGCGGCCGCCGACGAGCAAAGCCACTCCCCCGACGCCGAGATCGCCCAGGTGCACCGCTCGGGCGGCCAACACGACTTCAGCGACACTCCCACCTATCGGCGTCCTCAGCGGCAGGATCCGCGGGCCCGCCGCTAGGACAGGCGACATCGCCATGACCGCACTCCCCGTTCCCGCCGAGCCCCAGGTCGCGGCCGCTGGCGCTACCCGCCGGCGGCTCCGCGCCGTCTGCAGCCACGAGCTCGGCGGCCTGCCCTGCGTCAACCGCGCGCCCCACGGCGGCACGGGCCGCGGCTGTGTCCACCACTCCGAGTCCGGGGTCCCCGACCGGCATGACTACGGCGACGACGAGTAGCTCAGCGAATCGTCCGCAGATCCACGTAGAGCGCACATCCGTCGTGCTCCAGCATGCCGAGCCGCAAGTACCAATCGCGCACCTCCCTGCTGCGCGGGTACGCCACCAGGAACCCGTCGACCGAGCCCGCCCCGAGCAGAGCGGCAAGGAGAGACGAACCGTGCCGCTGCCCGCGTGGCCACGCCGCCAGGGCACCCAGCTGATAGACCGGCACATCGGGATCATCGGCTCGCAGCTCGTCATACACCTTCCAGATCGCCCGCTGCGACCGGACAGCGCGCCACGGCGCCAAGAGCACGAGCGCCACCCAGCACGGGCTCACCAGGGCCACCGTGCCCAGATACGTCGAGGCACCGAACGCGCGCCAGATCAGCACCGACCCGCAAACGAACAGGAGCACCAGACCACCGCCCACCCACATCAGCGCCCGCGGGTTCTTGAGCCGCTCCACCGCCACCACGGCGTTCCGGCCGGCGGCCGCCAGCTGGCCGCGGACATGCACGCTGGCCAGGCTGGGCAGCCAGACCAGCAGCGAGCAGGCCGCCAGGATCCGATCAAGCCGCGCTGGCGCCCACTCCGGGCTGTAGGCGCGGGCCGCCACCCAGGCAAGGGCGGGCAGGTCCTCCCAGCCAGGCGCAGAATCCGGCGGCACCACAACCGTCGCATACTCCCGAGACATGAGCACAGTCTCGATCAGTTCGGCGAGAACGCCGCCAGCGGGAGCACCGGAACCGGCTGCGAGAGCGGCCGGTGCTCCAAGCGCTGCAGGCGCTCCACGCGGACTGGTACCCCGGACCGGCGCAGCAGCCCAGCCAGGTCCACCCCAAGACCGCGGTCAACCACCAGCCGGTCGGCCTCCACCTCGAGTTGGCGCTCCCGCGCCCGCGCCGCGGCCGGCACCAGGTAGGTCAAGGCCACGAACACGCCGGCGATCGCCCCGGAGACGGCACGGCCCTCCACGGCAGACTGCACCACGGCGACCGCGCCGACGAAGCCACGCAGCGACCAGACGAACCGCATGACCGGGAACCACACGAACGGCCGGCCGAGTTCCCGCGCCACGGCGCTCACCGCCCGCCACGGGATGGTCGCAGCCAGGACCGCGACCTCGAGCCGGTGCCGCCCGGCAAGGTGCCGGCCACCGGCATGCAGCACCACCGCGGTCGACTCCTCGCGGGTGATCCAACCCCGGTAGGTGGCCTCGATCAGCCATGGGGTCACCACCAGCGATGACTTCCCAAGCACCACCGCCGGCGGCGTCGCAATTCGCGGGGCACGGCGCACGTACAACGCGACCGCAGGCATCCCCATGTCGATGTCGGAGGCCAAGACCGGAGCGAGCGCAGCCCGCTCCCCCTCTGTGGCCGCACGTGCCCTGGTCAGGAGCTGCACCGCCGTCCCTTCCAGCCCGCCCGCGACCAGGACACCCAACGCCGCACCAGCCCGCGAGGAACCCGAGCAGACCAACCGCGGGCGGCAGCACCACAAGCACCATCAACGCCAGCACACCGCTGACCAGCAGCGCCGGCACCATCACCACCAGCTTCAGCACGCTCAACGGCACTCTCATCACCGACCACCTCATCCGTAGGCACTAGTGCGTTCGAATCGAGTTCGGGTATCGATGAGCGCCAGACGCGTACTCGACTCCTTTGGCGATTCGAGACCAGTTTGCGCCCATGGACCGACAGGTCAGCGGTTATCCACAGGCCCAGATCGTGCTCAGCGAGGACCCGGCTCCACGTGGGTTGATGGATGCGAACCCGTCCGAGAGGAGGAAGCCCACGATGACCACGGCTGCTGCCGACGAGACCTGGGAGCGTCTCGGCGCCATCGCCCAGCTGCTGCACCGAGCGTCGCTCCGAGGTGTGGAGTGCTGCCGACCAGGCCGCCCCCGACTCCCCGCTGCACGACCTCGGGCTGGGCGTGTACCTCGCCCATTCCCAGGCCAGCGCCCTGATGCCCGAGGACCACGTGCTGCCCGAAGTCGACCTCGAGGAGCGCACAGCACTGCAGCTGCTTACCGAGGCCGAAAAGCTCACCCGGGCGCTGCCGCTGCACCGCCCCGACCTGGTCGCCGGTTCGCAGCTGGTAGTCGACCTGTGCGACCTGATCCGGGAAGCCCGGGGCCTTGGCTACTGACCTGCGGCCGGCATATGCGGAGATCGACGAGGAGCTCTTCGACGTCGACCAGATCCCGCGCACGTCCCGCGACCTGCGCAGCGTTGGCGAGATGCTCTTCGACGTCGACTACCTCGGCCGCCAGCTGCTCATGGATGTCGCTGGCGACGACGCCGGCCCCCTGCTGCGGGGCTGGCCGACGGTGGTCGCCGCCGCCGAGGACCTCTGGGCCGCTCTGCCGGGCCGGCGTCCTGGCGTCGACGAGCGCGATCGGCCGATCACCAGGCTCGCCGCCCAGGCCTCGACCATCGAGTCCAGCCTGGCCAGCCCGAAGGCATGGCCGGGCCAAGGTCCCATCGACCCTCGCCTGAGCCAGATGGCCGAGACGCTGATCAGCGCAGCGGCCCTGGTGCGGCGCTACGGCGCCGAGATCCGCCATGAACGCACGGAAGCGCACCGGGACCTGGAGGCAGCACGCACCCGGATCATGCACGGGCTGTACGTGACCGCCCACGCGATCAACGTGGCCCTGCACGCAGCACGGGCGGGACCGCGTCAAGGACGCCCGCGCGACCGGCCGCCATGTGCGGCTGGCCCAGCACCACTCCCCCTACGCCGTCGCCCCGACCGGGGTCTGGGTCGATCGGATGGCCGCGTGTGAGAGCACCGCGCGCAGCTACCTGGCTGGCCGCTTCACCCAGGCCCTTGCCGGCGAGGCGATCCGGCCGGTCGGCGACCCGGGCCGGCTCGCGCAGGCTCTGGTCGGATGGGACATCCAGTCGCACCGCGCCCTGGCGAGCAACCCCACGTCGGCCAACGTCTTGCTGATCACCCGCACCCAGGGACTCATCGCAGGCGCGGGCATGGTCCTGGTCGACGCGGCCGCGGCTGCGGGCGTCCTCGAGCCCTCGGAGCGGCTGAAGCCGGCGATCGCCGAGGCAGGCCGTTCTTGGAGCAGCCTGGCCAGCCGATGGGGTGACCTCGCTCCCCCAGGATGCCCGGCTCGAGGTGCCCCTGGCAGGCGCGGCCGCAGAGGTGCGCGCGGCGTTCCGCGAGATCACCCACGACACCACCAGGCTGGCCTCACCCGAGGTGATCGCCGCCCGTGCCTGGCCTGGAGCGGGCCATGGCGGCCACCCTGGGTGCGCTCGAGGCCGGCTCCGAACTCGCGCACGGCGTCGCTGAGAAGGCCGACGCGCCGAATCTGACTGGACCGGCACGACCGCTGTCTCGCCGCGCTCACAACGACATCGAGGCCGGCTTGGCCACCCCGGACCCTGATGGCGACATCGTCTGGGTCTCCCCAGCAGACATCCTCGCCAAACGGATCGTGCCGCTCCCGCCGCCGGTCGCCGAAGCGCTACGTCGCGCCAGCGCGGCCACGATCGACGCAGCGAGGTGGGCCGCGTCAATCTCCTCGGTGGACGCCCCGAATCCAGCGGGCAAGGCAGATCCGCCCGAGCTGTCAGTCGGCGACCCGAGGCAGCACCCAGTTCCCGGACCGGCGCTCAAGCGCTCCCCACGACGATGAATGTGGGTGAAGGCGATGGGCGGCCCGAAGTACCAAGAGGAGGGTGACCCGCGCACCAGCGGCCCAGGCTTCGCGATCGCGGAGCACCCGTTGGCGCTCGACATCCCAAGGGGTGATCGCCAAGATCACCCTGGTTGCCTTTGGTCAGTAGAACGGTCAGCCCGAGGAGGACCGGCTAGTACGAGACGCAGGAAGAGGACAGGCCAATTGGACGACCTTCCGAGGACGAACAGCAGGCAGGGCAAACGGGCGGTTCCGCCACCGTGATCCGGGCCACTCATTGGCAAGCGCCGAGGCCGCCTGAGCAAGGCGCGTCGTCGACCTCGCCTCCTACCCCACAGCGAGCGCGCAAGTCTCGGCGGCGTGTGCGGTCATGACGATCGGGGATGTATGGCGAGCAGGTCGAGCTGCGAGGACCTGCGACCTTCTCGATCGACCATTTGCGACCGGAGCGCCGCGACCGCAACCAACTCGCTCGCGCAACTAGGAGGCGACCAGTGAGCATGACCATCGCGCGCAAGCACCTCACGATCGCAGACCTATGCGATGAATTGGGCATCGCCCGCTCGACCTTCTATGACTGGCGGGCCAAGGGCCGCGCCCCTCGGTGCATCAAACTCCCCAACGGAGACCTGCGCATCCGTCGCACGGAGTTCGAGCGTTGGCTCGCCGAGCATGAGGACGCGGCGGTCAGATGAAGGACATCACCTATAAAGTCCGGATCTACACGACCGAAGTCATCCGCGGTACGAAGACCAATCGCCACCGCGTGCGCTGGAAGGTGGGGGACAAAGTCTGGCGCCGGAACTTCCATACGGCCGCCCAGGCAGAGTCGTTCCGCAGCGAGCTGCACGTCGCAGCCCGCAACGGTGAAGCATTCACCCTCGCGAGCGGGGAGCCCGTCTCATGGGCCAGATCGAGGCAACCGCAGATCAGTTGGTACGAGTTCGTCTGCCAGTACGTCGACATGAAGTGGAAGAGTGCGTCCGCGAAATACCGGCGCGATATCGCCCGGGCGATGGTGGCGGCGACCCCGCCCCTGATCGTCGGAAACCCGCCAGCGACCGACCTTGAGCTGCGCTCGGCGATGAACAACTGGGGCTTCAACACCAAGCGCCGCGCAGACGCGCCCGCGGAAGTCGCCGAACGGCTGCGATGGCTCTCGGAGAACACCCGCCCACTTCGCGACTTTGCGGCCCCGGGCGTCGCCCGCGAAGTCCTCGACGCCGCCACCTCGCGGCTTGACGGTCAGCGCGCCGCACCCGACACCGTCCGCAAGCATCGGATGCTGCTGTCCAACGCCATGGACTACGCCGTCGAGCTGGAACTGCTCGACAACAACCCGATCAAGGCCATCAAGTGGCGGCTTCCCACCACGAGCACCACCCGAGAACTCGATCGGCGAAGCGTCGTCAACCACCGTCAGGCCCGCGCCCTGCTGGAAGCCGTCAAGGCGCAGGAGCCGAGCGGGCCTCGCCTGGTGGCATTCTTCGCACTCATGTACTACTCCGGCCTGCGCCCCGAGGAAGCAATCACCGTCGACCGCAACACCATCACCCTGCCTCCAGCCACCGAACCCAACGCCTGGGGTGAGCTTCACCTCACCTCGGCGGCCCCGCACGCCGGTAGCCACTGGACCAACGACGGATCACTGCGCGAGACCCGCGCCCTCAAACACCGCGTCAAAGGCGAATCCCGTCCAGTCCCGATCCCGCCCCAGCTTGTCGCCATCCTCCGCACGCACCTAGCCGAGTTCCCCGAGGGCCCCGAGGGCCGGCTCTTCTACGGGGTCCGAGCCGAGACACTGCCGTCGACGACCTACCTGCAGGCATGGCGGGCCGCCCGCAAGACCGCGTTGACACCGCGCGAACAGGCCTCGCCGTTGGCTCGCCGCCCCTACGACCTGCGACACGCCTGCGTCTCGACCTGGCTCAACGCTGGCGCCTCACCAACTCAGGTCGCGGAATGGGCCGGCCACGGTGTCGACGTGCTGCTGAAGATCTATGCCAAGTGCGTCGAGGGTCAGGACGAGCTGGCCAAGCGCCGGATCGCCGCAGCCTTGGCCTACGAAGACGACCCGACCTGAGCTGAGCCTTGTCGCTGTGTGTGCGAGGAACCTCGCCCCCCTCTGAGAGCGGCGCACACGACGGTCATGGTCGCAGCCGATCGTCGAGACGGCGCTGGATGATCGAGACAACAGTGACTACTACACGCAGCTCGACGAAGCCCACCGCACAGCGACGTCTTTCAGAACCGGCTCGAAACGTCATCCGTAGATCCGTCGCCGGCCGCGGGACAATCGAGTCCATGAACAGGCTCGAGGACCAGGCACTTGTCGACGACCTCCGTCGCAGGGGCGATCACCTGGTGAGGGCAGCCTCCCTCTCATGCACCGTCGAGCAGTACCGGGCATCGGCACGCAAGGTCGGGCGCAGGCACGGGTGGCGGATCCGCACCTTCCTCGTCGATGGCGGAGCCGGGATCATCGTGGTCTGGGTCGACCGCGGGCAGACCGAACTCGAGAAGCGAGCGGCAATGATCACGATCAGCACCGGACGCAACTACGACGAGATCCTCGAGGAGCTGCGTCGACAAAACCTCAGGCCCGTCGAGGATGCGTGAACTCGAGAATGTCGCGGCGCTCGTGGAACTGCCCGGCGGGGCGATCGCCCAAGCCTTGCCCGCGAGCTGGCCCCTGACTTTCCTGCTGCTCGACAATCGGGCAACGCGCGGCAGCGCGCCGAAAGCACGGCCAGATGCAGGCGGCCGTGAAGCCGAGGAGAATGGGGGGTCAACTCCGAAAGAGGTATGCGCCCCCAAGGGCATCCGCACTCAGCTCGACAGGCACCCCCGCATGCTGGGGTTTGAGCCCCGGGTGGGAGCGCAGGACTCCAATCCGGGGCACACATAGGGCACAGGTACCCGTAGAACACCGGTTTCCGCCGGTCCCAGCCGGACACAGCAGAAGGGCCCCGACCGAGCGTTTCCGCTGGTCAGGGCCCTTTTGCGCCTTGTACCCCCGACGGGATTCGAACCCGCGCTACCGCCTTGAGAGGGCGGCGTGCTAGGCCACTACACAACGGGGGCCTGAGCCGACGAGACTCTAACGTTCACGTCACGGGAGAGCCAAATCGTCGTACTCGCTGGGGTACTAGGACTCGAACCTAGACTAACTGGACCAGAACCAGTCGGGCTGCCAATTACCCCATACCCCATGGGTTCGGCCCGCCCACTCGACAGCGCTGCGAACAGTGCCGTTTTCCGGGCGAACCGAGGGTCAAAGATACACAAGCGCCCGTTGCCCCACCAATCGGGGCAGTGTGACCTTCGCGGCGTTTCCGCGGCCGCTCAGGCGGTTTGGCCGACGTGCCGCGCGGCCGTTGGCGCAGGTGGAGGTGAGGTCTTGTTGCGCAGCCCCATCCTGCGCGCCACCAAGAGCACCAGCACGAGGTAGACGCCGTTCTGAACGAGCGTCACGGGCAGCTGCCACCACGAAACCTCGGTGGCCGTGAGGGCGCTCTGGAGGTCACCGAAGGCTATCGCGAGCGCGAACGCGGCCAGGTTGTTCAGGATGTGCAGTGCGATGCCCGCCTCCAGCCCACCGACCAGTACGACGACAAGGCCGGCCATCAGCCCGAAAGCGAAGCGGTCGAAGAACAGCGGAAAGTTCTGGGCGCCGTGCGACAGGGCAAACAATGTGGAGGTGACGAGCAGGGCGACACCGATGGCCAACCGCTGCGCAACCCGGACGCCCGCCCCGAAGAACTCGGCCACGGCATGCGTGAAGGACCCGAAGGCCTGCATGAGGTAGCCGCGAAAGGCGTACTCCTCCCCCATGGCCTGCAACGGCGTGGTCAGCAGGATCACGATGCCTATCGCGACCAGCCTCCCGGTGAGCTGGTTCGGCTCACCACCGAGGTCGTTCGGGTCCTGCGGCAGCACCAGCCCGAACATCACCTGTGCGACCAGAGCCACCACGGAGAGGCCGAGGCAGGCGAAGAAGAACTTCCATCGCAAGCCGGGCATGACCGAGGAGAGCCAGCGCGGCCGCAGCCGGTGCACGACCCGCACGACCAGACAGACGATGAGCGTCAGCGAGGCCAGCCCCAGGTTTAGGTAGAGCATGCTCCATGGCGTCACCGTGTCGAACTTGGTGGCCTCGTTGAACCGTTCCGACAGCGGTGCAGAGCCGCCGTCCACCAGAGCGCCGACCAGGAGGATCACGAGTAGCAGCGCCTGGACGACCAGGAGGAGCCCGACACCCATCACGACGCCGACCACTGGTCTCCACCATGCGTAGTCCCAGGTGCGCAGCATCAGCGGGTAGAGACGCGGCTCGGGGTGCGGGTGCGCCATCAGGCGCGGGTGCGTCGGTTCCCGCCACTCGTCCTGCCGGTGGGTCGGCTGCGGGTAGGCGGGCCCCAGCTGTGCACGTGGCGGCCAGAGCGCCGGTGCCGGCGGCTCCCACGGCTGAGGAGGCGGGCGCGACTCGCCGTGCGGCGGTCCCTCTGGGCCTGGTGGGTACGACATCAGGCCGTCGTACTCTCGCTCGCGACCGACGGGGCGTTGTCGAGGCGGGCCAGCGACTCCTCGCGACCGAGCAGCTCGAACGACTCGAACAGGGGCGGTGAGATCCGTCGCCCGGTGACGGCCACCCGGACCGGCCCGAAAGCGTTGCGGGGCTTGATCCCGAGCTCGTCGACCAGCTTGGCGCGAAGCGCTTCGTCGATGGCCTGGGTGGTCCAGTCGGAGAGGGCGGCCAACGCCTCGCGGGCTGCGGCCACGACCTTCAACCCGTCTTCGTTGAGGATCTTCGCGACGTCGGCCTGGTCGTAGGAAACCTCCTCGACGAAGAGGAACCCGAGCATGTCCACCGCCTCGGACAGCGTGGCCATCCGCTCGTGGACCAGCGGCATCGCCTTGCGCAGCAGGTCGAGCTGGTCGGGAGTCGGCGGTTCGGGCAGTACGCCGGCCCGCTGCAGGAACGGCACCACCCGCTCGGCCATGTCCCCGACGCTGATCATCCGCATGTGGGCGGCGTTGATCGACTCGCACTTCTTCAGGTCGAACCGCGCGGGGCTGGGGTTCACCCTGCGGATGTCGAACGCCTCGGCCATCTCCTGCATCGTGAAGACGTCGCGGTCCTCGGCGATTCCCCAACCGAGCAGGGCGAGGTAGTTCAGCAGGCCCTCGGGCAGGAAGCCGCGGTTGACGTACTCGCTCAGACCGGAGCCGGCGTCGCGCTTCGAGAGCCGCTTGTTGCCCTCACCCATCACGATCGGAAGGTGCCCGAAGCGCGGCGGGCCGCTGCCGATTCCGAGCGGCTCGAGCGCCTCGTAGAGCGCGATCTGGCGCGGGGTGGAGGACAGGAGGTCCTCGCCGCGGAGTACGTGGGTGATCCCCATCAGCGCGTCGTCGACCGGGTTGACCAGCGTGTACAGCGGGTCGCCGTTCGCGCGCACGATCGCGAAGTCGGGCACGTGCTCGGGCTGGAAGGTGACCTCGCCGCGGACCAGGTCGTCGAAGGTCACCGGCCGGTCCGGCATCCGCAGACGCACCACCGAGGTGCGCCCCTCGGTCTCGAAGGCGCCGCGCTGCGAGTCGGTGAGGCCTCGGCAGTAGCCGTCGTACCCCTGGACCTTGGAGCCGGACATCTTCCGGCGGGTCTCGACCTCCTCGGTGGTGCAGTAGCAGTCGTACGCCGACCCGGCCTCGCGCAGCTTCTGCACGATGTCGCCGTAGATGTCGAACCGCTCGGACTGCTTGTAGGGGCCGAACTCGCCGCCGACCTCAGGGCCTTCGTCGAAGTCGATGCCCAGCCAGGTCAGCGAGTCGATCACGGACGCGTAACCCTCAGGGGTGTTGCGGGCGAGGTCGGTGTCCTCGATGCGCAGGACCAGCGTGCCGCCGTAGTGACGCGCGAACGCCCAGTTGAACAGGGCCGAGCGCACGTTGCCGACGTGCAGGTTGCCCGTCGGGGAAGGAGGGAACCGGACCCGGACCTGTTCGGGGGCGAGGTCTCCGAGGACGGGGTCGCCGGGTCGTGGATCAGCCACGCGAAACCACCTTGTTGGTCAGGTTGCCGATGCCCTGGATCGAGATCTCGACCTCGTCACCGGCGTTCATGGGGCCGACACCCTCGGGGGTGCCGGTCAGGATCACGTCGCCCGGGAGCAGCGTCATCACGCTGGTCACGTAGGCGATCAGGGTCGGGACGTCGAAGATGAGGTCCGACGTACGGCCGTCCTGCTTGACCTCGCCGTTGAGGAATGTCTGCACTCGCAGGTCGCTGACGTCGAGCTCGGTCTCCACCCAGGGACCCAGCGGGCAGAAGGAGTCGAAGCCCTTCGCGCGGGTGAACTGGCCGTCCTTGCGCTGGAGGTCGCGGGCCGTGACGTCGTTGGCGACCGTGTAGCCGTGGATCACGTCGGCCGACTTCTCCTTGGGTACGTCGCGGCAGATGCGGCTGATCACCACGGCCAGCTCGCCCTCGAAGTGCACGTTCTCGCTCTGCCGCGGGTAGAACACGGGGTCGCCCGGGCCGACGACCGAGGTGTTGGGCTTGAGGAACATCAGCGGCTCCTCGGGCAGGTCGCTGCCCATCTCCGCCGCGTGGGCCGCATAGTTGCGCCCGATGCCGACCACCTTGCTGCGAGGGAGTACCGGGCTCAGCAGGCGGGCGTCGGCCAGACGCACCACGTCGTCGGTCGGCTGGAGTCCGACGTACAGGGGGTCACCGGCAAGAGCCGTGATGACGGAGTCCTCGTCGGGGATGCCGAAGTCGTCGACGTCTCCCGTCACGATGCCGAAACGGGGGTCGTCACCGGTGGTGAACCTTGCGATACGCACTACGGGAGCCTATCGACCGGGCCATGGTCGCCGGGCACTAACGTCGGGGTTGTGGACGGTGACCATCTTCGGGGCATCCCCCGCGAGACCTGGGAGGCGCGTGCGGCGGCGCACGCTTCGCGGGTCGACGTGTGGGTCCAGCCCCACCTGGCCCGCCGGCGCCAAGGCATCAAGCACCCGGTCCACGACTTCCTGTTCACCTACTACTCCCAGCGCCCCGCGGCCCTGCGCCGGTGGCACCCCGGCTGGGGCGTCGTACTGGCGGACGCTGGTGCGGAGTACGCCGACCAGCGCGCCTACGACCGGATAGTCCCGAACGATCGGCAGCTCCCGGGACCCGATTCGGATGCCGTTCGTTCGGGACTATCCGTTTCGTTGGATCACCTCCGGTCCCAGCTCGGGTTGATCGAGTCGATCCACCGACTGCTCGTAGCAACGGCCGGGCGTACGCCGACCCTGGGCTGCTTCGGGCTGCACGAGTGGGCGATGGTGCACCGGACCGAGTCGGTCCGGCACGACTGGCCACTCCGGCTGAGTCCCTCACTCACCGACGAGGTCGTCGAGGGCCACCGGATCACCTGCACGCACTTCGACGCGTTCCGCTTCTTCACCGACAGCGCGCGGCCGCTGAACACCCTCCAGCCGGCACGTCACGATCGTGCCGCGTTCGAGCAGCCGGGTTGCCTGCACGCGGGGATGGACCTGTACAAGCACGCCTTTCGGCTCACCCCGCTGGTCGCGTCCGAGCTGGTGGCCGACTGCTTCGAGCTCGCGTGGGACATCCGGGAGCTCGACATGCGGGCTTCGCCGTACGACCTCAGCGGGCTGGGCCTCACCCCGGTGTGCATCGAGACAGCGGACGGCAAGCGCGAGTACGTCGCCGCCCAGGGCTCCTTCGCCGAACGTGGTGCTCCCCTGCGCCAGCGGTTGATCGACGAGTGCGACCGGCTCCTCGCCGACGCCCGGGCGTCCGCCGCCTGACGCCACCATCGTCGCCGCGGCACCCGCTCCTCAGTCGGGCCGTCGTCGCAACACCAGCCCCAGCTTCCCGCGCGATACACCAGCTTCCCGCCCCTTGCAAAGCACGGGAAGTTGGCGTTTCCCACGGGACCGTGGGAAACCGCGGCCACGGAACACCTTCGCAAACACCCGCCGACCCGCCTAACCTCGGGCAGGTGGAGAACGACCAGCTCGTCGCGCGGTTCATCAAGAACGGCCGGCTGGTGATCATGCCCAGCAAACGGAGCAAGCTGCGCCCGGTCCTCGACCACATCGCGCAGGAGTTCGAACCCGGTCGGACCTACCCGGAGCCCGAGGTCAACCAGGTACTCCTGCGATACAACGACGACTACGCGGCCCTGCGCCGTTACCTGGTCGACGAAGGTTTCATGACCCGCGACGGCGGGGTGTACTGGCGCAGCGGCGGCAGCGTCGAGGTCTGACTACCAGCAGGGCGGGGTGCGGTC
Organism: uncultured Actinomycetota bacterium; assembly: GCA_963759525.1. Taxonomy (GTDB): domain Bacteria; phylum Actinomycetota; class Actinomycetes; order Propionibacteriales; family Nocardioidaceae; genus Marmoricola. Next base: position 51,589 of record CAVWZO010000002.1, on the reverse strand, counting down.
CAGCCACGGCGCCTGCTGCTCGACCTGGGCCGCGAGCGAGACCAGCGTCGACTCGTCGCCGGAGCGGGCGGCGAGCATCACGCCGACCGGCAGGCCGTCAGGCGTGTGGTGCGTCGGCAGTGAGATGGCCGGACTGCCCGTGACGTTCCACATCGAGGTGTACGGCGTGAACCGCTTCTGTGCCTCGAAGTCGTCGGCCGGGTCGTCGTCGTTGCGGAGCGCGCCTACCGGCAGGGGTGGCGCGGCCAGGGTCGGGGTCAGCACGGCGTCGTACGGCGCGACCGCAGCCAACGTACGAGCGGCCACTCTCCGCAGCTCCCCGATCGCGAGACCGAACTCAGGTCCGCTCTTCGCCATCCCGCGCTCGGCAAGCCAGCTGGTCAGGGGCCGGAGCAGCGACCGTTTCTCATCGGGCAGGTTCACCACGGACAGCGCCGTGAGCACGGACCAGCAAATCTCGAAGACGGGCACGGCATCGCGCGGCATGGGCACCTCGATGTCCTCGACGTCGTGCCCGAGCGATTCCAGCAGCCGACTGGCGTCCTCCCACGCGGCCAGGCACTCGGGGTCCACTGACGCCTCGGCGATGACCGGCTCAGTGAAGCGGGCGATCCGCAGCCTGCCGGGCTGCCGGTCGCACGCCTCGAGGTAGGACCCGGCGTCCTCCGGCGCCCAGAACGGATCCCCCACCGCGCGGCCCGCCATCACGTCGAGCAGGGCTGCAGCGTCCCGGACGGTGCGGCCCAGCGAGCCGTTGGTCGCGAGGCCCACCGGGTCGCCGTACATCGGGGCACCGGAGATCCGCCCGCGCGTCGGCTTCAGCCCGACGATGCCGCAACAGCTCGCCGGGATCCGGATCGAGCCGCCACCGTCCGACCCCTGTGCCAGCGGCACCAGTCCGCCGGAGACTGCTGACGCGGACCCGCCGCTCGAGCCGCCCGCCATCCGGCTGGTGTCCCAGGGCGTCACGGCAGGGGGCGCATCCTCCGGCTCGGTGTAGCAGGGCGAGCCGAACTCCGGCGTACTCGTCTTGCCGAGGCTCACCATCCCCGCCGCCTCGATGCGCTGCACGACCTCGTCGTCGAAGTCGGGCACGAAGTCGGCGAAGACCGCGGACCCGAAGCTGCTGCGCACGCCCTTGGTCGCGTTGAGGTCCTTGATCGCCGTGGGTACGCCGGCCAGCGGTCCCTGTGCCGTTGGTCGCTCCGAGGCAGCCGCCTGGGCCTGCTCCCCGGTCACGGTGACGAACGCGCCGAGCTCCTTGTCGTACCGGTCGATCCGCGCCAGGTAGTGCTCGACCAGCTCGGAGCTCGAGACCTCTCCGGCGCGGATGGCCGCGCCTTGTTCCAGGGCAGTCAGATCGTGCAGCTCGCTCATGCGAATCGACGCTACGGCGCTCGGTCACGGTGCCGAACCCCGGGGTCCGCGTATCTTCGCCGCATGTGGAGATGGCTGCCGGTGCTGTTGCTCCTCACTGCATGCGGTGGCCAGCCGACGGCCGAACCGGAGCCCACCACCCGTGTTCCGGCATCGACCGCACCCTCGTCTTCGACCACACCCTCGCCGTCGGCCGCCGCCTCGCCTTCGGTGACCGCCTCGCCGACCCGGCGGCCCACGGAGAAGGCCGACCCTCGGTGGCGCTTCTTCGAAAAGGACCGGTCGAGGTACTCCTCGCCGTGGTTCGAGGGGCAGCGCCGCGTGATGATCGGCTACGGATGCACGCCCGCGCCGTACTACGACCCCGACCCGACCTGTCCCGGCGGCCAGGGCTTCCACCATGGGATCGATGTCGCGATGCCCTGCGGGACGCCGTTGTTCTCGGCCGTGGACGGCGTGGTCGTGGATCCGCAGTCGAGCGGCAGCCCGGGTCCGGCGTACGGCGTGCGCTCGTTCCGCATCCGCACGGGCTCGCTCGACGTACTGGTCGGGCACGCGCGCCGTGTCTTCGTGGAGCCAGGTGATCCGGTCCGTAGAGGGCAGCGGATCGCCCTCGCCTCCGACAGCGCCGCATCGTCGGACGGCTGCCACCTGCACTTCGAGGTACGACGGCAAGGCGGCGGGGTCAGCGACGCCATCGACCCGGCGGAGCTGCTCCAGCTGTCGTGAGATGCGCCTCCACACACCCCCCAACTCCACATTTGTTGGATCGCGACGTCGAAACGGGCGTTCTGAACGTCCGGATCCAACATTTGTGGGGTTTGGGCGCCGCTCGCCGCTGACAGCCGACCGCCACCCCGAGCCAGACAGGCTCAGGCGTCGTGCCGCCGCAGGCCGAACGTCAGGCTGTCCAGGAGCGCCATCCAGGAGGCCTCGATCACGTTGTGCCCGACCCCGACGGTGACCCACGAGCTCACGCCGTCGCTGGTCTCGATGAGTACGCGGGTGATCGCGTCGGTTCCGTGACCCTCGTCGAGGATGCGCACCTTGTAGTCGATCAGCTCGAACTTCACGATCTCGGGGTAGAGCTGCTCGATAGCCTGGCGAAGGGCGTGGTCAAGAGCGTTCACGGGTCCGTTGCCCTCCCCGGTCGCGACGATTCGCGCACCTCCGGCACGCAGCTTCACGGTCGCCTCGGAGGTCGCCTCGTCACCGGGACGGGTCTCGGTGATCACCCGCCACGACTCGGTCTCGAAGTACGACGGACGCGCACCCTCGACCTCCTCGAGCAGCATCAGCTCGAACGAGGCGTCGGCGGCCTCGAACGTGTAGCCACGCGCCTCGAGCCGCTTGACTCGCTGGGTGACCCGGTCGACGAGCTCAGGCTCGAGCTCGAAGCCGAGCTCGCGGCCCTTGAGCTCGATCGAGGAGCGCCCGGCCATGTCGGAGATGAGCAGGCGCATGTCGTTGCCGACACCTTCTGGGTCCATGTGCTGGTAGAGGTTCGGGTCCACCTTGATCGCGCTGGCATGCAGACCGGCCTTGTGGGCGAAAGCCGAGACACCGACGTAGGGCTGGCGTGAAGCGGGTGGAAAGTTCGTCACGTCCGCGACGGCATGGGCGATGCGGGTCGCCTCCCGCAGCAGTCCGACGGGCAGGACCAGCCGGCCCAGCTTCAGCTCGAGGTTGGCGACCACGCTGACCAGGTCCGCGTTGCCGGTCCGCTCGCCGTACCCGTTCAAGGTGCCCTGCACGTGCGTCGCACCCGCATCGACCGCGGACAGGGTGTTCGCCACCGCACAGCCGGTGTCGTTGTGACAGTGGATGCCGACGCGCACGCCGGTCGTCTGCACCACGTCGTGCACCACATCGGCGACCCAGCCGGGCAACATGCCGCCGTTGGTGTCGCACAGGGCGATCACCTCGGCGCCCGCGTCGTAGGCCGTGCGCAGCACCTCGAGGGCGTAGTCACGGTTGTCGCGGTAGCCGTCGAAGAAGTGCTCGGCGTCGAGGAACACCCGCTGGCCCTCTTCGCGCAGGTGGGAGACGGTGTCGCGCACCATCGCGAGGTTCTCCTCCAGCGTCGTACGAAGGGCCAGCTCGACGTGCCGGTCGTGCGACTTCGCGACGAGCGTGACCACGCCAGCACCGGAGTCACGAAGCGCGGCGATCAGCGGGTCGTCGGCGGCCTTCAGACCAGCGCGACGCGTGGCGCCGAATGCCGCCAGCTGGGCGTGCCGCAGGTCGAGCTCCTCGCGCGCACGCCGGAAGAACTCGGTGTCCTTGGGGTTCGCCCCAGGCCAGCCACCCTCGATGAAGCCCACGCCCAGGCCGTCGATCTGCCGGGCAATCGCCAGCTTGTCCGCGACAGAGAGGTTCAGTCCCTCCTGCTGCGCGCCGTCGCGCAGGGTGGTGTCGTAGACGTGGAACAGGTCGCTGGTCATCTGTCTTCCTTCTGGGGTGGAAAGCAAAAAACCTCCCGTCAGGACGAGAGGTCAGCGCGGCGGGCCCTGGTGGGTTCAGAGGCCGTCGCGCTATTCGATAATGAGGTGGCTGTGCTGCACGGCCACGAGTCTGCCACAGCGGCTCATCTGGGTCACCAGCCCGCCAAGGCCCGGACGGTGGCGGTGCGACCCGCGCCGTACCTGTTGACCAGGTTGACCCTGTAGCAGTGGGTGCCGTCGCGGCTGAAAGTGTTGTCAGCCCACGTCAACGCGGTCGGCGACGCCGTGAACGACTGCGCCCACGAGGGCACAGCGGTGCAGCTGTCGGAGCGCCACACCCGGATCTCCATCCGTGATCCCGATGGCTGGTATGTCGGCCGCGACCAGCGGACCACAGCCGGCGCGATCGTCCCGCCGGTGAAGGTGACCCCGGAGAGCTGCGAAGGGAGCGGGTCGATCAGGCACCAGGTGCCGGGGTATCGCGCCGCGCCGCCGTAGCCCCTGACGAAGGAGACGACGAGTGCCGGATCGATGACGCCGCACCTGTACTGGCCGGGCTGGCTGGCCGGGGCCAGGTAGCACGCACCGATGTCGAGCACCGCACGCATCAGGGAGCAGGTCGTGCTCGTGTGCTGGAAGCCGAGGACGTGGCCGATCTCGTGCGCGAACAGGGCCATCACCTCGACCCGCCTCCACGCGCTGAGCGAGTCGACGGAGTCGTAGCTCGGGTTCAGGTGCACCCAGGCGCCAGGTGTCGCGCCGACCGTAGCCATGCCCGCTGCGCCGCCCGTGGAGCCGTATGAGATGAACACCCTGGCCTGACTCCGGTTCGGCGTCCGGACGAGCTTGATCCTGCCGCCGGAGGCGTTCCATTTCGCGACCGCGGTCGAGAGGCTCCAGTCCCACTTCGACGGGATGGTCTCGTAGTAGTACAGGGTCGAGACGCTCCACTTGGCCACACCGCGGGCGGAGGCCCCGGTGGTCGCGTCGCCGTGCAGGTCGATGGAGGTCGGGGCGCTCTGCGGGGCGACCCGGGTCGAGGATGTCGGCCCGGTTGCGTCGTCGGCAACAGCCGCCGGAGCGCCCGTCAGGACCAGCACGCCGGCGATCAGTTGCGCCGCGGAGGCGCGCAGGAGCGCAGATAAAACGGGCATTTCAACTATTCTGCGGCCTGACCTGCCGAAAATGAATAGCCCTAATGGACTATTTGCGACATACCGGTCAGCGCCATGGAGGGCCCAGCGCGGGCGCCCAGTTCGGCCCTTCGTTGAGCAACAGCCCGAACAGCACAGCGGTGCCCAGCAGACACATCGCGGTCACGAACCAGCCGCCGAACTCCGTGCGGGCGGTCCGGGCGACCAGCCCGCCCATGGTCTCGCGCAACCGGTCGGACCCCAGGCCCCACCACAGGCCCGGCGTGAACCCCACCCCCGCCATCAGCAGGCCGATGGCGACGGGTTGGCCGAGGAGGTAGCCCAGCGAGAACATCGCGAGCCCCGAGAGACTGGCCACGGCGACACCCATGAGCGCCCCAAGAAACGCCAGCAGCAGGTAGCCGGGCAGGGCGAGCGTGGTCTTCGGCACGTCGTACCAGCGTGGCCGTCCCCGGACGAGGCGACGCTGCCCGTGCCGCTCCTGGGCGACGGATGCGGTCCTGAGCAGGAGTACGAGGAGCGCGACGAACGCGGTTCCGGCGTACGGCGCGTAGCCGACCACGGCACTCGTGAGTGCCCCGAGGCCGACCAGCTGCAGCACGCACTGGACCCGGCTGCTCTCGCGTGGACCGCCCGGATAGAGCACCGGAGGGCTGTCGGGCCGCGGCGGGTCAGGGCGCGGTGCGGCCGCGGGCAGGATCCGCGTGGGCGGCACGGCCGAGCGCTCGGGCTCGAGCGCCGCGGGCAGGGGTTCGGCCACCCACACCGCGGCCTCGGAGCGGCCGGTCGGCGGCACCTCGTCGGTTGCCTCGGTCAGGTCCGCGACGTCATGTGGGGCGACCGGCATCGTCCAGAGCTCGGGTTCCGGCTCAACTCGGGCGGCGAGGTGCGAACGCTGGCGAAGGTCGTGGATAGAGGCGCGCAGCTCGCGCACCGTCGGGCGCTCGAGCGGCTCCGGGTCGAGACACTCGCGCAGCACCCGCCCGAGCGGCTCGGGCACGCCGGACAGGTCGTGCTCCCCGCGCCGGACGCGGTCCATGATGGCCATCGCCGGGCCCTTGCCGTACGGCGGCCGCCCGGTCGCAGCGAAGACCACAGTCGCCGCCCAGGCGTGTACGTCGGAGGCAACGCTCGCGTCATCGCCGTACAGGATCTCCGGCGCCAGGTAGCCGGGAGTCCCGAGCAGCCAGCCGGTCTGGGTCAGGCGCGGGTCCTCGGCCACCCGGGCGAGGCCGAAGTCGATCAGGACCGGCGAGCGGCCTTCCATCAGCACATTTGTGGGCTTGATGTCGCGGTGCAGCACCCCGACGTGGTGGACCGCCTGGAGAGCCTCAGCCAGGGCATCGGCGAAGTGCAGCAGGTCGGTGCCGCCGATCGGTCCCTCCTCCGCGACGTGGTGGTAGAGGGAGAGACCGGGGACGTAACGGGTGACCACGAACGGCACCGGGCCGTGCGGGTCGGCGTCGATGATCTCGGCGATGCGCGGACTCGAGACGCGCTTCAACGAGCTCACCTCGCGCGCCAGCCGCTCGCGGGCCTCGCTGTCACCGACGACGTGGGGCCGCAGCACCTTCAGCGCGACCCGCTTGCCGTCCGGCGCCTGGGCCAGGTGGACCACACCCATCCCGCCCTCGCCGATCGGCGCGAGCAGGCGATAGCCGCCGATCACGGTCGGGCCGGGTGCCGGCTGGGCAGAGGTCGTCACCCGACGAGATTACCGGCGAGGACCAGCCGATCCGTCGAGCGACCCGACCCGTTGCAGCTCGGCCGAACGGGTGCCGGACGGGTGCCAGCATCAGCAGACGCGGTGCATCCAGCCGAACGAGTCCTCGGCGCGCCCGTACTGGATGTCAACGAGCGCCTGGCGGATCTCCATGGTCAGCGGTCCTGCCTCTGCCGATCCCTCGACCTCGCCGCCGTCCCACTTGAGTGTCCCGACAGGCGTGACCACGGCAGCCGTGCCGCAGGCGAACACCTCGGTGATCTCGCCGCTGGCCACTCCGTCGCGCCACTCGTCGATGGAGAACTTGCGTTCCTCGACCTTGTGACCCTTCTTCTGCGCGAGGTCGATGATCGCCGAGCGGGTGATGCCCTCGAGGATCGTGCCGGTCTCGGGGGTGACGATGTGGCCGTCGGCGAAGACGAAGTACATGTTCATCCCGCCCAGCTCCTCGACGTACTTCCCCTCGGCGACGTCGAGGAACACGACCTGGTCGCAACCGTGGCCGATGGCCTCCTGCTGCGCGACCAGCGAGCTCGCGTAGTTGCCCCCGGTCTTGGCGGCGCCCATGCCACCGCGGCCGGCGCGGGTGTACTCCTCGGTCAGCCACAGGGTCAGCGGCGTGATCCCGCCCTTGAAGTAGGCGCCTGCGGGCGACGCGATCACCATGAACGTGACGTGCTTGGCCGGGCGCACCCCGAGGAACACCTCGGAGGCGATCATGAACGGCCGGAGGTACAGGCTCTTCTCCCCCGCCCCCTCTGCTGAATTCTGGGGCACCCATCGCTGGTCGACCTCGACCAGGGCGTCCACGGCCTGCACGAAGTCTTCGGGCTCGAGCACGGGGAACGCGAGCCGGTGCGACGAGCGCCCCATCCGCTTCGCGTTCTCCTCGGGCCGGAACGTCCAGATCGACCCATCCTCGTGGCGATAGGCCTTCATGCCCTCGAAAATCTCCTGCGCGTAGTGGAGTACGGCGCTCGCCGGGTCCATGCTGAGCGGCCCGTACTTCGTGACCCGGCCGCCGTGCCAGCCCTGCTCGGGAGTCCACTCGAGGGTGAGCATGTGGTCGGTGAAGTAGCTGCCGAATCCCGGGTTGGCCAGGATCTCGGAGAGCTCGGTCTCGCTGCGCTGGCTGTCTGAGGGAGTCGTGGTGATGTCGAGCGTCATGGGGGCACGCTATCTCTCGATGAGGCGTCGTGGGTTACCACGGTCCCGTGCGAAACCTGTGACGGATGAGGTGACTACCCGGCCACCCGGGCCGCGATCGCGTCGCCCACCTGCGCGGTGGTGCGGGTCGTGCCCGGCGTACGTGCGGCGAGGTCGGCGATGACGGCGTACTCCACTGTCTTCGCGGCGTCCTCGAGCCCGAGGTGGTCGAGCATCAGGGAGACCGAGAGGATCGCGGCGGTCGGGTCGGCCTTCTCCTGTCCGGCGATGTCGGGCGCCGAGCCGTGGACGGGCTCGAACATCGATGGCGCCGTGCGGTCGGGGTTGACGTTGCCGCTGGCGGCCAGACCGATGCCACCGGTGATCGCGGCGGCCAGATCGGTGATGATGTCGCCGAAGAGGTTGTCGGTGACGATCACGTCGAAGCGCGCGGGGTCGGTGACCATGAAGATCATCGCCGCGTCGATGTGCATGTAGTCCACGGTGACGTCGGGGAACTCCGTCCCCACCTCCTGCACGAGTCGCCACCAGACCGCGCCGGCGTTGACCAGGACGTTGGTCTTGTGGACCAGGGTCAGCTTCTGGCGGCGCTTCTGTGCCCGGCGGAAGGCGTCCCGGACGACACGCTCGACGCCGAACGCGGTGTTCACCGAGACCTCGGTGGCGATCTCCTGCGGCGTGCCGACCCGGAGCGCCCCGCCGTTCCCGGTGTAGGGCCCTTCGGTCCCTTCGCGTACGACGAGGAAGTCGACCTCGCCCGGATCGGCAAGCGGGGAGGCGGCCCCGGGGAAGATGCGCGAGGGACGCAGGTTGACGTAGTGGTCGAGTTCGAAACGCAGACGGAGGAGCAGCCCGCGCTCGAGGATCCCCGGGGGCAGGTTGGGGTCGTTGGGCTTGCCCCCCACGGCGCCGAGGAGGATCACGTCGTGCTGACGGATCTCCTCGAGCACCGAGTCCGGGAGGACCTCACCGGTCGCGAGGTAACGCTCCGCGCCGAGGTCGTACCGGGTGGACTCGAACTTCACGCCCGTGGGTGTGGCGTGCTCGAGCACCTTCAGGGCCTCGGCCGTGACCTCGGTCCCGATCCCGTCACCCGGGATGACGGCAAGCTTCAACGATGGGGGAATCTCCGCAGACAACTGGGGCATGCCCCCAACGCTAGTTGTCGTCCGGCCGCTCGCCCCCGTTGTCTCGCAGGTCAAGCGCAGCCTGCAGTGCCTGGTTGCTGGCCGCGTTGTCAGGGTTGTTCTTGGCTGGGCCCCACTCGGGGTACATGTCGTACATCGTGCTTTCTCCTCGACGGAATGGAAATGAAGGGTTGTTCCGTGAGGAGGTGAACGGAGTCAACGGCCACGGATCACACAGCCGGATCGCGTTCGCGAAAAGTAGAGGGTGGAACTTCTCTGTCTCGCTCGCGGAGGGGGTGACGGGCCAGGTGGCGGGGTACGCCGAACTCCGCGGCGAGGTGGCCTATCGAATGTCAGGCCCCGCCACGGCGGCAAATAAGTACGAAGTTCCTCCGCATGGTGAGCCGATCCTAGGGCACGCAGTGCGACTGCCGTGTGGACTTCGATCAGGCGTCCCATGATTCGAGACTGTTGTCTCAGTCCAGGTCTGCACCAGCGGATTTGCAACACTCAGTGCATGAGTGCGCCGACGGAGGTACCCGCCATCGTCTCGCGGGCGTTCGCCGTATCCCGTCGCGCGGGGTACGTGCGGTTCTGCCGCAACGAGACGGGCCGGTTGTTGGCCACGCTGGCCGCCACCAGGGGCGGCACCATGGCGGAGTTCGGCACCGGCTGCGGCGTCGGCACGGCCTGGCTGCGCTCCGGCGTACGGCCCGGCACCCAGATCCTCTCCGCCGAGCTCGACGCCAGTCTGGCCACCGCCGCCCAGGAGATCTTCGCCGACGACCCGCAGGTCGAGGTACTGGCCGCCGACTGGTCGACGCTGCGCAACAAGGGCCCCTACTCGCTGCTCTTCCTCGACCCCTCGGTCCCCGAGGACGCCAGCGTCGACGCGGTGGCCGACCTCGTGGAGCCGGGCGGGATCGTCGTCATGGATGACTTCGCACCGTGCGAGATGTGGCCGCCGATCACCGACGGCCGCGTCGACATGCTGCGCGAGAACTGGCTGACCGACGAGCGGTTCACGGCCGTCGAGGTGATGGTCGCCCCCGACGCGTCCGCCCTCATCGCTACTCGGCGCTGACCTCGAGCTCGACGATGAACCGCGGCAGCATGAGCTGGACCAGCGGGCCGATCGCCACCGCGTAGAGCAACGTGCCGAAGCCGACCACCCCGCCGAGCAGCCAGCCGATCGCGACGACGAACACCTCGAGTCCGGTGCGTACCAGCCGGATCGAGACGCCTGTACGACGGTGCAGGCCGGTCATCAGACCGTCCCGCGGGCCGGGACCGAACTGCGAGCCGATGTAGAGCGCGGTCGCCAGAGCGTTGAGCACGACCCCGCCCACCATGAGCAGCGAGCGCTCCCACAGGGCGTCGGGAGCATCGAGCACCCGAAGGCCGAGGTCGGCGACGAGGCCCACGACGAGGGAGTTGGTGACCGTGCCCAGGCCCGGCTTCTCGCGCAGCGGGATCCACAGGACCAGCACGACGAGGCTCATCACGATGACAGCGGTGCCGATGCTCATCGGCAGGTGGATGGCCATGCCCTGGTGGAGCACGTCCCAGGGAGCGTTGCCGATGGTCGCGCGGAGCATCATCGCCAGCGTCACGCCGTACAGCGTCAGGCCGATGGCGAGCTGGGCAAGGCGGCGCGGGAGCCGGCCGGCTCGGAGCTGGGCGACCGGACCCAGACGGGCGAGCTCGCGTACGCGGCGCCCCGCATCACCCTGCGCGGTCTCGAAGCCGATGTCACTGGTCATGCGAACAGTCCACCACGAAGTGGTCTGGTCCTAAATAGCCAATCGTGCTTAACTGGCCTCTATGTCGCGCGTTCTCGCAGCCACTCGGATAGCCACTCTGCTCGGTGGGTTCGACCGGTCGCCGGCGTACAAGGGCCTCGCCGAAGGCCTGCGCGTGCTGATCACGGACGGGCGCGTGCCCGTCGGGGCCAGGCTGCCCAGCGAGCGCGAGCTCACGGACGCCCTCGCCGTCAGTCGTACCACCGTCACCCGCGCCTACGCAGAGCTGCGCGAGCACGGGTTCCTGGTCTCGCGGCAGGGGTCGGGCAGCGTGGCCAGCCTGCCCGCCAGCAGGGGCAACCGGGGTGACCACATCCTCCCGCCCGGCGACCTGCCCGAGGACAAGATCGACCTCACCTGCGCTGCTCCGGTGCCAGGCCCAGGGATCCTGGCCGCCTACGAGCGCGCCGTCGGCGAGCTCCCGGCGTACCTCGCCGGCACCGGCTACTCCCCCGCGGGCCTGCCGGCACTGCGCGACGCCGTCGCCAGGTCGTACGCCGACCGGGGGCTGCCGACCAGCCCGGAGCAGATCATGATCGTGCCGGGAGCGCAGGCCGGTGTCGCGATCTCCGCGCGCGCACTGCTCACCACCGGGGACCGGGCCGTGATCGAGAGCCCGACCTATCCGAATGCAATCGCCACGCTGACCCACTCCGGCGCACGTCTCGCGGGCGTCGACGTACCACCGGATGCGGCGCGGACCGGCCCGGACACGGCAGGTCTCGCCGCCACCCTGCGCCAGGTCGCCCCCCGGGTGGCCTACCTGATCCCCGACTTCCACAACCCGACTGGCGCGCTGATGGACCACCGCGGCCGACGGCAGATCGGCGAGGTGCTGGCGCGCACCCGGACGACGGCGATCATCGACGAGTCGATGGTGGCCCTGGCCCTGGACGGCCAGACCCTGCCGGCCCCGTTCGCGTCGTACGCACCCGACACGGTCAGCGTCGGCAGTCTGAGCAAGACCTACTGGGGAGGCCTGCGGACCGGCTGGCTGCGCGTCCCGGAACCGCGTGTGGACGCGTTCTTCCGGGCCCGGCTGAGCCTCGACCTGGGCGTGCCGGTGCTCGAACAGCTGGTGGCGACTGAGCTGGTCAACTGCTCGGGTGAGCTTCTCGACCACCGACGTGAGCAGTTGCGGTCCTCCCGCGACGCCGCACTCGCGGCCGTCGCCGAACACCTGCCTGACTGGCGGGTGAGCCGGCCCGGGGGCGGGATGAACCTGTGGTGCGAGCTACCGCAGGCACTCTCGACTGCGCTGGTCTCCAAGGCCGCGCGCCATGACGTGCTGATCGCGTCCGGGCCCAACTTCGCGCCCGAAGGTGGGCTCGACCGGTTCGTCCGGCTGCCCTACACCCAGCCGGCGCACGTGCTCAGCGACGCGATCGCACGCCTCGGCGAGGCGTGGCGCGAGACGCTCGAAGATCCGGGTTTCATTGCCCGGAGGGCGCCCACATTGGTTGCGTGACCGACGGGCGGTTGTGTGCGCCAGGACGCGCCAGGGCGCGTCCTCACGCACCCGACTCACTCGGAGAGGTCGACCCCGCGCACGACCTCGGCCGAGATCGACTCGCGGATCTCCTGCAGCACATCGGCGGGGATGGCGGAGTCCACCGATAGGGCGACCAGCGCCTGCCCGCCCTTCTCCGCGCGAGAGACCTGCATGCCCGCGATGTTGACCTGGGCGTCCCCGAGGATCTTGCCGACGGTGCCGACCATGCCGGGACGGTCCTCGTAGGTGAGGAACGCGAGGTGCTCGGTGGGCTCGAGGTCGACCACGAAGTCGTTGACCTCGACCAGCCGCTCTCGCTGGGCGATGCCGATCAGGGTTCCAGAGACGGACACCTGCGTCCCGTTCGCGAGAGTGCCCCTGAGGGTGATCAGGTTGCGGTGGTCCGGGCTCTCGGGGTCGGTGACCAGGCGGACCTCGGTGCCCCGCTCGGCGGCCAGCAGCGGCGCGTTCACGTAGGAGACCTGCTCCTCGACGATGTCGGAGAAGACCCCCTTGAGGGCGGCGAGCTCGAGGACCTTGACGTCGTACTCCGTGATCTCGCCGCGCACCTCGACGTCGAGCTGCTGGGCGACCTCACCGGCCAGTGCCGTGAAGATGCGACCGAGCTTCTCCACCAGCGGGATCCCGGGCCGGACGTCCTCGGCGATGACCCCGCCCTGGACGTTGACCGCGTCCGGCACCAGCTCGCCGGACAGCGCGAGGCGTACCGATCGGGCTACGGCCACTCCCGCTTTCTCCTGTGCCTCCTCCGTGGAGGCACCCAGGTGCGGCGTGGCAACCACGTTCTCGAGCTCGAAGAGGGGCGAGTCGGTGCACGGCTCCTGCGCGAACACGTCGAGGCCGGCCGCGGCGATCCGGCCGGTCTTCAGTGCGTCGTACAGGGCCTTCTCATCAACGATTCCGCCACGGGCAGCGTTGACCAGGACAAGGCCGGGGCGTGCGATGGCGAACTGCTCGGCACCGATCATGCCGACGGTCTCGGGGGTCTTGGGCAGGTGCACGCTGATGAAGTCGGACTCGGACATCAGCTCCTCGAGACTGACCATCCGCACGCCCATCTGGGCGGCGCGTCCAGCCTGTACGAACGGGTCGTAGGCGATCACGTCCATGCCGAAGGCAGCCAGCCGCTGTGCGACCAGCACGCCGATGCGGCCGAGCCCGACGATGCCGGCCGTCTTCTCGAACAGCTCGATGCCGGAGTACCTGCTGCGCTTCCACTCCCCGCGGGTGAGCGCCGCGTGTGCCGGGCTGATGTGGCGCGCGGCGGCAAGCATCAGGGCCACCGCGAGCTCGGCTGCGCTGGTGATGTTGGAGGTCGGCGCGTTCACCACCATCACGCCGTTCTGCGTTGCCGCCTTCACGTCGACGTTGTCCAGGCCGACCCCGGCCCGGGCGACGACCTTGAGCTGTGTCGCGGCGAGCAGTGCCTCTGCGTCGACTGCAGTGGCGGAGCGCACCAGGATCGCGTCGACGTCGACGATCGCTGCGAGCAGCTCGGCCCGGTCGGCCCCGTTGCAGTGCCGGATCTCGAAGTCAGGGCCGAGTGCCTCCACCGTTGCGGGGCTGAGCTCTTCGGCGATGAGTACGACGGGCCGGGCCACTGTTTTCGACGTGGGGGTGAGCGTCACAACGGTCCTGACGTGAGTAATGGAGGTCTGCCCGCACGACGCTGTGCGTCTGCCAGCCTAGCCGACCCGACGGCGGCGGCTGCGAGTCGGCGGGCCGCGACGAGTGGCCGCGACTCCGGCGCCACAGGAGGGTCCGGGAGGGGACAGGCGAAAGGCCCAGCAAGTATGAGTTGCTGGGCCTTTCTGTTTGACCGGAGAACGGTGACCTTCCGATCGATCGCTCTGCTGTCCGGTCCCGGTGGCCGTCACCGTGCACACCGCAACGGGTCTCCCCGCTGTATGGACCAACTTTTCCGAGCGATCCCGCTCTCCCCGAAGGGATTGCGTAGGAGAGTTGTACGCTCCCCCGGAGCCCTCGCGCAAGGGCTTTCGGGCCACAGTTTTGAAGAATTTCTCGCCCTCGGCGTGTCCTCCACAGAACCCGCTCGGCCGTCCACAGAAGTGGGCCTTCGTCCACAGATCGAGGCGCCCTACCTGTGGATTGTCGGGGGTGCTGTCGAGAAAACTCGTGGTGGCGCAGACCGGTTCCTGTGAGGGTTGGGGACATGGCTGATCCTGACGCCCTCGAGGGGCACCGCGGCCCCGTGGTTGCCGAGACCGACCGCCTGGTGATCCGTCCGTGGCGGGTCGAGGAAGCACCTCGCGTGCTCGACATCCAGAGCAGGATGGAGGTGGTGAAGTGGCTCGGTGACGACGAACCCGTGCTGATGAAGGATCTCGACCAGGCGCGCGAGCGGATCGACAGCTACCAGCAGCGCTCCGCCGTACCTCCCCTCGGTTTCTGGGGCATCGAGGAACGCGACACCGGCCAGGTCTTGGGCTCGGTCCTGCTGCTGACCCTGCCGAACGCCGAGGACGGTGAGGTGGAGATCGGCTGGCACCTGCACCCGGACTCGTGGGGTCACGGCTACGCGAGCGAAGCTGCGGGCGCCGTGCTCGCCTACGGCCTCACGCACGGGTTGTCCGAGGTGTACGCGCTGACCCACCTCGACAACTACCCGTCGCAGGCCGTCGCCCGCCGGATCGGGATGGAAACCCTCGGCGTCATGGAGAGGTGGTACGACGCCCCGTCGATGGTGTTCCGGGCCCGGCAGCCAGCCGGGCGTCAGACGTAGTCCACGTCGGGGGATCCCCGAGACCCCTAGGGGGTCAGTCAGGGGTGAGTCCAGCACCCTCCCTGATGTGCCGATCCTCGATCAAGGCGAGGGTCAGGCCATGATCACGATTGAATCCCTCACGAAGAGGTACGGCCGCTTCACCGCCGTTGACGATGTCACCTTCACCGCCAGCCCGGGACGGGTGACCGGCTTTCTCGGCCCCAACGGGGCCGGCAAGTCCACGACCATGCGGGTAATGGTGGGGCTCACCCCGCCCACCACCGGCGAGGTCACCATCAAGGGTCGTCGGTACGCCGAGCTCCCCAACCCCGGCTTCGAGGTCGGCGTACTGCTCGACGCCTCGGCACAGCACGCCGGCCGAACCGGCAGGGAGATCCTCACGATCGCCCAGCGCACGATGGGGCTGCCGAAGCTCCGCGTCGAGGAGATGCTCGACCGGGTCAGCCTGACCGAGGCCGAGGCCGGTCGGAGGGTCCGCAACTACTCCCTCGGCATGCGCCAGCGGCTGGGCATCGCTACAGCGCTGATCGGCGAGCCCGAGGTACTCATCCTCGACGAGCCGGCCAACGGCCTGGACCCGGCGGGCATCCGATGGATGCGAGACCTGCTCCGGGCGTACGCCGACCAGGGCGGGACCGTCCTGCTGTCCTCCCACCTGCTGCACGAGATCGAGGTCATCGCCGACGACCTCGTGCTCATCGGCAACGGACGGATCGTGGCCCAGGGCACCAAGGCCGAGCTGCTCAACGCAGCCGGGACGGTCGTCCGCAGTGCCGCTCCGGCCACGCTCGCCAGGTCGCTGGACGCCGCAGGGATCGTCAACACGATGTCCGCAGACGGTTCCGTACGCACCGCGGCCGATGCCGAGCGCGTGGGCCAGATCGCCCTCGCCGCCGGGGTCGCCCTTACCGAGCTCCGGTCCGCCGACGGAGCAGGGCTCGAGGAGATGTTCCTCGAGCTCACCGCAGAGTCACAACGTGAAGGAGCAGCAGCATGACCACCATGACCCTCGAGCGCGAGGCCGGCCGCGAGACCGCGACCGGGCCCGAGCCGACCTCGATCCCGCTGACGCGGATCATCGGCGTCGAGCTGCGCAAGATGTTCGACACCAGGTCCGGTTTCTGGCTGATGACGAGCATCGCCATCACCGCGCTGCTGGCCACGAGCGCAGTGATCCTGTTCGCCCCGGACAGCGCGCTCACCTACAACAGCTTCGCCGCGGCCATCGGCGTCCCGATGACGGTCCTCCTGCCGATCATCGCGATCCTGTCAGTGACCAGCGAGTGGAGCCAGCGCAGCGGGTTGACCACGTTCACGCTCGTACCGCACCGCGGCCGGGTGATCTGGGCCAAGGTGATCTCGGCGGTCGGAGTCGGCATCATCTCCATCCTGGTGGCGTTCTCCATCGGAGCGCTTGGCAACGTGGTTGGAACGACGATCACCGGCACGGACCTGGTCTGGGACCTGACCTTCGAGAACCTGCTCTACATCACTTTCGCGAACGTCCTGGGTCTGATGATGGGCTTCATGCTGGGCGTCCTGACCCGGAACTCGGCCGGGGCCATCGTCGGGTACTTCGTGTACTCGCTCGTGCTGCCGGCGATCTTCGAGATCCTGGCCAGCTTCCAGGAGTGGTTCCGGGACATCCAAGGCTGGGTCGACTTCAACTTCTCCTCGAGCCAGCTCTTCGACGGCGCACTGACCAGCACCCAGTGGGCCCACCTGGGAGTCTCCGGCTTCATCTGGCTGATCGCCCCGCTCACCGTGGGGATCTGGCTGGTGCTGCGCTCCGAGGTGAAGTAGCGCGGTCGCTGACCGGGGGACCGGGACTGCCCCTCCACACACCACGCCGGGTGTGTGGAGGGGCAGTTCGCTGTGCTCAAGGCTGGGCGCGGGTGAGGTGCAGCAGCCAGTCGCTGCCGGTGTCGATCAGCGCGTAGCGGCGTACCCCGTTCTGGCCGTGCAGCAGGAACACGAACCGCCGCCCGTTGCGGTCCTCGAGCTCCCACCACCCGTCGTCGGCGATCCGCTTGGTCGCGTCCGTGTACGACGCGTGCTCGATGTCGTGGTCGGACACCGCGACCGCGAGCCGGTCATGCTGCGAGTCGGACGGAAGCCCCTTCGGTACCGCCCACGAACGCAGCACCCCGTCCTCCTCGAGCCGGAGGTCGAAGTGGTGTTGCGGCTTGTCGTGCTCGTGCAGCACGAACACGGGTCGTCGGGTCACGCGATCAGCGGCCGGCGGTGCCCTCGACGTAGTCGGAGTCGTGGCTCTTCACCCAGGCCATCAGCTTGCGCAGCTCGCGACCGGTCTCCTCGATCGGGTGCTGCTCGGCCTTGGCACGCAGCTCCTTGAACTCCTTGCCGCCGTTGTCCTGGTCGTCGATGAAGCGCTGCGCGAAGGCACCGTTCGTGATGTCCGCCAGGACCGCCTGCATATTCTCCTTCACGTGCGCATCGAGGACGCGCGGGCCGGACACGTAGTCGCCGTACTCCGCCGTGTCTGAGACCGACCAGCGCTGCTTGGCGATGCCGCCCTCGTACATCAGGTCGACGATCAGCTTGAGCTCGTGGAGGCACTCGAAGTAGGCGACCTCGGGCTGGTAGCCGGCCTCGATGAGCACCTCGAAGCCGTACTGCACCAGCTGGCTCGCGCCGCCGCAGAGGACGGCCTGCTCACCGAACAGATCGGTCTCGGTCTCCTCGGTGAACGTGGTCTTGATGCCGCCGGCGCGCAGGCCGCCGATCGCCTTGGCGTAGGACAGGGCGAGGTCCCAGGTCTTGCCGGACTCGTCCTTCTCGACGGCGACGAGGACGGGTACGCCGCGACCGTCGACGTACTCGCGCCGGACCAGGTGGCCGGGGCCCTTGGGCGCGACCATGAACACGTCCACGCCCTCTGGCGGGGTGATGTAGCCGAAGCGGATGTTGAACCCGTGGCCGAAGACGAGGGTGTCTCCCGGGGCGATGTTCGGCTCCACCGACTCGGCGTACAGCTTGCGCTGGACGTGGTCGGGGGCCAGGATCACGATGACGTCGGCTTCCTCGACCGCCGCTGCCGGCGTCATCACACGCAGCCCCTCGGCCTCGGCCTTCGCGCGGCTCTTGGAGCTCTCGGGCAGTCCGATGCGTACGTCGACGCCGGAGTCGCGCAACGACAGGGAGTGCGCATGACCCTGGCTGCCGTAGCCGAGAACGGCCACGTTCTTGCCCTGGATCAGGGACAGGTCGGCGTCGTCGTCGTAGAACATTTCAGCCACTGGAAGGCTCCTTCTCAATTGACGTGATGAACAAATCGGGCGGGGTGGTCGGGTGAAACCGGTCGTTGTGGGGTGAAGTTTCGGCCGACAACGTCAGGTTTCCCCGGTCGGCCGGGGAAACCGGCAGCGCCCCGTCCCATCAGCCGGGGATGGCGCGGGCGGCGGGGACCGGGACGGGTACCGGTCGCAGGGTGCGCTCGGTGATCGAGCGGCTCCCCCGGCCGATGGCGACCATCCCGGACTGGACGAGCTCACGGACACCGAAGGGCTCGATGACCGCCAGGAAGTTCTTGAGCTTGGCGGCGTTGCCGGTCACCTCGATCGTGACGGCCTCGGGGGCCACGTCGACGACCTTGGCCCGGAACAGCTGTACGGCCTCGAGCACCTGGCCGCGCGTGTCGGCGTCGGCCTTGACCTTGACGAGCAGCAGCTCACGCTCGATGGAGTCCCGGTCGTCCAGCTCGACGATCTTGATGACCTCGACCAGCTTGTTCAGCTGCTTGGTGACCTGTTCCAGCGGCGAGTCCTCGACGCCGACCACGATGGTCATCCGCGAGATCTCGGGGTGCTCGGTCGGTCCCACCGCGAGGGAGTCGATGTTGAAGCCGCGGCGGCTGAACAGGCCCGCGATGCGCGCGAGCACACCTGGCTTGTTCTCCACCAGGACTGAGAGCGTGTGCGTCGCCGCCATCAGAGATCGTCCTCCTCGAACTCGGGCGCCAGGTCGCGGGCGTACTTGATCTCGTCGTTCGAGGTGCCGGCGGCGACCATCGGCCACACCATCGCGTCTCGCTCGACCCGGAAGTCCACGACGACGGGCACGTCGTTGATCTCCATGGCCTTGTTGATCGTGGCGTCCACGTCGGCGGGGTCGTCGCAGGCGAGCCCGACCGCGCCGTACGCCTCGGCGAGCTTCACGAAGTCAGGCACCCGCTTGGAGTCCAGGTCGGTGCTGGAGTAACGGCTTCCGTAGAAGAGCGTCTGCCACTGGCGCACCATGCCGAGCGACTCGTTGTTGATGATCGCGACCTTGATCGGGATCCCCTCGATCGTGCAGGTCGCGAGCTCCTGGTTGGTCATCTGGAAGCAGCCGTCGCCGTCGATCGCCCACACCGTGGCTTCGGGACGGCCGACCTTGGCGCCCATCGCTGCCGGGACCGCGAAGCCCATGGTGCCGAGACCACCGGAGTTGATCCAGGTGTTCGGGTGCTCGTACTGCACGTAGTGCGTCGCCCACATCTGGTGCTGGCCGACGCCGGCGACGTAGATCGCCTCGGGGCCGGCGATCGCGCTGAGGCGCTCGATGGCGTACTGCGGGGCGAGGCCCTCGGCCGGGGCGTCGTACCCCAGTGGGTACTGCGTCCTGACTCCGGCCAGAAACTTGACCCAGCCCTCGTAGTCGCCGGTCGTGCCCTTGTCCTGCTCGGCTTTCAGCGCCACGGTCAGATCCGCGATCACCTCGCGGGCGTCGCCCACGATCGGGACGTCAGCCACCCGGTTCTTGCCGATCTCGGCGGGGTCGATGTCGGCATGGATCACCTTGGCGCCGGGGGCGAAGGTGTCCAGGTTTCCGGTCACGCGGTCGTCGAACCGGGCCCCGAGGCTGATGATCAGGTCGCTCTTCTGGAGGGCGCCGACGGCGGCCACGGTGCCGTGCATTCCCGGCATGCCGAGGTGCTGGGGGTGGCTGTCGGGGAAAGCTCCGCGGGCCATCAGGGTGGTGACGACAGGGATGCCCGTGAGCTCGGCGAGCGCGCGCAGCTGCTTCGACGCGCGGGCGCGGATCACACCACCGCCGACGTAGAGGACGGGGCGGCGCGACTCGAGGATGAGGCGGGTGGCCTCGCGGATCTGCTTCGAGTGCGGCCGCGTGACGGGCCGGTAGCCGGGCAGGTTGATCTCGGTCGGCCACTTGTACGTCGTCTGGGCCTGCAGCGCCGACTTGGCGACGTCGACGAGGACCGGTCCGGGGCGACCGGTGGCGGCGATGTAGAACGCCTCGGCGATCACCCGCGGGATGTCGTCGGGGTTGGTGACCAGGAAGTTGTGCTTGGTGATCGGCATCGTGATGCCTCGGATGTCGGCCTCCTGGAAGGCATCCGTGCCGATCGCGGCCGCGCCGACCTGACCGGTGATGGCCACGATCGGCACCGAGTCCATGTGCGCGTCGGCTAGCGGGGTGACCAGGTTGGTGGCGCCGGGACCGCTCGTGGCCATGCAGACGCCGACCTTGCCGGTGGCCACGGCGTAGCCCTGCGCAGCGTGACCAGCGCCCTGTTCGTGCCGGACGAGGATGTGCCGGATCCTCGAGTCGTACAGGGGGTCGTACGCCGGGAGGATGGCGCCGCCCGGAATGCCGAAGATGTTCTCGGCGCCGGCGCTCTCGAGGGACTTGATCAGGCTCTGTGCACCGGTGACAGCCTCGCCACCCGCGGTTCCCTGCTCGGACATCTGCTCATCTTCTCTGTCGCTGTTCGGCCAACAAAAAACCCCTCGAGCCTTCCGGCGGACGAGGGGTCGACGCGTGGGGCTCGGGCCTCAGCCCTCAGCTCACGCGCCGCGTGCGTACGAGAATCTCCAAACGCATGGCACAACAATGCCCCTGCACCCTTCGCGGCTCAACTCAGTGTGCCACCCGTCCCGGATCGTGGGACGGGTGCCCGCATTCTGGCTCCAGAGTTGGTGTCAGTCGCGGGACTCCCAGGTGCAGATGCATGCCTTGTTGCCCTCAGCGTCGGCGAGGACCCAGAAGGCGGGAGCTCGCTCGTCACTGACAAGGGTGCCGCCGGCGTCCAGCGCCGCCTTGATGCGCTCCTGTGCGACGTCGTGCGGCACGCTGACGTCGAGGTGCCAGCGCTGGCGGTCGGGGGCCTCGGAGTCGGTGTCCTGGAACCAGACGGTGGGCGTGCGGGTCGCCGTGTCGCTCACCTCGTCGTCCTTCTCCTCGTAGCCGAGGATCGCCGCCCAGAAGGGCTTGACCTTCTCCAGGTCAGGCGTGTCCAGCGCCAGTTCGAGGACATCAGGCGCGCGGCTGGCGGCGCTGATCCCGGCCGCGGCGGCGAGCTCACTGATCTTCCGCGCGAGGCGGATGTCGCGCGCCGTGATCGCGCTGACGTCGTGGCTCTTCAAGGCGACGGTGAGATGCGGGTAGCGCAGGTCCACGTCGGGGTGGTGGTTCGCCTCATCGGCCGCCTCGGCGATCTTGGTGACCAGTCCCGTGCCGGTGTTGAAGTCGCCAGTCTCGTAGCGAACGATCAGGCGGTCGAGCACCTTGCGCCAGCCATCGAGACCGGCGTCGAGGATCTCGGTGCCCCGCAGCGCCTTCTTGTTGTCAGTCAGGTCGATGTCCGTCATCGCTCACTCCCTTTCGTCGCCATTCCTTAGTGGCCCAAACTGTGTGGCCAGTGGTGCTCGCTGCTGGCCGCGTTCGTCGAAGTTAGCCGGGTCCAGCCAGCGCTGGTAGGCCGCCTGGATGTCAGGCCACTCGTCGTCGGTGATCGCGAACCAGGCCGTGTCGCGGTTGCGACCCTTGTAGACGATCGCGTTGCGGAAGACTCCTTCGAAGGTGAACCCGAGGCGCGCCGCGGCCCGGCGCGAGGGCTCGTTGAAGGAGTCACACTTCCATTCGTACCGCCGGACACCGACAACGTCGAACGCGTGCGCCGCCATCAGGAACATCGCCTCCGTCGAGGCCGTCGTCCGCTGCAACGCAGCGCCCATCGTGATGAAGCCGACCTCGGCGGTTCCGTTGGCCTGGTCGATGCGCAGCCAGCAGGCGACACCGGCCGCACGCCACCCTCCCCCACCGTCAGGCAGCAGGATGGCTAGAGGGATCGTC
Organism: uncultured Actinomycetota bacterium; assembly: GCA_963759525.1. Classification (GTDB taxonomy): domain Bacteria; phylum Actinomycetota; class Actinomycetes; order Propionibacteriales; family Nocardioidaceae; genus Marmoricola. The sequence continues at coordinate 29,438 of CAVWZO010000002.1, read as the reverse complement.
GCCGGACTCGCGTGGAGCCCGTCGGCGTACCGGGCGAAGTCCTCGCGGTCCTCGAACGGTCCGCCAGACAGGTAGGTCCAGATGCTCGGCGGGGAGTCGACGCACAGCTCGGCGTACAGCCCGGCCAGGTGTTCGGCCGCCAACGGCTCCAACCTGGAGGTGCGACCGGTCAACGTCACGGGAACGAAAGACGGTCCGGGGGTCCAGTCGACGCTCTCCCCGATGGGCTGGCCGAACTCGTTGACCCTCATCCGGAAAAGGCTAGTGGTCACTGGGGATGGTCATCGGCCGCATGACGGCCAAGAGCCTGAATCCACCGATGGCCGGCGTCGTGAGCGTCACGAGGTGGGTGTGATGGCAAGGCGCCCGGCGCGTAGGCAGACTGGGCGTCTTTCGAGCAAGCCAGCGGCCCTTGGGCCGCGTCGTGGGAGCAGAAGATCGGGGCGGGGTTGTGGGCGGCTGGTTGGGGGTCGAGGCTGGGTTCGTGGCGGTTGCGGTCGACCCCGAGACACTCTGGTGCCCTGAGCCCGTTTTCGAGCATGGTGGCGGAGGACCCCACGGGAACCGTGGATTGTTGCCGGTGAGCACGCGTAACAGACTTCAGATCTGTCAGTCCTCCCCGTGGCCGTCACCCGGTCCGCGATCTGCTGGTCCGGCCACGACTGGCCATGGGAAGGGGCCTGATCATGGAGGAACTACATCCTCGGTGCGCGGGGATCGACATCGGCAAGAAGTACGCCAAGGTCTGTGTCCGGACTCCGGGTCCGGATCGGTCCGGACGCGCGAAGGTGGACCGGGTCACCGAGGTGGTCACCACCTGGGGGTCGATGACCAGTCAGATCCTGAGCCTGCGTGAGCACCTGGTCGACCAGCAGGTCAGCTGTGTGGTGATGGAAGCGACTGGGGACTACTGGAAGCCCTACTACTACCTGCTCGAGGATCTCCCCCGGTGTCAGGTGATGCTGGTCAACGCCCGGCACGTCAAGACTGTCCCGGGCCGCAAGAGCGACGTCAACGACGCGACCTGGTTGGCCCAGCTGGGTGCACACGGACTGGTCCGGCCCTCGTTCGTGCCGCCACCGCCCATCCGGGAGCTGCGGGATCTGACCCGGACCCGGACCGCGGTCACCCGGGAACGGTCCCGGGAGATCACCCGCCTGGAGAAGCTTCTCGAGGGCGCCGGTATCAAGCTGTCCTCGGTGGTCAGCGACCTGGCCGGGGTCTCCGCACGACGGATGCTGCTGGCACTGGCCGAGGGGGAACGCGACCCCGAGCGGCTGGCCGCGCTGGCGCACTGGTCGATGCGCGGCAAGACCGGGGCCCTGATCCAGGCCCTGACAGGGCGGTTCACCGATCATCACGGCTTCCTGGTTCGCACCCACTTCGACCTGATCGACCACCACGACCAGGTCATCGCGCAGCTCACCGCCCGGATCGAGGTGATGATCGAACCCTTTCGCGGATTCCGCGACCTGATCTGCTCCATCCCCGGGATCAGCACCCGTGCCGCGGACGTGATCACCGCCGAAACCGGCGCCGACATGACCCAGTTTCCCAGCGCCGACCATCTCGCCTCCTGGGCCGGGGTCTGCCCCGGCACCAACGAGTCCGCCGGGAAGGTCAAGTCGACCAAGACCCGCCACGGCAACGCCCACCTCAAGGGAGCACTCGGAGTCGCCGCCCTGGCAGCCGGGACCCGGACGAAGAACACCTACTTCTCGGCCCGCTACCAGCGCCTCCAGAAACGACGAGGTGGCAAACGCGCCCTGGTAGCGATCCAGCACGACATTCTCACCGCCATCTGGCACATGGCCCAGACCGGCGAGCTCTACAACGATCCCGGCGCCGACTACTACATCCGCCTCGACCCCGCACGCGCACGACGTCGAGCGATCGCCCAACTCCAACACCTCGGCTACGAGGTCCAACTCAGCCAAGCCAGCTAAGCCACCAGGGATCTTCGTAACAGCGTCGGCAACACAGCCAGCGCGCCCGCATCGTGGCGCGCAGCAGACGGAGATCGGTGGATTCAGGCTCATACTCGCCCCATGGACGTCCCCACGAAGAATCCCCTGTTCGGACTCCCGCTCGCCCGCGCGCACCAGCATGCGCTGGCCTGGCTCGACAGCCTGGACGAAAGACCGGTGTCCGCGCGGTCCGACGCCGACACGGTGGGCGCGGCCCTCGGACGGACATTGCCCGAAGGGCCGACGCCCGCGGAGGAGGTCGTGGACCTGCTGGCGGCCGCCTGCGACCCGGGCCTGGTCGCGATGCCCTCGGGCCGCTTCTTCGGGTTCGTGATCGGTGGCGCCCAGCCCGCGGCGCTGGCTGCTGACTGGCTGGTCAGCGCGTGGGACCAGAACACGATCCTGCGCAAGGTCACGCCGGCGGCGGCAGCCGTGGAGGAGGTCGCAGCGGCATGGCTGCTCGACCTGCTCGGCCTGCCGCCCGGCAGCGGCGTCGGCTTCGTCACCGGTGCCACCATGGCCAACTTCACCGGGATCGCCGCCGGACGCGACGAGCTGCTGCGCGTGGCCGGCTGGGACCTGGATCGCGGGCTCGCAGGCTCGCCGGCCATTCGGGTGCTTGCCGGCCGCGAGCGGCACGCGTCGGTCGAGGTGGCGCTTCGCTACCTCGGGCTTCCGGCCCCGGCCCTGGTGGACGTCGACGACCAGGGCCGGATCCGGCCCGACGACCTCCGACGTGCTCTGGGCGAGGCGCCCGACCAGCCGACGATCGTGCTGCTGCAGGCCGGCAACCTGCACTCGGGGGCGTGTGACCCGTTCGAGGAGTGCGTCGCCCTGGCGCACGAGCAGGGAGCTTGGGTACACGTCGACGGTGCGTTCGGCCTGTGGGCGGCAGTGTCTCCGTCGTACCGGCACCTCACCGAAGGCGTTGCGCTGGCGGACTCGTGGGCGACCGACGCGCACAAGACCCTCAACGTGCCCTACGACAGCGGCATCGTCGCGGTGCGCGACCAGGCAGCGCTCAACGCGGCCATGGGAGCACAGGGCGACTACTTCATCCCCGACGCGGCCGGGGACCCGATCGACCGGGTACCGGAGATGTCACGGCGGAGCCGGGGTGTCCCTGTGTGGGCGGCGCTGCGTGCGTACGGTCGCACGGGGGTCGTCGAGATGGTGGAGCGGCTGTGTCGGCACGCACGCACGTTCGCGGACGCCCTGGCGGAGATGCCCGAGGTGGAGGTCCTCAACGACGTCGTGTTCACGCAGGTCTGCGTGTCCTTCGGCAGCGACGAGCGCACCCTGGCCGTGGTCGAACGGATGCTCGCGGAGGGCATTGCATGGACGAGTGGCTCGCGGTGGCGGGACCGGGCCGTGCTGCGCATCGCGGTCAGCAACGCGGGGACGACCGACGAGGACGTGGCGCGCAGCATCGATGCGCTCCGGGCGGCCGCCGGCGCGTAACCTGCGTGTGGAGGAGGAACATTGCCTGCTGAGTCACCACTGGTGCGGTTGGTCAGGGACTCCGTGATCGGCGAGGACCACGTCATGCGCACGCCGTACGGCGAACGCCGGGTCACCTACGCCGACTACACCGCGTCGGGCCGGGCGCTCGCGTTCATCGAGGACTTCATCCGCGACGAGGTGCTGCCGAGCTACGCGAACACCCACACCGAGTCGAGCGGTACCGGCCTGCAGACCACCCGCCTGCGCGAGGACGCCCGCCGGATCATCCACGAGGCCGTCGGTGGCGACGCGGAGACGGTCGTCATCTTCGCTGGGTCTGGCTCGACCGGAGCGATCTCGAAGCTGATCGGGGTACTCGGGCTGCGCATCCCATCCGCGCTCGAGGACCGGCACTCGCTCCTGCAGCACATCGCGGAACAGGAGCGGCCGGTCGTCTTCATCGGCCCCTTCGAACACCATTCCAACGAGATCCCGTGGCGTGAGTCGATCGCCGACGTCGTCGTGATGCCGCAGGACGCCGACGGCCACATCGACCTCGACGCACTGCGCGCGGCACTGCTCGAACACGCCGACCGGCCCCTGAAGATCGGCTCGTTCTCGGCTGCCTCCAACGTGACCGGGATCGTCTCGGACACGTTCGCGATCTCGACCCTGTTGCACGAGCACGGTGCCCTGTCCTTCTGGGACTTCGCTGCGGCAGCGCCGTACATCGACATCGAGATGTACGCCGGCTCGGACCACCCGCTGGCCTACAAGGACGCGATCTTCCTCTCGCCGCACAAGTTCATCGGTGGGCCGTCGACCCCGGGCGTACTGGTCGCTCGCCGCGAGCTGTTCTCCAACCGGGTGCCGGAGGTCCCGGGCGGCGGCACCGTGGCCTACGTCAACGACTCCGAGCACGCCTACCTCGCCGAGCCGGAGCATCGCGAGGAGGGCGGCACGCCGGCCATCATCGAGGCGGTCCGGGCCGGCCTCGTCTTCCAGCTCAAGCAGGCGGTCGGAGTCGAGACGATCCGGGCCGCCGAGGAGCGCTTCCTGGAACGTGCGGTCGCGGCCTGGGGTGCTGAACCCTCCATCGAGATCCTCGGGAACCTCGACGCCGAACGACTCTCGATCGTCTCGTTCGTCGTACGCGCGCCGTCGGGTCGCTATCTCCACCACAACTTCGTCGTCGCCGTGCTCAACGACCTCTTCGGCATCCAGTCGCGTGGTGGTTGCTCGTGCGCAGGGCCCTACGGCCACCGGCTGCTGGGGATCGACATCGAGCGCAGCCACGAGTTCGAGCGCGAGATCACCGGTGGCTGCGAGGGGATCAAACCGGGGTGGGTGCGCGTGAACTTCAACTACTTCCTCTCCGAGACCGTCGCCGACTACATCGTCGAAGCAGTGCGGCTAGTCGCGCGCGACGGCTGGCGGCTGCTGGGCGACTACCGGTTCGACACTGCCTCGGGGATCTGGACCCATCGCGACGGCGTGGTGGAGCCGCCGCTGCGCCTCGGCTCGATCACGTACGACGACCAGGGGATGCACGCCCCGACCTCGCACCTGGCAGGCGACGAGTCCCTGCTTGAGCAACACCTTGCGGAAGGTGTCAAGATCCTCGCCGAGGCGCCCGAGCCGGACCTCACTCCCCCCGTCACCCTCAGCCGGGACTTCGAGCACCTGCGCTGGTTCGACCTGCCGGCGAGCGCAGTCACGGGCTGATGCCGGGCCGAACTCGACCTGATCAGGGCAGGACCGTCTGGCCGATCTCGCCGGGGTTGGTCGCGATCTCCCAGCGGAAGCCGTCCGGGTCGGCGAAGTAACCCGTGTAGCCACCCCACTCACGCTGCTCGGCTTCGCTCGCCTCCGCCCCGAGTGAGACGGCCAGCGCGAGGATCTCGTCCACCTCGGCCTCGGTCGCGACGTTGTGCGCGAGCGTGATCGGTACCACGCCCTCGCCGCGCCGGATCGGACCCACCTCGGACTCGAACTCACCCTGGGCCCACAGCGAGAGAACGAGCTTGTCCCCCGCCCGGATCATCAGCACGTCACCCGGCACCCATAGCTCCGGCTCCCAGCCGAGCCCGTCGACGTAGAAGGCCCGGGTGCGGTCGAGGTCGGCTACGGCCAGGGTGATGAAGCTGATGCGCTGGTCCATGGCATCCACCCAACCACTCGGAACCGACACCCCCCGCCCTCCGCCGGACAGCCGCGGACGTCATACGAACTAAAGCTCTATGGCCCACGGTTCGTATGACGTCCCGGCGCGGCGGTGGACCTCAGACGGCGCCCTTGGCCAGCAACGCGTCGAGCTTGGCGTAGCCGTCGTTGATGCCGACCTCCATGCCGCTGGAAAGGATCATGTCGCGGCCCTCGATGCTGTCCACGAGGGAGGTGGCGTGCAGACGCGTGCGGCCGTCGCCGAGGTCCTCGAACCACATGGTTTCCAGGGAGACCCCGTCGGGGAAGTCGTCGTACGTGAAGGTCTGCACGATCCGGTCGTCGCGAACCTCGTGGAAGGACCCGTGAAACCTGTACTCCTCGTCGCCGCGGGTCGAGACGTAGCGCCAGCTGCCGCCGGTGCTGGCGTCCCAGTGGTCCAGGCGCGTGTCCATGCCGTTGGGGCCGATCCACTGCACGAAGAGGTCGGGATCGGTGTGCGCCCGGACCAGCTGCGCGGGAGTGGCCTGGAAGTCGCGGGTCATCGTGACCAGCGGCAGGTTCGGGTCGGCCTCGATGGTGGTGGTGCCGTCTGCTGTCTTCAACGTGGTGTTCATGATGCGGTTCCCTCTCTGGTGTCGGGTGATCGGTCGTTCGCTGTTTCGATTTCTGTTTCGTTCATGGCGGCCAGGACCGCGTCGAGGCGGCGGTACCGCTCCTCGGCCTCCTGCCGGTAGCGCTCGATCCACTTGGTCATCAGGTCGAACACCTCCGCCTCGAGATGCACCGGCCGGCGCTGCGCGTCTCGCCCCTTCGTGACGAGGCCTGCGGTCTCCAGCACCATCAGGTGCTTCGAGACTGCCTGCACGCTCACGTCGTACGGCGCGGCCAGCTCGCCGACGGTGGCATCGCCCACGCAGAGGCGGGCCACCATGTCGCGGCGGGTCGGGTCGGCCAGGGCGGAGAACACCTTGGAGAGCTGATCGGTCATCGCGTTCCTCAACTGATTGGTTGAATAGCGGGACTCTGCCACGTGCCTCCCGCATTGTCAACCATCTGGTTGAGAACCCCGGGTACTCTGAGGTTGTGCACAGGAGCCCGCTCGGGTCAATAGCGATCGGAGTGGCTGCGCTGTTGGTGGTCGCGCTGACGTCCTGTGGGAACCTCGGCGGCGACGACCCCTACACCGACACATTGCAGCGGTTCCGTGACGCCGGCGGGCTCAAGAACAAGATCATCAAGCTGCCCGGAGGGGATCGCTTCTCAGTCGGCTCCCCAGACGGCCACGACCTGGTGGTGCAGCGCTACGACGCCGACTCCAAGGCGTGGAGCCCGCCGAAGACCGTGGCCACGGACCGGCAGTGGACCCACGAGGTGCGGGTGGCGCACGAGCGGGACACCGTCGCGATCTCCGCGGACTACTGGCACGAGCAGGTGCTCGGTGAGGACTACTCACCGGACCACAGTGTGGGAGTTGTCTGTGCGGGCCTGGACTGCAGCCGCGCGCACACGTTCGCCATCACGACTTTCGCCGAGATCAGTGCCGACGGGTCCTTTGTCTCGTTCTATGACACTGCGGGCTTCATGACCTGGTCCGGCGGCGAGCTGAGCCGTGAGCGCGTCACCGGGCTGCCGAGCGCCCAGTACGAGGCATACATGGCGGCGGACGCCTCCTTCCGTGCGGTGACGGGCACCCGAGCAGGAGACGGTTGCCGCTGGACGCTGTCCACGACTGCACCACGGGACCTGCACTTCACGCCGCAGGCGACCAGCGGGGTCTACCCGACCGAGGACCCGACGTGCCGGCCGCTGGCCGAGGATCTTGGTGCGCAACGCGTAGGCGCGTGGGTCGAGCCGATCAGCGGGTATGTGGAGTTCGCACGCGACGGGGAGGGTTGGCGGGAGCTGCCGCAGCCAGTGAACCACCAGGCAGTCGTCGACACCGGTGGCAGGTCGAGCATCGCGCCGGTGTTCCAGCGGGGCCGCGGCCTCAACGACCAGTACGCCGTCGTCTACTCGCCGGATGGCCACCGGATCATGGCGCAGTGGGCCTTTTCCAAGTCGTCGCGCTGGAGCAAGCCAGTCACGGTACTCACCACCGACGACGACACACCGTGCCGGTCCGCCTCCTTCGTCAGGGGCGACGGCGGCAATGATCTCTGGGTCGCCGTACGGTGCTGGTCGGGCGGTCCGGACGCCGGGCTCGACCAGGCGACGCCAAGCGACGAGACGGTGGTGATGGTCTCGCAGAACAGCGGAACAGTCTGGCGGGCCGTTCAGGTGCACCGGGCAGGCCGGATCGCCGCGTTCATGGGAGGTCCGCTACTGGTGGCCGGCCACCCGTCAGTGGTGATCGACGAGGAGCGCGACCGGACCGAGGTCCGGCTGCCGATGGAGGACCCGGCGCACGACGCGCTGTCCGTCTACCACGACAAGTTGGTGACGCGCATTCGTGTCCTGCCGCGCGCCGCGGCGTGTGTGGCCGAGGTCCAGTTCGCGCAGCTCGAAGACCAGGCGTGGGGCCCCGCGGCCGCCACGACGCTGCCCGGCGTACGACGAACCGCGGCCGGCCGGTGCCCCGACGCGGATCTGTCCTGGTCCCGCGAAGGGCAGATCGCCACGATCGACGCGAAGCGCTGGGTCGTGACACACGGCACCGGGCAGCTGCGGCCGGCCAAGCGCTGACCCAGGCCGCTACCCCGCCACAACCCCACAAATGTTGGCGCGCGACGTCCGAACGCGAGTCCTGGACGTCACAACCCGACAATTGTTGGAGCGGAGCGGGGGCCGTACGACCCGACGGGCACAACCCCACAAATGTTGGCGCGGGACGTCCGTACCCGTGTCCTGGACGTCACAATCCGACAATTGTGGAGTTCTGGCGCGGCGGGCGGTGGCGCGGCGGGCGGTGGCGCGGGCAGGCAGGCAGGGGCAGCACCCCGAGGCGAAACCTCAGCCGCAGACAGCCCCATGAGCAGCCGACCCGACGAGCTTGGCGTATTTCCCGAGCACGCCCTTGGTGTACTTCGGCGCGTTCGGGACCCAGCCGTCCTGACGGGCGGCGAGCTCGGACTCCTCGATCGTCACGTCCAGGGTCCGGCCGGCGACGTCGAGGGTGATCTGGTCGCCGTCGCGTACGAACGCGATCGGGCCGCCGTCGACGGCCTCGGGGGCGATGTGGCCCACGCAGAGACCCGTCGTACCGCCGGAGAAACGGCCGTCGGTGATCAGCAGCACGTCCTTGCCCAGCCCGGCGCCCTTGATCGCGCCGGTGATCGCGAGCATCTCGCGCATGCCCGGTCCGCCCTTGGGTCCCTCGTAGCGGATCACGACGACGTCGCCCGCCGTGATCTGGCCCTGCTCCAGGGAGTCCATCGCCGCCCGCTCGCCGTCGAAGACGCGCGCGGTGCCGGTGAAGGTGGAGTCGTCGAAGCCGGCCGACTTCACCACGGCACCCTCGGGCGCCAGGGATCCCTTGAGGATCGTCAGACCGCCGGTCCTGTGGATCGGCGCGCTGAGCTTGCGCAGCACCTCGCCGTCGAGGTCGGCCGGTGCGAGCGCCTCGAGGTTCTCGCGCATGGTCCTGCCCGTGACCGTGAGGCAGTCACCGTGCATCAGGCCGGCGTCGAGCAGTGCCTTCATAACGACCGGAATGCCGCCGACCTTGTCGACGTCGTTCATCACGAAGCGACCGAACGGCTTCAGGTCACCGAGGTGGGGCACTTTGTCGCCAATGCGGTTGAAGTCGTCGATGGTCAGCTCGACCTCGGCCTCGCGCGCGATCGCCAGCAGGTGGAGTACGGCGTTCGTTGAGCCACCCAGGGCCATCACGACGGCAATGGCGTTCTCGAAGGCCTCGATCGTCATGATCTGGCGCGCCGTGATGCCGTGGCGCAGCATCTCCACCACCGCCTCACCCGATCGGTGCGCGAACCCGTCACGCCTGCGGTCCACGGCGGGCGGCGCGGCCGAGCCGGGCAGGCTCATCCCGAGAGCCTCGGCCACCGCGGCCATCGTGTTGGCGGTGTACATGCCCCCGCAGGCACCCTCGCCGGGACAGATCGCTCGCTCGATGCGGTCGACCTCCTCGCGGGTGATCTTGCCAGCGAGGCAGGCACCGACGGCCTCGAACGCGTCGATGATCGTCACGTCGTTGCCGTCGACCTGGCCGGGCATGATCGACCCGGCGTACAGGAACACGCTCGCGAGGTCGAGCCGCGCGGCCGCCATCAGCATCCCGGGCAGTGACTTGTCGCAGCCCGCCAGCAGCACCGAGCCATCGAGCCGCTCCGCCATCATCACGGTCTCCACCGAGTCCGCGATCACCTCGCGTGAGACCAGCGAGAAGTGCATCCCCTCGTGGCCCATGGAGATGCCGTCCGAGACCGAGATCGTGCCGAACTCAAGGGGGTAGCCGCCGCCGGCGTGCACGCCGTTCTTCACGGCCTTCGCCAGCCGGTCGAGGGAGAGGTTGCAGGGGGTGATCTCGTTCCAGCTCGACGCGACGCCGATCTGCGGCTTGAGGAAGTCCTCGTCGTCCATCCCCACCGCTCGGAGCATCCCCCGCGCGGCGGCCTTCTCGAGGCCGTCGGTGACGTCGCGCGAACGAGGTTTGATGTCAGGGGCGCCTGAGGCGGACTCACTCATGGACCTGAGCGTACTTCGACTCATACGCCCCAAGTGTCACGTGTCAATGCGCCGAACGGCCGGTGACCCTAGCCTTATGTCGTGACATCTGCCCATCACGCCCAGAACGGTGCCCCCGCGCACACCATCCCCTGGTCGGAGTACGACGCCGTCCTGTTCGACCTCGATGGTGTCATCACCCCGACGGCCGAGGTGCACATGCGCGCCTGGGCCGAGATGTTCAACGAGTTCCTGACCGAGTACGCCGGGCGCCACCCGGCCACGGAGGGTGGTGGAGCCGACACGTCGCCGTACTCCGACGCCGACTACTTCGCCCACGTGGACGGCAAACCGCGCTACGACGGCGTCCGGGACTTCCTGTCCGCGCGCGGCATCACCCTGCCCGAAGGCAACCCGGAAGACGGTCACGGCGACGACTCGGAACCCACTGTGCGCGGCCTTGGCGACCGCAAGAACGACGCCTTCAACCATGTCCTGGAGCGCGACGGCGTGACGGCGTTCCCGGGCTCGATCGCCCTCCTCGACCACCTGCGCGCCCTCGGCACTCCACTCGCCGTGGTGTCGAGCTCAGCCAACGCTCCGGCCGTGCTGGCAGCGGCTGGTCTAGCGGACCGTTTCGCGACCGTCGTCGACGGACGGGTCGCAGGAGAGCTCGGTCTGCCGGGCAAGCCTGCCCCCGACACCTTCCTTCACGCCGCTTCGGCCGTTGGGGCTGCACCGGCCCGAGCAGTGGTCCTGGAAGACGCGGTGTCAGGCGTACGTGCCGGTCGCGCAGGCGAGTTCGGCCTCGTGGTCGGGGTCGACCGCGGAGCCGGGGCGGCGACCCTGACCGACGCGGGCGCTCACCTCGTGGTCTCCGACCTCGCCGAGACGCTGCCGTACCAGCCCGAGGACGCAGCAGTGGACGAACCAAGGGCCGAGTCGTGAAGAGCCGGCGCATGAAGACCGACCCCCTCGACCGGGGTCGATTCCCGGTCGACCCCTGGCGCCTGGTCGAGCTGGACCACCACCCCGACGACCTCGGTGTGAACGAGACGCTGTTCACGGTCGCGAACGGTTACCTCGGAATGCGCGCCAACCCCGAGGAGGGCCGGGACGCCTACGAGCACGGCACCTTCATCAACGGCTTCCACGAGACCTGGGACATCCGGCATGCGGAGGCGGCGTTCGGCTTCGCCCGCACCGGCCAGACGATCGTCCACGTCCCCGACGCCAAGCTGATCAAGGTGTACGTCGACGACGAGCCGCTCATCCTCGGCACCGCGGACCTCGAGCACTACGAACGGACCCTCGACTTCAGGGACGGCGTGCTCAGACGCAGCCTGGTGTGGCGGACTCCCTCGGGCAAACGGGTCCGGATCGACTCGACCCGGATGGTGTCGATGACCCAGCGCCACCTGGCCCTGATGACACTGGAGATCACGATGCTCTCGGGCAACGCGCCCATCGTCATCTCGTCGCAGCTGCTGAACCGGCAGGACGGCAAGGACGAGTACCACGACAGCGCCCACGCCATGGGCGAGCACGTGTCGTCTGACCCGCGCAAGGCCTCGAGCTTCCAGGAGCGGGTGCTGGTGCCCCAGCTCCACTACGCCCGCCAGGACCGGATGATGCTGGGCTACCGGTGCGCCAAGTCGAGGATGACCATCGTGGTCGGCGCGGACCATCGCATCGAGACCTCCGACGAGCTCGAGACGATCCTGCGTGAGGACGAGGACCTCACCAAGATGACCTTCAAGGTCGAGGCACAGGAGGGCAACACCATCCGCCTCGAGAAGGCGGTCGCCTACCACACCTCCCGCGGCGTACCCGTCCGCGAGCTGTCGGACCGCTGCGACCGCACCCTCGACCGGTCCGACCGGCACGGCGTCGAGTACTACCTCGCGGAGCAGCGGGAGTGGTTCGCGCGCTACTGGGAGGCCAGCGACGTCGAGATCGAGGACGACGTGCTCCAGCAGGCGATCCGGTACAACCTGCTCTCTCTCGCCCAGGCCAGCGCCCGCGCCGACCAGCAGGGCGTCCCCGCCAAGGGCGTGACCGGATCCGGCTACGAGGGCCACTACTTCTGGGACTCCGAGATCTACGTCGCCCCGTTCCTCAGCTACACCCAGCCCGACGCGGCCCGTAACCTGCTGCACTTCCGCACGCGGATGCTCCCGGCGGCACGGCATCGTGCCCGCGAGATGGCCCAGGCCGGTGCCCTCTTCCCCTGGCGCACCATCAGCGGTGAGGAGGCCTCCGCGTACTACGCCGCCGGAACCGCCCAGGTGCACATCGACGCCGACGTCGCCTACGCGCTCTCGCAGTACGTCGCGGCGACTGGTGACTGGGGCTTCCTGGTGCGCGACGGCATCGACATCCTCGTGGAGACCTCCCGGATGTGGGCCGAGCTCGGCTTCTGGCGCAGCAACGGCACGCCGTCGTTCCACATCCATGGCGTGACCGGGCCGGACGAGTACACGACTGTCGTGAACAACAACCTGTTCACCAACGTCATGGCCCGCCACAACCTCGAGCAGACCGTGGCGGCGGTGGAGGAGATCCGTGCCGAGCACCCGGTCGAGTACGCCGCGCTGGTGACGCGCCTCGGCGTCACCGACGACGAGGTGGCGGAATGGCGTGCCTGCGCTGCCGGCATGGCGATCCCCTTCGACGAAGGGCTCGGCATCCATCCGCAGGACGACCAGTTCCTGGACCGCGAGGTCTGGGACCTCTCCCAGACCCCCGACGAGCTGCGTCCGCTGCTGCTGCACTACCACCCGTTGGTGATCTACCGCTTCCAGGTGCTCAAGCAGGCCGACGTCGTGCTGGCGCTGTTCCTGCAGGGCGACCGGTTCACCTCGGAGGAGAAGCGCGCCGACTTCGAGTACTACGACCCGATCACCACCGGGGACTCCACCCTCTCAGCAGTGGTGCAGTCGATCATCGCCGCAGAGGTCGGCTACCACGAGGTCGCCCTCGACTACTTCCTCCAGGCGCTCTACGTCGACCTCAAGAACCTGCACGGCAACACCGTCGACGGGCTGCACGTCGCGTCCACCGGCGGAGTGTGGAGCTCGCTCGTGTTCGGCTTCGGAGGGATGCGCGACCGCGGCGGGCAGCTGGCATTCGACCCGCGCCTGCCCGCCTCGTGGCCCTCGTTGCGGTTCCCGATCACGTGGCGAGGCTCGCGCCTGCGGATCGAGCTCACCCAGGACCAGCTCGCGATCTCGGTCCAACAGGTCGGCGAACCCGAGGTGCGGCTCAAGGTGCGCGGTGAGGAGTACGTCGTCACCGCCGACTCACCGCTCACAATCCCGCTCGCCGACCAGGGCGACCGGATCGACGGTCTGCTGGGCAACAAGCCGATCCTCGGTGGCACCCGCTCGGACGGCACCCGGATCACCGCAGGAGTTCCGGAGCCGATCGCGTTCGACCAGCTGGCTGTCAACGAGCTGGAGTATCTCGACGTACCCCAGGCGGGTCCGCACGTGGCGCAGAGCTAGTGGCCAGGCGCGGCCGGAGCCCACAATTGTTGGCTTGTGACGTCAGAACCGGCCATCTGAACGTCCCGATCCCACAATTGTGGGGTTCGGTCGCCCGGTGGGCGCGACTGATGTGGCGGCGCGGCTCAGAGCGAGGCCGCTCGTACCGCCATCACGTCCGGCAGGTCGGCGACCACCTGGGACCACGAGTCCCCTGCGTTGCTGCTCGCCCAGACAGCCCCGTTGCGGGCACCGAAGTAGATGCCGGTCTCGTCGTGGTCGTCGGTGCACATGGCGTCGCGCATCACCGCGACGTAGAAGGCGTCGGGCAGTCCGTCGCCCAGCTCCTGCCAGGTCTCCCCCGCGTCCTTCGAACGCCAGACCCGCGCCCGCGCCTCCGGCGGGTAGCGCCTCTCGCCGCCATTGATCGGGAACACGTAGACCGTGTCCGGCTCCTGCGGATGGACCACGATCGTGAACCCGAAGTCGGCCGGTAGTCCGTCGGCAATCGAGGCCCACGAGCCACCCTCGTCGTCGGACCGGTACACGCCGCCGTGGTTCTGCAGGAACATCCGCGCCGGGTTGGCGGGGTGGCGCGCGACCTTGTGCACGCACTGCCCGAACTCGGGGTACTGCTCGCCCTCCGGCAGGAACTCCGCACGGATGCCCTTGTTGCGCGGCGACCAGGACGCACCCCCGTCAGTGGTCTGGTAAACGCCGCCCGTCGAGATCGCGACCGTGACGGAGTCGGGGTTCTCCGGGTGGGGCAGGATCGTGTGGAAGGCCTGACCACCGAAGCCGGCGCCCCATTCCGGACGGTGCGGGTGGTCCCAGAGCGCCTGCTCGAGCGCGAAGGTCTCCCCGTTGTCGGTCGACTTCCACACGGCACCGGGCTCCGAGCCGGCGTACACGATCCCGTCGCGGGCACCAGTGGTCAGCTGCCAGATCCGCTCGACGCTCGCATCGGTGCCCTCGGGAAAGCGGATCCCGCCGTCCTGGGACTCGGTCCACTTCTCGCCGAGGTCGTCGGAGCGACGTACGCGCGGGCCGAGCCAGGTCGACGAGGCCCCCGCGAGCAGGCGAGGCGTCGCGCCGCGGGTGTCGACCATGCAGGAGTAGACCTCCTCCATGTCGAAGTGCGGCCCCGTCCATGTCCAGTCCGTCCGCGCCTCGTCGGACTGCCCGACCCACAGGCCCTTGCGCGTCCCGACCATCAGCACTGTCTGCTTGCCCACCACGGCCTCCTCGCTTATTCCTAATAGGAACATTAACCTGATCCCACCATGGGTCAAGACCTCTCGCGCGACCTGCCGATGACGGCGTACGCGTTGCTCGGCCTGTTGTCCTTCGGTGACCCGCTCACCGGCTACGAGCTCAAGCAGCGCGCGGACCGGACGCTGCGCTACTACTGGGTCTCCCCCGCCATGAGCCAGGTGTACTCAGAGCTGGAGCGGTTGCACGACGTGGGGCTGGTACGCCGCCACGGTGACGACCGGACCACGTCGTACTCCCTGACGCGAGCGGGGACGAAGACACTCAAGGGCTGGTTGCGCGAGACCCCGGTGGGGTTCCCGGTGCTCAAGCACCCGGTCGCGCTGCGTCTCCTGCTCGGGGCGCTGATGGACCCCGAGTCGGTGACCAGCATGCTCCGCAACCACCTCGTGGCTCTCGAGCTGGAGCGCACAGACCTGGAGCGGGTGCGCGTCTCGCTGGAGGGAAGGGACGCGACGGGTGAGCAGTTCCGTTACCCGGCTCTGGTGGCGGACTGGGGACTGTCCTACTTCGACCACGAGCGCAGCATCATCGAGGACCTGCTGCGCCGCATCGACGCGGACGGCTGAGCATGCGAGCGGTTGTTCACGCACATGTCACATTCGCGTGACGCTGCGGACTCCGCCACTGCCTAGCGTCTGGGTCTAGCGACGGGCAACCTGCGGTCACCGGGAGGGACCCAGGGAGGGGAGACACCATGAACCACATCATCGAGCCGATGCTGCGGCCGCTGTCGTTCTGGGCGCAGCAGAGCCAGCGCCGTGCCTGCCGCAACGCGATGGTCGCCTCCACGGCACTGACTGCCGGTCGGCGCGAGCGCGACGAGGTGCAGGAGTACGTCGTGGCAGCCCTTGCCCACCGAGAGCACCGAGCCGGCACCGCGACCCACAGCCTCCCCGCGGGCCGGCTCGGCTGAGCGTCCGGGCTGAGGCCCGGCAGCGTCATACGAGCTGGTCGATACGGCGACCAGCTCGTATGACGTCCCGACTCCGGCACCGATGATCTGGGCCACCAATCCGGCTTTCCGACCCTTGGTTGGGGCACAATCCGGCCATGACCCTTGCCCCGGGTGTACCCCTGCACGTCGCGCCATCCGACGACGACGGCCTTGCGCTGCGCTACTACACCGTCGTCAGCGAGGACGGCACCCGGTTGCAGGCGTGGACCAACGACGTCGACGGACCAACTGTGCTGCTCTGCAACGGACTCGGCACCAATCCCTATGTCTGGCCCGCGCTGCTCGACCCGGACTGCGGCGTCCGGGTCATCTCCTGGAACCATCGCGGTACCGGTGACTCCGAGCGACCGGCCGACCCGACCCATGTCGAGGTCGACCACTTCGTCGACGACGCGGTCGCCGTACTCGAGGACGCGGGAGTCGACGCGTGCGTCGCGATGGGCTGGTCCATCGGCGTCAACACGATGTTCGAGCTTGCCGTCACCCACCCCGAGCGGGTGACCGGACTGTTCGCCGTCGGAGGTGTCCCGGGCGACACCTTCGCCTCCATCGGCGCCCCGATCTTCATCCCCCGGCCACTGCGCAAGCCGATCACGGTCAACCTCGCCCGGCTGGCGAAGCTGGCGGGCAAGCCGCTGACCCAGGTCGCCAGGCGCCTGAAGGTCGGGCCGCTGACCTACGAGGTGATCACGCACACGGGTTTCATGCTCCCGATGCCCGACCCGCTGCTGGCGAGGCGGGCGATCCAGGAGTTCCTGACCACACCGGTCGACTGGTACATGCACCTCGCCCTGCACTCATCGCTGCACCTGCGGGTCTCGCTGCGCAACATCGGGGTGCCGGCAAGCTTCGTCGCCGGCAAGTACGACATCTTCGCCTCCTCGCACGACATGAAGACAGCGGCGGCGCGGATCACCGGCGCGACGTACCAGGAGCTGCGCGCGACGCACTTCATCGCGATGGAGAAGCCTGACGAGGTACACGAGGCGCTGCTCGACCTGCTGGACCGCGTCCCCGAGTAGGCCGCTCCCGCTGGTGCGTGGGTAATAGGCTCGCGAAATGTTGCGGCTGGCCTCGCTGATCGTCGTCTCGTCACTGTTGCTCGTCGCCTGCGGGGGGTCCGAGCCCGAGATCAAGTCCCCGCCCGAGGCGCCGAGCGCGACCGGGTCCTCGTCGACTTCCCCGTCCGCATCTCCGTCTGCTACCTCCTCCGCCGCGCCGGGGCCGTCGGCGCGCCCGGAGGTCTTGGGGGCGATCGCCAGCGACCTGGAGGTCCCGTGGGGAATCGCCTTCCTGCCTGACGGTTCCGCGCTGGTCACCGAGCGGGACAGCGGCCGGGTGCTGCAGATCCGCGGGAAGTCGGTGCGCGAGGCGGGCGTCATCGAGGAGGCGGAGCCCGAAGGCGAGGCCGGTCTGCTCGGGGTGGCGGTGTCACCGTCGTACGCGCAGGACAAGCAGGTGTTCTTCTACGCCACGACGGAGTCCGACAACCGGGTCTTCCGGACGACGTTAGACAACGGCCGGCTCGGCGAGCTCGACCCGATCCTCACCGACATCCCCAAGGCCGGCAACCACGACGGCGGCCGGATGATCTTCGGACCCGACGGCATGCTCTACGTCTCCACGGGCGAGGCGGGTCAGCCCGACCTTGCGCAGGACCGGGACTCGCTCGGCGGCAAGATCTTGCGGGTCACGACCGACGGCGATCCCGCGCCCGGCAACCCCGACCGGCGCTCACCGATCTGGACCTGGGGTCACCGCAACGTGCAGGGGCTCGCCTTCGACAGCGCCGGCAACCTGTGGGCCTCGGAGTTCGGGCAGGACAGCTTCGACGAGCTGAACCTGATCGAGAAGGGTCGCAACTACGGCTGGCCGATGGTCGAGGGGATGGGCGACGAGCCCGGGCTGCAGAACCCGCAGGTGACGTGGTCCACCGATGAGTCCTCCCCGTCCGGCCTGGCGTTCGCCGCGGGCCGGCTGTGGTTGGGCGCCCTGCAGGGCGAGCGGCTGTGGCGAGTCGACGTCAACGGTCGCAAGGCCAGTGACGAGAAGGGGTTCTTCGTCGGGAAGTACGGCCGGGTACGGACCGTCGTACTCGCTCCGGACGGGAACCTCTGGGTCACCACGTCCAACCACGACGGCCGGGGCGACCCCGCCTCCGAGGACGACCGGATCCTGCTCGTCCGCCCCTAGCCCCCAAACCCGCCGAGACGACGCGTCTGAAAGAGATCCGGGGGTCCGGCGCCTTTCAGATGCGCCGTCTCGGCGCGATCTGGGGTTTCGGCTGCTCCTCGGCTTGCGGAGTGTGGTCTCGACTGATCGCTCGCTGCGCTCGCTGCTCGACCACCTACGGCGCGGACCGCGCGGGACGCCGCAATCCGATCTGCGGAGCTCGACCACCTACAGCCACACGCGCACTGCCGCTAGGACAGGCGCTCGAGGATCAGCTCGCGGACCCGGGCGGCGTCGGCCTGGCCGCGCATCTCCTTCATGACCGCTCCGATGAGCGCGCCTGCGGCGGCTACCTTGCCGTCGCGGATCTTGGCCGCCACGTCGGGGTTGGCCTCGATGGCCCGGTCGACCGCGTCCCCGAGGGCGCCCTCGTCGGAGACGATCGCGAGACCACGAGAGGCGACGACCTCGTCGGGAGTTCCCTCCCCTGCCAGCACTCCGTCGAAGACCTGGCGCGCGAGCTTGTCGTTGACCGCACCCTCGTCGACGAGCGCCTGGATGCGGGCGACGTCGGCAGGGGTGATCGGCAGCGCGGAGAGCTCCGCACCCAGCTCGTTGGCGCGGCGGGCCAGCTCGGAGAGCCACCACTTGCGGGCGGCCTGCGGCGAGGCGCCGGCCGCGATCGTCTCCTCGACGAGGGGGAGTGCGCCCGCGCCGATGGTGTCGCGCATTTCCAGCTCGGAGAAGCCCCAGTCGGCCTGGAGCCGGGCCCGGCGTTCGCGCGGGGGCTCGGGCAGCGACGACCGGAGCTCCTCGACCCAGTCCCGCGACGGCGCCACCGGCACCAGGTCGGGCTCCGGGAAGTAGCGGTAGTCGTCGGCGTCGGACTTCTCGCGCCCGGACGTCGTGACGCCGGTGTCCTCGTGCCAGTGCCGGGTCTCCTGCAGGATCGAGCCACCAGAGGCGAGGATCGCGGCCTGACGGCCGATCTCGTAGCGCGCGGCCCGCTCGACGGAGCGCAGGGAGTTCACGTTCTTGGTCTCGGTGCGGGTGCCCAGGGTCCCCGTCCCGACCGGTGCCAGGGACAGGTTGACGTCGCAACGCAATGACCCTTGCTCCATGCGTACGTCGGAGACGCCCAGCCCGAGCAGAAGCTCACGCAGGTGCGCGACGTACGCACGGGCGACCGCCGGTGCCTTCTCGCGAGCACCCATGATGGGCCGCGTCACGATCTCGATCAGGGGGATGCCGGCACGGTTGTAGTCCACGAGCGAGTAGTCGGCACCGTGGATGCGGCCAGTCGCGCCGCCGACGTGCAGCGACTTCCCGGTGTCCTCTTCCATGTGGGCGCGTTCGATCTCCACCCGGAAGGTCTCGGGTCCGTCCTCGCCGACGATCTCGACGTCGGTCCAGCCGTCGAAGGCGATCGGCTCGTCGTACTGGCTGGTCTGGAAGTTCTTCGGCATGTCCGGGTAGAAGTAGTTCTTCCGCGCGAACCGGCACCACTCGGCGATGCTGCAGTTCAGCGCCAGTCCGATCCGGATCGCCGACTCCACGGCCTTGCCGTTCACGACCGGCATCGACCCGGGCAGGCCAAGACAGGTCGGGCAGGTGTGCGTGTTCGGCTCGCCCCCGAAGTGCGCCGGGCAGCCACAGAACATCTTGGTCATCGTGTTCAGCTCGACGTGGACCTCGAGACCCATGGCCGGGTCGTACGCCGCCAGCGCGTCCTCGAAGGACAACAGCTCGGCTGCCGTGTGCGTCATCGCGCAAGCTCCTTGTCCAGCTTGTCGGGATCGAGCATCGGACCGCCCCACTGCTGCTCAAGCAGCCCCTCGAGTGCGGCCCCGACCCGGTAGAGCCGGTCATCGGCCAGCGCCGGGGCGAGTACCTGCAGCCCGACCGGCAGGCCGTCCTCCTCGGCGAGGCCGGCGGGCACCGAGATGCCCGGCACACCGGCGAGGTTGGCCGGGATGGTGGCGATGTCGTTGAGGTACATCGCAAGCGGGTCGTCGAGCTTCTCCCCCAGCCTGAACGCGGTCGTGGGAGCGGTTGGTGAGAGCAGCACATCGGCCGAGCCGAAGGCGCGTTCGAAGTCGCGGCTGATCAGCGTGCGCACCTTCTGCGCCTGGCCGTAGTAGGCGTCGTAGTAGCCGCTGGACAGCGCGTAGGTGCCGAGGATGATGCGTCGCTTGACCTCGTCGCCGAAGCCCTGGTCCCGCGTCGAACGCATGACCTCCTCGGCGCTCGGTGCCTCGACACCCTCGGGCAGCACCCGGAGTCCGTAGCGCATGGCGTCGAAGCGGGCGAGGTTGGAGGACGCCTCGCTCGGCATGATCAGGTAGTACGCCGCGAGCGCATGCACGAAGTTCGGACAGCTGACCTGGACGACCTCGGCTCCGGCCTTCACGAGCAGCTCGACCGCCTCGTCGAAGCGCTGCTGCACGCCGGGCTGGTAGCCCTCGCCACCGAGCTCGACGACCACGCCGACCCGAAGACCGCTCAGGTCTCCAAGGGCGCCCGCGCGTGCGGACTCGGCGACCGGGGGGGTCGGCTGGTCGATGCTGGTGGAGTCGCGGGGGTCGTGTCCGCCGATGATCTCGTGCAGCAGCGCCGCGTCGAGGACAGTGCGGGTCACCGGGCCGGCCTGGTCGAGGGAGTTGGCCATGGCAACGAGGCCGTAGCGCGAGACCCCGCCGTAGGTCGGCTTCACACCCACCGTGCCCGTGACCGCACCGGGCTGACGGATCGAGCCCCCGGTGTCGGTGCCGATGGCGAGCGGCGCCTCGAAGGCGGCCACTGCGGCCGCCGATCCGCCGCCCGAGCCGCCCGGGATCCGGTCGAGGTCCCAGGGGTTGCGCGTCGGTCCGTACGCCGAGTGCTCGGTGGAGGAGCCCATGGCGAACTCGTCCATGTTGGTCTTGCCTAGGATCGGCAGGCCGGCCGCCTTGAGCCGCGCGACCACGGTGGCGTCGTACGGCGGGACCCAGCCCTCGAGGATCCTCGACCCGCACGTCGTGGGGATGCCCTCGGTGGCCAGCACGTCCTTGACCGCGATCGGGACACCGTCGAGGGACGATGCGACCTCGCCCTTCGCCCGACGTACGTCGGAGGCCCGCGCAGCCGCGAGGGCACCCTCGGTGTCGACATGCAGGAACGCGTGGGTTCCCTGCCGTCCCGGTGGTCCGTCAACCGCGGCGATGCGGTCGAGGAAGGCCTGGGTCAGCTCGACGCTCGTGGTCTCGCCGGAGGCCAGCGCGTCGGCCAGCTGTGCTCCGCTGCGCCGGATCAGGGGAAGGCTCACTGCTCGTCTCCGAGGATGCGGGGTACGGCGAACCGCTGACCCTCGACCGCTGGCGCACCGGACAGCGCCTGCTCGGGGGTGAGCGAGGGGGTCACGACGTCGTCGCGGAACACGTTGACCACCGGTAGCGGGTGCGACGTCGGCGGGATGTCGTCGGCCGCGACCTCGCTGATCGAGGCCACCGACTCGAGGATCACCGACAGCTGCGGAGCAAGGTGGTCGAGCTCCGCGTCGTCGAGCTCGATCCGGGCGAGGTCGGCGAGGTGGCGCACCTCATCGCGGCTTATCTCGACCTTGGATCCGGGGGTGTCAGGCATGGCGGCAATCCTAGTCAGCCGGTTCGGGGGCCGAACGGGGCCGCCCCAACCCCAACGGGGCCGTCCCAACCCCACATTTGTTGGCTTGGTGCGTCTGGATCGGGTTCCCGGACGTCCCAACCCCACATTTGTTGGCTTGGTGCGTCTGGATCGGGTTCCCGGACGTCCCAACCCCACATTTGTTGGCTTGGCGCGTCTGGACCGGGTTCCCGGACGTTGCGGGCCAACATTTGTGGGGTTGTCGCGGCCGGTTGTGACGAGCGGGTGTGTCAAGCGCCCCCCGAACTGGACCAGTCGGAGCCCACCCGTATCAACCTGCGAGCCCGCTCCTCCTGCTCTTCAACGAGTGCTGCAACCAGCACCAGGAGGCACCATGACCAGCACCCTGCCTGTGCGTGGGCCCGTGCCTGGGCAGCGCAGCCCCGAGGTCGCTCCGGTCATCACCACGCCCTACCTGGAGCTCGACGTGACCACGTCCGTCCACCGCTACCTCGAGCTCGCCTCGGCACTGCCGAGAACCGCGGTCCACTACGCCGTCAAGGCAAATCCGCACCCGCTGCTGCTCGCCGAGCTGGCCGCAGTCGGGTGCCGCTTCGACGTGGCCAGCCCGGCCGAGGTGCGCGCCGTACTGCGTGCCGGCTCAGACCCGGAGGCTCTCGTCTACTCCAACCCGGTGAAGAGGCGCGACCACATCCGCGAGGCCGCGGCCCTTGGCGTCCGGCTGTTCGTCGTGGACTCCGAGGCGGAGACCACGAAGGTCGCCCAGGAGGCCCCCGGCAGTGCGGTGCTGTGCCGCCTGGTCACCTCCGGCGAGGGATCGGACTGGCCGCTGTCCCGCAAGTACGGCTGCTCCACCTACGAGGCGGTCGAGATCCTGGCGGGCGCCGCCGAGCTCGGCCTGGAGGCCGCCGGGGTGTCCTTCCACGTGGGTTCCCAGCAGCGCGACCCGGAGGCGTGGGCAGCACCGATCGCAGCGGCCGCGCACGTCTTCGAGATGGTGCGCCGACGAGGGCTGCGCCCCTGGCTGCTGGATCTCGGCGGCGGCTTCCCGGCGGTGTACGACGACGGCTGCCGGCCGGTCTCGGCGTACGGCGAGGCCATCGACCGCCACCTCGGCCAGGTCTTCGGCGACGACCGACCCGAGACGATCATCGAACCCGGACGTGGCGTGGTCGGCGACGCCGGGACCCTCGTCTCGACGGTCATCGGCGTCGTCCACCGGGGAGGCGTGCGCTGGGTGTTCCTCGACGCGGGCGTGTTCACCGGGCTGGTGGAGACCCTGGACGAGGCGATCCGCTACCGGCTGGAGACCTCGGCGGACGGAGGCCCCACCGGACCGTGCGTGCTGGCCGGTCCCACCTGCGACAGCGCGGACGTCCTCTACGAGGACGCGATGGTCCAGCTCCCGATCGACCTCGCCGAGGGCGACGAGGTGCGGCTGCAGTCGGCAGGTGCCTACACGAGCTGCTACTCCAGCGTGGGCTTCAACGGGTTCGCCCCCCTGCCCACCCGGGTCAGGTCGGCCTGAGGTGCGACACCTCGACCACGTGACCCGGAGGGTCATTGCGTCGCACGCAGTCGCGGCCCTGGCCGTGTCGCTGCCCTGGCCGCTCCTGCTCGTCCTGGTCGAGGAGAAGACCGGCGACCCGATGCTCCTCGGGCTGGTGGGCGCCGCCCGGCTGCTTCCCTACGTCGCCCTCTCCTGGGCTGGTGGCCGGCTGGCCGACGCGATGCGCCGCGACCTCATCGTCCGGGCGACCCTGGTGACGCGTGCGGTGCTGCTACTTGGAACTGCAGTGGCGGTCGCCGGCGACCGTGTCTGGCTGGCCGTCGCCGCGACCACGCTCGCGGTTGCGGTCAGCACTCCGGCGTACCCGGCCCAGGTGGCAGCGATGCCCGGCATCGCAGGCAGTCAGCGGCGCCGGGCCACCGACGTCCTGGTCACGGTCGAGGTGGCGGCCTTCGTCGTCGGTGCGTCCATCGGTGGGTTGATGCTCCATCCGGCCACGCGTGAGCTGTTGCCATGGGTCCCGGCGCTGATGACCGGGCTCGCTCTGGTGCTCCTGCGATCGGTGTCGATGCCGGCACCACGTCGACTCTCGAGCGACCGGCGCCGCCCGTCTGCGTCCGCGGCCCTGCGCCGAGCACCAGCAGCGTGCCGGGCGATCGCGGTGATGGCTGCCGTGAACCTGGTCGTCTCGCTGGTGGCGCTCGCCCTGCTCCCGATGGCGGTGGACGGCTGGTCCTCCGACGCGGCCGGCTACGGGCTGGCCATCGGGGTGTTCGGCTTCGCGGCCCTGGGCGCACCGTTGCTGCGCCGCATCGCACCCACGCCCGAGAAGTCCGTACGACGTGGCCTGTGCCTCCTCGCCATCGGGCTGGTGCTCGTCGTCCCCGTTCCCTCCGTCGGCTGGGCGCTCGCCCCGCTCGCGCTCGCAGGGGCGGCAGCGGTGAGCATCGAGGCAGCTGCCACCGGCGTGCTCCAGGAGACCGTGTCCGACGAGGTGCGGGCCACCGTCCTGGGCATCAACGACAGCGTGATCATCGCCGCGGCCCTCGTCGGGTCACTGGTCGCGCCGATGGCGGTCGAGCTGCTGGGCGGCGCCCCGCTCATGGGCGGAGTGGGGACCGTCGTACTGCTGGTCGCGTGGTGGGCACGACCCACCACACGACTGGGCGCCCAGGCTCCGTCCGAGCCGGGTGCGCGCCACCCGTCCCAGCAGCCGGTCTAGACGTCGGACGAACCTGACGAGTCATCGACGCGATCGGTGCCCGTCGGGTGCTTGCGGCGGCTAAATTCGCCGAGACATGCACGGGGCCTGGCGCCTGGCCAACGATGGGCGTCCGGAGGGGACATGGTTGGTGAGCCGCCCGACAGCCGGGACACGCCCCAGCCCGAGCCCAGGCCCGAGCCCAGGCCCGAGGACCAACCGGCGCCGCAGGAGCCACCTGCACGGTTCGGCGCCTCCCTGAAGAGCAAGATCCCGGGGCTGCGACGGCTGGGCCGGGCCGGTTCCACCGCCGCAGTGGTGATCGGAACGGTGACGGCCCTGTTCGGTGCCTACGCGGGATACCGCTCCCTGCCCCAGGGAGTCAGCCACGAGGACTGGGTACGCCGCACGAACGCCATCTGCGAGCAGAGCGCCTCCGACCTGCGACACCCGTTCCAGGACGTGAGTGAAACGGTGCAGAACGTGATGGTGCTGATCGCCAACAAGAACCTGGCCGCGGCGGGGGCAGACGTCGGCACCACCGCCCGGGGCGTCCAGGACTCGGCGGACGCCTACCGAAAGCTCATCGGCCGGGTGCGCGAGATGGAACGTCCCGACGATGCCACCCAGATCGACGCCCTCCTCAAGGCCGGATCCGGGGTGTACCACGGCCTCGACCGGGTGGCCGGCGACCTGGCCACGGTCTCGACCAACGTGGCGGCGATCCCATCCGTCCCGGACAACGACTCCCTCGAGGGCGCGATCGCGTCCGTGAACACGACCGCCGCCGACCTGGACACCATGCAGCGCGACACCTGGCCGGCGTACGAGCGGGCGGTCATCGACCTCGACCTGACCGAGTGCGAAGGCTGGAACGCCACCGGAAAACCACCAACGGTCCCTCCTCGCGAGACCGGGACGCCGACCCCGCCGCCCGCGGGGACCCTGACCGCCGACCAGATGGCGCTGGCCAGGCGAATGGGGTTCGAGGCCAGCCAGTGTCGACCTGCCGACACCCCCAGCCGGGCCGTGGGCGCCCTGGCCGAGCTGAACTGCAGGGGCAGCGGTCTCCCGATCGACCCGGCCTTCCTCAGCTTCAGTACCCAGGAGCACCTGAGGAGCTGGTTCCGCCCGCAGGCTGACCAGGTCGGCGACTGCGGCGAGGGACGCACTGCCGAGCGTGACCTCCCCCGCGACTCCGAACACCGCGGTCGCATGCGCTGCTACCCCCTGGCGGCGGGCGGCTACCGCGTCGAGGTGATGCTGACCGACAGGCTTGTCGGCATCGCCGCCCATAGCCCGGGCCCGTCGGCCCTGCAACGCTGGATCACGAAGTTCCTGCAGAAGCCCGACCTCTGAGCCCGACCTCCGGGCCCGACCCCCGGGCCCGACCTCTGGGCCCGACCTCTGGGCCCGACCTATGGGCCCGGGGTCGTTGGCGCCCCCGGGTGGTGACCACGTGCGGGTTACCGTCGTGCTGACCGAATCGAGGGCCATGAGCCAGCACCGCACCGCACGCCGCACCAGCAGGCTGGTCCCGCTCGTGGTGGCGGGCCTGTGCGGCGTTCTCTGGGCCGTGAGCGCCTGCTCACCCACGAACGCCGACGAGCCGCCTGCCTCCTCTACGCCCTCCTCCGAGGACGCGTCCAGCGCCGCGCAGCCCCCGCTGAAGTACGTCGCCCTCGGTGACTCCTTCGTGTCTGCACCCCTCGTGCCCGTCACCGACGTCGCGAACGGGTGCTTCCGCTCCTCGGGCAACTACCCGTCGCTGGTCGCGCGCGAGCTCGGCGCCGAGCTCGACGACCGCAGCTGCGGTGGAGCGAGGATCATCCACCTGCGCAAGAGCGAGTTCCCCGACGTACCAGCCCAGCTCACAGCGGTGAAACCGGGTGTCGACGTCGTCTCGATCGGGATCGGCGGCAACGACGAGGACGTCTTCGACGGGCTGACAAAGCGATGTCCCGCACTGCGATCCAAGGACCCCGACGGTGCGCCCTGCATGGCCGCCATGAGATCCGGCGGTGACGTCCTGCTCAGGGCTCTGGAGCGCACGCGCAAGCGGCTGACGGCCGCCCTCGGTGAGGTACGCCGGCGAGCGCCGGAAGCCAGGATCCTCGTCGTCGGCTACCCACAGATCGTGTCGGCCGACAACGCGTGCGACCTGCTGCCGCTGGCCCGTGGCGA
This sequence comes from uncultured Actinomycetota bacterium, assembly GCA_963759525.1. Classification (GTDB taxonomy): domain Bacteria; phylum Actinomycetota; class Actinomycetes; order Propionibacteriales; family Nocardioidaceae; genus Marmoricola. The sequence goes on along the minus strand of CAVWZO010000002.1, from coordinate 2,836 downwards.
CTACGCCTACGCCGAGAAGGTCAACCTGGCCCTCACCGAGGCGCTTCGCAGCGCGGCGAAGGCCACCCGCTCGACGTACGTCGATGTCTGGGCGGCAAGCCAGGGCCACGACGTGTGCTCGGAGGACCCCTGGTTCAACGGCTCGGTCAATGACCAGAAGCGCGCTGCCGCCTACCACCCGTTCGCCGAGGAGCAGGCCGCCGTCGCCGACCTCGTCGTCGCTGCGATCCACAACTGAGGCCGTCGCCGAAAGCTGGCCGGCGAAAAATGGGGTAGCCAGCCGCAGAACATGGGCAGTCGCGACCCATGTGCCCCGCGCTCCCCCGCTCCTACGTTGGCGGCCACCACACCTCGAGCAACCAGGAGCAGTCATGTCTCGCCTCACCCGCACACTCGCCCTGTTCGCCGGACTTGCCCTGCTCGGGAGCACGCCCCCGGCCATGGCGTCGTTGGACGGACCGACGCACGGCACGCCCTCGCACGGGCACCACGAGCACCACGAGCACGCGACGCCCGAGGCCCAGGCGTCCAGCGCCGAGGCCCGCAAGGTCCGGCACATCCGCACGGCGACGGCGAGGTTCCACAACATCGCCACGGCCGAGTCCGCCGGCTACGTCTTGTTGAAGGACCTCGACGGCATCACCTGCATCGACATGCCGGGCATCGGTGGGATGGGCGTGCACTTCGTGAACCCCGAGCTCATCGCGAACCCGACGATCCGTGCGGCGGCCCCCGAGGCACTCGTCTACGCACCCGACCGGGACGGGACGCTGCGGCTGGCGGCACTCGAGTACATCGTCGACAAGACCGCCTGGGACGGGAATCACAGCCGCCGTCCGCAGCTGTTCCGCGGAGAACGGTTCGACCTCACGACCTCGCCGAACCGGTTCGGGCTCGACCCCTTCTACTCCCAGCACGTGTGGGCCTGGAAGCACAACAGCGCGGGACTGCTGTCCATGTGGAACCCGGCAGTGCACTGCTCCTGGGCCGCGGGGCGAGACCGAGACGCACGTGTCCTGATCACACGCCTCGGGGGCGCGCCGGACTCGCGCGGTGTGAACCCGTCGTGAGTCAGGCCGAGCCGTGCTCGAGCAGCTTCTTGAACGCGTCCTCGTCGAGAACAGGTACGCCGAGCTGCTCGGCCTTCTCCGCCTTCGAGCCCGGGCTCTCGCCCACCACGACGTAGTCGGTGTTCTTCGACACGCTGGAGGACGCCTTGCCACCGCGGGCGAGGATCGCCTCCTTCGCGCCGTCGCGGCTGAAGTCGACCAGCGAACCGGTCACCACCACTGTCTTGCCCTCGAGGGTCCGCGGCGTGGACTCGTCGCGCTGGTCGGCCATGGTGACGCCCGCCTTGGCCCACTTGTCGACGATCGCGCGGTGCCAGTCGACTGCGAACCATGCGACCACGGCCTGGCCGATGGTGGGTCCGACCTGCTCGGCGGCAGCGATCTGCTGTTCGGAGGCTGCCCGGATCGCGTCCATCGAGCCGAACTCGGTGGCCAGCGCCCGCGCCGCCGTCGGTCCGACATGACGGATCGAGAGCGCGACGAGCACCCGCCAGAGCGGCGCCTGCCTGGCCGTGCCGAGGTTGTCGACCAGTCGCTGGCCGTTGGCCGAGAGCACGGGCTGGTCGCCCTCACCCTTCTTCGGCGCCCGCGTGAACAGCGGCGCCTGTCGCAGCTTCTCGGCGTCGAGGTCGAAGACGTCACCCTCGTCCTCGATCACCCCAGCCGTGAGCAGCGCGTAGGCAGCCTCGGAGCCGAGCCCCTCTATGTCGAACGCGCCCCTGCCGGCGACGTGGAAGATGCGCTCCATGAGCTGGGCCGGGCAGCTGCGGTGGTTGGGACAGCGCAGGTCCTTGTCACCCTCCTTCTCCTGAACCAGCGTGGTGCCGCAGGACTCGCACTCGGTCGGCATCACCCACTCCGCCAGGCCCTCGGGGCGCAGGCCGAGCACCGGCCCGAGGATCTCCGGGATCACGTCGCCTGCCTTGCGCAGGATCACTGTGTCGCCGGGGCGTACGTCCTTGCGCTTGACCTCGTGGGCGTTGTGCAGCGTCGCCCGCTCGACCGTCGAACCGGCCACCTTGGTCGGCTCCATCACGCCGTACGGCGTCACCCGGCCGGTGCGTCCGGTGTTGGTGCGGATCTCCAGCAGCCGGGCGTTGACCTCCTCGGGCGGGTACTTGTAGGCGATCGCCCATCGCGGCGCGCGGCTCGTCGAGCCGAGCCGTCGTTGCAGGCTGACGTCGTCGACCTTGACCACGACACCGTCGATCTCGTGGTCCACGTCGTGCCGGTGCTCGCCGTAGTGCTCGACGAACTCCTCGACCGGCTTCAGTCCCTGCACGACCCGCACGCGGTCACTGGTGGGCAGGCCCCAGGCCTTGAGCGCGGCGTACGCCTGCGACTGTGCCTTGGGCTCGAAGCCCTTGCGAGCGCCGATGCCGTGGCACACCATCCCGAGGTCGCGGGTCGCGGTGACCTTCGGGTCCTTCTGGCGCAGTGAGCCAGCGGCGGCGTTGCGGGGGTTGGCGACATCGGCTTGCCCGCGTCAACCATCGACTCGTCGAGCCGCTCGAAGGCCAGGACCGGGAGGAACACCTCGCCGCGCGCCTCGAGCAGGGCGGGGACCGGGAACTCGTCGGTCGCGGTGAGCGGCGCGGGATCGAGTCGATCGTCTTGACGTTGGGCGTCACGTCCTCACCCGTGCGGCCGTCGCCACGGGTCAGCGCCGGCACAGCCGCCGTCCTCGTAGAGCAGGTTGATCGCGAGCCCGTCCACCTTCAGCTCGCACAGGTACGCAGGGTCGGTGACCCCGTCGCGGCCGAGGC
>CAVWZO010000001.1:0-227827 GCA_963759525.1 uncultured Actinomycetota bacterium | reverse complement strand
TGACGTCGTGATGGCGGTGGCGCCCGCCCACGGGAAGGACAGCTGCTCGTCGGAGATCGGCGAGGCGTTTCGGTACGCCGCCGAGATGATGGCGCCGTCGCCCTGCGCAGCACCAGCGATGATGGTGAGCAAGCCCGGCGCGAGGGCGGCGCGCAGGTCGCGCAGCGGCTGGGTTGTGGCGGTCGGTTGCACGGAGTGGGTCGTCATTGGGGGTCCTCCTGGGTCCGCACTGCTGGGTGTTGCCGAACGCTAGGAAGACCCGCCCCGGGTGCACATGAGGGGAACCACTCAACTGGGCCGCTCAATGGGGCGGCGACAGCCCGGCTTCGTGAGCCCTACGGTGAGCGCATGCAGGACGTTCTCCGCGAGCAGCTCGGCCGGGCTCGTGAGCAGTACGCCGCGGGTGCCGTGGCGGACGCTGTGCGCAGCTGCGTTGCCGTTGTCGAGGGCTGCACGGAGACCACCGACCCGTCGCTGGTTGCGGCTGCGGCCACGTTGGTCCGCCGGCCAGTCGATCCTCTGCTGCGCGCGAGAGTGCACGCGTTGGCCTGCGATGCGCTCGCGCTGTTGCATCGCGCCGGACCGGCAGGGCAGGAGGCGGCAGCGCGGGTGGTGGCCCAGGTCGCGGCAACCCGCGACGTGTTCCGCGCAAACGAGCTGGCCGACGTCGAAGCGAGGCCCGATCCGGAGGTCGAGTTCGTCGAGATCCAGGCGCGCGTCGCTGCTTTGCAGGATCCGCTACTCGCGGACGAACGCCTGGCGCTCGCACGCCGCGCGGTTGCGCTTGGCCTGGCCGTCGGCGACCGCGAGGCTCAGGCGTGGGGCCGGCTGTGGTCGATGGACGTTCACGCCGCCAACGGCCAGCGGACGGAGCTGTTGGGCGAGCTAGCTGCGCTGACTGTGCTCGCCGAGCAGTTGGGTCCGGCCTGGCAGTCGCGGGTGCTCCTGGTGCGGGCCTCGCAGGCACTCCTGGATGGCCGATTCGACGACTGTGTACGCCTTGCCGAGGACGCTGCCCGGATCGGCGGAGAGCAGAGCGACGCGGCGTTCTTGCGGCTGTCATTCGCGTTCGAGGCTGCGCGTCATCAGGGCACAGTGAAGCCTCTGCTCGAGGCAGTGCGCGAGCAGGTCGAGTACCTACCGTTCGTGGCACGCATCTGGCTGTGCGCGGCGTTCAGGAGTGCCGGCCTCCGCGCGGAGGCCGCCGACGAGTGGCGAGCGCTCGCGGCCCATGTCGTGGCAGTACCGCGGGAGGCGCCGGAGTTCTTGATGGCCATCGCAGACGGCGCGGACGTCTGCGCCTGGCTGGGTGACGAGGCCAACGCGGCGAAGCTCTACGCCACCCTCCTGCCGTACGAGCGCCAGCACGTCATCGCTCACGTTCACGCGCCGTACCAAGGCCCCGTAGGCCTGTTTCTCGGCCGCCTGGCACGAGTGCTCGGCGACCTGACTGCGGCAGGCGAGCATCTGCTGTCCGCGTTGGCCAGCGCCGAGGAGGTCCACGCCCTCCCGTGGAAGGCGTACGTGCTTGCCGAGCTCGCTGCCGTCGAGCCGACCCGCTCGCGCGCCCGCCGAGAGCACGCCCACGGCGCGCTCGAGCTGGCGCGGCGGCTCGGCATGGCGCCACTCGTCGACCAGCTCGACGCGCTGCTCGGGTCAGGCGACGGGGACCCGGTGCTCACCCCGCGCGAGGCCGAGGTGACGGCGCTGGTCGCCCAAGGGATGAGCAATGCCTCGATCGCGCGGCAGTTCACCTTGTCGGAGCGCACCGTCGAGAACCACATCAGCAGGATCCTGTCGAAGCTCAACCTGACCTCGCGCACCGCACTGGCTCTCTGGCACGAGCGGCGCTAGAACCTTTATGGATCGACGTCCGGATCGACCCCCGTTCCGCGGCGCGCGATTCGCCCGCAGACGCCTACGATCGAAAGCGGGCTCAGCCAGGAGGCACAAGAGAAGGGCTGAACCAGGGAGGGAGCGATTGTCATGAACAACCTCAAGCGGTTCACTGTCTGCAAATTGGCGGGTCACAACTGGGTGAAAATCGGCTACCCGGCGGGTTCCGACGGGGAGGCCTCCGGCACCTTCCTGCGCTGTCTGCGATGTGGCAAGGAGGACCACGAGGCAGGAACGGTTGCCCGTGGCGGGGGCAGCCTCTTCTAGTGGGGCTCAGCTTCGCGTCCCTCGCAGCTACGAACGGTAGATCGCGACCTCGCTGGCCTTCACGGTGAACACCACCGGCGTACCGGGAGCCAGGTCGAGCTCGGCGACCGCGTTGGCGGTCACGTCGGCGCTGAGCTGGGCGGTCCGCACGCGGATCTGCTCGCCGAACGGTTCGAGCTCGGTGATCGTGACGTCGATGACGTTGCGGGGGCTGCCGCCGGGAGGCTGGCGGTAGACGCCGACGGCACTGGGGCGGAATACCGCGACCGCTGACTCCCCCTGGGCGATTGGTTGGTCGGCGAAGCCTTCAACGACGGAACCGTCAGGGCCCCGGACCCCATGCCCTACCAGGGTTCCACGCACCATGTTCAGGCCAGCGATGCGTGCGGCGAAAGCGCTTCGGGGACGCGCCAGCAGCTCGGCCGTCGGCCCTTCCTCGACCACGTGGCCGCCGTCCACGACGAGGACACGGTCGGCGAGCAGGAGGGCGTCGAGTACGTCGTGGGTGACGATCACCGCGGAGCGGTCTTGCAGCACTCTCCGCAGCATCTGGCGGACTGCGGGGGCGACCGCCACGTCGAGAGCCGCCATTGGCTCGTCGAGGAGTAGCAGCCGTGGGTCGGCGGCGAGTGCACGGGCGACCGCTATCCGCTGGGCCTGACCGCCTGAGAGCTGGGCAGGCTTGCGGTCGGCGTACTGCGCGGCATCGACCTCGTCCAGCCAGCGCTTGGCGAGGGTGCGCGAGTGATGGCGTGACTGACCGACACTGCGTGGGCCGAACGCAACGTTGTCGAGTGCGGACAGATGTGGGAACAACAACGGCTCCTGGGCGAGGAGGGCGATTCCCCGCGCGTGGGGCGGGACCCAGACGGGCGACTGCCCGGGTCTGCCGACATCGAAGAGCACCCGTCCGTCCAGCGACGCGGTGCCCACATCAGGTCGCAGCAGCCCAGCGATCAAGGACATCGCCGTTGACTTCCCCGAGCCGTTCGGCCCGAGCACGGCGAGCGTCTCTCCGGCGTTGACTTGCATCGTGAGGTCGAAGCCGCGCTCCCTCATCGTCGCGCTGACCTTGAGGGTCATATCGAACCTCGACCACGTGCCAGCCCGATCACGACGACGGCTACGGCCACCAGGACCAGGGACAGTGCCACCGCAGCGTCAGCATCGCTCTCCCGCTGCAGGTAGATCTCCAAAGGCAGCGTGCGAGTCACTCCCTGAAGGCTGCCGGCGAAGGTGATCGTGGCACCGAACTCTCCCAGCGACCTGGCGAATGAGAGCACGGCGCCCGAGAGCAGCCCGGGCAGCACCAAGGGCAGGGTCACGCGACGGAAGACCGTGGTGGGTCTGGCGCCCAGGGTGGAGGCAACCGCCTCGTACCGGCCGTCTGCCGTCCGCAGCGCCCCCTCGAGGCTCACCACCAGGAACGGCAGCGCAACGAAGGTCTGTGCCAGTACGACGGCGGTGGTGGAGAAGGCCACCTGGATGCCAAGTACCTCGAAGGTGTGCCCGAGCAGGCCACGGCGACCGAAGGTGTAGAGCAGCGCGATCCCACCAACCACAGGTGGCAACACCAGCGGCAACAACACCAGCGAGCGCACCAACTGCTGTCCGCGGAAGCTCGTACGTGCCAGCACCATGGCCATCGGCACGCCGAAGATCACGCAGAGCAACGTGCTCGCACTCGACGTACGCAGGCTGAGCAGCAACGCGTCGACCGATGAGTCCGAGCTGATCAGCGCCAAGAAGTTGCTCCACTCGACACGGGTGAACATCGCCGCGAGCGGGAGCAGCACAAACAGCGCTCCCACCGCGGCGGGTGCGAAGACCCAGGTTGGAAGCCCGATGTGACGAGTCGCGGCAGCCACAGCTAGGGCTTGGCGAATCCAGCGTCAGCCAGGACCAACTGTCCGACCGCGCCCGTGACTAGATCGACGAACTCCTGTGCGAGGTCCTTGTTCTTGCTGTCGACGAGTGCGGCGACCGGATAGGTGTTCACCGCCGAGGACGCCTCCGGGAACGTGATGCCCTTGACCTTGTCGCCAGCCGCCTGGACGTCTGTCACGTAGACAAGGCCGGCATCGGCCTCACCCGTCTGGACCTTGTTGAGTACGTCGGTCACCGACTGCTCCTCGCTCACTGGCTTGATCGCGACACCTGACGCTTCCTGGACCTTCAGGGCCGCAGCGCCACATGGAACCTCGGCCGCACACACGACGACCTTCGTGCCCGGCTTCGCGAGGTCCTTCAGGGTCGTCACACCGGCCGGGTTGTCCGGAGGCACTGCGATCTCCAGGGTGTTGGTCGCGAAGTTGACCGGGTCACCAACGACAAGGTTGTCCGCGGTCGCCTTGTCCATGTTCTTGGTGTCCGCAGACGCGAAGACATCGGCCGGCGCCCCCTGCTGGATCTGCGCAACAAGGTCCGAGGAGCCGCCGAAGCTGAACCTGACCGTCACACCGTCGTGGTCGGCCTCGAACTGCTTGCCGAGCTCCTCGAAGGTCGACGTCAGGGAGGCTGCGGCGTACACGGTGAGGGTCTCTTCTGCCCCAGAGGAGCCCGACTCCTTCGAGTCGTCGGACCCGCAGGCCGCACTCGTGCTGAGCAGCAGCACCGCTGCCACCGCTCCGATCGAGCGCTTCATGACACTCCTTCGGGGGTTTCGACGATGACCGTCGTCGACTTCACGACCGCAACTGCGATCGAACCGAGCTCGAGTTTCAGATCACGAACTGCTTCGCTGCTCATCAGGGACACCACCCGGAACGGCCCGCACTGGAGCTCGACCTGGGCCATCACCGTGTCCGACTTGATGTCCGTGACCAGCCCTACAAACCGGTTCCGGGCCGAGCTCGCCACCCCCAGAGGGTTCGGTGTCGTGGTCGCCTGGCTGCGCGCGAACTTGGCCAGCTCATACCCATCGATCACCTTGCGACCGGACTCATCGTTGGCCGCAGTCAGCGAGCCCGCGTCGATCCAGCGGCGGACGGTGTCGTCGCTGACGCCCAGAAACGCGGCGGCATCACGAATCCTCATCTGCGGCATATCAACGAGTCTATGGCAGCAGCATCGGTTGGGCATGGGGCGTATCCACACGTTTCTGCGGAGCAAGGGCCGCGTCTGGGAGGACCGCCGAGACGGCGCGTGTGTCCCGTAAACAACCGCCCAGACGGCGCGTGTGTCCCGGGAACAGCCGCCCAGACGGCGCGTGTGTCCCGGGAACAGCCGCCCAGGCGGCGCGTGTGTCCCGGGAACAGCCGCCCAGACGGCTGCGATGTTCATCCGCCGCGTGCATCCCAGCCGTCTCGGCGGGTCTGCTTGGGACACAAGCGCCGTCTCGGCGGGTCTGCTTGGGACACGAGCGCCGTCTCGGCGGGTTTGCGTGGGCGTTCGGCCCGAGCGCCTTCGTTAGCCCAGTGAGGCGGTCAGACCCGCGAGCGGGACGAAGCCGTCCGGCCCTGACGGCACGCAACAAGTGAGATCGGTCCGGCAGACGTGTGGCGGGGGAGTGGATTCGAGGATCGTGCGCACGGAGTCGAGCTGGGCGGCGAACGTTGTGAGCTCCGCGATGCGGTCGGCGATCTCGACCTTCTTCTCGTCGATGAGCCTTGCGACCTCGTCGTGGGTCGAGGTGCAGTTGGTGCCACCCCAGATCGGGAGAAGCTCGACGATCTGTTCGCAGGTCAAGCCCAGCTTCCGCGCTCGCGTGACGAAGAGGAGCTGGGTGGCGGAGTCGTCGTCGTACGCGCGGTAGCCCGAACCGGTGCGGGCGGGCTCGTTCAGGAGGCCGATCCGCTCGTAGTAGCGGACCGTCGAGACCGGCACACCCACCTTGTCGGCGAGCTCGGAAATGCGCACCTGTCCACGGTAAACCTTGAACCCGGGTTCAAGGTCAAGGACTTGACCTTGAACCCGAGTGCAAGGCCTACGGTCTCGCCACGGACCGAGAGACGGTCCCGACCGAGGAGGCCGTCATGCGAACCAACAGCAAGACCGTTCCAGTGGGTGACATCGAGATCGCCTGCACCATCGTCGGCGAGGGTACGCCGCTCGTCGTCCTGCACGGTGCCATTGGGTTGGGCAGTACGTACATGCGGGCGCTCGACCCTTGGGGCGATGAACTCCAGCTCATCCACTACGACCAGCGCGGCAGCGGGAACACCCCGGTGGGCGACGTACAGCGTGTGTCGTTCGCCGGTGGAGTCGAGGATCTCGAGGGGCTCCGCCAAAACCTGGGCCTGGGAAACATCCAGGTGCTCGGGCACTCGGCCGGCGCGTACCTGGCCGCGCTGTACGCCGCCGAGCACCCCGCCACGACCGCGGGCGTAGTGCTTCTCAACCCGGGGCCTCCGCTGGCGCCGGAGCTGATGGAGCGTTTCGGGAAGACCATGGCGAGCCGTCGCACTCAGGACGACGACGCCGCACGCAAGGCCATCGAGGAGTCCGAGGACTTCCGGACGGGGCAACCCGAGGCCCTGGAGCGCCACCAGCTCAACACCTTCATCCCGTTCTTCAAGGAGCGGACGACCGTCGAGTGGGTCAGCCTCGGGTTCACCGAGATCACCGCCGCCAACGTGCAACAGGGGCCGCAACGGATGATGGGCAGCCTGGGCGCGCTCGACCCGATCAGGAAGTTCGCCGGCATCGAGGCGCCGACGCTCGTCGTCCACTCGGAACTGGACCCGATCCCGATCGAGTGGAGCCGGTTCCTGGCCGCCTCCATCCCGAAGGCCGACTTCGCGCTGATCCAGGGTGGCAGCCACTTTCCGATGGTCGAGGACGCCGAGCAGCTGCGGACCACAGTGGTGCCCTGGCTGGGGAAGCACGCTTAGGGAGGCTCCCCGAGCCGATGAGCCGATGAGCCGTTGAGTCGGTGCGTCGAGCACGGTCTACATCCTCATGACCAGAATCATCGGCGACATCACCATGTCCCTGGACGGGTTCGTCACCGGGCCCGGGGCCGACCTCGAGCACGGTCTCGGCCTTGACTCCGAGGGCCTGCACGAGTGGGCCTCGCGAGCAATGACCCAGTGGACCGGGGAGTGCACGAGCGGCACATGGCCGCCTCTGGAGCAGTCATCATGGGCCGGAAGACGTTCGACACGGTGGACGGTCCCGGCGGTTGGAGCGCCGAGCGTGGGTACGGCGCGGACCAGGACGGACGAACGGCCTTCTTCGTCGTCACCAGCAGCCGGCCTGAGCGCGTCCGGCTCGCGGCATCCCACGACTTCACCTTCGTGCTCGACGGCATCGCCGCCGCGGTCCAGCAGGCGCGCGCGGCCGCTGGCGAGCGGGACGTGTTCGTCATGGGTGGCGGCCGGACCGTGGCAGGCTGCCTGGCCGAGGGACTCCTCGACCAGTTGCGGATCCACCTCTCGCCCGAGGTGCTGGGCGCAGGCACGAGGCTGTTCGATGACGTGGGCCGGCATCGGCTCCGGCAGGTCGGCGTGGAAACCTCGCCGGTGGCGACCCATCTGACCTACGAGGTGCGTGGGTTAGGCACAGATACCGGGATGAAAATAGTCAAATCGGCATAAACTGTACATGCCGCCCACGCATGCGAAGGGTCTAGGAACAGGCAACCGTCGAGACCCCCGCTCGCCCGGAACAACCAGGCGAACGATCGCGGGGTCTCGATGGAAGGCACTTCCTGATGAGTCTTACTCGACGTACCTGCGCATTCGTCACACGGAGCGGGATGGCCCGGGCGGCCATCGTGACATCCGGGCTGCTCGTTGCAGGTCAGTTCGCGGCCATGTCCCCTGCCTCGGCTCTGCCTCCAGCTGCCACCTTCGTGGACCTGGGCACAGCCGCGACGTACTCGGCTCTGGGTGGCACCGGCGTCACCACCACCGGCGCCGCCACAGCACTCTGGGGCGACCTCGGACTCAGCCCGGGCGGTGCCCTGGTCGGGTTCGCGCCCGGCTCGGTGGCCGGCACGACTCATGACAAGGATGCCGCCGCCGAAGCCGCACAGGAGGACCGGGCTGGCCTACGCAGCCGCAGCCGCTCAGGCAAGCACCGGCACGTTCGCTGGTGACCAGGCCGGCGTGACCTTCCATCCAGGGGTCTACTCCAGCGCCGCGGCCGTCTCGAACACGGGCACGATGACCCTCGACGCCGACGGCAACTCGAACGCCGTCTTCATCTTCCAGGTCAACGCAGCCCTCAGCTCGGCGGCCTCCAGCAAGGTCGTGCTCACCGATGGCGCCCTGGCCAACAGCGTCTACTGGCAGGTCGTTGGTGCAGTCTCGCTCGGCGCCGGCTCCAAGTACGTCGGGACCTTCCTCGGTGCAGCCGCGATCACCTTCGGCGACGGCGCTGGCGTCAAGGGCCGCGCGCTCACACCCGCCACGATCACCGTGACGAACAGCCCGTTCACCAACCCGGTGGACGACCTGACCGCACCGGTCGTGACCATCAACGGCGGGCCTACACGCTCGACGAACGACACGTCGCCGACGATCTCAGGTACAACTGTTGAGCCTGTCGGCTCGGACGTGACCGTCACCGTCGGTGGGCAGACCCTGAGCTCGACGGTCGCCGCCGGTGGTGTCTGGGGCGTCAGCGCCAGCGCGCTGGCAGCACAGTCGCACAACGTGGAGGCGACGATCACGGACGCTTCCCGGAACGTGGGTACGGCGACCCAGGTCCTGACCGTGGACGTCACGGCACCCGTGGTGACGATCAACGGCGGCGCCACGAAGTCCACGAACGACACCACTCCGTCGATCTCGGGAACGACCAACGAACCGGGTAGCCCGACGGTGACCGTGACCGTGGGCGGGCAGACACTGACCACGACGAGCAGCTCCGGAATCTGGAGCGTCGACGCGACCACCCTGACCGAGGCACCGCACACGATCGTGGCGTCGGTCGACGACGCCGCCCAGAACACCGGCACCGCGAACCAGGTCCTCTCCGTGGACGTGACCCTGCCAGTCGTGACGCTCGACGGCGGTGCGGCACGGTCGACGGAGGACACGTCACCGTGGATCTTCGGTACGACGGCCGAGCAGGCCGGGACTCCGGTGCTCGTCACCGTCGGCGGGCAGACCCTGAACGCCACCACGCTCAGTGGCGGCACCTGGGGAGTCAGCGCGACCACCCTTAGCCCTGGGTCCCACACCGTGGTGGCTTCGATCACCGATGCCGCCCAGAACACCGGGACCGCGACCCAGGTCCTGACGGTGGACGTCACGGGACCCGCGGTGACGATCAACGGCGGCAACGCGATGTCCACCAACGACACCACTCCGTCGATCTCGGGAACGACCAACGAACCGGGTAGCCCGACGCTGACCGTGACCGTGGGCGGGCAGACATTGACCACCACTGCGAGCCACGCCGGCACCTGGAGCGTCGACGCGGCCATCCTGACCGAGGCACCTCACACCGTCGTGGCGTCGGTCGACGACGGCACCCAGAACACCGGGACCGCGACCCAGGTCCTGACGGTGGACCTCACGGCACCCGCGGTGACGATCAACGGCGGCAGCACGAAGTCCACGAACGACACCACTCCGTCGATCTCGGGAACGACCAACGAATCGGGTAGCCCGACGCTGACCGTGACTGTGGGCGGGCAGACATTGACCACCACTGCGAGCCACGCCGGCACCTGGAGCGTCGACGCGGCCATCCTGACCGAGGGACCCCACACCATCGTGGCGTCGGTCGACGACGCCGCGCAGAACACCGGCACGGCGAGCCAGGTCCTCTCAGTGGACGTGACCCTGCCAGTCGTGACGCTCAGCGGCGGTGCGGCACGGTCGACGGAGGACACGTCACCGTGGATCTTCGGTACGACGGCCGAGCAGGCCGGGACTCCGGTGCTGGTCACCGTCAACGGGCAGACCCTGAACGCCACCGCGAGCAACGCCGGCACCTGGGGGGTCAACGCGAACACCCTGCCCCTCGGCTCCCACACCGTGGTGGTTTCGATCACCGACGCCGCCCAGAACACCGGGACCGCGACCCAGACCCTCACCATCACGGCAACGCCCGTGCCTCCCACGCCGCCTCTCAAGCCGGCCTACCGGCCGGACTCGGCGATTCGCACCCTCAGCGGAAGCTTCGTTGGCGGCGGGATCTTTGACCTCGCCAAGCAGCGGGTATCGACCACCCTGGGCCGTGCTCGGACCGCGACGTTCGTAGTACTCGTCACGAACCGAGGCCGGTTGGCCGACCAGATGGTGATCCGGGGTACGGCCGGAACCAAGGCGTACAAGGTGATGTACCTGGCTAACGGCCGAAACGTCACGGGCGCGGTCCAGGCAGGCACCTACCGCACCACCACGTTGGCACCCGGAGGGTCCGTGCTCCTGGGCATGAAGGTCACCCGGACCAAGTCTGCCCGCCGCGGCAGCGGCCGGACGTTCGAGGTCCGGGCGGGGTCCACGCACCTGGCCTCGGCACGGGACACCGTGTCCGCAGGCGTTCGAAGGTGACGGGGGCAGCTGGGCTCACGGACTGACCCAGCTGCCGGTTCGTTCCTCAATGCGCGCGAACATCACATCCGTAACACTGTCTCCATGTCACGGACGGGCCCAGGCGCCATCGCTGCAGTGGTGGACGCCATGCAGGGTCGCCTGGACCGCTTGACGCCGGCGCAGGAGGCGCGCCGCGAGTTCCTCTCGACGTACCAGCGCACCACCGCGGCCGTGGGTGAGGCGATCGAGCGCGGCGCCTTCGAGGACGGCGCGTGGGTCGAGGCATGGGACGTAGCCTTCGCCGACCTGTACCTTGATGCGCTCGACGCCGACCTGACCGGAGCCGGACGAGTGCCGCGGCCTTGGCGGCTGGCGTTCGATGCACCTGCCGACCTGCCGGCGCTCAGGCACGTGCTGCTGGGGATCAACGCCCACATCAACTACGACCTGCCGCAGGCTCTCCTGGCGGTGATCAGCGTCGAGGAGTTCGACGACCCGGCCTTGATGGGCAGGCGGCAGCGCGACCATGAGCAGATCGACGCGGTGCTGTCGGGGCGCGTCGCCGCGGAGGACAACGAGCTGGCCGCACGGTCGGCGATGTCGCTGCTGGATCGTGCCCTTCAGCCGGTGAACCGTCGAGCCTCGAAGCGGTTCCTGCGCGAGGCGCGGCAGAAGGTCTGGCACAACACGCTGGCCCTCCACGATGCTCGACGCGCCGGAACGGAGGAGTACGCCACGCGGCTCGCGGAGCTGGAGGTCCTGAGCGCCGCGCGGATCGCAGACCTGCTCGCGCCGGGACAGGTACTGCTGCGGCTCGCCGTCGCCGGCTTCGGCGTCGTCCTGCCGCCCCCGGCGTGACACAGGCCGGCAATCCAGCTCAGCGGGTGCAGATGTAGTAGCTGTTGATCGGGTCTGCCTCGACCGCGCGGACCTCGACCCCGGCGAAGCCCGCATCGCGCAGCAGCGAGGTCGCAAGCTGCTCGCCCCAGGCCGTCCCCAGCCCGTCCCCGTCGAGGCCCAGCGAGACGCTCATGCAGTGCATCGTGGAGACCGTGTAGACGAAAGGCGCCATCGGGTGCTCGAGGTTCTCCTCGACGTTGCTGGATGCCTTGATGTCGACCATCAGGAAGGTTCCGCCGTCACGAAGGGCACGCGCGATCCCGGCCAGCACCTGCCCGGGGTGTGCCTGGTCGTGGATCGCGTCGAAGGCAGTGATCAGGTCGAACTCGGCCACCTTGTCCAGCGTTGCGACGTCCAGCACCTCGAAACGTGCGTTGGTGAGTCCGAGTGCGGTCGCCTCGGCCCGGGCTGCGGCAATCGCCTCTGGGGAGAAGTCGTACCCGGTGAGCCGGCTGTCCGGGTACGCCGCTGCCAGGACGTTGATCGCGTGGCCGCTGCCGCAACCGACGTCGGCCACGTCGATGCCCGTGCGGAGCTGATCGTGCAGGCCGTCGACCAGAGGTACGACCACGTCGAGGAGAGTGGCGTCCACCACCGCGCTGCTGTCTGCGGCCATCAACGCGTGGAACCGCGTGTAGTCGCCGTAGGACAGCCCACCGCCCTCGTGAAAACAGCGCACGATGCCCTGCTCGACCTCCGCGAGCATCGGGAGTAGGACCATCAGCCGGGCCAGGTTGTCGGGTCCGGCGTCGTCGGTGAGCCACGCCGCGTGCTCTCCAGGCAGAACGTAGGTTCCGTTCGCTGCGTCGTGCACGAGCACGCGCGCAGTGGTCATCGCGTTGAGCCACTCACGCACGTACCGCTCGTTGAGACCGGCGGCATCGGCGACCTGGGGGCTGGTCGAGGGCTGAAGCCCGGCCAGGGTCTCGAACAGGCCGGTCTGGTGCCCGATGCTCGTCATCAGAGCGGTGCAGGCGTCGTTGATGACGCCGATCATCCGGTCCCCGAAGGCCTCGACAGCCTCGGTGTCGAGCTCCGCGTGCCTCTGCAGTGTGGTCATCGCTTCTCCTCAGGTCACCGCGAGCCGGTGCTTCGCGTCACGGCTCGACGCTAGGCGCATGAGTACGCCGCCGGCATCGACCGGAACGTGCGTTCTCCGCGCGGGCACATGGTCCGAATGATGTACGTCGCCGACCATCAGCCGGGATGATGGTCCAGCAGCCCGTGTTCGTGTGCCCATGCAGCTGCCGCCGTACGCGAGCCGACGCCCAGCTTGCGGTAGATGTTCGCCAGGTGTCGACGAACCGTGGCCTCGCTGATGAACAGGGCGGCCGCCGCGTCCCGGTTGGACGAGCCGGTTGCGACACTCACCAGCACCTCGACCTCACGGCTGGTCAGCCCGCCGGGGAGTGACGGGCCTGCCTTGGCAAAGGGAGGGGGTGGCACGCCGAGGCGGTCGAGGATGGCCAACGCCGCGCGCTCGTGGGCTTGCGCCTCGTCGGCGTCGCCCAGGTCCCGGTGGGCTGCGGCCAGGGTCAGACCGACCGTCGCCGCGTCGTACGGCGCACCCATCCGCGTGAACTGGGCAGCGGCGAGCGACAGCAAGGGCACCGCGTTCGTGGCCTCTCCCTGCGCCAGGAGCACCGCACCTCGCGCCTGGTCGGCCCAGGCGACGATGCCCGGAGTGCGGAAGCGGTCGCGGATCTGCTCGACGCGGGCGGCTGCTGTGGCGGCGGCCCCGATGTGCCCGGCCGCCAGGCCGATCTGCACCTGCGCGAGCAGCAGCCGGACGCACCTGATCGGATCAGGCGCGGCCGATGCGACGGCGGTGGTCACGGCCGACCAGGCTCCATCGACATCTCCGGTGGCCAGTTGGAGCAGTGACGCACCGGGCTGGGGATCACGCCCGCGTTCTGCCGCCAGGCGGTAGCTCGCGGCCGCGCGGTCGAAGAGGCCGCGCAGTCGATAGGTCTCCCCCACCTGGTAGGCGGTCTCGGCGACCGCCCCGATGTTCAAGTCCGTCAGGTCATGCTCGACCGCGGCCGCCTCCCGCTCGACCTCGGACCACGCCCCGTCGACCGCGTGAAGCTGCAGCCGGTGTGCGCGACAGACCCCCAGGAACATGACCGCGTCGGAGAACCCGGAGAGCCAGCGCTCGGTCGCGCGGGTCCACTCACGGGCGCGGGGCAGGTCCATCAGGTCGTAGCAGGTGGACATGATCGTGCAGTAGATGTTGCCGGCCCAGTCGGGCGTGACGCTGCCCGCCATGACCGGAAGCATCGCCTCGTCAAGCAGGGCGAACCCCTCGCGAAGGTGGCCGCGCCTGATCGCGGCAAGCCCCTCGAGGAGCAGGCCCAGTGCGGTGCACGTTTCGTCTTCGAGCCCCAGGCCCATCCGCTGCAAGTCCCGTGCGCTCGTGGTGGCCTCGTCGAGGCGTTGCTCGTCGAGTGCCTGGTAGCCATCGATGTAGGTCAGCAGGCCCTGGCCGCGCCCGGGGGGTTGGCCGTCGAGCAGCCGGCGCGCCTTGCTCACCCACCCGGAGGCCAGGCCGTACTCACCGCGAATCATCCACACGCCGCCGATGTCGAGGGCCTGCAGGGCGGCCCGCTCGACGTTCCCGTCCTCGAGATAGCGACGGTGCACGTTCTCGCTGATCGTCAGGCATTCGGAGATCTGGCCGAGCCACCATGCTGCGTTGGCCAGCATCGAGAGACCGTCCGGGTGCAGCGTCCGCTTCTCCTTGGCCTCGCGGAGCGTCCGGTAGGCCACGGCGTACTCGCGTCGGTCGATGGCACCCCGAGCCAAGTCGAGAAGGTGCTGCGGGTCGACCTCCGTGGCCACGGCCTCACGATAGTGGCACCGGACTGCTGCAACGGCCAAGCTGGCCCGGCTCGTCGAGCCCCGTGCCTGACTAGGGTCGTGTCCATGACCGACGACATCCAGCCGCCGCCCGTCCGCCTCCCGTGTGGGTCCTGGCCGACTCCGATCACCGCAGACCTCGTCGTGGAGAAAGCCAGCCAGATAGGTGGCGTGGCCCTCGACGGCGAGGTCGTCTACTGGTCGGAGCTCCGCCCGCACGAGGGCGGCCGCACCCAGATCGTCCGGAGGCAGCCGGGCGGCGAGCCGACCGACGTACTGCCTGCCGGCGCCAACGTGCGCACCCAGGTCCACGAGTACGGCGGCGGAGCGTGGTGGGTCAACGACGGCACCCTCTGGTACGTCGACTGGGAGGACCAGCGGCTGCGCCGACTCGAGCCCGGCGCGGATCCGGTCGCGGTGACACCGGCGCCGCCGGAGGGTGGCTCGGTCCGCTGGGCTGACGGCGACGTGCACCCGACGGATGGCCGGGTCGCGCTGGTCCGCGAGACCCACCCCGTCGGTTCGCGCGGAGCCGTCGACGTGGTCAACGAGGTCGTCGTACTGGACAACGAGGGGCAGGTGGAGACGGTCGCGTCGGGTCCCGACTTCGTCTCTGACCCACGCTGGTCACCCGACGGCAGCTCGCTGGCATGGCTCGAGTGGAACCACCCGGCCATGCCCTGGGACGCCTCGACGCTGAAGGTGCAGACCGCCATGGGCATCCTCACGGTGGCGGGTGGCGTGGACGAGGCTGACGAGGGGATCTGCCAGCCCAGCTGGGCGCCAGACGGCTCGCTGTGGTTCTGCTCCGACCGGCAGGACTGGTGGTCGCTGTACCGCTGGACCCCCGATGGCGGAGTCGAGCAGATGTTCCACGGTCCTGGGGACATCGGTGGGCCCAAGTGGGTCTTCGGACCGCGGCGCTACGCCTTTCTGGGAGATGGCCGCGTCGTCCTCGCTCTGCTGCACCAGGGCAGTGACTCGGTGCACCTGCTCACACCTGACGGAGCGGTTCTCGGTCTCCCGATCGACAGCACCCGTGTGGAGGACGTGGCTGCCTCCGGCGACAAGGTCGTGCTGGTCGGCTCCTCACCCTTCGAGGAGCCCGCCGTACGACAGTTCGAGGTCGGCGACGCGGCGGGTACGGCGCTCGGTGGGCGCGAAACCCTCAGTGCGAGGCGCGACCTGGACATCACCGATGAGTGGATCTCCGCGCCCGAGCACATCGAGTTCCCGGGCGGCGACGGCCGGCCGACGTACGCGAACTTCTACCGGCCCAAGAACCCGTCGGCTCTGCCGCTGGACGGGGAGCTGCCGCCGCTCGTGGTGATGCTGCACGGTGGTCCCACGTCCAACGCGGTGCCCACTCTCTCGCTGGATCGGCAGTTCTGGACCAGTAGGGGCTTTGCCGTCGTCGACGTGGACTACGGCGGCTCCACCGGGTACGGCCGGGCGTACCGCGACCGGCTGCAGGGGCAGTGGGGGGTCCTCGACGTGGGCGACTGCGTCGCTGTCGTGCAATGGCTCAGTGACCAGGGCTGGATCGACCCGGCGCGAGCGGTGATCCGCGGCGGCTCGGCGGGAGGCTTCACGGTGCTGATGGCCCTGGCGGTCTCCGACGCGTTCGCTGCCGGCGCCGACTACTTCGGGGTGGCCGACGTCGAGGCCCTGGCGCTGGAGACCCACAAGTTCGAGTCGCGCTACCTCGACGGGCTGATCGCCCCCTACCCCGAGGGCCGCGACGTCTACAGGGAACGGTCGCCGCTCTCCCACCTCGACTCGCTGTCCTCGCCCCTGGTCGTCCTGCAAGGGGCCGAGGACCGGGTGGTGCCGCCTGCGCAGTCGGAGATGATCGTGGTCGAGCTCCGCAAGAAGGGGCTTCCCGTGGCATACCGGCTCTACGCGGGGGAGCAGCACGGGTTCCGGCGGGCGGAGAACATCAAGGACTCCCTGGAGTCTGAGCTCTCCTTCTACGCCCAGGTGCTCGGCTTCGACCTGCCGGCGGAGGAGGCGATCCCGGTCCTCGAGGTCGAGAACCTCCATTGAGTAGCCCGTAGGCGGCCGCTGAGCACAGGCCACATGGGACCGGAGGCTGTCGGGCCGGCCGTCCCCTGCGATTTCAGCAAACCGCCTCCGATCGGTCGGTCGACTGTTGTACTTCGATGAGGGGGAACCAGCCCCCGACACCTCGACGTCGAGCAGGGCCATGCACAACAAGCAGATCGGCTGTGTCGCCCTCCTTCTTCTTGCCGCCATGGTCCTCACGTCGTGCGGCAGCGAGACCAGCGACTCATCTGGCAGCGCCAAGGATGCCGACAGAACCTCGACGCCGACGCCGACGCCGAGCCCGACGGAGTCCGAGCCGTCGGGGCCGCCGCCCAGCGGGACGTTGGCGACCAAGCCTGTGCCCTGCAAGAAGTTCACGGCTCCCGCCGGCTTCAAGCAGGCAGGTGCCATGCCGCCGGTGATGTGCGCCTTCGAGTCCAAAGACGCCCGCGTCACGGTCTCCGTCGCGGGCGGACCGGTCTCCTTCGCAGACCTGCAGCAGTTCGAGGAGCTTGCCGCCAGATCCAAGGGCGTGACTCCGCCCGCTCTCGAACACGTCACGTTGGACGGGTGGACCTTCGCGGCCATCTGGCCCGAGCTCGGCGGCTTCAACAGGATGGAACGGTATCTGGTGGACTCCGCCGGGAACGCCCTTGCCTGCAGGGTGGGTGTCCAGAGCGGAAAGGTCGACGCGACCACCCACGCCGACTTCTGCGACTCCGTCCGCGGCGTACTCCACAAACCATGACGACGGCCCGTTTGGTGCGGGCGCTCCTGGGGTCCCTCGCGAGCCTCGCCGCGACCCTTGCCGTGCTGCTCGCGACCGCCTGGCCGTCCGCGGCCGCCGACGAGTCGCGGCACTACGTCGATGCCGGTGGGGACCAAGTTGAGGTGACCTGCTCGGGCACCACCTGCAAGTTCGATGCGCCTGTCGATCGGGCGTTCGTGGGTTTCGCGGGGTCGGTGACCGTGGTCAACGGCAGTGCCACTCTCCACGCTCCGCGGAGGTGCGGAGCGGCCGGGGAGAACCATGGAGCCCTGACCTTGCAGGTCTCTTTGACTGACGAGCTGCTCAGCGCCACCAAACGACAGGCCAAGGGCGAGGTGAGAGGCACGATCCTCTGCTTCTTCAACCCCACCGAGACGATCTACACAGCACAGCGACTCGCCGTGGAGCTGGACGGAGCGAACGGAGCGGAGGAAGCGGAGGAAGCGGAGGAAGCGGCCGACCAGGGCTCCACGGCTCCGACCCCCGGCACGCCGCCGCCCCCCTCAACCTCGGTCTCCCGGCTTGAGTCCGGGGAGGCGGACGCTCCCAGCGTCCTGGGCGCCCTGCACACGCCAGCCGATGTGGACGCCGGCCAGGCACTGCTCGGCATCGTGCTGGCGGTCATCTTGGTGTTGCTCGTCGCGTTCCCGACCACGCTGCTGAACTCGGCGAGCGAGCAGGGATCGGACCGCTTCTCCGCCTGGTGGCGGGGACGCCGTGGCATCGAGGATGCCGGCGACCAGCCCGATCGACGCTGGTGGCTGGCCGGCGGCGGAGTCTTCGTGGCCGGCGTCATCTCGTGCTTCGTCGATCCTGGCTTCGGGGTCAACGCCGGCTCGGCGCGAGCCTTGCTCTCCGTGCTCACCTCGTTCAGCATCGACGTGGTGGTCGGCTGGGCGGTCACGGTCTGGGCGGTACGCCGGTTCGCGCCCGCCGCTGTGACGTCGTACACCTTCAAACCAGCGACCCTGGCGCTCGTCGTCGTCGCGGTCGTATTCACCCGGATCACCGGGTTCGAGCCGGGCATCCTCTTCGGCCTGGTCGCCGGAGTCGGCTTCGCCGCCCTCGTCGGCAAGGCGCAGGAGGCCCGCGCAGCTCTGGTGATGCTCGGGTATGGCGCCTCCGCGGGCATGGTGGCCTGGTTCGCGTACGGCGCCTGGGGCGACCCCGATGGCGTCCTCGGCACCTTCGTGTCCGAAACGCTCGCCGCCACCGCGATAGCCGGGCTGGCGGCCCTGCCGATCGCGCTCTTCCCACTCCCGGGGATGCCCGGACACACGGTCTTCGCCTGGAACCGGGCTCGGTGGGCCGTGTGCTACGCGCTGGGTCTGGCCGCGTTCTTCCTTGTGCTGATGCCCACGCCATATGCCTGGGACGAGGTCGGATGGAGCCTGCGTGCCTGGGTCCTGGCCTACCTCGGTTATCTCGGCGCCGCTCTGGCCGCCTGGAGCCTGGCGCGCCGCGGACGCCGGGCGGTGCCTGTCGACGCCGGTGAGGATCAGCTGTCCCCGTCCGGTCATGCCTGAGCACCGCGATTGCCGGGCTCCGGTCACGTACGGACGCTGGCCCGGCTCTTCATCGTGAGGTAGACGCTGACGACGACGTAGTACGCGACGTAGGCCAGTGAGAGGACGACAACCGGCATGTTCGGGTCGGGGAGGCTCACCAGGATGACGGCGTACAGCACCAGCCAGAGCCCGGCCAGGCTGAGGTTGAGAGCCCAGAGTGCGTTGGTGCGCGATGGGTAGACGTACTTGATCGGCACGAAGACCAGCGCGGCGCAGACCAGGAGGATGACGGCCGAGACGGCGGCCGACAGTTCGAGCACGACGACGTAGAACGCCACGACGTTCCAGTAGCTCGGGAAGCCCAGGAAGAAGTGGTCGTCGGTCTTGGCGTCCGTCCGGCAGAACTGGTAGCTGGAGGCCAGCAGCGGTACGGCGGCCACTGCCACTCCCCAACCGCCGGCGGGCAGGAAGTCGCCGGTCCACAGCAGCACCATTGGGACGAAGGCATAGGTGATGTAGTCGACGATGTCGTCGAGCCGGGCGCCGTCGAAGGTCGGGATGGTCTCCTTCACCCGCAGCCAGCGGGCCAGCATTCCGTCGGTGCCGTCGACCACCAACGCAACCAGCAGGATCCACAGCGCCCGGACGGTCTCGCCGTCGATGACCGCAATAACGGCGAGCAGGGCGAGCACAGTGCCGCTCGCGGTGTAGAGGTGCAGCAGCCAGCCCGCGGCGCGCAGGCCGGGGGAGGGCGCGGAGGCCTCCCGGGTCACATCGGTGGTCGTCAAGAAGCCCCCATGGGCGCTGGTCTGAGCCGGGCGGATGCCAAAAGTCTTGCCCAAAAGTCTTGCACAGCCAGCGGATCGGGCGCAGGCCCCGTCCGCGTGGGTTCTAGCGGGCGAGCGCCCACGGAGTGACGGGTGTGCGGTGATCGAACGCTGTGTCGTGCAGCGGGCACGCCTGCCTGGGCTCGCGCGGGCAGAGCACGAACGCCTCCGTGACGGTCGCCCGATACAGGCGGTACCGGGACGGAGCGGTGACATCGGCGAGCTCGACAGGCGTTACGCCGCGGATCGCCGGTCCCGGGTAGATGCCAAGACCGCGGTCGCGGTCGCGGTCGGCCAGTTCGGTGGCCGTGGCCGAGAGGTACACCGCGCGACCGTGGTAGGTGGGAACCTGGGAGTCGAAGATGACCATGCTCAACTTCGGGTGCCTGGCGAGGTTGCCTGAGTGCGCCGCGTCCTCGGCCGACACCCAGTAGTACTCGGCGTAGTCGGCTGTAGCGAAGTACACGGGCGACACCCATGGGGTGCCGTCGATGCCAGCCGTGCCGAGCGTGACGTACAGGTTGGCATCGATTAGCGCGCGGGCGTAGGCATCGAGGTCGTCCATCTGATCAGTCTTCCTTGACCACGCGACAGCGTGGTCGATCAGTCGAGACCCGGACGACCCGTAGGTGGTCGAGCAGCTGTTGGAGCGAGCGCCAGCGAGCGACCAGTCGAGACCCGCCGACCTGTAGGTGGTCGAGCAGCGAGCGCCAGCGAGCGACCAGTCGAGGCCCGCCGACCTGTGGGTGGTCGAGCAGCGAGCGCCAGCGAGCGACCAGTCGAGACCCGCCGACCTGTGGGTGGTCGAGCAGCGAGCGCCAGCGAGCGACCAGTCGAGACCACCTGCGCAAGCCGAGCAGCAGCCCAAGCCATCAGCTGGTCGATCGTGCACGGATAACCCGATTAGTGGAGGCCTGCACGCACCCCGCGGCCCCGAACGTCATACGAAGTGGCGCTCATGGCGACCATCTCGTATGACGTTCTGCGGGAGGTCATACGGGGCGGCTGCAATCGCGACCAGCTCGTATGACGTTGTGGGGGCCCAGGCATGCGGATCACCCGGGGAACGCAGAGCGGCCCCGGTCCTGCGGCGCCACCTACCTCGTCGAGCACACCGGCACCCGCCGACTGCCACCGGCCACGAACACCGCCCACGGGAACCAGACCGGCCGCACGCACGTCGAAGGGTCACGGGCCAGAGCCCGAGGGGGTGCATCACATGGGTGCCAAAGCGTTGATGGTCCGTGCTCTGACGACGGTTCTCCTGAGCGGCTGCGGGCACGGCACGGGATTCGGGAATGTCACCACCTACTACGCCGGCTACGCACCGGACACGGAAGAGCGAGGCGTGCGCGCTGGCGGACCGCTGTACCTGGTCGAGGTTGACTCCGAGGGCCCCGATCAGCCGTCGACCGAAGCGGAGGTGGCCTACGCCATCGACCTGATGATCCATGACGACTGCTACCCCGGCGGCGAGGTCTCCTACTGGGTCGGTCCATGCGCTCCCGCGGAGGGCGTCGGCAAGGTCGAGATCTCGGGCCACGTGGTGGGCGTCGAGCTCAAGGGCGCGGTGCCGGACCTCATGCACTGCCGCCTGTCGTTGTCGGAGAAGGAGGCTCAGCGACAACAGCTCGCGTGGACAGTCCGAGCCAACGTCGACCCGTTCAACGAAGAGGATCTCCTGGTCCGAGTCATCGGCGGTGACGGCGACGTCTGGCCAGGGGTGACGCCGGACCTGGACTACATCGAGCCGGAGCGCAGGCCGACGTCGCGCCCTGACCCCTGACGGATGCCGTCCGTTCACGTGGGCGTCCCCATTTCGTCCACATTGGGGCCTAGTCTCGGTAGCGTGAACCAGAGAGGGACAGGACAGCTCGGAAGGCCCCTCGACGGCACTGGTCTAGCAAGTGGTATACACGAAGAAAATACTTGTTCGTTACCTATGTCCGCTATGGAGTCTTTCGGGTATCTTTTCGGTCTAGTCCACATCTGAGGCCAGGAGGAACGCGATGTTGTCAGTTGCACCGACATCCATGATGTTGATCGCGGTGATCGGCATGTTCGTCGTCGCCTTCGCGGTGACCCGCATGACCTTCCTCGAGCGCAAGATCCAGCGCCCCGCGTTCAGCCAGCCGACCCGTCACTTTGCCGGCTCAGGCGTCTGAACCTCAGGCTTAGATCCACCGCTTGAACCACATCCGCTGCAACCACTCCTGGTTGGTCACCAGCTGGTCGGTCCAGATCGGCCAGAACCACGCGAACGCAACCAGCGTCAGCACCAGCACGCTGCCCGCGGCCACTGCCCCGACGGACCGGCGCCATGGTGACGCGTCGCGCCGTCCCAGCAGCTCCCCGAGCAGCAAGGTTGTCCCGAGCACCAGGAACGGCAGGATGGTCACCGCGTAGTAGCTGAAGATCGGCCGGTCGTCGTACCGCAGCCAGGGCAGCCAGGTCACCGCGATGCCGACCGTCACGAGGCCGTAGCGCCAGTCACGACGGCCCACCCACGCCACGACGGCCCACAGCGCAGCGATCGTGCCGAACCACCACACGACCGGGTTGCCGAGCAGCAGGACCTGCCGCAGGCACGTCGAACCAGCGACCGCGCCACACCCTTGTTCACCGGGCGCGATGTCGAGCTGCGCGTCCACGCCGACGGGCCGGTTCAGCACCAGCCAGCCCCACGGGTTGGACTGGTAGACGTGCGTGCTCTCGTTGAGGAAGCCGGTGTGGAACACGTAGACGTCGTGGTGGTAGTGCCACAGCGAGCGCAGTGACTGCCACAGCTCGGGGAAGAAGCCGTCCGCGTCACGGCGCAGGTAGCTGCCCCAGTAGGGGCCGTACTGCGTGTTCGACAGCGCCTTCTCGTACTCAGCGGCGTGCAGCAGCCAACCACTCCAGCTCGCGACGTAGATGAGCAGCGGCACCAGCACGACGTACCCCAACGCCGGGAGCGCGTCGATGATCGCGGACTTCCACAGGGCACGGCGTACGCCGAAGGAGCGCCGCGCCCCGGAGTCCCAGATCCACATCAGCAGGCCGAACGCGGCCAGCGGGAAGAGGGCCGACCACTTGGTGCCCATGGCCAGGCCCCAGCAGACCCCCGTCGCCAACCGCCACGGACGCCAGAGCAGCAGCGGTCCCCACGACCGGGGGGCCAGCCGCGACGAAGGCGCCAACGCCCGCGCCATCCGGGCGCGCACCCAGTCGCGGTCGGCGACCATGCAGCTGACCGCACACAGGACGAAGAACGCCAGGAACAGGTCGAGCAGCGCCAGCCGCGAGAGCACCAGGTGCAGGCCGTCGAAGCACATCAGGAGTCCGGCTGCCAGACCCAGCAGGGTCGAGCGGGTGACCCGTCTCGCAAGCCGGATCATCACCATCACCATCAACGACCCGACGACGACGGAGGCCACTCGCCAGCCGAACGGGGTCATGCCGAAGGCGCTCTCGCCCAGGCCGATGAGCCACTTCCCGATCTCCGGATGCACCACCATGTTGGGCGTCTCGGTCCACAGGTTCGAGGTGTTGCCGCCGAGGATCTGTTCGTTGGCCTTGTCGACGTAGTTCAGCGAGTAGCCGTGGTGGATCAGCGACCACCCGTCCTTCGCGTAGTAGGTCTCGTCGAAGAGGAACGCGCGCGGCATGCCGAGATCCCACAGGCGAAGGAACCCCGCGAGGAGGGTGACAGCGATGGTGCCGACCCAGGCGAGCACGGGGTCCGTGTCGGTCGCGCGCAGGCGGGCGCGCGCAGCGGCAGTGGGTACGACGTCGCCGTCGGCTGTGCGTGAGAGTCCCACCGTGCGCTCGAGCTGGGCCGGGATGCTCACGCGGCGATGCTACGGGCCGGGGAAATGAAGCCGGGGTAACGAGAACGCGGGGTAACGAAAGGGTCACGGCGGAGCGAGTTATCTGGCCTATGTCGGTCGTCATGCCGACAATGCGACGAGTGTCACCCCTCGGGCCTCCCGCCGCAGCCGCTCCGGGATGAGCAGGTTGGGTCACTTCCTCCTCTGAAAGGACCCAACAATGAAGCGATCGTCCTCGGCTCGACGATGCGCCATTGGCGTGACTGCTGCGGCGCTGCTGCTCGGCGCCTCGGCGACGGCGTACGCCGAACCCACGCCGCCTGGCGAGCCAGGCGGGGACGACACCCCCAAGGAGTCCTCGATGCGGGTGCTGAGCTCCCATGACCTCGACCTGCTCGCGGAGGCCGAGTTCGAGGGGAAGCGGCAGGTCACGCTGCTGATCGCGACCGATCGCGGTGCGGCGAAGGAGGTCGCGGGCCGGATCGACGACCTCGGGGGCACCGTGTCCCGGCGGTTCGACAAGGTCGGCTATCTACTCGCGTCAGTGCCGACCGGGAAGGTCCTCGGCGCTGCGAGGCTGCCGAAGATCACCGCGATCGACGTCGACGAGACGCTGCAGCTCCCGGACCCGCGTGCGGACAACACCCAGCGCCGCGCTCAGGCGCAGGCCGCGACGCTGCCCGGGCCTGACGCGAACACTCCGGACGCCAACCCGTACATGCCCACGCGCGAGACCGGGGCGACCGCCTTCAAGCAGAGGCACCCCACGTGGGACGGCCGCGGCGTGACCGTCGGCATCCTGGACTCCGGTGTCGACCTAGACCACCCCGCCCTGGCGCAGACCACGACCGGCGAGCGCAAGATCGTCGACTGGGTGACCGCGACGGACCCGGTCTTCGACGGTGACGCCACCTGGCGAATGATGTACACCTCGGTCGCCGGACCAACCTTCACCATCGCCGGTGCCACGTGGACCAGCCCCGCCGGGGAGTTCAAGTTCAACGTCTTCCGCGAGAGCATCACTGCCGGTAGCGAGCCGGGCGGCGACGTCAACCGCGACGGCGACACGACCGACGTCTTTGGCGTGCTGTACCGCTCGTCGGACAACGCGACCTGGGTCGACACCGACCAGGACAACGACTTCACCGACGAGACGCTCATGCGCCCCTACCGCTCCGGCTTCCAGGTCGGGCACTTCGGCACCGACCAGCCCGGCACGGAGGTAGTGGAGTCGATGCCGTTCGTGGTCGAGTTCCGCGAGGACGTGGACCTCACGCCGTTCGGCGGGACGTACGTCGGCCAGGTCGCCGACTACGTCAACATCGGACTCGTCCAAGCCGCGCACGGCTCGCACGTCGCAGGGATCGTCGCCGCCAACAACATGTTCGGCGGGACGATGGACGGTGCAGCGCCCGGCGCCAAGCTGGTCTCCGCCCGTGCCTGCATCTGGAGCGGCGGCTGCACCGCGGCCGCGCTTGCCACGGGTATGGCAGACCTCGTCGTCAACCGCAAGGTCGACGTGGTCAACATGTCCATCGGCGGTCTGCCGGCACTCAACGACGGCAACAACGCACGTGCCGAGCTCTACAACCGGCTGATCTCCGACTACGGGGTGCAGCTGTTCATCTCGGCGGGCAACAGCGGGCCCGGCCTGAACACGATCGGCGACCCGTCCGTGGCCACCGACGTGGTGAGCGTTGCGGCATCGGTCACCAAGGACACCTGGCTCGCCAACTACGGTTCGGTGGTCAGCAAGAGGCAGAACCTGTTCAACTTCTCCTCGCGTGGACCGCGCGAGGACGGCGGCTTCAAGCCGAACATCGCTGCCCCGGGATCCGCGATCTCGACGACGCCGCGGTGGCTCAAGCAGCCCGACATCGCCGAGGCCGGCTACACGCTGCCTGTCGGCTACTCGCATTTCAACGGCACCTCGATGGCTTCGCCGCAGATGGCCGGAGCAGCCGCTCTGCTGTACTCCGGCGCGTTCGCGACCGACAAAGACGTCACCCCGGCTCAGCTACGCCGGGCGCTGTACAGCACAGCCATCTTCAGGCCCGGTATTCGTGCGTACGGACAGGGCAACGGGTTCGCGGAGATCAACCGTGCGTGGGCGATGCTGACCGCCGGGTCCGTCTCGACCCGCGGCTACACAGTGGATGCTCCCGTGTGCACGCCGATCTCGGACTTACTGGCCACCCCTGACCGTGGCACCGGCATCTACAACCGGTGCGACGCGGCCGAGGGCGGCCACCGGCCCGGGCAGCTCAAGAACTACAACGTGCGGGTGACGCGCACCAGCGGGCCGGCCGGCAACGTGCTGCACGAGATCTCGTGGCTCGGCAACGACGGGACCTTCAGCTCGCCGGACTCGGTGCGCATGCCGCTGAACAGGGCCACGGTCATCCCGGTGCGGGCTCGCCCCGGGGAAGGCGCGCACGGCGCAGTCATGCGGCTCAACGACCCGCGCACGCTGGGCGTCGACACCGAGGTCATGAACACCGTCGTTGCGCCGCTGACGCCGCGCAGGCCGAGCTACGGGACCTCGTGGTCGGACAAGGTCGACCGCAACTCCTACAAGAGCTACTTCGTCTCGGTCCCGGAGGGCGCCAAGGCGCTGCAGATGAACCTGACGGGCATGGCGACGGGGAGCCAGACGCGGATGCTCGCGATCGACCCCTGGGGCGTTCCGGTCGGTTCGACTGCCAGCACGGTGTGCTACACCAACTTCTCCGACGTCGCCGCGTGCAACCCGGTCTCACGTGCAATCGAGAACCCGCGGCCGGGCGTGTGGGAGATCCAGGTCGAGTCGCGTCGTACGTCGCGGACCCTGCAGAACCCGTACACGCTGCGGACGGCCGTGCAGTCGGTCGCCGTCACGCCGGAGACGGTCGAGCTGCCCTCGGTCGTTGCCGGCTTACCGAGCGCGGTGACCTGGACGCTGAAGAACGAGCTGGCGCCCGTCTCGGTCACCGGCAGGGGCGGACCGCTGGGCAGTGCCCGGGACGAACGTTTCACCATCGCCGACGGTGAGCAGCAGCAGTATGAGGTGGAGGTGCCCGAGGGAGCCAGCAGGCTCGACGTCACGATCGGCAACACCAGTGACCTCGCTGCCGACCTCGATCTCTTCGTCATCTTCGAGGGCGCGCAGGTGGGTGCTGCCGCTGACGGTGACTCGGAGGAGTCCGTCAGCCTCGACGAACCGGCGGCAGGCACCTACACGGTGATCGTTGCCGGGTTCGCCGTACCGGCTGGCACGACGGAGTACGACTACCACGACGTCTTCTTCTCAGCGGCGCTGGGCGTGGTCTCCGTGCCGACGGCATTTGTGGACCTCGCCAACGGTGAGACCGGTCAGCTGACGGGATCCGTTGTCGCTGAGTCCACCCCGGAAACCGGGCGTCACCTGTTCGGCGAGATGACGGTCGTCACCGACGAGGGCGCAGCCGTGGGCCGCGGCAACGTCTCGATCGGGGCGGTGACCACTCCGTAGCCGATCTTCGTCTTCAGTCGACGGGCCTGATCTGTTCCACCTGGAACGGGATCCCCTGCTGACACGTCGTCATCAGACCTGGGTTCTTGCTCCCGGTGACCCGGATGCGGCTGCCCGGCAGGGCGTCCTCGGGACGAGCGCCGACGAGGAGCAGGGTCTCGCTACCGGTCTCGAGCAGCAGGCAGCCGGCCTCGACCCCGGCTGCGACGACCCCGGTCACCGTGGTGGTGTGCCGGGCAGGCTTGCCGGGGGAGGTGGGGGTCGGGTCGCTCAACGGGTCCTCCGTGGTCGATGGCTGGGTGGACGGCTGGGTCGAGCTCGCCGAGCCAGCGCGCCCGTCCGCTCCGCGCGGGGGCTCGTCACCGCACGACACGGCACCCATGGCCAGGCCGAGCAGCACCACGATCGACACGGTACGCATGCCGGTTCGACGCAACCCGCCCTGCGCAGGTTCCGGGAGGCCGAGCCGGCAGGGGATGCTCACGGTGCGGATCGTACGGTGGCTGCGATGATCGGTCCTATGACTCAACCGGCCACACCGGCACCCGGCGTGCTCGTGCTCGCCGCGACGCCCATCGGACACATGGCGGACGCCTCGCCGAGGCTCGCCGCAGAGCTCAGCGGCGCCGACGTGGTCGCCGCGGAAGACACCCGGCGCCTGCGGCGCCTCGCCACCGACCTCGCGGTCGAGATCCCCGGGCGAGTGGTCTCCTACTTCGAAGGCAACGAACACATCCGCACTGCCTCGTTGCTGCAGTCGCTGGTCAAGGGTGACCGTGTGGTCCTGGTCACCGACGCCGGGATGCCGAGCGTCTCCGACCCGGGCTATCGCCTCGTGGCCGCGGCCATCGAGCAGGGTGTGACCATCACGAGCGTCCCCGGTCCGTCGGCGGTGCTGACGGCGCTCGCGGTCTCGGGCCTTCCCGTCGACCGGTTCTGCTTCGAGGGCTTTCTCCCGCGCAAGCCGGGGGAGCGCGCACGCCGGCTCGAGTCCCTCGAGCCGGAGCAGCGGACCCTGGTGTTCTTCGAGGCTCCGCACCGCACGCACGCGACCCTGAGGTCGATGAGGGACGTGTTCGGCGGCGAGCGTCGGGGGGCGGTGTGTCGCGAGCTGACCAAGACGCATGAGGAGGTACGCCGCGGCACGCTGGCCGACCTCGTCCAGTGGGCCGAGCCTGGCGTCCGCGGGGAGGTGACCATCGTCATCGAGGGCACGACTGCGCCCGAGCCGGTGACCGATCCCGCGATCCTGGCGACGATGGTCGCCGAGGAGGAGGAGGCCGGTGCCACGCGCAAGGAGGCGATCCTCGACGTGGCCCGGCGCTGCCGGGTCCCAAAGCGGGTCGTCTACGACGCCGTACACCGCTGATGGGCTCAACTGCCACGTCTGGGCCAGACCTGCCGGCGGTGCCGGAGCCGCTGCCGCACCCGGTCGTGGACAACCACTGCCACCTCGACATCGCCCGGGGCGACGAGACCGCGTTGCCGGTCGCCGATGCGCTGCACCTGGCCGATTCGGTAGGGGTCACCCGCATCGTCCAGATCGGCTGTGACCTTCCCGGGGCCAGCTGGGCCGTGGAGACCGCGGAGGCGCACCCCGAGGTGGTCGCCGGCGTGTCGCTGCACCCGAACGAGGCTCCCCGGCTGGCCGCTGAGGGTCGACTTGAGGAGGCACTTGCCGAGATCGAGCGACTCGCGCGCAGCAGCGACCGGGTGCGCGCGATCGGGGAGACCGGCCTCGACTACTACCGCACGGGTGCCGAGGGCCGCCAGGCGCAGCACGAGTCGTTCCGGGCGCACATCGGGCTGGCCCGCACGCTCGAGAAGACCCTGGTCGTCCATGACCGGGACGCCCACGACGACGTCCTGCGCATTGTCGATGAGGAAGGGGCGCCGGAGCGCTGGGTGATGCACTGCTTCTCCGGTGACGCCGACTTCGCCCGGCAGTGCCTCGACAGGGGCGCCTACCTGTCGTTCGCCGGCACGGTCACGTTCAAGAACGCCGAGCCGCTGCGCGAGGCGCTGCGAGTCGCTCCGCTGGACCGGATCCTGGTGGAGACAGACGCGCCGTACCTCACCCCGATGCCGCACCGGGGGCGCACCAACGCCTCGTACCTGGTCCCGCTCACGGTGCGGTCGATGGCCGCGACCCGCGGCGTGGACCTGGACGTGCTCTGCCGGGCGATCGAGTCAAGCACCGACACGGCTTTCGGCGGCGCGTGGGCGTAATTTCCGATGTGAGACACCCCACATCGGGTGCTTGCAGTTTGCTAACGCCCAGCTACTTACCTAGTGTCGTGGGCTGTTGGCCGGGAGCGGGAAGCACCACCCCCGGTGAGCGCTTCACGGGGGAAGCCGCAATAAATCTGCGACCGAATCGGTTCGCCGCGGCAGGCGCCACTACCCACCCCGCGGCCCGGAGCCCTGCGAACATCGGAGTCTCGTGCGCGCTTCACTCACGCACCTCAGCCGCAACAAGACCGTTCTCTACAGCCTGGTTGGAGCCATCGTTCTGGCGCTGGTCGGCACCACCGCCGCGTACGCCACACTCAGCCGGACCGTGACCGTCTCGATCGACGGCAAGGAGTCCAAGGTTCGCACCTTCGGCGACAACGTCGGAGAAGTCCTCGCGAGCCAGGGCATCGAGCCCAGCTCCCACGACTCCGTCGTCCCTGGCGTCGACACGCCGGTGAACGACGGCTCCCGGATCGCCGTACGACTGGGACGCCCGCTGGCGCTCAGCATCGACGGCGAGGAGCGGACCTTCTGGACGACCGCGACCAAGGTCTCCACCGCGCTCGACCAGCTCGGCGTCCGCTTCGGCAACGCCGCGCTCTCAGTCAGCCGTAGCGCCTCCATCGACCGCTCCGGCCTGAGCGTCGAGGTCACCACGCCCAAGCTGGTCTCGCTGAAGGTGGCCGACGCCAAGGCCAGGAAGTACGACGTGCCCGCCGCAACCGTGGGCGAGCTCCTCGAGAAGACGTCCGCCGGGGTGGACCGCAACGACATCGTGCGCCCCTCGCGCAGCGCCGAGCTCACCGACGGCACCAGGGTCGTGGTCACCAAGGTCGGTGTCCGCACCAAGCACGTCCCCCGCGAGGTCATTCCGGCTCCGGTCCAGGAGCAGAAGGACGACTCGATGATGCAGGGCGAGACCGAGACCGTGCGCGAGGGCAGCAACGGTGTCCGCGACGTCACGTACGAGGTGAAGTTCCGCAACGGTGACGTCGTCAAGCGCACCGTGCTCAAGCAGCGCGTCATCACCCAGCCGGTCTCCTCGATCGTCAAGGTCGGCACCAAGACCGTCAACACCGGCGTCTGGGACGCGATCGCCGCTTGTGAGTCGGGCGGCAACTGGGCCGCGAACACCGGCAACGGCTACTACGGCGGGCTTCAGTTCAACCCCGGCACGTGGGCTGCGTACGGCGGCTCCGGCATGCCGCACCAGAACAGCCGTGAGCAGCAGATCGCGGTCGCGGAGCGAGTTGCGGCCGCCGAGGGCGGCTACGGCGCCTGGCCGCACTGCGGTGCGAAGTTCGGCTGACCAGTTCGGCTGATCAGCTGACGCCACAACGGCGGCCGAACTCCTCCAGGCCGCCTGCAATAGCCTCATTCCCGTGAGTGCCTCAACTTCTGCCGGACCGAGACTTCTCGGTCCGGCAGAAGTGCGTTCGCTCGCAGCCGCCCTCGACCTGCGGCCCACCAAGCAGCGTGGCCAGAACTTCGTGATCGACCCGAACACCGTGCGCCGGATCGTGCGGGACTCCGGTATCACCCACACCGACGTGGTGCTCGAGGTCGGGCCAGGCCTGGGTTCGCTCACGCTGGCCCTGCTCGACGTCGCCGCCCGGGTGGTGGCGATCGAGGTCGACCCGGGGCTGGCCGGAGCGCTGCCGGCCACGATCAGCGACCGCGCCCCGGCGTACGCCGACCGGTTCGAGGTGGTGCTCGCCGACGCCATGCGCGTCACCTCGGTCCCCGGTCCGGCGCCAACCGCGCTTGTCGCGAACCTGCCCTACAACGTGTCGGTCCCCGTCCTACTGCACCTGCTCGCGCTGCTGCCCACGCTCGAACGGGGCCTGGTGATGGTGCAGTCGGAGGTGGCCGACCGGCTGGCCGCGGAGCCCGGCTCGAAGGTCTACGGCATCCCGTCGGTCAAGATCCGCTGGTTCGCCGACGTACGCCGGGCAGGGGCCGTCGGTCGCAACGTCTTCTGGCCGGCACCGAACGTCGACTCCGGGCTCGTCGCGTGGACCCGCCGTGATCCACCGAGCACGACCGTGACCAGGGAGCAGGTCTTCGAGGTCATCGACGCTGCCTTCGCGCACCGGCGCAAGGCGCTTCGACCCTCGCTGCGGGAGCTGGCCGGCTCTGCGGAGGACTCCGAGCGCGTACTGCTTGCGGCGGGGGTCGACCCGATGACGCGCGGCGAGCAGCTCCGGTTGCCCGACTTCGTGCGCCTCACCGAGGCACTGGCGGGCCTCCCGTGACGCCCTCCGTGACCGTCCGCGCCGCCGCGAAGGTCAACCTGTACCTCGGTGTCGGGCGGCCACGTCCCGACGGCTACCACCCGTTGGCCACCGTCTACCAGACGCTCAGCCTGCACGACGACGTCACCGTCTCCACCGGGCCGGCGTGGAGCGTGACCCTGGTGTGCGAGGACGGCATCGACCGCAATGGCTTCCCGGCCGGGGAGGACAACATCGTCATCCGTGCAGGTCGGCTGCTGACCAAGCACCACGGCCGGGACGGGGCGGCCGAGTTCACCGTGCGCAAGTCCATCCCCATCGCCGGTGGCCTCGCCGGCGGGAGCGCGGATGCCGCTGCTGCACTCGTGGCCCTGGACCGACTCTGGGAGCTGGACACCAGTGATGACGACCTCCTCTCCCTGGCCGGGCAGCTGGGGAGCGACGTGCCGTTCGCGCTGGTCGGCGGCACCGCGCTCGGTCGCGGCCGGGGCGAGGTGGTCACCCCCATGCTCGACGAGGCGACCCGCTGGTGGGTGGTGGTGCCTGCCCGCACGGGCCTGTCCACGCCGGTCGTCTATCGCCACTTCGACGAGCTCTGCCCGGACGCGCCCGAGGAGGTGACCGTGCCCGAGGACCTCGTCGCGGCACTCGCAGATCCGGACAACCGGGTGCTGGCCGCGGCGCTGCGCAACGACCTCGAGCCGGCCGCGATCGACCTGCGGCCCGAGCTCGGTGAGCTGATCGAGACCGGCGAGCGCGCCGGCGCACTGCGCGGCATTATCTCCGGCTCGGGGCCGACCTGCATGTTCTTGTGCTCCGACCGCGGCTCCGCCGACCGGGTGCGTACGACGCTGCTCGACGCCGGCCACCCGCGGGTGCTCGTGGCGCTCGGGCCGGTCTCCGGCACTCACGTCGTGGAGTACAAGTAATGGCGAACCTGTTGAACCTCGAGAAGGTCACCAAGTCCTACGGCGTCCGGATCCTCCTCGACGAGGTGAGCCTCGGTGTGGCCCAGAGCGAGCGGATCGGCATCGTCGGCCGCAACGGCGACGGCAAGACCACGCTGCTGAACCTGATGGCCGGCCGCGAGACACCCGACAGCGGCCGGGTCTCGCTGAGCCGGGGTCTCCACATCGGCTACCTCGACCAGCGTGACCTGCTCGACGACACGCACTCCGTGCGCGAGGTCGTCCTTGCCGGCAAGCAGGACCACGAGTGGGCCGGCGACCCCCGTACCCGCGAGGTCGTCGAGGTGCTGCTCGCGGACGTGGCCCTCGACCGTGCCGTCCACGGCCTGTCCGGTGGCGAGCGTCGGCGGTGCTCGCTGGCCCGGCTGCTGCTGGACGACGTCGACCTGCTGATCCTCGACGAGCCGACCAACCACCTCGACGTCGAAGCGGTCGCCTGGCTCGCGGACCACCTCGTCCGTCGTACGTCCGCGCTGGTGGTGGTGACCCACGACCGCTGGTTCCTCGACGCGGTGTGCGAGCGCACCTGGGAGGTGCACCCGGGATCCCAGGGAGCCGGCGTGGTCGACTCCTACGAAGGTGGGTACGCCGCGTTCGTGCTCGCCCGGGCGGAGCGGCAACGGCAGGCGGCCTCCACGGAGTCGCGGCGGCAGAACCTGATCCGCAAGGAGCTGGCGTGGCTGCGACGGGGTGCTCCCGCGCGCACCTCGAAGCCGAAGTTTCGGATCGAGGCAGCCAACGAGCTGATCGAGGACGAACCGCCGCCCCGCGACCGGATCGAGCTGCAGCGCTTCGCGACCCAGCGGCTGGGCAAGGACGTCGTCGACCTCGAGGACGTCGACCTGACGCGCGGTGAGAAGCGGCTGCTCCAGCACGCCACCTGGCGCCTCGGACCCGGGGACCGGGTCGGGATCGTGGGGGTCAACGGGGCCGGCAAGAGCTCGGTGCTGGGTCTGGTGGCCGGCGACCTGGAGCCGGACGTCGGCCGGGTCAAGCACGGACGCACCATTGCGCTCGCCCACCTGACCCAGCAGGTTCCCGCGGAGGACCCCGACGCGCGGGTGCTCGCCACCGTCGAGGACATCCGCCGGGTCACCCGGACGGCGACCGGTCAGGAGGTGTCGGCCAGTTCGATGCTTGAGCGGTTCGGGTTCACCGGTGACAAGCTCACAGCACGCCTCGGTGACCTCTCCGGTGGGGAACGCCGGCGCTTCCAGCTGCTGAAGCTGCTGCTGGCCGAACCCAACGTCCTGCTCCTCGACGAGCCCACCAACGACCTCGACATCGACACCCTCAACGTCGTCGAGGACTTCCTCGACGGGTGGCCGGGAACCCTGGTGGTCGTCTCCCACGACCGGTACTTCCTCGAGCGGGTCACCGACTCCGTGTGGGCGCTGATGGGGGACGGCCAGATCTCGATGTTGCCCAACGGCGTCGACCAGTACCTCCAATCCCGCCGAGACGGCGCAAATGTCCCGCAAAAACCCGCCGAGACGGCGCCTGTGCCCGCGGGAGACCGGCGAGACGGCGCGAATGTCCCGCAAAATCCCGCCGAGACGGCGCCTGTGTCCCAGAGGGCCAAGGTCGGCGGAGCCGAGGAGCGCGCCGCCCGAAAGACGATCGCCCGGATCGACAAGCAGCTCAAGCGCATCGCTTCGCGTGAGGCCAGGCTGAGCGAGGAGATGGCGACTCACGCCGCGGACCACGAGAAGCTCGCTGCTCTCTCGACCGAGGCACACGACCTGGCTCTGGAGAAGGAGCAGCTCGAGGTCGAGTGGCTCGAAGCAGTCTCGTCGCTGGAGTAGCGCCGTACACAAGCGCCGTCTGGGCGTCGCACGCTGGGACACAGGCGCCATCTGGGCGTCGTACGTTGGGACACAGGCGCCGTCTGGGCGTCGTACGTTGGGACACACGCGCCGTCTGGGCGTCGCACGTTGGGACACACGCGCCGTCTGGGCGTCGCACGTTGGGACACAGGCGCCGTCTGGGCGTCGCACGTTGGGACACACGCGCCGTCTGGGCGTCGCACGTTGGGACACACGCGCCGTCTGGGCGTCGCAGGGTGGGACATTAGCGCCGTCTCGGCGGGTTGGGAGGATGTCCCACATGACGCATTCGTTCTTCACCTCCAGCGGTGACGACCTCGTACCGACCGCCCTCGCGCGGAGCCTGTGGGGCGAGAACCAGATGCACGGGGTTGCCCTCAGCGGGGCGCTCGCACGCGCGCTGGAGCGTGCGGTCGCCGATCTCGGTCGTGACGACCTGCGGCCGGCCCGCTACACGGTGGACCTGTTCCGCGCTGCCGGGATGGATCCCTGCCGCATCACGACTGGCGTCGTACGCGAGGGCAGGCGGTTGTGTCTGATCGACGCCGTCCTGGAACAGGACGGACAGGCTGTGGCTCGGGCGAGCGGCCTGTTCCTCAAGGTGGGCGATCCCGCCCCGGGGGAGGTCTGGGAGCCGAGCGGTTCACCCGCCCCGCCGCCACTCGAGGTGGCACCGCCCACCGACCGGTTGCGACTGCCACTGTTCTCCAGCGAAGGGGTCGGCTGGGAGTCCTCCTTCGCCGCCCACCAGAACGGTGGCCGGAAGATGACCTGGCAGATCGGCGTCGCCGTCGTACCCGAAGAGGTCCCGTCCGGGTTCGTCGTCGCGGCCAGCGTTGCGGACGCCACGAGCATGGTCACCAACTGGGGCAGCAACGGACTCGAGCACATCAACACCGACGTCACCCTCACGCTTGCGCGCCTGCCGGCCGGGCGCGAGATCGGGCTCTCGGCCGTCGACCGGGTCAGCCACGACGGGATCGCGGTCGGCACCGCCACTGTCTTCGACCGGCACGGACGCCTGGGTACGACGGTCGTCAGCTCGATCGCCAACGCCAAGCGGACGCTGGACTTCAAGGTGCACGACCACGTGGACGACTACCCGCGCGCTTCCGGGGCCTGAGCCGAGCCGGTCAGGAGCGGAGCGGGCCCATCAGCTGCTTGAGCAGGGCAGCGAGCCGGCCGCGGTCCTCGGGGGCGAGGTCGCTGAGCAGGTCGCGTTCGCTCTCCAGCAGGGTCTCGAACGCGCCGTCGACGGCGCGCTTGCCGGTCGTGGTCAGCCGGACCAGGACGCCACGACGGTCGCTCGGGTCGGGGGAGCGCTCGACGAGCCCGCGCTGCGCGAGCCGGTCCACGCGGTTGGTCATCGTGCCGCTGGTGACCATGGTCTGCCTCAGCAGGGCACCCGGGGTGAGCTGGTAGGGACGACCGGCGCGGCGCAGCGCTGCGAGTACGTCGAACTCCCACGTCTCGATCGTGTGGGCCGTGAACGCGTCGCGGCGAGCGTTGTCGAGCAGCCGGGCAAGCCGGCTGATCCGGCTGAACACCTCGACCGGGGCGAGGTCCAGGTCGTCACGTTCGCGGTGCCAAGCCTCGACAAGCTCGTCCACCTCGTCCCGCGCCACTTCCACTTCGTCCACGCCCCGGATTCTAGCGGGACAAGATTCTTGACATCGAGATAATCTGACCCGATGAGCTCGTCGTTCGACTGGGACCCGGAGCGCTACCTCGCCTTCACCGACGAGCGCGGCCGGCCCTTCCTGGACCTCGTCACCCGGATCGGTGCCGACTCACCGCGCACGGTGGTCGACCTCGGCTGCGGCGCCGGCAACCTGACCGTCCTGCTGGCCCGGCGGTGGCCCGGAGCCCGGGTCGTGGGGGTGGACTCGAGCGCGGAGATGGTGCGTGCAGCGCAGGCCGAAGCCGATGTCGAGTTCACCGTCGGTGACATCCGGGACTGGGCGGCATCGGCAGCGTCCACCGGCAAGGTCGACGTACTCGTCTCCAACGCGGCGCTGCAATGGGTCCCCGACCACCTCTACCTCGTGCCCGGCCTGGTGGAGTCGGTCAGCCCCGGCGGCTGGCTGGCCTTCCAGGTCCCCGGCAACTTCGCGGAGCCCAGCCACACGATCCGACGTGACCTGGCGGCCGAGCCGGCGTACGCCGAGCACACGGCCGGGGTCGCCACCCCCGATGCCCACGACGCCGCGACGTACCTGCACGCGCTGCGTGACCTCGGCTGCGACGTGGATGCCTGGGAGACGACGTACCTGCACCTGCTGACCGGGCTTGACCCTGTCTTCACGTGGGTCAGCGGCACGGCTGCGCGTCCGACGCTCCAGGCGCTCCCGGACGGCCTGCGCGAGGAGTTCGAGGAAGAGTTCAAGCGACGCCTGCGTGCGGCGTACCCCGACCGGGGCGGCGCCGTCGTGCTGCCCTTCCGCCGGGTCTTCGTGGTGGCCCAGGTTCCGGAGGGCTAGAGCGGCGGCAGCGTCGTGAGGTTGGTGGTCCCCTGCGGCGCGGGGACGAAGTCCTCATGCGTCCACCGCTGCAGCACCCGTCGGTAGACGGGCGTGTGCTGGTAGCCGCTGTGCCCCATCACAGCCGGCCCAGGGTCTCCCACACCTTCCTCAGGAACCTCAGGCACCGGCAGGTCGAGATCGCTGTCGGCGTCGGAGAACACGCGCCAGCCCAAGGGGTCCGTACGCCGGAACAGGTTGATCCACTCACCTCCGGCGGTGCGCAGCCGGTAGCGGAACGTGTCCGGCACCAGCGGCGGCGGACCCGGCGTACCCGGCCGCGGGACGTCGGGGAACGCGTCGATCAGTGAAGGCTGGCCGGTCGTGGGCTCGTAGCCGATCGCTTCGGGTCCGAACACGCGGGGGAAGACCCGACCGTACAGGGCGCGGATCTGGCTGCCGTAGGTGATCATCCGGACGCGACTCAGGTGGACGGGGTTCAGCCGGCTCACCATCGCCAGGACAATGAGTGACCCCTGGCTGTGCCCGGAGACGACCACCTGGTTCGGCATGGCGTGCGGCTTGTCGAGTGCCCAGCGGGTGCGGATGTGCAGCTCGGGTACGACCCGCTCGGCGTAGCAGGGCGGTGCCAGCGGGTGCGCCGCCCTGGGCCAGAACGTGGTCAGGTCCCAGATCACGCCGACGGCCTTGCGCGTTTTCTCCGAGCGACGGATCTGCGACCCAAGGAGGATCAGTCCGGAGGACATGGCGACGACGAGGTACATCGAGGCGGTGGCCACGTCGCGGGTCCAGCCGAAGAGCGGGAGCTCCAGCTCCCACGGGGGCGAGCCGGACATGGACGCCACCACGATCACCAGGGCAACCGGGGAGGTGATCGCACCGACGACGTCGAGCAGTGTCTCAGCGCGGTGGGCCAGGGCTGCGCCCCGTCGTGCCTTGAGACAGCGAGCGCGATCGCGGTCGGGGATCAGGTTGTCCGGAGGGGATGCGGACGGGAGCTGCTCGCGCAGCTTCGGGGCCACCTTGCGAGTGAACAGCAGGAAGCAGACGAGTACGGCGGCGGCTACAAGGACCACCCAGAGCAGCTGGCCGATGGGCGTCCAGATCAGCACCTGCGGTACGGCGAGAGGCACCTCGGGTGCGTCACTCGGTTCGAGGACCACGCCTTCGTCCACGTCCAGGCTCAGCGGGGATGCGCCGACCCTTGGGGGCAGCGTCAGCACTCCGGCGGAGTGGAACTGCGACTCCTCCGCTGTGCAGTCGGTCTCGGCGTCGCGCAGGCAGCTGTCCGCGAGCTCGACCGTGGGCGAGGGCACGGTGACCGTCGAGGCCTGCTCGACGATGGTGCGCCCGCGACCCTCGGTGAACGCGTCGTCGCGTGCCCTTACTGCGTCGACGGCGAGGGACAGTCCCTTCATCTCGATCGTCCCCGAAGTGACGTGGGCCTTGTCGCCGCTCACCGTCACACGGGCGTCGCGCAGGGTGACGTCGCCGGACGCCACGAACGTGCGCGTGCTGTAGGCGCTCCCGAGGTCCAGCGTCGTGGGGGCGACCTTGCGCCCCTCGACCCGGCTGACGAGGTCGCCGACTCCGTGCGTGGGGCCGTTGAGGTAGTTGGCCGTGGCGATCACCGCGCCCGAGGTGAACAGCAGCGCGATCCACGCTGCCGACGCGAGGAGCACCGATGCTCCGGCGCCTCGCCACGCCTTGTCGTTGTGCACGGCGGGGGAGCGCCAGTACTGCCAGTACGCGAGCACCATCCAGAAGACAACTGCAAGACCGGACGCACCGACCACTGGCCAGGGGTCCGCTGGGCCGTAGAGCCCGACGGCCCGGAGTACGACGATCACGAGCACGGCAGCCAACGTGCCGAACACGATGAGCACTGCCGAGCGCGGCTTCATCCGCCCACCGGTGAAGACGCTGAGGTGGAGCAGGGTCAGGCAGACGAAGGTCGCGATGAACCAGACGTTGCGTCCGGTGAAGTCCAGGGATTCATCCAGGCTGCCTGCCCGCCCGACGTTCTTCAGCGCGAGCAGGTGCAGGAGATAGACAGCAGCCGATGTGAAGAGCACCGCACGGTCGAAGAGCGGCGTGAGTCCCCGAGCACGATGGACCAGGCCGGGCAGGCCTCCGCCGTACGTGCTGGTGATGAGCGGTTCGACGTCGTCCTCGTGGGTCACCGTCACCAGCAGTGCGGCGAGCAGCAGCAGGAGCAGGCCCAGCCCGACCGTGGCCCAGAGCAGCATGGTCCAGCCCCAGGGTGGCGGGTACTCGGCGGCGCGCAGGACATGGATCCCGGAGAACGCGATGATCGTGGCGACGCCGGCCGTGAGGTGGTAGCGCTGCAGCCGCCGCGTCCGCTCGGTGCCGTTCCACAGGTTCGGGTGCAGCAGGATGTGCCGGGTCGAGAGCACCGGTGGCTTGTCCAGGGCGTCCCGCACGCTCTCGTAGCGGCTCATCGAGGTCTTCGAGAGGTACCACCAGACCGCGACGGCGGCCATCGGCACCAGGGTGGCGAGCGCGATGCGCTGCCCCGGTGTCCAGCTCGCCAGGAAGTTCAGCTGCTCCGGGATCCGGCTGCAGCCGGGCACCCCGTAGCGGTAGCACTGCCACGCCAGCAGGTCGATCGCGAGCACGCACGGGGTGAGCACGAAGAACACGGTGAGCAACAACCCCGACGCGCGCACCGCCCGGGCGCCCCACCGGGCCTGGCCGCTGTCGCGACCGAGCTCGAGGCGGGCCCAGTATGCGAGGTTGATCAGCGCGAACGGCAGCAGGATCAGCCAAAGCGCCCGCTTGACCCAGCCGAGGAAGCCCTGCACCCCGGACGTCAGCGCGCCCCAGGAGTACGCCTCCACGCTGACGTCGACATCGGTGCCGGTGAGCGTGCGGAACGGGAGCTGCTTGTCCTTCTTGAGCCGGTAGATCCCGGTCAGGCCGTCGCCGGCCACCTGCCCGACGTCGTTGTCAGCGACGCCGAGCATCGCGCCCGGGGACGTGCCGTGGACGCCGTGCACGCGCAGTTCGACGGTCTCCATAGGAGGGCTCCCAACCTCGCACCCATGATGCAGGAGTGACGCCCGTGCTGTCCTGATACGACGCGCGCTGGTGTAGGCCGGGCCCTGGCGTGCCCCGCGTGCCCCGGTTAGGCGGCCTTCCGGCCGGCGCTGCTGTCGCGGGCCTCGACCGCG
Organism: uncultured Actinomycetota bacterium; assembly: GCA_963759525.1. GTDB lineage: Bacteria > Actinomycetota > Actinomycetes > Propionibacteriales > Nocardioidaceae > Marmoricola. The sequence goes on along the minus strand of CAVWZO010000001.1, from coordinate 188,087 downwards.
ACGTCGGGGTGGTCGGTGAACAGACCGTCGACTCCGGCGTCGAGGAAGGCCTGCACCTCCGCCGAGAGGTCGCCGGCAGCGTTGGGATCGGTACCCCTGCGGAAGTTCTGCGCCATGAACTGGTTCTCCCGGCGCAGCGTGAACACGTGCACCACGAGCCTCTGGCGGTGCGCGTCGCGCACCAGGCTGCTGGGGACGGTGGTGTTCCCGGAGGCGTCGCGGGGCAGCACGAGATCCTTCTGCGGGCCGACCCCGTCGGCGTACCGCCCGATCCAGCGCAGCCCCTCCCGGGTCGCCAGGTCACGGTAGGTGCGGGGGTCTCCGGTCGACCTGAGGTCGTACGGCGCGCCGTTGGCGTCGAGCAGCTGGATGATCGGCAGCCTCGTCATCTTGTCCAGCCGTCGCAGGTTGCCCGTTTCGAAGCTCTGCAGGAAGACCCGCGACCCCGGCCGGTCCAGCCGGTGGCGCCGCAGGGTCGAGAGCAACGGCCGCTCCAGTCCCAGCCCGATCGAGGTGAAGTACGTCGGGTGCTTGGTCTCGGGGTAGACACCGATCCGCCGGTGGGTACGTCGCTCTTCCTGCCGCACGAGGCTCAGTACCTCGTCGAGCGTCGGGACCTCGAACTGGCCGTCGTACTGGGTGTTGGCGGGGCGAACAAGCGGAAGTCGCTCTTTGGCGCGGAGCGTCTTTAGCTCAGCCAGGGTGAAGTCCTCGGTGAACCACCCGGTGAACGAGGTGCCGTCGATGATCTTGGTGGTCTGGCGGTCCGCGAACTCCGGGTGGGAGGCCACGTCGGTGGTGCCGGTGATCAGGTTCTCGTGACGCGCGACGAGCACGCCGTCCTTGGTCGAGACGAGGTCGGGCTCCACGTAGTCGGCGCCCATGCGGATCGCGAGGCGGTAGGCCTCGAGCGTGTGCTCGGGCCGGTAGCCGGAGGCGCCACGATGGCCGATCACGATTGCGTCCTCACCTCCTTCCCTGGGTGGGGCGGCGTACGCCGGGGCGAGGGTGGTGGACGTGGCGAGCAGTGCGAGCAGGAGGGCACCGCTGATCTTCCCGAGAGCAGTCATGGCGGTGAGCGAACGTGGTTCAGGTGACGCGCAGACGTTCGGGAGGTAAAGGTCAGGTGACCGGCACACACAGGGCGATCAACTCATAGGTGGTCGAGCAGCGAGCGCCAGCGAGCGGCCAGTCGAGACCACCCTCCGCAAGCCGACAGCGGGCGCCGACCGTAGGTGGTCGAGCAGCCCTCCGTTGAGAGGCGACAGCGGGCGCCGAGCGTAGGTGGTCGAGCAGCGAGCGCCAGCGAGCGGCCAGTCGAGACCACCCTCCGCAAGCCGACAGCGGGCGCCGACCGTAGGTGGTCGAGCAGCCCTCCGTTGAGAGGCGACAGCGGGCGCCGAGCGTAGGTGGTCGAGCAGCGAGCGCCAGCGAGCGGCCAGTCGAGACCACCCTCCACAAGCCGACAGCGGGCGCCGACCGTAGGTGGTCGAGCAGCCCTCCGTTGAGAGGCGACAGCGGGCGCCGAGCGTAGGTGGTCGAGCAGCGAGCGCCAGCGAGCGGCCAGTCGAGACCACCGCCTAGCAGGATCAGCGGAGTCTGCACCGTACGTGGCTCGACCGTCGTGGTTGCGCCATTCCAGCCGCCAGATTAGTTATCCACATTCTCGAACACCCTCCCTATGTCGCTTAGGATGGATACCAACTGGGCTGGAGTTTGTGGAGATTCCGCCCTGCCCGAGGCCCGGGCACGAGAAGTCGGTGGTGGTTCGCGCGGGCTGGTACGGGCGGCAGGGGCAGCGCCGTCAGCGGTGGAAGTGCACTCCGGGGACCGGCGAGGTGCATCGGTTCGCCGAGGTGCTCCCGCGGATCGTGTCTGGAGCGGCTGAGCATGTGTGCCCGGACTGCGCGACCTCGCTGGAGCCCTGGGAGGGTCAGCCCGCGCCGCGGTTGTACGGGTTCTCCGCGCGCGATGTCGCGGCGGCGTTGGTGATGGTCGCCGGTGGGGCGTCGTATCGGCAGACCGCGGAGGCGATCCGGGTCCGGGCGGGGCGGCCGTTGGCAGGCTGCTCCGCGGCGGAGCCCGTCGAGGAAGAAGGGCCCCAAGGGCAGGGTGCTCCAGCCCGCGAACCGGCATCCGCAGCTGGTCTCGGACTGGGTGGAGGTCTTCGCGCCGATCATCTGGGCCGCCTACGGCGCCGAGGGTCTGGCCGGCATCGGTGGCCATCGACGAGCGCGAGTTCCGCTACAGCCAGCCGGGCAAGCCTCGTGGGGACAGGGCGTTCTCGGTGCTCGCCGCGGTCGGCTACGAAGCCGCTGGGCGGCCATACGTGGCGGTGATCGAAGCGGTCCCCAGCGGCGACATCGCCACCTGGGAACGGCTGCTGAGCAGCCTGCAGGGACGCCCCGGATGGGTGGTCGGGGACGGCGGCGCACCACTGAGGGCCGCCTGTCCACCACCGAGGCTTGCCCGGCTGGCTGTAGCGGAACTCGCACTCGTCGATGGCCACCGATCCGGCCACGACCCCGGCGCCGTAGGCGGCCCAGATGATCGGCGCGAACGACCTCCACCCAGTCCGAGACCAGCTGCGGATGCCGGTTCGCGGGCTGGAGCACCGCTGCCCTTGGGGCCCTTCTTCCTCGACGGGCTCCGCCGCGGAGCAGCCTCCAACGGCCGCCCCGCCCGGACCCGGATCGCCTCCGCGGTCTGCCGATACGACGCCCCACCGGCGACCATCACCAACGCCGCCGCGACATCGCGCGCGGAAAACCCGTACAACCGCGGCGCGGGCTGACCCGCCCAGGGCTCCAGCGAGGTCGCGCAGTCCGGCGCACACATGCTCAGCCGCTCCAGACACGATCCGCGGGAGCACCTCGGCGAACCGATGCACCTCGCCGGTCCCTGGAGTGCACTTCCACCGCTGACGGCGCTGCCCCTGCCGCCCGTACCAGCCCGCGCGAACCACCACCGACTTCTCGTGCCCGGGCCTCGGGCAGGGCGGAATCTCCACAAACTCCAGCCTAGTTGGTATCCATCCTAAGCGACATAGGACACGCCCTCGATACTGTCGGTGGTCGATGGTTGAATTCACATATGACGACGACCCGGCCCGACCTCGACACCGCCTCGGCGGTGCTCGGGTTCGCGCGCGACCGCCGTGCCGTTGCTGACCGGGCCGAGGCCGATGTGCTGTACGCCGCGGTCACCTGGGCCGAGCAGCACCCGCCGGAGTCGATCGACGAAGCGGCGACCTGGGTCTGTGGTGGCGGGGACACCGGTCTCCCGCTCGCCGGGCCGGGCGCACCGCTGGTGGCGGAGTTCTGTATCGCCGAGTTCGCCGCCGCCCTCGGCCGCTCCACCGACTCCGGACGGGCGCTGGTCGCGGACGCGGTGGAGCTGAAGTACCGGCTCACCCGGCTCTGGGACCGCACCCAATCCGGTGAGCTGCCGGTGTGGCGGGCCCGCCGGATCGCCCAAGCCACTCTCGGGCTGTCGATGGAGGCCGCAGGGTTCGTGGACGCCCAGGTCGCCGGGTTCGCCCACAAGATCGGCCTCGCCGCCCTCGACCGGTTGGTCGCCGAGGCGATCGCCCGGTACATGCCCGAACAGGCCCTCCAGGATGCACGCGACGCGGCCGAGAACCGGCACTTCACCATTGACCACCAGCAGGTCTCGTTCGACGGCACCAGCCGCATCGAGGGCGAGCTCGACCTCGCCGATGCCCTCGACCTCGACGCCGCCCTGACCCGCGGAGCCGAAACCCTCAAAGCCGGCGGGTCCACCGAGTCGCTGGACGTACGCCGCTCGATCGCCGCCGGCGAGCTCGCCCGACACCAGCTCGCCCTCGACCTCAACACCACCAGCCCCGAGAACCACCGGCCCGGCAAGACGGTGAAGCCGCGTCAGGTCGTGCTTTACGTGCACCTCTCCGAAGCAGCCGTGCAAGAGCAGTAGCGGTGGTGGTTGGACCTGGCCCGGGTGGAGAACCACCGCCAGGGCGTCACCGCCGACCAGGTCCGGACCTGGTGCGCCAACCCCGACACCGAGGTGGTCGTTAAACCGGTCATCGACCTCAACGAGCACCACAGTGTCGAGGGATACGAGATCCCCGACCGGCTCCGCGAACAAACCCAGCTGCGCACCGGGACCTGTGTGTTCCCCTGGTGCACCCGCCCCGCACGGACCGCCGACTGCGACCACGTCATCTCCTACGACCAGGGCGGATCCACCTGCTCGTGCAACCTCGCCGCCCTGTGCCGACGGCACCATCGACTCAAAACCCACACCGCGTGGAGCTACACGGTCCTGGAACCCGGGTCGTTCCTGTGGTCCAGCCCGTATGGCTACCAGTTCCTCACCGACCATCAAGGCACCCGCGACGTCACCGCCGAACGGCCCCCACCCCGCATAGCCGGCGACACCTCCTGCCTCGCCGACCCACCCGACCACTAGCCACCCCGCCCCGGACCCCGCCGAAACCCATTCCCCGGCGGGGCCACCGGCATGTTCACAACCGGATGCGGCGCCCACGACACGCCCCCGCTGGTGGGGCCCCGGCTCCCCGGGATGTTCGTTCACGATCGACCGACTTGTGGTCTCGGCCGCTCCTCGGCTTGCGGAGCGTGGTCTCGACTGATCGCTCGCTTCGCTCGTTTTGGGACGCTCGCTGGCGCTCGCTCCTCAACGCAAGTCCTCGACCACCTACGGCCTACCGCTCGCCGTTAGACCGGTAGCCTCGTTCCGTCCAACAGGCAATCCCCGGTTGGTCTGCCGGGCGGAGATGATGCCCGGCCAGGGGCCAGTAACCTTTTCGCACTATCCCCGGTTGGTCTGCCGGCAGGGCCCGCCTGACTTTGAATCAGGACTAGCGACGTAGGTTCGACTCCTACCCGGGGAGCAAGTTCCAGCAGGTCAGCGCCCTGTGCTCCCATTCGCACGCAGGCCCAGGAGTCGACTTTGCTAACGCCGGGTGCTAACACGGTCGCTCCTCAGGACCCTGCCTCGCCCATAATGCGCGCGAAGCGGGACGCCGAACTGGCCCGGTGACTCCTGATCACGTGGGCGTAGACACGCAAGGTCATGGACGGATCGGCGTGGCCCAGCCGGTCGGCCACGACATGGACCGGTTCGCCGTCCTGGAGCAAGAGTGTGGCGTGCACGTGTCGCAGGTCGTGGAACCGGATCGGCGGCAGGACCCGTCGGTCGCGATTCACGCGTCGGAACGTGCCGCGCATCAGTTCGCCGGGAAGATCGGTGCGCAAGGGAGTCCCCATCTCCATCCGGAACACCCAGTCTCCCGGGGGCCACCAACCCCCGACGAGCTCACGCTCCTTCGCCTGTCGCTCGGCGTGCTCGCGCAGGACCTCGGCAGTGCCCGGATCGAGAGTCACCCGACGTACTCGACCCGTCTTGGTCGTGCCTTCGACTCGCCGGCCACGAACGATCACCGTTGCTCCCCTGATCCAGATGTGCGGATCGTCACGATCGAGAACCACGCTCGACCACCGCAGAAACAGCAGTTCCCCGCGTCTGGCACCGGTGTACGCCGCCAGCCGGGAGTACGGGTAGAGCCGATCCGCCTTGATCTCGTCGAGGAACCGTGCGAGCTGTCTCGCATCCCAGACCTCGTGCACCTGGCTCACACCCTCGATGGGTGGTCGTTTGGCCCGAGTCGCTGGATTCACCGCGATCACCTGGTCCGTGTTCACGGCATCGTTGAAGGCCTTCCGGAGCACCGAGTGCACGTAGTTCACCGTCCGTGGCGAAAGTCCCTGCCCAGAAGCTCCTCCCTCACGTCGCAGGATCGCGTAGAACGTGCTCAGGGTCGAAGGCTTCACCGATTGCAGCCGCATCCTGCCAATGCGCGGCACGACGTAGCGCTCGATCAAGGAGCGGTAGTCCTCATGGGTCTTCGGCTTGACCTCCAGCGCGTGACCTTCGAGCCAACCTCGGAGATACGCCTCGACGGTCAGCTGGTTCCGGTGCACGAACTGACCACGCCGAGCCGCAATGCGTGCATCGTCCCTGGCTGCCTTGGCCTCCTCCTCGGTGGCGAACCCGCCAACCCAGCGAGGCTTGCTCACACCAGAGGCATCCGTCACCCGGATCACGTACGACCACGTCTTGCCCCGGCGGATCACGCCATCGCGCAGCCTGGTCATCACGCGGCCCGCAGACTCTCGACGTAAGCGACCACGTCGACGCCTCGAACACGCCTCACACCATCGATCCGCACCGACGGGATATGCCCTGCGCGCACGAGCTCGTAGGTCTTCGAGCGGCTCAAGCTCAGGTAGTGCGCCACCTCGCCGATCCGATACAGCAACTTCTCATCCATCACCTTGTCCTGTCTTCCGAAGTTTCTTGTTGATTCCTCTGTTCGACGCGCCACTGGTCGTACGCGCGTGCTCGTGCGGCGGCGGCGAGTGCCAGGAATCGTTCGGCTTCGGTGTCCCAGCCGGAGCCGACGTAGTGCCAGTGGCCGATGACCAGGGTGGTTTCGGTGTCGTCCTCGGCGAGCAGGTCGGCCTCGAGGCGGCCAGGTCGAGTGGGCGGCCTTCTGCCCGTGATTGGGCGATGAGGGCCTGGGCACGTCGACGAGCACGTCGGAGTGCGCCGAGGGTGATCGAGTAGCGGCGTGACTTGGACGCGAAGTGGCCGCGGAAGCCGAGCATGTGGGTCCACTTGCCGAGCAGCTCATAGGAGTCCTCCTGGGCGGCTTCGGCGCGAAGGGCAAGGTCGCGTGCGGTGGCGCGGAGCCTGCGGTGATGGGCGTCGTCGGCGGCACCGCTGTCGGTGACCGACTTGGTGGCGTACTTCGCCAGGTACCCGGCGACCTGCTCGGGGCTCAGCGCACGGTCGGGATCGTCGATGCGGCCGTTGCGGCGGACCGGGCGGGCGTCGAGCTGGCGTCCGAAGGCCAGGACCCGCGAAGGGTCGCCTGCGTCGACACCCGGGGACCCGTCAAACGGACCGAGGTGGCGGCGGCTCGAACCAGGTCGGCCAAGCACGCGGCGTCGATCAGTTCGGGGGCGGGCGCGAACCCGTCGGTGTCGTGGTCCGTCGAGCCGCACCAGGGCATGGAAGTGGACCACGCCGCGCAGCTGGTACTCAGCGACCTTCGCGTACTGCACCGTCGCCACCTCGGCCAGCCGGTTCGCGGGCAGCTGCAGTTGCTTGGCGAGGAGCCGGTGCAAGGCGATCGTGAACCGGCGCCGCAGGTCCGGTGCCCACCACTGCCACACCAGCTGGGAGCAGTAGTCGTAGCAGTCGCCGCAGATGGGCTCTCCGAGCGCGGGGTCGTCCTCTGCATGATGCGCCAGACAGGTCCGTGGGCGGCCGTGTTCGCAGGTCGGTTCGTCGCCGGCGTAAGGGTGGCAGCGGCGGCCATGGTCGCGCCTGCCGTGGACGGCCCCGAACGACGGAGCGGTGAGGGTCGCGAACACCAGCGGGTTCTCGGCCACCGACTCGGGCACCGTCTTGCCGCCAGCGACCCCGGCCCGGATCAGCTGGAACATGTCCGCTGCGTACAGGCGCGAGCAGGACGGGCACTCGCTGGCGCGACGGTTGCCGCAGCGCACGTGGGTGACTCCGAGTGGCTCCTGCTCGCTGCTGTAGGACGACAAGATCTCCCCGGTGGTGGTGTCGACCATCTGTGAGCGGCCACGTAGCCGGATCGGCTGGGCACAGTTCCCGACCCGGACCAGGGCCTCGGACCAGGGGTCGAACTTGGGGGAGACGAGCAGGTCGCCGACCTGCTGCTGGGTCTGGGCGGTGACCGGCGGGAGTTCGTGGGGTGCCGAGACGTTGGACCCGGGGAACACGTTGGGGAAGACGTAGGGCAGCGTCGCGGTGACGTGCGAACGGGTCCGCGTGCTCACCGGCCCCACCACCCCTGAAGGGTGTGCCACGCGGCTAAGTGCGATCCCGCCGCGTGACACACCCGGTTCGGGAGGTCCGCGATCACCAACTGGAGCGAACGATGTCTCGAAGCGGGATCGCCTGCAGCCGGGACACGACGAATCAAGGGGTTCGAGCACTGAAGTCGTCAGTTCGTGTCTTGTCTGCGGCGCTGCGTGTCTGGCCTCTGGCCATGGTGGGGAGCCGACCCCCGGGGAAATGCCCCATCAGTTCAGTTCAGGTCATGTCATTTTGGAGTTGTCCTCACCATCGAGCATGACACCGAGCACCGACAACAACTGCGGAAGGCACGCCGAGAGCCCTGCGAGGAGCCCTGCGAGGAGCCCTGCGAGGAGCCCTGCGAGGAGCGTCCTGCCGATGAGCGGACGTCTTGGTCCGCACACCGGGCCTAGCCTTGGCTCGCTGATGATGTCATTTCTGACTGCGGGGGCCCACCGGTCCGCATCACTGCCGCGCTCTGAACGAGGCGCACGTCGCCGAGCAGGGCTGGCCCCGGGCGGCTGCGCCCACGCCTGCACCCCTCATCGCTCAAGGCAGCCACCCCGGAGTGTCATCGACGGGGGGACGAGACACCCGAGATGGCTGCTCACTTGAAGTGTTTGCGAAACCTTGCACTCCGTCAAAGGGTGGACTAGATCGGTGGTCTCAGACGGGGTGCCGGAAGGAGGCTGACGCCTGATAGTTAACCCATGCTCGTCTCAGGGCGGCTACGTGTTGACGCGCAGGCGGCAGCTTGCGAGTGGCTCTCGGCTGCGCCGTCCCTGAGGTTCGTCTACCGTCTGTTCCTCCTCCTTGGGGCGACCTTCGTCGCCTTCTTGCTCGCCACCGGCCCGGCCGATGCCGAAGACGGCTCCGGTCCGCCAGGCGAGGTGTCTGTGAGCAGCGGGATCGAGGCGCAGCTCGTCCCCGAGACGGTCGATATGGCGACCGAGCCGGTGGTCGAGCCGGTGGTCGAGCCGGTGGTCGAGCCGGTGGTCGAGCCGGTGGTCGAGCCGGTGGTCGAGCCGGTGGTCGAGCCGGTGGTCGAGCCGGTGGTCGAGCCGGTGGTCGAGCCGGTGGTCGAGCCGGTGGTCGAGCCGGTGGTCGAGCCGGTGGTCGAGCCGGTGGTCGAGCCGGTGGTCGAGCCGGTGGTCGAGCCGGTGGTCGAGCCGGTTATTGAGCCGGTGGTCGAGGTTGTCGAGCCGGTTGTTGTGCCATCGGCCGTACCTGGAAGCCCTGTTGCCGTCGCTACTGTCGCACTTCCGGTGGCCTTCCCGGCCGTCTGTGGGGGCGTGGCAGGGGCAGAGTCCGTCACCAGTTGGGCAACTGCAGTCGCAGCCGCTGATGCCGGAGCTGGTCGCGGCGACATGATCGAGGGCTCTAGGGCTGTTCCCCAGGGCCCCGCGCAGGCGCCGACCGCTCCCAGCGCTCCCGGCGCTCCCGGCGCTCCCGGCGCTCCCAGCGCTCCCTGCGCTCCGGGACACGGGCCAGCCTCGGTCAGTGGATCGGGTGGGTTGGCGCCCTCCCTGGGGATCCTCGACAACTCTGACGTCGGCGCCACGCTGAGCGCTGATCGATTCGCTGCTGGGGATGACACAGTGCCGCACAGTCGTGTCGCACTGTCCCGCAACTGGCCTGGTTGACCCTCCCTGCACCGGCTCGCCCACGCCCCGTCGCCATCGACGGGTGCGAGCGGAACAGGGACCACGACAGGGACTGTGAGCCGGCGCGGGCCGCGTCTACGCCTGACTCCGAACCGCCACACGCACTCGATCTCGGTTGACACAGGCCGCCATTGCAACGGGGTGACGCTGGAATGAAGCAGCGCCTCCCCCCTCCACCGGGGGGGAGGGGGGCGACGCTGGAATGAAGCAGCGCCTCCCCCCTCCACCGGGGGGGAGGGGGAGGCGCTTCAAAGTGACGTGAAGGCGTTCAACGACTCGGCAACCCGCGTTCAGCTCGCGTGACGTGGTTGCCGCTTTCAGAACCCGATCGGGAGATAGAAGGAGCTCGAAGGCCAGCAGCGTGTCCCTGACGCGGTGGAGGCTGCGGCCATCCGGACATGCCGCGATCCGCGAGGGCATGCCGATGTCAGCGGTGGTCCGGGTGCAACGAGCCCGCGCACCAGTCGGCTTGGGCGACCCGGAATTGGGGAGCTGCCACTTGCGGCACCTGCCGCGGCGAAACAGGATGAGCAGCGAGCACCTAGGAGGTCGATGGCATGAACTGGCTGACTAACCGGCTCGCGGAAATCAATGATCCGGGCTCAATCATCGAAGTCCCGGTCGAGACAGAGGATGGCCAACCGGGGCGCGTCGCCGCGGGCTGGCTGTTCGACCTCACCCATCTCGACGTCGCCGAGCGCTACGCCTGGGTGAGGGACGAGGGGTTCGCTTACGTCGAGGATGAGGAACATGCCGAAGACCGCTACGCAAGTCTCGGCTTGATCCCCGAGGGCGCCTTCACCGATGGCCCCCAGTGGCGATACACCGCGGGGCTAGGAGTCGGCGGGTCGAAGGTGCTCTACCTTCCGGAGGATGACGACCCCACGCCGACCGTGCAGGTCTACGTGGCGGAGCCGGGAAGACCGGTAGCCAGGATCGTGCTGTCGGGGGATCTTCCCGACGCCTTCGGTGGCACCCTCACCACCGCGGTTCCACCGGCGCCGGATCCCCGCCACTGCATCGACGATGGTCTGTGCGGGCGAGATCCGGACCCCTGCCGCGGGTGCGCGGACTGCGCCTGCGCGACGTTCCGTGACAACGGAAAGGACGTGAGGGGACGTTTGCGCCGGCGCGGGAAGGACCTGAGCGTGAGGGTGTCGCGTTGCTGGTGCGGCCACCTGACCCACTCAAGGCCGTGACTCAAGAAGGCGACGCGACAACCAGTCTCGGTGATCTGGCCACGTGGGTCGGAGGCATCGGGACCTGGGCCGTTGGGGTGCTCGCCGCGTTCATCGCCTGGAGCCAGTACCGCAACGGCATCTTCAAGCCGTCAGCCAAGGCGTACGTCGACCCGGATCGTAAAACGGTTGCGGTGCGCATCGTCAACCTCGGTGGTGCCGCCGGCATGGTGGACCGAGTCGACATCATCAACCATCACAACGACCCACTGATGGACCTCGACTGGGGGGACGACTGGCGGGCGCACCCACCAGTGCCGTTCATCCTGCCCGGAAAGGCGTCTGCGATCCTCGTCCTGAAGACCGCGACCGATGTCCGCGAGAAGTCGCGACTCGAAGTGGTGTACGGCGATGGGAGCTCCAGCGGCTGCCTCAAACTGGTCAAGTCCGATGGGACCCTCGCGGAGCAGACCATCCTGCCGTCAGGCGGCCTCGGGATCAGGCGTCCACCTCCGGACACTCCGCCATAACCCTCCCATCGGGGGCACAGTTCCAGCCGTGCGGTGGCATGAGTTACGAGCGACTTGCTCTGAGGGGGAGGCTTCGCACCACCGACCAGCGTCCACATCTGGCCGCGATCCGCGCGGTCCTGCTGAAGAGCTGGTGGCATGCCGGATGCCCGTCGGGCTACCCCCTGCGCACCACCCGGTAGATCGTCTCCGATGTCGGCGCCGGACGCGGCACTTCATTCCAGCCGATCTCGTCTGCCTTCTTGGAGATGGCGCTCTTCACCTCAGCAACGTCGACCTCGTCATCGAAGAAAGCGATCGACAGACCGTTCCCTGATACGGGATCAACCAGGTGGTAAGCGTCCAGCACGCCGGGGACCGTCTTGGCCGCGTCGATCACCCACTGCCGCTCGTCGTCGGGCATCGGCTCCCACACAGCAATACGAGCGATCACGGTGCCTCCCAGTGGCCGTTCCTGAACAGTACTCACCGACGCACGGATCTAGCCGCGATGCGCGCGGAAGTCGAGCGCCACACGCACCGACGGCACGCAGTTCGGTGCCACGCGGCTCGGAATCGGTTACGAGTTTCTTTACTGGCTCAAGCGCGCCTTCGGCGCGAGGGCGCGCTGCGGGCGCCGCTGGCGCGTCGTCCTCGCGCACCCCACCCGGGGCGAGGGGACATGACAAAGACGCCCGCCCCCGAACGGAGACGAGCGTCATCGATCGGAGATGGCTCGCCGGTCAAGGTCCGGAGCTCCACTCACCACCGAGCCTCCGACCCGATCCTGAACGATTTGCTCGCCGGCGCCCGGCATCAAGGGCGCAGAGCTTCGCTGCGCGATGAGGTCCATCGCTTCGGGCTCCGACAGCCCTGGAACAACGATGTCCTCGCTCGCCAGCAGAGTCGTTTTCCGGGCGTCAACGTCCGCGAGAGAACGAGTCCTGGCGAACCACCAGCTGCCGCCGAAGATGACGAGCGGGCCGACAAAGTGCACGACGTATGAGGCGCCGTTCCAGTCAGTTACGTGCAAGGCGGCGAGGGCACCGAAGAATACGAGGCTGCACACCGTCACAATGAGCACCACGTTGCCGCGCCAGGACGCCATTCGACCCTCCGTGAATCAGCACCCCGAGCCCTCTGTGCACCGAACAAAACGGCGAACAGTCTCTTGCATACCCCCAAACGGACCCCGCAACCCTCGAGCGTGAGGCGTCCGTCACCACCTCGGACTCCGGGACAAGAGCCGGAGACCTGTTGGCGGGAAGAATGACCCTTATGAGGCATTGCGCGGGAGCGGTACGGCGCACACACGCGGGGCACAGCGGATCGAGGGGGTACGCAGCATGGTGCGATCGGTCCGTGGGCTCGGCCTCGCGTTGGTGCTTGTGGGGTGCGCGGGTTGGGCGTGGGTCGCACTGCTGGAAGGGCCGGTGGACCGGGCGGCGGCGCCCGGCGGGGCGGCGGGCTCGTCCAACGGCCTTGTTGAGCTCGAGCTCTACGTGCTCGACCTGCGGTTGGCGCCGCTGCTCCTGGCCGTCGCTGGTGTCGGTCTCCTCGCGATGACTGCGGCGGTGGGCGCGTCTCTGCTGGCGCCGGTCGCGGTTAGGCCCTTCGGGGCCTGGTGGGGTGGCGCGGTAATGCTGGCCATGCTGCTGGTTGGCTTGGCGATCCTCACTGGTCGTCGGTACGGGCGGGGGGCGCCGCTTGGGGAGGACGAAGTGCTGTCGTTGCCAGGTCGGATGGTCACGGCCAGTGTCGCGCTGGTTCTCCTGGGCAGCGCGTTCCCCATGGAAATGGTCCTCGCCTTCGACGACCAAGTGCTCGGGGCCCTGCCCGCCGGCTACCTGCGCGGCGTACCTGTCCTCGAGGGGCTGGTGCTCGGCGCGGGCATCCTCGCGCTCCTGCTGGCGGCCCGCCGCCTCACCTGGCTGTATCTGGTGGCGTCCGTGCTGGCTCTTGCTGAGCTGGTGGCCCTCGTCTCCACGGAAATGTCAGCCGCCGTGATGGTGCTCATCTGGGTCGCGGTGGTGGTGGCAACGGCCGCCGCGGTCGCGGGTGAACGAGGGCGCGTCTGGCATCGCGCGGTGGCGGTTACTGCCGGCATGACCGTGCTGTACCCGGTTGCCTGTTACGTCGGCTTCCACCTCTCCGCCCGCTTGGGCGCTCTGCCGCTCGGCCTCAGCGGTGGCGAGATCGACTACGACGGGCTCCCGGTCTTCCTGACGGGGCCGTTCTCGGCCGTGCTGCTGGTCTGGCTCTACCTCGCGGGCTCAGGTGCCTTCGACACGCCTGCCGAGCCCCGCGGCGCAGGTGACCCATCGGCGGAGCGGAACGACGCGCGCTCGGCGGTCATGGGGCACGGGGTCGGCTGACCCGCGTTCTTCGGCAACCCTGACGCAACGTGCTCGAAGATTGGGGCTTGACCCTGACGCAGCGTCAACCCTTGACCATGTTGTGCATGACTAGAAACGCAGCGATATCGGTTGCCGGGCTCCACAAGAGGTACGGCGAGAACGAAGTGCTCAAGGGCGTGGACCTCGAGGTTCCGGAGGGAAGCGTGTACGCGCTCCTGGGACCCAACGGCGCCGGCAAGACCACGGCGGTCAACATCTGTTCCACTCTGCTCACCGCCGACGCCGGGGAGATCCGCGTCGCGGGGTACGACGTAGGAACGCAGGCCGACCAGGTACGGCGCACGATCGGCGTGACGGGGCAGTTCTCGGCCATCGACGAGTTCCACACCGGCCGGGAGAACCTGAAGCTGATGGCCGACCTGAACCACCTGGACCGCGGCCGCGCGAAGACGGCGATCGACGAACTGCTGGAGCGGTTCGAGCTCGCGGACGCGGCGGGCCGTCGGGCCCAGACGTACTCGGGCGGGATGAAGCGCCGGCTGGACCTGGCGATGACCCTGATCGGCTCCCCACGGCTGATCTTCCTGGACGAGCCGACTTCCGGGCTGGACCCGCGCAGCCGGCGAGAGCTGTGGCAGATCGTGCGCGAACAGGTCGCCGACGGAGTGACGGTGCTGCTGACCACGCAGTACCTCGACGAGGCCGACCAGCTGGCCCACCGGGTGGGGGTGCTCGACAGGGGCCGGATCATCGCCGAGGGAACACCGGCCCAGCTGAAGAGCCAGGTGCCGGGCGGGCACGTGGAGGTGCAGTTCACCGACGCTGCCGCTCTGAGCGAGGTGGCCGCCGTACTCCCTGAGGCGACGGCGGACCCGGACGCGCTCACCCTGCGGATGGCCAACGAGGGGGTGGCCTCCCTGCGCCGACTCCTGGACCGGCTCGATGACGATGCGGTCGCCGGGCTGACCGTGCAGAGCGCCGACCTGGACGACGTGTTCCTGGCGCTCACCGGCCACGCGACCCAGGACGACAACGAGATGGAGGCAGTCCGATGACTACCCAAGCGATGGCCCAACCGATGGCCCAGTCGACGACGAAGTACGTCGTCCGCGACTCGGTCACCATGTTGCGCCGCAACCTGCTGCACTGGATCCGCTACCCCTCGCTGGCGATCATGCTCGTCGCCCAGCCGATCGCGTTCCTCCTGCTGTTCGTCTACGTGTTCGGCGGGACCCTGGGAGCCGGGTTGCCCGGAGTTCCCGGTGGTGGCGACCGCAGTGACTACCTGGTGTTCATCACCCCCGGCATCTTGATCCAGGCCGTGGCCAGCGTGGCGCTCGGCACGGCGATCGAGGTGGCGTTGGACATGACCGGCGGGATCATCGCCCGCTTCCGGACCATGGACATCGCCAAGGTCTCGGTGCTCACCGGACACGTGCTGGGCGCCGTCCTGAAGACCATGCTCGCCGTGGCGGTCACGCTTGCAGTCGCGCTGTTGCTGGGCTATCGCTCCAGTGCGGGGCTCGGGGACTGGTTGGCCGCGTTCCTGCTCCTGATCTTGATGGCCGTCGCGTTCACCTGGCTGACCGTCGGGATGGGGCTCGCCGCCGACAGTGTGGAGACCGCGAGCAACACGCCGATCTTCCTGGTGATGTTGCCGTTCGTGAGCAGCGGCTTCGTACCCACCGACGCGATGCCGTGGGGGCTGCGCCACTTCGCGGAGTACCAGCCGTTCACCCCGATGATCGACAGCCTCCGGGCCCTGACCTCTGGTGCGGACGCCGGGTCGGACCTGTGGCTGGCGATCGGCTGGTGCGTGCTGATCGCGGTGGCCGGCTACCTGTGGTCCCGCCGCCTGTTCACCAAGGTCCCGACGAAGTAGCGGGACACTGGGGGCATGCTCACCATCGGTCAGCTCGCGACGCACGCCGGCGTCACCGTGCGCGCGGTGCGTCACTACCACGCAAAAGGGCTGCTGCTGGAGCCGGGGCGCGACGCCTCCGGCTACCGGCGGTACGACGCCAAGGCCGTCGTGGACCTCATCAAGATCCGCACCCTCGCGGACGCGGGGGTGCCGCTGGCCCGGGTCGAGGAGCTTCTGCATGCTGACGATGCGCAGTTCGCGTCAGCGGTGGCCGAGATCGACGAACGGCTGCGCGCCGAGATCCGGGAACGGAAGGGGCACCGGGAGCGGATCGCCCGGCTCGCGGCGGGGGACAGCCTGGCGCTCCCGCCCGAGGCGGTCGCCTACCTGGAGCGACTGCGCGAGCTCGGCCTGCCCGAGCGGATGGTCGAGGGCGAGCGGGACGCCTGGATCCTCGTGGCAGCGCACTCGCCGGAGCAGATGCCCAAGTGGATGGCGCTCAAGCGCCAGCAGATCGAGGATCCCCAGGTCGTCGAGCTCTACCGCCGACTCTTCGAGGTGGTCGACTGGCAACCTGACGACCCACGGCTTCCCGAGGTTGCCGACTGGTTGGCTGCCGCCATCTCCAGTGCCGAGGACTGGCAGGAGTACGACTCCGACGACGACATGGCCGCCGGGCTCGTCGAGCTCCTCGACTCGATGTTCGTCGAGGCGGTGCCGGCGGCACGCCGGCTGATGGAGCTCCTGGAGGACCGCGGCTGGTCCGGGTGGACCCAGTTGGAGCCGAGAGAGGCCGACGTCCAGAGGTAGCGCCAGACGGGCTTCCACAGCGCTTCCACGCGGCTTCGGGATGGTGGATGGACAGCACAGCTTCACGTCCGCCTTCCGAGGAGATCACCATGAAGAACACGGCGACCCTGACCGCCTCTACAACGGGTTCCATCTGGCACGGGACGCCGTCCTTGGAGTCAGCAAACGAGCGCGGAGCAGGAGTCCTCATCGGCCGACTCGGGATAGAGCTGAGCGAGCTCGGCGTCGACTACCTGGTCGGGCGGATGCCTGTCGATCCGCGCACACGCCAGCCCGCCGGGGTGCTGCACGGGGGCGCTTCGGTCGCCTTCGCCGAGACCCTCGCCAGCTGGGCGGGCTCGTTCGCGGTCGACCGTAGCCGTTTCCACTGTGTGGGCATGGAGATCAATGCCAACCACATTCGCCCCGCTGCCTCGGGATGGGTGACCGGGGTGGCCAGGCCGGTGAACATCGGGCGGACCACGCAGGTCTGGGACGTCAGGATCACCACTGAGTCAGGCAAGCTGGTGTGCATTGCACGATGCACTCTGGCTGTACTCGTGGTGCCGTCGGCGTACGCGGTCGAGGATCTGCGCCCGACACCGAGTCAGGGTGAGGAGGCGCCCGGTCCGGGGCTGAGCGTCCCAGTGAAGGTCTCCCGACCTGTCCCCGACGCTTCGTTGAACCTCGCCACGATCCAGCCCCCGCCGCGCAGCCCCTCGTAGCGACCGCGGGAATCCACGACCTTCCACGGACTGCTCTGAGTGAACGACGGTTGCATCGGGCTGAAACCGATGCTCAGCTGACCGTCGCGGCAGATGAACGTCGAGTGCACCAGGCCGATGTCAGGCGTGCCGTGCTCGGCGCGGACCCTTCCGCCAGGGCAGAAGGACGATTCACCGAACAAGGATCCGGGGAGAACCGCACCCGCACGGATGTTCTTCATGCGGGTCTGGATCAGGATCGGTTGACCGTGTACGGGGTCGGGTTCAGGGGACTGAGTAGCCGCATCCGGGCCCGGGGTCGTCGCCTCCGGGGCCGAGGGCGTCCTGCCCTTGTCTTCGGCATCGTCATTGCAGGCAGCGAGGCTGAGCGCGGCCGTCAGCGCCACCGTGAGCACTCGAAGCCGGCCAGTGCCACGGAATCGGTCCGCGTGTGCGGCGGTCTCTCTCATGTCGCCCCTCACGCAAGAGCATGGCCCCCAGCCTGACCATCGTGTCAACCTCTGACTCATGACCTGCCACCTCGTCGCGCTCTGCTTCGCTGCCAACGACCCGTTCGGTCTCGCGCGTTTCTGGGCCGGTGTCCTGGGGTGGGAGATGGTCGACGATCCCCGCGTCGGCATGGCGCTCCTGCCGAGCGATGACACCGGGTTCCGGATCCGGTTCCTGCCAACCCAGGAGCCGAAGGCCGGCCAGAACCAGATGCACTTCGATTTGACCAGCGCGTCCCTGGAGGACCAGCAGCGCACGGTGGCGAGGTCGCGCGCGCTCGGCGCCCGGCACATCGACATCGGTCAGCGCCCGGAGGAGGGACATGTTGTGCTCGCGGATCCCGAGGGCAACGAGTTCTGCGTCATCGAGCCGGACAACAACTTCCTCGCCGACTGCGGATTCATCGGAGCGGTTTCATGCAACGGTTCGCAGGAGGTCGGGTACTTCTGGAGCGAAGCGCTGGAGTGGCCGTTGGTCTGGGACCAGGACCAGGAGACCGCGATCCGCTCGCCACTCGGCGGCCCGAAGATCACGTGGGGCGGTCCGCCACTGATGGCGAGGACCGGGAAGAACCGGCTGCATTTCGACATCGCTCCACCGGTCCACGGTGATCAGCAGGCGGAGGTCGACCGTCTCGTCTCCCTCGGGGCGACTCGCGTCGACATCGGCCAGGGCGAGGCCAGCTCGGTGGTCATGGCCGATGCCGACGGCAACGAGTTCTGTGTGCTGACGGGTGACGGCACCGGATAATCTCTTCAAATCCCTGCTGCGGACAGCGCCCCGGCTGAACCTGGCCGAGCGACGTAGGTTCGACTCCTACCCGGGGAGCGTGAGCGCCACGAGCAGCACCCTGACCGTCATCGTCCTCGCCGCGGGCGGGGGCACCCGGATGAAGTCGAAGACCATGAAGGTCCTGCATCCGATCGCGGGCCGCAGCATGGTCGGCCACGTGCTCGACGCCGTGTCAGCGCTCGACCCGCACCGCGTCGTCGTGGTTGTCGGCACCCAGCGCGAGCAGGTGGGCCCGCACATCCAGGAGCTCTTTCCCGGGGCGGTATTGGCGGTCCAGGAGACCCAGGACGGCACCGGGCACGCCGTACGCATCGCCTGGGAAGCCCTCGACCCCGCGGACCGCACGGGCACCGTGCTGGTGGCGTACGCCGACACACCGCTCCTCGAGGGCCACGTGCTGCGCGACTTCGCCGAGGACCATGTCGCCGCCGGGCGCGGGGTCAGCATCCTCTCTGGCGTCGTGGCGAACCCGTTCGGCTACGGCCGGGTGCTGCGGGACGCGACCGGCGGAGTCACCGGGATCGTCGAGGAGAAGGACGCGACAGAGGAGCAGCAGGCAGTCAACGAGATCAACAGCGGAATCCTGGCCTTCGACGCCACTTTCCTGGACAGCGCACTGCCCCGGCTGACCAACGACAACGCGAAGGAGGAGTACTACCTCACCGACACCGTGCAGCTGGCCCGCGAGGACGGCCTCGACGTCGGGGCCTTCGCGATCGACGACGTGTTCCAGACCGAGGGGGCCAACGACCGGTCGCAGCTCGCCGCACTGGCCAAGGAGAAGAACCGCCGCATCCTGACCGGCTGGATGAAGGAGGGCGTGACGATCATCGACCCCGACACCACCTGGATCGACGTCGACGTCAGGCTCGAGCGCGATGTCACGATCCTGCCCGGCGTACAGCTCCTCGGGGCGACAGTCGTCGCGGAGGACGCCGTGGTAGGCCCGGACTGCACGCTCAAGGACGTCGAGGTGGGGGCAGGTGCGCACGTCGTACGCACCCACGGCGAGCTCGCGGTCATCGGGGCAGGCGCTTCAGTCGGCCCGTTCTCCTACCTGCGACCCGGCACCGAGCTCGGCGCCGGGGGCAAGATCGGCGGGTTCGTCGAGACCAAGAACGCCAGGATCGGCGACGGCGCCAAGGTGCCGCACCTGTCCTATGTCGGCGACGCCGAGATCGGCGAGGGCACCAACATCGGCGCCGGCACGATCTTCGCCAACTACGACGGCGTCCATAAGAACCGCACGGTCATCGGCCGCGAGGCCCGTACGGCGAGCAACAACACGTTCGTCGCACCGGTGCACGTCGGGGACGGCGCCGGCACCGGCGCGGGAAGCGTGATCCGCGAGGACGTACCGCCCGGCGCGCTCGCGGTGAGCGCCGGCCCGCAGCGCAACATCGAGGGTTGGGCCGCGCGCCGACGGCCCGGCAGCGCGCAGGCAGAGGCTGCCCAGGCTGCAACTGAAGCTGGGTCGGGGGATGGCGACGGCGTACCGGATGGTCCCGCAGAGCGAGCCGGAGTTCGCCCTGACCCCGATGGTGGGTGACAATCGAGTTGCACCGTCGCCACTTGCACGATCGAGGAGCACCGCACACGTGAGCGGAATGAAGCGCACCACCGAGAAGAACCTGATGGTCTTCAGTGGCCGGGCACACCCCGAGCTCGCGGCGGAGGTGGCCGAGCAGCTCGGCACCGGCCTGGTCCCGACGTCCGCGTACGAGTTCGCCAACTCCGAGATCTACATCCGCTACGAGGAGTCCGTGCGCGGCTCCGACGCGTTCGTGATCCAGAGCCACACGGCTCCGATCAACGAGTGGATCATGGAGCACCTGATCATGGTGGACGCGCTCAAGCGCGCTTCCGCGAAGCGGATCACCGTGGTGCTGCCGTTCTACGGGTACGCCCGGCAGGACAAGAAGCACCGTGGTCGCGAGCCGATCTCGGCGCGGCTGATGGCCGACCTGTTCAAGACCGCCGGCGCCGACCGGTTGATCACGGTCGACCTGCACGCCGACCAGATCCAGGGCTTCTTCGACGGGCCGGTGGACCACCTGATGGCGCTGCCGATCCTGGCCGAGTACGTCAAGAAGAAGTACAGCGACCAGCAGATGGCCGTGGTATCGCCCGACGCCGGCCGGATCAAGGTCGCCGAGCGCTGGTCCGCCCGCCTCGGCGGCGTACCCCTGGCGTTCATCCACAAGTCCCGTCGTACGGACCGGCCCAACGAGACCGTCGCCAACCGCGTCGTGGGTGAGGTCAAGGACCGCATGTGCGTGCTGGTCGACGACATGATCGACACCGGCGGCACGATCGTGAACGCGACAGAGGCGCTGATTGACGGCGGCGCCGCGGGAGTGATCATCGCCGCGACGCACGCGATCCTCTCCGAACCGGCCGTGGACCGGCTCAAGAACTCGCCGGCCACCGAGGTGATCGTCACCAACACCCTGCCCCTCGCACCCGGGAGCGAGTTCGACAAGCTCACCTGCCTCTCGATCGCGCCGCTGATCTCCCGCGCGATCAAGGAGGTCTTCGAGGACGGCTCGGTGACCTCGATGTTCGACGGGCACGCCTGATCGGGTTGTCCGTACCCGATCGAACACCCGATGGTCCGGGCCGCTCTTCGGCTTGCGGAGCGTGGTCTCGACTGATCGCTCGCTTCGCTCGCTGCTCGACCACCTAGGCTCGCCGCCCTTGCGGAGCGTGGTCTCGACTGATCGCTCGCTTCGCTCGCTGCTCGACCACCTAGGCTCGCCGCCCTTGCGGAGCGTGGTCTCGACTGATCGCTCGCTTCGCTCGCTGCTCGACCACCTGGGCTCGGGCGCGCGCGACCCCTCGGGCCCGATTAGCCCGCAGGGTCGGGTGTTCTGTAGGATCGTTCAGTTGCCTCGGCGAGGGACTGACCTCCGTGATCGACGTGGCCGGATCGTGGTTCTCCATGCACCGTGCCCGTCTGGAGTGCGGTGCATGTCTCGTCTCCGGCCCCGAGTCATCCACATACGACATAGAAGACAGAGCAACTCGAGGAGCACCAGAGCATGTCCGAAGACTTGATCAAGGCCGAGCCCCGCACCCAGTTCGGCAAGGGTGCGGCCCGCCGCATCCGTCGTGACGACAAGGTGCCCGCGGTCATCTACGGCCACGGCAACGACCCGCGGCACATCAGCCTGCCGGGCCACGACACGATGATGGCGCTCAAGCGCGGCGGCACCAACGCGCTGCTCTACATCGACGTGGAGGGTACGACGGTCCTCGCGCTGACCAAGCAGATCCAGGCCGACCCGATCAAGGGCTTCCTGGAGCACCTGGACTTCGTCGAGGTCCGCAAGGGCGAGAAGGTCACCGTCGAGATCCCGATCCACGTCCTGGGCGAGTCCAAGTCGGACGCGATGACGGTGACCGAGCTGAACACGGTCAGCGTCGAGGCCGAGGCGACGAACATCCCCGAATACATCGAGATCTCGGTCGAGGACGCCGAGGTCGGCTTCCACGTGCTGGCCAAGGACCTCGTGCTGCCCGAGGGCTCGACGTTGCTCACCGACGACGAGGCCCTCGTCGTCAACGTCGTGCACGCGCCGACGGCCGAGGAGGTCGAGGCGGAGCTCGAGGAGGCCGAGGCCGAGGCGGGCATCGAGCGCGACGAGACCGACGAGGACATCGCTGCCGAGGCGGAGGCTGCTGCCGCCGAGGGCGAGTCCGACACGGCCGAGGGCGAGTCCGAGTCCAAGTCTGACTCCGAGGGCTGACGCAAGCCCTCGTGACAGAGACCATCAGCGACGCGGACGTGTGGCTGGTCGTCGGGCTGGGCAACCCTGGTCCGTCGTACGCCGGCCACCGGCACACTGTCGGCTACCTCGTCGCCGACGAGCTGAGCCGGCGTCTGGGCACCGGGTGGCGGGCGCACAAGGCGAGTCGTACCGACGTGGTCGAGGGACGGCTGGGCGCGCCAGGGGACCCCGATGCCCAACGGGTGGTGCTCTGTCGGCCCCGCTGCTACATGAACGAGTCCGGCGGGGCGGTCAAGGCCGTGGCCACCTTCTACAAGGTGCCGACGGAGCGGATCGTCGCCGTGCACGATGAGCTGGACATCCCCTTCGGCACGCTGCGGACCAAGCTGGGCGGTGGCGACAACGGCCACAACGGCGTGCGGTCGATGCGCTCCTCGCTGGACAGCGGTGACTTCTACCGCGTGCGGGTGGGGATCGGTCGGCCGCCCGGGCGGCAGAACCCGGCGGACTTTGTGCTGTCGAACTACAGCGCGGCCGAGCGCAAGGAGCTGCCGCTGCAGGTGGACCTCGCCGCGGACGCCGTGGAGTCCCTGGTCAAGGACGGACTCGAGCTCACCCAGCAGCGGTTCAACCGCTGAGGATCAAAGGGTGGGCGTCATCCTCAGCACTCGGGCGAACTCCTGCTCCTTCTCACCTACCAGGTTCCAGGGCGCCGTGCTGTTCAGCGTCGAGTTGAAGTAGGTGAAGGCGATGCCGCCATGCTTGAGCAGCGTCATGTAGTTGTGCAGGACCCACTGCGGATCCGCCTGTGCCGAGGCGTGGGTGTGTCCCGTCTCGGCGATACCCCATGCAACGCCGTGACGCTTGGCGAAGCGACTGAACTCCACGAAATAGTCATTCTCGAAGTCGACGGATCGGTGGATCCGAGCGCCGTCCCGATGCGCGCCATAGAAGTTGTAGACGTCGAAGCCGGCAATGTCGATCGTCGTGCCCTCGGGCCAGATCGAGTCGAAGGAGAACGTGGGACCGCCGTAGAGCTGGTTCCAGCCCAGTCAGGATGATCGAGTACGCGACGTTTGGTGCTGTTTCGCGAACGATGGGCGCGAGACGCGCCTGCATGCCGGTCCACGCGCGGAGGTCGCCGTCCCCCTCCGGCTCGTGGTGGAAGGCGAGCCAGACGGGTCCGTCGAGCTGGGAGAGTTTCGCGGCGAGCGCCCGGGCCCATCCGTCACCGCGGCCGTCACGCATCTGCTCCCACGAGTACGGCAGCTTGAAGCTGATCCATGGGAGCCGCTGGAGCCGGAGGTCACGTCGGGCCGTACTGACCGCTACGTCGACCTGGTCGGCGGCCCAGTAGGTGCGGCGTACGCCGAGGGGGTGTCCCATCGAGCGCTCCCACGCGAGGGGGTCGGTGTTGCCGCCGTACGCCGCCCCCAGGAGCACGCCGCATCGCGGGATGCCGCGCGGGGTGTAGCTGCATCCATTGCTCAGCACGCCCCTCGCGAGCCGCTCCTCCGGGGTTGGGCCAGCCTGTGTCGGCTCCGCGGCGACCAGGTCAGTCAACGACGTGGCAGCAGCAACAGTGCCGGGTGACAGAGGGGGCTCGTCCGGTTCCAGGGCCGGCCCCGCCAGCGCGACGAAGGCGTAGATCAGCAGGCCGAACATCGCAGCGTAGACGGCGGTCCTTCTCGCCGTGATCGCGTGGCTGGAACGCTTGGGGAAATCCATCGGTCAGGAGTCCTGCCCGATGTCGAGGAAGACGTTGTCCATGGCGCCGTTGAACTGGTCGGAGTCGCCCACCACGGCGTCGCCTGCGGGAGTCGCCTTGCCACCAAGGACCAGGGGAGTCTTCGCAGTGACGTACACCGCACCCGTGCGGCCCGACTCCACCGTGCTCTCGGGCGGTGCGCCGACGGCCCCGAGCACCAGCGTGATGGCGTCCCCGGAGCGGCTGCAGGAGATGCGATACCAGGTGTGCGGCAGGATCGTGTGCTTGGACTTCACGATGACCTCGCCGGCGTCGCCTGCGACCAGACAGGAAACCCGGCCGCCGTCTATCTGGAGCTTGTACTGCGCCGGGCTACCCGTCAGGCCGCGCTGGATCAGGTTGTTGCCGTTGTCGAGTCTGTTTCCGTCCGAGACCGTGTCGACCGCGAAGTCCGCGCCGAATGCGAAGTCCGAGCTGCCCGGGCCGAGGGGGTCGGTCACGCTCGAGGAGGTAAGCATCACCACCAGCCGCTCGCGGGTCCGAGGGAGGAAGACCGGAAAGCGGGCGGCGTACCCACCCTTGCGGCCGGGCATCGACTTCAGGGTTCCTCCAGCGACGGAGGAGACACGCACGGTGAGGGGCTCCGATCCGGTGTTGGTCAATGGCAGCGCTCCCGTGTTGATGCCCCGGGTGCCAACGAGTTTCGCGAGATCGTCGAAGTCGAGGCTGAGGACCCGTTCGGCGCGTTGGGCCGAAGGAGAGGGCGACCCGAGTGGGTTCGCCGGCGGTGCGGTGGGTTCGGCGAGCGCGCATCCGGTCGCGCCGAACATTGTCACCACGACCCACGCCGCGATGGCGCGCCGAGAGTCGGCGCACACGGTCAGTTCCCGGACGAGCGCGGTCGGCGATACAGCGTGCTGATGGCGAGGGAAGCGGTGACCCCGATGCCTCGTGCATAGCGGGGACCGAGCCGGCTGGGTGACTGCGCGACCCGGGCGATCCACTCCAGGCCGGAGCGGCGGAGTACACGGGGCGCGCGCCGCTCGTCTCCGACGAGGTGGCCGAACCACCCGCCACAGGTCAGCAGCAACCCGGACGGCAGCTCGTTGAGGTGCTGCTCGCTCCACACCATCTCGCGTGGGGCACCGAGGCCGATCACAGTCACGTCTGGGTCAGCCGCGCGAAGCCGCGCCAGTGGCTCGCTCCAGTCATCGTGGAAGCCGTGGTCGACCAGTACGACGTCGGCCACCCCGGCGGTCTCGAGAACCTCTGCTGCCCGTGCCGCCAGGCCGGGAGGACCACCGATGAGCGCTACCCGGGGCACCCGGCCGGCTCTCTGCCGCGAAACCGCGCAGGAGCTCCCAGCCGATGTCCGTCGTGGGCGCGCGCTCGATCTCGGACGCCCCGGCGAGCCGGGCCAGCCAGACGACCGAGCCGCCGTCCGCGTACACGACGTCGGCCTGCCGCATGGCGACGACGAAGTCACGCTCGCGCCTCGCGTTCAAGCCCCCGACGTGCAGCGCGAACGCGAGAGCGGGTTGTGTTCGGTGGGGCAGGGCGAGTTCGACCATGCGCGCGACCAGCTCTTCCCTGGACGAGTCGCTCACCCGGAACGGGCCCACCTCGACCTCAGGCGCCTGTGCTGTCATTCCGCCCCCGACCTGTTCGACGCCCACCGCGGGTGACGACGTCCGACAACAACCCGGTCCGCCGGACTGTTGTGGTGATCGTTCGACCGGCAGTCGTGCCTGTCGCGACTGCGCCGTTCGAGTCCCCGAGGATTGCTCTCATCTTAACGGAGCCCTACTGAGGGGCGAGCACGACGGAGTACGTGGGCCGTCCTTGGGCCGCCCTCGAGGTCGACGGTGGATCGTCGCATGGTGCCGGCCCCTTTGTGCTGCAGTCCCCCGATGAGGGAGCTTGGATTCGCCATCCCCCCTGGGCGGCCTCGAAAGTGTAGGCATTGGCGGGCTTAGTAACCATTACAGCGGTTTGTCAGGTCTAGCCCACTATCTGCTTTGTTGGGTTTATGACGCACTCAGCCCCGGAGGGGCGAACTGACCGTTCCGCTGGCGGGCCGGGTGCGGCGTTCTACGCTTGGGCCGTTCGTGTTCAAAAGTGGGACATGCCCAACGCAGGCTTAGGAGAAGAAGTAGACGTGACGGGGATGCTTGGCCGAGCGTGACATGGAGGTCACGGCTCGGGGCCGCCCGACCGAGGGCGAACCGCCCGCGCCCGCGCGGCGTCGCTGGCGGCTACCCGCGCACTGGCCGCTCACCGTTTCCCTGCTGGGCTTCCCGCTCTGGTGGGCGCTCGGCCTTTGGATCATCCTTCTCATGGCCGTGGCGGTCGTCATGGCCGACCGGCTGCTTCGTCAACGCAGGATCGTGCTTCCCGCAGGTTTCGCGACTCTGGGCCATGTATCTCGTCTGGTTCGCTCCTGGGGGTATTCGTGCTCTTTGCGGACGCCCCGGGGCCGTGCCCGGTGGTGACGCGTCGAGACTCCTCGTGTTCGGCTACCGGGGCGCCTGGTACCTGGCCGCCACGATCGTGCTCCTCTGGGTCACCAACCTCACCGAGTCGGAACTGCCCACCGGTGGCTGTACCAGCTTCTGGCGTTCATGTTCGTGGTGACCGCCGCTGGCGGCCTGCTCGGCGTGCTCGCGCCTGACTCGAGTTCACCTCGCTCGTCGAGATGCTGCTCCCCCGCGGGCTGCGGGCCAACTCGCTGGTCCGATCCATGGTGCACCCTGAGGTCGCGGACATCCAGAACGTCCTGGGCGTCCCGAGGCGAGGCCGAAGGCTCCGTTCCCGTACGCGAACTCCTGGGGCAGCAACCTTGCGCTCTTCCTTCCGTTCTTCCTGATCGCATGGTTTCGCCAAGGACGGCGCTGGCAGCGGGTCGTCGCGCCCCTCGTCCTGGTGCTCGCTGCGATCCCGATCATCTACTCCCTCAACCGGGGACTTTGGGTTTCCCTGGCATTGGGAGCAGCCGGGCTCGTGTGGTTGCAGCTCGACAAGGGGCGACCCATGGCGTGGTGGTCACCGTCGGGCTGCTCACGTCGACAATCCTGGTCCTTGCATTCAGTCCCCTGGGCACCGTGTTCTCGGAGCGACTTGAGCACCAGCACAGCAACGAGCGCCGTGGTCAGCTGCTCGCACAGACGCTGAAGAGCACCGTTGATGGGTCTCCGGTGGTGGGGTTCGGCAGCACGCGCGACGTACAAGGGAGTTTCTTCTCAATCGCGGGCGGAGCGACGCCGGACTGCGGGGCGTGCGGTGTCCCGCCGCTCGGGACACAGGGTCACATCTGGCAGCTGATCTTCGCCCAGGGGCTCGTCGGCGCCCTCCTCTTCATCGCGTTCTTCACTTTGGCTCTCACGCGATGTTGGCGATGTCGCACGACCGCCGAGACCCTGTGCACCTTCGTTCTGGCCTTCTTCGCCCTGCTCTTCCTGATCTACGACACGTTGGGCATGCCCGTCCTGACCACGATGATCGTGATCGGGCTGGTCGCGCGGGAGCAGCGTGGAACGGTCAAGGGTGATTCGGTCAAGTTCCTGGGCGACGCGCTGGCCCGGTTGCGTGGCCGCTGGCCGGTGTTGGTCGTCCTGGCACTTCTCGGCGCGGCCGTTGGCGCGGGGGTCGCGATCGCGCGCGCCCTCCAGCACGCGACCCGCGTCTCCATCCTGCTCGCCACGTCTCCGGTCTTCCTGACGCTAACCGAGGACGGTACGCCAGTAGACGCGTCCCGACGAGGTCACCATCGACACCGAGGCAGCCTTGCTCGTCGCGCGAGAGTCACTGAGTCGCGTCGTGGACAGCACCGACCCCTCGGAGCTGAGCGAGCTGCGTAGCCGGGTTCGGGTGACTGCGGTGCCCAGCACACGAGTACTCACCTCGAGGTCCGGGACAGGAGCGCCGCACGGTCCGAGTCCGAGGCGCGCGCGTTGGCCAGGTCCTATCTGGAGACCCGTCGAGGGGTATCTGTCGAACCGCCGGGATCAGACGTTGTCATCGCTGCGCAAGCAGATCACCAAGCTCCGTCGTGGTGCCACGAGCCAGGTGCCGGCGCAAGCTCGGGCCCGGACAGCGTCTGGAGCGTTCGGTCACGACGATCATGCTCACGCCCACTTCGGCTGGCGAGGTGCTCCGGTCACCCGCGCCGGTTGCGATGCGCAGACAGTGGGAGGTCCCGGTCACTAGTGGGGCTGGCCTCGGCTTCGCGGCGGGGGTGGGGTTGTTCGCCGTGTTCCCCGGTGGCGACCGATGCAACGACTAATCGAGGAGGAGCAAGGCGTGAACCAGCGACAACGCGTCGCCGGCACCCGCGGAGATCTGACGCGCATCACTGTGGATCCCCTTGCCACACCGCTAGCGAGCTAGCTAGCGTGCTCGCGACACGTCACGCCCAACCGGGTGACCGGGGTGGCCATCCTGCTCGCTCTCGGTTCGGCGGCCTGCTTTGCCGTCGGCCTCTTCCAGCTGGGGGGCCTGCTCTTCCTCCTCCGCTTCTTCGTCGACTGTCTCGACGGGAAGGTGGCCCGTGCTCAGAGCACCAGCTCCGCTCGGGGCGCGGTGCTCGACCTAGCCGCGGACATCGGCGGGATCGCTCTCGTCGTCGCATCGCTCTCCTGGACCCTGCTGCGACGCGATGAGGTCAACGAGCTCGTGCCCGTGGCACTGCTGCGCGCGATGGTCTTCTACAACTGGGTCCTAGCCTACCGCAAGCAGCTCGCCGCGCCTTCTGGGTCGACGGGGAGCGGCATGACAGAGGGGCCGTGACGTGCCGGTCATCGGCCAGTGGGTCGCCTTGTGCCGCCGGCTCAACATGTCGCCGGTACCGTGGGCGCTTGAGGCTGAGATCGGAATGCTCGAGCTCGCCCCGCTGTTCCTTCCCCCCGCCTGGCTCGGGATCGGCCTCGGGGTGGGGCTGTGTTTTGACCTGGTAGCCGATGCGCTGAACATGCTTCGCCTTTGGCGGCTTGCGCGCTTGACCGATGAGGCACCTACGAGCTCTGGGACGACATGATGCCTGACGCCCATTCCTGACGACCTTCCGGGCGAATTTCCGGGCGAACTTCCGGCTACCTACCGACCGTCGACGTGGTCGTGGCGACCCGCAATCGCCCCGAGCTGCTCCGGCTCGCCCTCGACGCTATCTGGAACCAGTCGTATGGAGGAGAGATCGTCTGCCACGTCGTCTTCGATCAATGCGACCCGGATGAGACGGTGGCTCGCTCCGAGCACCAGGCGCACCATCCGCGATGAGGAACGACCGCAAACCCGGGTTGGCGGGAGCCCGCAACTCCGGGATCTTGGCCGGCTCCGGTAGCGCTCGTCGCGTTCTGTGACGACGACGACGAGTGGCTGCCGACCAAATCGAGAAGCAGGTCAGGCACTACGGGTTCCTCGGCGATCACCTCGGTGACCGGCATCATCGTGCTGTACGGCGATCCTCGGTGGCGCGGGTGCCCCGCCCCGAGGACGTGACGCTGAAGCAGCTTGTGCGCGACCGGGTGATGGAGGCGCACCCGTCGACGGTGATGGTCCGCCGTGATGCACTGCTCGGTCCTATCGGGCTCGTGGACGAAGAGCTGCCCGGAAGCTACGGCGAGGACTTCGACTGGATCATCCGTTCGGCGCAGGTAGGTGGCTTCGCGGTCGTCGCCGAGCCCCTCGTCAAGGTGCTTTGGGGGCAGTCGATGTTCTCCCAGCGCTGGCAGACCATCGTGGACGCCATCGACTACGGCCTTGCCAAGCACCGGATCTTCCATGAGGACCCCCAGGCGCTCGGTCGGCTGTTTGGACGCAGGGCCTTCGCACTCGCTGCCTTCGGCCGCACCCGTCCGGCCCTGGGACAGGCGATTCGGACGCTGCGGGTGAACCCCCGGGAGCGGCGCGCCTACCTCGCCGGCGCCGTGGCGCTGCACCTCGTGTCAGCCGAGCGACTCATGCGCATCGCCCACAACCGCGGTCACGGCATCTGAGTCAGCATCTGATAGCAGCTGACTCGTCGCGGCACCGCTGAGGTGACCGCTTCCTAATTTGCCCGTTGACGGCCCCTTGACCCGCGTATGCCCGGTGCCGGGCTGAGACGCAGCATGCCCACTATCCGGGCAAAAAGGCGTCTTTGAGCGAAAACACTGATATGTCCAGTTTGAACCACTATGGTGAGTTTTGGCTGTCTTCGGCCCCCAAGCACCGGGGTAGGCGGCCGTGCCCAATCAGTGTTCCGCCCAACCCCCCGGGAATGCCAATGTCTACTGCACGGACCAAGACCAAGAGCGCCTTCGCCGTCGCGTTGGTGCTTCCGATCGTCGCCTCACTCGGCCTCATCAGCCCGGCCCCTGCGAGCGCAGCCGTGAGCCGCCAGCTGGCGTACAACGGCGGCTTCGAGTCAGGTGGCGCCGGCTGGGCGGCCACCACCCGTCGTACCAGGCTGAGCGTCGTCAACGGTGGCCTCGGTGGCAGCCACGCGATGAAGGTGGCCAAGCTTCGTCGTGCCGGTCCCGCCGGCATCACCGGCCGGTCCGGGACCCTCAGGTCCGACCTGCGCGGGGCCAAGTACGTCGTCTCCGCATGTGTCCGCACCAACCAGCCCGGCGCCATGGGCACTCTGGCGCTGCGGGAGACCGCCAGTGGCCAGGTGGCCCTCGAGACCAGAAAGTCATTCCGTACCTCGCGAGCCTGGCAGAAGGTTGCCCTGACCGCGCTGACTCGGCGCGACGCCTCGCAGCTCGAGGTTCGCGTCTCGATGAACCGACTCGGCAAGCGCAAGAGCCTCCTGGTGGACGGTGTCTCCGTCGTCCGCGTCACCACCACGTCCGCTGGGACCACGACGCCACCCCCCACGACACCGCCCCCCACGACCCCGCCGCCCACGACCCCGCCCCCCACCACCGGTGGCGACAAGATGTCCAACGGATGCGCGATCAGCGAACGCGGAATCCCCGTTGCCAGCTGCGGTGCCCTGCTGGGCAGCGCCTTCGGCTCCAACAGTGACCCCACTGCGTGGGAGAACACCATGGGCCACCGGCTCGGTGTCCACCGCACGTACTACGGAGCGACCCAGGTCGACAAGGCCGTCTCGGTCTCCAAGGCCGACCTGGCCCTGAACCGCATCCCGTGGATCAGCTTCAAGCTGCCCTACACCTGGGCCGAGATGGTCGCAGGCAAGGGCGACGCCTGGACGCGTGACCTTTCCGTGAAGCTCAACGCTCTCGACGGTCCCGTATGGATCGCCTTCCACCACGAGCCCGAGGGTGATGGCGACATCAAGGTGTGGACGGCCATGCAGGCTCGGCTGGCCCCGATCGTGCGCTCGGCCGCGTCGAACGTCTCGTTCACCATCGTGGTCACGGGCTATCACCAGCTCTACGGTCAGGCGCAGTACAGCCTCGACTCGCTGTGGCCCAAGAACACCAAGGTCGACATGCTCGGCGTCGACGTCTACAACAAGTACGGCGTGGTCAAGGACGGCAAGGAGTACACCACCCACACCGACCTGGAGGGTGACTACTTCAGCAAGTTCGCTGCATGGGCCAACCCGAAGGGCATTGCCTGGGGCGTCGCCGAGACTGGCTTCACCGACAAGGCCGCCGTGGTCAACCCGCAGTGGGTCCAGAACAGTTACAATCTGCTGAAGAAGTACAACGGTGTCGCGTTCACATACTTCAACACGACGCTGAACAGCATCGCCAACTGGGCGCTGTCGACAGAGACGAAGAAGCAGGTCTTCACCGCGGCTCTGCGCACCACACCAACCATCTGAGGTCGGGCACCCCGGCCGAGATCTACCGGGGGACCTGATTGAACGAGCGCCCCATGGACACCTACGTGTCGAGTGCACACGCACTGTGGCCCGGCGAACCTGAGCCGCGACTCCAACGGAGTCGCGGCTCAGGTCGCGCTCCGGGCGCAGACCTGGAGCTGCTTGTCCTGCCGAGCTCGCACTCCCCGCGGATCCTGGTGCCGGCCCACAACCCGGTTGCCGCCTCGCGAGCCATGCTCCGCTTCAGCGCAGCCCTCTCCATGCGCGACACCGTCAAGCGCCTGGGCGTCTCGGCTCTCCTGCGCGCACGGGCGAACGCTGCGTTTCCGGACCGCCTGACGGTTGGGGAGAGCACGGACTCGTTGCGGCACTACCTCGGCGACGTGTTCGGCGAGACCGTGGACGTCAGCCTCGGGCTGGGGACCGCCCGGACCAACCGGAAGCCGGTGCTGCAGGTCTTCGACACACGTGGGCGCAGCCTGGCCTTCG
Source organism: uncultured Actinomycetota bacterium (assembly GCA_963759525.1). Lineage (GTDB taxonomy): Bacteria > Actinomycetota > Actinomycetes > Propionibacteriales > Nocardioidaceae > Marmoricola. Next base: position 156,119 of record CAVWZO010000001.1, on the reverse strand, counting down.
TGAAGGTTGGGGAGACCCCCGTGACCGAGCCGCTGGTGCAGGCCGAGGCCGCCTCCCTGGAGCGACTCGGGGAGAGCGAGCTGCCGCGGCAGCTCGAGGTGCCCCGCCTGCTGCACCTTGGTCGTTGGGAAGGCGCCCTTGTGGTCGCGATGTCGCCTCTGCAGACGTCCTTCTGGCAACGCCCCAGCCGTCAGTACACGATCCCGGTGGACGCGATGTCCCAACTGCACGCCGCCTTCGCCGAGGGTGATCGCCCGCTCACCGAGATGCCGCTGTGGGACAGGATGGTCGCGGCGCAGACGTCGCTCGCGCCATCCGCGGAACGCGATCGCCTCGGGGAGGCGCTCGATGCACTCCGCGACTGGGATTCCGGTCGGTCGCATGCCATGGGTGCCTGGCACGGCGACTGGACACCGTGGAACATGAGCCGGCTTCGCAACCGGTTGCAGCTGTGGGACTGGGAGCGCTTCGAGACCGGAGTTCCGTTGGGGATGGATCGCTGCCACTACGCCGTGAACGCTGTCTGTCGTCGGGACGGCTTGAGCATCGACTCGGTGATGCGTGGCCTCGACCTCGCCAACCTCGAGAACCTCGACGACGAGGGCCAAGCGGCGGGGGCGGCGTACCTCGCGACCATCACCTCCCGCTATCTCGTGGGCGCCACGTTCGAGCTCGGTCACGCCATCGAGGAACGCAGCCTGGTGATGCTCGACGCCCTGTGCACGTGGCTGGGCCTGCCCGCGGGGGCACGTCGTGGCTGAGAACAAGAGCGTGCGCACGCTGACCCGGTTCGTCAGGGAACACGCGCCACACAGCCTGACCATGTTCATCCGCAGAGTGATCGACCTGTGGGGTACGGCGACCTCCGCGTTGCGGCTGCAGCCCTCGTTCATCGTCGTCGGTGCCCAGCGCGCCGGGACCACCACGCTCTACCGCGTGCTCAGCGACCACCCGCAGGTCGCACGCCCGACGGTGTCGAAGGGGATCGGCTACTTCGACGTGAAGTACGCCCGGGGTCCACGTTGGTACCGCGGACACTTCCCTCTGGCCTGGAGGGCGCGGCGCAAGCACGGCCCCGGCGCGGTCACCTTCGAGACCAGTGGCTACTACATGTTCCATCCTCTGGCGCCGTCGCGGATCGCGCGCGACCTCCCGGGGGCCCGGGTCGTCGTCCTGGTCCGCGAGCCCGTCGAGCGCGCCTACTCCGCGCACCGGCACGAGCAGGCGCGCGGGTACGAGACCGAGACCTTCGAGAGGGCACTCGACCTCGAGGAGGAGCGCACGGCCGGGGAGGTGGACCGGATCCTCGCCGACGCGTCGTACGAGAGCTTCCACCACCGTCACCATGCCTATCTGGCCCGTAGCCGCTACAGCGAGCAGATCGACCGCTTCATCGAGCTGCTGGGCCCGGATCGGGTGTGCATCCTCGATGCCGGAGCGTTCTTCGACAACCCGGCCGCCGAGTTCGACCGGCTGCGAGGCTGGCTCGGCCTGTCCGAGTGGAAGCCAGACAACGTCGAGCAGTGGAACGCGCGGCCCGGCACTCCTTTGCCCGAGGAGCTTCGCGAGCGGCTGGCTCGCCACTTCGAACCGTACGACGCCCGGCTGGCCGAGCAGATGGGCAGGACTCCGAGCTGGCGGGCCTAGTGCCCCACACGCGAAGTTCGCGGCATAACTCGCGCCCCCAGCACGCACCTCGCTGCGTTGGCGACGCTCGAGAGACGTCCAGTCTGTCTTCGCACCGCCGCCTTGCGATGCACGCACTGGGAACACGACTTATCTCGCGAACTTCGCGCGAGGGACACTAGTGCCCCACACGCGAAGTTCGCGGCATAACTCGCGCCCCCAGCACGCACCTCGCTGCGTTGGCGACGCTCGAGAGACGTCCAGTCTGTCTTCGCACCGCCGCCTTGCGATGCACGCACTGGGAACACGACTTATCTTGCGAACTTCGCGCGAGGGACACTAGTGCCCCACACGCGAAGTTCGCGGCATAACTCGCGCCCCCAGCACGCACCTCGCTGCGTTGGCGACGCTCGAGAGACGTCCAGTCTGTCTTCGCACCGCCGCCTTGCGATGCACGCACTGGGAACACGACTTATCTTGCGAACTTCGCGCGAGGGACACTAGCGGGCGAGGACTGACAGGATCCGCGCGGCCACTCGCTGGCCAGCGAGACCGTCCTCGTGGGGGCAGAAGCGCTGTACGAACGCGGCGTACCGCTCGGCCCACTCCGCCTCGTGGCCCGGCAACCCGGTCAACGCGGAGGCGAGCTGCTCCTGGGTGATGGTCACCGGACCCGGGGCCCAGTCCTCGTAGTCGAAGTACAGACCACGGACGGTGTCCCGGTAGCGATCGAGGTCGGGTGCGAACAAGATGATCGGCTTGCCGGTCACCGCGAAGTCGTAGACGGCCGAGGAGTAGTCCGAGACGAGTACGTCGGCTGCCAGGTAGAGGTCCGCGATCTCGGGGTGGTCGCTGACGTCGAGGACGAAGCCCGAGCCGTCGCCGACCGGGCGGTCCGTGACGTTGCGGTGCAGGCGAAGCAGGAGCCTGGCGTTGTCGGGGAGGGCCTCGGCGAGCAGGACCGGGTCCAGGGTCACCGACTGCCGAAACCGGCCCTCGTCGTTCTTGTCGTCGTCGCGCCACGTCGGTGCGTGGACTACGGCGAGCGCATCGGGCGCGATCCCGAGCTGTTGGCGCACCTCGGCGCGCCTGGTGGCAGCTTCCGCGGAGCGCAGCAGGTCGTTGCGTGGGTAGCCGGTCTCCCAGATCTCCCCCTCGTAGCGAAACGCGGTGCGGAAGATCTCGCTGCACGCCGGACTCGGCGAGACCAGGTAGTCCCACTTCTCCACGTCGCGCGCCATTCGCTTGAGATGCGCCGGGCACCTGAGTAGGCGTGAGCGCGCTCGTCGTACCCGATGAGCTTGAGGGGAGTCCCGTGCCAGGTCTGCACGTAGCGCACCCCCGGCCCCTTCACGAGGTGCTTGGAGACGATGTCGTTGGCCACCAGGACGTCGGTGGTCAGCAGGGCGCGGAAGTAGCTGAGGCTGTGCCGTCGTACGGTCGAGACGTCCGCGGGAAACCCGTTCTCACCCGAGGTCACCCACAGCCGGCGGATCGACGAGTCCGCGTCCGCGAGCCGTTCGGACAGGGCGCGGGGGCTGTCGGCGTACAGGCCACGCCAGCTCTCGAACATGACCCGGCTACGCATCGTTGCTCACCTCGTCTCGTCCATCCCCGGCTCCATGTCCGGGTCCGCCGGCGCGCGTCCGACCAGCCCCCGGAGCGCGGAGAGCATCAGCGCCCTCCGACCGAGCCAGAGGGCCAGCGCGTATGCCGGGACACAGCCGATGAGTGCGAGGGCGAGCGTCCCGATGCCGACGTCCGCAAACCTGCCGAGGATCACAAGGGGCACCCCGAAGCAGACGACGTTCGCGACCGCCACGACGGCGGCGGCCGGCCCGAAGCTCACGATCGACATCGTGACCCGGGTCTGCACCAGCGAGAGCGTGCATCGGGTGATGACGGCGACCGCCCACGCGAGTGCCGCGCCGGTCATGCCCATCCGCGGGATGAGCACCACGCAGAGCCCGATGTCGAGGGCGAGGGCCGTGAGTGAGTTGATCAGGCTGAGCGCGCTGCGCCCGGACATCAGCAGGAGCGTGTCGGCCGGACCCGAGGCCACGCCGAACATCATCGCCACGGTCATGAACAGCACCACTGCGACACCGTCGGCTGCGTACTCGGGCCCGAACAGGCCCAGGTAGGCGAGCGGCGCCGCCCCGACCACGACGTACAACGGCCAGGCCACGGCCATGCTCCACGCCGCGGAGATCTGGTAGACGTCCTTCAGGCTGCCGAAGTCGTGCTTGGCGAGCAGAGCGGTGAACCTCGGCTGGATCACCTGCTGGATGGCCTGGGTGCCGAACTGGCCAAGGGCGACGAACCGGGTGGCGGCGGTGTAGATGGCCGCCTCGGTGGGGATCGCAGGGCAGCGATGAGGATGATGTCGACGCGCTGGATGGCCATCTGGGAGACGCGGGTGATGCTGCGCGGCCAGGTGAACCGCCAGAACTCCCGGCTCAGCTCCCTGTTGGTCTTGGTCTGCTCGGTGTGCTCGTAGGTGCCGCGGCGGCGCAGGAACCTCCTGAAGACGAAGGACGAGACGACGGCAGCGACGACGTACGGCAGGGACCAGGCGAAGGTCAGCACGAGCAGGCCCGAGCCGGCCAGGGAGACCAGGAACACGAGCACGGGCTGAGCGACGGAGCGACCGATCTTGTCCACCGCCACGGTCGTACGCATCCGGCCGAACGCCCGGGTGCCGGCGAGGGTCAAGCCGTTCCAGGTGGCGAACGGCAGCAGGATGCCCAGCACGCGCAGGCTCGCTGGGCCTCCGGGCCCGTCCAGGCCGATCAGGTCGGCCAGCGGGTCGGCGACGGCGACGACGATGCCGCCGAGGACGATGGAGAAGCCGAGGGTGACCCGGAAGGCCCCGCGGAGCAGCGGTGGGATGTCCCCGCGTCGACCCTGTGCCTCGTAGCGGAGCATGAACCGGCTCAGTCCGGTCTCGGTGCCCAAGGCGGCGATGGCGGACAGCAGCAGGAACGTCGATGTGGCGGTGAAGAACAGACCAGCGGTCTCGGACGAGTAGTGGTTCGTGACGACCAGGACCAGCGCAAAGCCAGCGACGGCGGAGATGCCGGCACCGATCAGCCCGATTGCGCCGCCGCGGGCGATGTGTGTGAGATGCCGTTGAGTGTCTTCGCCCACCTGCTGGCCGGCTTCGGTCATTCCTTCGCGGAAGCGCGCGACCGCGACCGCGCCCTTCCGACGAAGACAACTCCCAGCACGGACTCCGCCAGGGTCGGGTCGTCCGCGATCGCCACGAGGTCGGCCAGCCGGGACTGGCTCTCCTCCGCCTCGATCAGGGTCACGTCGGTGACCATCGCGAGAGCTTGTGACCGCGGGCTCCGCATGGGCCCGGTCGCGATGATCACGATGTCGGCGACCTGGCTGAGCTCGTCGAAGAGGGCGCCGACCAGTGGCCCGGTCAGCAAGTCCTCCACACGCGGCTCGAGGCGTCCGGCCGGAAGCACCATCAGGTGCCCTGACACCGTCGCCAGTGCCCGCTGGACGTCGACGTCACCGGCCAGCACGTCAGTGAACCCGGGGTGCTGCTCCAGCCCGAGGAGCTTGGTGACGTCGCCGGCGCCGCCGGTCGCGTCCACCAGCACGGTGGCGAGACTTGACGACGCGGTGGCGTACGCCAGCCCCAGTGCTGCTCGCGGCGACGGCGAGCCGACGGCCGCGGAGGCGTACAGGAGCCGCAGCGGACGACCCCGCTCCCGCGCCAGGACAGCCACCCGCAGGGCTTGCAGCCCCGGCCCGATGATGACCTCGCCGCTCTCGCCAGGTGGTGGCGATCGAGCTGTTCGTGGCGTCGACCTCGCTCATCGAGATGCTGCCGAGGAGCTGCAGGCCCGACGCGGTGATGTCGTCCGCATGGTGGATGCGGTTCTCGGCACGGGCGCGCACGACCACGATGCCCAGACCGAGCGCCACGGCGCCGATCATGCCCGAGCACCGCATACAGCGCGACCGCGCCGACGGAGCTTCCGCCGATCACGCCGGCGGGGTGATCACCTGTCCCGGGTCCACTGAACCGGTCTGCAGGTCCGCCAGCTGGGCCTGCAGCTGACCGATCTGCTGGGTGACTCCGTTGATCTGCTCGCGCAGCAGGTTCCGGTTGGCGGCGTTCGTCTCCACGTTCGACCTGGCCACCAGGTTGGAGAGCGTCTTGTTCTGGTCGTCGACCTGGTCCTGGATCCGCTCGCGTGCGGGACTTCACGACCTGATCGGACCTGGCTTGTCGGTACTCGAGATAGGTGTCGGCAAAGCCCTGCGCCCGGCCCACCGCCAAGGTGTCCGAGGTGGCGGTGTACTCGATCGTGACGATCTGGGTGTTCGCGCGGGACCGTCACGTCCAGGCCTGCCAGCAGGCCGGCGGCGCTGGTGACGCGGTCGCCGAGCTTGGCTGCAACGGCACGTGCGACCCGCTCGGAGCGGACCAGCTGTGCCTCGGTCTCGAGGTTGAGGAGGTCGTCACCCCGGCCACCGGGGTAGAACGGGTTGCCTGTCAGGGGCGAGACCAGGATGGAGGCCCGGGCGGTGTGGTCCTCCGCGCGTCGAAGCCCGGCTGCCGCGCCGAGCACCGTTCCGAGGGCGGCGAGCACCAGGATCAGGACCGCGCTGTGGCGCAGTGCTGACTGCAAGGCGCCTCGGCGCGGGCTGGTCTGCGTGTCGTCGGTCAACTGAACCCCGTCATCTCATAAATAGTTCTCGTGTGAGTGCAGCCTAGTAGGGAAGGCCGCTTGATTCGGGCAAACCCCCCTCTCCGTCAGGTGTTCGGAGAGTTCCGCTAAACCTGTGCTGTCTGCGCCGACCGCTGGTAGCGTCTGCCGCGACACTGAGGCGACCAGAAAGGCCACGCATGGCGGCCCGCTCCACCCAGACCAAGGTCCTTGTTCGTTCGGCGCGCCGGGCGGTGCGCAAGGTCCGCAACCACGGTGGGTCGCCGAACATCACCCTGGTCAAGCGCCTCGGGGAGAAGCTGTCCGTGCCCGACGGCGAGGCCGAGGGCCCTGCGGCGTACGCCGGACCTGACCACCTTCGTGACGCTGCGGGAGAGCTTCCGGCCCGCGGACGACCTCCCGCTCGTGGACGGCCGGGTGCCGTTGCTCTGGTGGACGGACACACCGAACTACGGCGACCTGCTCTCGCCCTGGCTGGTGGGACGGGTCGCACAGCGCCCGGTCGTCTTCGCCCCGCCGCGCCACCCGAGCTACGTCGCAGTGGGCTCGGTGGTCACCCGAGCCAGGCGAGGGTCCACCGTCTGGGGATCCGGGTCGTTCGGGAGCGAGCGCCGCTCCCTGTTCAAGTCCTCGGCCCAGTACCGCGCTGTCCGGGGCCCGCTCACCCGCAGCAGGCTGCTCGACGTCGGCATCGAATGCCCCCGCGTCTACGGGGACCCGGCCCTGCTCGTGCCGATGTACTTCTGGCCGGCGGTGGAGAAGACCCACGAGGTCGGGATCGTCATCCGGCACTCCGAGCACCTGTGGCGCGACGTGGCCAGGGATGGCGAGGTCAAGGTCATCGACTTCGGGTCCGAGGACATCGACGCGGTGACACGCGAGATCCTGAGCTGCCGCCGGATCATCTCCTCGTCACTTCACGGCCTGGTCATCGCGGACGCCTACGGCATTCCGAACGCCTGGCTGGGCACGGACGGCAAGGTCGGTGGCAGTCGCCCGAACGGGGGCGAGTTCAAGTACATCGACTACTTCGCCTCGGTCGGCAAGCTGCGCCGGCCGCACCACGTCGACCTGCGCGGAGGAGCCTGGACGCCGCAGAGCCTGGCCGAGAGCTTCGAGTACGACGACCGCGAGATCGACTTCGACCATGCCGCCCTGCTGGACGCCTGTCCCTTCGTTGTGCGGGCCTGATGGACCTGCGCGACGACCACGAACTGGCCGCCTGGACGGCCACCGAGGCCGGCCAGCTCCTGCTCCAGGTGCGCCAGCAGGGACTGCAGGGCCGGGCGCTGAAGGACGCGGGAGACCTGGCCGCCCACGACCTCCTGGTGCGCCTGCTGCGTGAGCACCGACCCGATGACGCGGTGCTCAGCGAGGAGGGCAAGGACGACAAGGCACGCCTGGAGGCCGACCGGGTGTGGATCGTCGACCCGCTGGACGGCACCCGGGAGTTCTCCGAGCCGCCCCGCGACGACTGGGCGGTGCACGTGGCCCTCTGGTCCCGGTCCGATGATGGTGCGGGCGAGCTCGTGGCCGGCGCGGTGGCCCAGCCCGGCATCGGTACGACGTGGCACACCGGCCAGCCTCCCGTCGTACCTCCCTCGACGGCGAGCCGACCTCGTCTGGTCGTCTCGCGCACACGCCCGCCGGAGTTCGTGAAGGCACTGGCCCGGGAGATCGACGCGGAGCTGGTGCCGATGGGATCGGCCGGCGCGAAGGCGATGTCGGTCATCCGGGACATCAGCGACGCCTACGTGCACGCCGGGGGTCAGTACGAGTGGGACTCCGCGGCACCTGTGGCCGTGGCTCGCGCGGCCGGGCTGTTCACCAGCCGGGTCGACGGCACCCCGCTCGTCTACAACCAGGACAACGTGCGGCTGCCGGACCTGGTCGTGTGTCGCCCCGAGCTGTCGGACCAGATCCTGGCCTTCATCCGCGAGCACGGCACCGACTGAGAGCGTTGTGATGGCCTCACCTGCGACCGAGATCGAGGTCGATGACAAGGTCGTCCGGGTCTCCAACCCCGACCGCGTCTACTTCCCGGCACGAGGCGAGACCAAGCTGGACCTGGTCGAGTACTACCTCTCCGTCGGCGACGGCATCGTCAACGCGCTGCGCGAGCGCCCGTGCATGCTGCACCGCTTCCCCACCGGGGTGAGCGGGGAGAAGGTGCACCAGAAGCGGCTGCCCAAGGGCGCGCCGCCGTGGATGGAGACCGTGCGGGTGCACTTCCCGCGATGGAACCGCACCGCGGACGAGCTCTGTGTCACCGAGCTCGCCCAGGTGGTCTGGGCGGTGCAGATGAGCACCGTGGAGTTCCACCCGTGGAACAGCCGCCGGGCCGACACCGAGAAGCCCGACGAGTGGCGCATCGACCTCGACCCCGGTCCCGAGTGCGAGTGGCCGACGGTCCAGCGGGTGGCCCACGTCGCCCACGAGGTGCTCGAGGATCTCGGTGCCACCGGGTTCCCCAAGACCAGCGGCGGCAACGGCATGCACATCTACGTGCGGATCGCCCCGGACCACGGTTTCAAGGACGTACGCCGGGCGGCGCTCGCCTTCGCCCGCGAGGTGGAGCGCCGATCCGACGAGGTCACGACCGCGTGGTGGCGCAAGGACCGCGACCCCACCCATCTCTTCGTGGACTACAACCAGAACGCCCGTGACCACACGATCGCTGCGGCGTACTCCGTGCGGGGCAACCCGATCGGCACCGTGTCCACCCCGATCCGGTGGGACGAGGTCGACGACTGCCACCCCGACGACTTCACCATCGCGACCGTGCCCGCGCGCTACGCCGAGCTGGGTGACCTGCACGCGGGTATCGATGACGCGGTCTTCGACATCAGCCCCCTCCTGCAGTGGGCGGAGCGGGACGAGGAGGCCGGCGCCGAGCCGCCCGCGGACCCCGACGAGGACTGAGGCGTTCATTTTACAGAACGTGACGTTGTGTAAAGTTACTGGCGAGTCTAGGCTTCGGGAATGACCGCCCAGCCCGAGCCCTCCCACTCCAGCGCACAGGTCGGCCCGGCCGATCCCGAGCACGACCCAACGGCGACGTACGCCCTCGACCCGGCGTACGCCCGGGCGCTGACCAACCGGGTGGTGTCCTCCAGCGGCGAGAGCGTGCCGTCGTACTCGCCGATCACTGGGCAACCGCTTGCGCGGATCCCGCAGTCGAGCGGGGCCGATGTCGACGAGGCGTTCGCGCGGGCACGACACGCCCAGCAGGCGTGGGCGCGCACCAGCACCGACGAGCGCGCTGCGATGCTGCTCCGGGTCCACGACCTCGTCTTCGAGCGGCAGGACGAGATCATCGACCTGATCTGCTGGGAGTCGGGCAAGGCCCGCAAGCACGCGTTCGATGAGCCGCTGCACATCGCGATGACCGCCCGCTACTACGCGCGCACCGCCCACGACCACCTCGACACCGCGCGCAAGCGGGGCCTCGTACCCGGACTGACGAGGGTCGAGGTCAACCAGGTGCCCAAGGGCGTGGTCGGCATCATCTCGCCGTGGAACTACCCGTTCACGATGGCGCTGTGCGACGGACTGCCGGCCCTGCTGGCCGGCAACGCGGTGGTCACCAAGCCCGACGCACAGACCATGCTCTCCGCCCTGCTCGGAGCCCGCCTGCTCGAGGAGGCCGGCCTGCCCGCGGGGCTCTGGAACGTGGTGGCAGGGCCGGGGCCTCAGATCGGTACGCCGATCATCGAGCACTCCGACTACATCTGTTTCACCGGCTCCACCGCCACCGGAAAGCTCATCGCCAAGCAGTGCGCCGACCGGCTGATCGGCTGCTCGCTCGAGCTCGGCGGCAAGAACCCGATCCTGATCCTGCGCGACGCGGATCTCGACCGGGCGGCCGAGGGCGCGATCCGGGCGAGCTTCTCCAACGCGGGCCAGCTGTGCGTCTCCATGGAGCGGATGTTCGTCGCCGACCAGATCTATGACCGCTTCCGCGACAAGTTCGTCGAGCGCGTCAACGCGATGGCGTTGCGACCCGGCATCGAGTGGGGTTCCGACATGGGATCGCTGATCAGCCAGGACCAGCTCGACACGGTCACGGCACACGTGCAGGACGCCGTCGCCAAGGGCGCGACGCTGCTTGCAGGCGGCCACCCCCGCCCCGACCTCGGTCCGTACTTCTACGAGCCAACGGTCCTCGAGGGCGTCACCCCGGAGATGACCTGCTTCGGCGACGAGACCTTCGGCCCGGTCATCTCCCTCTACCGCTTCCACGACGAGGCAGATGCCATCTCCCGCGCCAACGACGGGGACTACGGCCTGAACGCCTCGATCTACAGCCGCGACACCCGACGGGCGCGAGCGATCGCGCGCCAGGTCAAGTGCGGGTCGGTGAACATCAACGAGGCGTTCAGCGCCACCTTCGGGAGCATCGACTCGCCCATGGGCGGCATGCGGAGCTCGGGCATGGGCCGCCGGCAGGGCAGCGAGGGGATCCTGCGCTACACCGAGTCGCAGTCGGTCGCGGTGCAGAGGCTGATCCGGTTCGGGCCGATGTTCGGCATGAAGGAGGAGAACTACGCGAAGGTGATGACCGCAAGCGTCCGGATGATGAAGAAGCTGGGGCGCGCATGAGCACACCCCGCGGAAGCGACTTCGACTACGACGTCGTCATCATCGGGTCGGGGTTCGGGGGATCGGTCAGTGCCCTGCGGCTGGTCGAGAAGGGCTACCGGGTGGCGGTGATCGAGGCCGGGGCTCGGTTCGAGGACGCCGACTTCGCCGAGACCTCGTTCGACCTCAAGAAGTTCCTCTTCCGCCCGGAGATCGGCTGCTACGGCATCCAGCGCATCGACGCCGTCCGCGACTCGCTGATCCTCGCGGGCGCCGGGGTCGGCGGCGGGTCGCTGGTCTACGCGAACACCCTCTACGAGCCGCTGGAGGCGTTCTACAAGGACGTGCAGTGGCGCGACATCACCGACTGGAAGGCCGAGCTGGCGCCGTACTACGACCAGGCGAAGCGGATGCTCGGAGTGGTGGAGAACCCGCTCCGCACCCCGTCCGACGACGTCATGGAGAAGGTCGCGAACGAGCTCGGCGTGGGCGACACCTTCCACCCGACCCCGGTCGGCGTGTTCTTCGGACAACCTGAGTCGTCCAGGGGCGAGCGCGTCGCCGACCCGTACTTCGGTGGCGCAGGTCCCGACCGCAACACCTGCATCGCGTGCGGCAACTGCATGGTGGGGTGCAGGCACAACGCCAAGAACACCCTGGTGAAGAACTACCTCTATCTCGCCGAGCAGCGCGGCGCCAGGGTGATGCCCCTGACCACGGTCACGCGGGTCCAGACCGGCTCGGCAGGTGGGTACGACGTCACCCTGAAGTTCACCAAGGCCAAGCGGGCCACGCGCAGCTCCACCCGGACCATCTCGGCCGAGCAGGTCGTGTTCGCCGCCGCCGCCCTCGGCACACAGAAGCTGCTGCACCGGATGAAGGCGGAGGGACACCTGCCGAAGCTGTCGGAGCGCCTCGGGTTCCTCTCGCGTACCAACTCCGAGTCGATCCTCGGCGCCATCGCCCCGGACAGCACGGTCGACTACAGCTACGGGATCGCGATCACATCCTCGTTCCACCCGGACGCCGACACCCACGTCGAGCCCGTCCGCTACGGCAAGGGCAGCAACGCGATGGCCATCCTGCAGACCGTGCTCACCGACGGCGACGGTCCCGGGCCGCGTTGGCGTACCTGGCTCAGGGAGATGTGGATAGAGCGCAAGCACGTCGCCGACCTCTACGACTTCAAGCACTGGTCGGAGCGCACCGTGGTCGCACTGGTGATGCAGACCCTCGACAACTCGATCACGACGTACCCCAAGCGGATCCCGGGCACCAGGAAGTGGCGGCTGACGTCGCGTCAGGGGCACGGGCAGCCCAACCCGACATGGATCCCGATGGCCAACAAGGTGGTCCGGAGGATGGCGGCGGTGATGGGCGGCAAGGCGGGCGGCTCCATCGGCGAGCCGTTCAACATGCCGATGACCGCGCACTTCATCGGCGGCTGCGCGATCGGCACCAGCCCCGAGAACGGCGTGGTCGACCCGTACCAGCGGGTCTACGGCTACGAGGGGCTCCACGTAGCCGACGGTTCGGCGATCTCGGCCAACCTCGGGGTGAACCCGTCTCTCACCATCACCGCCCAGGCCGAGCGCGCGATGTCGTTGTGGCCCAACAAGGGCGAGGCGGACCCGCGCCCGCCTCTGGGGAGCAGCTACGAGCGGCTCGCCCCGGTCCTGCCGAACCACCCCGCGGTCCCCGAAACCGCCCCCGGGGGCCTGCGGCTCCCCATCGTCAGCGTGAGCTGAGCAGAACCGCCGAGACGGCGCCAATGTCCCACTTGAAGCCGCCGAGACGGCGCCAATGTCCACCTGCGCGGGGCACACGCGCCGTCTCGCCGGTATTTCGCGGGACACAAGCGCCGTCTCGGCGGTATTTCGCGAGCCGGACAAGACCCAGGACCCGGCCGGGGGAGGGAGGAGGCCGGGCCCTGGGAAAGTCCGCTTCAGCGCGGACCATTCAGATCCGGTCTGGAAGGGAGCAAGCCACCGGATCTTTCAGGCACAACGAACGCTCCGAGGCCGGGGTTATGCGCACCCGGCGAAAATCCTAAATAAATCTCTGAGAGACTCAGAACACCGTCGATGCCCCGCCGAAAGGGCCCATCTTGACCGACCACGACCTCGTTCTCGTCGTCGACTTCGGAGCCCAGTACGCCCAGCTCATCGCCCGCCGCGTGCGCGAGGCGAAGGTCTACTCCGAGATCGTCCCGCACTCGATGCCCGTCGCCGAGATGCTCGCCCGGAAGCCCTCTGCAATCGTGCTCTCGGGTGGACCCTCGTCGGTCTACGCGCCAGGTGCCCCGCACGTCGATGCGGACCTGTTCGACGGGGGCGTCCCCGTGTTCGGCATGTGCTACGGCTTCCAGGCCATGGCGCTGCTCCTCGGTGGCGAGGTCGCCCAGACCGGCATCTCCGAGTTCGGCCGTACGCCGGTCCGCATCACCAACCCGGGCACGCTCCTCGCCGACATCCCGGCCGAGCACCGCGTGTGGATGTCGCACGGCGACTCAGTACGACGTGCTCCTGAGGGGTTCGACGTCCTCGCCCAGACCGCGGCGACTCCGGTGGCCGCCTTCGAGAACACCGAACGCCGCCTGGCCGGGGTCCAGTGGCACCCCGAGGTGCTGCACACCGAGCACGGCCAGAAGGTCCTCGAGCACTTCCTGCACAACATCGCCGGCTGCCGGCCGACGTGGACGATGGTCAACATCGTCGAGGAGCAGATCGAGCGCATCCGCGAGCAGATCGGCGAGTCGGGCCGGGCCATCTGCGGGCTCTCCGGGGGCGTCGACTCGGCGGTCGCCGCAGCCGTCGTACAGCGTGCGATCGGGGACCGGCTTACCTGTGTCTTCGTCGACCACGGGTTGTTGCGCAAGGGCGAGGCAGAGCAGGTCGAGCGTGACTTCGTCGCAGCCACGGGGGTGGACCTGCACGTCGTGGAGGCGGAGAAGCGCTTCCTGGACGCGCTCGCCGGGGTGAGCGACCCGGAGGAGAAGCGCAAGATCATCGGCCGGGAGTTCATCCGGGTCTTCGAGGCGGCCGAGGCCGACGTACTCGCCAAGTCCATGGCCGTCGAGGGCACCAAGGTCGCGTACCTGGTGCAGGGGACCCTCTATCCCGACGTCGTCGAGTCGGGCGGGGGAGCGGGGGCCTCCAACATCAAGTCCCACCACAACGTCGGCGGGCTGCCCGACGACCTCGAGTTCGAGCTCGTGGAGCCGCTCCGCACCCTGTTCAAGGACGAGGTGCGCCTGGTCGGTGAGCAGCTCGGGCTGCCGGCCGAGATCGTATGGCGGCACCCGTTCCCCGGTCCCGGGCTCGGCATCCGGATCATCGGCTCGGTCACCCGGGAGCGGCTCGACATCCTGCGTGCGGCCGACGCGATCGCCCGTGAGGAGCTCACGCGTTCCGGTCTCGACCGCGACATCTGGCAGTTCCCGGTGGTCCTCTTGGCCGACATCCGCTCCGTCGGCGTACAGGGTGACGGCCGGACCTACGGCCACCCGATCGTGCTGCGTCCGGTCACCTCCGAGGACGCGATGACCGCCGACTGGGCGCGGGTGCCCTACGACGTACTGGAAACCATCTCGACCCGGATCACCAACGAGGTCCGCGAGGTCAACCGCGTGACCCTGGACATCACCAGCAAGCCGCCGGGCACCATCGAGTGGGAGTGACAGCCCTCGGCATCAGGTAGGGATCGGGGTCGGTGGACCATACCGTCAGGGGTGTCCCTGATGCCCAATTGGCCCTGCCTTCGTAGACTTCACCATCAACCCAAATCCGGAAGAGGCACCATGAGCCTGGTCACGGCGGTCAAGAAGGCGGTACGCGGCCGCCTGATCGCCCGCGCCGGTGGCATTGACTTCTCGCACCTCGAAAAGGTTCCCGCCGCGTTGTCCTGGCCCCTGCAGCGCGACGTGGTAGCTCCGTCGCGGCGGCTCTCGGCCGCGCGCGAGGCGGACCCTGTGCAGCGGCTCGTCTCGTTGATGGGGATGGACGTTTGGCTGGTGACCGGTGATGCCGAGTCCCGCCAGGTTCTCAGCGACGCCGCCTCGTACTCCACCGACATCCGGCCCTACATGGGCACGAGCGGGTCAGAGACCGAGGGCGACTTCGGCGGCCTCGGCTTCACCGACCCACCTGTGCACACGAACCTTCGCCGGCTGCTCACCCCGGAGTTCACGATGCGCCGGCTCGCACGACTGCGGCCGGGGATCGCCTCGATCATCGACCGCCAGCTCGCTGAGATCGCGACCGCGGGGGAGCGGGGCGACACCGTCGACCTGGTGCCGACGTTCGCCTTTCCGATCCCGTTCCTGGTCATCTGCGACCTGCTCGGGCTGCCGGACGAGAAGCGCGAGACCTTCAGCAAGCTCGCGACCGCACGCTTCGACATCTCCAGGGGAGCGCAGAGCTCGATCGGCGCCATCGGCGGCTCGCGCGAGTTCCTGATGGCCGAAGTCGCCCGGCAGCGGGCTAACCCCGACCACGGCCTGATCGGCCAGATCATCCGTGAGCACGGCGACGAGATCAGCGACTTCGACCTCGGCGGCCTCGCTGACGGGGTGTTCACGGGCGGCCTCGAGACCAGCGCGTCGATGCTGGCGCTCGGCAGTGCCGTGCTTTTGGAGAACCGCGAGATGTGGAACGGGCTGATCGAGGACCCGGACAGTGCCGGTCCCGTCGTCGACGAGCTGCTGCGCGTGCTCTCGGTCGTGCAGGTGGCCTTCCCGCGCTTCGTCAAGCGCGACGTCGTCATCGGCGGCAAGCACATCTCCGAGGGCTCCGTCATCGTCTGCTCGCTCCCGGCCGCCAACCGCGATCCGCGTGCGACACCCGGCGACGAGGTCGACCTGACCAGGGCGAACACCTCGCACCTTGCGTTCGGCTACGGCTTCCACCGGTGCGTCGGTGCCGAGCTCGCCCGGATGGAGCTGAAGATGGCGTTCCCCGCACTCGCCGGCCGGTTCCCCGGTATGCGGCTCGCGGTGCCATCGGAGGACCTGGACTTCCGCGCGCTGAGTGTCGTGTACGGCGTCGAGTCGGTCCCCGTCCGACTGGGCTGAGCAACTTTGGGGTCAGGCACCTGGTTTCCAGGTCGCAGTCCACTCGCGCAAGGTCGCGTACTTCTCGCGCGCCTCGGGTGCACCCGGCGCGGCCGGCAGCGTCGTACAGCGCACGGGCCAGGCTGGGGGACTGGCGTCTCCTGAGCGGGCCCAGGCGGCCTGGCGGGCGGCCCCGAGCGCGACGTACTCCCCTGGATCCGGTACGGCGACCGGCACTCCGAGGACAGCCGGCGCCAGGGCCTGCACGGCGGAGTTGCGTGCCGCCCCACCGATCAGGAGCAGTCGTTGCGGCTCCTCCCCGCAGACCCTGGCCAGGGCGTCGACCGCGTCGGCGAGGCTGAACAGCAGGCCCTCGACGTGGGCGCGGGCGAGATCGGCCCGGGTGGTCGATGACGTCAGCCCGTGCAGGGTGCCCGCGGCCTCGGGACGGTTGGGTGTTCGCTCACCCTCGAGGTACGGCAACAGAGTCAGGCCATGGGCGCCCGGCACCGACTTCAGCGCCAGCTCTGCGAGGCCGTCGTGGTCGACCCCGAGCAGCCGCTCCCCGAGCTCCAGGATCCGGGCGGCGTTGATGGTGCACGCGAGGGGGAGGAACTGTCCGGTCGCGTCCGCGAAGCCGGCGACGTCCCCGGTGCCGTCCGCGATGGCATCCGAGGTGACCATCGAGGCCACCCCGGAGGTCCCGATCGACACGGCCACGTCGCCGGGTCCGAGGTCCAGCCCGAGCGCCGCGGCCATGTTGTCCCCGGTGCCCGGTCCGATGGCGCAGCCGTTGCGCTCGGCCACCACCTCCGCAGGGCCGGCCACCCGCGGCAGGGCCACCTCGCGGCCCAGCGCCCGGGCGAGCATGTCTGGCAGCCAGGTTCCGTGCCGCGTGGAGAAGTAGCCGGTGCCGGAGGCGTCACCGCGGTCGGTCGTGGGCTCCGCGCCAGGTCCGGCGAGATGCCAGGTGAGGTAGTCGTGTGGAAGGAGTACCCGGTGCAGGCGCGCGGCGGCGTCGGGCTCGTGGTCGCGGAGCCAGCGCAGCTTTGTCACCGTGTACGACGCGTTCAGCACGCTCCCGGTCAGCTCGGCGCACGCGTCGGGTCCGCCGAGCTCCTCGATCAGGTCGACTGCCGCCGAGGCGCTGCGGAGGTCGTTCCAGAGCAGCGCGTCGCGTACCGGCTCGCCGGCCTCGTCGAGCATCACGGCGCCGTGCTGCTGCCCGCCGACAGCTACCGCTGCCGCCTGAGGCAGCAGTGGCCCCGCCGCGTCCTCGAGGGCCGCGACCCAGGCGCGCGGGTCGACGGAGGTGCCGGTCGGGTGCGTTGCCGTCCGCTGCTCGACGACCGTGCCGTCGTCGGCGTCCACCAGCACCGCCTTGGTCGACTGGGTGGAGGAGTCGATGCCGAGGACGAGGGAGGCGGCGGGCATGGACTCAATCTATGCGCGCGGCTTGACCGCGTCGTAGGTGGTGGATCGTTGTTTGACGGGTCGGCTGATTGCGGTGGCGATGGTGGTGAGTTCTTCGACGGTCTTGGCTGAGCCGTGGGTGGAGCCGGCCATGCGGGAGATGGTTTCTTCCATCAGGGTGCCGCCGAGGTCGTTGGCTCCGGCTTGGAGCATGGCCTGGGTGCCTGTGACGCCGAGTTTGACCCAGCTGGTCTGGATGTTGTGGATGCGTCCGTGGAGCAGGATGCGGGCCATGGCGTGCACGGCGAGGTTCTCGCGCAGGGTGGGTCCGGGTCGGGCGATGCCGGCGAGGTAGATGGGTGAGGAGTTGTGCACGAAGGGCAGTGGGACGAACTCGGTGAACCCTTGCGCCCCAGCATCCAGGGCAGTGTCCTGGATGCGGCGCAGGACCTTGAGGTGGTGGACCCAGTGGCGGGGGTTGTCGACGTGGCCGTACATCATGGTGGAGCTGGAGCGTAGGCCGACGCGGTGTGCGGTGGTGATGATCTGGATCCAGGTGGCGGTGGGGAGCTTGCCCTTGGTCAGCACCCAGCGGACCTCGTCGTCGAGGATCTCCGCGGCGGTGCCGGGGATGGTGTCCAGGCCGGCTTCGCGGGCCTTGATCAAGAAGTCCTCGAAGGACAGGCCGGTGCGTGCGGAGCCGTTGAGGATCTCCATCGGGGAGAACGCATGCACGTGCATCTGCGGGACCCGCGCTTTGACGGCGGCGGCGAGGTCGAAGTAGGCGGTGCCGGGCAGCTCGGGGTCGATACCGCCCTGCATGCACACCTCGGTCGCCCCCAACGCCCAGGCCTCCTGGGCGCGGTCCGCGACCTGGCCCAACGACAGCGAGTAGGCATCAGCGTCGGTACGGCGTTGGGCGAAGGCACAGAACCGGCACCCGACGTAGCAGACGTTGGTGAAGTTGATGTTGCGGTTGACCACATAGGTGACCTCCTCCCCCACCGTCTCCCGGCGCAGCTCATCAGCGAGCCGGCACACCTGGTCGAGCAGGCCACCCTGCGCGCTCATCAACGTCAACGCATGCTCATCGGACAGGTTCCCCGGGTCACGCTCGGCCGCCCTCAGAGCTGCCATCTCGGTGGTTGAGGAGCGAGCGCCAGCGAGACGGGCCCCCAACATGGTGCCTGAGTCCTCGGCCTCCTCAACCACCGATTTCAGGGCCTCCCAGTCGCCGTAGACACTGTCGAAGTCGCTGCGGCGGTCCTCGGTGCGGCCCTCGGTGTCCACGCCCGTGTGCAGGTCGGTACGGCCGGTACCGGACCCGGCCACGGTGAAGCCGCCGTCGGGTTCCTGCCAGGGCAGACCGGTCGGCCTGAGGTCTCCATGCTCGACCTCTGGGCGGAGCAGCCCGTCGGGCCCGGCCAGGGCGGCGACATGGCCAGAGATCCGCGGGTCGATCCAGGGTTCACCGGCCAGCACGTACTGCGGGTGCACCGTGAGCCGGGCGCGCAGCGTGAACCCCGCCGCCGCGGTGACCGCCCGCAGCCGCTCCAGGGAGGGCCAGGGTCGTTCGGGGTTGACATGGTCCGGGGTCAACGGGGAGACCCCACCCCAGTCATCGACCCCCGCCCCCA
The DNA here is from genome assembly GCA_963759525.1 of uncultured Actinomycetota bacterium. GTDB lineage: Bacteria > Actinomycetota > Actinomycetes > Propionibacteriales > Nocardioidaceae > Marmoricola. Next base: position 137,121 of record CAVWZO010000001.1, on the reverse strand, counting down.
GCAACGCTGTGCATTCGGCGAGGTCGACCAGGTTCGGCGGCGCCTGGAGGCGCACCGTGGGGCCGAGCACGATCCGGGCCACCGCGATCGCCGCCACATACTCCTCCAACCCCAGGTCGTCGACGTGGCGCATCGCGGTCTCCGGCTTGGCGCGGAAGTTCTGGATGATCACTTCCTGGACATGCCCGAACTGACGCGCCACCCGGCGCAGCGCGAACATCGACTCCGCCCGCTCGGTCAGGTCCTCACCGATCCCGACCAGCAGACCGGTCGTGAACGGCACCGCCAGCCGCCCGGCATCCTCGAGCACCCGCACCCGCACCGCGGGGTCCTTGTCCGGGGAACCGTAGTGCGCCAGACCACGCTCCTCGAAGAGCCGCCGCGAGGTCGTCTCCAGCATCATCCCCATCGAGGGGGCCACCGGCTTGAGCCGGTTCAGCTCCTCCCAGCTCATCACCCCGGGGTTCAGGTGCGGCAACAACCCGGTCTCCTCCAACACCCGGATCGCCATCGCCCGCACATAGGCCAACGTCGAGTCATAGCCCCGCGCCTCCAGCCACCCCCGCGCCTCGGGCCACCGCTCCTCAGGCCGATCCCCCAACGTGAACAGCGCCTCCGTGCAACCCAGCCCGGCGCCCTGACGGGCCAGCTCAACGACCTCGTCCGGAGACAGGTACGGCGCCTGGCCGGTGCGTTCGAGATGTCCCGGGGTGGTCACGAACGTGCAGTAATGGCACCGGTCACGACACAACCGCGTCACCGCGATGAACACCTTCGGCGAGAACGTCACCACCCCCGCCCGACCCGCAGCCTCCAACCCAGCATCACGAACCCGAGCAGCCACCCCACACACGCGTTCCAGATCCACACCACGCGCGGCCAACAACACCGCCGCCTCACCCACGTCGAGGGCCGCACCACGCTCGGCGCGGGCCACCGCCCGCCGCGTCTGCTGGGGAGTTGGCCGGGGAACTGGCACGTCGCTCATCGTCGTTCAGGCTATCCGTGCGCCGGGTAGCGGCGCGGAAGTGGTTGCTCCACGGACTCGAGCACCTCACGCAGCAGGTCCGGACGGTTGGTGATCAGGCCATCGACCCCGACTGCGACCCAGCGACGCATCGCGGCCGGGTCGTCGACCGTGTAGGGCAGGACCCGCAGTCCGGCCTCGTGTGCCTCGGCCACCATCGTCGGCGTCAGGATCGTGCGGCTGGGGGAGAGCGCATCGAAACCGGCAGCAGCCACAGCTTGCGGGATGCTGCCGTAGAACTCGTCGATGTCCAGGCCGTCCATCCACGGCGACTTTCCGGGTTCGTGCTCCTCGAGGTAGCTGGCGTTGACGAGCACGTTCAGCGAGAGCCGGGGTTCGAGCTCGTTGATGTCATGCAGCACCCGCCAGTCGAAGCACTGCACCGAGGCCCGCTCGCACATGTCGGCGTCTCGCAGTGTCTCGACGAGCACCTCCACGAACCGGTCGCGAGGTCCAGACTCGTCGGGGTGGATCACGTCGAACTTGGTCTCCACGTTCAGCTCGACCTCGTCTGCGTGCCGGGTGGACAGCAGCTCCAGCACGTCGGCAAGCGCGGGCATCGGAGCGCCGCCGTACTCGACCTCGGCGAGCTGGGCGCGCGTCAGCCGCGGGATCAGCTCGCCGGCGTAAGGGCCCTTGACCGTGTCGGGATCGAGCAACCGGTCGTGACAGACCATCGCGACGCCGTCCAGGCTGATGTGTACGTCGCATTCGAGGGTGCTCACGCCGACGGCGAGCGCGTTCTCGAACGCCCGCATCGTGTTCTCCGGTGCCAGCCCGGCGCCACCGCGATGCGCCTGGACGTCGAACATCTGCCGGCACCGAGCCCTGGGTCAGCTCACCCATTCCTTGAGCTTGCGCACCAGCCCGGCCGGGTCGTCGCTGGCCGGGGCCACCTGCAGGTTGGTCACGCCGGCCTCCTGGTACGCCGCGATCCGCTCCTTGATGTGGCCCTCGGGGCCGACGAGGTTGGCCCGTTCCAGCAGCTCCAGCGGTACGGCGGCCTCGGCTTCCTTCTTCTTCCCGTCGAGGTAGAGGTCCTGGATCTCCTTGGCCTCCTTCTCATAGCCGTACTGGCAGACGAGGTCGTTGTAGAAGTTCTTGCCGCGCGCCCCCATGCCACCGATGTAGAGAGCCGCCATGGGGCGGGCGAAGTCGAGGAAGTCCTTCACATCGTCACCGACTGCGACCAGTCCACCCGCTGCGACCTCGAGCGGGGCAAGGTCCGCGCTGCGCTTGGCGGTACCTGCCGCGAGGGCGCCGCCCCACACCTTCGGGGCTCCCTCCGGGATGAACATGAAGGGGAGCCAGCCGTCGGCGTACTCGGCGGCACCCTCGACGGACTTGGGGCCGAGTGCGGCGAGGTAGATCGGGACGCTGCTGCGCTCCGGCCGGGTCAGCATCTTGAGCGGCTTGCCCAGGCCGAGGCCCTCATCCGCAGGCAGCGGCAGCTGGAAACTCTTCCCGGAGTACTCGATCACCTCACGGCGCAGGGCGGCCCGGATGATCTCGATGGCCTCCTTGGTGCGACCGATCGGCCGGCTGTACGGCATGCCGTGCCAGCCCTCGATCACCTGTGGGCCGGACGCGCCGAGACCCAGGATCGCGCGTCCGCCCGAGACGTTGTCCAGGCCGGCCGCGGTCTGTGCGAGCAGCGTGGGTGTGCGCGAGTAGACGTTCAGGATCGCGGCACCGATCTCGATGGTGTCGGTCACGGCGGCGAGATAGCCCATCAGCGTGGGCGAGTCGAACCCGTAGACCTCGGCCACCCAGACCGTGTCCAGACCCGCCTTCTCGAGCTCGACGACCTGGTCGGCCGCCGAACGGGGGTTGCCGTCGTACATCAACATCGTGGAAAGCTTCATGACCGTGACGGTATTGGTGTCACGGTCATGAAGCCACCTCGGGGTGGCCCCAGAGGCTCCTACGGAGTCCTAGGCGTCGACCGACACGTCCGCGCGAGCCGCGTCGTCAAGCTCCTTGGTGTCGACCGAGCCACGGTCCAGCTTGCTCGGCCACCAGATCTTGCCACCCAGGTCGAGGTTGATCGCGGTCACCAGCACCGAGCGCACGATGATCGTGTCGATGATGACCCCCAGGGCCACTGCGAAGCCCATCTCGACCAGGAACACCAGTGGCAGTGAGGCGAGCACCACGAAGGTCGCGGCAAGCACCAGACCGGCGGAGGTGATCACCCCGCCCGTTGCCGAGAGCGCCACCAGGGATCCCTTCCGGGTCCCGTGCGTCATCGTCTCCTCGCGGACCCGAGTCATCAGGAAGATGTTGTAGTCGATGCCCAGCGACACGAGGAACACGAACACGAAGAGCGGGAAGCTGGGGTCGGCTCCCGGGTAGTCGAAGATGTACTTGAAGACGAGGCTGCTGAGGCCGAGAGCCGTGCCGAACGACAGCACGACCGTCGCGATCAGGATCAGTGGGGCCGTCAGCGCCCGCAGCAGCAGCATCAGGATCAGCAGCACCACCACCAGGGTCACCGGGATGATGACCTTGGAGTCGCGGGTGTTCGCCTTGAGCATGTCGTCGAGGATCGCGGAGTTCCCGCTGACCAGCGCCCCGGCGCCGTCGACCCCGTGCACCGCCGTCCGGAGCTCGTCGATTGTGTCGAACGCAGCACGGGTGGTGGAGTCCACCGTGAGGTTGGCAGTGATGAACGCGACGTTGTCCTTGACGACAGGCTGACTGGGCTCCTCGAGGTTCTCGATGCCGGTCATGGCCGCAGCCACCTCATCGGCCTGGGGTGCGTTGGCCACCACCATCGCCGGCGTGGAGGAGTCGGCCAGGCCGTGGCTGATGAGCACCTTCTGACCCGTAACGGACGGGAACTCCTTGGTGTAGGACTCCTCGGTCGAGAGGCCCTTGGTGTCAAGGGTGAGGACGCCCAGGACGGCGATGCCCAGCACCAGGGTCGTGACCATCCAGACCTTGCGCGGCCGGGGGGCGATGAACGCGCCCACCTTCGCCCACACCCCGGTCGAGGTGGGCTCGTGCGAGCCGTAGTCGGGCCGCTTCGGCCAGAACATCCACCGACCGAAGATCACGAGCAGCGCGGGCAGCAGCGTGATCATCGCCAGCAGAGCCACGCCGACGCCGATCGCGCACACAGGCCCCATCCCCGCGGTGGAGTTCATGTCGGCAAGCGTCAGACAGAGCATCCCCACGATGACCGTGCCGGCACTGGCGATGATCGCCGGAGTGGCCCGGTGCAGCGCGAACGCCATCGCCTCATGCCGGTCCTCGTGACGGCGGAGCTCTTCCCTGTATCGGGCCACCAGCAGCAGCGCATAGTCCGTGCCGGCCCCGAGGACGAGGATGGACACGATCGCCTGACTCTGCCCGTTGACGGTGAGGTCGGCGTACTTGGCCAGGAAGTAGATGAGCCCCAGGGAGCTGCCGAGGGCGACGACGACGGAGAAGATCGGCAGGATCCACAGGATCGGACTGCGGTAGGTGAGCAGCAGAAGCAGGATCACCACACCGAGGGCGGCGAGCAGCAACGTGCTGTCCAGACCTTCGAACGCCTCGAAGGAGTCGACAGCGGAGCCACCGACACCCGAGAGGTAGATCTTGCCCTCGTCCAGGTCGGCGATTTCGTGGATCTCCTCGGCAATCGCCGGCATCTCGTTCCAGCCGTTGGCACCGAGGTTGTAGGTGACGACCGTCTGGGCAACCTGTCCGTCCTTGGACGGGACCGGGCCGATGACCTTGCCCTCGACGTTGTCCATCGCCTGCAGCTCGGCGGCCTGTTCCTTCAGCTTGGCCAGGTCGTCAGGAGTAAGGCCCGACGCCTTCTCGTAGACGACCGTCGTCGGGATGGCGTTGGGATCCTGGAACGCTTCCATCTTCTCCAGGGCGCGGGTGGACTCCGCGTTGGCGGGCAGCCAGGAGGCCGCCTCGTTGTTCTGAACCTCGGTGAGCTTGCCGGCAAAGCTGCCGAGCACACCGACCGCGATGATCCACAGGACGAGCACGACCCACTTGGTCACTGGACTTGTGAGCTTGCCGGCTATGTGACGATGCATGAGGTCACTCCATCAGGTGGGCGCACACCGCGCGACGGGTTTTTCCACTGACTCAGACTCCGGCCCGGACCAGAAATCATCGCCTGACTCAGTTCCAGAACAGTAGACCCCCGCACTGACAGAACTGTGACATCACGGAGGCGACTATCGCGCCAGGTCCGGGACGAGCTCGGCGCTCGGAAGCAGTCCGAGGAGGCGGCCCGGGAGGAACAGCTTCGAGCCCCGGACGCCGCTGCCGATGATCGCGGTCTCGATGTCCGCGACGGAGACATCGACGAGCAGGCGCCAGTGCGCGGGAATGCCGATCGGAGTGATTCCGCCGTACTCCATCCCCGTCTCCGTCACCGCGCGGTCGTGGTCGAGGAACGAGGCCTTGCGCACGTCCAGGATGCGCCGAACGACGTTGTTGACGTCGGCTCTGGTGTCCGCCCGGATGACGCACGCGGCGGTGCGCTCCTCACCTCCGCGCCGGCCCATGACCACGACACAGTTGGCGCTGGAGTCGAGCGGTACGGCGTAGGCCTCGGTCATGGCGGCGGTGTCGGCCAGGTTCGGGTCTATCTCCGCGACCGCAACCTCGCCGGCGTGCTCCCAGGACGTGAGGGCCTCGCGGACCGGGGCACCGACGAGGTCGGCGTGCTCGAGGACTGGCTGGAGGGTGAGGGTGCCGAACGTCTGCATGCCGACCACCGTAGGTGCTGCGTTCGACGCGTCGTCACCTGCTCGTCACCCGGGCCACGCACGGTGGGGACCGTGACTGGTCCACTTGTCATCGGACACCGCGGGGCGAGCGGGCACCGGCCCGAGCACACCTCGCTGGCCTATCGGCTCGCGTGGCGCAGCGGCGCCGACTCTGTCGAGCCGGACGTCGTGAGCACCCGGGACGGGGTGCTCGTCTGCCGCCACGACCTCAACCTCGCCAGGACCACCGACGTGGCCACGCGTGCCGAGTTCGCCGCCCGGCGTCGCCGCATGGTCGTCGACGGGCGCGAGCAGCACGGCTGGTTCGTGCAGGACTTCGAGCTCGCCGAGATCCGCCAGCTGCGTGCCCGGGAGCGGTGGCCGCGCAAGCGACCCGCGAGCGCGAGGTACGACGGGCAGGTCGGCGTACTCACGCTCGAGGAGCTGCTCGAGCTGCGGGAGGTCGAGTCTGGGCGGGCCGGGCGACAGCTGGGTGTGCACATCGAGCTCAAGCACCCGGAGGTCTTCACCGCCCTGGGGATGCCGCTGCACGAGCCGCTCATCGATCTGCTCCGTAGCCGCCGGCTGACCTCGCCCCTCTCCGCTGCGGCGGTGATGTCCTTCGACGGGGACGTGCTGCGGCAGCTGCGACGGAAGATCGACACCGAGCTGGTCCAGCTCATCGACGAGGACGAGCCCGTCAAGCGCCGCCGCCTGCAGCGCATCGCCACCTATGCCAGCTCGGTCGGCCTGCACAAGCACCATGCGTTGCCACGCGACGCATTCGGCCGGGTCGGGCGTCCCGGCGAAGCGGTGGGCAAGGCGTTCGGCGCAGGGCTCGACGTCCTCGTGTGGACGCTACGCAGCGAGAACCGCCACCTACCGGTCAACCTGCGCAACGGCGGCAGCAGAGCGGACCACGGCGACGCCCGTGCGGAGGTGGCCAGGTTGTTTGACCTCGGTGTGGACGGAGTGCTCACCGACTTCCCGGAAGTCGCCGTCGCTGTCCGGGACAGCCAGCTCGCCGGCCTCGCGACCGGCGCCGCATCCTGAGGAACCCGATCAGTTGTCTGCGCCGCGAGGAACCTCACCGAAGCCGTTGCGCAACTGCCCCAGGATGCGAGTGAGCAACCGTGAGACCTGCATCTGCGTGACCCCGATCCGAGCCGCGATCTCGCGCTGCGTCAGGCCATCGCAGAACCGCATGCTGAGGATGAGCCGGTCACGCTCGCCGAGGTCGCGCAGAACGGGACTCAGCATCAGCCTGGCCTCGGCCGCCCGACGCTCGGTGTCGTCGAACGGCAACAGCTCACCCAGCGTCGTGGACCCGTCTCCCGCCGTGGGGTGGTCCAGGGAGGCAGGCACGAAGCAGCCGTCGCTGGCCAGGGCCTCGATGACCGAGTCGAGCTCCTCGTCGAGGTACTCGGCGATCTCGACCGGTTGCGGTGAGCGCCCCAGGCGGTAGCAGAGCTCGGCCTCGGTCGAGTTGATGCGGGCCTGCAGCTCCTGGATCCGGCGCGGCGGACGGATCATCCAGCCGTGGTCACGGAAGTGCTTGCGCAGCTCCCCACGGATCGTCGGCACGGCGTAGGAGAGGAAGTCGTGGCCCGTGGTCACGTCGTACCCTCGCGCGGCCTTGGTCAGCGCCAGGGCAGCCACCTGGCGCAGGTCGTCCACCGGCACCCCGCGCGAGCGGTAGCGCGCGGCCTCGGCGTGGGCAAGGTCCAGGTGCATCTCGATGACCGCGTCCAGCAGCTCGCGACGCTCTTCCTCGCTGTCGGCGGACAGGACAAGCGAGAACAGCTCGCGAGTGCGTGTCGAACGCTCCTGGGAGGGGGACTGGCGGCTGGTTCTTGCGGGATGGGCTACTGCAGTCATCACTCACCGACCTTGGACGTCTCCCGAGGGAGGCTGATGTGGTGTGTGAGTGCCGCTCTTCCTAGAGCACCCCCTGCATCAGGTCGGTGGCTTCAACGAGATGCCCACCGCCATTGAGGCGGCGTGTATCGCTCATATTAGTCGCGCTTGTTCCGGTTACAAGGCTTAGATACGAGGCAATTCAACTATTTCGCGCCAAGTAAATCCGGCGCGGTATGGCGGGCGAACCGGTGGTGCTACAGCCCCAGGCTGCGGCCGATGATCTCCTTCTGGATCTCGGTCGTGCCGCCGTAGATCGTGGAGACCCGGCTGTCCAGATAGGCCTTGGCGATGGGGAACTCCATCATGTAGCCGTACCCGCCGTGGAGCTGGACGCCCTGGTTCGCGAGCTTGTTCTGCAGCTCGGTGCACCACCACTTGGCCATGGCGGCGTCGACGGCGGTGAGCTGTGAGTCGAGGTGCTTGCGCAGGCAGTCGTCGAGGAACGCCCGGGCGATCCGGGTCTCCGTGGCCATCTCGGCGATGAGGAAGCGGTTGTGCTGGAACTTGCCGATCGGCCTGCCGAACGCCTCGCGCGTCCTGGCGTAGTCGAGGCACAGCTCCAGGATTCCCTCGCACGCGGCGACCGCCTGTGCGGCGATTATCAGCCGCTCCTGCGGGAGGTTCATCATCAGGTAGATGAAGCCCTCGCCCTCCTCTCCGAGGAGGTTCTCCTTGGGCACGACCACGTCGGTGAAGGAGAGCTCGGCGGTGTCCTGGGCGTGCAGGCCGATCTTGTCGAGGTTGCGGCCGCGCTCGAAGCCCGCCATGCCGCGCTCGACGACCACCAGGCTGATGCCCTTGTGTCCGGCGTCGGGGTCGGTGCGCGCGACCACGATGACGAGGTCGGCGTTGATGCCGTTGCTGATGAACGTCTTGGACCCGTTGAGCAGGTAGTGGTCACCCTTGTCGACAGCGGTGGTGCGAACCCCCTGAAGGTCGCTGCCTGCGCCGGGCTCGGTCATCGCGATTGCGGTGATCGTCTCGCCGGTGACGCAGCCGGGGAGCCAACGAGCCTTCTGCTCCTCACTGCCGATGCCGGTCAGGTACGGAACGATGATGTCGGTGTGCACCGAGAACCCGGGCCCGCTCGCGCCGACGCGAGTCTGCTCGTCGGAGAGGATCACGTTGTAGCGGAAGTCGGTGACCCCGGGGCCGCCGTACTCCTCCGGGACGTCGAAGCACAGCAGGCCGGCCCGGCCAGCCTTGAGCCACACCTCGCGGGGGACGATCCCGTCCTTCTCCCACTGCGCGTGGAAGGGCACCACCTCGCGCTCGTAGAAGGTCCGCGCGGTCTTGCGGAAGTCCTCGTGCTCGGAGGTGTAGAGGTCGGGCATGGGGGTCCCTTCCCGGGGAATTGTGACAAAGTAACTGTTACAGCAAATCTGTCACGAGTCGAGGGGTGGGATCCGGTGGGCGTCGATCGTGAGTTTGACCGCCAGGTTGACCGGGAGCTTGACCGCGAGCTTGGTCGGGGCCCGGAGCTCTACACCGTCGACGAGCTCGCCGCTGCCACGGGCATGACCGTCCGGACGACGCGCTACTACGCCGGCCTCGGGCTGCTCCCACCACCGAGCCGGCGGGGGCGGATGGCGTACTACACGCAGGCACATCGCGGCCGGCTCGAGCTGATCCGTGCACTCCAGGACCACGGCTTCACGCTCTCGGCGATCGAGAAGTGCCTCGCCCGGGTGCCGGCGGAGGCCAGCGTGGAGGACCTGGCCATCCAGCGCGTCATGCTCACCTCGTGGGGCCCCGGAAAGGGCGAGTCGATCACCCGCCGCCAGCTCGAGGCCCGCGCCCGGCGCAGACTGAGCGACGAGGAGATTCAGAGGCTGGTCAACATCTATGCGATCCGGCTCGACGGGGATCGCTTCGAGCCCCTGGCGCCCTTCGACGTCGCCCTGAAGCTGATCGAGCTCGACATCCCCGTGGACTCGATGGAGGAGGCCTTCGAGTCGATCAACCGGCACATGGACTCGCTCGCGGACGAGCTGACCCACATCCTGCGCACCAGGGTGCTCACTCCGTTCCGGGGGCGGGAGCACAGCGAAGCCGACAAGGCCGCCTTCGAGCAGACGATGTCGCGGTTGCGACAGCTGACTCTCGAGGCGGTCGTTGCCGGCTTCCAGCGGGCTGCCAACCAGGTGATCACCAGGTCGTTGTCGGACTCTGTCCGCGACCAGGCAACCTCCTGATCCGCCTCACTCCTTGGGCATCACGGCCCACATCACGCCGTACACGATCAGGCCGACGGGGAAGGTCACCACGATCGTGATCGCGGCGAGCACGCGCACCAGGGTCGGGTCGATACCGAGATAGCGGGCCACCCCGCCGCAGACCCCGCTGACGGGGGAGTCCCACGAGGTGCGGGTCAGGCGCTTGTACGCCGGCTGCGGTGGGGGCGGCGGAGGCTGGTACGGATACTGGGGCTCCTGCTGGGCTTGCTGCTCGGTCATCGGATCTCCTGGGTGTGGTCGTCCTGCTCGTACTGGTCGGGGTCGGGCCGGTTGGGGTCGTCCTGCTCGTTGTCGCCCTGCTCGTCGGAGAACAGGCTGTCGTTGGGCCGGCTGTCGTAGAGCTGGTCGGTGTTGTTCCTGTGGCGGCGGTTCCGGGTGCTGGCCAGGCTTGCCGCCAGGCCGACCACACCTGCGGCGATCAGGATGCCCGGGGCGATGACCGTGAGCCGGTCCTCGGTGATTACGTCGCTGACGACCAGCGCCCAGACTACGGCGATGCCGATGAAGAGGAGTCCGAACACGAGATGCGGGATCTTGACGCTGTGGTCAGCCGGTGGCTGGGAGTTGAGTTCTGACATGGGAGTGGCTCCTTGGGTAGTGGGTCGGATGGTGTTGCTCGCGGGCTATTCCTGCTCGACGTTGATCACTCCGACACGAAGGTCGATCTCGACGTCGAGGACAGGTGTGCCCTGGGCGGTGGAGGTGGAGAGCATCCGGTCGACGGACTGCCCGAAACCACCCCGCCGGTCGCTGCCGACGTTGATCTCCCCGGCATAACGGATCTCGGCATCCACCTGGACGTTCAGCCCGGCAGGGACCTTGACGGTGATCTCCCCGGCGTTGGCGCTCAGGTCGACGCTCCTGCCGTTCAGTGCCGCGAGGTCGGTCACCTTCGTGAGGTCGAGCTCGAGGGTCCCGGTGGGCACGTTGTAGTCGGGGGCAACCGTCGCCGCACTCATCGGCACCACGCGCAGGTCCTCGTTCTTGACCGAGTGTCCACCCGTCGCGGCGCCCACGATGCTGGTGATCAGCAGCGCGATGCCAGTGACGAACCCGAGGGCGATCAGGCCGCCCGGGCGGCCGACGAAGGCCCCCACGAGCAGGGCGAGGCCGGTGATGGCGACGGCCAGGGCGGCGTACGCCGAGATCGTGACAGCGTTGGAGGTGTCGAAGATGCCGAGCGTGCCGAGGGCGATGGCGATCAGGGCGACCGTGGGCCAGAACAGCACCAGACCGGTGCGACGGGGCCGCGGCGGCGGGACGTAGGCCGGCCCGGCGGGCGGCATCCACGCGGGTGGCTGGCCGGGGTCGGTGTAGGTGGTGCCTTCGGGGGTGATGCCGTGGGTGGTCGTGGTCATGGTGCTTCCTTCCGGGGAGTTCGGCGGGGTGCCGGGGGTGGGCCCCCACGGCGGGGGTGGCTGGTTGCGCTCCTGCCAGGGGCGCCGCTGGTCGCGGGTGGCGACGAGCGCTACGACGATGAGTCCGATCACGAGCAGGGGGATCGGGAAGCCCTGTCCCCAGCCGCTGCCGAAGAAGGGGGAGCCGAAGACGATGAAGAGGGCGATCACGCCGGTGGCGATGAGGAGGATCCGGCGTACCTCGGTGCCCACCTCCACGGGCGCACGCTGGTCGCCGTCCTGGGGAACGAAGAGCCAGATCGCGCCGTACACGAGCAGGCCGGCGCCGCCGAAGAACGTGAGCACCGCGAGCACGACTCGGATGATCGTGGGGTCGATGTCGAAGTGGCGACCCAGTCCGCCGGCGACACCGGCGATGTAGCGGTCGGAGCGGCTGCGGCGCAGCCGCCCGACATCACGCATCTGGTCGCCGGAGACCCGCGGTCCGGTCTGCTGGTCAGGAGCTTCTGCTGTGGACGTCTGGCCGGCTGGGTTCGGCTGCTGGTCACTCTTCTCGTTCATGTCATCCATCGTGTCCCGGCGCACGCTGCGGGGGTATCGGGGACACCACTGATTCCTGACGGCCCAGAGTCAGGGTCGGGACCTGATGTGTCCTCAGGGCTCGCGGTGACACGATGTGATGGTCATGAAGCCCACTCCTTCCCCAGCTGCGCCCTACGCAGGCGGGGCACCGGTCCAGTCGCCGGGCCCGCTGCCGGGATTTCCGCCTTCTGGTCCTCCTCCTGGGCCGGTCGACGTACCCCGCCGCGCCTACAGGTCGGGCGACGACAGGTGGCTCGGTGGCGTGGCCTCGGGCCTGGCCCAGCACCTTGGACTCCCGGTCCTGTGGGTGCGGATGGGCCTGCTCGTGCTGGTGGCCTTCGGCGGCTTCGGTGCAGTGCTGTACGCCGGGCTCTGGCTCTTCCTGCCTGCCCGACGGCACACCGACCCCCTGGCTCCCGGCCTGGCCGCCGCCACGCGGCAGGGGAAGCGGGACCAGAAGCGAGAACGCCGGTTCGCGGACTACGGGCCGCTGGTAGCCGTCGGGGCGATCGCCGTCGGCGTACTGCTGCTGATCACCTTCGTCTCGAACACGGCGCTGGCCTACGGCCCGCTCCTGCTCGCCGGTGCTGGCGTCGCAGTCCTCTGGTGGCAGGCTGACGAGGCCCAGCGCGAACGATGGAGCGACCCCTCTCGTCGGATGGGCCCGTTGCGGGCTCTCGTCGGTGGCGGGGGCTGGCGGGCCTACCTGCGGATCGGCGCCGGGCTGCTGCTGCTGGTGGCAGCCATCACCTTGTTCTCCCTGCGCTCCGGCAGCCTGACCGTGGCACTCAACGTCGGCCTCGCCTCTGCGTTCGGCATCGTCGGCCTCGGGTTCATGGTGGGGCCGTGGCTGCTCCGGCTCTCCTCCGACCTCAGCGAGGAGCGAGAGGCTCGGGTCCGTTCGGAGGAGCGGGCCGACGTCGCCGCCCACCTCCACGACTCGGTGCTGCAGACCCTGGCCCTGATCCAGCGCTCCGCCGGGGACGCCACGACGGTCTCGCGGCTCGCCCGCGCCCAGGAGCGCGACCTGCGTTCCTGGCTCTTCGACAGCACCCAGGAGGGCCCGGCGACCCTGGCGGCTGCGCTCCGCCAGGCGGCTGCCGAGGTCGAGGACGCGCACGGTGTGCCGGTCGAAGTGGTCTGCGTGGGCGACGCGCCGATCGCCGACGAGGACCGTCCACTGGTCCTCGCCACGCGCGAGGCGATCACCAACGCGGCGAAGCACTCCGGCGCGAGCACCGTCGACGTCTACGCGGAGGCCACGGCCGCTGGAGTGGAGATCTTCGTACGCGACCGTGGTGCCGGCTTCGACCCCGGCCTCGTGGCCGAGGACCGCCAAGGTGTCCGCAGCAGCATCATCGGGCGCATGGAGCGCCACGGCGGCAGCGCCACTGTGCGCAGCACCCCGGGTGAGGGCACCGAGGTCCAGCTCTCCCTGCCCAACGCCTCCCATCGACCCAAGGAATCGTCATGACCCAACGCACCGTAGTGATCGTCGATGACCATGCGATGTTCCGCACCGGAGTGCGCGCCGAGCTCGGGAGCTCCGTCGACGTCGTGGCCGAGGCCGCCGACGTCGACCAGGCGGTGGCCGCCGTACTCCAGCACCAGCCGCAGGTGGTGCTGCTCGACGTACACCTGCCGGGCGGGGGTGGCGCGGAGGTGATGCGTCGTACGACCGGAAAGGCGAGCAACACCCGGTTCCTCGCCCTGTCCGTGTCCGACGCGGCCGAGGACGTCATCGGCACCATCCGGGCCGGTGCCCGCGGCTATGTCACCAAGACCATCACCGGTCCGGAGCTGGTCGCCGCGATCGAGCGGGTCGCGTCCGGCGACGCCGTGTTCTCACCGCGACTGGCGGGGTTCGTGCTCGACGCGTTCGCCGGCACCATCGAGGTCGCTGCCGTCGACGAGGACCTCGACCGGCTCACCGAGCGCGAGCGCGAGGTGATGCGGTTGATCGCGCGCGGCTACTCCTACAAAGAGGTCGGATCCGAGCTGTTCATCTCGATCAAGACCGTCGAGACCCACATGTCCTCGGTGCTGCGCAAGCTGCAGCTCTCATCGCGGCACGAGCTCACGAGGTGGGCGAACGACCGTCGGCTCCTCTGAGGGTCAGTTGCCCAGACTCAGTCATCAAGAAGCGGGGAGCAGGCTCGCCCAGGTCGGCCGCCACCGCGGGGTGCGCTGGCTCATCTCCCACGCGAGGTCCTCGAGTGAGGGTCCCTCGCTGGCGTGCGGCACCTGGTACCACCACGGCCAGCTGTCGAAGGCGCGGTCGAACCTGACCCCGACTCCGTCGGAGCTCACCCGCGCGAACAACCAGGCCCCCGACTCCTCGTTCGCGTCGTCGCGGTGCAGGGCGCGGATCACGTTCGTCAGCGAGCCCGCGGCCGGCGTGGGAAGCCGGGTGTTGGTCCGTGCCGGGGTGATCCGGTCGCGCATCGCCATCACGGCGTACTCGAAGGGCAGGGCGGGTCCGTTGATGCGTGACCACTGCACCAGGACCGGCGGACGCGACATCAGCATCCGGTCGGTCTCGACGGCGTCGCGCATCTGGCCGTGGATCTGGTCACGCAGGCGGAACCCGACGGATCCACGCGACCGGCGCGGCGCCTCTGCGCCGGCTTGCTGCACCAGCTCGACAGCCTCCTCGAGATGCTCACCGTTCGCGTACGACGCGAGCGTCTCCGGACTCGCCTTCCCGGCTCGCACCAGCTTCACGGCACGGGGATCGACGGTCAGCAGCGGCCTCAGCAGGTGGATCGCGCCCTCGTCCTCGCTGGGCGCGCTGGTGTCCCACTCGCCGTGTGCATGCCAGGCGAGGAAGGTCGGACGGCGCTCCTCGGTGGCTTCCGAGAGCGCCCAGTCAGGCGCGCCACGACGTGCGTCGGGTGGCGCCGGGGGAGCCAGCGCGGACCGTCCCCACAGCGTGGTCCGGTGCCCGTGTGATCGCTGCATCCGCAACCAGGAACCATCCGGGCCGTCCAGGGACAGCACGAGGTCAGCCGGGTCGAACCGGCAGGACTCGTCACCGACTGCGCGGTGCAGCGCGGCCAGCACGACCCAGGACCACCACAAGTCCTCGGCGTCCGGGAGTTCCTCGGGCTCCACGAGCCCATTGTGATCCTCGTGGTCCTATTCCGCGACCTGGGCGAGCGAGGCGTCGATCAGCCACTCGACGGGGGCACGGTCGTCGGTGTAGACGGTGCCACCCCGGAGTCCGGGCTCGAGGCGGTCGGCAGCGTCCAGTACCGGCTGGCGTACCTCCGGGGGTACCTCGACCTCCCGCAGTCGCTGCGCCGGGTCGAAGTCGCCATTGGTCGCGAGGAGGACGGTGTTCGTGTCGTCGACCGGGTCACGCCATACCCGCCCGTCGCCGAAGGAAGCACGCATCGTCGCCGTGAGGACCTTCTCGAGAGCGTCGGAGCCCGGCACGTGGCCGACGTTGACCGACACCGTTCCGCCCGGGGCCAGGTGGGCGCGGGCGACGTCGAAGAACTCCCGGGTGGTGAGGTAGAAGGGGATGTAGGGCTGGCGGTAGGCATCGACCAGGATCGAGTCGAAGGTCTTGCTCTGGGCCTGCAGCCAGGGCCGCGCGTCGGCAGTGTGGGTGGTGATGTTCTTCCCGCGCATGTCGAAGAGCTTGCGACCCACCTCCGTGACGTCGGGATCGATCTCCACGGCGTCGACCTTGATCTCAGGGAAGTAGTGGGTCAGTCCCCGCGCCACGGTGCCGGCCGCGCTACCAAGGTTGACCACCCGGGTGGGCGACCGTTGCCCTGCGAGGGAGAGAACCGTCATGGAGTCCCAGTAGCCGCCCATGAGGTACCGGTCCTTGCTGTAGACCGAGTGCACTGCCTGGCCTTCGTTCAGCTCGAGGACCCGGTCGCCGTCGGGGTCCTCGATCACGCGGGCGTACTGGTACTCCGTCTCCCGTTCCCAGATGACCTTGCCGCCGTTGGTCACCGTCTTGGTCGACCCGACCGGGATCGCGATCAGCCCGATGATCAGGGCGGCGACGGCAGCTCCGACCAGCCATCGCTTCCCGAGTGCCGGGAGCACCACCAGCGCGAGTGCGAGCGCGAAAATCAGGAACGTACGTCGACTGCCGACCAGCGGGATAAGCAGCAGCGAGGCCAGGAACGTGCCGGTCAGCGACCCGATCGTGCCGATCGCGTACAGGCGTCCCGCGACCCGGCCGGCGTCCTCGACGTGGTCGACCTTGAGGCGCACGGCGTACGGCGAGACCATCCCGAGCAGCAGCACCGGGACTGCGATGAGCACGCCCACCCCCACGAGCGAGCCGACGAAGAGCCCGCCGGAGAGCTGTTCGAAGGCCTCCACGGAGAGCCGGAGGAAAGGCCCGCTGACGAAGGGCACCAGGGCGAGGAGCACCGACGCGAGGAGTACCCAGCGGGAGAGCCCGGCCAATGTGGGGTTCCGGTCGGCCAGGCGACCGCCGATCGCGTACCCGATGGACAGCGCGACGAGCACCGTGGCGATGGTGTTGGCCCAGACGATCGTGCTCGCGCCGAACCACGGCGCCAGCAGTCGGGCGGCCGCGATCTCCGCCCCCAGGCTGGCCATGCCCACGCAGAAGACAACGACCTCGAGCAGGAAACGGGGGCGCCCGGGGACAGGTGCAGTCACGCGGGAAACCTACCGGCACGGTCCTGAGCGGCTACCCCCGGTAGATCCGACGGGAGAAAGTGGGTTGACCGTAGCCATTCCTCAGCGCGCGGTCTCGGAACGAGAAGATGGGCACGGTCTCGGGGGTGACGGGAATGTCGATCGGGGAAGTGAGAACGCCGGCAGCGATCTGCACCCAGCGCGGGCGGCCCAGGCAGACCCGAGGGATGCTGATCGTGACCACGTTGTCGGCGTAGTCGATGGAGTGACGGGTCCTGCAGCGACGAATCGCCCCGTCGCTGAGCATGTACACCTTCCCGGCCCACTGCCCAGGCCTCGCTCCGAGGTAGACGTCGTGCAGCACTCCTTCGTTCGTCCACACGCGCGTCTCGACGTCGAGGAGGACAGGCTGCCGCCGCAGGTCGGCGAACGCGAGCCGAATCCGGACGCGGTTGCCGGTGTTTCGCAAACGCGTCCTGGTGATGTCGCCGTGGCGTTTGTAGGGGGCTGGGTTGACGACGTAGCCGCCCTGGGGCCCGGTCCACTCGGGGCCGACCTTCACGACGTCTCCGCGTGGGTCGGGGCGAACCACCGACCCCGCCTGTGCCGCCGTGGGTGGAGCGACCAGAACCATTGCGAGGCCGATGGCTGCCGTCCTGAGCATGAAGCCGGACACGGTGAGCCCTTCAACCGGTGCGTTCCTCAGCGAGGATACGCCGTGGGTGCCCGGTGCAAGTCGGGCGTACTACAGCAGGATTTCCGGTTGCGTCGGCAAGCAGCGAAGGCCCGGGCGGGGTCAGAGCAGCCCTTGACCCGGCCCACGTAGCCGCGCAACGATGCCCACGACGGGCAGGGAAAACTCGTTGTCGCACTTTCGAGTGCTGACCCAACACACGCGGCACAGACCGCCTTGAGGATCCCTGCCCGTCACCACGCACAACGTGGACGAGGCCGCGTGCGGTCGAGGCCGACGCCGCGGTAACCGTGTGTGTTCTCGACTGATCACTCGCTTCGCTCGCTGCTCGACCACCAAGTGGTTACTCGCTGCTTGACCCCGAGCGAGGTCGCGATCATAGGAGTCCAGCACGCATCAGGAGGCTGTTGCGAAATGGCGCGTGGCGGTGTGGTGGTGGCCGACGCCGCGGTAACCGTGTGTGGTCTCGACTGATTGCTCGCTTCGCTCGCTGCTCGACCACCTACGGCGCAGACTGGCGCTCGCGCCTCGATCCTCAGTCAGCTCCCAGCAACGGCTGGCAGGTCGGGCACCAGTACGTCGGACGTTGCTGGCCGGGTGGCCCCTGCTCGGCCCTGATGATCCCGGTCCCGCAACGCAGGCAGGGGCCTCTGCGTCCGTAGACCCACAGCTGGTAGCCGCGGCGCCGGTCGCCGGTGGTGATCCGGATGGGCCGGTCCTTGTTGGCCTCGAGCAGCTGCCTGGCCTTGGCCACCATCCCTGCGAGGTCGGGTATGGCGCCAACGGGGGTCAGCGGATCAACTTTGCCGAGGAAGCAGAGCTCGGCCTTGAATACGTTGCCGATGCCCGCGAGGTTGCGCTGCTCGAGGAGCGCATCGCCGATCGGGGTGACCGGGTTGGCCAAGAGCCGTTCGAGGGCGACATCGGCATCCCAGTCGGGCCCGAGCAGGTCGGGACCGAGGTGTCCGACCAGTTCCTCTTCCGATGTGGTGCGCGCGAGGTCGAGCAGTACCGAGAAACCGACCGCTTCGGTGGTCGCCGTACGCAGGATCACGCGCGCGGTGTGCCCGGGGCGGCGCCACCGTGAGCCCAGCGGATGCACCTGCCAGGTGCCCTCCATCTTCAGGTGCGTGCGCAGGGTGGTCCCGTTGTCGAAGCGGGTGAGCAGGTGCTTGCCGCGCGAGATCGTGCCGGTGACCTTCGTGCCGGTGAGGTCACTGGTGGCGAGCGACGGGATGCGGAAGTCGCTTGAGGTCAGTACCTGCCCGGTCAGGCCCTTGTCGAGGCGCTTCGCCGTCTGGTAGACGGTGTCTCCCTCTGGCACCTACATGCCTCCACGCAGCCGCAGCCCGCGCGGGGTCGCGATGAAGCCCGCGGACTCCATCGCCCGTCTGATGATCTCGGAGTCCTGACCCAGGATGCTGGCACCGTCGGCCTTCTCCACGGTGAGCCGCCCCAGGGCGCCTTCGCGTACGACGCGCCCGAGCGCCTCGATCCCGTGCGCCAGGAGCTCCTCGTCCTCGGTGAAGGTGAGCAGGGTCTTCCCGCCGCGCTCCACATAGAGGGTCAGCGAGCCGTCGACGAGTGCGACGATCGCGCCGGCCTTGCGACCCGGGCGGTGCCCGGACTCCTGGGGTGGCCACGGCAGGGCCGCGCCGAAGGGGTTGGCCGGGTCGGTGGCGGCGAGCGCGAGCGCGGTCTGCTTCTCGGGCCGGTCGCCGGCGCCGTTCGACCCAGTGCTCGACGGGGGCGGAGATGGGTACGGAGCCGGTCGATCGCGCCCGTCGTACCGAACTGGGCAGCGCCGAGCCCTTCGACGAAGTAGCCGCGCCGGCACCGCCCGGTCTCCTCGAAGGCCGCGAGGACGCGGTACGTCGCCGCGAAGCCGCCGGGGGTGCGCTCGCTCACCACCGCGCCGCGGGTGACGACACCGTGGCGCTCGAGCAGGCTCTCCGCGACGGCATGTGCCCGCTTGGTGGGGTCGGTCTCGCGCCCAGGCAGCAGGAACCACCGGCCGGCCACGTCCGGCGGAGCAGCGCGAAGTGCCGCCCCCGACAGCCGTGGTCGCGCGCCGCGGACGCGGGTCGGGCCGCTCCTGACCCGGTGGGCGCTCCGGCCGCCGCGGGTCAGGGCACGCAGCGGAGCCAAGGTGTCGTTGCCGACGCGGCCGGACCACGCAAGCTCCCACAGCGCCGTGGCGAGCGCCTTGTCGTCGGAGCTGCCGACGGACGCAGCGAGCTGGCGGAAGAAGAAGGCACCGCCACCCTCGAGGGCCTCGAGCACGGCCTCGTGGTCGACGGACATCTCGAGCTCTCCGTGGTCCGGGAGTGTCAGGGGGGCGGTGTCTGCCAGGTGCAGCGAGACCCAGCCGTCTGATCCGGGGAGACCGCCGTGGCCTGCCCAGAGGAGCTCGCCGGTGGCGGTCAGCTCGTCGAGCATGGAGGGCTGGTAGTCGGCGATGCGGGCCGGCAGTACCAGCGACTCCAGGGCCGATGCGGGTACGGCGCATCCGGCGAGCTGCTCGACCACGGTGACCACGCCGTCGACTCCGCGGAGCCTGCCACCTACGTTCTGCCAGGTCGGTAGGAACCTGGCCAGCGCGACCGGCTCGACCGGTTCGACCTCATGACGCAGCCGGGCCAGCGACCGGCGGCGCAGGGAGCGCAACACCTCGGCGTCGCACCACTCCGTCCCCGCTCCCTGGGGCCGGAACTCGCCCTCGAGCACGCGGCCCTGGGCGCCCAGCCTGACCAGTGTCTGGTGCACGACGGCGACGCCGAGGCCGAGCCGTGCGGCCACCTCGGCCGCCAGGAACGGCCCGTGCGTGCGGGCATGGCGGCCGACCAGGTCCCCGAGAGGGTCCTCGACTGGATCGGTGAACGCGTCGGGCACGCCAGGCGGAGTCGGCACCCCGAGCCCGTCGCGCAGCCGGGCGACGTCCTCCACCCCGGCCCAGCGCTCGTTGCCGGACATCAACACCGGCACCACCCGTCGGGCGTCGACGAGCATCTCGATCCAGTCGCCGACCTGGGCGGGCTCGGAGCACCGGGCCTCGATCTCCTCCGTTGATAGCGGTCCCAGCAGGCGCAACAGGTCGGCGATCCCCTCGCTCCCACGGACTCGCCGGTCCTCCGCGAGTCGCTGCAGCTCCGACTCGACCTCGGCGAGCACCTCGGGATCCAGCAGCTCACGCAGCTCAGCACGCCCCAGAAGCTCAGCGAGCAGACCCTGGTCGAGGGTGAGCGCGGCGGCGCGGCGCTCGGCGATGGGGGAGTCGCCCTCGTACATGAAGGCAGCGACGTAGCCGAACAGCAGCGACTGGGCGAACGGCGATGGGTCGCTGCGTGTTGACGTCGACAAGGCGCAGCCGTCGTTCCGCGATCTGTCGGTGCAGGGCCACGAGCGCCGGCAGGTCGTAGACGTCCTTGAGCACCTCGCGGACCGTCTCCAGGATGATCGGGAACGACGGGTAGCGGGCTGCCACCTCGAGCAGCTGCGCCGACCGCTGGCGTTGCTGCCACAGGGGAGCCCGCCGGCCGGGGTCACGGCGGGGCAGCAGTAGCGCCCGCGCAGCGCACTCACGGAACCGGGAGGCGAACAGCGCCGAACCACCGACCTCGGTCGTGACGATCTGCTCGAGCTCGTCGGGCTCGAACGCGATCAGCTCGGCACCCGGCGGGTCCTGGTCGGTCTCGGGGATGCGCAGGACGATGCCGTCGTCGGTGGCCATCGACTGTGCGTCCATCCCGTAGCGCTCGCGCAGCCGCGCGTTGATGGCCAGCGCCCACGGCGAGTGCACGGGCGTGCCGAAGGGGGAGTGCACGACCAGCCGCCAGTCGCCGAGCTCGTCGCGGAAGCGCTCGACCACCAGCTGCTGGTCGTGGGGAACCACGTCAGTCGCCTGCTTCTGTTCCTCGATCAGCGAGACCAGGTTGTCCGCGGCCCACTCGTCGAGGCCGGCGCCGGTGGCCCGCGCGATGGCCTGCTCGCGTGGCATCGCGGCTACCTCGCGCGTGAAGGCGCCGATCGCGGCCCCGAGCTCGGCCGGGCGGCCGAGCGTGTCGCCGGTCCAGAACGGCAGCCGACCTGGCTGGCCAGGAGCGGGGGAGACGAGCACGCGGTCGTGGGTGATGTCCTCGATGCGCCAGCTGGTGGTGCCGAGGGTGAACACGTCGCCGACCCGGGACTCGTAGACCATCTCCTCGTCGAGCTCGCCCACCCGCGAGGCTCGCTCGCCGATGAGGAAGACGCCGAACAGGCCGCGGTCGGGGATGGTGCCGCCGCTGGTCACCGCGAGGCGCTGGGCGCCCGGCCGGCCGGTCAGCTCACCGGAGACGCGGTCCCAGACGAGGCGGGGGCGCAGCTCGGCGAACTCGTCGCTGGGGTAACGACCGGACAGCAGGTCCAGCGTCGCGTCGTACGCACTGCGGGGGAGGGTGGCGAACGGCGCGGACCGGCGTACGAGGTCGAAGAGCGCGTCGACGTCCCACACCTCGATGGAGGTGGCGGCGACGACCTGCTGCGCGAGTACGTCGAGAGGGTTGGCCGGCACGTGCAGGGCCTCGATGCCACCCGACCGCATCCGCTCGATGGTGACCGCCGAGGGCACGAGCTCGCCCCGGTGCTTGGGGAACATCACGCCGCGAGACACCTGGCCGACCTGGTGACCGGCACGACCGACGCGCTGCAACGCGCTGGCCACCGAGGGCGGCGGCTCGATCTGCACGACCAGGTCGACCGCTCCCATGTCGATGCCGAGCTCGAGGCTGCTGGTGGCGACCACGCACGGGAGCCGGCCGCGCTTGAGGTCGTCCTCGATCACCGCGCGCTGCTCCTTGGAGACCGAGCCGTGGTGCGCGCGGGCGACGATCGGGGCCGCGCCCTCGGCCTGGCCGCTCTGGGCCATCATGTCGGCGGGTGTGCGGGTCGGGAGGGGTCTCGACTGATCGCTCGCTTCGCTCGCTGCTCGACCACCTAGCGACTGATCGCTCGCTTCGCTCGCTGCTCGACCAAGTAGCGACTGATCGCTCGCTTCGCTCGCAGCTCGACTACCTAGCAGGTCCAGCTCCGCGCGGTCGGCAGCAAGCTCGTTGAGGCGGGCGGTGAGGCGCTCGGCCAGCCGCCGGGAGTTGGCGAAGACGATCGTGGAGCTGTGCTGCTCGATCAGGTCCAGGACACTGCTCTCGACGTGCGGCCACAACGACCCGGTGCGTCCGTCGTCAGTGTCCTCGCCGAGCTCGGTCATGTCCTCGACGGGTACGACGACCTTGAGGTCCCACTCCTTCTTGGAGGCTGGAGCGACCACCTCGACGGGAGCGGACCCACCGAGGAACCGGGCCACCTCGTCGACCGGGCGCACCGTCGCGGAGAGGCCGATGCGTTGCGCCGGCTTGTCGAGGAGCTCGTCGAGCCGCTCGAGCGACACCGCGAGGTGGGCGCCGCGCTTGGTGCCGGCGACCGCATGGACCTCGTCGATGATGACCGTGTCCACGCCCCGCAAAGCCTCGCGTGCCTGCGAGGTCAGCATCAGGAACAGGGACTCGGGGGTGGTGATCAGGATGTCGGGCGGAGTGGTCTGGATCCTCCGCCGGTCCGCCGGGCTGGTGTCGCCCGACCGGACCCCCACGCGGATCTCGGGCACCTGGACACCGAGCCGATCGGCAGTGTGCCGGATGCCGACGAGCGGTGCGCGCAGGTTGCGCTCGACGTCGACCGCGAGTGCCTTGAGCGGGGAGACGTAGAGGACCCGGCAGCGTCTCTTCTTCTCCGGAACGGGCTGCGTGGCCAGCTGGTCGATCGACCACAGGAAGGCCGAGAGCGTCTTGCCGGAGCCGGTCGGGGCGACCACCAGGGCGTGCCGACCGGCCGCGATCGCGTCCCACGCGCCGACCTGCGCGGGCGTCGGCTCCGCGAAGGCAGCGGCGAACCACGTGCGGGTCGCCTCGCTGAACTGGTGCACCCAAACATCCTGCCCGACAGCACCGACAGGCCATTGCTCGTGCTCGGTCGGTCGCTTGCGGCCGGACGTCATACGAGGTGGTCGCCGTAACAGCCACTCCGTATGACCTCCCGCCGGACGTCATGCGAGCTGGTCGCCGTACCAGCCACTTCGTATGACGTCCCGGCGTCCCGGAGGCCCCGGCGTCTCCGCCCAACGACTCAAGCCGCCGCCACGACCGCCGTCACTGCGAGTGCGATCCCGGTCGCGTAGGTGCCGAATGCCCCGATGTCGCGGAGTGGCCCGTGGGAGGCCATCGTCTTGGCGGTCAGCATCCCGATCGCGTGCGAGAAGCGGACGAACACGGCAGCCAGGGCGAGTGCGTCGACCCACCACCCGTCCGAGAGGGTGCCGCAGATGAGCACCAGGACGCACAGCGTGGGGATGTACTCCGCGGCGTTCCCGTGCGCCCGGATGGCGATGAACATCCGGTCGGTCGGGTCCGTCGGCAGCTGGGTACGGGTGCCGCGCGTGGCCCGGTGCCGGGTCACGTTGGCGCCGAGGAGGAACAGCAAGAGGCCTAGTGACGCAACACAGGTGATCTGGAGCGTGTTCATGTGAGAACCCTTTCGTCGGAGCGGTGGAGCAGGCGACGCATGGTTGCGCCACTCAGGTCGGTGCCCAGCAGGGCGTCGGTCTTGTGCATGCCGCCGGGGCAGGTGACGTTGATCTCGATGAGTCGCCCGTCGATGACGTCGAGGCCCGCGAGGACGATGCCGAGTCGCCTCAAGTGAGGCGCGAGCGTGGCCGCGAGGTACCGGTCGCGCTCGTCCGGCTCGATTGCCGCCGCCGGCGGGCCGATGCGGAAGTCGTCGTGCGACGGGAACCGGTCGACCGCCCCGACGATCTCGCCGTCGAGGAGGAAGAGGCGCTTGTTCCCGGTATCGACTGACGGCAGGTACTCCTGCACGATCACGTGCCGGGTCCCGCGCTCTGTCGCGGACTCGACGAGCGATCGAGCGTTGCGGTCGTGGTCGCGCAGCAGCCAGACGTCGATGCCGGAGAATCCGTCGACCGGCTTGACCACGGCCATGCCGTGGCGGTCCACGAACTCGAGCACCCGCAACGGGTCGGCCGAGACAAGGGTGTCGGGGCAGAGCTCGGGGAAGCGCAGCGCCCACAGCTTCTCCTGCATGGTGCGTACGCCGCTGGGCCGGTTGACCACCTGCACGCCGGCGTCGACCGCCGTGTCCAGGAGGTACGTCGTCCGCAGGTATCGCGGGTCAACCGGCGGGTCCAGCCGCAGCAGCACGGCCTCCACCTCGGCAGCCACGTCAACCACCCGACGCTCGATCTCGTCGAACCACGGCGAGTCGACGAGCCAGCGGTGGTCACCCCGCGGCGTCCGACGTCGCAGCACGATCCGACGTGCCCGCGCGAGGAGGCGACCGGACACGATCGCGAGGTCCTCCGGCTCGCACACCCACACCGGGACGTCCGCGTCCGACGCAGCGGCCATCAGTCCGACGCTGCTGTCGATGCCGGCGTCGAGACTCTGCAGCGGGTCGATGACGAACAGCGCGCTCACGCCGCACCCACCAATGCGGACTCTGCGACCTGTCCGGCGGCAAGACGCACCAGGGCGTCCCCGCGATCCCTGAGCTCCTCGGGCTCGACCGCGGACTGCTGCCAGAGCTCAGCGAGCCGAGGCGCCTCGTGCTGCAACATGCGCAGGGCAGGACGGCGGACGTCGTCGTCGTGGAGCAGCCGGGAGAACAGTTCCACCGCTGGTACGACGAGCTCGTCCGGTTGCACGTCGAGGAAGCGCAACTCCAGGTAGCGCCCGCGTGGCCGTACGGGCGGGAACAACGTCGACAGGTGGTGCGCCACCCCAGCTGCACCCACTGGCCGGGTGCGGGCCCACTCCCCGAAGGTGGTGGGCTCGTCCGGCTCGCCGTGGCCCGGCATCGCGAAGACGTATGCGCCGGCCGCGAAGTCGGCGTACGCCGCGACCGGGTCCTCGCTGCGGACCAGCCGGTCGTCGTACACCGTCCGGCTCGGGTCGAGGGCGAGCCAGGTGGCCAGCCGTGAGTCGGGGCCGCTGCTCCGCGCGAAGGTCGCCGCAAGGAACGGCCCCGCCAGCAGGGCCAGCTGCCATTGCTCCCGACCGGCGAGACCTGGCCACCAGTCGAGGCACACCTGGGTCGAGGCAGTCTGCCGCATCATCCGCCGCCCAGCGGGCCCGATGCGGTCGAAGTGCCGCTGCATGCCGGCGTACCGCGCGCTCGAGAGCTGCATGCAGACCTCATTGGGGGAGCGGGGGTCGACGGGCTCGGCGTCGAGCAGCACCCCGGCGCGCGCGCAGTCATCGCGCAGTCCGCGGATCGTCGCCCACCAGTTCCGGGCGAGGCCGGGCACCGACGAGAAGCACGGCAGGCTGAGCTCGACCTGGCCGCCGGGCTCGAACCCCGTCCAGCGCTCGTACGGCGCGCCAGTGACTGCGCGACGTACCCGCTCGATCGGGATGACCGACCCGTCCACCGCGTCGCGGGTGAGGAGCTCCTGCTCGACGGCCACACCTAGCGTGCTGGGAGCACGCAGGCCGGGGAAGAGGGCCGCGACACTTCGGCGAAGGCGGGGATTCTTCATGTCGGGCTCCTATAAGGTAAGGTGACCTGACTAAGATAGGAAGGTGGCCTTACGATGTCAAGAGCCATTCCCCCTTTGCCTCGTTCGCCGTTCATCCATCTGGTCGACAAGGCGTCGCGTGCCTTGGGGGCAGAGATGGTGCGCGAGGCCCGCGCGCGTGGGCACCACCAGATCCGGCTGGCCCACAACGCGGTCTTCGCAACGCTCCACGGCGAGGCCGGCCGCACCACGGACATGGCGGCGAGAGCCGGTATCACCAAGCAGTCGATGGGCGAGGTCGTTCGCGAGCTGGCCGAACTCGGCATTCTGGAGGTGCACCCAGATCCCGAGGACCGGCGGGCGAAGCTGGTGTCCTACACCGATCGCGGCCTCGAAGGCGCCAGGGAGGGACGCCAGCATCTCGAGGATCTCGAGAAGAGCTACGTCGAGCAGTTCGGGGAGGCCGACTACGAAACCGCGCGACGGGTGCTGGAGGGAGTGATCGCCAGGTTTGCTGCGGAGTCGCCGCGCGCAGCGGGTCGCGCCTGATTTCCCTAGCCCTATGCTGCAAAGGCTCGGGGAGTGCTTCTCCTCGGCTGAGGGAGCAAAGCGATGGGCGTCACCCAGGGTCTGTGTGAGTTCGAGGGCAAGCTGTATGCCGCCTGGAAGGGCCAGACCGGTGACGAACGCATCTTCTACTCCTTCTACAACGGCAGCTACTGGGTGGAGCAGCGCCTGGCGGGTGGGAACACCTCCGCCGGCCCGAGCCTGGGAAGGCTCAACGGAAGGCTGCATCTGGCCTGGAAAGGCCAACACAACGACCAGCGGCTGTTCGGACTGAACGTGCACGGCGGCTTGTGGAGTTACCAGAGCGAGATCCCCGGATTCAGCAGCAGCGTGGGTCCGTCCCTCGCCGAGTACGGCGGCAGGCTCCATGCCGCGTGGAAGGGTTCCGGCGACGACCAGGCAATCTGGTTCGCGTCCACGGCCGACGGAACCACGTGGTCGGGCCAGCAGACGATTCCAGGCGTGGCGACGGCCGTCGGGCCTTCCCTGTGCAACTACAAGGGACGGCTCTACGCCGCATGGAGGGGCTGGAACAACGACCAGGCACTCTGGTTCGCCTTTTACGACGGCAGATCGTGGAGTCCACAGGCGCAGATCCCCGGGGTCGCGAGCAGCGTCGGGCCCGCGATCGCGGCGTACCAGGAGAAGCTCTACGCGATCTGGAAGGGCATCATCGGGGACGAGAACCTCTACTACTCGTTCTTCGACGGCACCTCCTGGGCGCCGCAGCAGGTCGTACCCGGCGTCGGGAGCAGTGTCGGGGCGGCGCTGGCCGGCTACGGCGACCGGCTGTACGCGATGTGGAAGGGCATGGGCGCCGACAACGGGCTCTACTTCTCCTACTTCGACGGTGCCACCTGGGCGCCACAGGCGTTGCTGCCGGGCAGCACCGGTCAGGACGTTCCGGTCAACATGGGGATGGGCATGCAGTACCAGGAGACCAGTCAGTGGTGCTGGCTCGCAGTGGCTGCAAGCGTCGCGCGCTACTACAACTCGTCGAGCCCAGCCGAACAGTGCAACCTCATGACCACGATCGGTCAGAAGATCAACAAGTGGCCGACCACGACGGTCTGCTGCCCGGACGCCACGGTCCTCAAAGCCAACCCGGGCCTGCCCGCCATCCTGGCCGATCCCTACAGCACCAACGCTGAGAACTCGCTGGACTCGGTGGGGATCCCCAACGTGTGCATCAAGTCCGGTGGCATCGGGGACGCGCTGAACGTATTCGGCAACAACGCCGGCTACCGCCGTCAGGTTGCGTTCAGCCAGGCCGCAGCCGAGATCGCTGCTCGTCGGCCGGTGTGTGTCGACATCACGTGGCCTGGTGGCGGCAGCCATGTGGTGGCGATCGCGGGTGTGCTGAACGACCAGATCCTGGTGCTCGACCCGGCAAGCGGAGAAACCGTCATCTCGTTCGAGAACTTCCCGGCGCAGTACTCCGGTGGCGCGACGCTCAACGGCTTCACCTTCACGAAGGCCAGCTGAGGGAGAGCCGGCGGGGATGGCCGCGCAGGTCCGGATTCGTCTGTGCTCGGTACTGACGGTCGAGACGGCCGAGCGGGTGCTGGTCGGGCACGACATCGGCAGTCGCAAGGCACGCACCCTGCTCGCGTTCCTTGCCTCCGAACGCGGCCGCATGGTCCCGCTCGACCTCGTCGCCGACGTGGTGTGGCCCACCGGGGCACCGGCGGATCCCGGAGCCAACGTCGCCACCCTGGTCAGCCGCATGCGACGCATCTTGGGCGACCGGGTGCTGGTCGCCAGTGGCCGTGCCTACGGGGCGGCCGCGGACGCCTGCACGGTGGACCTCGACGAGGCGAAGGCCCTCGTGGTGGAGGGCGAGAGCCGCCTGGCGGCCGGTGAGCCCGCCCTTGCCGCCACCGCCGCGAGACGTGCCCTGCACCTGCTCGGTTCGCAGCCCGCCCTCCCGGACGAGCCCGACGCCGAGTGGGTGCGCCGCGTGCGCCGGGACGTCGACGAGCTTCGCCGGAAGGCACGGCACGTGCTCTCCGAAGGCGTGACCCCGACCGGTCCCGCCGAGGCGTCTGAGGTTGCCAGCGCTGCGGTGGCCGCGGACCCGTACGACGAGCGCGCGGTGCGCGACCTGATGCGTGCCAGGGTGGCGGATGGGTCGGTGGCCGCGGCCCTCTCGGCGTACGACGGGCTCGCCGGCCGGCTTCGCGAGGACCTGGGCATCGACCCGGCCGCCGAGACGGCCCAGCTCCACCTCGCGATCCTGCGCGGGGAGAACCTGCCACCCGAGAAGGCCGAACGGCGCACCCGCCCACAGCGTGCGGCCCTGGTCGGTCGAGAGGCAGAGCTCGCCACCGTCGATGGACTGTGGGTCGAAGCCGGCGACGGTGTCGGGCACCTGCTCCTCGTCGAGGGCGTCGGCGGGATCGGGAAGACCCGGCTGCTCGACGCGACGGCAGACCTCGCCGACTCCAGCGGCGGACTCGTGCTGCGCGCGCGCTGCCACCCTGCCGAGCGGTCCCTCTTCCTGCAGCCGTACGTCGACGCGCTCCGTCCCGTGCTCTTCGGTGGCGGGGAGGCGGAGCTCGCCGAGCTCCTGCGCGAGCACACGGCTCCGTGGGTCAGCCTGTTGCCTGACCTGGCTGGGCTGGTCGAAGTGCGGCCCGAGCCTGCGGCGGAGCCCGCGATCGAGCGCCGCCGTGCCTACGACGCCGTCGTTGCCGTTATCGGCAGGCTCGCGCGACGACGGCCGGTGCTCCTGACCGTCGACGACCTGCAGGACGGTGGTGCCGCGAGCGTCGACCTGCTCGGCTACCTGGCGGGACGGCTGGCCGGAGCCGGTGTACTGCTCGTCGGTGCCGTTCGCACCGAGGACGAGACGACCGTTGCCCGGTTGGGCGACCGCGCCGTCCGGCTCCAGCTCGACGCGTTGCCGCCCGCAGCGGTCGAGGCTCTGGCCGCAGATGCCGGTCTGTCCGCGCACGCCACCGAGGTGCTGACGAGGACGGCGGGACACTCCCTCAGCGTCGTGGAGTACCTCCGCGCGCTGGCCGCCGGGGACGTCGGAGTGCCGGAGTCTCTCGCTGCGGCGGTCCAGGCGCGGGTGAACAGGTTGCAGGCGCCGGGACGCGAGCTGGTCCAGGGGGCGTCGGTGCTGCACGGCCGGATGGACCCCCGCATGCTCGCTGAGCTGCTCGGCGCCAACGAGCTCTCCGTGGTGCGACTCTGCGAGGAGCTGGTCAGGGTCGGGTTGTTGCACCGTGTCGGCACGCACTACGAGTTCGTCAACGACCTGACCCAGGAGTGCGTCTACGTCTCGCTCGCGCCGCCCCTCGTTGCGGCGTACCACCGCCGCGCGGCCGACCTGCTCAGCGACCACCCTGAGTCGATGGCCGCGCACGCGTTCGCGGCGGGCGAGCACGGACGCGCCGCCCAGGGCTGGCTGCTCGCCGGTCAGGCCGCGATGGGACGTTCCGCGATCGAGGACGCGATCGGGCTCTTCGACCGGTCCGTGAACGCGGAGGCCGACGGCTCGCTGCGGGCGCGGGCGCTGCTGGCGCGGGCGCGGGCCCATGAGGCGTCCACGGCGTACGCCGCAGCGCTGGCCGACATCGACGAGGCACTGACTCTCGCGCGGGGAGGGTCCGACCGGCGGCTGGAGATGGCGGCCCTCCGCGCGCGAGGAGGCGACGTGCCAGTGGCGTTGCGGGTGCCTGCATCGAGCGTCGGCTTCCACCTTGAGGCGGGTCTGCAGCTCGCCTCCTCACTGGGCGACCGTGCCGCGGAGGCGGACTTCACCGCCAGGCTGACGGTGCTCGAGGCAAGCCGGCTCCGGCTTGCGCCCGCACTCGAGCGGGCCGAGGCGGGGCTTGCGCGGGCGAGGGCGTCGTCGTCGGAGGACGCGGTCCTGCTCGCTCTCGACGGGGTCAAGACCGTGCTCGGCTACCTCGGTGAGGGTGACCGGTTGCGCGAGGTGGTCAGAGAGCTGGCGCCCCTGCTGCGTGAGCGCCGGTCCACCTTCCTGCTCCAGTGGGCGGTGTTCGAGTCGTCGTTCGCGGCGGCCGCTGATGGCGCATGGGACGAGGCGCGTGGGCTGGTCGACGAGGCGCTCGAGGTCAACCGGGACTCTGGCTTCAAGGCGTACGCCGGGTACTTCCGGGCACACCTGGGCTGGTACGAGCGGCTCGCAGGCGACCTCGACACGGCGATCGCGCGTGGCCGGACGGCCGTTGCTGAGACCTCGCCGGTCGACCATCCCTGGTGGTACGCCACGGCCGCCGGACTGCTCGCCGGCACGCTGCTCGAGGCCGGTGCCACGGGGGAGGCGGAGGCGTTGGCGCGGCGGGGGCTCGCGCTGACCGGGCCCGACGCACCAGAAGCCTGGCGGCTGCGTTGCCTGGCCCCGTTGGCGTCCGCCGACCGACCCGCCGCCGACAGCGCGTATGGCGAGGCCCTTCGCCTCATCGAGGACATCGAGTGCCCGCCCGGCAAGGCTTGGGTTGTCGGCGCGGACTGCTACCTGCTGGTCGCCCGCGCGGCGCAGCGCCGCGACGACCACGAGGCCGCGACGCGCGTGCTCACACGGCTGCGTCGTGCCGTGGACCAGAGCTGGGACTCGGTTCGCACGCGCGTTGACACGCAGCTCGATCAGATCAGCTCCGCCACGAGCTGAGCCGCGCGGGCGGCGCCGTCCGTCGGCACCGGGACGTAGGACACCGGGCGGCCGAGCTCCTCGGCGAGTGCGTCGGCGATGCGCGCAGGGTCCGCGTCCCGGTAGTCCATGAAGCGACCGGCGCCGTGCCGGTCCAGCCGGTGCCGGACGTGGATCTGCTGCTCGAAGTGGTGGGCAAGGGGGAAGTAGACGAACGGTCGGCCACTGGCGGTGAGCTCCATCGTGGTGCTCAGACCGCCTTGTACGACGGCGATGTCGCATGCGGCGTGGTGCAGATCGAGGTCGGGCAGGAAGCCGTGGACCTCGACGCCGTCGGGTGCGGAGAGGCTCGCCGGATCGATGCGCGGACCGGTGACGGCCACCATCCTCAGGTTCGGAATCCGGCGCCGCGCCTCGTCGTACGACTCGACCACCCGGCGCAGCAGGTGGGTGCCGACGCCGGACCCGCCGACGCTCACCAGGCAGACCACCTCGTCCTCGGCGTACCCCAGCCTGCGGCGCAGTGCCACCCGTTCCAGGGCGTCTGGGCGCTGTCCCATCACGTAGCCGGTGAAGTCGAAGTGTGCCTGCGTCCACTCCCGCACGCCCGGCAGGTTCGGCCCGAGCGGAACGTCGACCAGGTCCGCCGGGTCGCCGACGAACACCGAGCGGTCGCGCAGCGACGGGAACCGCTCGATGTGCTCGACCATCTCGGCGTTCCAGTCCGCCGCCAGCATGGCCTCGCGTTCCCCGCCGTCGCTCATCGGAAGCCAGCCCACGAAGTCGGTCATCCAGACGAATGGTGCGCGCTTGAGCTCCGGGTTCTCGTGCAGGAAGTGGTCGACGTCCCACGCCTCGTCGCCCACCCACAGGTCGAACGACTCGGTGGACACCAGCTCGTCGAAGACCATGAAGTTGTTGACCAGCACCTCGTCCATCCGTCGTACCGCCTGGAACGCATGCAGGTCGTGCTCGCCCGCCTCTGCCTCGATGTGTGCGGACTCGCTCGCCAGGTACGCCGAGGCAGGGTGCACCTTCTCGCCGCGACGCTCCAGGAAGTCGGCCACCGGCGACTGGGTCAGCCACTCCACCTCGACGTCGGGCTGCAGCTCACGCAACGCATCGGCGATCGCCAGGTCACGACGGACGTGCCCCAGGCCGATCGGTGAGCTCAGGTAGAGCAATCGTCGGCGCCGGCTCGATCCGCGCGACCACACTCGCGCAGGCAGTGCCGATCCGGTTACCCGGTCGACGAAGCTCTTGATCGCGTGGTTGACCACCACCGGGTCTCGCCCCATCGGCAGGTGGCCAGCACCCTCGAGGACCAGCCGTTCAGCACTCGTGAGCCGGGCGACCGAATCGAAGCGGCCTCTGGGCTGGCAGCGGTCCTCGGTCCCCTCGATCACGAGCACGGGGCACTTGATGTCGCGCAGCATCTGCTCGGCCTGCTCCACCGTCTCGATGTATCGCGTAGCTCGCGTGGCCGCCACCTGGACCTCGCCTGTGCTCTCCCGGGCCCAACCCGTGACGTCCTCCAGCAGCTTGGACGAGTGGGCGGTGTTGCAGATCTCCCCGAAGAAGAAGTCCGCGAAGCCCGGCCAGTCCTGGAGCCAGTAGTTCCGGTTGTACTTGTCCCAGCCGTCGTAGCTGGGCAGCTCCTCCTCGAAGTGGGCGGCGGCGCCGCGCCGATCGCGCATCGGCAGGGTGCCGTCCTTTGCCCACGGTGCGATCGCCACCACACCGGCAGCGCGGTCCGGGTGCAGGGACGCGCAGATCAGCGTCTGCCATGCCGAGTAGCACACGCCGACCATGACCGCGCGGTCGACGCCGAGGTGGTCCATCACCGCGATGGTGTCCGCGACGTACTCCAGGTCGTCGTACGCCGCCGGGTCTGTCGGCCGGTCCGACGCACCGTTGCCGCGCGGGTCGATGGTGACCACCCGGAAGTGCCGCGCGAGGTAGGGAACCTGGGCCTTCCACATCCGGCTGTGCACGATCAGGTCCACCGGGGGAAAGACCACGGTCACCTCCCCGTCGCCAAAGGACTCGTAGGCGATGCGGACGCCGTCGCGGACGACGTGACCCTGTTCATCCGGTTCTCGTGCCCGCATCTCAGCTCCATCCACCGGTCGTTGCACCCACTCTCACTGCGGTGGTTGCAGTGCCGTTGCAATGGGTCTGCAACCGACGTGACGAGTGTTGCTGGTCCCAGCATCCACCCGGATGCGCCGATGCAGGAGGCCCAGATGTCCACCGATCAGATCGACCAGCAGACCACCCCCCAGATCAGCGACCAGACCAGCGACCAGACCAGCGAACCGGCCGCACCAGCGATCAACATGGACGTGCTGATGGAGTTCGTCGGACGCGTCGTCGGCGACCTCGGAGCCACCATCTCCGCCGGCAACGTGCTCATCGGCGAGCGGCTCGGTCTCTACCGCGCCCTCGCCCAGGGCCCGTCGGACGCCAGGGCGCTGGCAGCTGCGACTGGCACCGACCAGCGCTACATAGAGGAATGGCTGCGGGGCCAGGCGGCCGGCGGCTACGTGGAGTACGACGCAGCCTCGGCGACGTTCTCGCTGACGCCGGAGCAGGCATTCGCGCTGACCGACCCCGACGGGCCGGTCTTCTTGCCGGGTGCCTTCGAGCTCGCCCTGGGTTCGCTCAAGGCCCAGTCGCACATCGAGGACGCGTTCCGCACCGGCGCCGGCTTCGGCTGGCACGAGCACGACGCCGACGTATTCACCGGTTGTGAGCGGTTCTTCCGCCCCGGGTACCTCATGTACCTGCTGGGCGAGTGGATCCCCGCCCTCGAAGGGGTATCCGACAAGCTGGAGCGTGGCGCCAACGTGGCCGATCTCGGCTGTGGGCACGGAGCATCGACCGTCCTGATGGCAGAGGCGTTCCCGAACAGCCGGTTCACCGGTTCGGACTACCACGAAGGCTCGATCGAGTCCGCACGCGAGCGTGCGGCGGACGCAGGTCTCGGTGACCGCGTCTCGTTCGAGGTCTCCGGTGCACAGTCCATCGAGGCCCGCGACCTCGACCTCGTCACTACCTTCGACTGCCTGCACGACATGGGTGACCCGCTGGGTGCGGCCACTCGCATCCGCAGCAGCCTCGCCCACGACGGGACCTGGATGATCGTGGAGCCGGCTGCCGGTGACACGGTGGAGTCCAACCTGAACCCGGTCGGGCGGGTCTACTACAACTTCTCCACGTTCCTGTGCGTGCCCAACGCGATGTCCCAGCCAGGTGGCTACGCGCTCGGTGCCCAGGCCGGAGAGGCTGCGATCCGGCAGGTCGTCACCGACGCCGGCTTCACCCGGTTCCGCCGGGTCGCGGAGACGCCGTTCAACCAGGTGTACGAGGCCCGGCCCTGACCGAGGCTGGCAGCGGGTGCGAATTGCGGTGAGGTCTGTCGCCGTTGGCGTCTATCGTCGATTCTCGTGACCAGTGCCGCAGACGAGTCGATGATCCGCGCCCGGGACCTGCGCAAGTCCTTCGGCACCGTCGAGGCGGTCTGCGGCATCGACGTTGACGTACGCCGGGGCGAGTCGTTCGGGTTTCTCGGCCCGAACGGCGCCGGCAAGTCGAGCACGATGCGGATGATCGCCGCGGTCTCGCCCGTCACGTCGGGAGAGCTGCGCATCCTCGGCATGGATCCGGCCGTGGACGGCCCTGCCATCCGCGGCCGGATCGGTGTCTGCCCGCAGGAGGACACCCTCGACACCGAGCTGAACGTGCACGACAACCTCTACATCTACGGTCGCTACTTCGGGCTCCCACGGGCAGAGGTCCGCCAGCGCTGCGACGAGCTGCTCGAGTTCGTGCAGCTCACCGAGAGGGCGAAGTCCAAGGTCGAGGACCTTTCCGGCGGCATGAAGCGGCGGCTGACGATCGCGCGCTCGCTGATCAACCGTCCCGACGTACTCCTGCTCGACGAGCCGACGACCGGCCTCGACCCGCAGGCGCGGCACGTGGTGTGGGACCGGTTGTTCCGGCTCAAGCAGCAGGGGGTGACGCTGGTCATCACGACGCACTACATGGACGAAGCCGAGCAGCTGTGCGACCGGCTCGTCGTGATGGACAAGGGCGTGATCGTGGCCCAGGGATCGCCGCTGGAGCTGATCCGGGCCCACTCCACGCGTGAGGTCGCCGAGCTCCGGTTCCGCATCGGGGAGCACGAGGCGGTCGGCGCGAAGATGCACGACCTCGCCGAGCGCGTCGAGGTACTGCCCGACCGGATCCTGCTCTACACGCAGGACGGCGAGGAGGCGATCGCGAAGGTCCACGAACGTGGGCTGGACCCGGTGATGTCGCTCGTACGCCGGTCCTCGCTGGAGGACGTCTTCCTGCGCCTCACCGGCCGGACGCTGGTCGACTGATGGCGTCTCGACTGAGCTCGACCGCCGGGGCCACCCGCGTGCCGACCCGGACTGGCCCGTTCGACGGCGCACGCCGGATGGTCGACTACTGGGCCATCGTCTATCTGCGCACCTGGAAGGGCTCGGTGATCAGCTCGTTCGTGCTGCCGTTCCTCTACATCCTGGCCATGGGCGTGCTGCTCGGCGGGTTCATCGAGGGTGACCCGGCCGAGCTCGAGGGCGCGACGTCGTACCTCTCCTTCGTGGCGCCCGGGATGTTGGCCGCGCAGGCCATGACGACGGTCTTCGGCGAGGTCACCTACCCGGTCCTGGGCAACATCAAGTGGACGAAGATCTACTTCGCGATGATCGCCACGCCCCTGACCGTCGGCGATGTAGTCATGTCCACGCTCGGGTTCGTGCTGTTCCGGGTGGCCACGGTCAGCGCAGTCTTCCTTCTGGTGATGGCGCCG
The DNA here is from genome assembly GCA_963759525.1 of uncultured Actinomycetota bacterium. Taxonomy (GTDB): domain Bacteria; phylum Actinomycetota; class Actinomycetes; order Propionibacteriales; family Nocardioidaceae; genus Marmoricola. The sequence continues at coordinate 101,353 of CAVWZO010000001.1, read as the reverse complement.
TTCGGTGTGTTCACCTCATGGTCCGGCGTGGTCGTCGCGTTCTTCGTGCAGCTCCTGATCGGCCTTGCCTTCGCGACGCCCATCTATGCGCTGACCTCAGGCATGAAGGACGAGAGCATGTTCGCGCTGGTCTTCCGCCTCGGCATGATCCCGCTGTTCCTGTTCTCCGGTGCGTTCTTCCCGATCAGCAACCTGAGCCCGTTGATGGAGTGGCTGGCGAAGGTGACCCCTCTCTGGCACGGAGTCGACCTCACCCGGATGCTCGTCCTCGGCCACGTGGACCTGTCCCTCGCGCTCGTCCATGTCGTCTACCTGTCGGTGCTCGCCGCCATCGGCTGGTGGCTGACCGTGCGCCTGCTGACCAAGCGGCTGGTGGGCACATGAGCGTCCTGAACAAGGCCATCGGCCGCCAGGTGGGTGCGCAGCTCGGCATCGGCGAGGCCACCGGCATGCTCCTCCAGCGCAACTACATCGCCTACCGCAGCGCGTGGTGGATCTTCGTGAGCGGCTTTCTCGAGCCGGTCCTCTACCTGTTCTCCATCGGCATCGGCGTCGGGCAGCTGGTGACCGGGTTCGAGTTCAACGGCCAGACGATCCCGTACGCCGAGTTCGTGGCCCCCGGCATGCTGGCGGCCTCGGCCATGAACGGGTCGGTGCTCGACTCGACGTTCAACTTCTTCTTCAAGCTCAAGTACAACAAGCTCTTCGACCAGATGCTCGCCACACCACTGACCACCTCCGACATCGCTCGCGGCGAGCTCACCTGGTCGCTGCTGCGTGGCGGTCTCTACTCGCTGGCCTTCCTGCTAGTGATGGTCGCGATGGACCTCGTCCATTCGTGGTGGGCCGTGCTGGCGGCTCCCGCCGCGTTGCTGATCGGCTTCGCGTTCGGCGGGGCGTGCATGGCGCTGACGACGTACATGCGCTCCTGGCAGGACTTCGACTACGTCACTCTCGGCACCCTGCCGCTGTTCCTGTTCTCCGCGACGTTCTTCCCGATCGCCGCCTTCCCCACCTGGCTGCAATGGGTGGTCGAGCTCACCCCGCTGTACCGCGGCGTCGTTCTCGTCCGCGAGCTCACCACGGGCGCGCTCACCTGGGGCGCAGGCTTCTCCGTGGTCTACCTGGTGGCGATGGGCCTGACCGGACTGGTGATCGTCGGCAAGCGCCTCGACCGGCTACTGCTGACCTGAGAGGCATCGGCTGTTGGCACGATGAGCTCATGACTCCACCGGCTCCATCCGTCCTACACCAGCACGCGCGCGTGGCAGTGATCGGCGGCAGCGGCTTCTACGAGTTCCTGGAGAACCCGACCGCGGTCGCCGTCCCCACGCCGTACGGCGACCCGTCGGCGCCGATCGCCATCGGCGAGGTAGGCGGCCGGCCGGTGGCGTTCCTGCCCCGGCACGGGCCACATCACGAGTTCCCGCCGCACCGGATCAACTACCGCGCGAACATTTGGGCCCTGCGTAGCCTCGGCGTCAGGCAGGTGCTCGCCCCCTGTGCGGTCGGCGGTCTGCGGCCGGAGACCCAGCCGGGCACCCTCGTCGTACCCGACCAGCTCGTGGACCGTACGACGGCGCGAGTCCAAACGTACGTCGACTCTGGGGCGGCGCACGCGCCGTTCGCCGACCCGTACTGTCCCGACCTGCGGTCAGCACTCGTCGCCGCTGCCGGGGAGGACGTGCTGGGCGGGGGGACGATGGTGGTGATCGAGGGGCCGCGCTTCTCCACTCGGGCCGAGTCGCAGAGCTACGCCAGGGCCGGCTGGACGGTGGTCAACATGACCGGGCACCCCGAGGCCGTGCTCGCCCGTGAGCTGGGTGTCTGCTACGCCACGATCGCGCTGGTCACCGACCTCGACGCCGGGGTCAGCGCCGAGGAGTCGGTCGACCAGGCCCAGGTGTTCGCGCTCTTCGAGAAACACATCGGCCGGCTCAAGGCGCTCCTCCGCGAGGTGGTCACCGGACTTCCCGAAGGGCCGTCAGGCTGCCGATGCGCTGCCTGGCTGGAGGACGTGACGCTGCCCTTCGAGCTGCCGGGGCCGCACCAGTGGCCATTCCCTTGAGTTCGTCGGGGTCCCCGCGGCCCAGGCACGCACATCGCTGCGTTGGAGTCGGTCGAAGGAGGTCAACTACGACTTCCCTCCTCCGCCTTGCGCTGCACGCACCCGGACCACGGCTACCCTCGACGAACTTGCGGTCATGACCACTAGCGAGGTGTTCGCGGTCCGGACAGCGGCAGGTCAGCTGGTCACCAGCGTCAGTAGCAGCCCGAGCGCACCGAGGGCGACGCCACCTGCGGACAGCAGGATGGGGGTTCGTGATGCGGGTGTGTCGTGGGAGCGCTTGGGCACCAGGGCCATGACCGCGGCGATCACACTGACCAGACCCGCGGCGGACCCCATCACCGTCGCGACGCTCGGACCCGAGGTGTCCTTCCCGGCGTCACCTCCGACGGTGAAGCACACCGCCGACGCGAGGGCGGCGACCACGATCGCGGGCCAGGGGAGTCCGCTGGGGGACCGGACGAGCAGCACCGCGGTCACCAGGAGGGCGACGGCCAGGAGCAGGATCACGACGGAGCCCACGGTCATTCTCGTTCCCTTCATCTGGAACGCGGTCGAGGAGACGGCGTCCCTACGGTCTACACGATCGCGGGCCCGCGCGTCTTGCGAGATTCCCTCGCCGGTCCGAGGACCCAGGACACTGGACTCAGGACCCTGGTACCCATGACACTGGGGCGGGTCGCGTACATGTGGACCCAGTGGGCACAATCTCCTCGTGAGCATCGAGCCGGACACCAAGGACTGGACCTGGGTCACCCAACGCGCCTGCGAGCAGTGCGGGTTCGACCCGGCGGAGGTCGCGCCAGAGCAGCTTGCCGATCTGCTGCACGAGAACACGCGCGGCTGGTACGGGAAACTGGCCGACGCCGACTACGCCGTACGCCCCGCCCCGCACGTGTGGTCGCGCCTGGAGTACGCCTGCCACGTCCGCGACGTGCACCGGATCTTCGCCGAGCGGGTGCGGCTGATGCTCGCCGCGGACGACCCCCAGTTCGAGAACTGGGACCAGGACGTGGCCGCCGACGAGGAGGCCTACGACCTGCAGGACCCCGGTGAGGTCGGGACCGAGCTGGTGGAGCGTGCCGCTGAGGCCGCGGCCGTCTACGCCTCCGTGGCCGGCGACCAGTGGCAGCGCACCGGTCGGCGCAGCAACGGCTCGGCGTTCACCGTCGAGAGCATCGGTCGCTACCACCTGCACGACGTCGTGCACCACCTCTGGGACGTCAGCATCACGCCCTCGCCGACACCCGACGACTGAGGGGAGGGTCGTGAGACACACCGAGTTCTGGGTCCGGATGGAGCAGGCGCTCGGCCCCTCCTACGCCCGGTCGTGGGCCGGTCAGCACGTGCTGCGGGCCCTTGACGAGCGCACGGTGCTTGAGTCGCTGGACGCCGGTGAGCCTCCCAAGAAGGTGTGGCGCGCGGTCTGGGCCGAGCTCGAGCTGCCTGCACACGAACGCTGAGCCCCGGCGGGTTCATCCACTCCTGGCCTGACAAGTCCGGTCACGTCGTCCAAACGTGACTCCGTTTGGGGTGCCGGATGTGAGGGCACCGTACTAACCTCGGGTGTCCGTCGGAGGGATCGGGAGCAATCATGCACACCAACACGCGGCGCCGGATCGGCGTACTCACGGCCGCGGCCTGCGCCCTGGTCTTGCTGGCCGCCACCACGGCCACTGCAGACCCTCGCCACAAGCCGCGTGGTCACCATCGCGGACTGATGAAGATCCAGCTGCTCTCCTTCAACGACTTCCACGGCAACCTCGATCCGCCGGGTGGCTCCTCGGGCGCCAACGTCGTCGACCACGCGATCGACCCCGCGACCGGTAGGCCCGTCGACGTGACCAACCCCGCGGGTGGCGTCGCCTTCCTCGCGACCAACCTCGCCCAGGCGCGCAAGGGTCACCGCAACAGCCTGACCGTGGCCGCGGGCGACCTGATCGGCGGCTCGCCGCTTCTCTCGGCGGCCTTCCACGACGAGCCGACCATCGAGGCCTTGAACAAGCTCGGTCTCGACGTCACCGCGGTCGGCAACCACGAGTTCGACGAGGGCTACAAGGAGCTCCAGCGGATGGCGAACGGCGGCTGCATCCCTGACGGTCCCGACGGTGCCAACAACCAGAACTCCTGCCCCCAGCACACCTTCAAGGGTGCGGACTTCGACTACCTCGCGGCCAACGTGAAGTACGCCGGCACCGACGAGACGATCCTGCCTGCCTACTCCATCAAGAAGGTCCACGGCGCGAAGATCGGCTTCATCGGCATGACCCTGCAGGACACTCCCAGCATCGTCACCGCGAGCGGGGTCGCCGGCCTGGAGTTCGCCGACGAGGTGGAGACGGCCAACGCACTGGTCCCGGAGCTGCAGAGCAAGGGCGTCAAGGCGATCGTCGTACTCATCCACGAGGGCGGATCTCCTGAGAGGCAGAAGTGGACAGACCCGGCCACCGGCACGACGTACGACGTGAACCCGACCTTCGACCACACGTGTGGCAAGGGCCCCAACGGCGGCAAGCTCGCCCCGACCTCGCCGATCATCCCGATTGCAACCGGTCTGGACGAGGAGATCGACATGGTCGTCTCCGGCCACACCCACGCGCCCTACGTCTGCACGGTCACCGACCCCGGAGGCCGTCCCCGGCTGGTGACCTCGGCCTCGTCGTTCGGGCGGCTCTACACCGAGACCAACCTGCTCTACAACAAGCGCACCCGCGACATCGTCCGCAGGTCGGTCCACGGCAAGAACATCCAGGTCAGCCGGGACGTCACCGCCGATCCCGCACAGTCCGCGCTGATCAACCTCTACAAGGTGCTGGTCGAGCCGATCGCGAGCGAGGTCATCGGCCACATCACCACGGACGTGACCAGGGCCCAGAACGCAGCCGGCGAGAGCCAGCTAGGTGACCTGATCGCCGATGCGCAGCTGGCCGACCCGTCGACGGTGACCGGGGGACAGGTGCCGGTGATCGCGTTCATGAACCCGGGCGGCATCCGGTCCGACCTGCCCTTCGCCAGCTCGAACCACGGCGAGGCGCCGGGTGACATCACCTACGAGGAGGCGTTCACGGTCCAGCCGTTCAACAACTTCCTGGTCTCGATGAACCTCACCGGTCAGCAGATCTACGACGTACTCGCCCAGCAGGTCACCGGGCCCAACGCGGCGGCGCCGAGGATCCTGCAGGTCTCCGAGGGGTTCAGCTACCAGCGCGGGCCAAGCGGAGCGGTGGACGGCAGCGTCCAGCTGAACGGCACCCCGATCGACAAGGCGGCGACCTACCGGATCGTGACGAACAACTTCGTCGCCGACGGTGGCGACAACTTCCCGGTGTTCAGGGACGGCACGGCGAAGTACTTCGGCGGCCTCGACATCGATGCCTTCTCCGCCTACCTGGATGCCAACCGGCCGTACACACCGGGGCCGCTGGACCGGATCACCCAGTAGCCGCAAGGCGGCCCAGCACCGAGCGTTCCTGGGTGTGTCGAGCAGCAAGCCTTGTAGGTGGTCGAGCACCGAGCGAAGCGAGCGATCAGTCGAGACCACGCTCCGCAAGCCGAGCAGCAGCCCGAGCCGTAGGTGGTCGAGCAGCGAGCGAAGCGAGCGATCAGTCGAGACCACGCTCCGCAAGCCGAGCAGCAGCCCGAGCCGTAGGTGGTCGAGCAGCGAGCGAAGCGAGTGATCAGTCGAGACCACGCTCCGCAAGCCGAGCAGCAGCCCGAGCCCGGCAGGTGGTCGGTCGTGCACGGGTTGGGGGTTGAGGCGCCCACGCCGTAGGTGGTCGAGCAGCGAGCGAAGCGAGCGATCAGTCGAGACCACGCTCCGCAAGCCGAGCAGCAGCCCGAGCCGTAGGTGGTCGAGCAGCGAGCGGAGCGAGTGATCAGTCGAGACCACGCTCCGCAAGCCGAGCAGCAGCCCGAGCCGTAGGTGGTCGAGCAGCGAGCGGAGCGAGTGATCAGTCGAGACCACGCTCCGCAAGCCGAGCAGCAGCCCGAGCCGTAGGTGGTCGAGCAGGAGCGGAGCGAGTGATCAGTCGAGACCACGCTCCGCAAGCCGAGCAGCAGCCCGAGCCGTAGGTGGTCGAGCAGCGAGCGGAGCGAGCGATCAGTCGAGACCACGCTCCGCAAGCCGAGCAGCAGCCCGAGCCGTAGGTGGTCGAGCAGCGAGCGGAGCGAGTGATCAGTCGAGACCACGCTCCGCAAGCCGAGCAGCAGCCCGAGCCCGGCAGGTGGTCGGTCGTGCACGGACAACCCGTGTGGCCCGCGCCGTAGATGGGCGAATGGTCGAGACCACTGACGTCGCCGAATGTCGGCGTGTCCAGGTCGCATCGAACACCTGTTCGTACTACCGTCTTGTCCACAGGCAGGGGTCGACACCGAGTTCTCCACAGGCGGAGAACGCAGCCGTGCAGGCTGTCGGTACCAACTCCTAACGTCTGGGACGACAGCTTGGTCAGACCGGCGCGAGGGCGCACGAGACGTGAGGGACGAACACCATGGCATCAGCCGAGAACAACCGGGACAAGGCGCTGGACGTAGCGCTTGCCAACATCGACAAGCAGTTCGGCAAGGGCTCCGTGATGCGCCTCGGTGACGAGGTGCGCGTGCCGCTCGAGGTGATCCCGACCGGCGCCATCTCCCTCGACATCGCCCTGGGCCTCGGTGGCCTGCCACGCGGCCGGGTCGTGGAGATCTACGGCCCGGAGTCCTCCGGCAAGACCACGGTCGCACTGCACGCGGTGGCCAACGCGCAGGCAGCCGGCGGCATCGTGGCGTTCATCGACGCCGAGCACGCGCTCGACCCCGACTACGCCCAGCGGCTCGGTGTGGACACCGACGCCCTGTTGGTCTCCCAGCCCGACTCCGGCGAGCAGGCGCTGGAGATCGCGGACATGCTGATCCGTTCCGGTGCCCTCGACCTGATCGTGATCGACTCGGTCGCCGCGCTGGTGCCACGCGCCGAGATCGAGGGCGAGATGGGCGACAGCCACGTGGGGCTCCAGGCCCGGCTGATGAGCCAGGCTCTGCGCAAGATGACCGGAGCGCTCAGCAACTCCAAGACGACCGCGATCTTCATCAACCAGCTCCGCGAAAAAATAGGAGTGATGTTCGGGTGCTTCAACTACTCCACGCGCGTCCAGCTCGCGGACGGAACGACCGAGAAGATCGGAAAGATCGTCAATCAGAAGATGGACGTCGAGGTGCTCTCTTACGACCCGGACACCGACGCGGTAGTACCTCGCCGGATCGTGAACTGGTTCGACAACGGGGTGGCAGAGCGGTTCTTGCAGTTCACCGTGGAGAAGTCCAGTGGCAATGGACGCTCCCAGTTCGCAGCCACTGAGAACCACCTCATTCGGACTCCGGGGGGTTGGCATGAAGCCGGAGAGATCATCGCCGGTGACCGGGTGATGGCCTCAGAGACCCACCGTCTCAGCGACCAGCAGTGGCAAGTTGTTCTCGGTTCGCTGATGGGAGACGGCAATCTCTCACCCAACCTCAGGGATCGCAATGGCGTGCGATTCCGGCTGGGACACGGGGCCCGGCAAGCGTCGTACCTCGACTGGAAGGTTGCGATGTTGGGCAACATCACGGTCTCGCGGCGTACCGACCATCGAGGCGCCGTATTCGCCGATTTCCGCCCGCTCCCAGAGCTTGCCGAACTGCAGCGCACCGTCTACATGGTGCCCGGGAAGAAGACCCTGACCGAGGAGTACTTCAAAGCGCTGACTCCTCAGGCACTCGCCGTGTGGTTCATGGACGACGGCAGCTTCACGCTGCGCTCGAAGGGCCTCCAAGCGCGCACCGTCGGGGGTAGTGGACGTGTGCAGTTCTGCATCGAGGCGTTCACAGCGGGTTCGCGTGACCGCCTGGTTGACTACCTGCGCGACACCCATGGCCTCGACTGTTCGTGGCGATCAGCAGGCGCTGCTGGCAAGGCTGTGCTCACGTTCACGACCGCAGCGTCGCGCCAGTTCCTCGAGTTGGTCGCTCCGTACGTGCACCCGTCGATGGACTACAAGCTCTTGGTGGGCCAGCGTGGCCGGTTCGCGGTGACGCCGGAGTTCGTCGAGCCACGAGAGGGGCTGGTCCCGGCACGTGTGCTGGATGTTCACATCAAGCCGCCCACTCGCTCGATGCACAAGTTCGACATCGAGGTCGAAGGGAACCACAACTACTTCGTCGACGGGGTCATGGTGCACAACAGCCCCGAAACGACCACCGGTGGCAAGGCGCTGAAGTTCTACTCCTCGGTCCGTCTCGACGTACGTCGCATCGAGACGCTCAAGGACGGCACCGAGATGGTCGGCAACCGCACACGCGTCAAGGTCGTGAAGAACAAGGTCGCACCGCCGTTCAAGCAGGCCGAGTTCGACATCATGTACGGACTGGGCATCAGCCGGGAGGGTGGCCTGATCGACGTCGGTGTCGAAGCCGGCCTGGTTCGCAAGGCTGGCGCTTGGTACACCTACGAGGGCGACCAGCTCGGCCAGGGCAAGGAGAACGCGCGGACCTTCCTGCGCGACAACCCGGATCTGGCCAACGAGCTCGAGAAGCGGATCCTGGAGAAGCTCGGCATCGGTCCGGCCGTCGACGCACCCGCCGACGGCTTCGACGCCGACGCCCCGGATATTGACCCAGATGGAATCGACTTCTAGGTCTCGACTGAGCTCGACCACCGAGTCTCGACTGAGCTCGACCACCGAGTCTCGACTGAGCTCGACCACCGAGTCTCGACTGAGCTCGACCACCGAGTCTCGACTGAGCTCGACCACCGGTCTCGACTGAGCTCGACCACCGGGGAGACGTGTGCGCGAGACGACTAGGGGGTCGGCCAGTCGAGACCCCGCCCTTGACCGTGACCTCGGCCCGGAGGCCGACCCGGAGTCGGTGGCCCGCAAGATCCTGCTCGACCAGCTGACCGGGCGGGCGCGCACCCGCTCGGAGCTGGCCGACAAGCTGGCCAGCCGCAATGTCCCGGAAGACATCGCCGCTCGACTCCTCGACCGCTTCGAGGAGGTCGGGCTGGTCGACGACGCTGCCTACGCGCGCGAGTGGGTGGCGCAGCGTCAGTCCGGCCGGGGGCTGGCGAGGCGGGCGCTGGCCCAGGAGCTGCGCCGCAAGGGGATCGAGGACGAGGTGGCGCGCGAGGCCCTCGACGAGATCGACGACGACGACGAGGTCGAGGCGGCCCGCAGACTCGTGCGCGCCAAGCTGCGCTCCGTACGCGCGCTGGACCGCGACAAGGCGGTGCGCCGGCTGGTCGGGATGCTCGCCCGCAAGGGCCACTCCAGGTCGGTGGCCTTCCGGGTGGTCAAGGAGGAGCTGGACGTGGACCTGGAACCACCCGAAGAGTGAGGTAGCCGCCAACCGGTCAGACTGGCACCGTGCGCATCGACCTTCCCCGTGCCCAGGCGCCCGCGGGCCTGGCGTGGGCCGAGGCTGCCGACCGGCTGACGGGCGGGCGGGGACCGGTGCTGGCGGTGGACCTGTCCGGTGACCCGTTGCGGTTCTGCGTGGACGACGATCACCGGTTCGCCCTTCGCCCGATGACCGAGGGTGACCTTCCAGACGTGACCAGGTGGGTCAACTCGTCGCATGTCGCGAGGTGGTGGGACGAGCACCGTACGGCGGAGCAGGTCGCCGCCCACTACGGACCAGGAATCCGGGGCGAGGATGCCGTCCGCTACTGGATCTGGGAGGTCAACGGCCGCTCGGTCGGCTTCTGCCAGGACTACCGGATCGCCGACCACCCCGAGTTCGCGCTGCTGTGCGGTCGTCCGGACGCGATCGGCTTCGACTACGTGATCGGCGAGCCCGCGTTCGTCGACCGCGGCCTCGGCACCAAGCTGTTGTGGGTGTTCCTTCGCGACATTGTCGTTCCGGCGTACGTCCCGGTGGCTGAGCTTTTCGCCGCGCCCGACCACCGCAACACCCGCTCGCTGCGCGTGCTGGAGAAGCTGGGCGCGACCCAGGGCCTGTGGTTCGACGAGCCGCAGTCGCACGGTGGCGTCGACACCGTCATCGGGTGCAGCATCGACGTACGGCGCGTCCTGCGGGCCTGAGCGTCAGCTTCGTCGCCGTCGACCGAGCGCGAAGGCCCCCACCAGCGCGAGGACGACCAGGACCACACCGCCGACGATGGCGAGGGTCGTCCACGGCATCACGAGGCCGGACTCGGCGGAGTCGGCCTCCTCGGTATCGCTCGACTTGGGTTCCTTCTGTGCGCTCGGGGAGGGAGACGGCGACTCTTCGCCCTGCACCTCGCCGGCGTACTCCGGCGCGCCCTCTTCCTGGCCGTCGACTGCGACCGCGAGTCGGACGGGCGCCGCGAACCGTTGGTCCTCATCGTTGCCAGCGCCCATCTCGATGGTGAAGTAGTAGTAGCCGGCGAGCGCGTTCTGGTTGATGGCCGAGTAGGACGACTCGACGTTGCGGTAGCGCACCGGTGGGTGCGCCTGGGTCAGGGTGACCGGCCGCTCCCCGGTGTAGGTGCCGTTCGGACGCGCCCCGGTCGCCGAGTTGGACGTCAGGTCGAGGTCCGTGCCCAGGGCGCTGAACGTCTGTGACCGGACCTGGACGCCCAGAATGCTCAGCAGACGTGTAGCGAGCGCATCGGACTCAAGGCGGGCAGTCATCCGCGCGCTCTGGCCGAAACCGACCTTCACCTTGTAGATCAGCTGTTCCTGGGGTCGGAGGGTGTCGCTGTACGTCGTTCCCGCCGTGAGCTCCGGGGCGCTCTCGAAGCTGGCTCCGCCGATGGTGGGCGTCCCAACGCCCTGCAGCGCGACCGGCCGTTCCCAGCTGTCTCTGTTGCTCACGTCCACCGGCTCCGGCAGGTCGGCGAGGTTGGTCACCTCGGGATAGGTCCGTACCTGCAGACCGAACGGAGTGGCATCACCGTTGAAGTTGACCTGCACGAGCATCTGCTGGGCCTCATTGCACGGCTCCTTGGGGTAGCCGGAGTTCGACGGTGTGAAGTAGGCCGCGGAACCAACGATGGACGTCAGCTGGAGTGCGTTCAGCCCCGTCGAGTACTCCCTCGCGCACTCGGTCCCGTCCGGCGTGAGCAGGTTCACCTCGAGGACGTCGAGGACCGAGTCGGACCTACCAGGGCGAGCCAGGGCCGAGGCACTCACCGACCCGCGCTCGGGCACGTCGACGAGGTAGAACTTCGGGGCCTCATCCGGCAGCGTCTCGTCGACGTAGTCGCCGGGCTCGATCTCGGTGGGCTCGGCCGTGGAGGTGCCACCCACGACTGGCTCACCCTTGAGGCTGAACAGCCTCAGCGCCCGTACGCTGACCTGCACCATGCCCTCTGCCAGCTCTTCGGCGCTCGAGGCGTCGAAGTAGCGTCCGCCTCCGGCCTTTGCCACGCACTGCAGGATGCTGCGGGCCTTGCCGGAGACGTCGAGTCCGACGACGTTGATCCGCAGGTCGATGCCCTGGTTGCGCAGCTGGCGCGCCACCACGCAGGGATCTGGTGCGCATGTCGGCTCGCCGTCGGAGAGCAGCACGATCGTCCGCTTCTCCCCGTCCCTTGGGGCGCCGAGGTCCTTCGCGGCTCCCTTGAGGGCGTTGCCGATGGGCGTCTCGCCGTACGGCTTGTAGCTCTGGACGGCCGAGGTCAGGCGATCGCGATCCAGAGGGCCGACCGGAACCACGTTCTGGGTGTCGGTGCAGGCGCCCGCGTCGGTCTGCGAGAACACCTTCGCTCCGAAGACGCGGATGCCTACCTGTGCCGACTCCGGGAGCTGCTCAACCACGTCGCCGAGCGCGGCCTTCGCGGCCTCGATCTTGGTCCCTCCGCCGGCGGCCGGCTCCTTCATCGATCCCGAGGAGTCCAGGAGCAACACCAGCCGCCCCGTCTCGTCGCCCGGGTTGGCCCTTCGAAGGTCCACCGCCGCTCCCGAGCTCGACGGAACCAGGGCACTGAGGAGGACCATGCTCAGGAGGGCCGGGCTGGCGAGCCGAGTTCGCATGCGTGGCATCTTCCCCGAATCTGACTCCCCTAATCTGCGGGGATGGGTGTGACACGGGTCGGGATCTCCGGCTGGCGCTACGCGCCGTGGCGCGGGGACTTCTATCCCGCTGACCTGCCACAGCGCCGGGAGCTCGAGTACGCCGCCTCCCAGCTCACCTCGATCGAGATCAACGGCTCGTTCTACGCGCTGCAACGACCGTCGAGCTACGCGAAGTGGCGCTCGGAGGTGCCCGGCGACTTCGTGTTCGCGGTCAAGGGTGGACGGTTCATCACGCACATGAAGCGGCTCAGGGACATCGAGGCGCCGCTGGCGAACTTCTTCGCCTCGGGGGTGCTGGCACTGGACGAGACGCTGGGTCCGATCCTGTGGCAGCTGCCGGCGAACTTCCCGTACGACGGGCAGGTGCTGGCCGACTTCTGCGCACTGCTGCCGAGCACCACGGCTCAGGCCGCGAAGCTCGCCACTCGGCACGACGACAAGGTCTCTGGCGACAAACTCTGGTCGGGCGAGGTGACGGAACGGCCGTTGCACTACGCCCTCGAGCCGAGGCACCACAGTTTCGCCTCCGACGAGGCACTCGCGCAGCTTTCCGAGTGCGACGTCGCTCTCGTCGTGGCCGACTCGGCCGGGAAGTGGCCGCGCTTCGAGCAGGCCGTGGGACCGATCGTCTACGCGAGGCTGCACGGCGACACCGAGCTGTACGCGAGTGGCTACACCGACTCGGCGCTGGACCAGTGGGCCGAGCGACTGCGCGGGTGGACCGCCGACGGACGAGACGCGTTCGTCTACTTCGACAACGACATCAAGGGCTACGCCCCGCACGACGCGAAAAGGCTGATCGAGAGGCTGGGCGACCAGCGGCCGTGAGGCTGCCCACACCCCACGCTCCCGCGGGCGATGTCGCCGTAGGGTCCACAAGGTGAGCAGACTGGTCGACCTCTACGAGAAGAGCCATGCGATCCCACTTCTGGGCCCGCTCGTGGGCGACCGGGTCTTCTCCTTCGCGTTCTCCCAGATGGCGCCGTACTTCTGGACCATCCGGCCGAGGTTCACCCTGATCGAGCCGAACCACGCCGAGGTCGTGATCCCCAAGCGCCGCGGGGTGAAGAACCACCTCGGCACCGTCCATGCCATTGCGCTGTGCAACGGTCTCGAGGCCGCGATGGGCGCGCTTGCGGAGGCGTCGATCCCGAGCAACAGGCGCTGGATCCCCAAGGGGATGGAGGTCAGCTACACCGCCAAGGCGACGACCGACATCACCTGCATCGCCGAGACAGACGCGGGGCAGTGGACCGGCGATGACCCGGAAGTGCCGGTGCGGGTCAGAGGAGTACGCCAGGACGGCACCGTGGTGATCGAGGGCACCATCCGGCTGTGGGTGACGCCCAGGAAGTAGCAGCCTGGCCCGGCGCTCGTCAGGTGAGGGGAACGGCCTGCTCGACCTGCTGCATTGCGGCCTTGCCTCCCCGGGAGCGGCTCATCCGACGCTCCAGCCAAGTGGCCAGCCTGGACAGCGCGTAGTTGATGAGGATGTAGATCAGCCCGACCACGAACAGCACCTGGATCGGGTTGTCGAGGTTGAGCGAGATGATGTTGCCGCGGCGCAGCAGCTCGATGTACAGCCCCAGGACAGCCGCGAGCGACGTGTCCTTGAGGACGACGACGAGCTGGCTGATCAACGCGGGGAGCATGACCCGGAACGCCTGCGGCAGTTGCACCGTTCGCATCGACTGACCGGGCGTCATCCCGACTGCGAGTGCGGCCTCGCGCTGCCCACCAGGCAGTGAGTTCACCCCGGAGCGGACGATCTCCGCGATGATCACCGAGTTGTAGAGCGTCAGCCCGATGACCACGTACCAGAGGCCGTCCTCGCCTGGCAGCGGACCGACGTCCACGCCAATGTCGGGTAGCACCCGCCAGACGTAGAAGATCGTGATCACGACGGGGAGCCCCCGGAACAGCTCGATGAAGCCGACCAGCGGGATCCGGGCAAGCGGCGACAACAGCACCCGCACCGAACCGAGGACGGTGCCAATCACGAGAGAGAGCGCGATCGCCAGTCCGGCGGCGACCAGGGTGGCGACGAGCCCTTTCCCGAGCAGCCGCCAAACTGCCTCGAAGCTCTCGTTGCCCGGGTCGATCAGCGGTCCCCAGAGCTCCATGGAGAACTGGCCCTGGTCATTGAGCCGCTTGAACACCACGCCCAGCAGCGCGAGGATCGCGAGGGTCGCGACGACCGTGCCGATCATGGCCCGGCGGCGCGCTCGCGGGCCGGGTATGTCATAGAGGACTGTGTCGCCACTCAACGGATGATCGCCACCTTCCGCTCGATCCCGGCCAGGATTGCTCCGGCTGGGAGCGTGATGCAGAGGTAACCAATGGCGACGCCGGTGAGCACCGGCAGCGCGGCGTATCCCTGAGCGCTGGACAGGCTGCTACCCACGCTGAACAGGTCACTGCCGACCCCGAAGGCTCCGACCACCGCCGAGTTCTTGAACATCGCGATGATCACGCTGCCCAGAGGCGGCACCGACGTACGGAACGCCTGCGGCAGGATGACCTGGCGCAGGGACTGGCTGAACGTGAGGCCGATGGCCCGCGCAGCCTCTGCCTGGCCGGCCGGTACGGCGTTGATGCCCGAGCGCACCGCCTCGCAGACGAAGGCTGAGGTGTAGATGACGAGCGCGATGATGCCGAAGACGTAGTACGTCCGGTTGATCCCGATCTCGGGCAGGCCGAAGGCGATGAAGAACAGCACCACGGTGAGCGGGCAGTTACGGACCACGGTGACCCAGGCGGTGCCGAACCAGCGCAGGGACGGTATCGGCGAGACCCGGAACGCCGCGATGACGGTGCCGAGCAGCAGCGAGCCGACCATGCCCCACATGCAGATACTCAGGGACCGCAGGTAACCCGACCAGAACAGGTCGAGGTTGTCGGTCACTCCCTCCACGAATGGCTCTCCTCACCTGGTGGGGTGCCACGCCGCGGCGCCCGCAGGCGCCGCGGCGTGGTCATGACGCGATCAGCTGCAGGGCGCGGCTGCAGGCAGCGTCGGGGCCTGAGTGCCCTCGATCTTGCCTGCGGTGTCCTCCCACGCCTTGTTGTAGGCGTCCTCTTCCTTCTTCAACGTCTCGTTGATGAACTCGCAGAAGGCGACGTCGCCCTTCTTGATGCCGAGGCCGTAGGGCTCCTCGGTGAACTGCTCGCCGACCAGCTTGAACTCGCCTTCCGACTCCGCGGCGAAGCCGAGCAGGATCACGTTGTCCGTGGTCACCACGTCGGTCTGGTCAGTGCGGAGGGCGTCGGCGCACTTGTCGTACTCCTTGAACAGCGTGAGCTGCTTCTTCACGTCTGCGAGGTAGGGCTTGATCTGCTCCGACGGGGTCGAGCCGATCGCCGAGCACACCCTGATCTCCGGGTCCTTGAGGTCCTCCGGGCCCTTGATGTCGTCGTTGTCCGACTTCACCATCAGCTGCTGTCCGGCCACGTAGTACGGGCCTGCGAAGGTGATCCGCAGCTTGCGCTCGTCGTTGATCGTGTACGTCGCCGCGACCAGGTCGACGTCGCCGTCCTCGATGAGCTGTTCGCGCACGTCCGAGGTCGACTCCTTCCAGGTGATGTCGTCATCGCCGATGCCCAGAGCGCCGGCGATGATCTTTGCGACCTCGACGTCGAAGCCCTCGGGCTTCTCCTCGAGGTTGAGCAGACCGAAGCCGGGTTGGTCGAACTTGGTGCCGATCGTGATCTTGCCGGCCTCGGAGAGCTTGGCCATCGTGGTGCCCTCCTCGAACTTCGGGGCGTCGGCGACGTCGGCGCCGCCTTCACCTGCGTCGTCACTGCCACATCCCGCCATGGCGAGCGCGAGCGCTCCGGCGACGATGAGTGCTCTCGTCCTCTTGAATCGCATGAACTTCTCCTCTGTGTGCGGTTGTGGCGTCAGTGCTTGAGGATCTTGCCGAGGAAGTCCTTGGCCCGATCCGACTTGGGGTTGGTGAAGAACTGCTCGGGGGTGTTCTCCTCGACGATCGCGCCGTCGGACATGAACACGACTCTGTCGGCCGCCGTACGGGCGAAGCCCATCTCGTGGGTGACCACGATCATGGTCATGCCCCGCTTCGCGAGGTCGATCATCACGTCGAGGACCTCCTTGATCATCTCCGGGTCGAGCGCGGAGGTCGGCTCGTCGAACAGCATCGCCTTGGGGTCCATCGCCAGCGCCCGGGCGATCGCAACGCGCTGCTGCTGGCCGCCGGAGAGCTGCGCGGGGTACTTCTCCGCCTGATGTGCCACGCCGACCCGCTCGAGCAGCTCGACGCCGCGCTTGTCCGCATCCGCCGCCTTCTTCCCGCGGACCTTGACCGGGCCGAGGGTGACGTTCTCCAGGATCGTCTTGTGGGCGAAGAGGTTGAAGCTCTGGAAGACCATGCCCACCTCGGCGCGAAGGGCCGCGAGCGCCTTGCCCTCCTCCGGCAGCTTCTGGCCATCCAGGCTGATGGTGCCCTTGTCGATGGTCTCCAGCCGGTTGACGGCTCGACACAGCGTGGACTTGCCTGAGCCCGACGGCCCGATGACCACGACGACCTCACCCTTGCCGACTGTGAGGTTGATGTCCTGGAGCACGTGCAGGTCGCCGTACCACTTGTTCACACCGTCGAGGACGATCAGGGGCTCGCGCGTCCTCGTGGAGGACGACCTTTCCGCAGGCTCAGGCTCAGTCCTGCTGTCCTCCGGCTCCGGCTCAGTCATGCCGCGACTCTAGGAGGGCGGGGACGCTGAGTCGACCCGCCTCACGGCAACTGTTGTGTGTTTGTCACCGTGGGTCGATGGCGGCACGCCCGGCGAGGCCACGGTTGTGACCCCAGATAACCCAACAGATCGGTCCAGAGACATGCAGGACCCGTGCAGCCACGTACCCTTGTGCGGCCATGACGCCGCCAGCACCGACACCTGCCCGCACATACGAGGTCCGCACCCACGGGTGCCAGATGAACGTCCACGACTCCGAGCGACTGACCGGCCTGCTCGAGGCAGCGGGGTACGTAGCCGTACCCAAGGGTGACGGTGCCGACGTCGTGGTGTTCAACACCTGTGCGGTGCGGGAGAACGCCGACAACAAGCTCTACGGCAACCTCGGCCAGCTCGCGTCGGTCAAGAAGACGCGCCCCGGCATGCAGATCGCAGTCGGTGGCTGCCTGGCGCAGAAGGACCGGTCGACGATCACGCAGAAGGCGCCCTGGGTCGATGTCGTGTTCGGTACCCACAACATCGGCTCGCTGCCGGTCCTGCTGGAGCGCGCTCGGGTGCAGGAGGAGGCACAGGTCGAGATCCTCGAGTCGCTCGAGGTGTTCCCCTCGACCCTGCCCACCAAGCGTGAGTCGGCGTACGCCGCCTGGGTGTCGATATCGGTCGGGTGCAACAACACCTGCACGTTCTGCATCGTGCCTGCCCTGCGCGGCAAGGAGAAGGACCGCCGTCCCGGCGAGATCCTCGCCGAGATCGAGGCACTCGTCGCGGAGGGCGTCACGGAGGTGACCCTGCTGGGCCAGAACGTCAACGCGTACGGCGTCGAGTTCGGCGACCGGCAGGCCTTCTCCAGGCTGCTGCGCGCCTGCGGCGAGATCGCGGGGCTGGAGCGGGTCCGGTTCACCTCACCCCACCCCGCCGAGTTCACCGACGACGTGATCGAGGCGATGGCCGAGACCCCCAACGTGATGCCGTCGCTGCACATGCCGCTGCAGTCCGGGTCGGACCGGGTGCTGCGGGCGATGCGCCGCTCGTACCGTCAGTCGAAGTTCCTCGGCATCATCGACCGCGTCCGCGCTGCCATCCCGGACGCGGCGATCACCACCGACATCATCGTCGGCTTCCCCGGTGAGACCGAGGAGGACTTCTTGGCCACCCTGGACGTCGTACGTGCGGCACGGTTCTCCGGTGCGTTCACCTTCCAGTACTCCAAGCGCCCCGGGACCCCAGCCGCTGTGCTCGATCAGCAGGTCCCGAAGGCCGTTGTCCAGGAGCGCTACGAACGCCTCGTCGCCGTGGCCGACGAGGTCGCGTGGACCGAGAACCGCGCGCTCGAGGGGCACACCGTCGAGCTGATGGTCGCGGAGGGGGAGGGCCGCAAGGACGCTGCGACTCACCGGCACTCGGGACGCGCCCGCGACAACCGGCTGGTGCACTTCACTCCCGTGCGCGCGGACGGCTCACCGGTCGAGGTGCGTCCGGGTGACATGGTCGAGGTGGTGGTGTCGTACGGTGCACCGCACCACCTCGTCGCCGATGGCCCTGTGCGCTCGGTGCGTCGTACCCGCGCGGGAGATGCATGGGAGAGCCGCACCGCACCTGCCGCAACGGGCGTCGCACTCGGCCTGCCAACCGTCGGCGTACCGGCCCCGCTGCCGACCCAGGACGCCTGCTCACGCTGACACGGGAGCGGCAGAGGGATGGTGTGGACTTTGGGTCACCAGGTGACCCAAAGACCACACCATCTTCCGATTTGTGGTGCGGGGAGGGGTCAGGCGGGCTCTTCGGTGCCCGGGTCGACTTCCTTCTGTTCCTCGTCCATCTCCTCGGGCTGCTCGATCTCGTCCGGCAGCGTCTCGTCGGAGACCTGAGCCGAGCGCGGCTGGTCGGGGGTAGCCGGAGGGAAGTCGTCCTTGTCGCGGTGGATCACGTCGGCGGGTCCACCTGGCCCTTCGTCGGGCGGCGCGTCCTCCCGGGGCACTGGCTTCTCGGCCGGGTCCGGTTTGCTCACGTTCGGTCACCGCCGGGGGTCGGGTCACCATCCCCGCTCGCCGACCGCTTGGGCGCGGGAGGGGTGTCCGAGGAGCGGAGGTCGTCGCGCTTTCCGTCGAGGTCGTCCAGCGCCGACTTGGCCTTCCCGACGCCAGAGCGGATCTTGTCGCTGTGCTTGCCGCCGGTCTTCTTGTCGATCGCGTCCCCGGCCTTGTCCAGACCGTCGCTGATCTTGTCGCCGTGCTTGTCGACGGCCTCGCCGAGCTTCTTCTTCGCGTCGTCCAGGAATCCCACTGTGACTCTCCTCGTGTGATCGGCCTTGCGGCCACCGGCGTACCCGGCGGCACCTTTGCCAAACTAACGGCCGTGTCCACACCCGCGAGCAACCAGCCGGCAGAGCCAGTGGCCGCCCCGGTGGTCGCTGTGGTCGGGGCGACCGCGTCAGGGAAGAGCGCCCTCGCGATGGACGTGGCAGAGCGGCTGGGCGGGGAGATCGTGAACACCGACTCGATGCAGGTCTACCGCGGGATGGACGTGGGTACGGCGAAGCTGCCGCCTGACCAGCGTCGTGGCATCACCCATCACCTCATGGACGTGCTGGACGTGACCGAGCCCGCCACGGTGGCGGAGTTCCAGGGCTGGGCACGGGCGGTGATCGAGGACTGCCACGGTCGTGGGGTCACCCCCGTCCTGGTGGGAGGTTCCGCCCTCTACACCCGCGCGATCCTGGACGAGTTCGAGTTCCCGGGCACCGATGTCTCCGTGCGCACGCGGCTGGAGGAGGAGCTCGCGCAGGTCGGCTCGACTGCGTTGCACCAGCGCCTCGCGCGGCTCGACCCGGCGGCGGGGGAGCAGGTGCTGCCCAGCAACGGCCGCCGCGTCGTCCGTGCCCTGGAGGTCATCGAGATCACCGGCCGCCCGTACACCGCATCACTGCCTGAGCAGCGCTACCACTACCCCGGAGCCGTGCAGGTGGGGGTGGACATCGACCGCGAGACGCTCGACCGGCGCATCGAGCAGCGGGTCGAGGAGATGTGGGCAGCCGGCTTCGTCGCCGAGGTCCGCGCGCTGGCCGGGCGTGGGCTCCGCGAGGGGCGTACGGCGAACCGGGCACTGGGCTACCGGCAGATCCTGGCCCACCTCGACGGCGAGATCACCGAGGCCGAGGCGAGGGAGCGGACCTTCACTGGCACCCGCAGGTTCGCACGCCGTCAGGACAGCTGGTTCCGCAAGGATTCTCGCATCACCTGGGTGCAGTACGACGACCCGGCGCGCGTCACGAAGGCGCTGGACGCGATTCGTCGGGGTCGCTGAGCAGGTCCAGCTCGCGCGGCAGGTCGCGCATCGTCAGCAGGGGCGAGATCAGCACCGGGAGAGCCGCGAAGACGATTCCGATCCCTTCGACGATGAACACCGTGCGTAGGCCGAAGTTGTGCCCGATGACGCCACCGATGAAGCTGCCAATCGGCATCACGCCCCAGACCAGGAACCGGATCGAGGCGTTCATGCGGCCGAGCATCTGTCGCGGGCACAGGCGCTGCCGGAAGCTGACCTGGGCGACGTTGTAGAGAACCACCCCGAAGGACCGCAGCAGCATGTAGCCGATGATCGCCGCCATCGGGTTGAACACCGTCCCGGCAAGGGGCATCAGCACACCCGCGGGCATCCAGACCAGCGACGAGAGTGGGATCACGCGTCCCTCGCCCACCCAGGCGGTCACCTTCGTCGTGACCAGGGCGCCCAGCAGTCCGCCGCCGGCGCCGATCGCGAAGCCGATCCCGAGCTGTCCTTCGTCCAGCCCGAGCCGCAGCGCGTAGAGAACGAGCATCGCGCCGGAGACCGAGCTGAAGAAGTTGCTCAGTGACGTGCACGCGGTGATCCGCCAGAGCAGCGGATGCTTCAGGACGAAGGCAAGGCCTTCCCGGATCTCGATGTGCAGCGCGCGCCGACTCTCGCGCGGTGGTGGCGTGTCGATGTGCCGGATGCGCCGGACGAACAAGGCGGATCCCACGAAGCTCAGTGCGTCGAAGAGGATCGTCAGCGGCGCGCCCAGCACCTTGATCAGGACACCGGCCAGCGCAGGTCCGCCGATCATCGCGACGGACTGGGAAGCCTGCAGCTTGGCGTTGCCCTCGCCGATGTCCTTGGGCTCAACGATGTCCGGCAGGTAGCTCTGGTAGGCCACGTCGAAGAAGACCGTGCAGCACCCCACCACCAGTGCGACCACCAGCATCTGGGCGAAGGTCAGCACGTCCAATGCCCACGCCAGCGGCAGTGAGCCGAGGGCCAGGGCCCGCAGCAGGTCGTTGGCGACCAGCACCCGCTGCTTGCGCCACCGGTCGACCCAGGCGCCGGCGGGCAGGCCGATGACCAGGAACGCGAGGAACTCGCAGGTGGCCAACAGCCCCATCTGGAACGCGTCCGCGCCCAGGACGCGGATGGCCAGGATCGGCAGGGCCAGCATGGTCAGCTGGGTCCCGAACTGGCTGATCGTGTCGCCGAAGAAGAGCTGTCGGAAGTCGTGGTGGCGGAACAGGCCGCCGCGACGGCGTACGGGCGGATCGGTCGGCGGCTCGGAATCGGCCACGTCGCTCCCGGCTGATGCGGTGGGGGGACCAGGAGGCTGCGTGGTCATGGCAACATCCTGACCCACTGATTGGGAAATATCAATCAGTAGTCGAAAACGGCTATCGTGTGGCGCATGGACCCCGCCGCAGCAGCCTCTGCCCGAGATGGCGAAAGGGCGCTCGAGCCCGCGCCGTACGGTCCATTGCCCGCGGGCTCCGGCAGGCAGACCTGGGCTCGACGTCCCGCCGACGAGGCGGAGGCGAAGGCGCTGGCGTCCCCGCTGCGGCTGCGGATCCTGCGCATCGCACTGCACGAGCCGCGCACCAACAAGGAGATCGCCGAGGCGCTTGGCCGCAACCCGGCGTCGGTGCTGCACCACGTGCGCACCTTGGTCGACACCGGTTTCCTGATCGAGCAACCGCGTCGTCGCGGGCAGCGGGGCTCCCGGGAGCTGCCGTACCTCGCCTCGGGGAAGAGCTTCTACCTCGAGATGGGGGAGGCGATGCAGTACGGCGACCAGAACCTACTCGTGGCGACCTTTCTGGAGGAGGTTCGCGGCCTTCCTCCGGGGCTGCTCGACAGCAACCGGATCGGGTTCCGGCTCAAGGAAGCGGACCGGGTGGCCGTGGTGGACCGGTTCCACGCACTGCTCAAGGAGCTCGCGGCGATGCCGAGCGATCCCGAGGGGGAGCCGTGGAGCATCTTTCTCGGGATCCACCCGGAGTCGGTAGCGTCGCACCATGACCATCCCGATGACTGAGCGCGCGGGGACGGACCCGACCTGGACCGAGATCGTGGACGTCCCAGCCCTGACCGCCCTGCTGGGTGAGCCCACCGAACGTGTCCGCGACAAGGCCCGTGCCGCCTTGACCGAGGTCGACGTCGCGTGGCTGGGCTCCTCACCGTTCTGCGTGCTGGCGACGGCCTCGGCGTCCGGCGACTGCGACGCCTCACCCAAGGGGGACCCCGCCGGCGACCTGGTGCACGTGATCGACGAGCGGACGATCGCGCTGGCCGAGCGTCCCGGGAACAGGCGTGCCGACGGCTACCGCAACATCCTCGAGAACCCGTACGTCGGGCTGTTGTTCCTCATCCCGGGTCGTGGCGACACCTTGCGGATCAACGGCCGGGCCCGCCTGGTCTCGGACGCGCCGTTCTTCGACGACATGGTCCTCAAGGGGCACCGACCGGTGCTTGCGATCGTGGTGGAGATCGAGGAGCTGTTCCACCACTGCGCCAAGGCGTTCCTGCGGTCCTCGCTCTGGGATCCCTCGTCCTGGGATCCGGAGGTCCAGGTCCCGCGGCGGGCGGTGCTGGCCCAGCAGCTGGAGCGGCCGGAGAACACGGTGGCCGAGCTCGACGAGTACTACGGGCCGTCGTACGCCGAGAACCTCTACCGAGACCCGATGGCCTGACGAGGTGGCCGCATGGGAATGGGCCCGTCGGCTGGTCGGGCTGGACAAAAGGGAAGGGGTTGTCGCGCAACCCCGGTCGTTGTCGGGTGAAGTTTCGGCCGTCAGGCAGCGGAATCCCCGGCCGGCCGGGGAAACCGGCAGCCGTGACAGGATCACGCCAATGGGCGAGTACTCCTACGTCAAGGGTCACGGCACGGAAAACGACTTCGTGCTGCTGCCCGACGCCAACGGTCGGCACGAGCTGTCGGCCGAGCAGGTGGCGCGGCTGTGCGACCGGCGGGCGGGGATCGGCGGCGACGGGGTGATCCGGGTGGTCCGGACCGACGCGACCGAGGATCCGGCGGCGGTCAAGGCGCGCGGCGAGGCGATCTGGTTCATGGACTACCGCAACGCCGACGGCTCGCTCAGCGAGATGTGTGGCAACGGGATCCGAGTGCTGGGCCGGTTCCTCGCCACCCACGCCGACGTCGACCCGCGCAACCCGCTGCCGATCGCGACGCGCGCAGGGGTCAAGACGCTCATTTTCGACGGGAACCGGATCACCACCGACATGGGCCCGCCCGAGGTGCTTGGCTCCACCACCGTCACAGTTGGGGATCGCAGCTTCGAAGCCCGGAACGTCAGCATGGGCAACCCGCACGCGGTCGCGTTCGTTGAGGACCTCGCCGACGCCGGATCACTCCTCGAGGCTCCCCGCCATGACGCAGCGCTCTACCCCGACGGCGTGAACGTGGAGTTCGTCGTACGGCGAGGCGAGCACCACGTCGCCATGCGCGTGCACGAGCGCGGGTCCGGCGAGACCCGATCGTGCGGTACTGGCGCGTGCGCGGTGATGGTGGCGGCGTCGCTGGCTGACCGCGCCGAGCGCGGTACGTCGTACACGATCGACCTCCCGGGCGGCACTCTGGAGATCGTCTGGACCGAGGACGACCGGATCCTGATGACCGGACCGGCCGTGCTCACCGCCGAGGGAGTCACCAACCTCTGATCCGCCCCGGGACGTCATCCGAACTGGTTGCCATAGGCCCCGATACGTATGACGTCCCCGGGCCTCTAGGATCTCGCGCATGGACATCAACGGAGCCAGTGCAATCGTCACCGGCGGCGCCTCCGGCATCGGCGCCGCAGCCGCCCGCCAGCTCGCCGCCCACGGCGCGAAGGTCGTGGTCGCCGACCTGAACCCCGATGCCGGTGAGGCCCTCGCGAAGGAGATCGACGGCGTCTTCGCGCCGGTCGACGTCACCAAGAGCGAGCAGATCGAGGCGGCGATCGAACAGGCCGAGGCGCTCGGTCCGGTACGAATCCTGGTCAACTCCGCCGGCATCGCCTCGGCGCAGCGCACAGTCGGCCGCGACGGCGAGTTCAGCTCCGCCGCGGACCTCGCCGCGTTCTCCAAGGTCATCGCGGTCAACCTGATCGGCACCTTCGACTGCATCCGCCTCGTCGGTACGGCGATCTCGCGCAACGAGCCCACCGAGACCGGCGAGCGCGGCGCGATCGTCAACATGGCCAGCGTTGCTGCCTTCGACGGGCAGATCGGCCAGGCGGCGTACTCCGCATCCAAGGGCGGCATCGTCGGAATGACCCTCCCGGTCGCCCGTGACCTCGCCGCAGTCGGCATCCGCGTCAACACCGTCGCACCCGGCCTCATCGACACCCCGATCTACGGCGAGGGTGAGGCCGCCGAGGCGTTCAAGGCCAAGCTCGGCGAGAGCGTGCTGTTCCCGAAGCGGCTCGGGGTGCCTGACGAGCTGGCCAGCATGGTCATCGAGTGCATCACGAACTCCTACATGAACGCCGAGACCATCCGGGTCGACGGCGGCATCCGGATGCCACCGAAGTAGCCACAATCCGGAGCCGGACCGAATCGTTCACCTCCCGGTTTGCCGCCGGACACCGAAACCCGGTTCGCTGAGGGCCATGAGCTCTCGGGAACTCCCCAGTGTCAACCGTCGCCACTTCCTTGCCGGCTCCGCTGGCGCTGTCGTCGCCGGGGTGGTCGCGGCGCCCGCGTCGGGAGTCCCGAGACTGGCTCCGAACCAGGCCCGGCAACGCATCTCACTCCCGTCCGGCGTACAGACCGGCGACGTCACGACGGGGTCGGGGGTGCTGTGGGCGCGGGCCTCGAGCGAGGGGCGGCTGATGGCCCGACTCCAGTCCGGCCGACGTCGCGGGATCGTGCGTGGACCCTGGGCGACCCCCGCCACGGGCCTGACCGCGCGGATCGACCTCGCCGGGCTGGCGCCCGGCAGGGAGTACGACGCCGAGCTGTGGTTCGAGTCCCCGGACGGCACGATCGGTGAGACGAGCCACGCGCGGTTCTCGACGGCTTCCCTGCACCCGGACGAGACATCGTTCGTATGGACCGGTGACACCGCCGGCCAGGGCTGGGGCATCAACCCCGAACTGGGCGGCATGACGACGTACGCCACCATGCACGCGACCCGGCCCGACTTCTTCATCCACGCCGGCGACACCGTCTACTCCGACGGACCCCTTGCCGAGACGGTCGTGGAGCCCGACGGCCAGGTGTGGCGCAACCTCGTCACCCCGGAGGTGGCGAAGGTCGCCGAGACGCTCGAGGAGTTCCGTGGCCGGCACCGCTACAACCTGATGGATGACAACGTCCGCGCGATGTACGCCGACGTCCCGGTGATCGCCCAGTGGGATGACCACGAGACCCACAACAACTGGTACCCCGGGAAGGTCATCGCCGACGCCCGCTACACCGAGACTCGTGTCGACGTACTCGCCGCGCGAGCGCGACGGGCCTGGCAGGAGTTCCAGCCGATCAGCACCGCGCACGTACGCAACCGTGGCCGCAGCGGCTTCGCGGAGGCCCGCATCTACCGCAAGATCCAGCGCGGCGCACACCTCGACGTCTTCTGCCTGGACATGCGCACGTGGAAGGGCACCAACACACCCGGAACCGAGACTCACCGGACACCGCTCCTCGGCGAGAAGCAGGTCGACTGGCTGGTTCGTGAGGTACGCCGGTCAAGGGCGACCTGGAAGGTGATCTCCGCCGACCTGCCGCTCGGGATCGTGGTGCCGGACGGTGCCAACCAGGAGTCGTTCGCCAACCGCGACGGCGGCCGCCCACTGGGTCGGGAGCTCGAGCTGGCCAAGGTGCTCCGCGGGCTGAAGGGGGTTCCGAACGTCGTGTGGATCACCGCCGACGTGCACTACTGCGCTGCCCATCACTACAGCCCCGAGCGGGCGCACTTCACCGACTTCGACCCGTTCTGGGAGCTCGTGGCGGGGCCGGTCAACGCAGGCACGTTCGGTCCCAACGAGATGGACGCGACCTTCGGTCCGAAGGTGGTCTTCAGCAAGGTCGCGGACTACCCCAACCAGTCGCCGCGTGGAGGGAACCAGTTCTTCGGGCACGTCGTGATCGACCGTCCCGGCCAGCTCACGGCGAGTCTGCGCAACACCGCCGGCGACGTGCTCTGGTCGAAGGACTTCGAACCGCGGCGTCGTTAGGGCCGTCGTCGAACGTCGTCCACCTGTCCCGCCCGCCCGTACTTCACAATTGTTGGCTTGGAACGTCGAGACCGGCCATCTGGACGTCCCGATCCAACATTTGTGGGATTGCGACGCCCGAGGTGCGGTGTGCTCCGCCCGTACTCCACAACGGTTGGCTTGGAACGTCGAGACGAGCGATTTCGACGCCACAATCCAACATTTGTGGGGTTGCGACGCCCGAGGTGCGGTGTGACCAAGCTCAGACCCCGTGACCCAGGTTCGCCCCGGGGTCGGACTCGTGCCGGCCGGGGGACTTGGGGTTGACCTCGGGCCGGCCGTCGTACGCCGACTGCTCGGGAGGTACGTCGCCCTCGGGCTCGTCGTCGTCCAAGTGGGTCGGCGCGCCCGCGTAGGTGACCTCGCCCTCCACCCCGCGGACCTGGCCCAGCCGTTCGCTGCTGACGCCCATGTCGCCGGCCAGCCCCTCGCTGCTGTCGGCGTTGGGGTCGGACTCCTCGACGCCAGTGACAGGCGTCTCACCCTCGTGCTCGCTCATATGAACGGCGTACCCGACCCACACCCAGGGCAAACACCCATCAGGATCGAGGGTGGCGCAGGCCTTGCGGTCGACGACTCCACGTGCCTTGAATGGTCTGCCTGCCTCGAGGCAGGCGCCGAGATCTCGGGAGGACACATGTCGCTCGCACGTCGCAGGTTCGTGGCCACAGGAACGGCCGTTCTCACCGGGCTCGCGGGTCTCACCCTCGCACCCCAGGCGGCACAAGGAGCGCCAGCGCCCGAGGTCGGCCCCGAGGTCGGCGGAGCCCGCTACGACACCAAGACGCCCACCAGCACAGGGTTCGGAGGAGCGGTCAGCTCGGTCGACCCGGAGGCGTCGCGGATCGGCATCCAGGTACTGCGCAAGGGCGGCAACGCCGTCGATGCGGCCGTAGCCACAGCGGCCGCGCTCGGTGTGACCGAGCCCTACAGCGCCGGCATCGGCGGTGGCGGCTACTTCGTCTACTACAACGCGCGCAACGGCAGGGTCAGCACCCTCGACGGGCGTGAGACGGCGCCGCTCAACATGCGGCCCGACGCGTTCATCGATCCCGCGACCGGACTGCCCCGCCCGTTCGCGACACTCGTAACCAGCGGCCTCTCGGTGGGCACGCCGGGCACCCTGGCCACCTGGAAGAGCGCCCTGCAGAAGTGGGGCACCACAAGCCTGCGCCGGGCGCTGCGGCCGGCGGCCCGGCTGGCGGACCGCGGCTTCGTGGTGGACACCACCTTCAACAAGCAGACGGCCGACAACCAGTTGCGGTTCGCCAACTTCCCCGCCACCAGCGACCTGTTCCTGCCGGGTGGGCAGCCGCCGGCCGTGGGTTCGATCTTCCGCAACCCTGACCTCGCCGCCACCTACCGGCTGATTTGGAGGCAAGGCACGGACGCCTTCTACGGCGGTCCACTCGCGAGGCAGATCTCCCAGACCGCGAAGAACCCGCCGACGGTCAGCGAACCGACAATCGCCGTCCTACCGGGCCTCCTCGAGACCAGCGACCTGGCGCGCTACCGGGTGCTCCAGCAAGCGGCCACTCGAGTCGGCTACCGCGGCTACGACGTTTACGGGATGGCGCCGTCCTCCAGCGGCGGGTCCACCGTCGGGGAGGCGCTGAACATCCTCGAGCGCTTCCGGCTGCAAGGGATGAGCGAGGTCGACGCGCTGCACCACTACCTCGAGGCGAGCGCCCTGGCCTTCGCCGACCGCGGCAAGTACGTCGGCGACCCGGCGTTCGTCGACGTCCCGCTGGGTGACCTGCTCTCGAACAGGTTCGCCGCCGAGCGAGCCTGCCAGATCAACCCCGCACAAGCGGCCACCAAGCCGGTGGCGGGCGGGGACGTCGCGAACTACGACGGCGTGTGCGACACCCCGAACGCGAACGGCACCGCCGCCCCGGACACCGAGAACATCAACACCACAAACCTGACCGCCTCCGACCGCTGGGGCAACGTCGTGGAGTACACCCTCACCATCGAGCAGACCGGCGGGTCCGGCATCACCGTGCCCGGTCGCGGCTTCCTGCTCAACAACGAGCTGACCGACTTCTCCGCGCTCCCGGTCGGAAGCGACCCCAACCGCATCGAAGGTGGCAAGCGGCCGCGCTCGTCGATGTCGCCGACGATCGTGCTGCGCAACGGGAAGCCGTTCCTGGCGCTGGGCTCGCCCGGCGGCTCGACGATCATCACCACGGTCCTGCAGATGCTGTTCAACCGGATCGACCGCGGGATGACCATCGTGGACTCGATCGCGGCGCCGCGGGCGGCACAACGCAACACCGCCGCCGTCACCGCCGAGGCTGACTTCATCGCCGCCCCCCACACGGCGGGCCTGGCCGCCCTGGGCCACACGTTCTCCCCGGCCGGGCCCCCCGGTTCCAGCGCCTCCGAGATCGGTGCGGCCACGGCCATCGAGTTCGGCCGCCATGGCCGGGTCACGGCGGTCTCCGAGCCCGTACGACGGGGCGGTGGATCCGCGCTCGTCGAACGGCCCGTGGGCTGAGTTGGGGCTGACCCGGGGACGAAGAGGCGAAATCGGTTCGCACGCGCATTGCGGGCGAACTACCCTGAGAGGCGTATGACGAACGCACCGAAGGACTTCGACCTCGCCCGGGAGCTGGCCGAGACGGCCGACTGGGACGAGACCCCAGCCGGCCATCCCGACCGCGACGGACGCCCAGCACTCGCCGCCGATCCCGACGGGCCTGACACCGGCTCCGACACCGGCTCCGAGACCGGCTCCGACACCGGGTCCGACATCGACCTCGACTCGGCGTATGAGTACGACGAGCCAGAAGACACCACCGGTTCCCTTGATCTCGCCGAGCGCTATGCGCTGCGACGCGTCGCCGGGCTCAACACCGAGCTCGAGGACATCTCCGAGGTCGAGTACCGCCAGCTCCGGCTCGAGCGGGTCATCCTCGTCGGCGTGTGGACCAACGGCACCGTCCAGGACGCCGAGAACTCCATGGCCGAGCTCGCGCTGCTCGCCGAGACCGCGGGCTCCGAGGTGCTCGACGCGCTCTACCAGCGACGCGACAGCCCGGACCCGGCGACGTTCATCGGTCGCGGCAAGGTCGAGGGTCTCGCCGAGATCGTGCGTGTCACCGGTGCCGACACCGTGATCCTCGACGGCGAGCTCGCGCCCAGCCAGCTGAGGAACCTCGAGGACAAGGTCAAGGTCAAGGTCGTCGACCGCACTGCGCTGATCCTCGACATCTTCGCCCAGCATGCGAAGAGCAAGGAGGGGCAGGCGCAGGTCGAGCTGGCCCAGCTCAACTACATGAAGCAGCGACTGCGCGGCTGGGGTGGCAACCTCTCCCGCCAGGCCGGTGGCCGGGTCGGTAGCCAGGGCGGCGGCATCGGTGGTCGTGGTCCCGGTGAGACCAAGATCGAGACCGACCGGCGCCGGATCAACACCAAGATCGCCAAGCTGCGCCGCGACCTGTCGCACATGAAGACCACACGTGACACCAAGCGCGCCGGCCGGCGCAAGCACGAGATCCCGAGCGTGGCGATCGCCGGCTACACCAACGCCGGCAAGTCCTCGCTGCTCAACCGGCTGACCGACGCGGGAGTGCTCGTCGAGGACTCACTGTTCGCGACGCTCGACCCCACCACACGTCGTACGACGACCAGCGACGGCCGCATCTACACGATGAGCGACACCGTCGGGTTCGTACGACACCTGCCCCACCAGCTGATCGAGGCGTTCCGGTCCACCCTGGAGGAGGTCGCCGACTCCGACCTGATCCTGCACGTGGTCGACGGCTCGCACCCCGACCCGGAGGGCCAGCTGGCCGCCGTACGCGAGGTGCTCGCCGAGATCGGTGCCGACAAGGTGCCCGAGCTCGTGGTGATCAACAAGGCCGACATCTCCGACCCGCTCGTCATCGCGCGGCTGCGCCAGCGCGAGCCGCACTCGGTGGTGGTCTCCGCACAGACGGGCGAGGGGATCGCCGAGGCACTCGAGGCGGTCGAGGCAGACCTGCCGCGACCGCAGATCGAGGTTGCCGCGTTGCTGCCGTACGACCGTGGCGACCTGTTGAGCCGCGTGCACGAGAACGGTGAGGTGCTCTCGGTCGAGCACACGGGTGACGGCACCCTGCTCACGGCCCGCGTGAACGACGCTTTGGCCGGCGAGCTCGCCGAGTACGCGCAACAGCCCTGACCGCGCAGCGAATGCGCTCTGGCCGGCAACCCGGGCAGTAGTCTGCGGGGCATGACGCGCTGGGCGGGCCGGTTTCTCGGCCTGCTCGTGCTGGCCATTCTTGTGTTCTTCCCAGCTGTCCGGTGGGGCCTGGGCCTGGACGAGGAGCGCGACCCGGCGACGATCACTGACTACACGGCCGACTTCACCGTCGCGAAGGACGGACGGCTCAGCGTCACCGAGACGCTGCGGGTGAGCTACCCGAGTTCCAGGCACGGCATCTTCCGCTTCTTCGACCTGCGAGATCCCGCAGACTCGCGCGTCCGGCTGCGGCCGGAGAACATCAGGGTGACGCGCGACGGCCAGTCCGAGCCGTACGAGGTGCTCAAGGAGGGGCGCGGGCGCTACCGCAACATCAAGATCGGTTCGGCGTCGACGACCATGACCGGCGAGCACCTCTACGTCGTCCAATACTCGATCGACGGTGTGCTCGCACCTGACGGTGACGGGTCCGAGTTCTACTGGAACTTGATCCCCAGCGGGTGGCAGATGCCGATCGAGCACTCCCGCCTGACCGTGTCCCTGCCCGGGAAGCCTGACGGCGACATCTTCTGCGCGGTCGGGGTCGGTGAGAAGGTCGGCTGCGACGCCGTACCCGTCGGCATCAACGGGATCCGGGTGAGCACCGAGCGGCTGGACCCTCACACGCCGGTGACCGTGCGCGTGGGGCTGGACCTCGCGGCCCCTCACAGGGAGCGTTCGGCGTGGCCGCTGCGTCTCGACCCGGTCCTCGGCCCGAGCACCATTGCTCTGTTCGCCATGCTGCTGCTGGCCGCCTTCGCGGGCTGGATGGGGCAGCTCCTGGCGGTGCAGACGCGCGAACCCAAGCCGCAGTACCCGTTGATGTACGCCCCGCCCGAGGGCATCGGCCCGGCCCAGGCGAACTACCTGTTCACCGAGCGGGTCGGCAGCGACGACTTCGTCGCCTCGATCATGCAGACGAGCCAGCTCGGCGCCACCAGGCTCGACCGATCGGACGGATGGACGATCACGGACACCGGGGATGCGGGCGGCTGGCAGAAGGTAGACCCGGTCTCGGCGTACGCCGCCCAGGTGCTCGGCGTGCAGGGCGGCTCGTTCACCGCCGACAAGAGTGTCTCGGCCGGCAAGACCCTGAAGTCGGCGCTGTCGAGCTTCAACTCCGCCACGCGCGACTGGGCTCGTCAGAACAACCTGATGACCACCGCCGGAGTCGGCAGCGCAGGCGGCATCCTGGTCCTATTGGCGATTGTCGCAACGGTGTACCTCGCCCTGTTCAACCCGCTCGACATCTCCGTGCTCGCGCTGATCCCCGGCCTGTTCGCCGTGTTCGCCATCGAGCTGCTCGCGCCGGGATCCGGCACCAAGCGCACGGCCGCCGGGCGCGACCTGTGGTCGCGGATCGGCGGCTTCCGGAGGGTGTTGGCGACACCGTCGGGCGAGCAACGCTTCGACTTCTCGGGCCGCAAGGAGCTCTACACCGCCTACATCCCGTGGGCCGTGGCCTTCGGGGTCGCCGACCAGTGGGCGGAGAAGTACCGCCTCGAGACCGGCGAGGAGCCGCCAGCGCCGCACTACCTCGGCGCGACGGGCGGCTACGCGGGCGGCAGCTTCGCGGGATCCATGGCCGACGACTTCTCCAGCACGGTCAGCTCCGCGATCTCCGCCTACGAGGCCACCCAGAGCTCGTCGTCCAGTGGTGGCGGTGGCGGTTCCTCGGGTGGCGGCGGAGGCGGCGGGGGCGGTGGTGGGTCATGGTGAACCCAGAGGAACCGCGCAGGGAAACGACCTCAACGAAAGAAGGAACCCAATGGTGATCACACTCATCGTCGTCGCCGTGATCGTGCTAGGCCTTGTCGGCTTCGTGATCATGGGCTTCAACAAGCTGCGTACGACGGACATCGGTGCCCAGGAGGCGCTGGGTGGGATCGACGTACAGCTCACCCGGCGCGCCGACCTGATCCCGAACCTCGTCGAGACCGTCAAGGGCTACGCCTCCCACGAGAAGGGGGTCTTCGAGGAGGTCACGCGTGCCCGTGCGCACGTGCAGGAGGCGGCGATCTCCGACGACGTACCGGCCAAGGCGGCGGCCGATGCCGAGCTCACCGGTGCGCTGGTCAACCTCAACGCCGTGGCCGAGAATTACCCCGACCTGAAGGCCAACACCAACTTCCTCGAGCTGCAGACCCAGCTGGCCGAGACCGAGAACCAGATCTCGTTCGCGCGGCAGTACTACAACGACGCCGTGGCCACCCTGAACAAGCTCACCCAGACGATCCCGTGGATGTTCTTCACGGGCATCGCAGGAGTGCACCAGCGCGACTTCTACCAGGCCCCGGAGGGTCAGGCCTCGGCTCCGCAGGTCAGCTTCTGAGGCCCCGCTTGAAAGGCCCGCTTGTAACGCGGAGTTACGGACGCTGAACAAGGCGCACACCGGGCACTCAGCGACCACAACACCGCGTTACAGCTGGGCGTCCCGCGTTACAGCCGGGCGTCCGGCTTCTCCTCGACCGCGATCGAGAACTCGTCGCCGTGCTTGGTGACGCCCTGTACGACGGCGTGCTCGACCGCGGCCGCGCCGTACTGCCGGCGCACCATCAGCGGGTCGGCGCGCAGGTCCTTCACGAGTGCGAAGCACAGGCCGATCATCACCACGACGAACGGGAGCGCCGCGACGATGGTGATGTTCTGCAGGCCGGTGAGCGCCGCGCCCTCCTCGCCGACGAGCAGCATCACCGCAGCGACGCCACCGGTCGCCACACCCCAGAAGACGACCGTCCACTTGCTCGGCTCGAGAGTGCCGCGTTCGGAGAGCGTGCCCATCACGATCGACGCGGCATCGGCGCCGGAGACGAAGAAGATCGCCACGAGCAGCATCACCACGATCGAGGTCACCGTGGCGAGCGGGAGCTGGTCGAGCATCCCGAAGAGCTGGCTCTCCGGTGTCGCCTTGCCGCCCAGGTCGGTGCCGGCCTTCTGCATGTGGATGGCCGCTCCTCCGAAGACTGCGAACCAGACCAGGCTGACCAGGCTCGGCACGAGCAGTACGCCGGTCACGAACTGGCGGATGGTGCGACCCCGCGAGATGCGGGCGATGAACATGCCCACGAACGGAGTCCACGACAACCACCAGGCCCAGTAGAAGACCGTCCAGCTCGACAGCCACTCGGCCATGCCGTCGCCACCGGAGGCCTCGGTGCGGGCCGACATCATCGAGAGGTCGTGGAAGTAGGAGCCCACCGCGGTCGGGATCAGGTCGAGGATGAAGACCGTCGGCCCGACGACGAAGACGAAGACCGCCAACGCGAGCGCCAGCACCATGTTGGTGTTGGACAGCCACTGGATCCCCTTCTCGATGCCGGATACGGCCGAGAAGATGAAGGCGATGGTGAGCAGGGTGATGATGGCGACGAGTACGCCGTTGCCGACCTTGCCGATGCCTCCGACGATCTCCAGCCCGCTGCCGATCTGCAGCGTCCCGAGGCCGAGCGATGCGGCGGAGCCGAAGAGGGTGGCGAAGATGGCCAGGATGTCGATCACCCGTCCGGCGGGGCCGTCGGCGCGGCGATTGCCGATGAGAGACGTGAACGCGGAGCTGATCAGCTGCGGGCGGCCCTTGCGGTAGACGCCGTACGCGATGGCGATGCCGACCACGGCGTAGATCGCCCACGGGTGCAGCGTCCAGTGGAACAACGTGGTGGCCATCGCGGTCTGGACGTCCACGGAGCTGGCACCGCTGCCGGGAGGCGGGTCGACGTAGTGGGAGAGCGGCTCACTGACGCCGTAGAACATCAGGCCGATACCCATCCCCGCGCTGAACATCATCGCGATCCAGGAGACCGTGGAGAACTCCGGCTTCTCGTCGTCGTTGCCCAGTGGGATGTCGCCGAAGCGGCCCATCGCGAGCCAGATCACGAAGACGACGAAAGCCGATGCGGTGAGGACGAACAGCCACCCCATAGTGGTGACGGTCCAGTCGAGGGCCGAGGAGGACACGCTGCCCAGCGAGGCGGTGTCGACGAAGCCCCAGACCAGGAACCCGAGGGCGAGTACGGCGGTGACGCCGAAGACCACCCGGTCGAGTCCGCCGGAGACGTGGTGGTCCTCGACAGGGCTCTCCAGGGCCGGGTGGTCGGGCTCTGTGGGCTCGGTGCGGGAGTGTTCTGTGATGGCCATCGGACGTGCCTATCCCAAGTGCAGTCGTGATCTCCAGTCGGTCACGTGCGTCCCCGCGCGGCCTGTGTGCGGGCTCACGAAACGGTCGGGGCCAGGACATAGGGTGCTCGGGTGGTCGAGAAGCGGGTCCAGGAGCACGGCGTTCGCGAGGTCCTGAACGCCGCAGTGGCAGCACTCGGCGGTGAGGAGCGTCCTGGTCAGATCACCATGGCGGAGTCCGTGGCCGCGGCGATCGAGGAGCGCCAACACCTGCTCGTCCAGGCCGGCACCGGCACCGGCAAGTCGCTCGCCTACCTCGTGCCGGCGCTGCTGCACCATGACCGGGTCGTGGTGGCCACTGCGACGCTCGCGCTCCAGCACCAGCTCGTCGAACGCGACATCCCGGCCCTCTTCGAGGCGGCCAGGGAGCAGCTCGGGGAGAAGGGGACCTACGCCGTGCTCAAGGGCCGCTCCAACTACGCGTGCCTGCACCGGGTGCGCGAGGGCGTGCCCGACGACCAGGGCACGCTCGTCGAGATGCCCGAGGGATCGGTGGGCGCCGAGGTACTGGCCATGCGGGAGTGGATCGAGCAGGAGACGAAGGACAGCGGTACGGGCGAGCGCGACCGCGCCCCCCGTCATACCGAGAGGATCTGGCGCCAGGTCAGCGTGAGCCACCGCGAGTGCCTCGGTGCGACCAAGTGCCCCTATGGCGCGGAGTGCTTCGCGGAGCGCGCGAAGGAACGGGCCGCCCGTTCGCAGCTCATCGTGACCAACCACTCCCTGCTCGCGATCGACGCGATCGAGGGCGTCCCGATGATCCCGGAGTACGACGTCGCAGTGGTCGACGAGGCCCACGAGCTCGTCTCCCGGGTCACCCAGGCCGCGACCGACGAGCTGTCCGTGCCGGAGATCGACCGCACCGCCCGCAGGTCACAGCGACATGTCGAGGGCAGCGAGGCCGACGATCTCGCCGACGCGGGCGACGCGCTGCGCTCGGCCATCGACGACGGAGCGCCGGGGCGGATCGACCTGCTGCCCGAGCAGCTCGGCGACGCGCTCGCCCTGGTTCGCGACGCGGCCCGGGCCCTCGTCTCGGCGTTCCCCAAGGACAGCTCCACAACGTCGGAGAAGGGAGGCGACGCGGCCGTCACCCAGGCCAGGGGGTGGGCGCAGGAGCTGTTCAAGACCGCCGAGCGGATGGCGGCGGGCTCGGAGAAGGACGTGCTCTGGATCAGCGAGCGGGACCGCAACCGGGGTGGCAACTATCTCTGTGTTGCGCCCCTCGAGGTTGCCGGGCCGATGCGCGAGAAGCTGCTGGCGGAGAAGACTGTGATCTTCACCTCAGCGACCCTCAAGCTCGGCGGCGACTTCGACGCCGTGGCGACCTCGCTCGGTCTCAGCCCGGCCGACCGGGGCGAGGACTGGCAGGGCGTGGACGTCGGGTCTCCGTTCGACTACGGGCAGCAGGCGATCCTCTACGTCGCCCGGCACCTGCCGCCGCCGGGCCGCGACGGGCTCACCCAGGCCCACCTCGACGAGATCACCGAGCTCGTCGACGCTGCGGACGGCCGTACGCTCGGGCTGTTCTCGAGCAGGCGTGCTGCCGAGACAGCTGCCGAGCACGTGCGCGAGGCGTTGCCGCACCTGACGACCCTTGCCCAGGGGGACGCCCAACTGCCCGAGCTCGCGCGTCAGTTCGTGGGCGACCCGCACACCAACCTGTTCGGCACGCTCAGCCTGTGGCAGGGCCTCGACGTGCCGGGGGAGACCTGCCAGCTGGTGATCATCGACCGGATCCCGTTCCCGCGGCCCGACGACCCGCTGATGTCCGCGCGCCAGCGAGCGGCCGACAAGGCCGGCGGCAACGGCTTCATGTCGGTGGCCGCGACGCACGCTGCGCTGTTGCTGGCCCAGGGCTCCGGCCGGCTGATCCGTACGACGACCGACCGTGGTGTGGTGGCCTGTCTGGACTCCCGGCTGGTGACGGCGCGCTACGGCAGCTTCCTGCGCGCGAGCCTGGCTCCGATGTGGCAGACCGACGATCCGGCCGTCGTACGCAAGGCCCTGGCGCGCCTCGCCGCAGACTGATTGAGCCTGGCTCAGCGGGCGCGCACGATCCCCGAGTTGCGCGACCACGCAGACGCCCCGACACGGTTCCACGCCATCACCGAGAAGACGTAGCGAGCCTTCGGCAGCCGCATCGTCAGGGCCCGCGTCGTGTGGGACAGGTAGACCGAACCGTAGGCCCGGACGACCTGGTTCTTGGCGTTCAGACGCAGGGCGCGGACCCGGTACTTCGTGATCGCGGCCCCTCCCGTGTGGGTTGGCGCGGACCAGCGGGCGACTGCGGTGACCGGATTGCGCCTGATGCCCGAGGACGCGACCCGGATGACCGGTGCTCCTGGCCTGGTCGCGGCCGGGGGCGGAGTCACGGTCGGGGTCACTGTGGGGGTCACTGTGGGGGTCGGGGTGGGCGTCGGGGTCGGGGTCGGGGTGGGTGTCGGGGTCGGAGTGGGAGTGGGTGTCGGGGTCGGAGTGGGTGTCGGAGTGGGTGTCGGGGTCGGCTGGGTGGGGCAGCCGGTTGCGGTGAGCTGGTACTGCCCGAGGCTGCCGTAGT
Source organism: uncultured Actinomycetota bacterium (assembly GCA_963759525.1). Classification (GTDB taxonomy): domain Bacteria; phylum Actinomycetota; class Actinomycetes; order Propionibacteriales; family Nocardioidaceae; genus Marmoricola. Next base: position 64,098 of record CAVWZO010000001.1, on the reverse strand, counting down.
CCGACCAGCCGGACCCCACCGCGCTGCCGTTCCCCACGCCGTCGAGACGCACGAAATGGGTGCCGGTAGCCGCGGGAACCGTCACCGTGGCGTTCATGCCGCTCGACACGGGCGGCGACCCGCTCCACGACGAAGTGGGGCTCGAGACGGCCACCTGTAGCCCCGTGGCGTCCAGAACCTCCACGGACAGGTCGAGGGTGGTCTGCGCGCCGATTCCGGTTGCAGTCACCGACAAGTCGGTGGTGCAGGGCACGTCGATGGCGAACACGTCGGTGTCGCTGCGGCTGCCGATGACACCGGTGACGTCGTACGACGTGAGCGCGCCGAGCTGGTCCGCCGTACTCGTCGAGCTGCCGTGGTCGTCGGGGCGCTTGGGAAGACCGTTGGCCTGCATGACCGCGTAGTCGTCCTCGGTCTGGTTGGCTCCGGCGTACTCGCCCAGGCTGAACTGGCTCACCGCTCGGGTCCGCGCCGAGCCCATGATCGGACCCCACGCCGAGGTTCCGGCGTAGTACGAGGCGGCGCCGAGGCCGTCGTGGTGCAGGCCCAGGGTGTGGCCGGTCTCGTGGGTTGCCGCCTGCGCGATGATCATGGGGGCGAACTGCGGGTCGTCGGCGAAGACCCACGCAGGCTGGTAGTCAGCGGAGGCGTCCACGGCGTCGAAGGTGCCCACCCACGCAACGCCGAGACACGAGCCGCAGGCCTGCGACTTGGCGACTTCGGAGCTGGTGATCAGCACGTGGGTGCCGTACTGAGTGTCGGAGGTCGAAGAGCGGGTGTATGCGGCCTGACCGGGATCCTGGGTGGTCACGTCGACCTCCATGGGTGCGTAGGCCTCGGCCACCTCGCGCCACACCTCCTGGATCCAGCCGTGCTCTGTGACGCTGAAGGTGGAAGGGGAGCCGTCGCTGTCCCACCCGATGTGGGTTCCGTCGGCGATGTCGCCGCCGTTCCCGATGTTCCAGTAGGTGCCCTGGACCGTGGCACCGTCGAAGTCCAGGAAGATCGTGCGGGCGGAGCCGGCTCGGCTGTGGAGCAAGAAGGTCTGGCTGGTGGGGTACGACGGGGCCAGGTTGGCCAGCGCGGCCAAACCGGTCGCGCCGTCCGTGACGTCTGCCGGTGCGTCTTCTGTGTAGAAGAGCCGTCCCTCGGTGGACAGCCACGCTGTGTGGTCCTCGGTGAGCAGGAGCTTCAGCTCGCGCGCACTGAGGTCGTTGCGTTCGGCCACGCCCGCCAGTCGCTCTCCGAGCGCCCGCACGGCGGCGCGTCCGCGCATCGCGTCGGGCAGGATACGTCGCGGCGAGTCGGGTTCGGCCGTGGGCCGGGTCGTGTTCTGGGCCATGTTCTGGGCCATGTTCTGGGCGGGTGTGGACGCCGTCGAGCGGGTGGAGTCCGCGAGGGCGGGGGCTGCGCCCAGGGCAGTCAGCAACGCCAGGCAGAGGGCGGCGAGACGCCAGGCGCGAAGGGACACACCCCATGATGACCCATTAACTCCCGATTTCATATGATTTAGACGACATTCGGCGCAGCCGGATTGGCGACCCCGGCCAGGAACCTCTTCCCAAAAAAGCACGAACGTTCTATAGTCTTGCTCGTGGGCAAGGGCCAGGAGACCAAGACGGCGATCCTCGACGAGGCGCTGACCATTGCCTCGCGCGTGGGGTTCACCGGCCTGACCATCGGCCAGCTCGCGGAACAGACCGGGATGAGCAAGAGCGGCCTGTTCGCCCACTTCCAGTCCAAGGAGCAGCTTCAGCTCCAGACGCTGGCCCATGCCCGACGAAAGTTCGTCGACACGACGATCCGGCCGGCACTTGCCGTGAGCCGCGGGGAGAAGCGGGTCCGGGAGCTGTTCGAGCGCTGGGTGGTCTGGGAGACTGAGGTGCTTCCCGGCGGCTGCATCTTCGTCACCGGCTCAGTTGAGTTCGACGACCAGCCCGGACCGATGCGTGACGCCCTGGTCGCCGACCAGCGCGACTGGCTCGAGACCGTGGCAACCATCGCACGCACCGCCATCTCCGAAGGCGACTTCCGTGACGACCTCGATCCTGAGCAGTTCGCGTTCGAGGTCCAGGGGCTCACGCTGGGCTACCACCACTCCGCCCGCCTGCTCGATGACCCCCGGGCAATGAACCGGGTCCGGACCGCTTTCGAAGCTCTTCTCGACCGCGCTCGCGCGCGCTGACCCCCCACCACCGGAAGGAAGAATGATGAGTTCAATCGGCCTTGAGAAAAGCACGATCGATCGTGTGGATAACGCGGGGATTCGCGCATTCAGACTGGCGAGCCTGATCGCCCCGCGGTTCGCCGGTCGGCGGGCCTGTGACCTCTGGTTCACGGTGCCGCCGTTGATGGCGCCTGTACCGCTGCCTCCCGACGGGGAGCCGTTCACCGTGTCCTCACAGGGTGCGGACGTCCATGGCCAGGTTTTCGGAGGCGGGGTCTTCGGCCGTGGACCGGTCATCTACCTGGTCCATGGCTGGGGTGGGCGGGGCAGCCAGCTCGCGTCCTTCGTCGCGCCGTTGCTGGCAACCGGCCATCGCGTGGTCCTGTTCGACGCACCGGCGCATGGCGAATCGCCCCACGGGCCTGCCGGACCCGGGCGTAGTCACGGCGTCGAGTTCGCCAAGGCGCTGGACGCCGTGTTCGCGCGGTTCGGGCCCGCGGAGGCCGTCATCGCGCACTCGATGGGTGCGATCGCGACGTACCTGGCGATGCGCTTCGGCTGGCTGGGGACCAAGCGCCTGGTGCTGATCGCGCCGATGGTTGAGGCCGAGAACCTGATCGACCGGTTCCAGGCCGCCCTCGGCTTCGGCGACCGCGCTCGCCGGGCCTTCGACCGCGAGGCAGGTGAGCTCGTCGGCCTTCCCCTCGTCGTGTTCGACGCGCTGGTGCAGGCGGCGTACGTCGAGCCTGTGCCGACCCTCGTCGTCCACGACCTGAGCGACAGGCAGACGCCGTACTCCGACGCCGAGCAGCTTGTCCTCGGACTTCCCGACGCCCGGATGGTCACCACCGAGCGGTCTCGGGCACCGGCGGATCCTGCGTGACCCGCAGGTGATCGCGGAGGTACTCGACTTCGTCGGTTCAGCAGACAGTGCGGCTGCTGCCTGACCGGCTCACATCCGGCGCAGGACCGCGGTGACCTTCCCCAGGATCGTCGCGTAGGTGCCGTCGATCGGGTCGTAGGCGTCGTTGTGTGGCAGCAGCCAGACCTTGCCGTCCTTCTTCTGGAAGGTCTTCACGGTCGCCTCGCCGTCGAGCATCGCGGCGACGATCTCGCCGTTCTCGGCGTCGGGCTGCTGGCGGATCACGACGTAGTCGCCGTGGCAGATGGCAGCGTCGACCATCGAGTCGCCGGAGACCTCGAGCAGGAAGAGAGTGCCGTCGCCGACGAGGCTCTTGGGCAGCGGGAAGATCTCCTCGATCCGCTCCTCCGCGAGGATCGGGCCGCCGGCGGCGATCCGGCCGACCATCGGCACCATGGTGGGCGTCGGCACTGCGTCCCCGAGCCCGGTCTGGTCGTAGCCGCCCTCGTCGGCAGAGGCGATCGCGCGACGTGCGGCCATCAGCTCGGGGATGAACACCTCGAGCGCGCGCGGCCGGTTGGGATCGCGCTTGATGAAGCCCTTCTGCTCGAGCACGCGCAGCTGGTGGGCCACGCTCGAGGAGCTGGTCAGGCCAACGAGCTCCCCGATCTCGCGGATGCTCGGCGGGTAGCCGCGCTTCTCGATCGACTCACGAAGCACGTTGAGGATGCGCTGCTGCCGGGGGGTCAGGCCGGTGCTGTCCGGAGCAGCGTCCGGCATCTCCGAGACGGTGTTGCGGCCGCGTCCGGGGCCCTTGTCGGAGACCGGGAGGGCGGTCACGTCGGCCGGGCGGTGCTTGGTTTTCTTGGGGTCTTTTCGGGAGTCTTGATCGCGAGTCGCCATGGGCCCAAGGTAGTCCAGAAACAGGGGTCACTTCAAACACATGTTCGAACCGCGTGTCGCCTGGCGGGTGCTGGTTTTATGCGCTCCATGACTGCGAACTCTCCTATGAACTCTTCGGCCATCTCCGGCGCCACCTCGGCCGTTGTCACCGGGGCCGCCCGCGGGATCGGTCGCGCGATCGCCGTCGAGCTGGTCCGGCTCGGCCACGCGGTGGTGGTCACCGACGTGGACGGCGAGGCTGTCCGTCGTACGGCCGCGGAGATCGGTGCGGTCGCCGGACTCGCGCACGACGTACGCGATCCGCAGGGGCACCGTGATGTCGCCGCGGAGGCGCAACGACACGGCCGGCTCGCCGTGTGGGTGAACAACGCGGGCGTCGGCTACGACGGGGGCGTCGGGGAGCTCAGCGAGGACCAGATCCGCGCGCTGGTCGAGGTCAACCTGCTCGGTCCGATCTGGGGGACCCGTGCCGCCCTGGACGGCTTCGGCCACGAGGGCGGCGACCTGTTCACGATCGCCTCGCTGTCCGGGCACGGTCCGGTCCCAGGGCTCTCGGTGTACGCCGCAACCAAGGCGGCCGTGATCTCCCTGGCGCTCAGCGTGAGCTGGGAGACGCCGAGGCGGGTGGGGGTGCACGCGGTCTGCCCCGACGGCGTGGTCACGGACATGCTCGACTCGATGCGCCCAGACGGACGCGCCAAGTCGCTGGTCGCCTCTGGCGGGCGGTTGCTCACGGCCGAGGAGGTCGCGCGGGCAACGGTGGCGATGATCGGCACCAGGCGCGTGGTCCGCACCCTGCCCGGTCGCCGTGGCGCCATGATGCGGATCGGCAGCCTGGCGCCAGGACTCGCACGCCGCCTTGAACCGCTGCTCCGGAGGCAGGGACGGCGGGCGCTCCGCCGGCGGTGAGTCGTCCGAACATTTGTTCGACTCAGTCCTTGATTCGTTCGAACGTGTGCTCTAACGTCGTACATGTGTTCGATCGAACGTATGCTCGATCAGTGGCCAACCGAAGTTGTCGGTGGTCGCCGGTAGACATCGATCAACACAAGCAGGGGTCGCAACCCACCGCTCGGCCACTCGGGCCGGGCACTTCCCCGAAAGAGGTTGACCGATGAGCATGCCACTGAGCATCTTGCCCGAGCGCGACGAGAGCCGTCCCACCGCTGACCGCCGTCCACTTGCGGTCGTCGCACCGGCCGCGCGCCCTGCACCTCCCGCACCTCCCGCCGCGAAGACCGGCGCCCTCCGCCTGACCCGGCGTGGCCGCCTCGCCGCCGTCGTCGTCTTCCTGGCAATCGCTCTCGCCGTGATGACAGCGATGGGTGGCTGGGCCACCGCCACGCTCGAGGGCGGGACCTCCGAACCAGTCCGTGTCATCGAGGTCGCACCCGGAGAGACGCTCTACGACATTGCCGCCGACCTCGCCGCTCCGGGTGAGATCCGCGAGATGGTGCACCGCATCCAGCAGCTCAACTCCCTGCCCGGCGCCCAGATCAGCGAAGGCCAGCAGCTCGCCGTGCCCCGCGGCTGACCGGCCACAGACGTGCCGACGACTCACTTCGACCCGGGTCGGTCGGTACGGGGGAAGAGGTGGGGTGGGACCAACAGTCGGTCCCACCCCACTCGCCCGTCCATGTGTCGAGCTAGGTGGTCGAGCAGCGAGCGATCAGTCGAGACCACTCACCGCACCCGAGAAGCTACGCCCGCTAGGTGGTCGAGCGAGCGCGAGCGAAGCGAGCGATCAGTCGAGACCACTCACCGCAACCCGAGAAGCTACGCCCTCGCGGCGCCCTCACTGAGCAAGAACTGGGCCGTTGTGTACGTCGCCATCACAGCCGTCTCCAGCCCGGCCGGGGGATCCTTCAGCATGAACTTGCGCACCCCGAGCAGCGTGTCCGAGAGCATGAACAACCCGGCCCCGGCGGCCGTGAACCGCCGCGAAGCCGGGGAGAGTGCTGGGTCGAGGTGCGTGGCCCGCACCACCATCACCGCAAGCATGGTCCCGTAGCCGAAGACCGGCCCGCCGAGCTGCGGGATTCTTTCGGCGCGCCATCAGCGCCATCGCCGGGGCAGTGAGCGCCCAGGAGCCCGCGACGGCGCGAGCGCCGAACGTCGGGCGCGATCGGGTCTGGGCTACGGCGGCGCACGAAGCCGGCCAGGTACGCCGCGTGACCCAGCCCGAACGACCCGGCTCCCGCGATGAACGGCCGGGTCCCACCACCGAGCAGCGCGACGTCGCCACCCCAGCCGCCCGCCTGCGCAGCCAGGGTGCTCGTGCGGAGCGGCGAGCCCGCGGCGCGTGGGTTGGTGGCCAGTGAGCCGGCCAACGTAGGCATCAGCAGTGGCTTGGTCACGAACCGAGCGCAGGTGCGCCGGCCGCTCGGGCCGGCCCGAGAGCCAGCTGTCGGCGACCGCGAGCCCGACGTACGCGAGCTTGAGCTTGGTCGAGGTCGTCAGGCGAGGGAGCACGCTCTGACGCTAGTGCACCCTCGAAACCCCACAAATGCTGGATCCGGATGCTCCTTGAACTCTTGGTCGTCTGTGTGTGTTGTAGTCATGGGCCACGCGAACCCCTTCGCTCACGTTTCTGCTCTCGGACGATTCACCTGACGGCTCCCGGTGCGATGCCCACCGTACGTGAGCCTCATGGGTTGGAGCGACATCGCGGCGTGAGGTCGGCCGATCGCGGTCGCCGATGCGCTGCGTCTTGGGACTGGCTGCAGTCGAGCCCTGTCCGATCCCACACTCCGCAGCTGCACTCGATCTTGTCCCAGGCAGCCGACTGGAACGCGAGGCCGCGCTAGTTCCGGTCTAGTCAGGCGCGCGACACACGACTTTCCAGTCCGCACGTCGTCGTCCACTTCTCCGGCGACGTTCTGGCGTCGACTACACCGACGTCCTCATCCCGCGGCTGACGGCGCGGGGACGGTGGGGCTCACTTCGAGTGTTCGGCCCGATCCACCCCGGAGCTCGAGACGGAACTTCCCGATCTGCTGGTCGTTCACGCGCTGGATCGCACTCTACCTCGGCTACGACGAAGCGACCGGGACCACGGACTTTCCCACGGCCACTGGCTCGCCGAGCTGTTCGCCAACATCGGGCTCTACGGCTATGCAGCGGAGGTCGATCCCGCCACGCTGCCACTGGTCGAGGCGATCTCGCTCGCGTCGTATCTCACGCTGGTCCCGACCCATGGACCGCTGCATGACCTCAACGTCACATGGGCGCACAGCCTCAGCTGCGGGAGCCGACTTTAACTACTGCTTTGTTCGAGTTCATGCTCATCCGACTCTCCCAGCAGATCTGGAAGCTCGGCGGGTCCGCAGCCTTCGCCCAGATTCCACGACACCCTGCGCCAACCGCTCATCCCGATTCAGGAAATCCTCAGCCGACTGGCCGATGTCCATCCCGACATCGCGGCGACCGTGCGCAACTGGCGTTTCTTCGCACTAGCCGGGAGAACGTTCAGTGACCGCTGCCGCTGAGCGCGGGGCTGGCCTCCGCGATCCGCAGCGGCGTCGACGGTCCGGTGGTCGTGACCGTCCCGTTGACCGGTCGGAGCGGGCCACCGTTGAGGGAGTACTCCGCGCTCCAGGTCACCACCACCCGGTGCGCGACCGTGCGGTGCGCGTCGGCGTAGCGGTAGATGACGTCCTTGGCCGGGTACGGCGCCCCAGGTGTCGTCGTGGTGTCCGTGGTTCCGTCCCCGTGCACCCACTCGAACCGGCTCGGCCTGATCTCGAGCCGTACCCCCTGCCCGAGCAGGGTCACCTGCCGCGTCAGTGGTTGGGCCTGGGTGAAGAAGATCGTGTCGAAGTTGATCAGCGTCTTGTTCGCCGGCTGGCTCTGCGAGCGCAGCGAGGGAAGCGGGATCCTCCGGAAGGCTTGGAGGATCATCGCTTCGGTGACCTGGGGTGGCGCTGCGACAGCGGGCGGGCCGTTGCCCGAGCAGACCAGACCTCATGGTGACGCGGGCGGCGGTGGTGCAACTTGCCAGAGGCGGTAGATCTGCTCGCCGGGAGGGCACGTGTTTACGGGGCAGCTGGGGCGCCGGTTGCCGACGTTCCAGATGCCGCGCCGCAGGGTTACGCCACTCGTACCGTCGGTGCATGCTCGCTGCCTGCGTTGGCGCGCCCGTGCTTGGCTGCTGGGGACCGCAGCGATGGACTGGTGCCCTGACGTAGTCCACCCACGATGGACGCATCGTACCGCACGAACGGCGCGCATCAGCAGGCGAGTTGCCGCAGGCACAGTGGCACGAGGCAACGGCAGACAGAACGCGCAGCCGCGTTCTCATCGGCCTCGGGTCCAGTCCCTGACTCTGCCAACCCGTCGCGGCAGTCGAGCCAAGCTCGAACGGTCAGTTGCGAGCGTCGCCGCCCCGTGAGCTGCTTGCGGCTTTGCGCTCCAGCCGTTGGACAACGCTGTGGGCCGAAGTTGAGCGATCCAGAAGTCAGCGACCCGCCCCTCGACTGGAGCCGGGTCGACCCCACCCGAGCGACTGTCCATGCGCCGCCCGAAGTGAGCCGCCGGCCTCATAGAGTACGCTTCGACGATCCTCAGCGAGCGCCTTGCACGACGCGCACTGTGGAGCCGCGAACGTCGCCCGCATGGCTTCGTATCTCCAGTCGCTCGGCGTAGTTCAGAGGTCGATGTAGTGCCCCACGAATGCAATCGACCCCGCCTTCGTCTTCGCCTTCGCACCCTCCGGCATCACCGGGGGAGAAGGTGTAGCCGAAGCGGAGAGGGCGACGAGCTCTTGCTGGGCTTCGGGGGCGGGCTGGGTTCGGGGGAGCCGCCGCAGCCGCTGAGCACCAGCCCAGCAGCGAACAACCCGGCAGCCAGCCGGGGACCCAGCGTGCGCATCCGCCAACTCCTTGCCACGTGATCCCGAGACGTGGAGTTAACTACCCCGCAAGCGTGCTGGCTACACCGGGTTCCTTGCCTGTGGACAACTCCGGTTGGCGGACTCCGGCGTGCCGTTAGTTGTAGCGGTGGCTCTTCTCGGAGTGGCCCGACTCGCGGGTGCAGGACCGGCCGTTCATCGACCTGTGTCCGCAGAGGTCGGTTGCGGTCGCGGCAGGAGCCTGTGGCCGTGCCGGCGCGCTCGAGGGCCTGGCCCGAGGGGCAGGAACTGACGACCCGGCAGCCGCTGCCGCCGCCTCGCGCCGGGTCGGCCCGCTCGCGCTGTCCCGGGCGTACTTGGCCTCGCGCATCGCCCTCTGGGCGTCCAGCTTGCTCATCGTCGACTCACACTCGGAGCCTACGGCGGGGAGGCGACAGTTCCGTGGCGACGAGCCGCAGTCACCCCGAGCAACGAGCGAGCTACCGAGCGGCCCGACGCCTCCCTTTCGACCTCGCCGGAGCCGGCCCATCGCCCTTGACCATGGTCACGATTCGCGCCCCGAGGATCAGGGTCGTGAACAGGCAGGCAGCCGCACCGATGGTGCTGACCGCCAGGAATATCCAGGCAGCCGGTTCGCCCGACCTCGCCTCGCCGCCGAAGTCGATGGCGGCGTACACGAGCACTCCCCACGCGACCAACGTGACGGTCACGACCAGGGCCAGGAAGAGGAGCTTTGCCCGGGGTGGCTTGGGTGCGACGTACGCCGGCTCCTCGACGCTATCACCGGAGTGCCTGCCCACGGACCACATTGTGGCGCAAGGCGGAATTGCCCCTCGATCGCCTCGCGACACGCCCTTCGAAATGACCAGTTTCTATCGCCTGTCGGGCCCTGACCTGCGGCGATGCAGCCAAACCCGCGACTACTCCGGATTCGTCTCGCATGAGGGTTGCGTGCCCCGGGGTGCAGGCGTACGGTAACCACAACATCTAGTAGTTACACGGATGTAGTTATCCACATCTAGTTCCACAGGATCCAGGGGTTCCACACAGGGAACCAGGGTTGTCCACCCGGAATCCACAGGCTTATCCACATGTTTCTAAGACAACAGAGTGTACCTATCGAGAGAGGAGCCCCGACATGCACTGCCCATTCTGCCGCAGCACCGACACCCGGGTGCTCGACTCTCGGGTCGCCGACGACGGCTCCTCGATCCGCCGCCGCCGCTCGTGCCCCGCCTGTGAGAAGCGGTGGACCACCGTGGAGCAGATGCAGCTGACCGTGATCAAGCGCAGTGGCATCTCCGAGCCGTTCACCCGCGAGAAGGCCATCGCCGGCGTACGCAAGGCCTGCAAGGGTCGGCCGGTCTCCGAGGACGACCTCGCTCACCTGGGCCAGTCGGTCGAGGACCACCTTCGAGGCGTCGGCTTCGCGGAGGTGCCGGCCAACGAGATCGGGCTGGCCATCCTCGGGCCGCTGCGCGACCTCGACGAGGTGGCCTACCTCCGCTTCGCCAGCGTCTACCGGGCCTTCGAGTCCGTCGAGGACTTCGAGACCGAGATCGCGATGCTCCGCGCGGAGCGGCCGCAAGCAGCCGGCCAAAAAGCGGACCAAAAAGCAGCGGAGCCACAACCTCAGCCCACGGGCTGACCACAATCCGCCCGGCGCGTGGTGGGGAAGCCGCGCGCCGGGTACCAGCATCGAGCAGCAGTTGGACGACGTACGACGAAGAAGTCAATCGACAGGGTCAAATCGATAGGGAGAGCAGGGAACATGACCGAAACGGTGAGCGGGACCGGCACGTCACGTGCGCGAAAGAAGGGTCTGAAGATCGAGCGGGTCTTCTCGACCGAGGGCGTGCACCCCTACGACGAGCTCACCTGGGAGCGACGCGACGTCGTTCAGCAGAACTGGAAGACCGGAGCGGTCGTCTTCGAGCAGCGCGGCGTCGAGTTCCCCGACACCTGGAGCGTCAACGCCTCCACGATCGTCACCACCAAGTACTTCCGCGGCGCCGTCGGCACCGACGCCCGCGAGTGGAGCCTCAAGCAGCTGATCGACCGGGTCGTGAAGACCTACACCAAGGCCGGCATCGACAACGGCTACTTCGCGGGTGAGAACGACGCCGAGCTCTTCGAGCACGAGCTGACCTGGCTCCTGGTCAACCAGTACTTCTCGTTCAACTCCCCGGTCTGGTTCAACGTCGGCACCGCCTCGCCCCAGCAGGTCTCCGCGTGCTTCATCCTCTCCGTCGACGACTCGATGGATTCGATCCTGAACTGGTACAAGGAGGAGGGCTTCATCTTCAAGGGCGGCTCCGGCGCCGGCCTGAACCTCTCCCGGATCCGCTCCTCCAAGGAGCTGCTGTCGAGCGGCGGTACGGCGAGCGGCCCGGTCTCCTTCATGCGCGGGGCAGACGCCTCCGCGGGCACCATCAAGTCCGGCGGCGCGACCCGTCGTGCGGCGAAGATGGTCGTCCTCGACGTCGACCACCCGGACATCGAAGAGTTCGTGATGACCAAGGCGAAGGAAGAGGACAAGATCCGCGCGCTGCGCGACGCCGGGTTCGACATGGACCTCGGCGGCACCGACATAACCTCGGTGCAGTACCAGAACGCAAACAACTCCGTCCGCGTCTCGGACGAGTTCATGCGCGCGGTCGAGGACGGCACCGAGTTCGGGCTGCGTGCCCGCGGCACCGGTGAGGTCATCGACACCGTCGATGCCCGCGAGCTGTTCACCAAGATCAGCCAGGCCGCGTGGGCCTGTGCCGACCCGGGTCTGCAGTACGACGACACGATCAACGACTGGCACACCAACCCCGAGACCGGCCGGATCACCGCGTCCAACCCGTGCTCGGAGTACATGTCGCTCGACAACTCCTCGTGCAACCTCGCGTCCCTGAACCTGCTGAAGTTCCTCAAGGACGACGACACCTTCGACGCGCCGCTGTTCGCCAAGGCGGTGGAGTTCATCATCACCGCGATGGACATCTCCATCTGCTTCGCGGACTTCCCGACCGAGGCGATCGGCGACACCACCCGCGACTACCGCCAGCTCGGCATCGGCTACGCCAACCTCGGCGCGCTGCTGATGGCGATGGGTCTCGGCTACGACTCCGACGGTGGTCGCGCGATGGCTGCCTCCCTCACCTCGCTGATGACCGGTCAGTCGTACAAGCGCTCGGCGGAGCTCGCCGCGGTCGTCGGCCCGTACAACGGCTACGCCCGCAACGCCGACGCGCACAAGCGGGTGATGCGCAAGCACCAGGCGGCCAACGACGTGGTCCGCACGTTCGGCGTACACGACGCCGGCGTACACAAGCTGGCCACGCAGGCCTGGGCCGACGTACAGAAGACCGGTGAGAAGAACGGCTTCCGCAACGCGCAGGCCTCCGTACTCGCACCCACCGGCACCATCGGCTTCATGATGGACTGCGACACCACCGGCATCGAGCCGGACTTCTCGCTGGTCAAGTTCAAGAAGCTCGTCGGCGGCGGCTCAATGCAGATCGTGAACCAGACGATCCCGCGGGCGCTGAAGAAGATGGGGTACGCCGAGGAGACCATCGAGGCGATCGTCGAGTTCATCGCCGAGAAGGGCCACGTCATCGACGCCCCCGGCCTCAAGCCCGAGCACTACGAGGTCTTCGACTGCGCGATGGGTGCCCGGGCGCTGAAGCCGATGGGCCACGTACGGATGATGGCCGCCTGCCAGCCGTTCCTCTCCGGCGCGATCTCCAAGACGGTGAACCTGCCGGAGAGCGCGACGGTCGAGGAGATCGAGGACATCTACCTGCAGTCCTGGAAGCTCGGCCTCAAGGCGACGGCCGTCTACCGCGACAACTGCAAGGTCGGCCAGCCGCTATCCGACGGCAAGTCCGACTCGGCCAAGAAGGACCAGGGCCAGCTTGTCGACGAGCCCACCCCTGAGCCGGTGATCATCCACAAGCCGTTCCGCAAGCGCCTGCCGAAGTCACGCGTCTCGCGCACCACGAGCTTCACCGTGGGCGGCGCCGAGGGCTACATGACCTCGGGTGCCCACGACGACGGCGAGCTCGGCGAGATCTTCCTCAAGCTCGGCAAGCAGGGCTCCACCCTGGCCGGCGTGATGGACGCCTTCTCGATCGCGGTCAGTATTGGACTGCAGTACGGCGTCCCCCTCGAGACCTACGTCTCGAAGTTCACCAACCTGCGCTTCGAGCCCTCGGGCATGACCGACGACCCGGACATCCGGATGTCGCAGTCCCTGATGGACTACGTCTTCCGCCGCCTCGCCCTGGACTACCTCTCCTTCGAGGACCGCTCGATGCTCGGCATCTACTCCGCCGAGGAGCGCCAGCGCCACCTCGAGACCGGATCCTACGAGCCCCTCGAGGAGACCGGCTCCGCCAGCGAGCTGATGCAGATCGGCGAGATCATCGAGGACGAACCATCCAAGGTGGTCGAGCAGGGAGCGAAGCGAGCGGCCAGTCGAGACCACGACGCCACCGACGGTGACTCCAAGGTGGTCGAGCAGCGAGCGGAGCGAGCGATCAGTCGAGACCACACCATCGAAGCCGCCACCGCCAAGCCCGCCCCCAGGGAGGCCCACACCTCCGCCGAGCTCTTCGAGAAGCTCACCGGCACCGCAGTCGACTCCCCACTCTGCATGACCTGCGGTACGAAGATGCGTCCGGCGGGGAGCTGCTTCGTGTGCGAGGGCTGCGGAAGTACCAGCGGCTGCAGTTGATGACAGTTCTCAAGTCTGGGCGACAGGATTCTCACCAATCGGCGACTGTTTCTCATTCGTTAGCGACGACCCTTCACCTACCGGGTGCCCGTCCTCTGAGAGTTCTTGTTCCGTCGCAAGACCAAGAATCCCTTACAGGACAGGCACTTCGGTGTTTCTACGGGACGAGTCGGCCCGTCAGTCGTGAACGATCCGGGCGAGGTCCGGGCTAGGTCCGTGTGCCACACCGAGGTCGGCGGCGTTGGGAAGCACCCGGCACCGCAAGAGGGGTGATTAGCCTGTTGCAAGGAATGCATTGAATCGCGTCTGTAGTCGCTCTGGATCTGGGCGATCAGCGCGCACCTTGGGTACAACGATCTGGCGCTCGTGCATCTCCTGTAACCCGTGCAGCAGCATCGGGCCGTCGGTCTCATCGAGGAGCCCACGATTTACGATCACCTGATAGTTAGGTGAGATCCCGATCAGGTCCTCGTCGTACGCAGCGTGGTGGATTTTGCACAAACTCAAGCCATTCGTAACCACGGCGTCGCCGCGATCTTCCCCGTCGCCAATGATGTGCGCCGCGTCGAGCAGACGGGCTTTCTTGAGCACACAGACACTGCACTGCGTGTCGTACGCGAGCATGACTCGTGCTCGGAACGCGGGCTGGTGCACACGTTGACGCACGATCCGCTCAGCGTATCTGCGCTCGAGGTCAGAGGCTTGCCCCAGGGAAGGGAGCACGCGCAAGGAGTCATCGACAGACAATGTGAACTCGCGGGCATTCGGATCATCTGCAACGACGTAGACGGGGTAGATCGGGACGTAGGCACCCTTCGCGATCTTGTTGAATCTGATCACCGGGAAGCCCAAGTCCATGGCTCTGCGCAGCTTGACATTCTTGCCGCCCTCGGGCCCGGATTGGTAGCTGTATCGAAGTTGGCCGCCTTCGAGTTCGCGGTCGGCGTAGGGACCGTCGGGGGAGGTAATAATCGACAGGGTCGCATCCATGGCTGACGGGTTCCAGATCCCGCCCTTTCCTGGATCCACGACACGAATCTCGGATCCATCAGGCAGCCGCACCGCCTCGAGATCGCGCCACTGCAAGAATCCGCCCTGCTCTTCGGCCTGTCGAAGGAGCACTGCAGCGATGACCTCTCGCAATTGCATCTCCAATGGAGACCCTCTCATGGCCGAAGCATAATGCTGGCTGACCGTTGTTCGCGGTGCTGAGTTCAAGCCCGGCGAGGCGGACATGTCCCGCCTTTGCAGGGTGATCGGCAGGTCGGAACAGCTCCCTGGACAAGCTCTTGCTCGGGATCTCGCGGGTGACGGAGCATTCGATTGTGTGATTCGCCGTGGGCCTATCGCAGGAGATGGGCCAGCCCCCAACGGCCGGGGATCTGTGCCAACGAGGCCAGTCGTGGCGACATGTCCAAGTGTGAGGCAGGGAACTGGGGTTTCCGGCGACGGCCATGCCTGACCCAGCGGGGTCCGTGAGCCTAAGTTCCCGCGTGCCGGCCAAGACGTGGACGAGACCGCGACGCGACCTAGTTACCAACCGTTGGCTGCGCCTAGCGGCCTTTCCGTAGGCAAAGTCGGCGAGGCCGGCGGTCTGGTCGCGGTCGACGGTGACCTCCTGGGGAGAGCACCCCTTGCCGTTGCGGTTGGTTCATGTGAGGTCCATGCCTCCTTGAGTCCGGAGTACGTGACCGGGTTAGGGAGGCGTATTCCGCGTGGCCGGTCCACTCGGATGTGCCCGCCGCCGTCGTAGTTTGGTCAACGGGATCGTTTAGTCCCCGGCGTCGGGTCGCGATCAGCGTCGCCCGCTCGGCGTCGGCCAGGTGGCTGCGGGGGGCCACCGGTAGGCCGCGGGAGTCGAACACAGCGACGTCCCAGTCGACTGCAGCGCTTGGCCACTCGACCCAAGACCGGGGTGTCGTTGTCGAGTGCCAACGGCCTTCGACAGTGAAGGCGGCCCGTCTCGAAGGCACCCTCGGCCGGCGTACCCGCTGGGTTGACCAGCGGGCGCGCTCGGCTGCCGCGGCGGCCCTGGGGTCGCTCGCAGCGCCCGACCAACAGTTGCGGGTGACCTACTCCGCCAGGGCCTTCCGCCAGCCGTCGACGCTGTCCCATGCCCAGATGATCAGGGCGGCCACGATCACGACGGTGTTCGCCGTACCCGGGTCGAAGCCGGACCAGCCGTCCTGGATCTCCGCGACCGCGGTCGGGTTGAGCAGCTTGTCAGTGGCGGCGAGGTAGACGATCGGGGCCGTGAAGACTGCGCCCAGGGCGACGTTCACCCAGGCGAGGGGCGGGGACCAGCTGCCGAGGCGGTACTTGACGACCTCGAAGCCCATCTCCACCACGAGCAGGACGAGGATCAAGGGCAGCCAGAAGGACCACAGGTCCGGGTCCAGCAGCGGGAGCTGGTCGCCGACGGGGGAGCGGAACTGTTGCCAGACGATCGCGGCACCGATGAACGCGAGCCAGACCAGGCTTGCGACGAGCTCGCCGAGCGAGCCACGCGGTCCGCGGGGGAGGTCGGGGAGCTTGTCGGGGGTCCACTCGACGGCGAGGGACTCCTCCATCTTGCCCGGCGCGGAGCCGCGCTCCACGAGGGCGAAAACCAGCGTGACCCAGAAGGCGATGTGGACGGCGATGGTGAAGGCCATCCAGACCGTGCTGCCGATAACTGCCCCGATGGAGGCGCCTTCGATCGCCTCGATGACGGCGATCACGATGGCCACGACGGGAACGACTGAGAGCAGCACACCCCTCAGCACCCGGACGTACGCCGGAAACAGCTCGGGCCCGATCAGCTGGAGGCGCTTGCCCGCGTAGCCGGCAGCCAGCCGATCCGGGTCGCCGAGCTCCTCGAGGGCGGCGTACTCCGCCTGTTCAGAACTCAGGTCGGGGCGCTCGTCGCTGCAGCGACTCGACGCGGTCTGCGATGCTGCCGCGCAGCTCGTCACCGACGTCGACCCGCTGGTCCTCCGGCAGCCTGCGGGTGGCGGCGTGGACGTACCTCTCGGCCAGGGTCGTCCTCCCCGGAGTGGTGGTGTCGTAGTGGGAGTGGGTCGTCATGGGTTTCACCTCAGCTTCTCGATTGACGTGTGCAGCTGCTGCCATTCGTCCAGCAGCTGCTGCAGCAGGGCCGACCCCTCTGGGCTGACCCGGTAGAACTTGCGTGGCCGTGACTCCTCGGTGTTCCACTCGCTGGTGAGCAGCCCCTGCTTCTCCAGCCGCCGCAGCAGCGGGTACAGGGTGTTGCCGTCCACAGCGAACCCGGCCTCGGCCAGCGACTCCAACAGCGCATAGCCGTAGGTCGGCCTGCTGAGTGTCGCGAGCGCCGCCATCACCACGGTGCCGCGACGCAGCTCCTGGAGGTGTTGAGCGAGGACGTCATCGGTCATGAGTGCCACATTACTGTGTGACACACACTATTGTCTAGGAGACTTCTTCAGACGCCGAATCGACCGCGGTTTTCGGTCGGCATGGGCTGGGTAGCGTCATTGCCTGGCCCTCCACCTCTCGGGAGATGACTGTGTCCAGCACTGCCACGACGTCGCGGCTCGACCGCGTGCTCGGAACCGTCGAGCGGATCGGCAACAAGGTTCCCCATCCATTCGTCCTGTTCGGCTACCTGCTCGTGATCGTTGCGGTGGTCTCCACGGCGCTCGCGCTGCTCGACGTCAAAGTCACGGTCCCTGGCACTGATGAACCCACACCAGTCATGGGATTGCTGACCGGCGAGGGGATCACCTGGTGGCTGACCAGCTTCGTCGAGAACTTCATGAGCTTCCCGCCGCTTGGCAGCGTGGTGGTGATGCTGCTCGCGGTCGGTGTCGCCGAGCAGTCAGGACTGCTGAAGGCCGGGATCACCGCGATGTTCGCGCGGGCGCCACGCTCGGTACTGCCCTACGTGGTTGCCTTCGTGGCGGCCCAGGGGCATGTGATGTCCGACCCTTCGTTGATCGTGATCCCGCCACTGGCGGCGCTGGTCTTCCTCGCGGCCGGCCGGCACCCACTTGCGGGCATGCTGGGCGCCTTCGCGTGTACGAGCGCCGGGTACGCGTCCGGGGTGCTGCTCGGTGCGCTCGACGCGCTGCTTTCCGGGATCACGAACGAGTCGGCGAAGATCGTCGGCAGCATCGAGACCACCGAGGTGAACATCGCCAGCAACTGGTGGATCTCGATCGCCACCGGCATCGCGCTGCCGCTCGCGGGCGGCTACCTGATCGACCGGGTCATCGAGCCCCGGCTGCCCGCGTTCGAGCGTCCTGACGGTGAGATCACGGGGCTCACCTCGGTCGAGCGCAAGGGTCTGCTGGTGGCCACCGCGGTCGGCGTACTCCTCCTCGTCGGCGCCTTCACCGCCTGGCTCATCCCCGGCAGCCCGCTGCGGGGCGAGGGCGGAGAGCTCATACCGTCGCCGTTCCTCGACGCGCTCGTGCCGATGCTGGCGATCCTGTTCCTGGCCTGTGGCATCACCTACGGCGTGATCACGCGCGCAATCTCGCAAGCGGCCGACGTACCCGAGATGATGACGGAGGCGATGCGTGGGCTGGCGGCGTACGTCGTGTTCATCTTCATCGCCTCTCAGGTCATCGCGATCTTCACCTGGAGCGGCCTGGGAACCGTGATCGCTGTCAAGCTCGCCAACGGGCTCGACGCGATCGGTGCCACCGGCTTCGTGGCCGTGCTCGGACTGGTCCTGATTGCCTCGCTCATCAACCTGTTCATCACCTCTGGGTCGGCGATGTGGGCGTTGATGGCTCCGGTGATGGTGCCGACGTTCGCGCTGGTGGGGCTCGAGCCGGGGTTCATCCAGGCGGCGTACCGCGTCGGCGACTCGGTCACCCAGGTGGTCACACCGCTGAACCCCTACATCATCGTGCTGCTCGGCTTTGCCCGCCGCTACGAGCCGGACCTGCAGTTCGGTGCGCTGATCGCGCGGATGGCCCCGTTCGTGCCGGTGTTCGGCGTCGTCTGGGTCGCGGTGCTGGCGATCTTCTACTTCACCGGGGCCGACGTCGGTCCGGGTATGCCCATCCATCTGCCGGAAAAGTAAGGACGAACGATGACGCTCGACATAGTGGCGCTGCGCCGCGAGTTCCATGCCCATCCCGAGACCGCGTTCCAGGAGGTGCGTACGACGGCGCGCGTCGCCGAGGTCCTCACCGACCTGGGGATCGAGCCGCGTACGGGCGACGGCGTACTGCAGGTGCCAGGCATCGTGGACTACCCGAGCGAGAACGATCTCGACCACTCGGCGGAGCGTGCGGTGCGGACGGGTGCTGACGAAGCGTGGGTCGAGACCGTACGCCGGGACGGGGCCGCCGTGGTCGCCGACATCACGGGCTCGAGCCCCGGACCGACGTGGGCGCTGCGGTTCGACACCGATGCGCTCCCGATCGAGGAGTCGACCAAGGAGTCACACGTCCCACAGGCACAGGGATTCCGCTCCACCTTCGAGCACGGCATGCACGCGTGCGGCCACGACGGCCATGTCGCGATCGGGCTCGCGCTGGCCGAGCGGCTGAAGGCGAACCCGGACTTCGCCGGCACCGTGCGGTTCCTGTTCCAGCCCGCCGAGGAAGGAGGTCGTGGAGCCCGCGCCATGCTGAACGCAGGCGCTGTCGAAGGGGTCGACCGGTTCGTGGCGCTGCACCTCGGTCTCGACCTGCCACTCGGTCACGTCGTCGGAGGAGCGGTCGGGGCGTTCGCAACCACCAAGCTCCGCGCGCGGTTCACGGGCGTCGCCTCGCACGCCGCGGCCGCGCCTCAGGACGGCCGCAATGCCCTCGCCGCTGCAGCCGCCGGCGCACTCGCGGTGCTCGGGCAGCCGCGGTGGTCCACGACCGATACGCGCGTCAACGTGGGTACCTTGCACGCCGGCGACGGCGTCAACATCATCCCCGCGTGGGCCGAGCTCACTGCTGAGACGCGTGCGCTCGACGCCGACGTACAGACCGAGCTCTCACAACGGGTCGTGACCGCGCTCGAGGGCGCGGCCGCGTCGTACGGCTGTGAGGTTGAGGTGCTCCAGACGGGCGGCTCCGCGACGATCAACTCCGACGAGTCCGTGGCCGGTGCACTGGCCAGACATGCAAAGGAGCTCGGGCTCACGTCCGACACGTTCGGCCCGATGGGCGGCAGCGACGATGCCAGCCTGTTCCTCGCCGACGTACAGCAGCGGGGCGGCACGGGGAGCTATGTGCTGGTGGGCGCCGACAACCCGGCGCCGCACCACAACCCGGCCTTCGATGTCGACGAACGGGCGCTCGCGCATGGCGTCGATCTGCTGGAGGCCCTGGTGCGCGATTGATTGCGGGGGCGGCATCGAGGGAGGAGCGTGAGGAGCCAGGAGGCTCCACATGGACATTCACTTCCACGCGACCACTGAGTTCTACACGACCGAAACCCATGGGGAGGGCGCGCCGTTGGAACGGGGCAACACGGAATGGGTGATCCACAACGCTGCCACTGTCCCCGGGTACCAGGACTACCTGCAGATCGACGGAGAGCACTGGTCACGCTGGAAGATCATGTCGCCGATCAGGTTCGACCCGATGATGCAGTTCGCGAATATCGACCTGTACCCAGTCGACCATGAGAGGCCCCTCGGCCGGGCTGCGTGGGAGACCTTCCTGAAAGCCGTCGGCGACCAGCAGCAGCTGGGCCATTCGCCGCTGGGACCTGTGCCCGACGTCCCACCCGACGGTCCCGGAAACAGGCACCGAAACCCGCCGTAGACCCGAACGAGGGTGACATGCAATAGGGCCGGAGGACGGATTTGCGGCGGCCGCATCTTGTCGGTGGGCGCGCCTACGTTTCCGAACCGGGGTCGCCGAGGGAAAGTAGGACATGTGGGTGTGAACAACAAGCAGCGCCGCGCGGCGAAGCAGCGGCGGCGCGCACAGCAGCGGGCAGCGGGTGGGCCAAGGCCAGCGAGCAACTGGCCTGGATCTGCGGCTGGTCCCCGGATCGACTCCGAAGACGCGTACGGCCTGGCCGAGCTGCAGGTCGCGGCGACGGTTCGGCGGCTCACTCTGCGACAGCACGACGACTCCGAGCTCTTGCTGCAAGCGGAGTCACTGCTGCACCGCCTGGCTCCGATTCCGCAGCACGTGGTGGCTCTGGTGCTGCGTGATCTGCTGGCGCGCGTGGCCAGCACCGTCACTAGCGGTGGCTGGGGTCCCACGGACCTGCGCGAGCTGGTGCGTCGCCGCGATCCACGACTCCTCGCCATGCTCGCGACGGTGATGCGTGACGAGACCGTGCGCATCGAGACCACCGGCGACCTCGCGGCGGGTTTGGGGCTGGCTGCGCTGCTCGCCAGGGCGCCGCTGCTGGATGCCGATGCCGTGGCCTCGAGAAGCGCAACCGGGGGAACGGTGGAGCATCCGAAGCTGGCGCAGGTGCGGGCGCTCCTGGCCAAGGCGGAGTCGACGGAGTACGACGAAGAGGCGGAGGCGCTCATCGGCAAGGCCCAGGAGCTGATCGCCCGCTACGCCCTTGATCGGCTGCTCGACGAAGCCTCCGCTGGCCACGAGCGCGGCCCCACCGCTGCGGTGCGCCGGTTGTGGCTCGACGCGCCGTACGTGCGCGCCAAGGCAGCGCTGGTCGATGAGGTGGCGCGGGCCAACCGGTGCCGGACCGCGCTCGCAGAGCAGCACGGCTTCTCCCTGGTGGTCGGGTCGGCCGCCGACCTCGGAGCAGTCGAACTGCTGGTCACTTCGCTGCTGGTGCAGGCGAACGCCGCGATGCAACGACACGCACACTCCCGGTACGGCCGCGGCAACTCGCGGACGAGGTCATTCAGACAGTCGTTCTTGCTCGCGTACGCCGCTCGCATCGGTGAGCGACTGCAGGCCGAGACCAATGCCGTGGCTTCTGAAGCCTCGCCGCGCTTGCTGCCGGTCCTGCACGATCACGAGGCGAAGATCTCCGAGGCGTTCGAGGCGATGGTGCCGCACACGGTCGGGCGGGCCTCGAGCATCAACAGCGGTGAGGGCTGGGCCGCCGGAATCGCGGCGGCGGAGCTGGCCCAGCTGGACATCAACCAGAAGCTCATGAGCGGGTAGCTGGTGTTTGCTCGAGCCGTGGGTGGACTCCACCCACGTCGGACCAGAGCGAACACCAGCCGTGCTCGGTGACGACGATGATGTCGCGATCGAAGGCGTCGGAGTTGTGGTTGGAGTAGCGCCACGCCAGGCCCCAGAGCTTCTCGAGAGGCCCCCAGCCGTTGTGGCCGCGACGCACGATCACAGTCACCAGGATCGAGGCTGAGGATTCAGTTCGGGGCGGGATCTCCAGCCCGTGCACCACGTCGTACAGAAAGTCAGACAGGTCGCGGTCCCACTCGCGGTCGGGGTCCAGGGTTGGCAGCTCCTGCACGGCAAGGAGCCGCTGCGCGCGGGCTGGTTGGTGCACGAGCGCGAGCAGGGTGGTGCCCTCGGTCAGGGGATGCCGACGCGCTATGTCGTCGATCAGCGCCTGTGTGTCGCGGAGGTCGTACATGGCGAGCCGGTCGTAGATGTCCATGCGCGGAGTCTGCGACGCATGCCTCGGGTCCGCATCCCGCTATCCACAGGCGGTCACGGGCCAGGGGTTGTCCACAGCTGAATGTGTTGCGCTGGCCACGAGACGCCCAAGGTCAGAGATTGTGCAGATGGGATACACGACGGACTTCATCGGCCACATCGACATCGACCCCGGGCTCAACGAAGCGGAGGTCGCCTACCTCGACGCCTTTCGCAGAAGTAGACGCTTCGACCGTGCCGGCGGGCCGTACGAAGTGCCGGGGAACCCCTACGTCGAAGAGCGGCCCGATTGCAGCCTGGATGCCTACAACCGTCCCGCCTCCGGTCAGCCGCAGCTGTGGTGCCAGTGGCAGCCGTCCTGGGGCGGATGCTGCCTTGCCTTCGACGGGGGCGAGAAGTTCTACGAACCGGTTCGTTGGCTGCGCTATCTCATTGACCACTTCCTCCGTCCCGGGGCCGAGGCTTCCCGGAGCGGACTGGCCTATTTCGAGGAGTTCACCTTCGACCACCACCTCGAGGGCCTGGTCGTCGGCTGTCGACGTGACAACAAGGAACTGTTCGGGATCCGGGTGCGAGGCAACGTCGTGTCCACCGAGGTGTTGAGGTCGGCCGACCCGGGTTACTCCGACTACCCGCCGCTTCCTTACGAGCACGCCATCGATCGGGAGCGAGCGTCGTACGCACGAACCAAGAGCTCGGGCCGTGGGAGTCGGCTCGGGGTGGTGCGTGGCGGCTGAGCGGGGCCGCGATCGCCATACGGGACCGACAGCTGCGTGGGACACCTCACCAGGGTGGCCGGACCTTCGGCTGGCCGACTTCGTCGCGGCCTTCGATGACAAGGCGTTACGGGCCTACCGCTCAGGCGTCGCCCGGTTGGAGCCGAAGTACGCCGGGGTCGAGTACTACGCACGCCTGGAGCTGGATCGCATGCGGCTGGAGCTCGCCGACCATGACGGTGACCTCGATGCGGCGGTGGCGATCCTGAGCGAGGGCGAGCACACGCAGTACGGCGCGATCGTGGACCGGCTCCGCGAGGCGGGACGCGACACCGAGGCCAGCGACTGGATCGATCGTGCGCTGGCGGCCGGCCGGGTGACCGGGCGCGCCGGCCAGCGCAACGAGTACCGGCTCGATCCCGTGGAGGTCGCCGACGACCTGCTCGTCCGGGGCCGCGAGGACGAGGCGATCGAGCTCCTCCGGGATCAGGTCCGTCGGGGCACCGACATCCGTCCGTACCGTGCACTCCTGGACTTCGCCGAGCGTCTGGGTCGAGCCGAGCGCGAGGAGTCGTGGGCGAAGGAGCATCTGCGTGAACGGGCCGGAGCACGGTTCGGCAACGGCGCGCTGCTCGTCCAGATCGCCCTCGCAGAGGGAGATCTGGCAGGCGCGTGGTCCGCGGCGGAGGAGCTCGGGGCGGGACACGCCTGGGAGACGCTGGCCAACGCCTCTGGAGGAGAGTTCCCCGGAAAGGCCGCTCGACTGCGCCGCGAAAGGGTGGACGAGGGCCTGCGGATCACTGACTCGAGCCGTTACCCCGGGATCGCGGCCGCCCTCGTCCGAATCGGCGAGCTGATGGAGCACGCCGGCGAGAAGGCTGAGTTCACGGCGTACGTCGCTGCGATCCGCGAGACCTATCGGCGTCGGCCGTCGCTCATGGCCGCCTTGAACAGGCGGGGACTGCCTTGAGGCTCCAGTCGTTCGGTGTTGCTCAGCGACGGGCTGCGCCGTCCGGGATCACGGGCGAACTGTCGGTGCCCGGCGGTAGCAATGTCCTCACCGAACGGGAGGAACACCATGGACGACGTTGCGATCGACCAGCGCGCTGAGCAGATCGTGCGCTCTCTGGCCAGGGAGCTCACCCATCCGCGGGCCGGCGAGTGCTTGGTCTGCTACGTCGCGCGGATGCTGGGCGAGTTCGGGTGCGACACCACGTTGCGGTTCGCCCAGAGCTACCGCGACCTGCGTGCGCCCCGAGCGACAGCGCTGGAACAGCGACTCGGAAGCATGGGCGGGTTCTGCGACTGCGAGATCTTCGTCAACGGGATGAGGCTGGCTCCTCACCTGCGCACCTACGACGCCGACGGGGAAGAGGTCACTACCGGGCTGCCGGCATGCGCGGGGGTGAGGCGTGGGTCGACGCAGGGCTGCTCTTGCTGGGTACGGCGACGCCGCGGCACCTATGGAGAATGGTGACCGCGAGAGGTTGCGACCAGTGTTCCTAACCTGTATAATCGAAAACAGGTTCGATCCAATAGTGATGCTGAGGGGTCGGCCTGGACCGTCAGGTCCGCCGCTCACAGGCACGCTGCATCGACACGTGAGACCCATGGTCCGTCGTCGATGCTGGAGGTGCGTTGTGAGTTCGACCTTCGAGGGCTGCACGCACCCGGTGCTCGCGTGTGCCGATGCCATCGAGGCGGCGCTGAAGGAGTGCGCCGGTGTGCAGGTCATGTTCATGGATCCCGGTGACAAGCGGGCGGCGCTGCTGCGGCTGGCTCGGCTGGACGCCCAGCTGGCTGCTCTGAGGTTCCGCGTCATGGCTGCTTCGGATGACGTCGCTGTGGCCGAGGGTGCCCGCGACGTCGCTGCCTTGCTCACTGAGCACACGCTCAGCGACTTCGGCGCGAACCGGCGTGACCTGGCGCTGGCCGAGGCACTGGAGCGGCGCTGGAGCCTGGTCGCTGAGGCGCTCGGCCGGGGCGAGATCAACGTGGCACAGGCGCGGGTGATCACGCACGCGCTCGACGAGCTCCCTACCGAGAAGGTCTCCGCGGACCTGCTCGCGCGCGCCGAGGCCCATCTGGTCGAACAGGCGGCTCACTTCGGGCCGCGCGAGCTGCGGGTGCTGGGTCGCAGGATCCTCGAAGTGGTGGCGCCGGAGATCTTCGAGCAGCACGAGGCCGAGCAGCTCGCTGCGGAGGAGCGCCGCGCCCGCCGCAGGACGAGCCTGGTCAGCACCAGGCTGGGCGACGGCACCACCCGGATCACGATCAACCTGCCCGACGCGGTGGCGACGCGCCTGCACACCTACCTCGAGGCGTTCACCTCACCGCGACACCAAGGAGCCGGAGAGGCCGACCGGATCCCGGTCGACCGCAAGCGCGGGCAGGCGTTCTGTTCGCTGATGGAGGTGCTCGACCCCCAGCGGTTGCCCGCTCACGGCGGGGACGCGACCACGCTGATCGTCACGGTCTCGCTCGAGGCGTTGCGCCAGGAGCTCGGCACCGGCGAGCTCGGTCCCGCGGACAGGCTGAGCGCCGCAGAGGTACGACGGCTCGCCTGCACCGCCCGGATCATCCCAGCGGTGCTCGGCGCGAAGTCCGAGGTCCTCGACCTGGGCCGATCCTCGCGGCTGTTCCGACCGGCGCAGCGCAAGGCGATGATCATCCGCGACCGCGAGTGCCGCGCCCAGGGCTGCACGATCCCAGCAGCCTGGTGCGAGGCCCACCACTGGGGCACACCCTGGTCCCAGGGTGGCCGCACCGACCTCAAGGACGGCCTGCTGCTGTGCTCCTGGCACCACCACCGGGCCCATGACCCCGCCTTTGACTCCAGCCGGATGCCCAACGGTGACGTGCGCTTCAGCCGGCGGACGTGAGTGGCCGGGCGGCTGGGGGGAGGGTTGTCCACAGGTACGCAGCGAGCGCTTGATGAAAGGTCATCGCCAGCGTTGCCTGTCGGCATGCCAAGCTCCCGCCGCGACTCGTTCCAGGCCGGCCCCGGATTCACTCGTGGTCCCCGCATCGCCGACATGATGACCCCTGACTACAACCGGTTCATGGAGAGCTCGTTCGCGGCTGAGCGAGCCGGCGACGCGGAGACCGCGCTGGAGTTCTACCGCGGTGTGCCCATGTTCGCCAGGTGCGGCCACAACGGGCTGCTGGCGCAGCTCGCCGGCCTCTCGGAGGAGATGACCCCGTGGATGTGGGCCCGGTGGGCGGCGTACCAGTGCACACGTGCCGAAGGCGCTCGCCACCGATCGGGGCAGATCCTCCGGGAGGCCCTCGAGTACACGATGCAGATGTTCTACCCGGACCGGCTCGAGGACGCGTACCTCGAAGGTGCCGACCCGGTGCCGTTGCTCGCGCAGGTATCGGGCGAGGGCTGGCTGTTCCACCAGCTGTGCACGTTCGAGATGGGTGGTCTGCCGGAGTTCCTCGACACTCTGGCCGCTGATCGGCTCGCGCAGGAGGCTGCCCTGGCGTGGAGCTGGGTCGGTGCACTGATGGGCGGCTACCGCCTCGGGCAAACCGAGGCAGGGTCACTCAGGGTCCACGACCTTCGCGCAGGTCACGAGGTCGCGCTACTCGACCTCGGGGCAGCTGTCCACGCCGACGCCGACGGTTGGCTGCTGGGTCGCCTGGTGCCGAGCGGTACGACGCCAGCGTTGATGTTCGACACCCGCCCGATAGCCATCGATGAGCAGACTGCCCTCGATGTGGCAGACGACCCGTCGCGGAGGATCGGTTCGGCCCCGACGATCGTGCGGCGTACGTCGCGGCCGCAGTGCTGAACCCGCACGGCCACGCCGAGGCGTGTGCGCGTCTCGCTGCCGGCCGGGGGACTGGACGCATTGGGCAGAGCTGGTGCCCGAACCCGCTGGCCGAGAATCCCAGAGGGCGGGCAAACCGCTCCGCGCACCGCTTGAAGGTCTGTACTCGGCTCGGCGTGGCGAGTTCCGGGTGATCTACACGATCGACGCGGATGAGCTCGTCGTACTCGTCGTCACCATCGCGCATCGTCGCGACGCCTGTCGTTCCTGATCCCTTGGACGCGGGCCCTATGTGTAACGGCCCGCTGGACCGTCAGGTCCGTGTCATACGGTGACGCGATGAGTTTGCAGAAGCGTGAAATCGATCCCCAGCTGGAGCTGGCAGTGATGGACGTTCTCTCCCGGGGGCCGTTGCGTCTCGACGAGCTCCGGGTGGAGCTGGCCGCGGACCACCGGATCGTGAGCGACGACGAGCTGCAGCCGATGCGGTGGCACCCAGAAGTCTTCGACTTTGCGGATGAGACCTACGGGCACCTGCCGACGCTCGCCGAGGGTTTGGTCCTCGCGCACGAGCTCAGCGAGCGGGAGCTGGAGCTCGGCATGCTGGACGTCGGCGTCGACCTCGCGCTGTGGGCACGCATTGCCGACGAGGGCTTCCCGCTGGCTGCCGGTGGCGCCCTGACTGTGCAGTACGCGGGGCGCGGAGAGGCGATGCCAGGTGACTCGGGGGACGCGCTCGTCGGCCCGGAGGGGTGGCTCGACGGGTACGCCGTCGGCGACGTGATCGCCCTGCGCTATGTGGGCGGGCAGGCTGTCCTCGAGCGCGCCGTGTACCCCGAGGATCCCGATGCCGACGAGGCGTACGGCGAGGAGCTCCTGGCACTGGTCAGAGTCGCCCGTCGCGTGGTGGAGGCGGAGATCGAGTACGGCGACGCGGCGTACCCCGGCGCCGACCCCGCCGAGATCGTCATGCGCCTGCGGCACGAACACCCAGGCGCCATGAACCGGCCGCTGCCGCCCCTCGGTGACCTCTTCGAGGCGCTCGGGCTCGAGATCCACCGGGGGTACGTCGGTGCGCCCGGCACTGCCTGGGACGGTGAGCCAGAGCTGCTCGACGAGCGTCAGCGAGCCGCCTGGCGCGCTTGGCGGACGAGTCTCGAGCTGGCAGAGGCGGGGGACATACCGGCCGATTCCGATCTCACCTTGCTGGCGGGCTCCCTGACCGGGATCCTGCTCGACTACGTCTCCCTGGAGATGGACCTGCCGGAGGGTCAACGCCTCGCCGATGCGATGGCGAACGCCGTGACCGGGCCGCTGAGCGCCGTACCGCTGATGCTGCTCGCCCGAGCAGCCGAGGCGCGCGGCGACGGAGCCGGGTGGCTGTCCTTCCTCGAGCGGGCCGTGGCCGCGGACCCCGGTCATGCCGAGGCCTTGGGTGACCTCGCCGACCTGAGGTCAGTCTCCGGTGATGCCCGCGAGGCCAAGCGTCTCTACGGTCTGGCGGGCGTGGATCCGCAGACCGACGAAGTGCGCCTGCTCCGGCGCTACCTCGAACCTCCTGCCGACGGTCCGGGTCGGAACAGGCCGTGTCCGTGCGGGTCGGGCAAGAAGTACAAGCTCTGCCACGGACGCACGGCGGTGCACCCACTGTCCGCTCGAGCGTCCTGGCTCTTCCACAAGGTCACGCTGTTCATCCAGCGCCCATGGCAGCGCGAAGAGCTCATCGAGTGGGGTGCCCTGCTGGCGGGCACCGACACCGACGACCCCGAGGCGGTACGTCGTGCCATGGGCGACCAGACCACATGGGAGTTCGCCGTCTTCGAGGGTGGCCTGCTCGCCGCGTTCCTTCGCGTGCTCGGTCCGCTCCTGCCCGAGGACGAGCGGGAGTTGGCCGCGAAGTGGTCGACGTCTCGGCGTCGGCTGATGGAGGTGCTCGACGTGATGCCGATGCGAGGAGTGAGGGTGCGTGACCTGCTCACGTCCGAGGAGCTGGAGATCCGCGACCGCACACTGACGCGCACGATCCAGGAGATGGACCTGTTGCTGGGCGTCCTGCTTGACGACGGTGACGGTGTGCTGCGCTTCCAGCTCGATCCCCTGTCCATCCCTCGCCTCATGCGCAGTCGACTGTTGGAGTTGCTGCGTGCCGGGGCGAGTGGGGAGGAGGTCGCGTCGTTTCTGGCCCCTAGGGCGCCACAGATGCAGACCACGACGGGTGAGGAGCTCGTGATGTGCGTGGCTCGCTACGAGTGCGCCGACCCCGACACCATCTGGGAGGCGCTCGACGAACAGCTCGACCGGCACGGTGACTCGGCGCTTGCCCTACTCGGCGCGGACGACGTCATCTTGGGCACGGTCGATCGCGACGGCGCCCTGCTCGTCGTACGCACGAACGCGATCGAGCGGCTCCGCACGCTGCAGGAGATCGTGAAGGCGGCCGGCTCGGGCGTACGACTGGTTGACGAGTCCACCCGGCCTTGGGAGAGCATTGATCCCGATGAACTGGGCCGCCCGACGGAGTCGCCCGAGCTGGATCCGGCCGACGTCGTACAGATCCAGCGCCAGCTGGAAGAACGATGGCTCGCTGACAGCATCCCAGCTCTGGGTGGGCTCACTCCGCGAGAGGCAGCCGCCTCCGAGGACGCGCGTGCGGAGCTGGCCGCCCTGCTCGACGACTTCGAATGGAGCCAGCGGCGCTCGCCGCAGCAGATCGATTTCGACGTCGCGCGCCTGCGCCGGGAGCTCGGCCTGGAGCAGTGAGCAAGAGGCGACTGTCGCTGGGTTATCCACAGATCGCCGAACGGCACTGGTGGTGGACGACAAGCGGCTCTTGAGTTGAGCCATGCCGAAGTCTCGAGGTCGCCAGCGCAAGACCAGTCGTACCACCCCTCGCCGGGGTCGTCCGGGGAGCCTCGATGAGGCGAGGGCGCGCGCCGCGGTTGACTTGCCGATCCTTCAAGCCGTCGACCGGATGGAGGCCAGCGGGGACGCCACGGCCACCTGGGAGCTCATCGCCCGGGACCTGGCGGATCGCGAGGACGAGAACTTCTGGCGCCCGGAACGTATGCGCCGGTTGTTGCAGCTTGTGCTGTTCGGGCCCCTGCTGCCTCGATGGGCAACGTCGCGCTGGATCCTGGAACAGGCTGCCCAGTCCCTGGACCCGCGCGGTCGAGCACGCGCGCTCAAGGCGATGAAGATCGCCATCGAGACGCGGGGTGGCGAAGGGACATTGGTCGGAACCGATGACCTTGACGCTCGCGCGAAGGTGATCGACCACGACTGGGTCCACCGTCAGCTGCTCCTCTACGAGTTCGGCGCACTTCAGGACTTCCTTGCGCGGATCGCGTCATCGGAGCTTCTGGCACGAGCCGACCGCGTTCACGGGTGGGCTCGCACGCCGATGGGCGGGTTTCGGTTCGTACGGGAGTCCCCGCACACCTTGACCTGGCAGAACCTGGCCACCAGAACCGAGTGCGAGTCCCTCAACCTGGGCACCGCTTCACTGCTGGAGCCGGGTGAGTGCGCGATCGGACGGCTGGTGCCGATCGAGGGTGGCGCGATGTTCGAGACAGCACCACTGTTCGTTCCCGACGAAGTGGCCCGACAGGTGGCGGAGGACCCATCGGAGTGGGTGGCCGCAGTGTCCGCCGAGTGTCGCCGGGAGCGCCCACCGGAGCAGCGGATCAGGACCGGTGGGCACGACTTCCGCCTGCTGACCGACGTACCCACCGGCGCGCAGCTGCTGATGGCCTACTCCGTCATGGATCGGGCAGCGGAAGAGTCATCTCCGCTGACCGTGGCTCCGGATCCTGTCGCGGTTCAAGCTGCTCTGGTCCGGGCGGCGCTGGACGGCGAGGTCGGCACCTTTGACCACGTGTTGAGCCCCTGGCCGGCAGTCGCTGCCTCGCTCCTGGAACCGAGCGTCTTCGTCGAGTTGTGCTCGTCCCTCGTGCCCGCTGATGGGGCGAAGCTCACCGTTCTCGCCGATGAGGTTGCGGGTCCCGCGAGAGCGGTTTGCCTCAGTCTCGCCGAGGACCTCGAGCAAGCAGCGTGATTGAACAATGGCCTGGTGATGTAGTAATATCTCTACATGATCGTGGTGGATGGTGTAGAGATGGTGGACGTCCGTGAGGCCGCCGAGCTGAGCCGTCGTACGCCGGAGACGATCCGACGCTGGGTGTGGAGCGGCAGGGTGGACTCGGTGAAGAACGGCAACAAGCTCTTCGTACGACGTGCCGACGTCGCTGCCGCCTCCGGCGAGGGCCAGGACGAGGAACCTGCGCTGACGCTCAAGGACTGGGCGAAACGGCTGCCGAGCGAGGGGATCGGCACGGGAGTCAGTGCTCGCGACCTCGTGCTGCAGGATCGGGACGCTCGTGCCGGTCGTTGACGCCAGTGTCGTCGTCGACTGGGTGGCACCTGATGCTGATCCGGACGGACCTGCACGTCGTCTGCTGAACCGTCTGGTTCGCGAGGACACCGAGGTCCTGGCTCCGAGGCTGATGCTGGAGGAAGTCGCCAACGCGTTGCTGACCGGCGTACGCCGCCTGCGGTGGGACGGAGCCGCCGCCGACACCGCTTTCCAGTTCCTGACGACGCTGCCGGTCGAGATCGCAGACGCGCCGGGAGACCTTGAACGGGCCTGGGACCTCTCCCGGCGGTACGACGAACACCCCGTCTACGACATGCTCTACGTCGCTTTGGCCGAACGGGTCGGCGAGCCGCTGATCACGGCCGACGAACGGCTTCGGGAGAGGCTCGCAGGCCGCAGTACCGTGGTCGGTCTCTACGACTGATCGATGTCGCCGTACGGGTCACTGGATGTTCTGGGTGACCGAGGTCGGTGCGCCGGAGTCCTCGGGCACCCGCTCGTCAGGGCACGCAGCCAGGATCCGTCCGATGGCTGCCTTCTCCGAGAAGCGTTGCCCAGAGGGCGTACTTGCTCTTCACGGCCACCTGGCGCGCGACGTAGGCGCAGCGATAGCCCTTGTTCGGCGGCAACCAGGTCGCAGCGTCGCCCGCGCCCTTCTGCCGGTTCGTGGAGGCGTCGACCGGCTCGAGGTTCATTGGGTCGTTCGCTATCGCCGCTCGCTTCTTGATGTCCCAGCCGGAGCCGCCGGTGACCCAGATATTGGCCAGGGCCACCACGTGGTCAACGTCGACGAGGAACCCGTCGCCCTTGACGAAGTGAATGTCGAGCAGCGTGTAGTTGTCTGCGAGGTCACCGCTCTCCACGGAGCAGTCGCGGCTACCCGGCTTGAACACGAGGTTGGTCAGGTGCGCGCCGAGTACGTCGTTGCGGGTGTCGCAGCCGTTCCGGTCCGCGTCCAACCAGGCCTGCCCGAACCGTGCACGGTCGTACCCAGTCATCGGAGCACGTCCCTTCGCAGGCAGGCGGGCCAGGACATCGATGGCTGTCTCGCGTTCGTCCGGGTCAGGCGGGTCAGTCGGGTCCGGGGCCTCTGGCGTCGCAGTCGGCGTGTTGGCGGGGGGGTGTCACTTCACGACGTCGTAGACCAGCTTGTGCAGGCCGTTGCTGTAGGACTCGCTCTCGACCACGCTCAGCATCTGCTTGTCCTTGTCGGTCGAGCTGAACAGCCGCTTGCCGGCGCCGAGCAGGGTCGGGAAGACCAGCAGGTGGTAGCGGTCGACCAGGCCGGCGTCGGCGAGGCTCGCGCCGAGCCGGGCGCTGCCGTGGATGATGATCGGCCCGCCCTCGGTCTCCTTGAGCGCGGCCACGTCGTCGGCCGAGCGGAGGATGTGGGTCTCGCCCCAGTTCGAGACCAGGTCGGCTTCCTGGAGGGTGGTCGAGACGACGTACTTCGGCAGGGCGTTGTAGCGCGTGAAGTAGTCGAGGTCGGGCCACACCGGCGAGAACGCCTCGTAGCTGACCCGGCCCATCATCATGGCCGCTGCCTCTTCCTGCTCACGGCCCTTGATCTCGTAGGACTCTTCCACGTGCTTGATGTCCTTGAAGGTCCAGCCGGAGTTGCGGTAGCCAGGTTCGCCGCCCGGGGCTTCCATGACGCCGTCGAGCGAGACGAACGCGGTGACGATCAGGGTGCGCATTGCGGTTTCTCCTTGCATGTGGTCAGTGGTTGGTGCCGCTTCCTTGCCCTCACCACGAACGGCGAGCACCAGATAAGACACCTGTTCAGAAGTTGCAGGACGAGCTCGGAGAAGATCCTGCCCGGTCTACGCCAGCTGACGCGCAATTGGGGCAGCTCCGACACACCCCTGCCGGGCTGGGGCGTCGATGCCTAGCGTCGGGTCAGGCGGGTCGCCCGAGCCTGTCAGAAGGGAAGGTCGACCGGTGCTCACCGTCGAGGAATCCATCGTCATCAACAAGCCGCGCTCTGAGGTCTGGGACTTCATGATCGACCCGGAGAACGTGGTGCTCTACAGCAGCAACGTCGTGGAGTACGAGTTGATCTCCGGCGAGAAGGACGAGGTCGGGCGGCTCTGCCGCGGCGCGGTCAAGGTGGCTGGTCGTCGGCTGGAGCTGACCGACAAGCTGGTCGAGCTCGAGAAGCCCCACCGGGGCAAGGTCGTCTCCGAGGACGCGACAATCCCGTACTCGTTGGAGTTCATCTACGACGAAGAGGGTGAGGGCACCAAGCTCACCTGGCACCAGGAGGTGGAGTCGCTCAAGGGATTCTTCAAGTTCGCGGACCCGATCGTGATGCGGCTCTACTCCCGCGACGTGCGCTCCAACCTCGAGAAGGCCAAGACGATCCTCGAGTCCTGAAGGTCTGGTCCGCGGCTGGCTGAGCGCACCCCCGGTTTGCGTCGTACACGGTTCGCGGCATGGTAGGCACATGTCCAACCCAACCCGCGGCAAGCACGCACCCGCCCCGCGCACCGAGGAGCACCTCCATCTCGCTGACCGCTACGTCGCGCACAACTACTACCCGCTGCAGGTCGTGCTGGCCGAGGCCGAGGGCGCGTGGGTGACCGATGTCGACGGCCGCCGCTACCTCGACTGTCTCGCCGGGTACTCCGCGCTCAACTTCGGGCACCGGCATCCAGGGCTGCTCAAGGCGGCTCGGGACCAGCTCGACCGGGTGACGCTGACCAGCCGCGCGTTCCACAACGACCGGCTCGGGCCGTTCTGCCGGGACCTCGCGAACCTGGCCGGCATGGAGCGCGTGCTGCCGATGAACACCGGGGCGGAGGCCGTGGAGACGGCGATCAAGGTGGCCCGGAAGTGGGGCTACGACCTCAAGGGGTTGCCGGCGAACGAGGCCAACATCGTCGTCGCGGCTGACAACTTCCACGGCCGCACCACCACCATCGTGAGCTTCTCGACCGACCCGCTCGCCCGGGAGGGTTTCGGCCCGTTCACACCGGGCTTCCGGATCGTCCCGTACGGCGACGCCACCGCGATGCGGGACGCGATCGACGACGAGACCGTGGCCGTCCTGATCGAGCCGATCCAGGGCGAGGCCGGGGTCATCGTCCCGCCGGCCGGGTACCTGACCGCGGTCCGCGACATGTGCACCGAGCTGGACGTGCTGTTCATCGCCGACGAGATCCAGTCCGGGCTGGGCCGCACGGGCACCACCTTCGCGTGCGAGATCGAGGGCGTCGTCCCGGACATGTACGTGCTGGGGAAGGCGCTGGGTGGCGGGATCGTGCCCGTCTCGGCAGTGGTGTCGTCGGACGAGGTGCTCGGCGTACTGCATCCGGGCAACCACGGCTCCACCTTCGGCGGCAACCCGCTCGGTGCGGCCGTGGGTCACGCCGTGGTGAAGCTGCTCGAGAGCGGCGAGATCCAGGCGGCGGCGCGGGACCTGGCCGGGGTCCTCGAGTCAGGTCTGCAGAAGTACGTCGGGCACGGGGTCGTGGAGGTACGGACCCGTGGCCTGTGGGCCGGCATCGACGTCGAGCCCGGCCTGATGAGCGGCCGCGAGGTGTGCGAGGCCATGCTGGCCAAGGGCGTGCTCATCAAGGACACGCACGGGTCCAGCATCCGGCTGGCTCCACCGCTGGTCGTCGAGCAGGAGGACCTCGAGTGGATGGTCGAGCAGCTGGGCGCGGTGCTGGCAGAGGCGCGCGCACACGCCTAAGGCATTCCTGGGTCAGCCCGGGCCCAGGGTTGCGCAGTGGTCGGGGACGTAGGTCACGGACTCGCGTGGGGGGCGTTGGTACCCGTGTGGCTCGGGGCGAGGCGGCAGCTCGATCGGTGGCGAGGGTACGTCGGCGTACGGGATCGTCGAGAGCAGGTGGGCCATCGTGTTCAGCCGGGCCCGCTTCTTCACATCGCTCTCCACGACGTACCACGGCGCCTCGGGGATGTCGGTGTGCACCATCATCTCGTCCTTGGCGCGTGAGTAGTCCTCCCAGCGCGAGATCGACTCGAGGTCCATCGGGGACAGCTTCCACTGCCGCATGGGGTCCTTGAGCCGTGACTTGAACCGGCGTTGCTGCTCCTCGTCGTTGACCGAGAACCAGTACTTGCGCAGCATGATCCCGTCCTCGACGAGCATCCGTTCGAAGATCGGGCACTGGTGCAGGAAGCGCGCGTACTCGGCCGGGGTGCAGAAGCCCATCACCTTCTCGACGCCGGCGCGGTTGTACCAGGACCGGTCGAACAGCACGATCTCGCCGGCCGCAGGCAGGTGTGCGACGTAGCGCTGGAAGTACCACTGGGTGCGCTCGCGCTCTGTCGGTGCGGGGAGGGCGGTGACGGCGGCCACCCGGGGATTGAGGTACTGGGTGATCCGCGTGATCGTCCCGCCTTTGCCCGCGGCGTCGCGCCCTTCGAAGACCACGACGACACGTTCGCCCTCAGCCCTGACCCATTCCTGCAGCTTCACCAGCTCGGCCTGCAGGCGATAGAGCTCAGCCTCGTAGGCCTTCCTCGACAGGCCGGTCGGCTCCTTGGCTCGCTTGTCTCCCTTGGTCATGTCAGGCGAACGCAGGCATCACCCGGTCGTGGATGAGCTGGAGCTGGGTGTCGACGTCGGGGACGCCTTCCACCTCGCGACCCATCAGCGACTTGACCATCGCCTTGTCGGTGACGGCGAGGATGAGGTGGTTGATCCCGGTGGAGGTGATCTCGCTCTTCATCTTCTCCGCACACTCCTCGGGCGTCCCCGCAATCGAAAGGCGCTCGGCGATCTCGGGGGAGGTGAGCTCGATGCCCTTGGCCATGTCGCCGGCACCGATGGCCTCGATGATCGGAGCCATCTCCTCAGGTTCCACACCGTTGCGCTTGAGCTGCTCGTGCGGCATCGAGGACGCGTAGAGGCCGACCATGCTGCGCGCCGCGTCCTTGGC
Source organism: uncultured Actinomycetota bacterium (assembly GCA_963759525.1). Lineage (GTDB taxonomy): Bacteria > Actinomycetota > Actinomycetes > Propionibacteriales > Nocardioidaceae > Marmoricola. The sequence continues at coordinate 28,286 of CAVWZO010000001.1, read as the reverse complement.
CACCGCCCCGTCCTCGCCGCACGAGAACACCACCCACGCGCCGAGGTCGAGGTCCTGCACGTTCTTTCCGGCGCGCTCGGCGCCGATGGTGCAGTGCTCCATCATGTACTCGTAGGCCCCGCGGGTGTAGCTCAGCGCGTGGTGGCAGCCGTCGGAGAACTCGGCCGACACCTCGAACGACTTCGGCCCCTTCATCGCGCCCATCTTCACCGGCAGGTGTTCCTGCACCGGCCGCGCGAAGGTGAACAGCCCGCCGTAGTTGAAGAACTCGCCGTCGTAGGTGATCGCGCCCTCGTCGAGGAGTTTCCGGATCACCTCGACTCCCTCCTTCACCCGGGACAGCGGCTTCGTGTCCGTCCAGTCGATGCCGTACTGCGCAAGCAGCCCGAAGTTGCCGCTGGAGAGCACGACCTCGGCGCGGCCGCCGGTGAGCTCGTCGAGGGTGCCTGCCGCCTGCGCGATCAGGGTGGGCTCGCGCAGCACCACGCCCGAGACGCTGGGTCCCATCCGGATCCGGGAGGTCTCGGCCGCGGCCGCGGCGAAGAGCAGCCACAGGTCCTTCCACCAGGTCTCGTCGGCGGCGTACACCGCGTAGAAACCGAGCTCATCGGCCTTCTTGATCGTCGCGAGGGACTCGGTGAGCGGGTAGCACGGGAGCATCACATAGCTGATCTTCATCATTTCCTCCTTGGTGTTGTTACGTCTTCGGGGATGGCGTCCCCGGAGCGGGCATCGCTACGCAGGTAGGGCTTGGCGATCGCCATGTAGGTCCCACCCACCCCGACGCCCACGGCTGCCGAGAGAGCGACGAGCCAGTTGTCGTACCACGGAACGTCCGGCGTCCGCGGCCACGCGATGTTGATCATCGTCAGGACGCCGTACGCCAGCGCAGCGCTCGTGATGGGAAGTCCCCAGCGACCGAGGGTGAACGGTCCGGACGGCACCCAGCCCTTCAACCGCGCGCGCAGCGCCGCGAAGACCACCATCTGGAATCCGAGGTAGATGCCCAGGATGGCGAACGAGACGATCGTGTTCAGCGCCTTCTCGGACACGACGGACCCGAGCACGATCACCGCGGGCACGACCGCGGCCACCATCATGGCGTACGGCGGGACGTGGCGCTTCGGGTCGAAGTGCCGCAGCAGGTGGGAACCGAAGATCATGTCGTCACGAGCGTAGGAGTACATCAGCCGGCTTGCCGCGGCCATCAGGCTGATCGTGCACGACAGGAACGACAGCATCACCACCATCAGCACGACCTTGGTCCCGCCGACCCCGAAGGCGTCGTGCAGGATCGTGGTCACCGGGTCGGCGTCGTCGCCGCTGATGATCGCGCCGAAGTCCTCGACGGCCAGCAGCAGCGAGAGGCAGACCAGGATGGACGCGGCGCCGCCGACGTAGATCGTCATCCGCATGGCCTTGGGGATCTCGCGCGTGGGGTCAGGCACCTCCTCGGCCACGTCGCCGCAGGCCTCGAACCCGTAGTACTGGTAGACGCCGATGATCGCGGCTGCCGCGAAAGCCGCAAGGTAGTTGCCGTTGCCCTCGACGTTCTTGGTGTCGAACAGCACGGACAGGTCGTTCGCGCGCTCGGAGATGAGCAGCCAGCCACCCACGGCGATGGCACCGAGCAGCTCGGCGCTGAACCCGATGATGGCTGCCATCGCCAGCACCCTGGTCCCCAGCATGTTCAGCAGGAGCGCAGTCCCGAGCATGATCAGCGCGCAGGTGATGGTCGACCCGGTTCCGGCTTCGAACCCGAGCAGCTGGGCGAGATAGGGCCCGGACCCGTAGACCACGCCCGCGATCGTGGCGAGCAGCGCGACCATGTAGACCCAGCCGGTCATCCAGGCCCAGCGACGACCCCACAGCCTGCGCGCCCACGGGTAGACGCCGCCCGCGACCGGAAACTGTGAGACGACCTCGCCGAAGACGAGCGCGACCAGGAACTGTCCCGCGCCGACGATCACCAGCCACCAGATCATCGGCGGACCGCCGGTGGTCACGGCGAGCGCGAACAGCGTGTAGGTCGCGACCACGGGGGAGAGGTAGGTGAATCCAAGGGCGAAGTTGGCCCACATGCTCATGTCACGGTTGAACTCCGAGGTGTAGCCGAGTTCCTCGAGCCGCGCGCTCTCGTCGTCCTTCGGGGCGACGGTGGTGCCTTCCGGGCTCATGACTCGCCTCCCTCGGCGTCGATCTCGGCGTCTATTTCGGCGAGCAGCTCGGAGCCCGTGACGACCTTGGTGGCGAAGTGGCGGTGCATCCACTCGAGGTGGTCACCGCGGCTGTTCATGATCCGCAAGGAGTCCCAGTTGGGGAACTGCTGCTGCAGCACCCAGCGTTCCATCAGCCGCGGGTCGACCTCGAAGAGATGGGGGTGGGTGGTGATGGCGACGTCCGTGACGCGCTCCGGATCGGGTGGGGAGTACTGCTCGTCGTACCGGAAACCGATGGGTCTCTCGGACGGATCACTCATGCTCGATCTCCTTCGTAGGCACGGTCGAGGAGGTACTTCCCGGGGTTCATGATGTTGTTCGGGTCGAGGGTTCGCTTGAGGTCGAGCATCACCTCGAAGCCGCGACCGAGCTCGTCGGGCACGAGGTCGACCTCGCCCTCGCGGCAGGAGCCGTGGCAGGCGCTGATCGAACCTTTCTTGGCCAGGGCCACTGCCGCGATGTCGCGCTTGGCCTTGACCCACATCTCCCAGGCTCGGTCGTCGAGCTGCTGCTCCCAGATGCCGACGTCGATCTCGGTGAGGTAGTCGACGCCGGTGTTGCCCGAGGTGTAGGCGAACATGCCCCAGTCGTCGAACACGTCGGTACGCCGGCGCAGGTCGGCCACGATCTCGTGCCAGGCCTTCGTCACGGCCGGCAGGTTCGTGTAGTTGATGGCGGCGTCCTCGCAGTGCCAGCTCATCGGCACCACCTGCCCGGCCTTGGTGCGACCGTGGAGCGGTGTGGCGTAGCGGTCGTGCCGCGCAGCCCAGTCGCCCTCGGAGATCTCGTCGCCGAGGTAGCGGGCGCCGTACTGCTTGGCGATCCGGAACAGCCGCTTGCCGGCCGGGCGGACCTCGTCCTCGTACCCGTACATCACCGCGCACACCAGGGCCCGAACGTCGCCGGGCTGGGGGATGTACGCCTCGTCGTCGCGACGCAGGTAGGCGACCTTCCACTCGTCGAACAAGACGGCCCCGCCGAAGGTCGCGACACCGGCCTGGGCGAGGGCACCGACGCAGGCGTAGGCGTCGTGGTAGTTGTCGAACGCCCAGAACGGCGAGAGCTCGGCCTCGGGCTTGGGGAAGAGCTTGAGCGTGGCCTCGGTGGCGATACCGAGGGTGCCCTGGTGACCCATGAACAGGTGCTTGAGCTGGTAGCCGCTCGAGGACTTGCTCACCTTGTGCCCGATGCCGTCACCGACGTGCATCACCTCGCCGGTGGGAAGAACGTGGTCGAAGCTGAGCACCAGGTCACGGGTGTGCCCGTAGCGCGAGCCGATCAGGGACCAGCCGCTGGTGCCGATCCTCCCCCCGACCAGCGAGCACGGGTACGACGCCGGGTCGTCGGGGTAGAAGAGCCCGTGCGGCGCGAGCTGCTCGTTGAGCTTGAGCATGTTGATGCCCGTCCCGACGGTGACGGTGCGGTTCTCGAGGTCGAGCTCCTTGATCTTGTTCATCCGCTTCACGTCGACGACGATGCCGCCGCGCAGCGGGACTGCGCCGTCGGTGAGGCCGGTGCCTCCGTCGCGGGGTACGACGGGCACGCGCAGCTCGTTGGCGATGCGTACGACGCCGGCGACCTCGGCCGTGCTCGTGGGCAGGACCGCGAGGTCGGGGAGCCGCTCGGACCAGCGGTGCACCGGGAACGGTGCCGGGACACGCGCGCGGTTGTAGCGGTCCGGCTTGGAGGTGAGGATCTGCTCGTCGCGCAGCACTGTGCGCAGTGCGGTCACCAGCTCGTCGAGGCGCTCCACCTGGATGGTCATGAGGGCGCCCCATCGTCCGTGACTGGGTCGTTCGTCACTCCGTGCGAGCCCCCGACCGTGATGCCGAGCGACTCGGCCAGCAGCTCGTGGATGTCGATGACGTCGAGGTCGACGGTGGCACCTGCCTCGCCGAGCGGACGCTCGGACCAGGGGCAGGCACTGACCAGGGTGTCCACCTCGAGCGCGACAGCCTTCTCGACGCGGCTCGCGGAGATGGCTGCGGTGAGCTCCGGCTTCTCCACGGGCAGGCCGCCACCACCGCCGGAGCAGTAGGACCACTGCGTCACCCGGTCGACGTCGGTGAAGTCCAGGCCGGGGATGGAGCGCAGGATCTCGCGCGGCTCCTTCCAGATGCCCTTGCGCTTGTTGAGCCGACACGGGTCGTGGTAGGTGATCGCCCGCTCGATGGGCACCGACGGAGTGAGTCGTCCTTCCCGGATCAGCTCGGCGAACAGCTCGACGACCAGCACGACCTCGATGTCGAAGTCGGCGCCGAAGTACTTCGGGTAGTCCTCGGTGAAGGAGATGTAGTCGTGCGGGTCGAGGACGAGCACCCGCTTCGTGCCCGTGGAGCGCCAGTTGTCGAGGTTGTGCCGGGCGAAACGCTTCGCCTGGTCGACGTACCCCATCTCCGCGGCGGGGCCTCCGCAGCACCACTGCTCGCCCATCAGCCCGAACTCGTAGCCCGCGAGCTGCAGGATCTGGGCCACCGCGCGAGGGACCGAGGTGCGGTAGAACGCCGCCTCGCAGTCGACGAACAGCACCGTCTCGCCACCGATGGGGAGGTCGAGGCCCTCGGACCAGTCGCGCACGTGCTCCTGGCTGACCGGGGTCTCGCCGAGCACCGGCTCGTGGGTGCGCTCGTCGGTCCGCGCGTTCCAGGACTGCCACGCCGGCTGGTGCACGCCGCTCTCGACGGCGAACGCGCGGACCGCCTTGACGACGTCGACGGTGCGGGTGCGGAACCGGTAGAAGTCACCGGTGAACAGCGTGTTCGGACAGCGCAGCTCGCAAGCCCCGCACTGGGTGCAGTTGACGTAGTCGGAGGCGACCTCCTCGATCGTCATCTCGCCCCGGTCCATCGCCACGACGTTGGCGTGGAAGGCGGTCGGGGTCCACGACTCGTTGCGGGTCACCTGCGTGACCGGGCAGACCTCGCGGCAGAACTTGTGGCCGGAGGAGAAGCAGTTGTAGGACGCGTTGCGCCACTGTTCGGTGAACTCCTGGGTGGGAGTCGGGTCGGGGCCGACCTCGTGCTCATGGGCGATCTCGTCGGGGATGACCGCCAGTTCGTCAGGGTTGTCCCGCATGCCGGGTGTGAACGGCACGGACAGCGCGTCCCCCCGACCTGACCGGTCGAGCTGCGTCATGCGAGGCCTCCTGCAGACCGAGATAGCAGATCACAGTCTTGGCAACATAAGGCTCCTCAGGCTCTGGCCACAAGGGAGCCGTCGCTACTGGGCCACGGCTGTAGCACGATGGGCGGATGGGCAGCGAACAAGAGCAAGGTCTGGTCTTCCCGGCGGACAACGAGGGACGGCGCGGTACGTCGTCGGTGGGGCGCGCTGTGGTCGCAGACGCTCTTCGGGCGACTGACCCGACCGGATCGCGCGCGGCCGAGCAGGCGACGGCGTGGCGCTCCGACTACCTCGTGCACTTCCGGCGGCTGATCGAGGCCGGGCTCGGCTCGCGCCAGGCTGCGGTATCCGTGGCCCAGGGCGGCCTGGACTCCCTGCGTGGGCGGATGCGGGTGCTCCAGGGTTCGCGTGAGTTCGGGCTCGAGTCCTGGCCCGAGGGTGACCGGAAGCTCGAGGGCGTCGAGGTCGAGGGAGAGGGTGAGCCGCTGCGCGAGCTGGTGCTGCCCTACCACGGTGACCGACTGCGCGGCGACCAGATACGGCGGCGCGTGGACACCTGGGTCGAGGCCGGCGTGGTCGAGCCGACGGTCGCCGAGGCGATCGAGCAGGTGCTGGCCAACCCCGACTGGCTTCGACTGGACGGGCACACCGTCGCGGTGCTCGGCGCCGGCTCCGAGATGGGGCCGTTGCCCTCGCTGATGCGGTGGGGTGCCCGGGTCGCAGCCGTCGACCTCGACCGCTCGGAGATCTGGGGACGCGTGCTGACGCTGGCTCGCGCGGGTGCCGGGACGTTGGTCGTTCCCGTTCCGATCGGCGCCCATGATCCACTGGAGCAGGTCGCCGGGATCGACCTGCTCAGCGAGGTCCCGGCGGTCGAGCGCTGGTTGCAGGACCAGCCCGGGACGCTGGTGATCGGCAACTACGTCTACGCCGACGGGGCCACCAACACCCGGGTGTCCGTGGCGGTCGACGAGCTCACCCATCGGCTGCAGCAGGGCCGAAACGACGTGGCACTGGCTTTCCTGGCCACACCGACCGATGTCTTCGCCGTGCCCGCCGAGGCCGTACGGCACTCGTCACGTCACTACGACGGACGCTCGCCGCGCGCCAAGGCACTCAGCCGTCCGTTGCGGGCGATCTCGGGCGGACGCCTGCTGCGACGCAACTACGCGCCGGGTGCCGACCCGGGCATCAACGACTCCCTGGTGGCGCAGCAAGGACCCAACTACGCGCTCGCCAAGCGGCTGCAGCGCTGGCGCGCGACCGTGGCGCGCGAACAGGGTGCGACGGTCTCGATGAACGTCGCACCACCTACCCGGACCAAGTCGGTGGTGAAGAACCGCGCGCTCGCAGCGGCGTACGCCGGGGCCCACCGCTTCCGCGTCGAGGTGTTCGAGCCGTCGACGTCGAACGTGCTGATGGCGGCCCTGCTCGTGCACGACCTGCACACCGACGGCGGTCCGCGCCACGAGCACCCCTGGCAGGACGAGGCGTACGCCGCCGCGCACGGCGGGCTCTGGCGCGCGCCGTACGCACCTCGCAGCGCGCTCGGCCTCGCCGCGCTGCTCGGGTACGGCGCAGCGCGCGGCTGATCACACCCGATTGTCTAGAACCCGGGGTCAGTGACCGCCGAACCAGTCGTCGGCGGCCATGGTCTGGCCGTCCTTGTTCTCCAGCTCGATCTTCTGGAACGTCATCGAGATCTTCTCGAGCGTCGGCTGCGCCTCGTGCGCCTCGTTGCCGGGTGCCTCATCCACGACGTACTGCTCGATCTCGCTGACGCTGGCGTTGGTCACATTGATCGTGTGGAAGACGTACCTCTGGCCGTTCTGGTCGTGATTGATGAACTCGAAGAGCACCGACTTGAGGATCTCGTTGGTGCACAACGCCTGGAAGAACTGCGGCGATGCCGCCCCCCATGGCTTGACGAAGGTGATCGGCCGGTGGATGCGCTTGCCACCGGCCATCCCGGTGGCCGCGTCACGAGGGGACAGGACGCTGTACCGGAAGCCGACGCCGGCGATCTTGCCCGCGTGCTCCTCCCGGTGCGTCTCCTGCTTGAACTTCCCCTGCTTCGTTCCCTCGACCGTTACGTAGAACTCGTACGCCATCAGGACCCTCCAGTCTGGACACGCCTTCTGAGCATTCTCACTCCCAAGTGTGGCTGCGAATGCGCTCCAGCTCAGAGCGCCAGCGTGCCTCGCTGTCACGCCCTGCTTCGACGGGCTCGCCGAGGAAGGTTCCGGGCAGGCGAGTTCGCTTGTCCACGACCAGCGCGCTGAGGTCTGGTTCGCCGGCATTGGTGCAGTCCCGGCGCACGCTGTTCAGGACGGGTCCGGCTGCCCGCGCGATCCCGCCGTACTGCGCGGCCAGCTCCCCGTAGGTCGGGAGGTCTTCGTCGCCCCGCCCTGCGCACTGGATCAGGAACCTGCGCGCGGCCTCGATCGCATGGGGTTGGCGGCTGAAGCTGGTCGCCGATGTCCGCTTCTTCGGCACCGGCGGCACCGGCGGCACGGGCGGCATCGGCGGCACAGCCGTGAGCGCGACGGGCTCCAGTTCAGGCAGGGCTTCGGCAGCGATCGGTGTGGGCGCATCCGGCCACACGGCAGGAGGTGGCCCGAACGCGCGTCGGGCCGAGCGCACGACGCCTTTCGCCATCGCGGCGTTCGCGCTGCCGCCGATGACGGCACCGATCCCGAAGGGAACGATCCGGCCGAGCACGACGACACCCTGCCGGGAGCCGTACTTGGTCACGAAGTTGCGCCCGAGGATCTTGTTGATGGCCCTGATCTGCGAGGTGGGAATCCGGTGCACCAGCTGTCGCGCCCAGTGCTTGCCGGAGCGTTCGGCGACCGAGCTGATCGCCCGGTTGCCACCTTCACCCAGCATGATCGCGAGGAACAGGCTGCGTCGTCGTTCGAGATCGGAGATGTGCACACCGTGGATGTCCGCCAGGGCCAGCGTGTACAGCGCCGCCGCCTCCAGGAAGGCCGCGGACTCTCCGGCGCTCAGGGTCGCCGCGGCAGCCGTTCCGAAGCCAGGTGCCGCGGCGGCGGCCCCGACCGCGGCGCCACTGGACGTCGTGGTCGCCAGTAGCTGCCGCTCGAGCCGCCTGATCACGTCGGCCGGCGATGCATCGGGCTTGCTCCGTCGTACCCTCGCGATGTGCTTGGCGACGGAGGCTTGCTGCACCGCGAGTCCGTGGTCTACGAGCTTGAGCAGTTTTCCCGAACTTGGCAGATCGACCATGTTCACCCATTCCAGGACGTCCTTCGATAGCCAACATGGCAGAGATGATGGAGCGCGTGCAGCAAACCAGGTGGAATTCTCGACCCCTCGCCGTACGCCGTGCCGGGGTGCTGCTGCACATCACCTCACTCCCTTCGGCTTCAGCGCGGGGTGACCTCGGAACCGAGGCCTACCGCTTCGTCGACTTCCTCGCGGAGGCCGGCTGCTCGGTCTGGCAGGTGCTGCCGCTGGTGCCGACGCACGAGGAGGACGGGTCGCCGTACAACGCACTGTCGGCCATGGCAGGGAACCCCGAGCTGATCAGCCCCGAGCTCAGCGCCGACCGGGGCCTGGTCGAGCCGCAGGGACTGACGCCCGAGCAGCGCGCGGCCTTCGTGACGTGGTGCGAGGAGCACGGCGCCTGGCTGGATCCGTATGTGGAGTTCATGACCCTGCGTGAGCTGCTCGACCACGCGCCGTGGCCGACGTGGGAGCCAGGGCTCCGGGACCGCGACCGGACGCGGGTCGACGCGGTGCTGGCACCCCACGCGAGCCGGATGCTGGCGCTGCGCTTCGAGCAGTGGGTGTTCGCGCAGCAGTGGGGCGAGTTGCGGGCGTACGCCGCTGAACGCGGCGTGCTGTTCTTCGGTGACCTGCCGATCTTCGTCGCGCACGACAGTGCCGACGTGTGGGCCTCCCGCGAGCTGTTCCAGCTCGACGAGGCAGGGCAGCCGATCACGGTGACCGGCTGCCCGCCCGACTACTTCGCGGTGGACGGTCAGCGCTGGAACAACCCGCACTACGACTGGGACCGGATGGGCGCCGACGGCTTCGCCTGGTGGCGCTCCCGGATCGCGCGACAACGCGAGCTCTTCGACCTCGTCCGCATCGACCACTTCCGCGGGTTCGAGGCGGCGTGGCACGTGCCGGTCGAGGCCGCCACCGCCAGGGATGGCTACTGGGTCACCGGCCCTGGTCACGACGTACTGGCTGCGCTGGTCGACGCCGCCGGCCCGGGATCGCTGGTCGCGGAGGATCTCGGAGTCATCACCCCGGAGGTGAACGCGTTGCGAACCGAGGCCGGGCTGCCGGGCATGAAGGTGCTGCAGTTCGCCTTCGACGGCAACCCCGACAACCCCTATCTGCCCCATCGGCACGGGGAGCAGAGCGTCGTCTACACCGGCACCCACGACAACGACACGACCGTCGGCTGGTGGTCCGGGGCGGACGCGGAGATGCGCGAGCGAGTGCTGGCGACGCTGCCGGTGCCGGACGAACCGATGCCGTGGGCGCTGATTCGCCTCGCGCTGGCCTCCACGGCCCGGCTCGTGATGGTGCCGGCGCAGGACCTCCTGGAGCTGGGCTCGCAGAGCCGGATGAACACACCGGGGACCGACGAGGGCAACTGGAGCTGGCAGGCGTCGGCCGGTGGGTTCGGCGACTTGCTCGCCTCGCGGGTGCGCGAACTGGTCGCTGAGGCCCGGCGACTGGACGCCGACCCGGCTAGTTGACCCGGCTAGTTGACCGGGCTAGTCGACACCGCTAGTTCAGGGGTCGCATTTGCCCCTTTCGCGGACGCGGGAGTGCGCCCGCCCGTAGCCTCGTCGTACGTTCTTTCGATCGGGGGATTGATGGCGGGTGAGTCAGCGCGCGCCGTCGCGTTCCGGAAACGCGCGGAGGCCGAACGGCTTCTGCGCGCCGCCGTGGCGTTCGAGCGAGGCGCCGCTGGCGAGGAGGCCACGGCGGACGTGCTCGCTGACCTCCCGGCCCTCGAGTGGCGCGTCTTCCACGACGTGCACTGGCCGGGGCGAAGGTACGCCAACATCGACCACGTGCTGGTCGGACCGCAGGGCGTGTTCGTGGTGGACAGCAAGGCGTGGACGGGCTACGTCGACGCCCGGGCCGGCGTACTTCGCCAGAACGGGCACCGGCGCACCCGAGCGGTGGTCGCTGCCCAGGCCGCCGCGACCGCTGTTGCCGAGCTGGTGCCCGGGCTCGACCCGGACAAGGTCAAGCAGGTGATCTGCCTGGTCAGGCCCGAGCCCGTGTTCGGCTGGGTGGATGAGCTGATGCTCTGCTCCACGGCGAACATCGTCACGCTGCTGTCCTCCCGACCGACGGTGCTGAGCAAGCAGGAGGTCGCCACGACATCGGAGCTGTTGGCCCAGTCACTGCACGACGCGAACTCGCTGATGCCACGTGTGGCTGCGAAGGTGCGCAAGCGCCAGGACAAGTCCGCGCCCGGAGCCCAGTCGAGACCCCGGTCGAAGGCTCGGTCGAGGAATGGGAGCCTGGCGCAGAGCATCGTTGCCGTAACCGCGGTCGCGGCCGTGGTCCTCGTGTTCCTCTCGCTCGAAGGACCTCGACGGTTCGCAGACCTCATGGTGACTGCGGTGCAGGGACTGGATGCCTCCATCGAGCCCATGGGCGAGAACCACAGCGTCGCAGGAGGGGCCACCAGGCCGCCCCTGGACGTGACGATGAGCCGACTCGGCGTGACCGAGTCGCGCACGCCCGGGACGCTTGCCGCGCCGGGCGAGGTGCTGATGGCGGTCCAGATGACGATCCGCAACCAGGGCGACCTGCACTGGGTCTCGAAGCCGGGCACCAGCGTCGTACTTCGCGACGATGCGGACGCGACGCACCGGACGGTGCCCGCGTTCACCAGGGTGGCCGCGGGACGCGTGCTGCCTGAGGTGATCCGGCTGGCTCCGGGGAGAACGACGCGAGGGTTCATGGTCTTCGAGGTTCCCCGGGGTACGACGATCAGCCAGGTCAAGCTCACTGTGGGGCCGGAGAGCCCGATGACGGTCCGCTGGTCGGTCGACTAGTCACCTCCTTGGGCCTCCTGACGGCCTGCCGCCGCGCCGGTGTCGTACTCGCGCACCACCCGTCTCGGCGCGGTCAGCCGCCACGCCTCGATCACCAGCTCGTGAACCTCGGCGGTCTCCGCCCGGTCGAGGCGCACCCGGACCCAGCCGAAGCGGCCGGAGGTGTACCACTCCGAGTAGGTCTCCGGATCGGTGCTGATCAGCGCCTCGCGCTCGGCTAGGGTTGACTTCACGAACAGGTCCCGACCGTCGGCCGAGACGTAGCCGATGCCGCGCCCGCGGAAGGTGAAGATCGTGGAGCCCTCGATGTAGTCACGCTCACCTGCCTCGGGAAGTGAGGCGGCGAGGTCCAGGAGTGCGGCTGCGTCTACTGCCATGTGCAGCATCGTGCCCCCGGGCACCGACAGACTCCAGACAGGCGAGCGAGATGGGTTCGGTCACGCCGCCAGGTCGTCGGGGGACACCGCCCAGACGGCGCGGTCGTTGGCGACGTGGATCGGGTGACAGTGCACGTGTGACGAGCGGGCACCGGCTACGAGGCGCCCGGCGAGGTCACGGTCGAAGGCGTTGACGCTGTCCCGTCCGGGTCGGGTGACCAGAAACGCGACGCTGGTGCCCTCGCCCTCGTCGACGCAGACGTGCTCGAGCATGGCGAAGAGGTTCGCCACCTCCTCGGCGTCCGGCAGGTGCTCGCTCTCGGTGATCTCGAGAAGGAACCGGGTCGGTCTGTCATCAACGCCGATGAACGTCACCCAGATGCTGGTCGAGCGAAATCCGAGCGGCTGCATCAACAGCTCCCACATGCGATGCACGTCGCTCTGGTTGCGGATCTTGAGTTCGTCCAGCTCGGCCCTGATGTCGTCGTTCATGCGGCCAACGTTGCCGAAGAAGCGGCGCCCGTGGGCGGTTGTCCACAGGGCTGGTTGCCCATATGAGATTTGTCAGTAGTGACCCGTGCGGATCGCACCTGGAGTGATGACGTCACGCACTACGCACGGGCGCTGCTGTCACGAATGCTTGAGGCATGAACGAATACGCCATCACCGCCAGCGGACTGCGCCGCAGCTACGGCTCGGGACACGATGCCTTCGAGGCCGTCCGGGGGATCGACCTGACCATTGCTCCCGGAACGATCCACGCACTGCTGGGCGTGAACGGCGCCGGCAAGACCTCCACCCTGGAGGTACTCGAGGGGCTGGCCCGGCCCAGCGCCGGCGAGGTGCGGGTGCTCGGGATGGACCCGGTCAAGCAGCGTGCCGCCGTACGCCGCCGCACCGGCGTACTTCTCCAGCGGAGCGGGTTCGTCGCAGACCTGAGCGTCTCCGAGACCCTCCAGATGTGGGCCGCCACCGTCACCAACGCACGGCCCTTGGAGGAGTCGCTCGCCATGCTCGACCTCGAGGACCGTGCCCGCACGAGGATGCGGGCGCTCTCCGGGGGCGAGCAGCGCCGCGTCGACCTCGCGTGCTCGCTGATGGGCCGCCCCGACGTGGTGATGCTCGACGAACCCACCACCGGTCTGGACCCGGAGAGCCGGCGCAAGGTGTGGCGGCTGATCCGGGGACTGCGTGACGAGGGCGCCACGGTGCTGCTCACCACGCACTACCTCGAGGAGGCCGAGGCCCTGGCCGACGACCTCTCGATCATGCGCGCCGGTGAGATCGTCCGCTCGGGCAGCCCGGCGCAGATCGTCGCGGACCACCCCTCGGAGATCTCCTTCAGTGCACCCGGCGCGACCCTCCCCGCCCGGGCGGGTGGGCGGGTCAGCCACGACGGCGGCCGCACGATCCTGCACGTCGACGAACTGCAGGCTGAGCTCACCGCACTCCTCCGCTGGGCCGAGGAGTACGACGTCCGGCTGGACCGGCTGGTCGCCCGCACGGCAAGCCTCGAGTCGGTGTTCCTCGCCATTGCCGACGAAGACAGGGCCGATCATGTCCGGCCCGACGAAACCTCCGAACCGACCACCCACCGCACCCTGGAAGGGAGCGACCGATGACCACCCTCGACCTCGCCCCGGCAACGCGCCGGGTCACCCGTCTGGCCCGGACCAACAGCCTCCTGCTCATGCGCAACTGGCTCACGCTGACCTACGCAGTCGTGATGCCGCTGGTGCCGCTCGGCATGCTCTTCACCGGCCGGAACGGTGACGTGGACTTCGGGAGCAGCATCGTCGCCACCGGCCTGCTGATGGCATTGATGTTCCCCGTCTACTACAACCTGCTCTCCATGTTCGTGTCCCGCCGCGACGAGCTCGTGCTCAAGCGGCTGCGCACCGGAGAGATCCGCGACCCCGAGCTGGTGCTGTCGATGGCACTTCCCGGCTTCGCGGTGATGCTCTTGGTGTCGCTGCTGACCATCGGCGTGGCGATGGCCAACGGGCTGCCGTTCCCGGTCAACCCGCTGCTGCTCCTGGTCGCCGTCCTGCTGTCCGCCGCGACGTTCTCCGCACTCGCGCTGTGGACCGCGTCGTGGACCCGCACGGCGGAAGCGGCACAGATGACGAGCTTGCCCGTGGTCCTCCTCGCAATGGTCGGATTGTTCAAGCCGGTGTCTCCGGAGTCCGCGCATGTCTGGGTCTCGTTGCTGCCGAGCACCGCGGTCAGTGACCTGCTCCGGGTCACCTGGTTCGGCCGCCCGTCCGAGCTGGGCACCGCGGAGCGTTTCGACTTCTGGGCGACCTGGAGCCAGGCTGCCCCGGCGCTCGGTGTGCTCGCCGCCTGGACGCTGCTGTCGATCTGGCTGGCCCGACGCGCCATGCAGTGGGAACCCCGTTCTTGAGGGTGGGGCCCCTGTGCGACCTGACAGGATCGAGCGGTGAACATGTGGAAGATCATGGGGCGACGCCTGCTGACAGGCGGGTTCAGCCTCAAGGGTCGATCGCAGGTCGAGCGCATCGAGCTCTACACCCGGGGCTCTCTCTACCTGATCTTCTTGCTGTTCCTGCTGCTGGCCTCGCTCAACGTCGTTGTCCTGGCCAAGGATCCGGCGTTGATCGTGGTCAGCATGCTGGTGGTGGTCGGCCTCGGCGTGGTGGGCACCGTGACCCTGCGCGAGTGCATGCGCCTCTACCCGGCGTACGCCCCGGTGCCCTGGCGACACGTCGGCCTGCTCGCGGCGCTGACGGTGACTGCCGAGGTGCTGGCCTTCGCGCTGCCGGGAGATGCCCAGTTCGCCCTCAGTCTCGTGGCTGTCTGGGCACTCGCCTGGGGTGCCGGCGGCTTGCGGGACCGACGCATCCAGGCCGGGGTGGTGGCGGCCTCGACGCTGATTCCCTGGCTGACGACCGGCACCCTGGGCCTCGCGGCGTACGGGCTCAGCGTCAGCATCTTCTTGATCTTCACGGTGCAGAGCTCGCTGTGGCTCCTCGAGCTGGTCTACGAGCTGGAGCGGAGCCGGGACACCCAGGCGGCGCTGGCGGTGGCCGAGGAGCGACTCCGCTTCTCCCGCGACGTGCATGACGTCATGGGCCGGCAGCTCTCCACGATCGCGGTCCAGGCCGAGCTGGCTGCGACCCTGGCCGAGCGCGGTGACCCTCGCGCTGCCCGCCACATCCTCGAGGTCCGCGAGAGCGCACACGAGGCATTGCGCGAGGCCAGGGAGCTGGCACGGGGCTACCGGCCGCTCGACCTGCTCGCGGAGACCAACGGCGCCGTCTCGCTGCTCAAGTCTGCAGGCATCACCGCCACCGCGGATCTTGCCGGGTTGCCGCAGGCGTGGCACGAACCCGTGGCTCGTGTCGTTCGCGAGGCGATGACCAACGTGTTGCGGCACTCCTCGGCGACGCGCGTCGACATCTTGTACGACGACGGGGAGGTCGTCATCACCAACGACGGTGCCACGGCCACGAGCCGCCCTCGTGTGGAGGGCGGCACGGGTGGCACCGGCCTCGTCGGACTAGCCGAGCAGCTCGCGCCCTCCGGGGCAGCGATCACGACCGAGCACCTGGGTGACGAGTTCGTCGTACGCGTCCGCTTCGTCCCTGTGAGCGCCCAGGTGGGCAAAGGCAAGGCGGGGGAGGACCAGTGATCCGGGTACTGCTCGCCGACGACGAGAACCTCATCCGGAGCGCGCTCGCCCAGATGCTCGACCTCGAGGACGATCTCGAGGTCGTGGCCGAGGCCGCAAACGGAGCCGACGCCCTGGCGGCTGCCCGGGCCACCACGCCGGACGTGGCCGTCCTCGACCTGCAGATGCCCGACCAGGACGGCATCACCGTCGCCGAGGAGCTCGCCAGCACCCTGCCCGGGTGTCGGTGCGTGATCGTCACCAGCCACGGACGGCCGGGTTACCTCAAGCGCGCCCTGGCGAGTGGTGTGAAGGGCTTCCTGCCGAAGACGACCTCGGCCGCCACGCTCGCCCAGGTGGTGCGGATCGTGCACGCCGGAGGCCGGCACGTGGACCCCGAGCTCGCGGCCGAGGCGATCGCCGCCGGCGACTCGCCGTTGACCCCGCGCGAGGCCGACGTACTCGAGGCGGCCGCGGGTGGAGCCCCCGTCGAGGACATCGCGCGCAGGGTGCATCTGACGCCCGGGACGGTGCGCAACTACCTCTCCAGCGCGGCGGCCAAGCTGGGCGCGAGCAACCGCCACGAGGCCGCGGTGACGGCCCGGCGGATGGGCTGGATCTGAGCCGGTACGACCGCCTGAAATACAGGCCTGTGATTCCGCTCACGCCGGGCGCGTGTGCGGTCGAAAACCGGTGGCCACGGGCCGCACAATTGCTGCTGTGACCGACTCCCGCGAGACCTACCGGATCCTCGATCTCGCACTTCGGATCGGCGAGATCCTGCTCGCCTCGGGAGCCGGGGCAGCCGACGTGACCGCGACCATGATGGGTGTCACCCGCCACTACGGCCTGCGCAACGCCGACATCGACGTGACCTTCACGCTGCTGCGGATGAGCTACCAGGACGACCCCGACGAGATGCCGGTGCTGCTGACCCGCAACGTCACCCAGCGCGACATCGACTACGACGACCTGACCCGCACCCACTACCTGGTGGAGGACGTCCTCCACGACCGGGTCACCGTCGCCGAGGCGCGTCACCAGGTGGCCCTGGTGAACTCCACCGGTCACTGGCTGCCGCGCTGGGCCGTGGTGCTCGGCTCCGGCGTATTGGGCGGCGGCGTCGCGCTGATCCTGGGCGGCGGCGTCGTCGTCACGACCGTCGCGGCGCTCGCCGGGATGGCGATCACCATGCTCATCCGGGTGATGAACCGGCAGCGGTGGCCGTTGTTCTACCAGCAGATCGCGGGCGGGATGCTCGCGACGGTGCTCGCCCTCGGCACGGCCGCGCTCGACCTCGGCGTCGACACGTCGCTGGTGATCACCGCCAGCATCGTGTTGTTGCTCTCCGGCATCGGCTTCATGGGCGCGATCCAGGACGCCCTGAGCGGCTTCTACCTCACCGCTGGCGCCAGGATCATCGAGGCCATGCTGGCGACGGCCGGTCTGATCGTCGGCGTCTCGGCTGGGCTGGCGCTGGCTCCGGTCTTCGGCGTGACGCTCGCGTACGTCCGTCCCGGGGAGTCGGGGCTGGCGGAGGAAGTGCCACTGGTCCTGGTCGGCGCGATCGTGGCCGCCAGTGCCTTCGCACTCACCTGCTACGCGCCGTTGCGGGCGCTGCCTGCCGTTGCGATGACGACCTTGCTCGGGCATCTCGCCTTCCTCGCGATGCGGGATCCGGGTGCGGCGATGCCGTGGGCCGCCGCGTGCGGGGCGGTGGTGATCGGGGTGTTCAGCTACATGATCGCCGGCAAGGTCGACGTACCCCCGCTCGTGGTGGTCGTCCCCGCCCTCGTCCCGATGTTGCCCGGACTGCTGATCTACCGGGGTCTGAGCTCCATGTCGGAGGGCAACTCGGTCGGCATCCTGCAGCTCTCGGCCGCCGCGGCCACGACCATCGCGCTCGCGGCCGGCGTGATCCTGGGGGAGTACCTCGCCCAGCCGCTCAAGCGCAACGCCCGCCGCCTCGAGAGTCGTCTCGCCGGACCGCGGATGGTGGGCATGATGCACGGGCACATGCCCCGGCGGCGGAGAAGCAGCAAGGTGAGCTGACGCGGCAGGGGTGAGGGGTTGCGAAATCCGCGGCACGGGGTTCGGATGGTGGGGCCGGTGACATCGGGCCACCGGAGAGACGAGAACACCATGCGCCGTACGCATCTCGGGGCGACCGTTTTGGCCACCCTCCTCACCGGTTCACTGCTGCTGCCGACGCCGGCCACGGGCGCCCGCCCCGCCTCGGCCGACAGAGCGATCGCCGGCGAAGCATTGGCCCGCTCTCCGGAGCTGCCGACCAGCACCCGGCTGGCGGACCGGCGCAGCCTTTTCGTGGGCGACCGGTTCTGGGGGATGGGGACGCAGGACGGCAGCTACCCGGCCACCGGCTTCCACACCCGCGGGGAGATGGGCGGGTTCTGGACGCCGCCCATCAAGCTGCTGGACGGCATCTGGTTCAAGGCCGGCGACACCTGGCTGCGCTCGTCGTCGTACACGAGCGGCTGGGGCTACCAGCGGATGGACCTCGGCACCCACGACGGCGTCCGGATCACCCGCACCGACTTCGCGCCGGACCGGTTGCGCGCCGGGCTGGTCGGGCTCCGGCTCGATGCGCGGAAGGCGACGACGATTCGCCTTGCGGTCGACGCCCACTCGGAGCTGATGAGCTCCTACCCGTGGGGGGAGACCACGCCCAGCCAGACGGTGTACAACCTCCAGGACACCGGCAGCGTCGCCGGAGGCAACCTCGTGTTCCGCGAGCAGGGCACGCCACCCGTCGAGAACGCGGACGCGCACGACTACGCCGCAGTCGTGGGGTCCACGCTGACCCCGAGCGCGACCGCGCTCGGCCCTGACCACCGCGGACCCCAGGGCACCGGCCCACAAGGACCCGTCATCTGCGGGCCTTCGGGACCGGGACAGCCGCCCACGCCCGAGGTGTGCGACGACACCGCCTACGGCAAGGGCACCGGCGGTCAGCTGCAGTACGACGTCGACGTACCCAAGGGTGGGCGCACGATCTGGTTCTCGATCGCCGGCTCCGACCAGGGCCTCGCACGTGCGCTGGCAACCCAGGACGCGGCACTCGCCCAGCCGCCGGCGCTGCTGCGCAGCAAGCTGGCGGCCAGGCGTGTAATCGCCCGGAACACCCGGGTCAGCCTGCCCGGCGACCTGCTGCTTCAGCGCAGCGTCGAGTGGAGCAAGCAGAACCTTGCCGACTCGGTGCAGGAGTCCCGCAACCTGCAGGTGCGGATCACCAACGCCGGCAAGAACTTCCCGCCTCCGCTCGGCACGGTGGACAAGGCGCGCTGGTACGGCGCCGGCTTCCCCGACTACCCATGGCTGTTCGCGACTGACGGCGAGTACACCGGCTTCGCGGCGGTCACCAGCGGCCAGTTCGACACCATCAAGAGCCATCTCCGTGCCCTGCGCGAGGTGAGCATCATCGCCAACGGCCAGAGCGGCAAGGTGGTGCACGAGGTGACGCCGGACGGCCAGGTCTACTTCGGCGCGAACGACGACGAGGGCAACACCGACGAGACCGCCAAGTTCCCCTCGGCCGTGGCGCTGGTCTGGCGCTGGACCGGCGACGACAGGTTCCGCGACGAGATGTACGACTTCGCGGTGCGCAACCTGCGCTACATCTTCCGCGAGCTCGACGCCGACGCCGACGGCTGGCCCGAGGGCCTCGGCAACGTGGAGCGCACCGGCATGGGCGAGGAGAAGCTCGACAACACCGTCGCCACCATCCGCGGGCTGCGCGACCTCGCGGACCTCGCGGCCAGCAAGGGCGACAGCGCCACCAGGACCTGGGCCACTGACAAGGCGGTCGACCTCGAGCAGCGGTTCGAGTCGGCCTGGTGGAACGGCTCCGATTCAGAGCAGTACGCCGACTCGCTGGACGACCCAGGCAACCACCAGGTATTCCAGCGCCACTGGATCGGGGTGACGCCAGCGGAGGTCGAGCTCAGGCGACCCGGCCGACCTGATGGTCCGCTGGCCTCGCTCGAGCACGCAACTGCGCTGGTCGAGAAGCGCGAAAAGCCCTGCTACACCGACGAGTTCGGCCTCTTCCACACCGGCACCGGCGCCACCACGGACCCGGCCGGCAACCGGGGAGCGACGTGTGACAACGCGACCTCCTCGGTGCAGTCCGAGCGGGCTGTGTTCACGTTGAACACCTCGATCATGGCCGCGGCGGAGGCGGCCCTGGGCCGGATGGCCCCCGGCCAGCTGCGGCGCTACACGACCGGCAACGCGCGTGTGCAGCTCGACCCAAGCGTGTGGGAGCTGCCAGGAGCGATGCCAGAGATCGCGCCCTCACCCGACTTCGGCAGCAACATCGAAAGGCTGTTCACCGAGCGGTCGATGGTGCTGCAGGCGTGGGGGACCTACGGGATCCTGTGGCCAGTGGTGCACTACCAGCTCGGCGTCTCACCAGACCTCGGTCGGAACAGCGTCCGCGTCGTGCCGCAGGTCCCTTCGGGCCAGACGCACGTCGCGGGTCGCAACATCCGGCTCGGCTCCGGTGCCGTGGACGTGCAGGCCACTAGCTCTCAGAACCGGCTCCGGACCGTCGTACGGCAGAGCGAGCGGTGGCAGCTCGACATCGGCGCCGTAGTCCCTCCCGGCAAGAAGGTGTCGTCCGTGCAGCTGGACGGCCGCCCCGCCGACTACCGCATCCAGACAACTGCGCGCGGCCAGGTGCTAGTCGCGGATGGCGGAAACCGGCCCGGAGTGAGTTACCTGGTGGTCCGGCTGCGGTAGCGGGGCGGGGACTGGTCTTCTCCGGTCGAGGACTCGGCTTTCCCGGTCGGGGACACTGGTGAGGTGAGCCGCCAACGCATCCCCATCCTCGCCGCGCTCGCGTATGCACCGTCGCTGCTCACCGCAGGCCGGGGCGTACGCCGCTCACTCGGCGCGGGCAACCGGAAACTCGACTACAGCGGCTCACCCCAGTTCAGGGACGGACTGTTCCACAACAGGCTCCCCGCGACCGACGCGCCAGAAGGGGGGCAGGCCGGCATCGCCGCGGAGTTCGCCACCAAGGGCAACCGGGGCAAGCCGCGACTTCCGGTCCGGCTGGCCACCCCGGACCTCCCAAAGCAGGCCACTGAGCTCGCAGCCACCTGGCTCGGCCACGCCACCTGCCTCCTCGAGGTCGAGGGCCACTGGGTGCTCACCGACCCGGTCTGGAGCGACCGGGTCTCGCCGTCCAGGACGATCGGCCCCCGGCGCAACCACCCGCCGCCGGTGCCGCTCGACGACCTCCCGCGGCTCGACGCGGTCCTGATCTCGCACGACCACTACGACCACCTCGACATCGCCACCATCGACTGGTTGCTCTCGGCGAGCGCAGCCCAGGGAAATGACCAGGGCAACCCATTTCCGTTCGTGGTCCCGCTCGGTGTCGGGCGGCACCTGAGCGGCTGGGGAGTGCCTGATGCGCGCATCGTGGAGCTGGACTGGGACGAGTCGCACCGGGTCGGCGGCCTCACCTTCACCTGCACCGAGGCCCGGCACTTCTCCGGACGCAGCCTGGGCAGCAACACCACGCTCTGGGCCAGCTGGGTGGTAGCCGGCGCGCGGCGCAGGGTGTTCTTCGGCGGCGACTCGGGCTACACGCCCTCCTACGCGGAGATCGGCAAGCGACACGGCCCGTTCGAGCTGACGATGCTGCCCATCGGCGCGTACGACGCGCGCTGGCCCGACGTACACATGGACCCGAAACAGGCTGTCCGCGCCCACCGAGAATTACGCGGCGAGGCGTTGCTCCCGATCCACTGGGCGACCTTCGACCTGGCCTTCCACGAGTGGGCGGACCCGGTCGAGGGCGTGGTCCGGGAGGCTGCCGAAGCGGGGGTCCAGCTGGCCCTGCCCGCACCCGGCGGCCGGTTCGAGCTCGGGGATGGCGACGAGCTGCCGGTCAAGCCGTGGTGGCGGGCCTCTGTCTAGACAGCCGAGACGGCGCTTGTGTCCCACCCAGGCCAGCCGAGGCGGCGCTTGTGTCCCACCCAGACGCCTTAGTTACACGGGCCCTGTCCCAGGATCGCGAGCCCTCGGCGGTCACCGGGACCGGCTCAGATTTGATCGGGTGGTTCATCACCTCGCCGCGCTCCGGGGCGTGGGCGAGACCTATCACGTGGCCCAGCTCGTGCATGGCGACCGTTTTCACCCTGTCCTGGCCGCCGGGCTCCTGAAGGGTGTCATTGACGTAGTCCGAGTCCAGGGTCGCCTGGCCCGTCACGTACATCATCACGCCGCCAATCAAGACCGGGGCGCTCCCGCCGACCGCGAGCGCTCCGTCCAGCTCAGGTACCTCCTCAGGGGTGGCGAACGAGATGAGCACGGTCACGAGCTGCCCAGGACATTTGCCGGATAGTTGGGGCGTCGCTCGGTCGGCCCTACGTAGACGAGCTGAAGTTGGGAGGCTGCGGAGATCTCGCCCATGGCACGGAGCATGACCTTCTTGACGATGGCCTCGTCGTCGATCCCGTCGGTGTTGATCTCGACCAGGATCGGCTCGCACGAGCTGTAGGTGATCGGCGTGCTCGGGTCGTCGGGCTGTGTCATCAGGATTTGGTAGGTCCTGATGCCCACATCGGCTGGTGCGGTTCGATACGCGACGATAACGGCGAGCGACACGGTCGTGGCGGCGAAGGCGAGGTACTTCCGCACGTCGCCCCCAAACCATATTATTCCATAACAAACCCCCCGTGATTCTCCCTCGAAGGCTGTGCATGCGTCAGCGGAACGCGCGGGTCCGATCGCCGGGAGGTGCAGGGGGTGACGGCGCTCACGTGACTCGGAACACCCGCTTGAAACTTGCATCAACACCCCCAACTCGGGAAGTCTGAAGACATCAGCGCGGCATCCCGGTAGATCCCAGTTCGGCCCCAAGTTCAACGCAGCTCGACCCGGTCGAACCAGCCGCCAGTCACAATCCCAGCCGCACCAGCCCGGCCTATCTCCCCCGAACCAATCAGGCCCGTGGCTCCGCAGTGCGCGCCGCACCCTCACCCGTCGCACGATCACTCGCCCGACCCGAGAGGCATTACGTGTCACTGTCCCTGATTCGTCCCACCGTCCCCACGATCGGCCGTGTCGGCTCTTCGGAGGACGTGCTCGAACCACGTCCCCGGATGACGTTGCGGCGCGAGATCATGGCGGTCGTCGTCCCCGCCTGGGCAGAACCCGGCCGCGACATGACGGCGTACGCGCGGGCACCGCGCGACGTCGTCGGTGAGGCTGCCGAGGAGCTCACCAAGCACCTGAAGGGCGACGAGGTCGTCACGGCGACCGACGACGGCCGGCTCGTGTTCCGGCTCCGGCACGAGGACCGTTCCGCGCGTCCGGTCCGGCTGCAGGAGATGGCCTACCACGTCGTGGAGGCCTTCGACCGCCTCGGCTTCCACGCCGGGGTCCTTGACCTCGGCGTCGGCTGGGCTCCGATCACCCGCAAGCACCAGCCAGACGTTGCCATTGAGTACGCCGACGCGGCAGCGCGCGAGTCGGTCCGACAGCGCGACCTCCAGCCGCTCGAGCTCGGTGAGCGCAAGAAGAAGCGTTCGCCGCGTATCGGGCTCTGGTCGTTCAGCCACCAGGTGCTGCTCGCGACCGTTGGCAGCGTCGTGCTGCCGTTCCTTGGTCTGCTGGCCGCCTACCTGCTCGGCACCGACCTCTCCGACGCCCTCTACTGGGGACTCGTCGGGACCCTGTCGATCACCGCGTTGATGATCTGGTCCGAATGCTTCCGCGCCCTGGAGCCACCCGTGCTTCCTGACGAGCCGGCCGAGCCCGCGCCGCGTGCAACGGCCGTGATCGCGGCGTACCTCCCGAACGAGGCCGACACCATCGTGGAGACGCTCGAGGTGTTCCTGAGCCAGGAGTACGCCGGCGGCCTCCAGGTCGTGCTGGCCTACAACACGCCTGGTCCGATGGCGGTCGAGCCGCGCCTGCAGCTGATGGCCCAGAACAACCTGAACCTGGACGTGATCCGGGTCGAGGACAGCACCTCCAAGGCGCAGAACGTCAACGCCGCCCTGCGGGTCGCCGAGGGTGAGTTCGTTGGCATCTTCGACGCCGACCACCACCCCATGGACGGCGCGTTCGAACGCGCCTGGCGCTGGCTCGCCAACGACGCCGATGTCGTCCAGGGCCACTGCGTGATCCGCAACGGCTCCGACTCGTGGCTCACCCGCCTGGTGGCCGTCGAGTTCGAGCAGATCTACGCCGTCGCCCACCCCGGCCGCGCCGGGCTGCACGACTTCGGGATCTTCGGCGGATCCAACGGCTACTGGCGCCGCTCGGCCCTCGAGCGGGTACGACTTCGCGGGTCCTTCCTGACTGAGGACATCGAGGCCTCGATGCGCGTTCTCCAGGCCGGCGGCCGCATCGTGAACGACCCCGGACTGGTCAGCCACGAGCTGGCCCCCGACACGCTGAAGACACTGTGGCGTCAGCGGATGCGCTGGGCGCAGGGCTGGTTCCAGGTGTCCTGCCGACACCTCGGCGCCACACTTCGTTCGCCGTACCTCTCCCTGCGGCAGAAGCTCGGCGCGACATACCTGCTCGGCTTCCGTGAGGTCTACGCGTGGATCTCGATGCTGACCTGGCCGCTGCTCGGGTTCCTGGCCTACCGCGACGGCGGCATCGACTTCACCTCGCCGATCTTCATGCTGCTGACGCTGTTCATCTCGGTCTCCGGTCCCGTCCAGACCCTGGCCGCCTGGCGGCTCGCGGCCCCAGAGCTGCGCAAGCACCCCGGGTGGTTCTGGTTCGCAGCCGTCGCCAACCTGTTCTTCTACACCGAGTTCAAGAACCTGATCGCCCGCGTGGCTCACCTCAAGCAGCTACGTGGCGAGCACCAGTGGGTCGTCACACCGCGCACCGCATCGAGCATGACGACCTCAGCTCGCGACCTGTCCGAGACCGTCCCAGAAGACCCCCCAGTGGGAGGCCCTGCGGACGGCACACCCGACGGAACCATTGGTTCCGCGCCGGAGGTGGCCGCATGAGCACGATCACCAGTACCCCGACCCAGACTTCGACCCAGACTTCGACCCAGACTTCGACCCAGGCTTCGACCCACGCTTCTGCCGGGGCGGCGCCCAAGTCGACCAACCCCATCTACCCGCTCACCTGGCTGCGTGGCCTGGCCGCGTTGTGCGTGGTGCTCTTCCACGCCTACCAGCACAACCGCACTGGGCCCGACTCTGCGTGGCCGTGGTCGGGAGGCGCCCACCAGGCGATGCTCGGCACCGAGCTGTTCGTGGAGATGTTCTTCGTGCTCTCCGGCTTCGTGCTCTGGCTGCCGATCGCGCGTACCGCTCTGGAAGGGCGGGTCGGCCGTCCCGGATGGGTGATGCTCTTTCGCCGGATGGCCCGGCTGACGCCGCTGTACTTCGCCGTGGTGCTCGTGGTCTGGGCGCTGACCAACCCGTCGCTACCCGGGCACTGGCAGGACCTGGTGATGCACCTGACGTTCACCCACATCTACAGCGACCAGTACATCTTCTGGACGAACGGTCCGGCATGGTCGCTGGCCGTCGAGTTCCACTTCTACGTGCTGATGGCGCTCTCCGTGCCGTTGATCCATCTGGCCGTACGCCGGGTCGCAACCCGTCGTGCCCGGATGGCCGTCGTGCTCGTCCTGCCGGCGCTCCTCCTCGTCAGCGGGATCACCTACCTCACCTGGATCACCGTCTGGTCTCCCGTGGAGCTGGACAACTGGTCGGCGCTGTTCTCGCCGTTGTCCCGGGCCGCCGACTTCGGCGTCGGCACTGCGCTCGCGGTGATCACCGCAGCAGGCGTGCGCCTGGGCCGGACGGCCCGCATCGGTACCGCGATCGCGGGGCTGAGCGCGCTCGGCGTCCTGGTCGCGACCCGCTCGCACGACCTGGCCGGCGAGTGGTGGCACCCGGCGTACGCCGTCGCCATTGCTGTGGCCCTGACCTCGATCGTGCTGCACGACGGGCCTTGGCCGAAGGTGCTCGAGCTGCGCTCGCTCGCCTGGGTGGGCGGCCTCGGCTACGGGATCTACCTGATCCACGAGCCGGTGATGCGTCTGCTCGGCGACCAGGGACTGCTGCCGGAAGCGCGGCAGGGATCCTTCTTCCTCGTGACCGCCTTGATCGTGGCCGTGCCCTCGGTGCTGCTCGCCTGGCTCAGTTCACGCACCATCGAACGTGCGGGGATGCAGCTGACCTCCACCATCGACCGGGACGGGCGACCCAAGGACTACTACGCCCACATGAAGGAGCGCGAGGAGTCGACCGCCTGACCCGCGGGCCTTCCCACGGAGCGGGGTCTCGCTTAGGTTCTTCTGGTGCCTGGGATAACCCCGGGCTCCCGGGAAGGAACAACAATGCGACCCACTCGCGCTTACACCAGGGGGGTCGTCGCCGTTGCTGCGGCCACCCTCGCAGCCTCGGCCCTGGCGGGACCCGCCGGTGCCGGCTCCAGCGCCTCGAGCGCCAAGATGACAGGTACCGGCGACCCCGCCAGCTACGTGGTTCTCGCGAGAACTGCGGGTGGCGCCAAGGCCGTAGCGGCGAAGCTACGCAGTCAGGGCGCCACGGTGACCTCGGTGAACAACGACATCGGCGTGGTCGGGGTGCGCAGCGACGATGCCGCCTTCCGACAGCAGGCCACCGCCATCTCCGGCGTCCAGGGAGTTGCGGGTGACCGCGCCATCGGGCGCGTCCCCGAGGATCAACCGGCCCCGCCCAAGGACGCCGTCGAGAAGGAGAACGCCTACGCGCTCGCGGCCGGCCAGAAGGCGAGCACGCTGAGCGCGCCGAAGAAGTCGGCCGCCGCAGCCACCGCCGCCACTGACCCGCTCGACGGCCAGCTCTGGGGCATGCGGATGGTCAGGGCTGACCTCGCGCACGACAAGACGCTGGGCAAGCGCGCCGTGCGGATCGGTGTCATCGACACCGGGGTCGACGGCAGCCACCCCGACATCGCGCCCAACTTCGACAACGGCGCGTCGCGCAACTTCGTCCACGACATCCCGACCGACGAGCTCGGACAGGTGGTCGACGGCCCTTGCGAGTTCCGCGGCTGCGTGGACCCGGCGAACTGGGATGACCAGGGTCACGGCACCCACGTGGCCGGCACCATCGCCGCGGCCGCCAACGGCCTCGGGGTCAGCGGGGTGGCACCGAACGTACGCATCGTGAACGTGCGGGCCGGGCAGGACAGCGGCTACTTCTTCCTCCAGTCGACCGTCGACGCGCTGACGTACGCCGGTCGTGCCCACCTCAATGCGGTGAACATGTCGTTCTACGTGGACCCATGGCTGTTCAACTGCACCAACAACCCTGCGGACTCGCCGAGTGAGCAGGCCGAGCAGCGGACGATCGTCACGGCCATGACCCGTGCCCTGAACTTCGCGCACCGCCAGGGCGTCACGCTCGTCAACTCTGCCGGCAACGAGCACCTCGACCTCAGCAACCCGCTGCCGGACGTGAGCAGTCCGGACTACCCCGCGGGCACGGCGAAGACGCGCATAATCGACAACGCCTCGTGCAAGTCGCTGCCGAACGAGGGTCCGCACGTCATTGGAGTCTCGGCACTGGGTCCGTCCGGGCTCAAGTCCGACTTCTCGAACTACACCAGCGACCCCGACGCCGGTGAAGTCGAGATCTCGGCTCCGGGCGGTTACTTCCGCGACTACTTCGGTACGCCGCAGCACCGCACCAACGAGAACCTGATCCTCTCCTCAGCCCCGCTGAACGTGCTGGTGGCCAATGGCAGCGTGGACGCCGACGGGAACGTCACCCCGGACGCTGCGGCGGCCGGTGTGCAGAAGGACTGCCCGGCGAGCGGGCCATGCGGCTACTACCAGTTCCTGCAGGGCACCTCGATGGCCAGCCCGCACGTGACGGGCGTCGCTGCGCTCGCGATCAGCAGGCATGGTCGCTGGACCCGCGCCGGGTTCGGGATGAACCCCGACGGCGTACGCCGCCTGCTGCTCCGGACCGCAACCAACCGGTCGTGCCCGAACCCGGCGACGGTGGACTACCTCGACGAGGGCCGGTCAGCCGAGTTCAACGCGACCTGTGTGGGCAACGCCGCGCGCAACGGGTTCTACGGGGAGGGCATCGCGAACGCCTGGGGAGTCGTCCGCTGAGATAGATCGGCGACACAAGGCCGGCAGCACAAGTAGGCGCACGTCCCGGGCTCGGCCCGGGGCGTGCGCCGCTGTCATCCCCCGCACGTAGTGTTGGTCCAACATGACCTCGCAGTTCCCCCTCCCCGGCCTCCCGTCGGCTGAGCCCTCCGCCGAGACCACATCCGTTGGTGGGCGTGAGGACGGGTCCGGGTCCACAAGTGGACTGCGCCGGCGACCCTCCCGTGAGCAGCTCCTCGCCGGCCTCAACGAGCCGCAGCGCGAGGCAGTCGTCGACGAGGGTGCGCCGCTGCTCGTGGTGGCCGGCGCCGGCTCGGGCAAGACCCGGGTGCTGACCCGCCGGATCGCGTGGCTGATCTCCGAGCGCGGTGCGCACCCCGGCTCGGTCCTGGCGATCACCTTCACCAACAAGGCAGCCGCCGAGATGCGAGAGCGGGTCGAGGAGCTGGTCGGCGGCCGCGCCAAGATCATGTGGGTCAGCACGTTCCACTCAGCCTGTGTGCGGATCCTGCGCAAGGAGATCACCCAGCTGAACAAGGACGGGCTCAACAAGGACCCGGGTTTCAGCTTCAAGTCGAGCTTCACCATCTACGACGCTGCTGACTCCAAGCGGCTGATGACGCTGGTGTGCCGTGATCTGGACCTCGACGTGAAGCGCTACCCGCCGCGCGCGATCCTCAACTGGGTCAGCAACGCCAAGAACGAATTTCACTACCCGGAGGACGCCGCTGCGGCGCTGGCGTCGTC